>CAWCHK010000001.1:0-11336 GCA_963795385.1 uncultured Actinomycetota bacterium
CGCCGCACTCGACGTCGCACTCGAGCTCGCAATCGTCGAGCAGCTCGTCCTCGGTGTGCGTCCTGATCATCTGCGTGGGCTGACGACCGAGCCTCAGAAGAAGACGGAGCGGCGCTGCATCAGCAGCGAGTAGAGCGTCTGCTGGATGGTCTCGCGCACCTGGTCGGTCAGGTTGAAGACCAGCATCGGGTCATCGGCGGCAGCCGGCGCCGTGGTCGCCGGTCTCCATCGGCTCGCCGAACTCGATGATCCACTTGCTCGGCAACGGCACCAGCCCGAGCGGCCCGAGCAGCGGGAAGGTCGGGGTCACCGGCACGTACGGCAGGCCGAGCAGCCGGGCCAGCGGCTTGATGTCGCCGATGATCGGGTAGATCTCCTCGGCCCCGACGATCGAGCACGGGATGATCGGGACGCCGGTGCGCAGGGCCGCCGAGACGAAGCCGCCGCGGCCGAACCGCTGCAGCTTGTAGCGCTCGGCGAACGGCTTGCCGATGCCCTTGAAGCCCTCCGGCCAGACCCCGACCAGCTCGCCGCCGGACAGCAGCCGCTCGGCGTCGGCGTTCGTCGCCAGGGTCGAGCCGGCCTTGCGGGCCAGCTCGCCGATCACCGGGGTCTGGAAGACGATGTCGGCGCCCAGCATCCGCAGGTGCCGGTGGGCGGGGTGCTCGTCGTGCACCGCGACCTGGGTCATCAGGCTGTCGATGGCCACCGTGCCCGAGTGGTTGGCCACGACCAGCGCGCCGCCCTCGGTCGGGATGTTCTCGATGCCCCGGACCTCGACCCGGAACCACTGGCGGTAGAGCGGCCGGAGCACCGGCAGCAGGACGTTCTCGGACAGGTCCGCGTCGTACCCGAACTCGTCGACCGTGTAGTCGCCCTCGAGCCGCCGGCGCAGGAAGGCCATCAGCTGCGCAGCCTGCCGCTCCAGGGCGTCTCGGCCGCCGACGGCGTCGACAGCCTCGACGTCCTCGACCGGCTCGTCGCGCCGCCTCGACGCCTCGCGCTCGACCGCCTCGGCGGCCTCGACCGCCGCTCGGCGCCGCGCTCGCCGTCGATGGGCGATCACCCGACCGGCGCATCACGCGGCTCCGGCCATCAGTGAGTGCCCACCAGGTGCGTACGCCGGGCAGCCCCGTCCCGCGGTGCAGCCGGGCGAAGTCCTCGAACGCCTGGCGGTGGTGTACGCGGGCTCCAGACCGAGCACCGAGCGCATCCGGGTGGTGTCCAGCCCCCGGCCGTAGGTCAGGAACATCATCTGGTCCGGCGAGAAGTCGGCCAGGCCCGAGCGGCGGACCAGCTGCCCGACCAGCCGCTGGAGTTGCAGCGGCACCGGGATCGTCGGCCGGCCGATCAGCCGGGTGGCCTGCTTGGGCGTCACGACGCCGTCGCCGGCGACGTTGATACCCCGACGGGCGGGCCCAGCGTCGCGAGCCGCATCGCCTCGACGGCGTCGGTCTCGTGGACGAACTGCAGCCGCGGGTCGAACCCGAAGAGCACCGGGACGACCGGAGCGTGAAGTAGTCGGTCAGCGCCGTCCGGATGCCGGGGCCGAGGAAGTTGGCGAAGCGCAGCGTGGTGACCGCGACGTCGGGGCGGCGGCGGGAGAAGCCGCGGACGTAGCCCTCGACCTCGACCGAGTCCTTGCCGAACCCGCTGCGCGGCATGGCCTTCGGCCCGGTGTCCTCGGTGAACATCGCCGGGTCGCGCGGCGACGTGCCGTAGACCGCCGACGAGGACTTGACCACGAGCCGCTGCAGCGACGGCGCCTTCTGGCAGGCCGCCAGCAGCTGCATCGTGCCGATGACGTTGATCTCCTTCTGGGAGGTCCGTCCGCCGGCCGAGACCGGTGTCGCGATGACGTTCATGTGGACCACGGTGTCGACACCGGTGTCCGCGATCACCCGCGCGATGACCGGGTTGCGGATGTCGGCCCGGACGAACTGGGCGCCGCCGATGTCGTGCGGCGGCGGGATGACGTCGACGCCGATGACCCGGGGCGCGTCCGGCTCGTTGCTCAGGGCTCGGGCGAACTGCCCCCCGAGGTAGCGGGAGACCCCTGTCACGAGCACGACCCGGGTCATGGGCTCATCGACCGTCGGGAGTCCTCATGGGCTCCGGGGCTCACTTCTTGTTGCGACGCTGGTGACGCGTCTTGCGCAGCAGCTTGCGATGCTTCTTCTTCGCCATGCGCTTGCGGCGCTTCTTGATGACAGAGCCCACGGATCCTCGCACTCTTCGAAATCGGACGTCTCAGCCCCGCAGCCTACCGTCCGTGGCCGGTGCCGCTGTCCGCGTCGCTCCGGCGCCGTGGGTCAGGCCGTGTCGACGTACGACGTCTTCAGGTAGTCGTGGACCGCCTGCTCGGGCACCCGGAAGGACCGACCGACGCGTACGGCGGGGAGCTCCCCGGAGTGCACGAGACGGTAGACGGTCATCTTCGAGACGCGCATGATCGTTGCCACCTCGGCGACGGTCAGAAACCGCACCTCGGCAAGCTGACGCTCAGAAGCCATGCTGCACCGATCCTTTGAGCACGCTCCGCAGCGCCGGCTTCCCCACCGGCGACCGTCCACGTCCGTGCGAGGGTTCACGATAGGGGCAGATGAGGCGCGTGGGGAAGGGGTTGCTCAGACCGTTACCTCCCCAGCCGAGTCCCAGGCAGGTCCCAGCGAGCTTCCGGCCGCGTGCTCAGTCGAACCAGACGTCCAGCCCGTGCAGCGGGAAGACCGCCTCACGGGTGGCCAGGACGGCGCGGTCGACCGGGTCCTCCGGGTCCACGCCCAGCGCCCAGGACCGCCACTGCGGCCCGTCCGCACCGTCCGCCACGCCCGGCACCGAGCTGCCTCCCGTGCCGTCACCCATCGTCCGCGGCGCCGGCCGGCCGAACCGCTCCTCGACGTCCTCGCGCCACGAGGCCGGGACGGCGGCGGCGGGGCTGATCGGGGCGTGGGCGGCGATGGCGACCAGGTGGGTCCAGGTGCGCGGCACGACCTCGACGACGGCGTACCCGCCACCGCCCAGTGCGACCCAGCGCCCGTCGCAGACCTCGTGCGCGAGGTCGTGGAGCGTGACCGCTACCGCGCGCTGCGCGTCCACCGAGACCTGCAGGTGCGCCAGCGGATCGAGAGCGTGCGTGTCGCAGCCGTGCTGGGTCACGAGGATGTCGGGCCCGAACGCTCGGACCAGCGGCGGCACGACCGCGTGGATGGCCCGCAGCCACTCGGCGTCCCCGGCCCCGGCCGGCAGCGCCACGTTGACCGCCGTGCCCTCCGCGCCGGCCCCGCCGACCTCGCCGGCGAAACCGGTGCCGGGGAACAGCATTCGCCCGCTCTCGTGCACCGAGACGGTCATCACCCGCGGGTCGTCCCAGAAGATCTCCTGGACCCCGTCGCCGTGGTGCACGTCGACGTCGACGTACGCGACCCGCCGGGCCCCGTTGTCGAGCAGCCAGCGGATGGCCACCGCGATGTCGTTGTAGACGCAGAAGCCGCAGGCCCGCTCGGCCATCGCGTGGTGCAGGCCGCCGCTGAAGTTGACGCCGTGCTCGGCCTCGCCCCGCCAGACCGCGCGGGCGATGTCGAGGCTGCCCCCGACCACCCGCGCGCTCGCCTCGTGCATCCCGACGAACGCCGGGTCGTCCTCGGTCCCCAGGCCCCGCAACGGTTCGGCCGTTGCCGGGTCCGCCGACGCGTGGCGTACGGCATCGATGTAGTCCGGGTCGTGGACGGTCAGGAGGGTCTCGTCGTCGACCGGCTCGGCGCCGACCACCTGCACCTGCGGGAGGTCGAAGAGGCCCATCGCGCGGCACAGCCGGGCGGTGAGGTCGAGCCGGATCGGCGACATCGGGTGGGCCGGGCCGAAGTCGTACGCCGTCAGGACGTCGTCCCAGACCACCCGGGCCTGCACGGGCCCGCTCACGGCCGGGATCGCCTGCGGCTCATGGGTTGGCTCGCCTGCGGCACATGGACGGAATGGCCCGCGGCTCAGCGAGACTGGGAGTTCGGCACGGCGCCCGGGTCATCGCGGACGGGGAGCACCATGGCCATCTCGGTCAGCGACTCGTCGGTGCGCACCGGCCGGCGCGAGTCCGAGGGGCGGAAGCCGTAGCTGCTGTAGAACGCGACCGCGCGGCCGTTGTCGACGACGACCCAGAGCATCAGGTGCGATCGGTTCTGCCGGCGCGCCTCGGCCGCCGCGGCGTCGACCAGCTGCCAGGCGATGCCGGTCCCCCGCGCCGACGGCTCGACCCACATGGCGAACAGCTCCGCCACCCGCTCGCTGACCCCCGCGTCGGTCTCGTCGTCCACGGGCTTGGCGTCGCCGAGGGACACGACACCCACGGGCGTCCCGTCCCGCTCGGCGAGCAGCCGGGTGCTGCGGCGCATCCGCAGCCGCCAGAAGTCCTCCTCGAACGCTTGCTCCTCGTCGTAGGTGCTGACGAAGGCGTCGGGTGACTCCTGCAGGGCCGCCAAACGCATCTGGCGGTAGGTCGCCCAGTCATCCTCAGCCAGGGCCCGCACCGTCACGTCACTCATGCGCCCAGCCTCCCAGACCCGGGGCGTGGAGCGAATTCCAGGGCCCGTGCATTCCCCGTGAAGTCGCTGAGGCTCCCCGGTGTTTCTCACCCGTTCGGGTGCCGCCCGGTCGGGGCGGGTCAGGTCTGGCCGGAGGCGAGCTCGCGGCTGCGGTCGCGCGCGGCCTCCATCGCGGTCAGGAACGCGGCCCGCACCTTGTGGTCGTCGAGCTGGCGCAGGGCGGCCATCGTCGTGCCGGCCGGGCTGGAGACCTGCTCGCGCAGGACCGTCGGGTGCTCGCCGGTCTCGCGGAGCATCGTGGCGGCGCCGTACAGGGTCTGGACGACCAGCTCGGTCGACGTGGCCCTGGGCAGCCCAAGGAGGACGCCGGCCTCGATCATCGCCTCGACGACGTAGAAGATGTACGCCGGCCCGGAGCCGGAGATCGCCGTGACGGCGTCCTGGTAGTTCTCCGGTACGCGGATGACCTTGCCGCACGAGCGCAGCAGGCTCTCGGCCTCGGCCAGATGCGCCTCGTCGCAATGGGATCCGGCGCTGATGGCCGCCATGCCCTCGTCGACCAGGGCCGGCGTGTTGGGCATCACCCGCACGACGGGAGTGCCGCTCGGCAGCCGCGCCTGGAGGAAGTCGGTCGTGATGCCGGCCGCGAGCGACACGACGAGGGCGCCCTCGCGCAGGTGGTCGGCCACCTCGGTCAGCACCAGCGCCATGTCCTGCGGCTTGACCACCAGGACCAGGGTGTCCGCACCCCGGGCGGCCGCGTCGTTGTCGACCACCCGCACGTCGTACTTCGCGGTCAGCTCGGCCACCCGCTCGGGCCGCCGCTCGGCCACCAGCAGGTCGGCCGCCGCGCGCCCGGACCGGAGCAGGCCGGAGAGCAGGGTCTCCCCCATCACCCCGGCGCCGACGATCGCGACGGTGCCCATGTGAACTCCCTGGCTCTCGCTCATCGCTCGCTCATCGCTTGCTCATCGCTTGCTCACCAGTGACCGGACGAAGAACGCCGTGTTCGCCGGGCGTTCGGCCATCCGCCGCATCAGGTACCCGTACCACTGGTCGCCGTACGGCACGTAGACCCGCATCTTCTCGCCCTGGGCCGCGAGCCGGCGCTGCTCGTCCGGCCGGATGCCGTAGAGCATCTGGAACTCGTAGGACCCCTGGGCCCTGGCGTTCTGCAGGATCAGCGAGCCGGCGATGTCGATCAGGGCCGGGTGGTGGGTCGCGACCATCGGGTAGCCCTGCCCCTGCATCAGCACCTTGAGGCAGCGGACGTACGACCGGTCGACGTCCCGGTTCGACTGGTACGCAACGGATTCCGGCTCGTCGTACGCACCCTTGCACAAGCGCACCCGCGAGCCCTCGGTCGCGAGGTCGCGGCAGTCCGCCTCGGTCCGGCGCAGGTAGGCCTGCACGACCGCGCCGACCCAGGGGAAGTCGGCCCGCAGCTCGCGCAGGATCGACAGGGTCGAGTCGGTCGTCGTGTGGTCCTCCATGTCGAGCGTCACGGTCGTCCCCGCGGCGCCGGCCGCGCGGCAGATCTCGGCAGCGTGGTCACGGGCGATGCGCTCGCCGTCGCCGGGCAGCGCCTGGCCGACGGCGGAGAGCTTGACCGACACCTCGGCCCGGCCCTCCTGGGTCAGGCCCTCGTCGGCGAGGCGGCGCAGGAGGTCCAAATAGGCGTCCGTCGTGGCCCGGGCCTGGGCCAGGTCCAGGGTGTCCTCGCCGAGATGGTCCAGGGTCACCAGCCGCCCGCTGCCGACCAGCTCACCGGCGGCCCGGACCCCGTCGACGGCCGCGGCCCCGGCGACGTACCGCGCGACGACGCTGCGGCTCACGGGTGCGGTCTCGACCAGGTGACGCACCCGGTCGCTCTTGGACATCTGCAGCAGTACCTGGCGCAGCACCCGGTCAGGCTACGGCGTACGGGGCGTCGCGGCGCACGAGGGCGGCCTGGGCGGCCGGGTCCATCCATCTGCTACTTGACGATCTCCAGTAGTGGACTTAGCCTTGCTCCGTGCCGCCGACCCACGACCCGCAGCTGCTCAAGGGCCTGCTGTCCATGCTCCTGCTGCAGCTGCTGGCCGAGCAGGAGTCCTACGGCTACGAGGTCGTCCAGCGCCTGCACCGGAGCGGCCTGCCGGACGTGCTGGAGGGCACGGTCTACCCGGCCCTGGCCCGGCTCGAGCGCG
Source organism: uncultured Actinomycetota bacterium (assembly GCA_963795385.1). Lineage (GTDB taxonomy): Bacteria > Actinomycetota > Actinomycetes > Actinomycetales > CAVURS01 > CAVURS01. The sequence goes on from CAWCHK010000001.1 coordinate 6,725, forward strand.
AGGGCCGGCTGCGATCGCGCCTCGTCTCCTCGACCGCCGGCCCGGCCCGCAAGTACTACCGGCCGACGCCGGCCGGGTACGACGCGCTGGCGGCCGGTACCGCCAGCTGGCGCACCCTCTCCGGCGTCGTCGCCTCCGTCCTGGAACGCCCCGTCTCCGCCGTACCGACCGAAGGGCACTGACATGTCCCGCGCCGTCAGCCTGATCGACCGCCTGCGCATCGAGCGCGTCGTCTGGAGCCTCGACCAGCGGCTCTACGACCTGCCTCGGGCGTCCCGGATCGCGAACCGGCGCGAGGTGCGGGCCAACCTGCTCAGCGCCGCGCAGGACGTCGGCACCCGCGAGGCGCTGCGGAACCTCGGCAGCAGCAGCCAGCTCGCGGCCGACTACCTCTCGGCCGAGCTCGGCGACGGGCCGCGGCCGTCCTGGCTCGCCGCGGCGGTGTTCCTGCTGACCGGCCAGCTCCTGCTGACCGAGATCCTCACCGAGGCGGCCCAGGCCTTCGGACGCGGGGTCCTGGCGGCCGACCCGCACGCCAGCGGCACGTTCACCTGGGGCGGCATCCACCACCTGCAGAGCGCGGTCACCTTCACCTTCGTCGACGGCAAGGGCAGCTCGGTCGGCGGCGCGTGGACCCCGGCGGCGTACGTCGTCTGGGTCGTCGCCGCCGTGCTGGTCGGCCGCCTGTGGCGGCTGGTCCCGGCCTGGCGCCGGCGCCGCTCGGGCCTGACCGCGGCGGCCTGACCGCTCAGGCTGACGGTCGCGCGGTCAGTCGGCGACGACGAACATCCCCCGGGTGGCCCAGCTCTGGCTGGTGTCGACGGTCTGCGGGCTGCCGCTCGCGTGGTCGGTCGACCAGGCCAGTGCGTGCAGGACGCCGTCCGTGGTCGCGTAGTAGAGGGTGCTGCCGGTGACGAACGCCCCCGCCGCGCTGCTCCAGCTCAGGCCGTCGTTGACCCGGAACTCGTCCGAGCCGACCGCGCCGCCGTCCGGCGTGAAGTAGCGGTAGTACATGCCGCTGCTGCCGGAGAGCGTGTAGTAGATCCGGCCGCCGGAGTAGAACATCGACGTGACCCGGGACAGCTCCGAGCTCAGGCCGGAGGCGAAGCCGAGGTAGTTCGTGCCCTCGCCGGTCGGCACGGCGTTCCAGTAGGCGTCCACCCAGGGCGCCACGACCGACTCGGCGCCGAGCGTGGTGCCGTCGAACGAGCGGGAGTAGAGGCCGCCGTCGGCCTTGCCGTAGTAGAGCGTGCTGCCGAGCCGGAACGCGCCGCGGACCTGGCTCCAGTCCATCGAGGAGTCGGCGAGGACCGGGCTCCCGACCGCGCCGGCCGCGGACATCGTGGTCGCGGTCAGCGAGCTGCCGGAGGTCCGGAAGACCCGGCCGGGCAGCGTGCCGATCTCCGTCGACGGCGGGGTGTAGCCGCCGGTCAGGGGGAAGAACGCGATCCGGCCCCGCTTGTACTTGCGGTTGCCGATGAACTGGGTGTCGCTGCCGACGTACACGCCCTGGTCCGTGGCGTAGATGGCGTAGGCGCCCGCGCCGCGGGGGTTGCGGCCGGGGTTCCAGGACAGCGGCACGCCGTTGACCGGGTCGAGCGCCGCGAGGCCGGGCCGCGGGAGGGCGCCGGAGGCGGGGCTGTCGTGACCGAAGCTGTTGTTCATCCAGCGCTGGTGGCCGCCGACGTACACGGCGGAGCCGGTGATCGCGACCGACCACAGCGAGTCCGTGCCGGTGTAGTCGACCCAGGTCGGGACGACCGCGCTGCCGCTGACCGCGGTGTCCCAGCGCGAGGCCGAGTCGCAGATGTCGCGGACGCCGTTGGTGACGCCGTTGGGGCCGCCCGTCGCCGCGACGACGAAGTAGCTGCCGTCCGGCGAGAACTTCACGTCGCGGACCCAGGAGTCGAACGCGCGGTTGGTGCACTGCGGCGCGAAGTAGGCGGTGGTCCAGTCGGTGCGGATCGTCGCGCTCGTCGCGCCGAGGTCGAGCATCACGATCTGCTGGCGCGGGTAGGTGCCGGTGGCGTCGGCCGCGGTGACGAAGTTGCCGATCGCGATCAGGTGCGTGCCCGAGGGGTCGACGTCGAACTGCTTGACGCCGATCTTGCCGATCGCCGAGCCCGTGCCGTGGCGGCCGGTCACGTTGACGTTGAGGTACGACGTCAGGGCCCCGGTCGAGGGATTCATGCTCACGAAGCCGTCGTGCGTCTTGCCGCCCGCCTTGGTGAACCAGCCGCCCACCAGCAGCTTGGTGCCGAGCAGCTGCACGGAGGTCGTGGACCCGTTCATCGCGGGCGGCGCCCAGCCGGGCACGAGGGCGCCGGTCGCCGCGTCGACCAGGGCCAGGTGCATCGAGACGCCGTTGACGGTGGAGAACAGCCCGGCGAGGTAGACCGTGCCGGCCCTGGGCCCCGGGGCGATGCCCTCGACCGAGCCGTTGACCTGCGGGACGAAGCCGGCGTCGATCACGCCGGTGGTGGCGTCGAAGGCCATGACGTAGTTGCGCGTGACGGCGACCGTGCTGTTGTGCGGCGCCACCGAGGTGAACGTGCCGCCCAGGTAGACCCGGCTGCCGAGCGAGGAGATGACGTGGACCTGGCCGTTCTGCACGTCCGGGGTCGCGACGGACGGGACGGCCGAGGGGATCGTGCTCTGGGCGACCGAACGGCTCGCCGTCCCGCCCGCGGCGGCCGTGCCGGTCGCGGCGGAGGCGCTCGCCATCGCCGTGACGCCGCCCGTCACACCGACAGCGGTGGCGGCGACGAGGGCGAGCAGGGCGCGCGGCGCGCGCGAGGCCCGCGAGCGGGTGGGCTGAGTACGCCGAGTACGCATAGGGGTCCCTTGCCAGGTCCGGGTGCAGCGGGGTGAAACGGGTGGGGTGGTCATCGAAAATTAGCCCGGCGAAGCACGGCGGAAGGGCCGAATCCGATAAGTCACATCACCCAGCGCAGCCGTTCTCACGCAGCGTGTTCGCACACCTCCGGAGCGCCACGCATCGGCTCAGGGAGCCGCGGCCACGAGGTTGAGCCGGGCGAAGGCCAGGGCCTCGGCCAGGTCGGCCTCCCGCTCGGCCGGGTCGACCGCCCGCCGGGTGGAGATCTCGACGACGACGTTGCCGCCCCACCCTCGGGCGGCGAGCCGCTCCAGCAGCTCCGCGCACGGCTGACCGCCTCGGCCCGGCACCAGGTGCTCGTCCTTGGCGCCGCCGGAGCCGTCGGCCAGGTGCAGGTGGACGAGACGGTCGCCGAGCGCCTCGGCCATGGCCAGCGCGTCCACCCCTGCGGTGGCCGTGTGCGACAGGTCGAGGGTGACGTGCTCGTAGGGCTGGCCCACCGGGTCCCAGTCCGGCAGGTAGGCCTTGCGCTCCCGGCCCATGACCCGCCAGGGGAACATGTTCTCGACCGCGATCCGCAGCTCGAACTCCGCGGCCAGCTCGGCCACGCCGATCGCGAACCCGCGCGCGTACTCCCGCTGCCAGACGAACGGCGGGTGGACGACGACGGTCCCGGCGCCGGCGGCCCGGGCCACCTCGCAGGAGGTGCGCAGCTTCGGCCACGGGTCGATCCCCCAGACCCGCTGGGTCAGCAGCAGCGTCGGCGCGTGCAGCGACACGATCGGCAGGCCGTGATGCTCGGACAGTCGCCGCAGCGCGTCGGGGTCCTGGCTGACCGGGTCGGTCCAGACCATGACCTCGATCCCGTCGTAGCCCAGCCGGGCCGCCAGCTCGAAGCTGGTGGCGCAGCTCAGGGGGTACGCCGACGCGGTCGACAGCGAGACCCTGGCCGGTGTCTCCCGGACGACGACGGCGGACCCGTCGCTGGAGACCTCGAAGCCGGCCATGGCCACCAGCCTAGGAGCGGTCCGGCTCGATCGTGTCCAGGCGGCGCAGGATGACGCCCTCGCGCAACGCCCAGGGGCAGATGTCCAGGTGGCCGACGCCCAGCAGGTCCATCGCGGCGTCGGCGACCAGGGCGCCCGCGAGCAGCTGCGCGGCCCGCTCCGGCGAGACGCCGGGCAGGGCCCGCCGCTCGGACAGGGTCATGCCGGCCAGCCGGTCGACCAGGTCGGCGACGTCCTTGGCCCGGAGCTCGCGCGCGGCGTACTGCCCGTCCGAGGAGGGCGCGGCGCCGGCGACCCGGGCCAGCGAGCGCAGGGTCTTGGAGGTCCCGACCACGCGGTCCGGGACGCCGGTCTTGACGACGGAGCGCACGACCGCGCCGATCTCGGCCCGGACCCGCCGGCGCAGGGCCCGCACGTCCTCGGCGTTCGGCGGGTCGCCGGCCAGGGCGTCCCGGGTCAGCCGGCCGGCGCCGAGCGGCAGGCTGAGGGCGACGTCCGGCACCTCGTCGATGCCCGCGGCGATCTCCAGGGACCCGCCGCCGATGTCCAGGACGAGCAGGTGCCCGCTGGACCAGCCGAACCAGCGGCGTACGGCGAGGAAGGTCAGCCGCGCCTCCTCGTCGCCGGAGAGCACCTGGATCGGCGCCCCGGTGTGGGCGCGGATGACGTCGAGGACCTGCTCGCCGTTGGGCGCCTCGCGGATCGCGCTGGTGGCGAAGGCGAGGACGCCCTGGACGCCCTGGTCCTCGGCCACCTCGAGCGCCTCGGC
>CAWCHK010000002.1:0-480791 GCA_963795385.1 uncultured Actinomycetota bacterium
CACCAATTGCCGTGTTGGACAGGTTGAACGCGTCCTGCATGGCCGGCGAATGGTCCGCCTGGGTGGGCCCGCGAAACGGCGCTTCGTGGCGCTCCGGCAAGAGCGGATCGAAGTCGGGCGGCAATTGCGCCGAGGTGATGCGCAGGCTCGGATGATCCGGTTCATCGAATGGGTTGCGCACCTCGCGCGGTCCCGCGAACGGGTCCATCCCGAATGGATCGTTGAACGGACTATTGCCGGCGCTGCCTGGGCGCGCCACGGCATCCTCGGTCAGCCGCACCTCGATCTCGTAGGCGCCGACACGCACCCGATCGCCATCGCGCAGGCTGCGGATGTCGCCGCGCGCCGATGGCGTTCTCCTCCCGATTGATGAAGGTGCCGTTGGTGGAGGTATCGGCGAGCTGCCAGCCGCCGCCGCGGTACGCCAGGGCGAAGTGGCGCTTCGACAGCAGCCGTTCGGGGTCCGGCAGGATCCAGTCCACGCCGGGCCCGCGGCCAACAGAATATTCGCCGCCGGACACGTTGCGTGTCTCGGGGACCACCGAGTCCGGGCAGCGCAGAACCGTCATTGTCAGTTGCATGGCATCAGCCGTTCGTCGTCCACGGGCTGGGCGTTCAGCCGGTTTCAGCGGGCAACCGGCCAGGTCCGCCCGTGGCGATATTACGCCCACTTTCCAGGAACTGGTGCAATCTTGCATCGCGCCGGGCCGACGTCGCCGCGCACGGCCGCGAGAGCGACCGAGCCGGCGACCGCGGTGCCGGTGAGGTGAGGCGCCGGCGGCACGGCCGGCTGGCCTTCCGGCGCCATCGAACCGCCGCTCCAGAACGCCGCCATGGCTGCCCATGCCTCGGGCGTGCCGAAGCCGCTGGCCTGCGCCAGGTCGAACGCAGCGCGGCGCGTACGTCTCGGCCTGCTGGCGGACCCAGTCCTCCGCCGCCTCGCGGCACTTCCGGTCCGCGTCGGGCAGGTCAGACGGGCGCGGTGTGGATGGCGCACATGCAGGCCCACCATACCGCCTCGCGCTTCGGCAGCGCGTGCGCGACGAGGCGCGTGGCTTCGATCAGGAAGCCGCCAGCGGTGAGCCGATCCAGCGCCTCGGGGACCTGGGTGCAGGCTTTCGCGACAGCATCCGCTCCGGCCTCCAATGTCAGGTGAGGCCGGATCGCCGCGAGATCGCCGTCGAGCTTTGCCAATGTCTGCGACATGCGGGATCAGTTGATCATGGTGATGGCGCCGTTGACCATCAGCATCGCGTCGGCGTTCACCTGCGTCATCAGGCCTTGGATCTGTGTCTGTATCTGACCCTGGATCTTGATCATCATGCCGGTGATGGTGACGCCCATCTGGTCGATCTTGATGGAGCTGCCGCCGACACTCAGCGTGATCGACTGCATCGCCTCATCGGTGATGGCGCCAAGCCCGGCCTTGAGGCTGACATTGCCCATCTTCACGTCGGTCGAGTGATTGCCCATCGAGACCGTGCTGCTCATGTTGCCCATGGCGACCTTCACGTCATGGTTGCCCATGTCCACCTTGAAGGTGTGGTTGCCTTTGGCGATGTCGATCGTGTGGTTGCCGTCGGTGACCGTCAGGCTGTGGTCCTGCTTGACCTTGATGGTCTGGTTGTTCTGGATGTCGACCGTCTCGTCCTTTTTCACCGTCACGATGCGGCAGTTGTCGATCTTCAGCGTCTGGTCGTGCTTGACGTAGGTCGTCAGGTCCTTCTGGGCCTGCTCGTAGATGAGCTCGTTGCCTTTGTTGTCGTCGAACGTGTACTCGTTGAAGTCGGAGGTGCCGCCCTTCAGGCTGGTGCGCGTCCTGATGCCCGACTTGGTCTTGTCGGCCTTGCTGTATATCGGCGTGTCACGTCCATTGTAGAGGCCACCGACGACGATAGGCCGATCGGGATCGCCGTCGACGAACGCCACCGCGACCTCGGTGCCGACACGCGGGATGAACTGCGCGCCCCAGCCCTTGCCGGCCCATGGCATGATGACGCGCGCCCACACCGCCATGTCGGGCGTCGCGTCCTTCCGGTGGTCCCAATAGAACTGGACCTTCACCCGCGCGAGATCGTCCGTGTAGATTTCCTCGCCGTCCGGCCCCAGCACGATCGCGGTGTGAATGCCGTCCATGCGCGGGCGCGGCGTGATCAGTGGTTGCCGCCATGTGACGCTTGCGGGGAAGCAGGTGAAGCGATTGGAGTAGTCCGCGGTGCCGCCGCCGGTGATCCATGTCTCGTCACTGACCTGGTGGATCGTGCTCTGCACGACGTAGGTGTCGTCATATGGACTGGCCGGCTGGCTCGCGAGCGTGAACTTGCCCCCCGGGACGATGCCGCCGAACCGCGTCGTGCCATCGAACAATGAGGCGGTGGCCTCCGCCGCCTCCATTTCCCGCTTGGTACGATCGGTGACGGTGTCAGTCTCAAACGTGAGCGCTGGCCAGCGGAAATCGTCGCGAGTAGGAGCTCCCGCGGTCTTCAGCGTGGTCGGCTGCTCATTCTCCAGCAGTGTATCCGGTTTGACCGGGTCGTAATCCTTGAACTTCATCTTGCCGCGCGCGGTCACCGCCGCGTGGTTGAAGTCGCCGACATAGGTGCCTTCCGTTTCACCGCCGACCGTGTGCAGGTCTGCTCCGGCAATGGCCTTGAACGCCTGGTTCTGGTTGGCAATCACCAGGGTGTGCTTGGAAGCTTCATGTTCGAAGAAATAGAACCAGCCTTCCTCCTCCATCAGGCGCGTCGCGAAGTGAAGGTCGGTTTCATTGAACTGGACGGTGTATTCCCGCTCCGTGCTGGTTGGCGGTCCGCTGATGTCGGTGAGGCCGAGGTCCTGGAACATCGCCTTGATGATGTCGGCGGCAGACTTCTTCTGATAGACGCGGCAATCCACTGTCTGGTTGAGGAACCAGAGTTTTGGCACCAGGACCAGATGATACGTCTGGAACTGATCGACGCCCGCCTGCCCGCGCACCGCGCCCTCGGCGCTGATCGCCTGGACGATCCCATGGAAGTAGCGGACCGGCGTTCCGGCGTTCTGCAAGGTGATGCAGCAGGGTTGGTTCAGCAGTGTATTGGCATCGACCACGCCCTGTTGGCAGACCGCGTGCACGTCGAACGTGAATGGCTGACTGATCTGTTCATTCGCCACGAGAGAGATAGGGATCAGCTGATCGTCGCCGAGTGGTGACGACATGGTCATGAGTGCTGTCTGGCGGGCCCAGGTGGCCATGCTTCACGCGGCTCCAGATGTGCGTCTAGACGCCTTGGATCGTGCTCCTGACAGCGCCGTGGCCGACATAGCCAGCTTGCGGCGTAGTATTGGCACGACGATCCCGTACAATTGCATAGCACTGAGCGCGCGAATTCAAAAGCTTACTGACGACGGATTTTGCCGGGGTTCAATCGGCCTTGACCGCGACCGGGCAAAGCTGCTCGCATCCCGCGCGCCGGAACGGCCAGGTGGAGTTCGAGCGTGTATATCGCGGCGCATTCGCGTTTGCGCCAAGCCGATGTGGCAGAGATACGTCTTGGCCAAACGATCGTGCTGCTGCTGAGGCCGGGATGCGCGTGGCCGGTGGAACTGGCGCGGCAGCGGCTGGATGCGCGGCGGATTGACAGTGTGCTGCACGGATTTCGCCAGCGGCCGCTTGCCGTCGCGCAGCTTCGGTCATTCTGGCATTGCCATCACCTGGTGGGCAGGCAGCTCAGCGACGAGGCGCTGCTGGTGGAGTTTGCGACCGCGATCAAGCGCCATCGCATCGAGGCGCTGGTGCTGCCACTGAGGCATGGTGCGGTATCGTCTGTGCCGGCAGCGGCGACTGGAGAGGCCGGCGGTGGTCCGGCCCGTGCGCCACACTGTGTCGGCGACACCTGCCGGACTACGGTCGGCCCGCAGCCACCTGTTCCGGTGGCACAGTGGGACATCAGGCGGCGGCTGGCCTATGTGCTGCCGAAGGCGGCCGAGGATGTGCCGGGCGAGGCGCTCCGCAGCATCATACTGGGCCTGGCAACTCCGGAGGGGCTTGCCGCATTGGTCCTTGTGATAGGGCTGGAGGTGGCGAGCCATGCCGCCGGCGGGGTGGGTTTCTTCGCCGATGCCGCGTTGGTTGCGGTGCTTTGGGCGATGTGCGGCGTGTCTGCATTCTACGCCATGATCGCGTTCCGCGACTTCCTGATCCATACGATCGAGGCGCGTACCGACAGGGATCTGGATCTGGCGGCGCGCGATCTCGCGCACGCAGCGGTGTTGCTGGGAGCGCGGCACTGACGTTCCTGGGGGGCTGGGCGAAAGCGAAGACGGCGGCTGGACGGGTGGGGGGGGTAGGCGCGGGTGAAGCGTCGTCCGCATCAGCGGGAGCGAGCGAGAGCCGCGTACAGGGTGCGCGGGCCCGAACCGTCCGGCAGGCGGATGAGCGACCGGTCATGGAGCCTGCGACTCCCGTGGTGCCGCAGCGCGCTCGTGCCGTCGCGGACATCCGTGCGGCAGACGGGCCAATCCATGCCCGGATATAAGGGAGGGCGGGCGTTCAGAAACGATGCTCGGGGTGGCGGTCAGCAACTGCCGTCAACCGATGCAGTTGGCAACGGCATTTCGTATAGGGAATGGCATGTCAATCCGTTTCGTCCCGGGTTTGACAGGGGGCCGGAGAGGGTGGTGACTGGTAGTGAGGGCAGCGCTTACTACACAGCTGGACCATTATCAAACGTTCGTTCCAATCGAGTGATAGACACGAGTGAATTGCCCTGCTGCACCGGATCATCAGGCGAGCCGGATTCTTCGATCGGACTCGAGAGGGTTCGGGATTCGGAGACGGAGACGATCATTCGGCTGGATGCCGCCCACTGGCGGGCGGTCGACGTATGTACGATGCCCTGCCTGCGGCATTGGGTGCTCCCCAATGGCACGGCCGCACTTGAAATGCTCTCGTGGCATTGCATCGTCGCGCCGAGTCGATCATCACCAAGGACTTGCTGGCCGAAGCCGGCAGGACTATGAAGTTTGTGGCGCCGACGGAGGGCACGCACCAGCGGTTCGAACGCGCCTTCGGATCGGTCGCTGGTGAGAGGCTGAAAGGAATTCGGTCAGTTCCTAGTCGGACGATTGGTTCTCGGCAGGCTGGATTTCCGCCATTGAAGCCAGGCAACAGCTGATGCCAGATCGAGTTCGCGCGCCCTGATGCATCGCGCCCAATGTCCCGGCGCGACTTCCTCCAACGCCGGCACTTCCTGCTTGCACCGATCGATCGCATAGCGGCAGCGCGGATGGAACGCGCAGCCCGGCGGCGGATCGGATGGATCCGCCACGTCACCCTCCAGCACGATCCGCTGCGCGCGCCGCCGTGGGTCGGGCACGGGCACGGCTGACAGCAATGCCTCGGTGTAGGGATGGCGTGGCGTGGTGAACAACGCGGTGGTCGGGGCGATCTCGACAATCTTGCCGACGTACATCACGGCGACGCGGTGGCTGACGTGCTTCACCACCGACAGGTCGTGCGCGACGAACAGGTAGGCCATGCCAAGCCTGTCCTGCAGCTCCAGCATCAGGTTGACGATCTGCGCCTGCACCGAAACGTCCAGCGCGGATACCGGTTCATCGGCGACGATGAGCGACGGCGACAGCGCGAGCGCACGCGCGATGCCGATACGCTGGCGCTGGCCGCCGGAGAATGCGTGCGGGAACCGGTTCAGGTATGCGGCAGGCAGATGCACCAGTTCCAGCAGCTCCGCCACGCGCGCGTTGCGGGCAGCGGTGTCGGTCATGCCGTTGACCAGCAACGGCTCGCCGATGATCTCCGCGATCGTCATGCGCGGATTGAGCGACGAGAACGGATCCTGGAAGATCATCTGCATCTGCCGCCGCAACGGTCGCAGAGCCTTGCGGGGCAAGTCCGCGCCACATCGACCTCGGCGCCGCTTTCGGTACGAAATCGGATTTCGCCCGACGTCGGCGTGACGGCGCGCAGGATGCAGCGCGACGTGGTGGTCTTGCCGCAGCCGCTTTCGCCGACCAGGGACAGTGTCTCGCCGCGTGCGATGGAGAAGCTGACATCGTCGACCGCGCGCACCTGCCCGGCCAGCCGTCCCAGCAGTCCGCGATGGATCGGGTAGTATTTGCGCAACGCGCGAACGTCGAGCACCGGGGTCATGTGGGCGATCACCGCAGACAGAGCCTCCCCCTCCCCTTGCGGGAGGGGGCTGGGGGGAGGGGGCGGCGGTCACTGGCATCGCCCCCTCCCCCAACCCCCTCCCGCAAGGGGAGGGGGAGTATTCTCCGCCTTCTCTTCCTTCTCCAGCTTCTCGCCTTCCCGATTTCCCTGATCACTCTGTGGCACGCGACGTCATGGCGGTCCGCGACTGCCACCTCCTCAGGGAACGACTTCTCGCAGACACCGGCGATATACTCGTGGCACCGCGGGTGAAATGGACACCCCGACGGCCGCGCGTAGGGATGCGGGATCGAACCGGCGATCGTCGCCAGCCGCGCCCGCGGTTCCGCCAGCACGCTGGGGATCGACTGCAGCAACGATTGTGTATACGGATGCCGCGGCGCGTGGAAAATGGCGTCGACGGGGCCCTTCTCCACCTCGTGCCCCAGGTACATCACCACCACATCGTCGGTCATCTCGGCGATCACGCCCATGTCGTGCGTGATCAGGATCACCGCCAGCCCGCGCTCCTGCTGCAAGCGCCGGATCAGGTCCAGGATCTGCGCCTGCGTCGTGACATCCAGCGCCGTCGTCGGTTCGTCCGCGATCAGGATGCGCGGTTCGGCGGCAAGCGCCAGCGCGATCATGACCCGCTGGCGCAATCCGCCGGACAGTTCGAACGAATACGCGTCAACGCGCTGGGCCGGACGGGGAATTCCGACCATCGCCAACAGCTCGATCGCGCGTGTCCGCGCCGCGCGCTTCGACAATGGCGCGTGCAGGCGGATTGCCTCGATGAGCTGGTTGCCGACGGTATGGAATGCCGACAGCGAACTCATCGGCTCCTGGAACACGAGGCCGATCTCACCGCCTCGGATCGCCCGGATCTCCGCGCCGTCCGCGGGCAGCTTCACCAGATCGACCTCGCGCCTGTCCGCGCGTCGCAGGATGATTTCGCCTGAAACGATGCGTCCCGGCCGCTCCACGATGCGGAGGATCGATCGCGCCGTGACGCTCTTGCCGCATCCCGAACTCGCCGACAATCCCAAGCGTCTGGCCGGGGAACAGATCGAACGATGCGCCGTCCACCGCGCGCACCACGCCCTCATCGGAAAAGAAATGCGTGTGCAGGTCGCGGACCGAGAGGATCGGTTCAGCCATAGGGGTCGGCCGCGTCACGCAGCCCGTCGCCGAGGAAGTTGAACGCCAGGATCACCACGATCACCGGCACTGCCGCGAACAGCAGCCAAGGTGCCAGACCGAGCGTCTGCAGGTTCTGCGCATCCTGCAGCATGACGCCCCAGGAGATCGCCGGTGGCCGCAGCCCCAGCCCGAGGAACGACAGCGTCGTTTCGCTGATGATCATCGCCGGCAGTGCCAGGCTGACCGCGGCGATGATGTGCGACAGGAACGACGGCACCATGTGCTTGAAGATGATGCGCAGCCGCGACGCCCCGGCGAGTTCCGCCGCGACGATGAAATCTTCCTCACGCAGCGCCAGGAAGCGGCCGCGCACCACACGCGCCAGTTCGGTCCAGCCGATCAGCGAAATGATGATGGTGATGGCGAAATACACCTGCTGTGGCGACCAGCTTGCCGGCACGGCGGCGGCGAGCCCCATCCACAGCGGAATTGTCGGGATGGAGCGGAGGATTTCGATCACGCGCTGAATGACGGTGTCCGCCCAGCCGCCTTGCAGCCCGGAGATGCCTCCCAGCAACACGCCCAGCACCAGGCTGAGTGTGACGCCGACCAAGCCAATCGTGAGCGACGTGCGCGTCGCCAGCACCAGCCGCGAGAACACATCGCGGCCCAATTGATCAGTGCCGAGCAGGAACAGTGCGTTTTCCGGCTTGCCGTCGGAAACGCCAAACAGGTGGATATCGGTCGGGAACAGGCCGAGGAACGAATACGGATAGCCGTGCGCGAACCACACCAGGTCGCGCGGTTCGCTGGGATCCGGTGCATAGGTCAGCTTGAATGTCCGCAGGTCGCGCTTGCCCTTCAGCGCATAGACATGCGGGTCGAAACTGCCGTTGGCATTGAACCAGTGGATCGGCTGCGGCGGGATGTAGCTGCGGCTCGACTGGGTATCGAAGGGAGGCGCATAGGCGATCACGTCGGCGAACACCGCGACCAGGTAGAACAGCCCGACGATCACCGCGCTGACCACCGCCAGCCTGTGCTTCCTGAAGCGCCACCAGATGAGCTGGCGCTGGGTGGCGACCGCGACCCGGGTTTCCGCCTCGGTGACCAGCGGTTCGGTGATGACCGCCTCGCTCATCGCATCTGGCCCAGCCGGATGCGCGGATCGATCCACATCAGCAGCAGATCGGACAGCAGCGTGCCGACCACCGTCAGTATGCCGAGCAGCAGGATGATGGTGGACGCCAGCAGCATGTCCTGCGACAGCAACGAACGCAGCAAGAGCGGACCAACGGTCGGCAAACTCAGCACCACGGAAATGATGATCGAGCCCGAGACCAGTTGCGGCAGCAGATAGCCGATGGTGCTGGCGAACGGATTCATCGCGGCGCGCACTGGATATTTCAGGATGACGCGGCGTTCCGGCAGGCCGCGGGCACGTGCGGTCACCACGTAGGGGCGCCGCAGTTCATCGAGCAGGTTGGCGCGCATGATGCGGACAAGCTGCGCGGTGCCGGCGAGCGACAGGATCAGTATCGGCACTGGCAGGTGCTGCAACAGGTCCACCAGCTTGGTCCAACTCCACGGCGCCAACTGCTGGTCCGCCGAGAACAAGCCGCTGACACTGATGCCGAGCAGCGTGAGACCGAAATACATGACGATCAGCGCCAGCAGGAAGTTCGGGATGGCCAGTCCGACGAAGCCGAGGAACGTGAAGATGTAGTCGCCGAAGGAGTATTGCCGCACCGCCGAGTAGATCCCGATCGGCAAGGCCAGCCCCCAGGTGACGACGATGGCGCCCAACGACAGCGCCACCGTCAGCCAGAGGCGGTCTCCGATCACCTCGGTCACGGGTCGGCCGTATTCGAAGGAACGGCCGAAATTGCCGTGGCCACCATCGCGATCCATTTCCAGTATTGGACGTAGAGCGGCTGGTTCAGTCCGTACGCCAGGCGCATCGCGTCCGCCTCGGCCGCGGAGATCGACGGAACCCGAGGCGGCGGCCTGGGCAGCATAGGCGGTGACGAAGTCAACCGGCGGCAGGTGAAGGATTGCGAACGTCACGAGGGTGATCGCAAAGACTGTGATCGCCGCCAGTACCAGGCGGCGGGCGATGTAGGTCAGCATCAGTCGGAACGGCGACGAGGAGGTGAGACGGGATCATCGCGGTGGGGTTGTGGCGGGCGGGTGGCGCCCCCTCCCCCCGCCCCCCTCCCGCAAGGGGAGGGGGAGAAGGCTGTCGGTGTCGGGCGTCTCATGATTTGAAGTACCACGTCTCCGGGTGGGAGTTGCCCGGTGTCCGGCAGTGCTGCGCATTGCATACGCGGCTTGCGATGTTGCCCAGCTTGTTGCTGACCAGCCGCACGCCCAGGCCGGCCGGCGATTGTCCGACCGTGCCGATGCCGTATTGCTGGTCAACCAGGATCTTCCAGATCTCCTGTGCATTGTGGTTGCGCCCGTCGGCTTTCAAGCCGGACGCCTCACTGTAAAGCTCGAAGATCTTCAGGATATTCGGGTCGTCCGGTTTCGTCCCCTGCTTGCCACCGGAGGAGAACCACGTCGCATATTCCGGACCGAAAGCCGCGCCAGGAATGACCGGGACCGCCCAGGTCGGGAACAGGTAGAGAAGCTCCGTTCCGCCGTTATTCCACACGAACAACTGATGCTCGTTGTTGGTCTCCTTCGCGAAACCAAGCCCGCGCTCCATCTCCTTCACATCAGCCTGGATGCCGATCTTGCGCCACTGATCGGCGACCATTTCCGACAGCTTCGGGTACGGCAGGAACGCCGCGATCGCGATCACCTGAAGCCGCAGCCGCTCGCCGTTGTCGGTGCGCACGCGGAACCCATCGCCGTCCTTCTTCGCCAGCCCGATCTTGTCGAGCATCGCATTGGCCTGCGCCACATCCAGCACGGACCACTTCTTGCGCCAGTCCGGCCCCGGGCTTTGCGGCATGGTTTCGCCGGGCGCAGGCGAACCAGGCGTTCCCACGCCGAGCCAGAACGTCTCGTTCAACTGGTCCCGATCGATGCCCAGCGACAACGCGCGGCGGAAATCCGCGTTGGTCAGCCACTTCCGGATCTCGGCGTCGCCCGTGTAGCTCTGGTTCACGTGGAACATGAAGTCGGAGCCGGCGAACCCAAGATCGAGATGGACCTTGTAGTTCCCCTTGTCCTGGTTCTCCAGCAGCACCGGCAGCTTGCCCAGATCGATATGCCGCTCCTGCTCATCGTATTCGCCGGCCATCGCGCGCAGATTTACGACCTCGAGATTCTCCGCCAGGGTGAACTGGATATGGTCGAAATAGGGTAGCTGGTTCCCGGCCGTATCCACCGCGTAGTAGTACGGGTTCCGTTCGAGCAGCCAGATCGGGTTGTTGATCGGCCGCACGGTGCGCCAAGGCCCGAGCACCGGCAGATCCGGGATTCAACTCCCAGTCCTTCTTGAAGTGCAGCATCTGCACCCAGCTATCGAAGCCCTCCCGCTTGGCGGCAGCGTTCACCGTCTCGACCGACGAATACTTCGGCAGGAATTGCTTGAGGTACTGTTTCGGCGCGTACGCTCCGAAGCTGACCTTGGCGGCCTGACGCACGGCCTGTCCGCCACCCATCGCCGTATCGCCGGCCATGATGTCCTCGAACAGGAAATACGGCACCTCCCATTCCCAGCGCACCGTGGTTTCGTCCACCTTCACCATGCGGCCAGGCTTGCCGCCCGGGCGCATTTCCGGTGTCGGCGTTGGAACGATTTCCGGATTGCCGTAGATGTCCTCGAACCAGAAGATGAAATCGTCGGCGGTGAACGGCGAGCCGTCCGACCACCGCATGCCCTTGCGAAGATGCAGCGTGTAGGCTTTGCCGTCATCGCTCAGGTCGTAACCCTTGGCCATGCTGGGCACGATCTTGCTGCCGTCCGCACTCCAGTGCAGCGGCTTGTCGGATGACTGGATGCGGTTGCCGTTCTCACCGTCCGCGGGTCCGGTGAACGCGCGCCGCCAGGTGCCGCCGTATTTGCCGATCTCGTTCAGCGGCTGCCACACCATGGGTTCGGCCGGGATGCGTTGCTCCACCGGGGGCAGCTTCCCGGCCTTCACCATGTCGGTCAGCATCGGTGCTTCGGAGAACTTCTTCGGCATCTTCGCGGGATCGGTGACCATCGTCGGTCCCTGGACCTCGCCGACGAGGCCCGATTGCGACAGGCTGCTCTGTGCGGCCTCGGCGATTGCGCTGCGCAGGAACTCCATCGCCACCGGGCTGGCGGCCAGGCTCGCGAGCATGGCACGGCGTGACAAGTTGGATTTCGACATGGACGTTTCCCTGCAACGAAGTGTTGCGGGCAATCTACCGGTGCGGCGTGCCACATGCCAGGGGCGTTCAGAGCATAACTGTGCCGCCGTCGACCGCAATCGTTTGTCCTGTAACAAAACAACTCCCGTCGGAGATCAGCCACGCCACGGTGCCGGTCAGGTCCGCCGGTTCCAGCGTGCGCTGGATCGATTGCCCGGCCCGGATCACCTCCAGGCCTCGATCCAGCCGATCACCGAAGAATTCCGCGGTGCCTTCGGTTATCACTGCGCTTGGCGCCAGCGCATTGACGCGAATGTTGTCGCGCCCCAGCTCTCGGGCCAGCCCGCGGGTCAAGCCGATGACCGCCGCCTTCGACGTGGTGTAGTGCAGCGCGAACGGCATACCGTAGGTTGCGGCGAGCGAGGCGACATTGATGATCGATCCGCCACCCGACTGACGCATCGCCGGCACCGCCGCCTTGCAGCAATTCCAGATGCCCTTGACGTTCACCGCCATTGCCGCGTCCCAGTCGGCCTCGGCGATCTGGTTGAACCGGCCGCCGCGCAGCGAGCCATAAAGCGCCGCGTTGTTGATCAGCGCATCGACGCGGCCGAAGCGCTCCATTGCCTGTTCCACCATCGAATCGGCCGAGGCGATGTCGGTCACATCCAGGCGCACGCCGAACGCGCCATTGCCCGCGGCATCAGCAGCGGTCGTGCAATCGGCAACATCACCCGCGACGACGCGTGCGCCGGCCTGTCCAAGGGCGCGGGCATACTCGAAGCCGAGACCGCGTGCGGCGCCCGTGATCAGCACCACCTTGTCTGCAACGCTCATGGCTGTTTCCTCCGTTCACGCCGCGCGCCGCAACCGGTAGTCGTCCACCATGTCGCGCACGCGGTAGACCTGCACCAGGCCACGTATCAGCGTCGGCGCGATGCGATGCCAGCCTAGCGCGCGCATCGGCGTCACCGGAAACACCGTCGCATCATCGCGCGCACCGCGCACCAGCGTTGCCAGATCGCGCCCCATCATCGTCGCCGCCGCAATGCCGCGCCCGTTGTATCCAAGCCCGGCAAACAGCCCAGGTGCCAACTCGTGCAGCCGAGGGAAATGGTCGGTCGTCATCGCCACCCAGCCGGTCCAGGCCTGCTGCCACTTCACCGTGCCAAGCTGCGGAAACAACCGCCTGATGCGCGCATCGACGCGTGCCCAGTCGGCACGAGGTTCGGCGCCGAAGCTCGGGCCATGCGCGCTGGCGTGCAGCCGGCCGTCCGGCAGCATGCGCGCGCCGGAATACAGCAGCCGTGTATCGGTCAGCGACTGCCGATACGGCAGGATCGAGCGGCTCACATTGTCCGACAGCGGCGCGCTGACGAAGCCATGCCCGCGCATCGGGATGATGCTCTCGCGCAATCCCGGCCACAGGTCGGTGGTATAGGCGTTCGTAGCGATGACCACGTTGTCCGCGGTAACGCCGGCGCCGCCGGCATCGACCGCCCATTTCCCATCGCGCCGCGTCAGGCCGCGGACGGCGGTTCGCGTATGCAGGGTCGCTCCCGCCTTTGCCGCGGCATGCGCCAGCCCGCGCACATACGCGAACGGATTGATGTTGCCGCCGCGCCGATCGAGCGACGCCGCCGGATACAGCGGGGAACCGATGGCCTCGGCGCAGGCGGTGCCTTCCAGCATCTCCACCGGCGCGCCGCGCTGCTGCCAGTACTGCGTGCGGCGCTCCAGATTGCGGCGGCCGCCCGGTGAATGCGCGGCGAAGATCAAGCCCGATCGCGTCGGCCAGCATTCGATGCGATGGCGGAAGATCAGCTCGAACACCAGATCCGGCCCGGCGGCGACAGCATCGATGATGCGCGTGCCGCGTTCGGTTCCATAGTGCCGCAGGATCGCCGGCTCGCCGAGCTTCAGGTACGGCACGACCTGCCCGAACGCGCGCCCCGATGCGCCCCAGCCGATCTCCTTCGCTTCCAGCACGGCGACGTCGATGCCCGCCTCCGCGAGATGCAGTGCGGTGGAAAGCCCGGTGAAGCCGCCGCCGATCACCGCGACGGCGACATGACGCCACTCCTCGAGCGGCTGCGTGGGCGGTGGCGGCGGTGCCGCACGCACATAGACATCGGGCGGTCCCGATTGATCGGACAATGGCTGATACATGCTCGGGACGATGCGGCCGGTTGCCGGGATGCGCAACCCGACGCTAGGTTCTGCGCCATGCAAATCACCGCCGAACGCCTCGACCGCATCAGCCCAAGCCAGACGATTGCCGTGCGGCAGAAGGTCGCGGCGCTGAAACGCGAGGGTCGCGATGTGCTCGGCGTATCGTCGGGCGAGCCCGATTTCAACACGCCGCAGCACGTGAAGGATGCGGCGATCCGTGCGATCGAAGCCGGCGAGACGAAATACACCGACGTCGCCGGCACGCCCGAACTGCGCCGTGCGGTGGCGGACAAATTCCGCCGCGATTCCGGCATCGACTACCGCCCGGAGGAGATCATCATCTCGACGGGCGCCAAGCAGGTGATGTTCAACGCCATGCTCGCCACGTTGAACGAGGGCGACGAGGCGATCATTCCGACCCCGTGCTGGGTCAGCTACCCCGACATCGTTGCGCTCGCCGGCGGCAAGCCGGTGTTCGTGCCTTGCGGCCAGAACCACGGCTTCAAACTGCGCGCGGACGACCTGGAAGCCGCCATCACGCCGCGAACGCGCTGGTTCATCCTGAACAATCCCTGCAATCCCACCGGTGCCGCCTATACCGCCGCTGATCTGCGCCCGCTGTGCGACGTGCTGCTGCGCCATCCCGATGTCTGGGTGCTGACCGACGACATCTACGAGAAGATCGCCTACGACGAAACGCCCGCGACGATCGTGCAGGTGGAGCCTCGGCTGAAGGACCGCACCATCACGATGAACGGCGTTTCCAAGGCCTACGCGATGACCGGTTGGCGCATCGGCTTCGCGGGCGCGCCGCTGCCGTTGATCAAGGCGATGGACAAGCTGCAGAGCCAGTCCACCTCCAACACATCATCCATCGGCCAGGCCGCGGCACTGGCGGCGCTGACCGGGCCGACCGATTTCATCGACACACATGGTCGCGTGCCTTCCGCCAGCGCCGCGACATCGTGGTGGAGATGCTGAACGCCGCGCCGGGCATCACGTGCCACAAACCTGAAGGCACGTTCTACGTGTTTCCCTCGATGGCCGGCTGCCTCCACAAGACCACGCCGCACGGCATGCGCATTACAGACGATCTGGCGTTCGTCACGGCACTGCTGGAGGAGGAAGGTGTCGCACTGGTGCATGGCACGGTGTTCCTATGCCCGAACCATTTCCGCCTGAGCTACGCGACCGACACCGAAACGCTGCGCGAAGCGTGCGCACGCATCCAACGCTTCTGCCGCAGCCTGCGCTGACACTCGAAGAGGAAACATCCAATGGCGCCCAATGCAAAGCGCGTGTTCTACGTGAAGTATCTGTCTGGCCCGGTGTTCGGCGAGATCCTGGCGAAGCGTCCCGACATCCAGCTCGACAAACTGGAGAACGAAACGCCGGACGCGGAAGCCGAACCGGTTCTGTCGCAGGCGCACGCCTATCAGATCGGTGCCTCGCGCCAGGTCATCGGCAAGCACTTGCAGGTCACCGATGCGCTGCTGGCGAAGACGCCGAACCTTGTCGCGGTGTCATCGAACGGCGCCGGCTACGACACGATCGACGTGGATGCGTGCACGCGCCAGGGCATCATCGTGGTCAACCAATCCGGCGGCAACAAGGAAGCCGTGGCGGAGCACGCGTTGGCGATGATGCTGACGCTGTCGAAGCGGATCATCGAGGTCGATCGGCGCATGCGCCGCGGTCCCGGCATTCCGCGCAACGACTACATCGGCACCGAACTGCTCGACAAGACCATCGGCATCATCGGCATCGGCAATGTCGGTGGTCGGCTGGCCGAGTTGTGCAAGGGCCTGTTCCGCATGCGCGTGCTGGCCTACGACCCGCATCTGACCGCCGAACAGATCGCCGCGAAGGGCGCGGAGAAAGTGGCGACGCTCGACGAAATGCTGCGCCAGGCGGACTACGTCTCGGTGAACTGCCCCGTACACGCGCGAAACCAAGAACATGATGGGCGCGCCGCGAATTCGCGCTGATGCAGAAGCACGCATATTTCGTCACCACCGCGCGCGGCGGCATCCATGATGAGGATGCGCTGGCCGCCGCGCTGACCGCGAAGCAGATCGCCGGCGCGGGACTGGATGTCTGGGAGGACGAACCGCCGCCGCACGACCACAAGCTGATGGCGTTCGACAACGTGCTGGTCAGCCCGCACACCGCCGGCGCAACGGTCGAATCGCGCGACAACATGGCACGGTTCGCCGCCGAGCAGTTGATCGACATCCTGGACGGCAAGCGCCCGCCGCGGCTGATCAACCCCGACGTCTGGCCAGCCTACTGCGACCGCTTCGAGCGCATCATGGGGGCAAGGCCCAGCGGCGGATAGCGCCGCCACCGCGATGCGCGAGCTTCGCGATGACCCGATCCTCGCCTTGTGGCTGGTCTGGGCCATCTATTGGTGCGTTGCCGGCCTCAGCGCGAAGACGACGAGCCGTCGCGAGGGCGTCGCGTCGCGGCTGACGCACATGGTTCCGCTGCTGCTTGGCGTCGCCATCATGATGTCGCCGCGTCTGGCCGGCCCCTATCTGGCGATGCGCTACCTGCCGCGTGCGCCGTGGCTGTTCTGGCTGGGCTTCGCCCTGGTGGCGATCGGGCTTGGCTTTAGCGTTCTCGCGCGCGTCTGGCTCGGCGGCAACTGGAGCGGGCTGGTCACGCTGAAGCAGGACCACGAACTGATCCGCAGCGGGCCATATAGCTTCGTGCGGCATCCGATCTACACGGGGATACTGCTTGCGGTGCTTGGTTCGGCGATCGCAATGGGTGAATGGCGGGGCCTGCTGGGTCTGGCGCTGTTCACCGGCGCGTTCCTGCACAAGATCCAGATCGAGGAGCAGTTCATGACGGCGCAATTCGGCGCGGACTACGCGCGCTATCGAAACGAGGTGCCTGCGCTGATCCCGATGCCTCGCCGCCGTGGCGGCTGACGTTCAGTGGCGGTACCTGGCTGCGCGCGGCACTCGTATCGTAACCGCCCGCAAGTGCCGTGTAGCGGAACATCAGGTCATGGAACGCCGCCGCGCTTTCCCGTGTCGCAGCGCGCGCTGCCAGTTGGCCGAACTCAGCCGCGATTTCCAACAGCATCGGCGGCGTCATCAGTGAAGGTGGCGGCGGCGGTGTGACGCCATGTCGGATTTGCACCGACTTCAACCGGAGACTGTCCGCCCGTGTCTCGCGGCACCTGATCTGTGCCGCACGGGCTTCCTCGATCGTCTTTGCAGTCGCCTGTCGAATTTCGCTGTTACGCTGCAGCAATTCAGCATTCCGCGCGAGGGTCCGCTCGGCATGCATCAGCAGCCACGCGACCTGCCGATCCAATGAACCGGAAGCGTACATGGCGGCGATCATAACCGAAATTGATTGACTATGCGAGGGTTGAGCACGCCCCGTCTGGCAAGCAAGATCGCCGCGAATTCCAAGACGATAGGAAAACGAACGATGCTGAGCCGATACCGCCTGCTGGCTGCCTGCCTCTCCGGCGCGATCCTGACGGCCGCCACGGCCACAGCCGCGGTCGCGACCGATCTTACCATCGGCCGTGCCACCGAGCAGAACTCGCTGGACCCACAGTTCTCCGACCTCGGCAACGACGTCGCAACCGCCGAGAACATGTTCGAGAGCCTGATCGAGTTCGACGCGAAACTTGGCATTCACCCCAAGCTGGCCGTCACGTGGCAGGTCGTGGATCCGCTGACCTGGGAACTCAAGCTCCGCCCCAACGTCAGCTTCCACGATGGCACGCCCTTCACCGGTGATGACGTCGCGTTCTCGCTGAAGCGCGCGCGCGACGTGCCGAACAGCCCCGGCCCGCTCGCCAGCTTCGTGCGTCCGGTGAAGGAAACCGAGGTGATCGACAAGCTCACCATCCGCATCCACACCGACCAGCCGACCCCGCTGCTGATGGATATGGTGGGTCGTATCTTCATCGTGCCGGCGAAGCTCGGTGCCTCCGTCACCACCGCCGACTTCGCCGCCGGCAAGGCGATGATCGGCACCGGGGCGTATCGTTTCAAACAGTCGATCCCCGGCGACAAGGTCGTGATGGAGGCCAATCCAAACTACTGGGGCGAGAAGCCGGAGTTCAACACGGTCACCCTGAAGTTCCTCAGCAACCCCGCCGCGCGCAGCGCCGCGCTGCTGTCCGGCGCCGTCGATGTGATCGAGCAGATCCCGCCGTCCGACATCTCGGTGTTCCAGAACCGCCAGGACGTGGCGCTGTATTCGATAACCTCGACGCGGCTGATCTATCTCGCGATGGATCAGGGGCGCGACGACAGCCCGTTCCTGACCGACAAGGACGGTGCGCCGCTGAAGGTGAACCCACTGAAAGATCGCCGTGTCCGTCTGGCACTTTCCAAGATGATCAACCGTCAGGCGATCGTCGACCGCGTTGTCGCCGGCGCGGGCGAGGCGGCCGGCCAGCTCGTCCCGGAAGGCATGGGTGGCTACGATCCATCGCTGCAACCGGTGGCGTTCGATCCGGAGGGTGCCAAGAAGCTGCTGTCGGACGCCGGCTACCCGGCAGGCTTCGGCGTGACAGTGCACGGCTCCAACAATCGTTTCCCCAACGATTCGCAGCTTGCCCAGGCGCTGGGCCAGATGTTCTCACGCGGCGGCTTGAAGGTGAACGGCGTCGAGGTGCTGCCCTACAACGTCTACGCCCCCGGCGCGACGGCACGGAAATACAGCTTGTTCCTGTTCAGCTACGGCAGTGTGGCGAGCAGCTCGCTGAATGGACTGTCCGGTGTCGTGGCGAGCTATGACAAGGACGCCGGCACCGGTTCGCTCAATCGGGCGCGGTATTCCAACCCTGCCTTCGACGCGATGCTGAAACAGGCGGCCGCGGAATTCGACGAGGCGAAACGCAACAAGCTGCTCGCTGATGCGACGCGCGTGGCGATGGAGGACGCGGGCATCCTGCCGCTGTATTGGCAGAAACTGTACCGGGCGGCGCGCAAGGGGTTCGTCGTTGATCCCGACCGCGGCAAGTCCACGGCGGCGCGGTTCGTCACTGCAAAGTAGCAGGGAACCGTGCGCCTCGCTTTGCCGCCGCTGCGTCGCTGCGCTAGAGTTCGGCCAACCATCCCACCCGGGAGACGACACATGCTCACCGTTGAACCCACCGGCGCAATCCTCGGCGCGACGATCCATGGCATCGACGTAAAGCACCTGACGGATCGCGACTTCGCCGAGATCCTGCTGGCGCTAGGCAACCACGGCGTGCTGCGCTTTCCCGACCAGCAGATCGACATGGGCGACCTCCGCACGCTTCTCGGAGCGCTTCGGCGAAATCCAGGGCCCCAGCTCCGCGCCCGATGTCGCGAAGGACAACTATGCCCATGTCGGCACGCTCTCGAACCTGAAGCAGGACGGCAAATACGTCGGCCTGCCGGATGCCGGCCAGGACTGGCACACCGACATGTCGTATCGCGACGTGATGGGCTTCGTGAACGTGCTGTATGGCATCCGCATTCCGCGCCGCAACGGCGTGCCGCTCGGCGGCACCGAGTTCTCCAACATGCATGCCGTCTACGACGCGCTGCCGGCTGACATCAGGACGCGGCTTGCCGACGCCACCGCGACGCACAACTTCGAGAAATTCTGGGAGCACATGCGCCGCAACAAGGCGAGCGAGCGCCCGCCGATGTCCGACCTGCAACGCAAGCAGCGGCCGCCGGTGGTGCATCCGCTGTTCCTCACGCACCCGATCACCGGCCGCAAGGTGCTGTACTGCAACCCCGGCTACACGATGCGCATCAACGAACTGTCGGAGCGTGAGAGCGACGAGATGCTGGAGTACCTGTTCGACTTCCAGCTCGAGCAGCGTTTCCGCTACACGCACACCTGGAACGAGAACGACCTGCTGGTGTGGGACCACCTCGGCACCATCCATCGCGCCATCGCCGATTACGGGCCGGACGAGATCAGGCTGATGCGCCGCTGCCAGGTGATGGCGACCAAGGTGTTCGATCCCGACTTCCTGCGCCCGGTGCGCGAACTGGCAGAGGTGGCCTGACATGCGCTGGATCCGCTTCACCGCCAACGGCCGCACGTCCTACGGCTCGCTCGCCGGCGACACGGTGACCGAGGTCAGCGGCGAGCCCTGGGCCAACCCACACCCCCACCGGCAAGACCCACAAGCTCGCCGACGTGACGCTGGAAGTCCCGGTGATCCCGCGCACATTCTATGCCGCGGGCATCAACTACGCCGCGCACATCCGCGAAATGGCCGCCAAGCGCGGCGTGGAGCCGGTATTCCCGGAAAAGGCCGACATCGGCTACCGCGCCAACAACGCGCTGGTCGCGCACGACCAGGACGTGGTGATCCCCAAGGACGCCACCGAGAAGATCAACTACGAAGGCGAGCTCGTCGTCGTCATCGGCAAGCAGGCGAAGCATCTGTCGAAGGCCGACGCGATGTCCTGCATCTTCGGCTACACCGATCGGCAACGACGTGAGCGAGCGCACCTGGCAGCGCGGCGACCGCACGTTCTGGCGCGGCAAGAACACCGATACGTTCAAGCCGATGGGTCCGTGGATCGACACCGATGTGAACATCGACGCGATGGACACCATCGTCCGGGTCAACGGCCGCGAGGACATCCGTTTCAAGACCAACGACATGATCTTCGACATCCCCACCTATATCGAGGCGATGACGCGCTACCTCACCCTGTATCCCGGCGACGTCATCTGGATGGGCACCGACGGCACCTCCCCCGACCTGAAGCACGGCGATGTCGTGGAGGTGGAACTCACCGGCCTGGGCGTGTTGCGCAATCGCTTCGTGCGGGAGGAATAAGCACCCCCTCTCCCGCGCTCTGCGCGGGGGAGGGTTGGGGAGGGGGTGCCACCAATCGCGTCTCACCTCCCCAACGCGTGGACACGCGGGCGAATCCGGGTAGCTTGCCGCTGGCATGCCACCTGTGATCCCTCGCCGCCTCCGCTTCATCGCACGACTGCCGTTCGTCTCGCCGCGCCGCGGGCTTCGTCAGCTGGTGTTCTGGTTCGGCGCCGTCCTGGTGGCGCTGATGGCGATCGCCTTCGCGACGCTGGCCGGCCTCGCAACGCAATCTGTTCGTGGGGTTCCAGGCGCCACGTCCGTGGGTTGCCTTCATCGTCTGTCCCGCCGGGTTCGCCGCGTCCTATCTGCTGACGCGCCACGTCTTCCCAGGCGCGCAGGGCAGCGGCATTCCGCAGGTGATCGCCGCGCAGCACATGACCGACCGAGCCGCCATCGGCCGCGTGCTGTCGGTGCGCATCGCAGTCGGCAAGGCCATACTCACCTTGTTCGGCCTGTTATGCGGCGCATCGATCGGCCGCGAAGGCCCAACCGTGCAGATCGGCGCCACGATCATGCACGCGCTCGGCGGCATCGCTGCGCCTGCCGCGCCTGGAACTCGAGCGCGCGCTGGTGCTCGCCGGCGGTGCGGCAGGGATCGCAGCGGCGTTCAATACACCGCTCGCCGGCGTGGTGTTTGCCATCGAGGAACTCAGCCACTCCTTCGGATCCCGCATGTCAGGCGCCGTCGTCACCGCAGTCATCATCGCCGGCGTCACGACGCTCGCGCTGATGGGCAACTACTCGTATTTCGGCCACACGGCCGCCGAGCTTGAGTTTCGGCCCGGGCTGGATCGCCGTGATCCTGTGCAGCGTGGCCGGCGGCCTATCCGGCGGCGTGTTCAGCGCCACGCTGGTCTACGCCGCGCGGGGGCTGCCGGGCCGCGCGGGCCAAATGCTGATCCGCCATCCGGTGGCATTTGCCGCGAGCTGCGGCCTGGCGATCGCCGTGCTTGGCGTCCTGTCGCGACGGCCAGACCTACGGCACCGGCTATGAGCAGGCCCGCGGCATGGTCGAGGCGACCACCACACTGCCCGCCTCCTACGGCGTGCTGAAATTCCTGGCCACGGTGATCTCCTATATCAGCGGCATTCCCGGCGGCCTGTTCGCGCCATCCCTGTCGGTGGGCGCCGCGCTCGGCCAGGGGCTGTCGCACCTGTTGCCGGCGGCGCCGGCGGGCGCCGTCGTGCTGCTCGGCATGGTCGGCATACTTCTCCGGTGTGGTGCAGGCGCCGATCACCTCGGCGGTCATCGTGATGGAGATGACCGACGACCAGCGGGTCACCGTGCCATTGCTGGCGACCTCGTTCCTGGCATTCGGCGTGTCGCGACTGATCTGCCACCGCCCACTCTACACCGCGCTGGCGCATCGCTTCGCCGCGGCCCAGCAGCGCCTGCCGGACTGCTGATGCTGGTAACCCTCGTCGTCCTGCTCGCCGCCGCCACCATCGCCGTTCCGCTGACCCGGCGCGCCGGCTTCGGCAGCGTGCTGGGCTATCTGGTCGCGGGCATCGTCATCGGCCCGGCCGGGATGGGTCTGATCACCAGCGTGGACGCGATCAGCTCGATCGCCAGCCTTGGCGTGGTGATGCTGCTGTTCCTGATTGGCCTGGAAGTCCGGCCGCAGCGTCTGTGGGTCATGCGCCGCGCGGTGTTCGGGCTTGGCACGCGCGCAGGTCGTGGTCACCGCCGCCGTGCTCGCCGTGCTGGCGATCATACTTCGCGGCATCCCCTGGCAGGGCGCGGCCGTGCTGGGCGCGGGTCTGGCCATGTCGTCCACCGCCATCGTCCTGCCGATGCTGGCGGAGCGCGACCTGCTCACCACGCCTGCCGGCCGCGATGCCTTCGCCGTGCTGCTGTTCCAGGACCTGGCGTTCATTCCGCTCGTCGCGATCGTCCCGTTGCTGTCCGACAACAGCCTGCCGGATCACGTTCCGTGGCGGGACGTCGCGCGCGCCGCGTTCGCTGTCGCCGTCATCCTGATCGGCGGCCGCTTCCTGATGCGTCCGTTGTTCCGCGCCATCGGCGGCACGAAGACGCCCGAGGTGTTCACCACCGTCGCGCTGCTGCTCGTCACCGGCACCGCGCTGATCGCGACCGAGGCCGGTCTGTCGCCATCGCTCGGTGCCTTCATGGCCGGCGTGCTTCTGTCGGAGTCCGAGTATCGCCACGAACTGCAGGCCGACATCGAACCGTTCGAGGGCTTGCTGTTGGGCTTCTTCTTCATGTCTGTCGGCATGGCGGCCGATCTGGATCTGGCGCGCACGCAGCCCGCGCTGCTCGCCGAGGCGACCGCCGCTCTGCTGGTGGCCAAGGCGGTGATTGCCTTCGGTCTCAGCCGCATCGGTGGTCGGATCCACAATAAGCGCGCTGCGCTTCGCGTTGGCGCTGCCGCAAGCCAGTGAGTTCAGTTTCGTGCTGTTCGGTGCGGCGGTTGCCGCCGGCGCGCTCTCGCACGAGCACGCCGCGCTGGCCACGCTGGTCGACCGCCGCATCGATGGTTGCGACGCCGATTCTGTTCGCCGGCTCCGAAGCGGCGCTGCGGCTGCGGCGAGCACCGCCGCCCGTGTACGACACGATCGACGCCGCGCCGACGCCGGTGATCATCTGCGGCTTCGGCCGGTTCGGCCAGATCGTCGGTCGCGTGCTGCGCATGACCGGGATCCCGTTCACGGCGCTGGAGCGCAATGCCGGCCAGGTCGAGGTGGTGCGACGCTTCGGCACCAAGGTCTATTTCGGCGATCCCACGCGCCCCGACGTGCTGCGCGCCGCGGGCGCCGAGACCGCAAAGCTGCTGATCGTCACGATGGACGATCCGCCCGGCGTGGTGCGCACCGTCGAGATGGCCAAGCGCAACTTTCCCAATCTCGCCATTCTGGCGCGTGCCCGCAATCGCTGGTACGCGCATCTGCTGATGGACCGGGATGTCGGGCTGGTGCGGGAGACTTTCTATTCCAGCCTCGAGCTTGCCCGGATGGCGCTCACCGATGCTCGGCCTCGACGAGGCCGCGGCGGAACGGGCGGTCACACTGTTCCGCGACCACGATGAAAAGACGCTGCTGGAAACCCAGTCGATCTACCGCGACGAAAAGCAGCTCATCCAAAGCGAGCAGCAGGCGACCGACGAACTGGCCAGTCTGTTCGAGGCCGATCGGCTAACGTAGCGAGCACCTATGCCGGTACGCGTCTCCGGCATCGCCCACCAGATCGCCAGTGTTCCCAGCAACCCCACCGCGGCGAGCGTGCCGAATGCGAGCTGCAGGCTGGCGTCGTCGGCGATCCATCCGCCCAACGTGGTGCTGAGCGCCGCGCCCGAGATACACCGCCAACCCCAGCGAGCCCATGCACAGATTGAAGTGCGACGTGCCGCGCGTGATGTCCGCCGCCAGCAACGGCAGCATCACGCCGAACACCGCCGCGCTGATGCCGCTCACGGCCTGGCCGGCGACCAGCAGCCAGGGCCCCGGCAACACCGCCAGCAGCAGGCCGCGCAACGGCAAGCGCCGCCCAGCCGAGCAACAGCACGGCCGCCGCCCGATGCACCGCCGCCTGCCGCCCCACCCACGGCGACAGCAGCGCCACGACGCCCTGCGGCACCAGGATGCAGGCGGCGATGATCAGGTTGGCATACTGCCCGGCGCGCATCGTCACCGCCGCCCCGCCAGCGGCAGCATCGCCGCATTCGACAGGTGGAACAGCGCCACGCAGACGGCGAACACCAGCAGCCGCCGATCGGAGAACAGTTTGCGCAGCCCCGGCCAGTCGCAGCGCCCGTGTCGTGGTCTGCCGCCGCGCATGGGGGCCACGGCCGATGCCGATCAGCGTGATCAGCGCCGGCACGCAGAGCACCGCGGTCAGCACGAACACGGCGCGGCTCGACAGCCATGCGCCGGTCGCGCCCATCACCGCCGCGGTCAAGTCCATTGCCGAGCGACGGCAAAGCGCGCGTTGCGCCCCAGCCGCTCGCCCAGCGCCGGATGGCCGACCAGATGCAGGCTGATCGCCGCGATAGCGGGCGTCAGGATGCAGCTCGCGAAGGCGTGCAGGACCTGGGCGACGAGCACCGGCAACTGTGTGGGCTGGATCGCCAGCAGCAGCGCGGCGATGATGACGCCGATCAGCGCGCCGCTCGCCGCCGCGCGCTTGTTGCGCATGGCATCGACCAGTGCGCCGGCCGGGATCTGGCTGATCAGCGCAACGATCGTGCCCAGCGTCAGCGCGAAGCCGATCTGCACCTGCGTCCATTTGTGCGTCGTCAGATAGACGGCAACGAACGGACCGAAGCCGGTCTGCACGTCGGCCACGAAGAAATTCAGCAGATCGAGCGCTCGCGGACCGCGCGCGGGAAGTGTGCCGTCGCGTGGCATGCATCAATGCGACGATGTTGGCGGCGCCAGAGGTGCGATCACCACCGGCGCCGGTTTGGCGACATCGTATTCGGGCGCCGCCTTGATCTGGTCCTGCGTCAGTTCCAGCGTGATCGGGTTTTCGGGTCACGGGGCGAAATGCAGCGCGCTCCACTGCACCGCGATCTTGCGGCTGCCGACACCCATGAAGCCGCCGAAATCGATCACGGCGGCCTGTGGCTCGCCTTCCGCGCCCACCAGCACGTCGACCAGCCGGCCGATATTCTTGCCGTCCGGGTCGGTCACCGTGTGGCCGAGGATCGCCATCGCCTGCTCCGGTGGAACGCGCAGCACAATGCCCGCCGGCGGCTCGGGTGCCGCCGCCGTCAGCAGCAACGCGAAGCATGCCACGACGCGTTCCACGGAATTCTGGCCGGCAATGCATTGGCCATTTCGCCCCGGCAGGTCGGGGCGGCGGGCTGCACGATCAAGCGCGGGACGCGCGGGCGGGTACTTCAAGTTTTGTTGGGTCGGCGCGCCCGTCACGAACTCCCTCTCCCCTTGCGGGAGGGGCAGGGGGGAGGGGGCCGTGCCCATGATCCTGCCTGCAACCGCCTCCTCCCTACCCTCCGCCTCCAGCGGGAGCCCAGAAGTGGCGACCACACGGCCCGTGACATAGCATCACCCAATGGACAGCCTCACGGCCTTCGGATTGTTCGCCGTGACCGCAATGCTGGTGACATACGCGTGCGAAGACCGCAGCGCGTGGTTCATTCTCGGCTTCGCTGTCGCGTGCGCCTTAGGTTCGGCGTACAGGATTTCTGCAGGGCGCGTGGCCATTCGGCGTCGTCGAAGCCATCTGGGCCTTGGTCGCGCTGCGTCGTTGGTGGCTGAAGGTCCGAGCTGCCTGAACCTTCGTCCGAGCGGCTACTCCGCCGCCAGCGCGGCCTGCTGCGCGGACAGCGCAAACCCCCGATACCCTTCGGCCGCGACCTCATCGCAGGTGTCGCGATACGCACCGACGCCGCCGATATACGGCATGAACACCTGCGGCTTGCCGGGAATGTTGACGCCCATGTACCAGGAGTTCGCCAGCGGATAGAGCGTCTTGTGCGCGACCTCGTTGCCATGCGCGACCCATGCGTCCTCGGCCGCCTGCGTCGCCTCGATGCAGTCCAGCCGGTGCGCGCGCAGATACGCCACGCAATCGGCGATCCAATCGACGTGCTGCTCGATCGACACCATCATGTTGCTGAGCACCGATGGGCTGCCTGGCCCGGTGATCATGAACATGTTCGGGAATCCCGCGGTCATCAGGCCAAGATAGGTGGTCGGCCCGCCCTCCCATTTCTGCCGCAGCGTCGCGCCGTCCGACCTCGATGTCGATGCTGCGTCAGCGCGCCGGTCATCGCATCGAAGCCGGTGGCGAACACGATGGCGTCGAACTCGTATTCGGTGTCGCCGGCGCGCAGGCCCGTTCGGTGAGCTCGCTGATCGGCGTCGTGCGCGCATCGACCAGCGTGACGTTGTCGCGGTTGTAGGTCTCGTAATAGTCGGTATCGACGCAGATGCGCTTGGTGCCGATGGGATGGTTCTTCGGCGCCAGCAGTTCCGCGGTCGCCGGATCGCGCACGATCGCGCGGATCTTGTCGCGCACGAAATCGGCGGCGGTGTCGTTGGCCTGCGTGTCGAGGATCAGGTCGTTGAACGCGGCCATGAAGTGGTGCCGCCGGCGGCCCAGCGCTCCTCATAGATGCGCTCGCGCTCTTCATCCGACAGCTCGAGCGCCGACACGTCGTTCGGATTGTTCAGGATGCCGGTGCGCATGCGGCGCGCCTTCTCGCGGTGCGTCGGATAGTCGGACTTCCAGGACTGCGCGTAGGTGTCGGTCATCGGGCCGTTGCGCGACGGGATGGAGAAGTTGGGCGTGCGCTGGAAGACGGTGACGTGCGCGGCCTGTTGCGCGATCACCGGGATCGCCTGGATCGCCGAGGAGCCGGTGCCGATGACGCCGACCCGCTTGCCGGTGAAATCGACGCCCTCATGCGGCCAGTGGCCGGTGTGGTAGGTCTTGCCGCTGAAGCGATCGAGCCCGGGAAGTCCGGCACGCGCGCGGTGGACAGGCAGCCGGTCGCCATCACGCAATGCCGCGCCGAGACGACATCGCCGCGGTCGGTGCGGACGTCCCAGCGATGCGTCGCCTCGATCGAACCGCGCCTCGGTCACCGGGTGTCGAACTGGATGTCGCGCCGCAGGTCGAAGCGGTCGGCGACGTGGTTGGCGTAGCGCAGGATCTCCGGCTGCGAGGCGAACAGCTCGCTCCACTGCCATTCCTGCTGCGAGTTCCGGCGAGAACGAGTAGGAGTACTGCATGCTCTCGACGTCGCAGCGCGCGCCGGGATAGCGGTTCCAGTACCAGGTGCCGCCGACGCCGCTGCCGGCCTCGAACACGCGCGCCGACATGCCGAGACCGCGCAGGCGATGCAGCATGTACATCCCGGCGAACCCGGCGCCGACGATCACCACGTCGACGGTGCTGGGCGGTCTTGCTTCGGTCATGCGCTGCGGCTCCAAGTGGCTACTGATGGTAGTATTATATACGCCAAAGTAAATCAACTTCCCTTCCCGCGCAGCGGGACAGGGGAGCATTCTCAACGTCCCTGGAACACCGGCGGACGCTTCTCGACAAAGGCGCGTGCCGCTTCCTTATGATCCTCACTGGCACGGGATCGCAGCATGCCGTACGCCTCGCTGTCCAATCCAGCCGCAAGCGTGCCGGCGACCGCCACATTCAAATTCCGCTTCATATAGCGGAACGCCACACTCGGTCCGTTCGCCAGCTTCTCAGCTAAAGCCATCGTCTCCGCGCCAGCTCATCGTCGCCGACCACGCGGTTGGCCAGCCCCAACGCCTCGATCCGCGCCGCATCCAGCACGTCCGACAGAAAATACAGCTCCCGCGCCTTGGCCGTGCCAACCAGTTGCGTCAGAAACCATGTGCCGCCGTAGTCGCCCGACAGTCCGACCTTGGCGAACGCCGTGGTCATCCGCGCGCTGCGGCCGGCGATGCGCAGATCGCAGGCCAACGCCAGCGACATCCCCGCCCCCGCCGCCACGCCGTTCAGCATCGCGATCGTCGGCTTCGGCATCTCGTGCAGCAACCGCGACGCTTCCATCGACGCGCGCAGCGTATCGGTGCGTTGCTCGGGTGTCTCCGGCGAGCCTTCCGCCGCGACGCGTGCCTGCACGCGCACGTCGCCGCCGGCACAGAATGCGCTGCCAGCGCCGGTGATCACCACGCAGCCGACGGCATCATCCATCGCACACGACGACAGCCGCGCGAGCAGCGCCTGCATCATGTCCCTGGTCAGTGCGTTCAGCCGCTCCGGCCGGTTCAGCGTGAGCACCGCGACGCGGTTCTCCAGCCGATACAGCAGTTCCTCGCTCATCACTCCGCCGCCGCGCTGGTCATCGCATCGGCCTTCCAGCTTTGCAGCACCGGCAGCACCTCCTTGGCGAACAGCCGCAGCGATCGTTCCGCCGTCTCATACGGGATGCCGCCGAAGCGGAACGCCGTGTCCAGCTCGAATTCGCCGATCACCGCGCGCCGCGATTCGAGTTCGCGCAGGATGCGGTCGGGCGTTCCCCACACCGCCGCTTTCATGAAGCCCGCGATCGCGCCGTCCATGCCCGCCGCCTTCGCGATCGCCGCCTTCTGTGCGTAGGCGTCGTAGCCCTTCACCGTATTGAAGTGATCGCCGAGCAGTTCGTAGTGCTCGAAATTGCTGTGCACGAAGCTGCCCATGTGCTTGCGCGCCAGTTCCTCCACCTCATCCTGCTTCGGCCAGCAGACGCAGAAATCCGCGATCAGCATCGTCGGCGCCTCGCGGCCGTGGAACTTGCGGTGCAGTTCGCGGTTGCGCTGGATCGCCGGCAGTCGCATCGGCCATGGCCGATCGGAGAACATCACCATGTGGGCGCCGAGCCGGGCGGCGGACTCCACCGAATCCTCGCTCGACGCCACCGCGTAGATACGATTGTCGAAGCTGTATTTCGGCCGCGGCCGCAACTCGATGCGCGGCTGCTGGTAGTGCTTGCCGTTGCCTTCCATGAAGCCGGTGCGCAGCGCGTCGACGATCATCGGCGCGGCCTCATCGAAGCGCGCGCGCGATTCATCCATCGTGCCGCGGAACGCCGCGAACTCGCGCCGCGCCAGGCCGCGGCCAAGTCCCAAGCCGCAGCCGGCCCTTGCACAGCAGATCGAGCACCACCGCCTGTTCGGCGACGCGCACCGGATCGTGCCACGGCAGGATCACCGCCGCGGTGCCGAGGTCGATGCCGGGACACGCGCCAGCCAGATAGGTCATGAGTTGCAGGTTGTCGGGGCAGAACGAGTAGTCGAAGAAGTGGTGCTCGGCGGACCACAGCACGTTGAAGCCGAGAGTCGGCAGCGATCCGCGCAAGCCGCAGTTCTTCATCCCACACCTGATCGTCGCTGATGTTCTCCCAGCCATAGGCCGCGAAGATCATCATCATGCCGACGTCCATTGGCGCCTCCTGCCACGCGCTACCTGCTGGTACCGTGTCATGCTATGCGGTAACAGGCAACGCCATGAGGAGGGAACGTCAATGCCGCGACTGACAGGCCGCAAGATCCTGATCACCGGCGGCGCGTCCGGCATCGGCCGCGCCACGTGCGCGCTGTTCGTGCAGGAAGGCGCTTCGGTGGTCGTGCTGGATCGCAACACCGCGAACGTTGCCGATGTCCGTGCCATCGCCGCCGACGTATCCGACGCCGGCAGCGTGACGCGTGCGATGCAGGAAGCGGCGCAGGCGATGGGCGGGCTGGACGGGCTGGTGAATGCCGCCGGCGTGTTCATCAACAAGGACCTGATGGGGACGGATGCGCAGACCTGGAACACCACGATCGCGGTGAACCTGACCGGAACGTTCCTGTGCGTGCAGGCCGCCGTGCCTCTGCTGCGTCAGGCGGCGCAGGCGACGATCGTCAATCTCGCGTCGGGCGTGGGCCTGTTGCCGACGGGCGGCGGCAGCACCGCCTATGTGGCGTCGAAGGGCGGCGTGATCGCGATGACGCGCGCGCTGGCGGCCGAACTGGCGCCTGGCATCCGGGTGAACGCGGTGTGTCCGGGGGCGGTGGAAACGCCGATGACCGACGGCACGCTGCGTGATGCATCGGGCGCGATCAATCCCGCGATCGTGAACCGCTATGCGCTGGGCCGCCCCGGTTCGCCCGAGGAGATCGCCGCGGCCATCCTGTTCCTGACGTCGCACGAGAGTTCCTTCGTCACCGGCGTGAACCTGGCGGTCGATGGAGGGCGCACGTTCCACTGAGCGGCTGAACCGCCGCGATCAAATCACGCCGCCGCCGCATTGCGGACACGAGCGACCACCATATTCCGTGGCATGACTGCGTCACACTGACCGGCCACCGGGAGCGGGCGACTCTGCGATCCTGGGGCCGTGAGAGCACGCCTGGCCGACATCGCCACCCAGGCCGGAGTCAGCGAGGCCACCGTCAGCCGGGTGCTCAACGACAAGCCCGGGGTCGCCGCCGAGACCCGCGACGCCGTGCTGACCGCTCTCGACGTGCTCGGCTACGAACGGCCCTCCCGGCTGCGCCGCCGCAGCGCCGGTCTGATCGGCCTGGTCGTCCCCGAGCTCGTCAACCCGATCTTCCCGGCGTTCGCCCAGGTCATCGACACCGCGCTGGCCTCGCACGGCTACACCCCGGTCCTGTGCACCCAGACCCCCGGAGGCGTCCACGAGGAGGACTTCGTCCAGATGCTCTGCGAGCACGGCGTCTCGGGGATCATCTTCATCTCGGGCGAGCACGCCGACACGTTGGCCGACCACACGTCCTACCGGGCGCTGGTCGAGCGGCGGCTGCCGATCGTCCTGGTCAACGGGTACGCCGCGGACATCGACGCGCCGTACATCTCGACCGACGACGCCGCCGCCGCCGAGCTGGCCGTCCAGCACCTGCGCGCGCTCGGTCATCGCCGGATCGGTCTCGCGGTCGGCCCGGAGCGGTTCGTGCCGGCCGTGCGCAAGATCGCCGGCTTCCGGCGGGCCATGGCCGGCGCCGCGACGCCCGACGAGCTGGCGTCCTGGATCGAGCAGTCGATCTTCTCGGTCGAGGGCGGCCAGGCCGCCGCTCTGCGGCTCGTCGAGCGGGGGTGCACGGCCATCGTCTGCGGCTCGGACCTGATGGCGCTCGGCGCGATCCGCGGCGTCCGCTCGCTCGGCCTGCAGGTCCCCGACGACGTGTCGGTCGTGGGCTACGACGACTCGGCGTTCGTGGCGTTCACCGACCCGCCGCTGACGACCGTGCACCAGTCGGTGCAGGCGATGGCCGAGGCCGCCGTACAGTCCCTGATCGACGAGATCGCGGGCCAGCCCGCGCCGCGCGCGGAGTACGTCTTCCGCCCCGAGCTGGTCGTCCGGGGCTCCACGGCCCGCGCCCGGCCGGTCGGGGTTCAGCGCTGGGAGCGCTCGGCCACCAACAGCTGAACCAGCTCCAGCACGTCGTTCGGCCCGTCCAGCCGGTACGCCGCGCGCGTGTCGCCCGGGCCGACCTTGACCGTGACATCGCCGGCCGTCAGCACCTCGAACGCCGACTCGTCCGTGACGTCGTCGCCCGCATAGAACGCGCCGTCCGCTCGGGTAGCCGCTCGAAGCTGTTGCAGCACCGCGCCTTTCGACGTCTCGGTCACGGCGATCTCGACCACGGACTTGCCGAGCGTGACGTGCGCGCCGGGCCACGAGCCGGGCCCGGCGACCGCCGCATCGGTCGCCCGCTGCGCCGCCTCCGGCGCGGCCAACCTCGTGTGCAGGACGGCGCCGGACGGCTTGACCTCCACCTCGAGCCCCGAGACGCCGCCCGCGATCTCCTCGAGCCCGGCGACGACGCGGGTCAGCAGCTCCGGGTCACCAGGCGTCGACGGCCCGGGCAGCCCCGACGCCAAGGGGTCGCGCAGCGAGGGCCGCAGCCAGGCCTCGGCACCGTGGCTGCCGACCAGGGAGAGGTCGTCCTCGTCGCTCACCCCGCTCACGCCGCGCAGGCTGTCCAGGGCCCGGCCGGACACGAGTGCGACCTCGATTCCTGCGCACCGGGCCAGCCGGCGGACGGCCGCCATGGCGCCAGGCACGGGCCGGGCGTCGTCGCGCCGGTCGACGATCGGCGCGAGCACGCCGTCGAAGTCCAGCCCGACCAGGACCCGGCGCCGGCCCATCAGCGTGCGGACCGCCGCGGCCAGGTCCGGCGGGATCATCCGTCGAGGGCTTCGAGGTAGTCGCGGGCCCAGCGCTGCACGTCGTGCCGGAAGACCTGCCGCCGCATCGCCCGCATCCGCCGGCGGGCGTCGCGCGGGTCGACCCGCATCGCGGCCAGGATGGCGGCCTTCAGCCCGGCGATGTCGTGCGGGTTGCACTGGAAGGCCTGCCGGAGGTCGCCGGCCGCACCGGTGAACTCGCTCAGGACCAGCGCCCCGCCCTCGTCGTAGCGGCAGGCGACGTACTCCTTGGCGACCAGGTTCATGCCGTCGCGCAGTGGCGTCACGAGCAGGACGTCGGCGGCGAGGTAGAGCGCCGCCATCTCCTCCTTGGGGTAGCTGTGGTGCAGGTAGTGCACGGCGGGTGCGCCGATCCGGCCGCGCTCGCCGTTGATCCGCCCGACCGTCACCTCGACCTGGTCGCGCAGCTCGCGGTACGCGTCGACCCGCTCGCGGCTCGGCGTGGCCACCTGCACCAGCACCGTCTCGGGCGGGCTCACCGCCCCGTCGTCGAGCAGCTCCTGGAACGCCTTGAGCCGGTGCCGGATCCCCTTGGTGTAGTCCAGCCGGTCGATGCCGAGCAGCAGCCGCTCCGGCTTGCCGAGGTCCTCGCGGATCTGCCGCGCCCGGTCGACGACCTCGGGCGTGCGGGCCAGCGCCTCCAGGCCGGTGGCGTCGACCGAGATGGGGAAGGCCGCCGCGCGGACGTGCCGCTTGTGTCCGTCGGCGCCGGACGGCAGCGTGACGTGGTCGCCCTTGACGTGCAGGTCGAGCAGCCGGCGTACGACGCGCAGGAAGTTCTGCGCGTCTGATGGCCGCTGGAAGCCGAGCAGGTCGGCGCCGAGCAGTCCCTCGACCAGCTCGCGTCGCCACGGGATCTGGGCGAAGAGCTCGACGGGCGGGAACGGGATGTGGTTGAACCAGCCGATCCGCAGGTCCGGGCGCAGGGTGCGCAGCATGGCCGGGACGAGCTGGAGCTGGTAGTCGTGCACCCAGACCGTTGCCCCCTGCGCCGCGACGCCGGCCGCCATCTCGGCGAACCGGTGGTTGACCCGGCGGTAGCCGTCGTACCAGCGGCGGCGGAAGCGGGCCGGCACGATGACGTCGTGGTAGATCGGCCACAGGGTGTCGTTGCTGAACCCCTCGTAGTGGTCCTCGACCTCG
This sequence comes from uncultured Actinomycetota bacterium, assembly GCA_963795385.1. GTDB lineage: Bacteria > Actinomycetota > Actinomycetes > Actinomycetales > CAVURS01 > CAVURS01. The sequence continues at coordinate 33,412 of CAWCHK010000002.1, forward strand.
CTCTCCGACAGGGCGATCGGCACCAGCCACATGTCGTCGGCCTCGAACGGCTCCGGCGCAGTGCCGCCCGGCTCGCCGGTCCAGCCGATCCAGGCGCCCTCGCGGCCCTTCATGACCGGCTCCATCGCGGTCACGAGACCGCCGGGGCTCGGGCGCCACTCGACCTGCCCGTCCGGTCCGGTCACCTTGTCCACGGGGAGGCGGTTGGCGACGACGACCAGGTCGTGGGTGTGGCCGGAGCCCGCTGCCGGGCCCTTCGGCGTACTGGTGGAAGCGATGGTCCGAGCCTATCCGGGATGGCCCGACCCCTCCCGCTGAGCCGCCGACGGCACTACGGTCGAAGCCTGTCGAACCACGGCCGGGCCACGGGCGGACCAACCGCCCACGACCGGCCGGGAAGGCGAGGCCGGAGTGCTGATCTCGGACGTGATCCGTAGCAAGGGGGACCTCGTGGTGACCGTCGCCCCCGACCAGACCGTCAAGGCCCTCATCGACCTGCTGGACCAGCACGGCATCGGCGCGCTCGTCGTCTCCACCGACGGCAAGACCATCGGCGGGATCGTCAGCGAGCGCGACGTCGTACGCCGCCTGCACCGCGACGGCGCCGCGGTCCTGGAGCAGCACGTCGCCGACATCATGACCGCCGACGTCAAGACCTGTGCTCCCGAGGACAACATCGAGCACACCGCCAAGGTCATGACCGACATGCGGGTCCGGCACCTGCCGGTCGTCTCCGGTGACGAGCTCGTGGCGATCATCAGCATCGGCGACGTCGTCAAGCACCGGATCGACGAGCTGCAGGTCGAGCGGGACCAGCTGGTCGACTACATCCACCGCTGAGCCACATCCGGCGCTGAGCCACATCCGGCGCTGAAAGCCGGGTCCGCGACGTACCCTCGGGGCTATGACCTGGGGGGACGTGACCGACACGCCGTCGCACGGCTCCGCCGCGGCGGCCGCGACCGCGCCGGTCGACCAGCCCACCCTGCGCCACGAGCAGTCCCCGGAGAGCTCGCTCGGCGTCTCGCTGGGGGTCTACCGGCTGGTCCAGCGGCTGGGCGAGGGCGGCATGGGCGTCGTCCACCTGGGGCTCGACCCGCACGGTCGGGCCGTCGCGATCAAGGTCCTGCGGGCGCACATCGCCTACGACCCCGACGCGCGGGCCCGGCTGAACCGCGAGGTCGCCACGCTGACCCGGGTGCGGCACCGGCTGGTCGCCGAGGTGCTGGACGCGGACGTCGACGGTGACCAGCCCTACGTCGTGACCCGCTACGTGCCCGGGCTGACGCTGGACGCCGAGGTCCGCGAGCGCGGTGCGATGCCGCCGGGACACCTGGTGCAGCTGGGCCGCGGGCTGTCGTCGGCGCTCGAGGCGATCCACGCCGCCGGCGTCGTGCACCGCGACCTCAAGCCGGGCAACGTGCTGATCCTGGACGGCGACCCGGTGGTCATCGACTTCGGGATCGCGCACGTCGCCGACGACGTCCGGCTGACCATGACCGGTCTCGTGATGGGTACGCCGGGCTACCTCTCGCCGGAGGTGGTCAACGGGTCGGCGGTCACCGAGGCCACCGACTGGTGGGGCTGGGCCGCGACCCTGGCCTTCGCTGCGAGCGGGCGGGCGCCGTTCGGGCGCGGGCCGACGGACGTGGTGATCGACCGGGTACGCCGCGGGGAGGCCGACCTGTCCGGCGTCGACGAGCGGCTGCGGCCTCTGCTGCTGGCGGCCCTGTCGCCGGACCCCTCCCTGCGCCCGGGCGCCCCCGAGGTGCTCGCGGCGCTGGAGCGGTTCGCGCTCGGCGGCGAGGCAACGGTCGCCGACCCGACCAGCCGGCTGGCCACGCCGCCGACCCGGCCGTACGCCGCACCCGTTCCCGTGCCGGGCTCGATCGCTGGAACGGTTGCCCCGCAACCGTATTCGCCACCCGCGGTCCCACCTCCGCCAGTGGTCGCGCCCGTGCCGCCCTCGACTCCGGGGCCCGACCAGGCCCGTGCGGGCGACCCGCTGGAGGTCTTCCGGCCGCCCGCGGAGGGCTTCGAGCCTCCACCGGCTCGGCCGCGGCGTACCGGCACGTTGCTGGCGGTGCTCGCCGTCCTGGTCGGGGTGGGGTCGTGCTGGCCGGTCGTCACAGCGATCGTGCTGGCCGGGCTGGTGGTGCTGGCCCGGACGGCCGACCTGGCGCTCGCGACGGCGACCCGGCGGCGGGACGAGCGCGGCCGGCGCGGGAGCGACCCGTTCCTCGCCGCCGTGAGCGCGCCGGTGCACCTGTTCCTGGGCGCGGTCGTCAGCGCGCCGGGGCTGGTGCTGCCGGCAGTGCTGGGGCTGAGCGCGGCGTTCTGCGCCGGGGCGGCGAGCGGGTCGGTCTCGATCTCGGCCAGCGGCGCCTCGCAGGTGGCCGCGTCGCAGGTCGCGGCCGCGGTCGGGGTCCTCGTCGCGGTGCTCGTGGCCTGGTGGGGTCCGGGCGGCGCCGCGGTCCGGCGCGGTTCGCGCGGGCTCGTCCGCGGCGTGGTCCGCGGTGAGGCGCTGACAGCGGTGGTGATCCTGGTCTGCCTGGCCGGTGGCGCGGCCGCCGCCTACCTGGCCTACACCCGCGGTCACCCCATGTTCTGGCCGCTGCACCACCTGCCGCTCGGCATCACCGTCCCCTGACGGCACGACAGGTGTCGTACGCGGTCGCCGTGAGCCCGGTCGCCGGCGGGGTCTGGTCGTCAGGTGATGCAGAACTCGTTGCCCTCGGGGTCCTGCAGCACCACGGCGTAGTGGTCCAGCCCCTCGGTCTGCAGCCGCTCGAACACGGTCGCGCCGAGGGCCACGACGCGCTCGACCTCGGCGTCGACGGCGGGGATCCGCTCCTCCAGCGGCTTGGCCCGGCCACCGCTGACGAAGAGGTCGAGGTGGATCCGGTTCTTGACCGTCTTGCCCTCCGGGACCGGCTGGAACCAGATCCGCGGCCCGGCACCCTCCGGGTCGACGATCACGTCGTACCCGCCGCCGTCGTCGTCGAACTCGGCCAGCTCCTCCTCGGACATGCCGCGAGCCCGCCAGTAGTCGGCCCAGGTGGCCGAGCCGTCCGGTGGCTGCTGGACCTCGTAGTGCAGGGCCCGGACCCAGAAGGCCGAGAGCAGCCCGGGGTCCGCGCAGTCGATGACGAGTCCGATGGAGGTGGCCATCCGCCCATCGTGTCGCCTCGCCGTGACATCCGCTGCCCGGCGGCTCCGGCTCCCGCTCCGGCTTCGGTGAAGGGCTGGGGCGGATCCACCGGCGGATATGCTCGGGGCCCTGCTCGGGGCGTCCCAGGTCCGATCCGACGGATTCCCCGGCGCACGCCGCCTTAGCTCAGTTGGCCAGAGCGTCGCTCTTGTAAAGCGAGGGTCGTCGGTTCGACTCCGACAGGCGGCTCCCTCCCCGCTCCTGCCGGCTTCCGGGGTCCGGACCGACCCCCAGGCGGGGTCACTGGGGACCCCGCAACCCGACCTTCCGCGAGACGCCAGTGGGCAGCGGGGCGATCGGGTCAGCGGGGGGTGAGGGCGAGCTTCAGGCCGACGTGGGAGTCGACGAAGCCGAGTCGCTCGTAGAACCGGTGCGCGTCCGTGCGAGACCGGTCCGATGTCAGCTGGACCAGGCTGCACCCGCGGCGACGGGACTCCTCGATCGCCCAGATCATCATCGCGGCGCCGAGCCCGCTGCCCCGCTGGTCCGCCCGCACCCGCACGGCCTCGATCTGCGCTCGCCAGGCGCCGCGCCGGGCCAGTCCGGGCAGGAAGCCCAGCTGGAACGTGCCCACGATCTCCGACGACTCGTCCACCGCGACCATCAACAGCTGCCCCGCGTCGGCCTCGATGGCCCGGAACGCGTGAAGGTACGCCGCGCGGGCCTCCTCGCCGGCGGCCCCGTCGGCGATCCCGTCCCGGGACGCGCCGAGCTGGTCGGCCGCCAGCAGATCGATGACCGCAGGCAGATCGCCCACGGTCGCCGGGCGCAGCGTCGCGGCCCGGCCCCGGTAGGTCAACAGGGTCTCCGTCATGCACCCAGTCTCGCGCCGGGTCCGGCGCGGGGCTCAGCCGGTGATCGGTGACGCCCATCTGGGCCGGCGGACCAGGCAGAACGGGTGGCCCGCCGGGTCGGCGTACACGTCCTCGCCGGGCAGCGCCGTCGCGCCGATCTCGAGAACGCGAGCGCGCGCCGCGGCGGGGTCCTCGACCATGACGTCGAAGTGGAACTGTTGCGGGCGCTCGGGATCGGGCCACTGCGGCGGCTGGTGGTCCGGCGCCAGCTGGAACGCGACGCCCGACGTCGTGTCGTCCTCGGCGATCACCACCCAGTCATCGCTGCGGTAGGTGATGGGCAGGCCCAACAGCTCGCTGTAGAACCCGGCCAGGGCCAACGGGTCAGGGCAGTCGATGACCACGTGGTGCAGGCGTCCGATCATCCGTCGATCCTGACCGCGCCCCGACCGCGCGGCAACCGCCGGTGGTCGGCGACCGTGAAGGGTTGACCACGGTGGGTGGCAGGATCGGCGGATGGCTGACTCCGACCACCGGACCGTGACGCTCGAGCGGCTCGACGAGGGCGTCTATCTCGCGCGCAACGCCAGGGGCCTCGAGCTGCGCTTCGGCAGCAAGGCCGACGACGCGTTCACCCCGGTCGAGCTGCTCCTCGCGGCGATCGCGGGCTGCACCGCCGTGGATGTGGACGTCGTGACCGGCCGGCGCTCACCCGCGGACGAGTTCACCGCTCGGATCGACGCGACCTACGTCCGGGACGACGACGGCAACCGGCTCAGCGACCTCGACCTGACCTTCCACGTCCGCTTCCCCGAGGGTGAGGCCGGCGACGCGGCGCGGTCGATCCTGCCGCGGGCCCTGAAGACCTCTCACGACCGCACCTGCACGGTGACCCGGACGGTCGAGCTCGGCACGCCGATCGCCACCCACGCGGACTGACCGCCGGACGCGTGGGGGGTCAAAACCCTTACGCCGTACGGCGTTCGGCGACGCCGAGGATGTACGCGGCCTGCCCGGCGTGCTGCAGCCCGTCGCCGAGGACGCTGACCAGCCGCACCCCCAATGTGACCGGCGGATCCCAGGCGGTGTCGACGACCCGGTCGAGGTCCTGGTCGGTCAGCTCCCGCACGTAGTCGGCCGACTGCTGCTGCACGGCCTCGTGGTAGCCGAGCAGGAAGTCCGCGTCCAGCCGGACGGCCGCGACGTCGTCGCTGTCGTGACCGTAGCCCGTCGCCCCGCGCTCGAACGGCAGCCCCGACCGCTCGTGCCAACCGCCCGCGTGCCAGACCTGCTCGAGGCCGGCGGCGTCGGCGACGTGGTCGTCCTGGATCCGGGAGAGGTGCCAGACCAGCCAGGCGATCGTGTTGGCCCGCGGGTCGATCCGGTAGGTGAGCGCGGCGGCGTCGCCCTCGCCGGCGGCGTAGAGGACCCGGCGGACGATCCCGCTGATCCGCCCGTAGCCCTCCACCACCAGGTCCGCGCCATTCACGGTGACTCCCTTCGACCGGCACCGCAGGCCGGCCTGTGGACGGGCCGGTCGCCGCACCTCGACCCTAGGCGAGGCTCCTGGGGTCGGCCCGGTCAGATGGTCTGGGCCGGATCCTGGACGTCGCGCCGGGTCAGGGCCATCCAGGCCACCAGCAGGACGATCAGGACCGTCGCCACCAGGGACACGGTCCCGTCGCCGTACCCGAGCCCGCTCTTGCCGGTGGGCTTGCCCAGCCAGTCGGCGAAGGACGCCCCCAGCGGCCGGGTCAGGACGTAGGCCGACCAGAACGCCAGGACCGGGTTGAGGGAGAAGCGCCACCAGCCCAACGCCGGCACCGCGATGGCCCCGGCGAAGATCACCCCGGAGCCAGAGTAGCCGAGGTGCAGGGTCGTCGCGGTCAGGTCGCCCGCGGCCGTGCCCAGGGCGAAGGTCGCCAGGACGGCGAGCCAGTAGAACAGCTCCCGCCGCCGGGTCACGATGCTGTGGATCGACAGCGTGCCCTCCAGCTGGTTCCACAGCCGGAAGACGACGGCCAGCGCGACGACGTAGAGCGTCGTCGTCACGACGTACGGCAGCTCGAGCACCAGGTGCAGCCCGTCGGCCGCCATGGTGCCGAAGACCGCGACCATCACCACGGCGAACCAGTACGCCGCGGCGACGTAGCGGGTCGTGCGGAGCTGCCGCCAGAGGGCGACCGCGAGCCCGGCCGCGCCGACGCCACCGGCCAGGGCGATGCTGGCGTGCCCGAGATAGTCGGAGAACGCCTCGCCCATGCCCGTCGTCAGGATCTTGATCAGCCAGAACCAGGCCGTGATCCGGGGAACCTTGCTGAGGGTGGGGAGGACCTGGTGGCGCGATCGCGAGTCCGGACCGGTCGGGCCGGAGTGTTCGTCAGTTGTCTCGGTCATCCGCGCGAGGCCTCCGGCCCGGTCTCGATCGCTCCCAGTGTGGACCCCGCCGGTGAGCCGGGCCATCGCCGGGTCGCCTCGACCGCTCCGTCGGCGCGCACGACGAGCCCCTGCACGCCACCGAAGGTCTCCAGCCACCGGCAGGCGTCAGCGCCGCGAGCGACGGCAGCCGTGGCCACGGCGTCCGCTCGCACCATGTCCCGGGCCACGACCGTCGCGGCTCGCAGGCCCTCGGCGCGGCCACCGCTGGCCGGGTCCCAGATGTGGCTGCCCCGCTCGCCGGTGCCGGACGTGGCGACGGCGCCCGCGGTGAGGTTCAGCGTGTCCATCAGCCGGCCGCGGTCGAACGGGTCCGAGATGCCCACCGCCCAGCCCTCACCGGGACGGGCCTGGCCGTGGACGAGGACGTCCCCGGCAGCATTGATGCACCAGTGCCGCAGGCCGGCGTCGAGGAGCAGGCGCCCGATCCGGGCGACGGCCCAGCCCTTGACCAGGCCGGTCGGGTCGACGGCGCCGTCGGGTCGGCGAGCGCTGAAGAGCCCGTCGGTCCGTGCCGAGTAGCGTGCGCACAGGCGCAGCACCTCGAGGACCTCGCGAGGGGCATCGACCAGCGTCGTGCGACCGGAGTTGAGCCGGGCCATGGCCGTGTCCGGGCGCCAGAGGCTGAACATCCCGTCCACCTCGTGCAGCCACGCGAAGCACCGCTCGAAGAGCCGCTCCACCTGGCCCGGCCGATCCTGGGCGACCTGGTCGCGAACGTCGATGCTGATCGGCATCCCCATCACGTGTTGGAGGCGGAACCCGTTGCCCTGCAGGCGGTCAGGCGAAGCAGGCCGTCCGGTCAGCTCGTCGGCAGTCATCTGCTGGCCGCCCGAGCGGCGTCCAGCGCGGACTGCAGGCTCTGGGTGTAGCCCGCGCTCGTGTACGAGGCCCCGCTGACCGTGTCGATCCTGGCCGAGCCGGCGGCGAGGGCCTCGCGACGCAGGATCGGCGCCGCGCGGGCGCTGATCGACACTGACCGCGGGGAGTCGTCCGTGAGGTGAATTGCCGTGACGTCGGTCAGCCGGGCGCCGGTCACCACCACTCGCACCTGCACGTCGCCGTACTGCGTGCGCACGAGGGCACCGTTGAAGCTGCGCGGTGCCGTGCTCGCCGACGCGGAGCGCTGTGAGGTGCCCCGCGTCGACGAGGGGGAAGAGGTGGCGGCCGAGGACGCGGAGCCGGTGGCCGAGACGGCGCTCGGCGGAGCGAGAACGGGCAGCCCCTGGGCCGAGCTGCTGCCGCTGCCGCTCTCGCCGCCCAGGCGCCAGGCGCCCACCAGGGTGGCGACGCTGGCCAGGCCGAGCCCGAGGCCGGTCGCGCGCCTCACCAGACGAACCGCTCGTCGTGGACCTGCCGACGAGGCACGCCCGCCTCGTCCAGGCTGGCGTGCACCAGGTCCATCCACCTCTGCGGTCCGCAGACGTAGACGTCGTGGTGCCTCAGCTCGGGCACCAGGGCGGCAAGGGCCTGGCCATCGGTCCCACCGCGCGCGGTCGACGCGGGGAGCCAGGAACGCGGCACCGGAGGACCGACGAGCAGGTGCAGCCGCAGGCCGGTCTGCTCCGCCAGCCGGGCCAGCTCGGCGCCCAGGGCGAGCTGGTCGGCAGCGTCGGCGCGGTAGATCAGCGTGACGTCCCCCGGGCTGCTTCCCCGCCCCGCGCACAGCTCCTCGGCGAGCGCCCGGACGGGCGTGATGCCGATGCCCGCGGCCAGCAGGGCGACGCGGCGCCGCTGTCGGCGTTCGGTGGTGAACGCGCCGTACGGGCCCTCGATCAGCACGCGCGTGCCGGGCCGCAGGTGCTGCAGCCGCTCCGAGTGATCGCCGAGCTCGCGGACGGTGATCCGCAGCCGCGTCGCGCCGGGCTGGGCCGACAGGGACCAGGGGTGCGCCGCGAGCAGCATGCCGCGGGTCAGGAACCGCCAGTTGAAGAACTGACCCGCCCGAGCGCCGATCCGGTCCAGACGGCGTCCGCGGATCCACACCGACCACACGCCGGGCGCCTCCGGCACCACCCGCTCGACGTACGGCGCGTGCCGAAGGGTCCGGAAGACGGGGACCAGCAGACGCCACCAGACCAGGCTGCCTGCGGTCAGGATGTACAGGCCCAGCCAGTAGGTCCGCTCCCAAGGGTGACCCGCGATGTCCGAGCCGTCGGACAGCTGGTGGGGGATCGAGAGCGCGACCGCGGCGTACGCCGTCACATGGACCAGATGCCAGCGTTCGTAGCCCATCGCGTTGCGCGCCAGACGAACTGACGTGATGGCGATCACGACGAACAGACCCGTCGCGATGGTGGCGGTGAGCATGTCGGGGACACCGGTCAGCATCCGCCACGGTTCGACCAGCCACGCGGTCCGGGCCGGGAGGCTGTCCCGCGCGGCGTACCCGGCGGCGATGGCCCCGGCGTGCACCAGGATCAGCGGCACCGTCACCCGGCCGAGGATGCGGTGCGCTTTGAGCGCACGGTCCATGCCGTAGACCCGGTCGACCCAAGGCACCCGCGAGGCGAGGAGCATCTGGATCAGCAGCAGGTCGGTGACGACAAGACCGACGACCTGCCCGACCGCGATCAACATCGCTGCGCTGGAGTGCAGCCCGGCAGCGCCGCCGCGGGCGAGGAACGCCGCCGTCACGACGACGACCGAACCCACGGCCGCGGCTTCGAGCAGGTCGGCGCGGCGGGCCCGCCAGCGGCGGTGCCATCGACCGTGCGCCGGCACCCAGGCCGGGTCCGGCCCGGCCGCGGGCGCTGCCGGAGCCGAGCGGGTGCGCGACACGCTGCTCATGTCTCAACGTTCGGTCGCTCATCTCAGAAGCTTCTGAGAAGGCGCGTGCCACGATGACGGCGTGGAGGGCCAGGAAGGCCGGGTCGGGGAGGCGGGACGGCCCCGGCTGCTGCTGGTGGAGGACGACCGCGACCTGTCCGGACTCCTGGCGGGCCTCCTGGACGAGGAGGGCTACGCCGTGCAGGTGGCTCGCGACGGCCAGCAAGGACTGCATCTAGGGCTCTCCCGGTCGTGGGATGTCCTGGTCGTGGACCGCGGCCTGCCGGCGATCGAAGGCGTCGACCTGCTCGCCCGGCTGCGCTCGCGCGGCGTCCGAGCACCGGTCCTCATGCTGACCGCGCGGGGCACGGTGGCCGACCGGGTCGAGGGGCTGGACGCAGGCGCGAACGACTACCTGGTGAAGCCGTTCGACGTCGAGGAGCTGCTGGCCCGGCTGCGCGCCCTGCTCCGCCGCCCCGCGGATCAGGCGAGGAACTGTCCCTGGGCGACCGCGTCCTGCTCGTCGACGCGGATCGCGTTGTGGGAGCTGGCTGCCCGGACGTTCAGCTGTCACGAAGGGAGAGTGACCTGCTTCGGCTGCTCGCTCAGCGACCGAGCCGGGTGTTCAGTCGCGACGAGCTGCTCAGCGAGGTGTTCGCGGGCGCGGACACGCCCGGTGTGGTGGACACGTACGTGCACTACCTCCGACGCAAGCTCGGGCGCGAGTCGGTACGGACCGTCTACGGGATCGGCTATCGCATGGGCCGCTCGTGACCGCGCGCAGAGCCGGGCGCGGGCCGGCGACGGGCTGGATGCTCGTGACCGGCTGATGCTCCGCTCGGCCGCACGGCGAATCGCCCTGCAGTCGGCAGCGCTGCTGACCCTCGTGGTGGCCTTCGCCGTCATCGGTGTCGCCGTCGTCTTCGACCACGCCCAGCACGCCGAGATCGAGCGAACCGTCCGCCAGGCCGCGAGGACGGCCGACGATGTGAGCGACCCACCGCCCGGCGTCCTGCTGGTGAGGGCGCAGGACGGATCGGTCGCGCTGACTCCGGGCGCACCTCCAGGCCTGCGGGCGCTGGCCACGCTCCCCGGCGGACTCGGCTCGGCCGCGGTCGGCCGGCACCACTATCTGACGTTCGCCGGGACGCGGGGGGATGCGCGGTACGTCGCCGCGTACGACCTGGCCGCTCATCACCGCGAGGAGGTGCGGCTGTTGTGGACCAGCGTCGTCGGCGGCCTGCTCGGCATCGGCCTCGCTGCGGGGGCCGGACTGCTGATCGGTCGCAGCGCCGTCCGGCCGCTCGCCGAGGCCTTGACGCGGCAGCGCCGCTTCGTCACCGACGCCAGCCACGAGCTGCGGACCCCGCTCACCGTGTTGCACACCCGGGCCCAGCTCGTCCGCCGGCGGCTCCTGGCGGGCGCCTCCCCCGCAGGGGCCGCCGAGCTGGACCAGCTGGTCGAGGACACCTCGGTGCTGGGCGAGGTGATCAGCGATCTCCTGCTCTCCGCCCAGCTGCAGAGCGATCGCCTCGCCGGGCGGACCGTCGACGTTCGCGATCTGGCCGAGGGCGTGGTCCGCAGCCTGCGACCGTACGCCGACGGGAGTGGGACGTCCCTGGGTGCCGAGGTGGCGTCCGGTGACTGGCGGGTCCAAGGGGCGCCGGCCGCCCTGCGCCGAGCCCTGGGAGCGTTGGTGGACAACGCGATCAGTCACGCACCCCGTGGGGTGGTGACCATCAGGGTCGACGGTGACGAGGAGCGGGTGCGGCTGAGCGTCAAGGACGACGGGGAGGGCTTCGACCCCGCTGACCGGGACCTGCTGATCGACCGCTTCTCGCGCGGGCCGGGCGACGGGGCGCACCGGAGGTTCGGCCTGGGACTCGCGCTGGTGGACGAGGTCGTCCGGGCCCACGACGGGACCCTGGAGCTCAACGGCGCGCCCGGCGAGGGGGCCGAGATGACGATGGTCCTGCCGCGGTCCTGAGGGTCTCCTGCACCCAGTCGGCATAGTCCTTCGGCACCTCGACCCGGCCGGCGTACGCGTTGAGATAGCGCTCGTGCAGCTGCGCGTCATGCCCCTCCAGCCAGGTCAGGAAGTGGGTCCGCGTCGCGCCCCGCAAATACAGCGGCCGGGCGCCCACGACGGTGCCGCCGGCCGCCCGGATGGCCTGCACCGTCTCGGTCAGCTGCTGCCGGCTGTCCGACAGTCCGGGCAGCACCGGAGCGACCAGGGCTCCGGTCCGGATGCCGGCGCCGGCCATGGCGGCCATGGCATCGAGCCGCCGCCGGGGGTGTGGTGCGCCGGGTTCCGTTGCCCGCCAGACGGACTCGTCGACCGTGCCGATCGAGAAGAGCACGCGTACGTCGACCTGACTCGCGGCCTCGGTCAGCACGTCGAGGTCGCGGGTGACCATGGCCGACTTGGTGAGGATCGAGAACGGCGTCGCGGACCGGGCCAGCTCCGTGATGATCCCCCTGGTCAGCCGGTACTTGCCCTCGGCCCGCTGGTAGGGATCGGTGTTGGTCCCCATGGCGACATGCTCGTGCTCCCACCGCGGGTCGGTCAGCTCCACCCGCAACCGCTCGACGGCGTTGATCTTCACGACGATCTTGCGGTCGAAGTCGTCGCCGGCGTCCAGCCCGAGATACTCGTGCGTCGGACGGGCGAAGCAGTAGGTGCAGGCGTGGCTGCAGCCACGGTAGGCGTTGATCGTCCAGCGGAACGGCATCGCCGAGGTCGGCGGCACGTTGTTGAGGATGCGCCGCGACGCCACGGGCAGGAACTCCAGGCCGGACATCCGGCCGGTGCCCGGCTCCACCCCGACGACGTCCTGCACCCCGAGCAGCGAGCCCTGGGGATCGGCGTCGTCGTCGGCCAGCCGCCATCGCATCCCCTCATTAGAACACATGTTGTAATCAAGGCCCGGCACCGCGGTCGACCCGGTTCGTACGATGCCCACGTGAGCGACGCCGTCACGGACCTGACCACCCTGCTGCGCACGATGCGGCCCGAGCGGCGCCCGGGTGAGTACGTCTTCGTCGTCGCGACCTCGGTGGCCGACGTCCACCCGCTCGCGATGGTCGAGGAGGACGAGGGCCGGTCCCTGGTGCTGGCCCGCTCCGAGGCCGACCGGCTGGGGCTGGCCTACGAGTACGTCGGCGCCTGGATCACGCTGCGGGTCCGCTCCGCGCTGGCGGCCGTGGGCCTGACCGCCGCCGTGAGCGCCGCGCTGACCCGCGCCGGCATCAGCTGCAACGTGATCGCCGGCTACCACCACGACCACCTGGTCGTCCCGGTCGGCCGGGCCGACGACGCCCTCCGCGAGCTGTCGGTCCTGTCCACGGGCTAGCCGGCCGTCGCGCGCTCCTGCTGGCGTGGTCGCCACGCGGACACCATGCTGGGGTCCGTGCCCGCGATCGCGCTGCCCGGCACGCCCGAGGTGGCTGTGCTGCTGCTCCTGCCCCGCCACCCGACCTGCCGTGCCTGCAGGCCGGCCGCGGGCAGCCGATGAACGGCTCCCGCGTCGCCCTCCCGGTCGGCGTCGACCCGGCCACGCTCTCCCGGCAGCTCTCGGTCGCGCACGACGAGTTCGTCGCGACCGGCCGGGCCCGCCCGCCGGTCCGCCCGCTGGTGGAGGAGTCGTGGCGGCGCTCGCTGGCGCAGGGTATGGACCCGGAGACCTCGCGGGCGCCGGTCCAGGTGACGGACGACTCGCTGGCGGCCCAGCGCGACGCCCACCCGCTCGCGACCGTCATGCCGGTGATCCGCCGGCTGCTCGTCGAGGACGCGGTGGACGACGGACTGCTGGTGGCCGTCAGCGACGCCGCGGGCCGCCTCCTCTGGGTCGAGGGAGAGCACCGCCTGCGCTCGGCGGCGGCCACCATGCACTTCGTCGAGGGCGCCAGCTGGGGCGAGGGTGACGCCGGCACCAACGCGCCCGGCACGGCCCTGGCGCTCGACCGGCCGGTGCAGATCTTCGCCGCGGAGCACCTCTCCCGGTTGGCGACCAGCTGGAGCTGCTCGGCCGCCCCGATCCACGACCCGGACACGGGCGCCGTCCTCGGCGCCCTCGACCTCACCGGAGGCGACGAGGTGGCCGCTCCGCGGGCTCTGACCCTGGTCCGGGCGACTGTAGCGGCGGTGGAGGCCGAGCTGCGCCTACAACGCCTGGGCGCCCGGACCGACTCCGGCGCAACGGCATTCGGCCTCCGGCTCGAGGTGCTCGGCCGGCACGGCGGCGTGCTGCACAACCCGGCCGGCCTGACCCGGCTCAGCCTGCGGCACAGTGAGCTGCTGCTGCTGCTGGCCACCGCGGTCGACGGCCGGTCGGCCGAGGAGCTGGCGGTCGGGCTGCACGAGCACGAGGTCCCCGCGGTGACGGTGCGGGCCGAGCTCTCCCGGCTGCGCCCGCTGCTCGGCGAGGTGGTCCTGCTCTCCCGGCCGTACCGGCTGGTCGGGCCGGTCGACACGGACCTCCACGCCGTACGCCGCGCGCTCGCGGCCGGCAGCTACACCCGGGCCGTCGACCTCTACCGCGGCCCGCTCCTCCCACAGTCCGAGGCGCCGGCGGTCGTCGAGCTGCGCAGGGACCTGCACGGCGACGTCCGCGCGGCCCTGTTGGCCTCCGGTGACCCGGACGCCCTGCTGCGGCTGGCCGACACCCAGTACGGCCGGCTCGACGGCGAGCTCTGGCGGACCGCGCTGACCTGGCTACCCCCTGGGTCGCCGCGGCACGCGCAGGTGCGAGCCCACGTCCAGCGGCTGGCCGAGGAGCTGCGCTAGTACGTCGGTCATACGACTGGTCTAGCGGCTGCGGCTGCGTCGCGCGCGTCGAGCCCGCTCCGCTCTCGTGTGTCCGCCGCGATCTCCTGTCAGCACCTCGTGCGGGTCAAGGGTCACCTCGCGCTGACAACTCCGGCGGCGGGGCCCTGTGTCAGCACCCCGTGCGGGTCAAGGGTCACCTGGTGCTGACAAGTCGTAGGGCGTGGGCGGTTCAGAGCCAGGTGGTCACAGGCGGCCGACAGCCGCTGCAACCCTTGTGCAACGGTGCGCTGCCTACCGTCGCGAGCAGGGAGTCGGACACCCGGTCCGGCCGACGCCGCGACGATGGAGTCAGGATGACGGTCTACACGCAACCCGGGCAGGACGGGGCCAAGGTCTCGTACAAGCCTCGCTACGAGAACTGGATCGGCGGCGACTACGTCGCGCCGGTCAAGGGCAACTACTTCGAGAACCCCTCGCCGGTCACCGGACAGACCTTCTGCGAGATCGCCGCCTCGACGGCCGAGGACATCGACCTGGCGCTGGACGCCGCCCACGCGGCCGCGCCGGCCTGGGGCAAGACGTCGGTGGCCGAGCGGGCCAACATCCTGAACAAGATCGCCGACCGGATCGAGAGCAACCTCGAGATGCTGGCCGTCGGCGAGACGTGGGACAACGGCAAGCCGGTCCGGGAGACGATGGCGGCCGACCTTCCCCTCGCCGTCGACCACTTCCGCTACTTCGCCGGTGCGATCCGGGCCCAGGAGGGGCACCTGTCGCAGATCGACGACGACACGGTGGCCTACCACTTCCACGAGCCGCTGGGCGTCGTCGGGCAGATCATCCCGTGGAACTTCCCGCTGCTGATGGCGACCTGGAAGCTCGCGCCCGCGCTCGCGGCCGGCAACGCCGTGGTCCTCAAGCCGGCCGAGCAGACGCCGGCCTCGATCATGCTGCTGATGGAGCTGATCGCCGACCTGCTCCCGGCGGGAGTCCTCAACGTCGTCAACGGCTTCGGCGTCGAGGCGGGCAAGCCGCTGGCGTCCTCGCGGCGGATCCGCAAGATCGCCTTCACCGGCGAGACCACGACCGGCCGGCTGATCATGCAGTACGCCAGCCAGAACCTGATCCCGGTCACCCTGGAGCTCGGCGGCAAGAGCCCGAACATCTTCTTCGACGACGTCACCGCTCATGACGACGACTTCTACGACAAGGCGCTCGAGGGCTTCGCGATGTTCGCGCTCAACCAGGGCGAGGTCTGCACCTGCCCGAGCCGGGCCCTCATCCAGGAGTCGATCTACGACCCCTTCCTGTCGGCCGCGACCGACCGGACCAAGAAGATCGTGCAGGGCAACCCGCTCGACACCGAGACGATGATCGGCGCGCAGGCCAGCAACGACCAGCTCGAGAAGATCATGTCGTACATCCAGATCGGCACCGAGGAGGGCGCCCGGATCATCACGGGCGGCGAGCGCGTCGACCTCGGCGGCGACCTCTCCGGCGGCTACTACGTCGCGCCGACGATCTTCGAGGGCACCAACAAGATGCGGATCTTCCAGGAGGAGATCTTCGGCCCGGTCGTGTCGGTCACCAAGTTCACCGACTTCGACAACGCCATGGAGATCGCCAACGACACGCTCTACGGCCTGGGCGCGGGCGTCTGGTCGCGGGACACCAACACGGCGTACCGCGCGGGCCGGGCCATCCAGGCGGGCCGGGTGTGGACGAACTGCTACCACGCCTACCCTGCGCACGCGGCGTTCGGCGGGTACAAGTCCTCGGGCATCGGGCGGGAGAACCACGCGATGATGCTCGACCACTACCAGCAGACCAAGAACCTGCTGGTGTCCTACTCGGCCAGCAAGCTCGGGTTCTTCTAGACCGATGACGGACACCAGCACGGCAGCAGGCGACGGAATCGTCGAGCGCGTGGCCGTGACCCCGGAGGCGGCGGATCTCATCCGCCGCCTCCGGGCCGACCACGGCCCGCTGATGTTCCACCAGTCCGGCGGGTGCTGCGACGGCTCGTCCCCGATGTGCTACCCGGACGGCGAGTTCATCACCGGCGACTCCGACATCAAGATCGGCGACCTGGACGTCGGGGGCGAGGAGACCGTGCCCGTCTGGATGTCCCGTGAGCAGTTCGCCTACTGGTCGCACACCCATCTGACCATCGACGTCGTCAAGGGCCGGGGTGCCGGCTTCTCGCTCGAGGCGCCGACCGGCCACCGGTTCCTGATCCGGTCCCGCCTCTTCTCCGGCAACGAGGCGCTGCGGCTCGCGGCCCAGCAAGAGGCGCCGGGGCCTGAGCCTCGGCGCCTCTCGACATCGTGAGCCGCGTCAGCGGACGCGCGCTCCGAAGAGCCAGTGAAAAAGCATCTCAACCTCCCTGATGACTTGCGCTGCGCGCGGACCAGCACGCAGTACCTCCTCGCGATACAGCGACTCGCTCAGCGAACGCGGGCGAGACACATGAACAGGAATGCCATGCCGTTTCCCTCCCTGAGTGGTCGTGTGCGCTCTGCCCTTCGCGCACAGCCATACCGTCGCACTCCGCGACGACCTGACTCGCGGTTCAGCGTGGCCCGACCCCCATTCGGAGCAACCGCACTAGCCGAACGGACCAAGGGCGGGGGATAACCCCACCAGTAGGAGGCCGGGTGCCTTCCTGGTCCGCGTCGCAGGGCCGCCCTAGCGTTGGCGGCATGAGCCCGGACTCGCGTGCACCCGGCGTCGTCGTACGCCTGCTGAACGCACCCGTGTCCGCGCGGACCTGGCGGGCGACCATCTTCGCCACGCTCAGCGGCCCGCTGGGCATCGCCACGTTCATCGTCTTCTGGGTGCTGACCGCCGTGGGTATCCCCCTCACCTTCGTGCTGCTGCTCGGGGTCCTGCTGCTGTGGGCCGACCTGAACCTCGCGCACCAGCTGGCCCGGTTCGAGAGCTGGCGCGTGGCCAACCTGCTCGGCCAGTCCCTCGTGGTCCGCCGGTACGACCGCTCCGGCGGCGTACCGGCCCGGATCTGGCGCCGCCTGCGCAGCGGCGGCAACTGGCTCGAGCTGCTCTACGGCATGCTCGTCCTGCCCCTCATGGGCTGGATCGGGTACGTGTTCGTGGTCGGGTCGTGGGGCGTCGGCCTGCTCTTCCTCTCCTACCCGGCGTACGGCTGGGCCGAGGTGGCCAAGGGCCCGGCCCTGAGCTGGGGACTGCCCTACCTGCCGTCCTGCGCGCTGCACCTGATCGCCGGGACGTACGTCGCACTGATCGCGCCCTGGATCGCCGTGGGCGTCGCGCAGGGCCAGCTGGCCGTCGCCCGCCTCCTGCTGGCCGCCAGCCGCGAGGAGGAGCTGACCGCCCGGGTCGAGACCCTGACCGAGTCGCGGGCAGGACTGGTCGACGCCGTCGACGCCGAGCGGCGGCGGATCGAGCGGGACCTGCACGACGGCGCGCAGCAGCGGCTGGTCGCGGTGGCGATGACTCTGGGGCGGGCCGGGCAGCAGTTCGAGCTCGACCCCGACAACGCCCGGCGGCTCGTCGAGGAGGCGCACGGCGAGACCAAGGCCGCCCTGGTCGACCTGCGCAACCTGGCCCGCGGCATCCATCCCGCGGTGCTGACCGACCGTGGCCTCGACGCCGCGCTCTCCGCACTCGCCGAGCGCAGTCCGGTGCCGGTCGACGTCTCGGTGCTGGTCGCCCCGCGGCCGGCCGCGACCGTGGAGGCCGTGGCCTACTTCGTGGTCAGCGAGGCGCTGACCAACATGGCCAAGCACGCCAGGGCCAGGCGCGGGCGGATCAGCGCCCTGCGGATCCAGGACACCCTCATCGTCGAGATCGTCGACGACGGGGTCGGCGGCGCACACCTCGAACCCGGGTCCGGGCTGTCCGGCCTGCGCGACCGGGCCCGCTCCGTCGACGGCACGTTGACCCTGACCAGCCCCGCCGGTGGGCCGACCGTCCTACGAGTGGAGCTGCCATGCGAGTCGTGATCGCCGAGGACGCCGTCCTCCTGCGCGAAGGGATCTCGCGCCTGCTGACCGAGGCCGGCTTCGACGTCGTCGCCGCGGTCGAGGACGGCGAGAGCCTCCTTCGCGTGGTCGAGGAGCTGCAGCCGGACCTGTGCGTCGTCGACGTCCGGATGCCGCCCACCTGGACCGACGAGGGCGTCCGTGCGGCGCTCGTCCTGCGCCGCCAGTGGCCGGACGTCGCGGTGCTCGTCCTGTCGCAGTACGTCGAGGAGACGTACGCCGTCGACCTGATCGCCGGGGACACCCGCGGTGTCGGCTACCTGCTCAAGGACCGGGTCGCCGACGTCGGCGAGTTCGTCGAGGCGCTGCGTCGGGTCGGTGAGGGTGGCACCGCCCTGGACCCCGAGGTCGTCGGCCAGCTGCTGGCCCGCAGCCGGCGGCTCGACCCGCTCGAACGGCTCACCCCGCGCGAGCGAGATGTGTTGCGGCTCATGGCCGAGGGCCGTTCGAACGGTGCCATCGCGGCCCAGCTGGTCGTCACCGACGGGGCCGTGGAGAAGCACGTGAGCAACATCTTCGGCAAGCTCGACCTCCCGCCGGCCGAGCAGGATCACCGCCGGGTCCTGGCGGTCTTGCGCTACCTCGACTCCACCGACTCCACCGACCCCAACGACCCCACCGACCCCGCCGGCCCGGCCGCGACCGGGACCTCGGACCGACCGTCCGGCCCACCCGCCGGCAAGGAGCGCTGACCCATGTCTGCCATCACCCCCACGCCGCCGGCCCCGCCCGCGACGCCGCCCGCCGCGCCGGCCCAGCCACCGGCTTCCCCGCCGGTCAGGGGCTCCAGCCTCGCGCTCCGGATCGGCGCCGTCGTCACCGGCCTGCTGATCATCGTCGCGGCGCTGAACCTGTTCTCCCTGATGTCCGGTCACACCTCGGCGAACAGCCAGGAGACGTTCGCGGCGCCCGGGACCGCGTTGAGCATCGCGGCCGACTCGGCCGACGTCACCGTGGTCGCCGGGTCCGACCAGACCCTGAAGGTCGTCCGGCACGCCACCGCCGCCCGCGGCCGGACGGTGCCGCAGCCCTTCATGGCGGATGGTGTGCTCCACCTCCCCGGCAACTGCCATGGGTCCTTCGTCGGGTGGCTGGTCTTCTGCTCGGTGAGGTACACCGTGCAGGTGCCGAGCGGCCTGCCGCTGGACGTCCGGAGCAGCTCCGGCGACGTCGCGGTCCACAACCTCAGCGCGAGCACCGTCTCGGTCCGGGCCGACTCGGGCGACGTCAGCGTCTCGGCCGTCGACAGCCCGACCTTCGTGGCCAAGGCCGGGTCGGGCGACATCGACATCCACTCGCTCACCAGCCCCGACGCCAAGGTCGAGACCGGGTCGGGTGACGTGCACGTCGAGTTCGCGCAGGACCCCACCGCCCTGACGGCGTCGACCGGGTCCGGCGACCTCACCGTGACCGTGCCCGCGGACGGCTCGCCGTACGTCGTCAACGAGCACCGCGGCTCCGGTGACCTGGACAACGGCCTGCACACTCTGGACCGGACGACGCCTGCCGGCTCGGCGACCCGGGTGCTCGACGTCTCGACCGGATCGGGCGACCTCACGCTCCGGTACGCCGGCTGAGCCTGGCCGGCTGGGCCTGGCCACCGGCCGGGCGGCCAGACCCGGGGCGGCGAGTAGCGTGCGCGCGTGGGCATGCTCGAGAGCGTCGGCGTCGTCCTGCACCCGCTGCGGTCGCCGGACCGGGCGGTCGCCCAGGTGGTGGCGTGGGCCCGATCGCACGACCTCCCGGTCTACGCGCTGGCCGAGGAGGTGGCCCGGATCGACTGCTCGGCGATCGCCGTCGAGGCGGAGGAGCTGTCCGAGCGGTCCAGCATGGTGATCAGCCTCGGCGGCGACGGGACGATGCTGCGGGCGCTCCGACTGGCCCAGCGGCACGGTCGGCCGGTGCTCGGCGTCAACTTCGGCCGGCTCGGCTTCCTGGCCGAGGTCGACATCGAGCACCTCGACGACGCCCTGTCCGCCGTGGACGCGCACAACTTCAGCATCGAGGCCCGGACCGCGGTCACGTGCAACATCTGCGAGCCGCGGCTGACCGCGTTCAACGACGTGGCCCTGGTCCGGATCCCCGGTGACGGTGTCGCCGCCGTCGAGGTAGTTGTCGATGGACAAGCATTCGTGAGGTATGCCGCGGACGCGGTCGTGATCGCGACGCCGACCGGGTCCACGGCGTACTCCTTCTCGGCCGGGGGCCCGATCGTGTCACCGACGGTCGACGGGTTGCTGGTCATCCCGGCCGCACCGCACTCGAGCTTCAACCGGGCCATCATGCTCAGCAGCTCCGAGCACCTGGAGCTGCGCGTGCTGGCCTCGAGCGGCCGCCTCGCCGTCGAGGTCGACGGCATCGTCAGCGGCCACGTCGGGCCGGGCGACCTGCTGTCCTTCCGCACCCTCGCCGGTGCCGGCCAGCTGGTCCGGCTGGGCGGGACGACGTTCTACGAGCGGGCCCGCCGCAAGCTGCAGGTCGCCGGCAGCGCCGAGGCGCTCTGACCAGTCGGTCCAGCATGGGCCGGCGGCCCGATGCCTTCAGGCGCGGGCGTTCTCGGCGTCCGGGAGGGCCTCGAGCCCATCGATGCTGACGGCGTTGCGCTCGCGGTGGTAGGTGTCGAAGTAGGCGTCGTCGCGCTGCTCCGCGTGACGGTCCAGCAGGTCGCGGTCCTCGCGGAGGTCCATCAGCGGTACGGAGAAGCCGCACGAGTCGGAGACCCGGTCGACGTCCACGACGACGATCGAACGCTGCCCCCGAGTCGCGCTCCTTGGCGAACCCCGCGCGGAGACCCTCGAACTCCGGGTCGCCGGCGAGGACGACCCGGCCCCGGCCGTGCAGCCGGACGATGTTCGGCGGTCCGTCGAAGGCGCAGAACATCAGCACGATGCGGCCGTTCTCGCGCAGGTGCGCGATCGTCTCCGCACCCGAGCCGGTGTAGTCGAGGTAGGCGACCTGCAACGGGCCCAGGACCGCGAACGTCCCCGCCATGCCCTTCGGCGAGACGTTGACGTGACCGTCGGCGGCCAGCGGCGCCGAGCCCACGAAGAAGACCGGCTGGGCCAGCAGGAACCGGGTCAGACGCCCGTCGATCGCGGGCAGCACCTTGCTCATGGGTCCAGTCTGCCGCGGTTCGCCTGGCACGAGCGCGCCACCCGCGAGACATTGAGGTGCACAGAGTTGAGGGTCCAGGACTGAAGCCTTGCGGGGAAGGAGCACGGGTGATCGAAGATCGTCCACGCCTGCCCCTGGCCGCAGGTCCACCGGTCGACCTGGGGGACCGCTGCGGCACCTGGCCACTGCAGGTGGCCCAGCAGCTCTCCCACGTGCGGTCGTCCGTGGACGAGCTCGCCCGGCGGCGCTACGCGCACCCGTCGATGGACGCCCCAGAGCCGTCCCTGCTGGGCGTGATGGAGCGACTGGCGCTCGCCGTCAGCGAGCTCGGCGGCAACGCCCTGCGGCACGCCCGGGCGCCGGTCACCGTCAGCCTGGCCCGGCTGAGGCACGGCTGGCTGCTGAACGTCTCCGACGGTGACCCGGGCTCGCCGCCGATGGTCGACTCGGCCGGCGAGCTGCGCGGGCACCGGCACGGCCTGCAGGTCGTGTCGATCATCTCGGCCGACGTCGGCTGGTACGTCGAGGCCGAGTTCAAGCACGTCTGGGCGAGCATCCCGGACGCCGCGCCGGCCGGGCTCGCCGACCTCGTGCACAGCTGACGCCGTCACCGCTCGTCAGCGGCGTCGCGGTGACCGCCAGACGTCCCGCAGGGCCATCGGCAGGAAGATCACGGCGTAGATCACCAGGCCGCCGATCGCGATCATCCACTGGGCGAGGTAGACGAACCACGCGAACGGGATGAGCAGCAGGACGGTCATGACGACCCGGCCGGTGAGCCCGAACGACACGTCCGTCTTGGCGAACCGCGCGGTGGTCCGGGCCGAGGCGAGCGTCACGGGGGCTGCGGAGGCGGCAGCGGACGCGGCCCGGGGGTCGAACGCGCGGTGTCCCGTAGCCATCGGCTCGCCGGAGCCGGTCCCGGCGGCGCGGGGCGCGAGGCAGCGCGGGCACCACCCGGCGTCGGGTGCGAGGGTCGCGCCACAGGAGCACGCGGGCGGGCCGTCCATGCAGTGGATTTCGGCGTTTCGCAGCGCCCGCTGTAGGTCCGGCCGGCCCTCGCCTCGTCGGGCGAACGGCGCCCGGGTCGGCCAGACTGCGCGGCATGTCCGAACCGTCGGAGTACGACGTCGTGGTGCTCGGCACGGGCTCCGGGGGCAAGCTCGCGGCGATCGAGCTCGCGAAGCAGGGCCGCCGGGTGCTGGCGGTCGAGGCGACCCGCTTCGGCGGCGCGTGCCCGTACGTCGCGTGCGTCCCGGCGAAGTCGCTGCTGCTCTCCGGTCGTTCCGGGCTGTCGTGGGCCGACGCCGTGGCCCGGCGCGACGAGGCGAGCGACGGCCGGGACGACGGCGCCTCGCTGCGCAGCCTGACCGACGAGGGGGTGGACGTCCTTCGCGGGCGCGGGCAGCTGCAGCCGCGCGTCGACGGCAAGCACCGGGTGGTGGTCGAGGGCGCGGACGGTGGGCGTCGCGGCGTCGCGGCCGACGTCGTGGTGCTCGCCACCGGCAGCGTCGCCGAGACGCCGCCGGTCGAGGGCATCGGCGCCGTCCCGACGTGGACCAGCGAGGAGGCGCTGTCCAGCGACGAGCGCCCGGACCGGCTGCTGGTCCTGGGCGGGGGCGCGGTGGGATGCGAGCTGGCCCAGGCCTACGCGCAGCTGGGCGCGCAGGTCACCCTGGTCGAGGTCGCCGGCGGCCTCCTGCCGGGTGAGGCCCCCTGGGTCGGCGACCTGGTCGCGGACGTCCTGCGCGACAGCGGTGTCGAGGTGCTGGTGGCGACATCGGCCGAGCGGGTCGAGCCGCTCGACGGCGGGCGGGGCCTGCGGCTCCACCTCGCGTCCGGCGCGCCCCTCACCGCGGACCGGCTGCTGGTCGCGGGCGGCCGGGCGCCCCGCAGCGGCGACCTGGGGCTCGAGCATCTGGACGTCCGGGTCGAGGAGTCCGGCGCGGTCGCGGTCGACGCGCGCTGCCAGGCCCTGGGGCGTGACGGCGAGCCGATCCCCGGGCTCTACGCCGTCGGGGACCTGACCGAGCCGTCGTCGTACACGCACAGTGCCAACTACCAGGCCCGGATCGTGGCGGCGCAGGTGGACGGACACGGCCACGACGCGGACTACGTCGCGGTGCCGCGGGCGGTCTACCTCGACCCGGCGGTGTTCTGCGTCGGCCTGACCGCTGATCAGGCCCGCGAGCGTGGGATCGACGTGCGGACAGCGGGTTTCGACGTCTCGGAGATCGAGCGCGCGACGCTCGCGGCGCTGACCGTGCCGCCACCGGGCACGAAGCGGCAGCGGGGCCGGGTCGAGCTGGTCGCCGACGCCTCGACCGGCGTCCTGGTCGGCGCCGCCTGCGTCGGCCCGGAGGCCGACTCGTGGGGCGCCGAGCTGGCCCTGGCGGTCCGGGCCCGGTTGGACGTCCGCCTGCTGGCCGAGCACATCCGGGCCTTCCCCACCTGGTCGGAGGCCGTCTACCCCGCCGCCTGCCGCCTCGCCGCCGACCTGCCCTGACCCTCGGTCCGCGCACCTCGCGTCCGTCAGGCAGGGTGGGGGCATGAGCGGCGTGCCGGGACCGACGGGGGCCGCGGCGGTGCGCCACGTGCGGGTGGCGATCGCCGGGGCCGGCTTCGGAGGGCTGGGTGCGGCCATCCGCCTACTGCAGACCGGCGAGCGGGACATCGTGGTGCTGGAGAAGGCCACCGAGGTCGGCGGCACCTGGCGGGACAACTCCTACCCGGGCTGCGCCTGCGACGTTCCCTCGGTGCTCTACTCCTTCTCGTTCGCACCCAAGCCGGACTGGAGCCGGTCCTTCTCCCGGCAGCCGGAGATCTGGGACTACCTGCGCGAGTGCGTGGACCGGTACGACCTGGGCCCCTACCTGCGGCTGGGGGTCGAGCTGCTCCAGGCCACGTGGGACGACGCGGCCCAGCTCTGGCGGATCCGGACGAGCGACGGCGACCTGACCGCCGACGTGCTGGTGGCCGCGACCGGGCCGCTGTGCGAGCCCCGCATCCCGGACATCCCGGGCCTGGACACCTTCGCCGGGCCGGTCTTCCACTCCGCCCGCTGGCGGCACGACCTGGACCTGGCCGGCCGGACCGTGGCGGTGGTCGGCACCGGCGCGAGCGCGATCCAGTTCGTCCCGCAGATCGCGGCAGAGGTCCGCCACCTCACGGTCTTCCAGCGCACGCCGCCCTGGGTGATCCCACGGGCGGACAAGCCGGTCAGCCGGATCGCCCACGCGACGTACCGTCGGCTCCCGATCGTGCAGCGGGCCGCCCGGACCAGCGTGTACGCCGGGCTCGAGCTCCTCGTCTTCGCTCTGCTGCACCCGCGGATCGCCCGCCGGCTGCAGCGGGTCGCCGAGCTCAAC
The DNA here is from genome assembly GCA_963795385.1 of uncultured Actinomycetota bacterium. Lineage (GTDB taxonomy): Bacteria > Actinomycetota > Actinomycetes > Actinomycetales > CAVURS01 > CAVURS01. The sequence goes on from CAWCHK010000002.1 coordinate 57,894, forward strand.
CTGGCCCGCCAGGTCAAGGACCCTCGGCTGCGGGCAGCGATGACGCCGGACTACACGATCGGCTGCAAGCGAATCCTCTACTCCGGCAAGTACTTGCCGGCGATCCAGCGGGACAACGTCCAGCTGGAGACCACGGCCGTGGCCCGCGTGCTGCCGCATGCCGTCGTGGGCGCGGACGGCGTCGAGCACCCCGTGGACACGGTCATCCTGGGCACCGGCTTCCACGTGACCGACCAGCCGATCGCCGACCGCGTGGTCGGCCGCGACGGTCGGACACTGGCCGACCACTGGCAGGGGAGCCCGCAGGCCTACGACACGGTGACCGTCAACGGCTTCCCGAACCTGTTCCTGGTGCTGGGCCCCAACAGCGGGCTCGGCCACAACTCCGTCGTCGTGATGGCCGAGGCCGCGATCGCCCACCTGGTGGCGGCGATGAGCCACCTGCGGGCCACGGGCGCGGCGGCGCTCGAGCCGACGGCGGCCGCGCAGGCCCGCTTCGTGGCCGAGGTCGACCGCCGGATGAGCGGCAGCGTCTGGACGGCCGGCGGCTGTCGCAGCTGGTACCTGGACCGGACCGGCCGCAACTCCGCCCTGTGGCCGGGCTTCACGATCCCCTTCCGCCGCCGGCTGCGCCGCCTGCGCCCCGCCGACTACCGGCTGATCCCGCGCCGGGACGCGTCCGCGCCCGGCCGGGGATGACGGCAACGCCGTGGGCGAGCCCGCTCAGCGGTCGGGCCGTCCTGGTCACGGGGGCCGCACGGGGGATCGGTGCCGCCGTCGCCCGAGAGCTCGCGGCGCGCGGCGCCCGGGTTGCCCTCGTCGGTCTGGAACCCACGCTGCTGCGGGAGCTCGCGCGCGAGCTGGGTCCGGACGCCTTCTGGGCCGAGGCCGACGTCACGGACCAGTCGTCGCTGGAGGCGGCGGTCACCGGTGCCGTCGGGCGGCTCGGCGGCCTGGACGCCGTCGTCGCCAACGCCGGCATCGCCAACACCGGCACGGTCGCGACCAACCCGGCCGACGCGCTGGCCCGCACCGTGGAGGTCAACCTGATCGGCGTCATGCGCACGGTCTCGGCGACCCGGCCGCACGTGGTCGCGGCCAGGGGGCACTACCTGCTGGTCGCGTCGGCGGCGTCGTTCAGCGTGGCGCCGGGACTCGCGGCGTACTGCGCGTCGAAGGCCGGCGTCGAGGCGTTCGGCGACGCCTTCCGGCTCGAGGTGGCCCACCAGGGCGTGACCGTCGGCACCGCGCACCCGATCTGGGTCGACACGGACCTGGTGCGGGACGCCAAGGCCGACCTGCCGATCTTCCGCCAGGCGATCGAGCAGATGCCGGGGCCGATGGGCCGGCAGGTCGACGTGGCAACCTGCGCGCGGATGTTCGTCGACGGGATCGAACGCCGTCGGGTCAAGGTCTTCGTGCCGCGCACGGTCGGGCTGGTGTTCCACGCCCGCGCCCTGCTGACGACCGGCCCGGCCCGGCAGCTGATGGCCCGGCAGGCCGGGCGCAGCGTCCCCGCGCTGGAGGAGCAGGTACGCCGGCTCGGCCGCGCCTTCGGTCAGCACTCGGCTGGTCTCACTGAGGGCGTCGGCCTCACCGAGGATGCCGGCCGGGAGTAGGCAGCCCTACTGCCGCAGCAGATTTCGGGCGATGACCAGGCGCTGCACCTGGTTGGTGCCCTCGAAGATCTGGGTGACCTTGGCCTCTCGCAGGTACCGCTCGACCGGGTAGTCGCGGGTGTACCCGGCGCCGCCCAGGACCTGCACGGCGTCCGTCGTGACCCGCATCGCCGCGTCGGTCGCGATGAGCTTCGCGCAGGCCGCTGCCCGCGAGAACGGCTTGCCCGCGTCGCGCAGCCGGGCCGCATGCAGGTAGGTCGCCCGGGCCGACTCCACGGCCGCGGCCAGGTCGGCGAGCAGGAAGGACATCCCCTGGAACTCACCGACCGGCCGACCGAACTGCACCCGCCCCTTGGCGTAGGACAGGGCGACGTCGAAGGCCGCCTGCGCCAGGCCGGTGGCAGCGGCCGCGATCCCCAACCGGCCAGAGTCCAACGCGGACAAGGCGATTCGCATCCCCATGCCGGGCTCGCCGACCAGCCGGTCCCCGTCGACGAGGACGTCGTCGAACGTCACCGTCGTCGTGGTGGACGCCGTCAGCCCCATCTTGCGCTCCGGTGCGCCGAACGACAGCCCGTCGGCGCCCGCGTCGACCAGGAAGCAGGACAGCCCGCGGGTCGGGTGCTGGTCGGTCCGGGCGAAGACGGAGTAGAAGTCGGCCTCCCCGCCGTGGGTGATCCACGCCTTGCTTCCGGAGATGCGCCAGCCGTCGCCGTCGGGAGTGGCCTTCGTCGCGATCGCCGACACGTCCGAGCCGGCCTGGGCCTCGCTCAGGCAGTAGGCCCCGAGCCGGTCGCCGGCGAGCAGCCCGGGCAGCAGCCGGGCCCGCTGGTCCGGCGTACCGAACCGGGCGATCGGGTAGCAGGACAGGCCGTGCACCGAGACCCCCACGGCGACGCTCATCCAGGCCGAGGCCAGCTCCTCCAGCACCTGCAGGTACGACTCGTAGGGCTGGCCCCCGCCGCCGAGGTCCTCCGGGTACGGCAGAGACAGCAGCCCGCTGCGCCCCAGCAGCCGGAACGCCTCCCGCGGGAAGGCCGCGTCGGCCTCCGCCTGGGCGGCCGCCGGAGCCAGCTCGGCCGCGGCGATCTCGCGGGTGAGGCTGATCAGCTCGGCGGCTTCGGGCGAGGGCAGCATCCGGTCCACGAGCACGGTTCGAGGCTACGCGGCGCGAGCCGCGATGGCGGCCAACCGCAAGGACCGCTTCGACTGGCCGGTCCTTGTGACCCGGGCCGGGTGGTGTTGGACTGTCCCCCGTGACCTCGACGCCCCCCGGAGACGGCCTTCCGCCCGTGCCGGAGGGTCACGTGCGGGTCGCCGGGTCCGTGGACGGCGCCGCCACGGTCATCGGCCTCGCGGGGGAGATCGACCTCGCCCTGGCCGAGCAGCTGGACGCTGCGTGGCGGGTCGCGCTCGAGCGGGGGAGTCCCGTGCGGCTCGACCTCACCGGCGTCACCTTCATCGACTCGGTCGGGCTGGGCTTCCTGGCCCGGCTGTGCGCCGCCGAGCGGGCGGAGGGCCGGGTGCCCGTCCTGGTCGGTGCCCGGCGCAACGTGCAGGAGGCCGTGCACCTGGTCGGACTCGCCGAGCTCGTCGAGTTCGTGGACGCCCCCGCGGAGGCGGGCTCGGTGGAGACTGGCCCGACGTAGGACGGGCGATCCACTCGGGAGGCTGTGCCGTGTACTGGAGCAACGTCTGGCACGACCTCACCCACCTGGGCGTCCCGGTCAGCGACAAGGCGCTGCGGACGATCTTCGTCTACGGCGGGCTCGTGGTGCTGCTCCGCCTGGCCGGCAAGCGGATGCTCAGCCAGCTCAACACGTTCGACCTGGTCGTGGTCCTGCTGCTGTCCAACGTCGTCCAGAACGCCATCATCGGGCCGGACAACAGCCTGCTGGGTGGCCTGATCGGCGCCGCGCTGCTGGTCGCGATGAACGCGATCTGGGAGCGCGTCGCCACCTCGTCCAAGGTCCTGCAGGGCAGCCCGACGACACTGGTCAAGGAGGGTGTCGTCGACCAGGCAGCGATCGAGCGGGTCGGCCTGCGGGTGCCGGAGGTGATGGCGGCGCTGCACGCCCAGGGCGCCGACCGGGTCGAGGACGTCGAGGTCGCGATGCTGGAGCCGGGGGGCGCGGTGCGGATGGAGCTGACGCCGGACGCGCGCGGCGCGACGTACGGCGAGCTGCGGCACGCCGTCGAGGAGCTCCGCGGCCACCTGGACGAGCGGCTCGCCGCCCTCGAAGCCTCCCTGGCGGCGGCCGTCAGGTCAGCGCCCAGTCCACCGGTCGCGCCCCCTGGTCCGTCAGCAGCTGGTTGACCCGGCTGAACGGCCGGGACCCGAAGAAGCCACGATCGGCCGACATCGGGCTCGGGTGGACGCTCTCGACCCGCGGGGTGTCGCCCAGCAGGGGCCGGATGCTCTGCGCGTCGCGGCCCCAGAGCAGGGCCACCAGCGGTCGGCGTCGAGCCACGAGCGCCTGGATCGCTTGCTCCGTAACGGTTTCCCAGCCCTTGCCACGGTGACTGCCGGGCGAACCCGGCTTCACGGTCAGGACCCGGTTGAGCATCAGCACCCCCTGGTCCGCCCACGGGGAGAGGTCGCCGGACATCGGCCGGGGCAGACCGAGATCGGACTCCAGCTCGCGGTAGATGTTCTGCAGGGAGCGCGGCAGGGGCCGCACGTCCGGGTGCACGGAGAACGACAGACCGACCGGATGGCCGGGCGTCGGGTAGGGGTCCTGGCCCATGATCAGGACCCGGACGTCGGCGAACGGCCGGTGGAAGGCCCGCAGCACGTCATCGCCCGCCGGCAGGTAGCCGCGGCCCGCGCCGACCTCGCCGCGCAGGAAGTCCCCCAGCTCCGAGATCCGCCCCGCGACCGGCTCGAGGGCCTGCGCCCAGCCCGGGTCGATCAGGTCCGGGAGCGGCCGCGGCGACATGCCCGCGACCCTAAACCCCGGTACGAGGCGTGGTCAGCGGGCCGAGCGGGCCAGGAACCGCGCACCCGGACCCTGGGTCGCGACGACGTCGCGCGGGTTGGAGAGGGCGCAGCGCCGCAGCGACAGGCAGCCGCAGCCGATGCAGGAGGTGAGCTTGTCGCGCAGGCTCTCCAGCGCGGTGATCTGGTCGTCGATCCGGGCCCGCCAGGTGCGCGAGAGCCGCTCCCAGTCAGCCTTCGTGGGCGTGCGCTCCTGGGGCAGCGTCGCCAGCGCCCCCTGGATCTCCTCCAACGAGAGCCCGACCTGCTGCGCGGCCCGGACGAACGCCACCCGGCGCAGCTCCACCCGCGGATAGCGCCGCTGGTTGCCCGCCGTCCGCTCGGAGTGGATCAGCCCCTGGGCCTCGTAGAACCGCAGCGCCGACGTGGCCATCCCGCTGCGCTCGGAGAGCTGGCCGATCGTCAGCATCGGCGGCAGCGGATGCGGCGTACGCGGGACGGACTCACCCATCCGGCCATCATCGCTTGACTTCAAGTGAACTTCAAGTTGCACGGTGGGGCGCCATGATCGGATACGACGAGCTGCCCCGCCTGATGTCGCGGATGACCGGCGACGAGAAGCACGACAGCAGCGCCCTCAGCACGCTCGACGTGCTGTGGACGCTCTACGACAAGGTCCTCGACGTCGCGCCCGAGCGGGTCGACGACCCCGACCGCGACCGCTTCCTGCTCTCCAAGGGTCACGGCCCGATGGCCTACTACGCCGTCCTCGCGGCCAAGGGCTTCCTCGACCCGGCCGAGCTGGACTCCTGGACGACCTTCGACTCCCGCCTCGGCGGCCACCCGGACAACAAGCTGGTCCCGGGCGTCGAGATCTCCTCCGGCTCGCTCGGCCACGGGCTCGGTCTGGCGGTCGGCATGGCGACGGCGCTGCGGATGCAGGGCCGCACGAAGCCGCGCGTCGTCGTCCTGCTCGGGGACGGCGAGCTGGACGAGGGCAGCAACGTCGAGGCCATCCAGTACGCCGCGCGGGCCGGCCTGGACAACCTGACCGCGGTCGTCGTCGACAACGAGTCCGCCGCCCACGGCTGGCCGGACGGCATCGCGGCGCGGTTCGAGGTCGAGGGCTGGGCGGCCCGCGACGTGGACGGGCACAGCTGCTACGCCCTGCTGCACGCCCTGGCCCGGCCGCTGACCCTGGTCGGCCCGGCCGACCACACCGACGACTCCGCCTCACACCTTCGGGCCGACCACCACCCCGGACGGCCGAACGTCGTCGTCGCCCACATCGACCCCGAGGAGCAGGCATGAGCACCCAGACCCAGGCCCCGCACCAGTCCCGGACCGAGCAGCCGACCGAGACCGACCGAGCCGACCGAGCCGACCCAGCCGACCCAGCCGGTCGAGCCGAGCCGACCCAGCCGGTCGAGCGGGAGAGCCCGCGCGGCGCCGCCGGCACGATGCGGGACCGGTTCTACGAGATCGCCCCGAGCCTGCTGGACGAGCGACCGGACTCCGCACTGGTCCTGGCCGTCATCGGCGCGGGCTACCTCGACCCCCGCGCGAAGGCCCGGCTGGCCGAGCGCATCGTCGACGTCGGCATCCGCGAGCAGCTGCTGCTGGGCGTCGCCGGTGGTCTGGCCCTGACCGGGATCCGGCCGGTGGTGCACACGTTCGCGCCGTTCCTGCTCGAGCGCGCCTACGAGCAGGTCAAGCTCGACCTCGGCTACCAGGGCGTCGGCGCGCTGCTCGTCAGTGCCGGCGCGTCCTACGACGGCCCGAAGGGCGGCGAGACCCACTTCGGCCGCCGCGACGTCGCGCTGCTGGACACGCTCGACGGTTGGACGGTCCACGTGCCCGGCCACCCGGACGAGGCGGAAGCCCTCCTGCGCCAGGCGATCCAGCGCGACGACCGGATCTACGTCCGGCTCGCCGACCAGGCCAACAGCACCGCCCGCGACGTCCGCGGCCACGAGCTCCACGTCGTACGCCGGGGCAGCGCCACCGCCCGGGCCGCCGTCGTGGCGGTGGGCCCGATGCTCGACCGCACGCTCGCCGCGACCGAGGGGCTCGACGTCACCGTGCTCTACGCCGCGACCGTCCGGCCGTTCGACCGGGCCGGGCTGCGGGGGGCGCCCGGGGCGGACACCGTCGTCCTGGTCGAGCCGTACCTCGCCGGGACCTCCGTCGCCGCCGTGAACGACGCGCTGAACGACCGCCCGCACCGGGTCCTCGGCCTCGGCGTGGGCGTGGCCGAGAGCGGCCACTACGGCACGGTCGCCGAGCACGACCGGCTCCACGGCCTGGACCCGGCCGGCATCCGGCGCGCCGTCGACGCCTTCGTCGCGGGCTGACCGGAGCACCCGCCGGGCTCCTACACTCCGCGAGTGCACCGATACAACAAGCAGACGGCTGCGCTCGGCGAGGCCGTCCTCGCCTATGCCTTGCGCCGGCTCCGGCTCGACCCCGTCCCGCTGGACGGCCCGCGCACGCTCGAGGAGCTCGAGCAGGTCACGGACGTCCAGGTCAGCGCGGAGGGCATCGGCGGCCAGGCCGCCCTCGACCTGTTCGCCGAGCAGCTCGCACCGGCCTGCATCTCGATCGACAACCCGCGCTACCTCTCCTTCATCCCCTGCGCGCCGACGGAGGCCAGCTCGCTGTTCGACCTCGTCGTCGGCGCCTCCGCGCTCTACGGCGGCTCGTGGCTCGAGGGCGCCGGGGCGGTGCACGCCGAGAACGCCGCGCTGGCCTGGGTCGCCGGCCTGGCCGGCCTGCCCGCGACGGCCGGTGGCGTCTTCGTGCCCGGTGGCACGGTGGGCAACCTGTCGGCCCTGGTCGCGGCCCGGCACGCCGCGCGGCTCGGCCGTGAGGGCGAGCCGCCGGCCCGCTGGAAGGTCGCCGGCACGTCCCAGACGCACTCCTCGATCAAGAGCGCCTGCGACATCATGGACGTCGACTTCATCGGCGTCCCGGTCGACGAGAACGGCCGGCTGACCGGCGCGAACCTGCGGGCCGCCCTCGACCAGGTCGGGGCCGACGGGCTCTTCGCCGTCGTGGCCACCGCCGGGACCACCAACTTCGGGATCGTCGACGACCTGGCCTCGGTCGCGGAGGTCTGCCGTGACCTCGGCGCGTGGTTCCACGTCGACGGCGCCTACGGCGGTGCCGGGCTGGCCGCGCCCAGCGTGCGGCACCTCTACGACGGCATCGAGCACGCTGACTCGTTCGTCGTCGACCCGCACAAGTGGTTCTTCGCGCCCTTCGACTGCTGCGCGCTGATCTACCGCGATCCCGAGCAGGGCAAGGCCGCCCACACCCAGAAGGCCGGCTACCTCGACGTCCTCACCGACTCGGCCGACTTCAACCCCTCCGACTACGCGATCGGCCTGACCCGGCGGGCCCGCGGCCTGCCGTTCTGGTTCTCGCTGGTCACCCACGGCAGCGCCAAGTACACCGAGGCCGTCGAGCGGACCCTGACCGTCACCCGGCACGCCGCCCACGAGATCAAGAAGCGCCAGTACGTCGAGCTGCTGCGCCAGCCCGACCTCTCCGTCGTCGTGTTCCGGCGGATCGGCTGGACGCCGCAGCAGTACCAGGTCTGGTCGGACCGCCTGCTGGCCGCCAACTTCGCGTTCGTGGTGCCGACGACGCACGAGGGGGAGACCGTCACCCGCTTCGCGATCGTCAACCCGCGAACGACCAAGTCCGACATCAACGCGATCCTGGACACCATGGCGTGAGCGGGCCGCCCGGCACGATCAGGGTCACCACCGCTCGCCGCCGGGTCCGGCGCAACCGGACCCTCCTCGCGGCCGTGCTGCTGGTGCTCCTGGCCGGGGCCGGCCTGCGCTACCTGGGGCCCGGCCGCTCACCGGCCGCGGCCGAGGCGGGCCCCCGGGTGGACGCACCGGCCGGGACCGCCGGCGCCCTGGGCCCCACCCCGACCCGGCCGGCGGTCAAGGGCCGGCCGGTCACGGTGCGGCTCGCCTTCGCCGGCGACGTGCACTTCGCCGGCACCTCGGCCGCGGCCCTGACCCTCGGCCTGGGCACCGGCGCGGCACCGCTCGCCTCCGCCGACCTCGCCGTCGTCAACCTCGAGACCGCGATCACCGGCGGCGGCGTCCGAGCGCCGAAGCAGTACACGTTCCGGGCGCCGCCGCAGTCCCTGCAGGTCCTGCGGGCCGCCGGCATCGACGCGGTGTCGCTGGCCAACAACCACGGCCTGGACTTCGGCGACGCCGGGCTGGCCGACACGCTCGCCGCGAGCCTGACCTACCGTCTCCCGGTGATCGGCGCGGGGGTGGACGCGGCGGCGGCCTTCCACGGCCTGGTCCGCACGGTGCGCGGCGTACGCGTCGCGATCGTCTCGGCGACCGACGTGCTGGACTCGGCGACGGCGGCCGACTGGACGGCCGGCCCGGACCACCCGGGGCTCGCGTCGGCCAAGGACGGTGACCTGCTGACCGAGCGGCTCCGGCAGCTGAGCGCCCAGGCCGACGTGGTCGTCGCGTTCCTGCACTGGGGCGCCGAGACGCGGGCCTGCCCGACCCAGCGGCAGGAGGACCTCGCCCAGGCCCTCGTGGCCGCCGGCGCCGACGTCGTGGTCGGCTCGCACGCCCACGTGCTGCAGCCCCTCGCCCACATCGGCGCCGTGCCCGTCGCCTACGGCCTGGGGAACTTCGTCTTCTACGCCCGGAAGGCCCCGGCGACCAGCTCCGGCGTGCTCCTGGTGGACGTCGCGGCGGTGCCTGGATCGGGTCCCGCCGGTACTCCGGTGGCCACGCCGCGCTGGCAGCCTGCGACCATCGTGCAGGGGCGTCCGGCTGCGGTCGAGCCCAGCCCGACGACCGACCTTCCGGCCCTGGAGGACTGCTGAGATGGCGAGCGCCCGGCCCAGCGAGGCGAATGACATCGATGTGATTTCGCCCTACGATGGTGCGCGGCCCACATCGGGCCGACTTCCGCCCGAAGGGGATTTCATGGACGCCGCGCAGATCGCGGGCAGCGAGGGCAACCACGACGCCCCGGAGCTGTCGACGCGAGACCGCGAGATCCTGGCCTTCGAGCGCCAGTGGTGGAAGTACGCGGGCGCCAAGGAGCAGGCCGTCCGCGAGCTTTTCGACATGTCGGCCACCCGCTACTACCAGGTGCTCAACACCCTGATCGACAGCCCGGAGGCCCTGGCCTTCGACCCCATGCTGGTCAAGCGCCTGCGCCGCATGCGGGCCACGCGACAGCGGGCCCGCTCGGCCCGGCGGCTCGGCATCCGGCTCTAGCGGCCGCAGGCTCGGCTTTCCGATCGCGGCCGGTTAGCCTCCTGGCGTGTCCTACCCGACGTCCTCGGGGCCGCCCAGCCCCCCGAACGCCCGGCGGAGCCAGCCGTCCCGCCCGTCCGGTCCCTCGCACGCGCCGCGCTCCGGTGCCCATCGACCGCGCCGGCCGATCTGGCACGACGTCCTCCCGGCGGTCGTCGTCCTGCTCGCGGTCGGGGCCCTGATCTTCGGCATCTACCAGCTCAAGGACAGCGTCCTGGGCAGCTCCTCGACGAGCTCCAGCGGCCCGGACCCCGGTTCGGACGACGACAACCAGCCCGCGGCACCCACGGGGCCAACCACGACCGGGTCCGGCTCCGCCACGACCTCGGGCAAGCCCACCAGCAGCCCGACCAAGAGCGTGAGCCCGACCTCGACGGCGACCCCGACCGTGGTCGACCGGGCCGCCACGGTGAAGGTCTACAACTCCACCAGCCGGACCGGCCTGGCCAAGGGCGCGGCGGCCAAGCTCGACGGCCGCGGCTGGAGCCACGCGGGGTCGGCCGGCAACCAGCACGGCTTCGGCGGCTCGACGACGGTGTTCTACGCCAAGGCCGCCCAGAGGGCCACGGCCCGGGCCGTGGCCAAGGACCTCGGCGGGTACGCCGTGCAGCAGAGCTCGTCGTACGGCTCGGGGATCGTCGTCGTCCTGGCGAACGACTACCAGTCCTGAGGCCGGGTCCTGCTCCCGAGCCCGGATCGGCCGGCTCCGGCATTTGCACTCGGAGGGTTCGAGTGCTCATGATGGGACTTAGCACTCTCACTCGGTGAGTGCCAATCACAGGCCTCGCACGACATCTGCACGGAGGATTATCCCGAATGGCCAAGATCATCGCGTTCGACGAGGAAGCGCGGCGCGGTCTCGAGCGCGGCATGAACCAGCTCGCAGACGCCGTCAAGGTGACGCTCGGCCCCAAGGGCCGCAACGTCGTCCTGGAGAAGAAGTGGGGCGCGCCCACCATCACCAACGATGGTGTGAGCATCGCCAAGGAGATCGAGCTGGAGGACCCGTACGAGAAGATCGGGGCCGAGCTCGTCAAGGAGGTTGCCAAGAAGACCGACGACGTCGCCGGTGACGGTACGACGACCGCGACGGTCCTGGCCCAGGCCCTGGTCCGCGAGGGTCTTCGCAACGTCGCGGCCGGCGCCAACCCGATGGCTCTCAAGCGCGGCATCGAGAAGGCCACCTCGGCCGTCTCAGAACACCTGCTGAACATGGCCGTCGACGTCGAGACCAAGGAGCAGATCGCGGCCACCGCCTCGATCTCCGCCGGTGGGGACGCCGAGGTCGGCGAGCTGATCGCCGAGTCGATGGACAAGGTCGGCAAGGAAGGCGTCATCACCGTCGAGGAGAGCAACACCTTCGGGCTCGAGCTCGAGCTCACCGAGGGCATGCGCTTCGACAAGGGCTACATCTCGCCGTACTTCTGGACCGACGCCGAGCGCATGGAGGCGGTGTTCGAGGACCCGTACATCCTGATCGCGAACTCCAAGATCAGCTCGGTCAAGGACCTGCTCCCGCTGCTGGAGAAGGTCATGCAGTCCGGCAAGCCGCTGATGATCATCGCCGAGGACGTCGAGGGCGAGGCCCTGGCCACGCTCATCGTCAACAAGGTCCGTGGCACCTTCAAGTCGGTCGCCGTCAAGGCTCCCGGCTTCGGTGACCGCCGCAAGGCCATGCTGACCGACATCGCGACGCTGACCGGCGGTCAGGTCATCTCCGAGGAGGTCGGCCTCAAGCTCGAGACCGCCACCATCGACCTGCTCGGCCGGGCCCGCAAGGTCGTCGTCACCAAGGACGAGACGACGATCGTCGAGGGCGCCGGTGACAGCGAGCAGATCGCCGGCCGGGTCAACCAGATCCGCAACGAGATCGAGAAGAGCGACTCCGACTACGACCGCGAGAAGCTGCAGGAGCGGCTGGCCAAGCTGGCCGGCGGCGTCGCGGTGATCAAGGTCGGCGCGGCCACCGAGGTCGAGCTCAAGGAGCGCAAGCACCGGATCGAGGACGCCGTCCGCAACGCGAAGGCGGCCGTCGAGGAGGGCATCGTCGCCGGTGGCGGCGTGGCTCTGGTGCAGGCCGGCAAGCTGGCCTTCGAGAAGCTCGACGTCGAGGGCGACGAGGCGACCGGGGCGAACATCGTCAAGGTCGCCATCGAGGCTCCGCTCAAGCAGATCGCGATCAACGCCGGGCTCGAGGGCGGCGTCGTGGCCGAGAAGGTCCGCGGCCTGGAGGCCGGCTGGGGTCTGGACGCGGCCACGGGCGAGTACGTCAACATGATCAAGGCCGGCATCATCGACCCGGCCAAGGTCACCCGCTCGGCGCTGCAGAACGCCGCGTCGATCGCCGCGCTGTTCCTCACCACCGAGGCCGTCATCGCCGACAAGCCGGAGAAGGCCCCCGCGGCCGCTCCGGGTGGCGGCGACATGGGCGGCATGGACTTCTAGTCCAGCTTCACCACCAGTGTGGGACCGCCCCGACGGGGCGGTCCCACACTGCTGTTGCGGCCGGCCGGCGCCCCAGCGGGCCCGTTCAGCCGGTCTGGCCGAACATCGAGGTGTTCTGCTGCTCGGCCGCGGCGTACTGCTGCCCGGCCTGAGCGAGCAGCCGGGAGATGTGGTCCAGGGACTCGCGGACCTTGGCCTGGGTCGCGCGCCACTCGCTCGCGACAGCCTGGAAGCGGGTGGCGGCCGAGCCGGTCCAGGCGTCCTGCAGGCCGCTGAGCCGGGCCATCATGGCGCCGACCTGGGTGTCGATCTCGGCTCCGATCCGGTTGATGTCGCCCGACGCCGCGGTGATCCGGCCGGTGTCGACCTGGAACTGGCTGCTCATGTGGGTGCCTCTCGTGTGGTCCGATGCGAGTCGGGGACGAGCCCCTTCTGTCCCGCTCTGGTCGGGTGTGACGGTAGGCGGCCGCGGATCGAGATGTCCGGGTTATCCACAGCCGGACGGCGGAACGGCGGGTCGACAATCTGGACGAAGGGTTCACCACCCGGTCCGTGACGCGGTTACGCTGACCGGACGACGGCGTCATCCGGAGCCGTCGAGCGGGGGTTTGACGATGATGACTGCTACCCATCCCGACTTCACGCGCGCCCTGATGGCGGCGAAGGACGGTGACTCGGACGCGTTCGCCGACCTGTGGCGGATCGCGAACCCGAGGCTGCTGCGCTACCTGAAGGTGATGGCTCCGGAGCTGGCCGGCGATGTCGCGTCCGCGACCTGGGCCACGATCGGGCGCACCCTCGACGGCTTCCCGGCCGACGAGGTCGCCTTCCGCAAGCTGATGATCCGGATCGCCCGGGACGAGACGGCCGCCCGCCGACGGGTCGGCGGCCGCAGGCCGGACGCGATCATCGACCTGGTCCGGGCCGAGGCCGCCGGCCGCGCTGCAGGGGAGAGCGGTGCCGCCGAGCCGCTGCCCACCGCCGCCGCCGTCCGCCTGGTGGGCCGACTGCCGGGTGACGTGGCCGAGATGGTGGCCCTGCGGGTGATCGTCGGGCTGGACGCGGAGGCGACCGCCGAGCTCGTCGGCCTGCGGCCGGGCGGCGTCCGGGTCGCCGTGCAGCGGGGGCTGCGCCGCACCGCCGACCTGCTCGGCGAGGCCGACGTGTTCGCCGCTCCCGTCGACCCGTGGGCCCTCGACCGGCTGGTCGACGAGGACCCGGCCCGGCTGGTCCAGCTGGACGGCGCGCTCGGCCGCGTGGTCTCGGCGCTGGCCGCTCCCGGCGGCAGTCCCGGCAACCTCTCGGGCCTCGAGGCCGGTCAGCGAGCCTTCCGGCAGAGCTCCCGGCGCAGCTATGCCGTCGGGGCACTCGCACTGCTGCCGCTGCTCGCCGGACGACGGCTCGCCGCCCTGCGCACGATGCTCACCGGCAAGGTGGCCGCCGTCGCTGTCGGCACCGTCGTGCTGAGCGCACCCGCGGCCGTGGCCTACTCCGACCCGATCGCCGCCCACAGCGGCCGGCCGGCCGTGACGTCCTCGGCGCAGGCAGGGGCCGGCCCGACGGTGCCGAGCCGGGCCGCCCTGACCCCGCTGACCCCGCTGACCCCGCTGATCGGCCCGGCGACCGCACGGCCCAGCCTCGCCCCGGCTCCCGTCCGGGCAGCTCCGCCGCCGGCGGCCTCGAGGTCCCGGGTCACCCGCACGCCTGCGCCGCCCCAGCCCACGAAGGCCGAGCGGGCGCAGGCGAAGCCGAGCCGGCAGCGGGCGGCGGCCCAGCCCAGCCATCACGCCACGGCCAGGCCGCAGCACCGGAGCCATCGCGTCACCGCCAAGCCGCCGGCGCACGGCCGCGACCGGCACCGGCACGGCTTGCTGTGGTGGCTGCTCCACCACCACCGGCACCGCCACCTCGGCTGATCTACGCTCCGGGGCGTGACCGTGCTCGTCGACCCGCCCCGATGGCCCGCCCACGGGCGGCTCTGGAGCCACCTGGTCAGCGACGCGTCGTACGCCGAGCTGCACGCCTTCGCCGGCCGGGTCGGCATCCCCGAGCGGGCCTTCGACCACGACCACTACGACATCCCGCAGGAGCGGTACGACGACGTCGTGGCCGCCGGTGCGATGCCGGTCGAGGGCACGGTGCTGATCCGCCGGCTGATCGCCAGCGGTCTGCGTCAGCGTAAGCGTGATCGCTGAGAACGCCTGGGCCGCAACGGTTTTCGCTGTGTCAGAGCGCGGCGTCGCTGCGCAGCCGGGTGAGCTCGGCCGCGAGATTGCTGCGGGCGGCCGGCTCCCAGCGGGCCCGGGCCGTCGGAGTCCGGTAGATCTGCGGCCGGTCGACGAAGGTCTGCAGGATCGCGGCCCGCGCGGTGCGGAAAAGCTCGTCCGGCACGTGGGAGTACTCGGCCCGGACGGCGGCGCAGTACGCGGCGTACCGGCCGGGCCGGCTGCCCAGGATCGCCAGGTCGGCATCGCACAGCACGGCTGCGTCGTCGTCGCCCGCGCGGACCTCGTGAGTGGCGGTCACCCGCACCAGGTCGCCCACCCGCAGCGCGAGGTCGGCCGGGAGCCCCAGGCCGTCGGGGCCGCTCAGCACGTCGACCGCGAGCCGGGCGCTCGACTCCTCGTTGGCCCCGGGGGGCGCCTGCGGGTCGTAGACCGCGTCGTGGAACCACGCAGCGGCCCGGGCGGCGTCGAGCCCGGCCGCGTGCTCGCCGAGCACGTCGACGGCGTCGAGCACCTCCGTCAGGTGCAGCTGGTCGTGGTAATGCCGGGCCGGCTCGGCGTAGCGGGCCAGCAGGTCCCGCCCCGCAACCTCCCCGGCCCCTCCCCAGGTCGCCCGCGCGGCCGGCGAGCCTCCCGCGAGCCGCGCGACCAGGCCGGTCCAACGGTTCAGCAGCACATCGGCAGGCTAGCCACCACCGGTTTTGGCCAGGTCCGGCCAACCGGCTGACGCCGGGCGGGCCGTGCTCAAGCAGGCCCGACCCGGGGCCGAAACGAAGGATCATGAGCCAGGGGACCGCCTTCCACGACACGTCATCGACGGGGTCGCCGCAGTACGACTTCATCGCCCGGCCGAAGAACATGCTGCCGGCCGGCAACCCGAGCTTCGCCAGCATCCCGGTGGTGCCGCAGACCGCGGTCCTGGCCCCGGGCTACGTCCCCGAGCGGGCGCCCGGGCTCTCCCGGCTGCAGAAGCGACTGGTGGCGGTGCCGCTGCTGGCCGTCACGGCAGCCCTGGCGGCCTTCGTGGGCTCGGTGGCGCTGCACGCCTATCGCGACCACCAGCGCTCGGCCCAGATCGCCGCGACCCACATCGTGCTGCCGCGGGCCATCGCCGGGATGACCCGGCACGGCGGCAGCGCCCAGACCCAGGTCGACAAGCTGATCACCGCCGTACCGACGCCGACGCCGCCCCAAGGCGGGGCCTACGTCGCCACGAAGGCCCGCACCGGGCTGGTCTTCGCCGGCGCCTACGCCATGACCGACGCCGAGCAACGGGACTACCTGGAGAGCGTGCGCAGCAGCGCCGCCCACCTGGGCTTCACGCTGACCAGGTCCGACGCCGGCTCCCTCGGCGGGCAGATGTGGTGCGCTGCCAGCACCCGCCGGCACCAGACGTTCTGCGCGTTCACCGATGTCGCGGCGTACGGCGTCGTGCTCGCTCCGGGCGTCGGCGCGGACGGGCTGTCGACGGCCGGGACCTTCCGGACAGCGGTCGAGCGCCGGAGCTGATGCCCCGGCGCTCGACGCCGTACTTCGTGCTGGTCCAGCAGGCCCGGCGCGGTCGGCTCAGCCGGCGGAGCTCGGCCGCGCAGCCAGGGTCACCGAGACGGTCTGCTGCTTGCCGTCGCGGACGACCGTGAGCTTGACCTTGTCGCCCACGCTGCGCTCGCGGACCTGGGCCGTCAACGACAGCGCACCGTCGACCGGCTGGCCGTCGATGGCGATGACCGCGTCGCCCTTGCGCAGCCCGCCGGTCGCGGCCGGCGTGCCCGACTGCACCGACGCGATGCTGGCCGCGGCCCGCTGGGCCCCGCCCTGAGCGACGCTGCTGTCCTCGAGGGTGACGCCGAGGTAGGGGTGCTTCACGCTGCCGGTCGAGATCAGCTGCTGCGACACCGACTTGGCCTCGTTGATCGGGATCGCGAAGCCGAGACCGATGTTGCCGGACTCGGTGCTGCCGCCGAAGGAGCTGCCGTTGCTCAGCGACGCGATCGAGGAGTTGATCCCGATGACCTGGCCGTTGGCCGTGACCAGCGCACCGCCGGAGTTGCCGGGGTTGATGGCCGCGTCGGTCTGGATCGCGTTGGTGATCACCGAGTCGCCGCCGCCGCTGTCGGCGCCCTGGCCCTGCGAGGCCTGGGTGGTGACCGGCCGGTTCATCGCGCTGACGATCCCGGTGGTGACGGTGTCGGCCAGGCCCAGCGGGTTGCCGACGGCCATGACCGGCTGTCCCACGGACAGCTTGGACGAGTCGCCGAGAGAGGCCGGCTTGAGGTTGCCCGGAGGGTTGGTGATCTTCAGGACGGCCAGGTCGGTCGACGGGTCCGTGCCGACGATTGTCGCCTGGTAAGTGTTCTGGTTGGTCAGCGTCACCGTGATCGGGCCGTTGACGGCGGTCGCGACGTGGTTGTTGGTCAGCACGTGTCCCGACGTGTCGAGGATGATCCCCGAGCCCTGGGCCTCGCTGCCGCTCGACGACGAGCCGACGGTGATGGCAACGACGCTCGGCTCTACGGCGGCGGCCGTGACCGCCCAGTCCGGGGCCGTGCCGCTGGCCTGCTGCACCGGGGCCGGCGCGCCGGAGGAGCCCGAGGAGCTCGACGCGCTGGACGTGGGAGCGGAGCCCGAGCCGTTGTCGTTGTCGACGATCGCCGTGGTACCTCCGGCGACGACCGCGGCCACCACCGCAGCGACGGCGATGTCGAGCCATCGGCGGCGCTGGCGGGCCGGCGGCTGCTCCGGCGTGCCTCCCAACGGGCTGCCCGGCGGCGGCAGGACCGGCGAGCCGGTGGCAGGAGCCAGCGGAGGCGTCGTCGGGAGCGGTGCCGTCTCGCCGTACCAGGTGGGTGGCGCCGGGGGTGCGGGCGTCGGTGAGGTGAAGTGGTCGTCGGTGTCAGGCGCCTGGTTGGGTGCCTGCCACCCCGGGGTGGTCTGAGTCATGTCGTCCTCACTTGGCTGACCTTCGATGCCCCTACGACACCGCACCCTTCTTGGCCGATGCTGATCTACGTCTGGGAGTTGCCTGGGAGGCCTGGGCCAAGTGGTCGTCGCCACGCCTTGCGGTACGGGTGGGGCAGGACCATAGTCGCCCCGGGAGCCCGTCGCCCCTTTCAAACGCGCGCAACGGAGCGAGCAAGGCGTGGGCCCCGAGAGGGGATGCAATGCGGCTCAGGTCTCGATCCCGCTCGGCTCTCGTCACGACCGGTGCAGTGGCACTGGCACTCGTGGTGAGCCAGGCGGTCGGTAGCGGAGGGGCGGTCGCCGCAAGCACCGCGAGCTCCGCGTCAACCGGTGGCGCCCACGAGCGCGTCATCGTCATGCTGCGCGACAACCTCGCCAGCTCGCCGGACACCCGCGCGATGAGCGCGACCCGGACCGCACGGGCCAAGAGCCAGCAGCAGGCCGTGCTCGGCCGGCTGGCCGGCGCCGCCCCCACCAACGTCAAGCACCTGACCCTGGGCAACGCGTTCACCGCCGTCGTCACGACCGGCCAGGCCGCCGCCCTGGCTGCCGACCCGGCCGTCGCCTCCGTCGTCCGCGACCAGAAGGTCGCCGTCCCGGCACCCGCGGCCGCTCCCCTCGGCGCCGCCTCCGCCAAGGCCAAGACGTCCACCAAGGGCTCGGGCAAGGGCTCCGCGAAGTCCTCGGCCGCCGCCGCCAGCCAGCAGATCTGCCCGGCCGACCCGAGCAAGCCGCTGCTGGAGCCGGAGGCACTGACCTCGATCCGCGCCGCCAGCACGGACGGCAGCGCGAGCGCGCAGGACCTCACCCAGGGCGCGGGAGTCAAGGTCGCCTACATCGCCGACGGCATCGACCCGAACAACCCGGACTTCATCCGGCCCAATGGCGAGCACGTGATCATCGACTACCAGGACTTCTCCGGTGACGGGCCGAACTCGCCGACCGGCGGGGCCGAGGCCTTCGGTGACGCCTCGTCGATCGCCGCGCAGGGCACCGTCGTCCACGACCTGTCGAAGTTCGTGAACCCGGCGTATCCCCTGCCGGCGGGCTGCAACATCAGGATCGTCGGTGTCGCACCGGGCGCGAGCATCGTCGCGCTGAAGGCCGGCGGCGAGTTCCTGTTCAACTCGGCCATCGTCCAGGCCATCGACTACGCAGTGACGCACGACCACGTCGACGTCATCAACGAGTCGTTCGGCGGCAACATCTACCCGGACTCGAGCACGCGCAACACGATCCAGGCGTTCAACGACGCCGCGGTCGCCGCGGGCGTCACGGTGACGGCATCCACCGGTGACGCCGGCGTGACCGGCACCATCGGCAACCCGTCGACCGACCCGCTGGTCATCTCGGCCGGCGCGTCCACGGACAACCGGCTCTACCAGCAGATCGGGTACGCCGCGGCCAGCCAGTCCAACGGCAAGTGGGTCAGCGACAACATCTCCGCGCTGTCCTCCGGCGGCCTGACGCAGGGTGGTCGCACCCAGGACATCACCGCTCCCGGTGAGGGCAACTGGGCGGTCTGCGAGGCGTCGCCGAACTTCGGCAACTGCACCAACGCGCACTCGCCGGCGCAGCCGACCGACGTCCAGTCCTTCGGCGGCACGAGCGAGTCGGCCCCGCTGACCGCGGGCGTCGCCGCGCTGGTCATCTCGGCCTACCGCACCACGCACGGCGGTGCCTCGCCGGCTCCGGCCCTGATCAAGAAGCTCATCACCAGCACCGCCAAGGACATGGGCGTGCCGGCGTACGAGCAGGGCTCGGGTCTGCTGGACGCCCGCGCGGCCGTCGAGGCCGCGATGACGTACGGCGGCGGCACCGGCATCCCGGCCGGCGTCTCCTCGCACATCGCGCTGTCCACCAACCAGGTCGCCATCGAGGGCGCACCGGGGTCGAGCCACACCGCCACGACCCAGGTCACCAACGTCGGCAAGTCGGCGCTGACCGTGCGAACGGCTGGGCCGCGGACGTTCGCGACCTTCTCCGACCAGTACCGCAACACGACGTTCGACAGCACCACGCTGCCGACGACGACGTACTGGAACGGCCAGACGTGGGCGCTCAAGAAGATCACCTTCCCGGTGGCCGCCGGCGCTGACCGGTTGCTCGCCCGGATGATCTGGAACGGCTCGCGCGACGACGGCTCGCAGGCCGTGGTCCGCCTGACGCTCCTGGCGCCGGACGGGACCCTCGTGGCCAACAGCCGGCCGCAGGGTGGCGCGGCGACGGCGAACTACGCCAACGTCGACGTCCGCAAGCCGGTCGCCGGCACCTGGACAGCGGTGCTCTACTCGCTGGCCGGTGCGGGCGGGTACACCGGCCCGATCAAGCTGGAGGCCGCCAGCCAGCACGCGATCCGGTCCGGTTCGGTGACCCCGGCCAGTCTCACGCTGGCTCCGGGACAGACCAAGCCGGTGCAGATCCACGTGACCACCCCGCTCACCAGTGGTGACACCGACTACTCGGCGACCTTCGCCGACTCGGCCGGTGGCGTCACGGCGGAGTCCGTGGTCCTGCGCTCGCTCATCCCGATCCGGTCGGGCGTCGGTGACTTCGGCGGGACGATCACGGGCGGCAACGCCCGCGCCCAGGGACCGGGGCAGACGTTCAGCTACCAGTTCGACGTGCCCAAGGGCCAGAAGGACCTCGGTGTCTCGATGGTCCTGACCAAGGGCCCGCAGGACATCGTGGATGCGGTGCTGATCGACCCGAACGGCATGGTCGGTGACGCCAACGGCAACATCTACCAGGACGCCAGCGGCGACCTGTTCAGCGGTCGAGGGATCCAGACGTTCGATGCCGCGCCGATCCCCGGCCGGTGGCGTCTGGTCGTCGTGGTGCAGAACCCGGTCTCCGGCAACGAGCTGGTGCAGAAGGTCGTCGGCCAGATCCGGCTCGGGTCGGTCTCGGCCAGCGTGCCGGGGCTGCCGCACTCCTCGTCGGTGACGCTCCCCAAGGGCGCGGCGACGACGGTGCAGCTGCACTTCACGAACAACGGCGTCGAGCCGCTGGCCCTCGGAGTCGAGGGTCGCACCCAGAACATCCGGGTGCTCCGGGCCAACGCGGTCCAGGGCGACGAGACGATCACGCTGCCGCAGGACCCGAACGACGCGCCGACGTACCTGCTCCCGCCGGAGACCAGCCGGCTGGACTCGACCGTCGTCGGCTCGCTGCCGACCCAGCTCGAGATCCAGAACAGCTCGGGCGGCATCGACGTCATCGGTGACTCCGGTACGACGGCGACGGCCTCCGTGGCCCAGCCCAACGGCTACCTGTCGAAGGGTTACTGGTTCACGGTCGACGAGGAGGTCGGGCCGTTCACGGACGCCGGCCAGCCGGCCGGGACGGCCACCCAGACCGCGACGCTGCACACGCTGGGCTTCGACCCGGCGGTCACGTCCGGCGCGGGTGACCCGTTCCTGCAGGGTGTCGACGCCTCGGCGCCGGACACCGCGCCGGTCGTGGTGAACCCGGGTGACAGCGTGACGATCCCGGTGACCATCACGCCGGGCGCGGCCAAGGGCTCGGTCGTGACCGGGCACCTGAACCTGGTGACCCTGCCGGGTCAGCAGATCGGTGTGACCGCGGGCCCGTTCTCGGGGACCGGGTCGGTCGTGGCGCAGTTCCCGTACACCTACAAGGTGGGCTGAGACTCAGCCAGGTTCGCGGGTGGAGCTGCCGGCAGCGGTCGGGCCGGCAGCTCCACCACGAACGTCGCACCGCCGCCGGGCGTCTCGGTGACGCCGACCCGGCCGTCGTGGGCCGCGACGATGGCCGCCACGATGGCCAGGCCCAGCCCGGTGCCGCCGCCTCGCCCGCGTTGACGGGACGGGTCGGCCCGGAAGAACCGCTCGAAGACCCGCCCGACCTGCTCGGGGTCGATCCCGTGCCCGTGGTCGCGGACCTCCACGACGACCCCGGCCACGGCCGCCGGGTCCTCGCCCGTCGAGGCGGCCGGCCCGGTGGGACCGGCCGTCGCCGGCAGCCCGGGGCCGGACAGGGTCCCGACGGCGATCTCGATCGCCGTACCGGGTGGGGTGTGGCTCACCGCGTTGCCGACCAGGTTGGTGATGACCTGGCGCAGCCGCCGCTCGTCGCCCGAGATCTCGGCCGCGACCAGCGGGCCGTCCCGGCCGAGCAGGGTGATCTCACGGTCCGGCGCCAGCGCCCGGGCGTCCTGGACGGCGTCGGCGGCCAGGACGGTCAGGTCGACCGCCTCGGCGCGGGCCGGGCGCTCCTCGTCCAACCGGGCCAGCAGCAGCAGGTCCTCGACCAGCAGCCCCATCCGGGCCGCCTCGTCCTCGATCCGGCGCATCGCCGAGGCGACGTCCTCCGGCTCGCTGACCGCGCCCTGGCGGTAGAGCTCGGCGTAACCGCGGACGGCGGCCAGCGGGGTGCGCAGCTCGTGGCTGGCGTCGGCGACGAACTGGCGCATCCGGGCCTCGGAGGCGGCTCGGACCCCGAAGGCGTGCTCGATCTGGGCCAGCATCCCGTTCAGGCTGCGGGAGAGGCTGCCGACCTCGGTCGTCACCGGCTGCTCGGGGACCCGCCGGGTCAGGTCCCCGGCCGCGATGGCACCGGCGACCGTCTCGACCTCGCGCAGCGGGCGCAGCGAGCGGCGTACGACGACGAAGCCGAGCCCGACGATCGAGCCGAGGACGACGACGCCGACGCCGATCTCGATCAGCCACAGCGTGTGCACCGGCCCCTCGACGCCGGTGAGCGGGATGGCGATGGCCAGGCTGCCGTTGGTGTCCGGGCCGCCGGGGTTGGTGATCGTGACCGGCAGGACAGCCATCCGCCAGTGGGTCGTGCCCTTGACCGACGCGACGGTGAACGGCGTCCGCCCGTGGGACTGGGCCTGGGCGAAGGTGAGGGTGGGGAATCGCGGCGGGTCGTCGCCGAGCGGCCGCCCGACGGGGAACGAGGGGCCGCCGTCCGGGAAGGCCTGGGCCGCGAACGACGTCGGGAAGCGTGACTGCGGCGAGTCCGTCGACAGCCCGGTGCGCATGATGTTGGTGACGGTGCGGCTCAGCTGGGTGTCGACCTGGCGGAGCAGCAGGTTGCGCACGACCTCGACCGAGGCGATGCCGCTGATCGCGAGGGCGGCCAGGACGAGCCCGGCCAGGATGGCCACCAGCCGGACCCGCAGCGGCGAGCGGCCGGCCCGGTCCGCCGCGCCGCGAGCGGCGCTCGCGAACCGGGCCCTGGTCCAGCCGGCCACCCGGGAGACCGCGTTGGGCACCCGCGCGGGTGTCTGGTCCGGGGCTCCGTGCTCGAGCAGCTCGGTCTGGTCCGGCGCGCTCAGGGGAGCTCCGGTGGCAGCCGCAGGACATATCCCACGCCCCGCTTGGTGTGGATCAGGGCCGGCTCCTCGGCGTCGACCTTGCGGCGCAGGTAGGAGATGTAGGACTCCACGATGCCGCTCTCGCCGCGGAAGTCGTAGTCCCAGACGTGGTCCAGGATCTGGCTCTTGGAGAGCACCCGGTTGGGGTTCAGCATCAGGTAGCGCAGCAGCTTGAACTCGGTGGGGCTGAGCTCGATGCCGCGCCGCCCGCGGCGCACCTCGTGCGAGTCCTCGTCCAGGCTGAGGTCGGCGAAGACCAGCCGGCCGGCGTCGTCGGGTGAGCCGCCGCCGGTGCGGCGCAGCACGGCCCGGATCCGGGCGACGACCTCCTCCAGGCTGAACGGCTTGGTGACGTAGTCGTCGCCGCCGACGGTGAGGCCGGTGACCTTGTCCTCGGTGCCGTCGCGGGCGGTCAGGAAGACGACGGGGACCTGGCGGCCCTGGTCGCGCAGGCGGCGGGTCACGCTGAAGCCGTCCATGTCGGGCAACATCACGTCCAGCACGAGCAGGTCGGGCCGCTCGGACTCGGCGAGCCTCAGCGCCGTGGCGCCGTCGCCGGCCGTGTGCACCTCGAAGCCGGCGAAGCGCAGGCTGGTCGAGAGCAGCTCACGGATGTTGGGCTCGTCCTCGACGACGAGCAGTCGGGCCTCGGGCACCCCAGCGCGCGCCATGCAACCACCTCCGGCCCGTCATGCTCACCCCCTTGGCTGGGTGTTGCCTGTGAGCTGACTGCGACGTCGCAGGAGACTTCGTGCGGCCGCGGCCGCGTGCCGCACCCCCTCGTCGGTGACGACCAGGTCGGCGCCCCGGTCGTAGAGGTCGATGACGTACGTCGGTGGAGCCGTCCGGTGGACGCTGACCAGCAGCGCGGCGTGGGGGAACGTGCTGCGCAGGAGCGAGACGTCCTCCTGGTCGGCGCTGCTGGCCCAGACCAGGTCGGGCCGGCCCGGGTGGACCATCGCCTCGGGCATCGGGACCTCCCGCACCCGCACCGGGAGGTCGAGCTGCTGGGTCAGGGTCGGCTCGGCGAAGAAGCTGCGGGTGACGTGCAGCACCTCCCACGGCGCGGCCGCCCGCACCCGGGCCCGGTCCTGGAGCTCCAAGGTCATCGACTCGCTCCTCACATCTGCCCGGTGGCGGGGTCCTGCTGGTCCTGCTCGTCTCGCGTTGCTGTCGCCGGTCCGACGTTGCTGTTGCCGGTCCGACGTTGCTGTTGCCGGTCCGACGTTGCTGTTGCCGGTCCGACTGCTTCCTCGTTGCCGTTGCCGGTCCGGCGTTGCTGTTGCCGTTGCCGGTCTGACGAACGGGGTGGCTGGTTGGTGCCCTCACTCCACCGGCCCGGACTGGGCCCGGCGTACAGACCCCCTGTGAACTGCATGTGAGTGCTCCCATCCGGCCGCCATGCTCCACATCGGCCGGCGATCGCCCCCGTTTCAGCCTCGGATCACCGGCCGAGATGGAGTACCGGGTCAGCTGGAGCGGGTGCGGTCCAGGACGACCGTCCCGGCCAGGACGACGGCGAGGGCGGCGATCTCGGTCGCGCCGTCGACCCAGGGCCCGAGCCCGGCACAGGCCAGGGCGGGTACGGCGGCGAGGGGCCGCAGCCACGGCCGGCGCAGGCCGAGCAGCTGCCGGAACAGGCCGAGCCCGAGCAGATAGACCGCCACCCCGCAGGCCAGGGTCCACGCGGCCCAGGCACCCAGCGCGCCGTGCGGGTGCGCGACGGCGGTCTCCAGCCCGGCAGCGGCCAGGACGATGCCGGCCACCAGCACGAGAACCCCGAGGCTGTAGGCGAACAGCGCCCTCCGGGCCCGGCCCTCGGTCGCCAGGCCGGCCAGCGCCCGGGCGCCCTCCTCGTCGTCGCGGTCGAAGTAGAGCCACCACAGCGCGGCCGCCAGGGCCAGGGCGAGCAGGGCGCTCACGACGACGGCCGGCTCGTGCAGGCGGCCTTCGGCGCCCACGCCGATGCCGACCACCGACTCGCCCAGCGCGATGATCAGGATCAGCCCGTGCCGCTCGGCGAAGTGGGCCGGCCGCAGCTCGAACCCGCTCTCGGCCCGGCGCAGCATCGCGGTCACCAGCACCGCGGCTCCCGCCGACCAGAGGATCCAGTCGGCCACCCCGGTGAACCAGCCGGCGACCAGCACGAGCAGGGCGCACCCGAGGTTGAACGGCAGGATCGCCCAGATGGCCCGCCGCGAGCCGCCGAACTGGGCCAGGGTGAAGACGCCGGCGTGGATCAGGACCAGGGCGAGGTACGCCGCGCCGAAGATCACCCCGTCGTGGCCGAACGACTCGGGCACGGCGAGGGCGATGACCAGGAAGGCCGCCATCCCGAGCAGGACGAAGAGGCGCCGGCCGGTCGTAGCCGTGGACACGTTGTTGGTGAGCCAGGCGAACCCGTCGTACATCCACCACAGGATCAGCAGGGTCAGCCCCGCCCGGGCCAGGTCCCCCGGCCCGTGCCCGTGCCGGACCACGCCCGTCAGCTGCGTGACCGCGAAGACGAAGACGAGGTCGAAGAACAGCTCGAGGGTCGTGACGCCGCCGGACTCGGTGAGTGCCGGCGCCGTGGCGCGCCCTCGCGAGGTCACGGCTCAGCCTCGCACAAGGCCCGGCCGCGGCTCAGGCGTCGCGGCTGTCGCTGCTCTCGCCGGCGCGCAGGTCGTCGGCGTCAATGATCCGGTAGGCGTAGCCCTGCTCGGCCAGGAACCGCTGGCGGTGGGCTGCGAAGTCGGCGTCGACGGTGTCACGGGAGACCACGGTGTAGAAGCGCGCCGTACGCCCGTCGCCCTTGGGCCGCAGCACCCGGCCCAGGCGCTGGGCCTCCTCCTGCCGGGAGCCGAACGTGCCGGACACCTGGATCGCGACGGTCGCCTCGGGCAGGTCGATGGAGAAGTTGGCCACCTTGCTGACGACGAGCAACGGGACCTCGCCCTCGCGGAACGCGTCGAACAACCGTTGCCGGGCAGCAACGGTCGTCTCGCCCTTGATCACGGGTGCGTTCAGCCGCTCGCCGAGGTCGTCGAGCTGGTCGAGGTACTGGCCGATCACGAGGGTCGGCTCGTTCGGGTGCCTGGCCACGATCGCTTCCACCACAGGGGTTTTCACGTCACTGGTCGATGCCATCCGGTAGCGCTCGTCCGGCTCGGCCGTCGCGTAGATCAGCCGCTCCCGCTCGGGCAGCGTCACCCGGACCTCGATGCAGTCGGCCGGCGCGATGTAGCCCTGGGCCTCGATGTCCTTCCACGGCGCGTCGTACCGCTTGGGTCCGATCAGGCTGAACACGTCACCCTCGCGGCCGTCCTCACGGACCAGCGTCGCGGTGAGGCCGAGCCGCCGGCGGGCCTGCAGGTCGGCGGTCATCCGGAAGATCGGCGCGGGGAGCAGGTGCACCTCGTCGTAGACGATCAGGCCCCAGTCGCGCGCGTCCAGCAGCTCCAGGTGCGGGTAGACGCCCTTGCGGCGCAGCGTCAGGACCTGGTACGTCGCGATGGTGACCGGCCGGATCTCCTTGCGCGCCCCCGAGTACTCGCCGATCTCCTCCTCGGTCAGGGTCGTACGACGGAGCAGCTCGTCCTTCCATTGCCGGGCGGCAACGGTGTTGGTCACGAGGATGAGCGTCGTCGCTGCGGCCTTGGCCATGGCCCCCGCCCCGACGAGGGTCTTGCCGGCGCCGCAGGGCAGCACGACGACCCCGGAGCCGCCGTGCCAGAAGTTGTCGACCGCCTCGCGCTGGTAGGGCCGCAGGCTCCACTCGGCCTTGCCCTCGCCGTCGTGCCCGGCCAGCGCGATCGGGTGCGCCTCGCCGTCGACGTAGCCGGCCAGGTCCTCGGCCGGCCAGCCGAGCTTGAGCAGCACCTGCTTGAGGTGGCCGCGCTCGCTCGGGTGCACGGCAACGGTCTCGCGGTCGATCCGGGAGCCGACGAGGGGTGACACCTTCTTGGACCGCAGGACCTCCTCCAGCACCGGCACGTCGACCGCGCGCAGGACCAGGCCGTGGACGGGGTCCTTCTCCAGCCGCAGCCGGCCGAACCGGTCCATCGTCTCGGCGACGTCGACGAGCAGGGCGTGCGGCACCGGGTATCGGCTCCAGCGCAGCAGGACGTCGACGACCTGCTCGGCGTCGTGGCCGGCGGCGCGGGCGTTCCAGAGCCCCAAGGGGGTCAGGCGGTAGGTGTGCACGTGCTCCGGCGCCCGCTCGAGCTCGGCGAACGGTGCGATGCCACGCCGGCACTCCTCGGAGTCGGCGTGGTCGACCTCGAGCAACAGCGTCTTGTCGCTCTGGACGATCAGGGGGCCGTCGTTCACGTGCTCCTCAGCACCGCGGCGGCCGCCGTTGTTCCGGACGCCGGCCCGAGGGTGCCGATCGTCGGGCCGAAGTCCGAGCTGTCCGAGCCGCTCACCGCGAGGGCGGCGACGACGACGAACGCCACGACGGCGACGGCGGCCAGGACGCCCAGAACGATCCAGCCGATCCTGGTCAGCCGGTGGGTCTCGGCCAGGTCGGTGCGGACCTTGGTCAGCGCGATGATGCCCAGCACGAGCGACGGGACCCCGACGAAGCAGCAGAGCACCCCGAGGCCGGAGAGCACCACGAGGGCGATGGTCGACCCCGGCGTCGGGGCGGGCTGGGGGTAGCCGCCGTAGGGAGGGGGAACGTAGCCCGGCTGGGGCGGCAGCCCGACGTACTGCGGCGGGGGGCCCGGCTGGCCGTACGGCGGGAGCGGGGGCGGCGCGCCGTAGGGAGCCGGCGGCGGCCCTCCGTAAGGGGACGGCGGCTGGGTGCCGTACGTGGGGGGAGGCTGCGCGCCGTACGGCGGCGGAGGGACGGGCTGGGTGGGCTCGCTCCCGGAGGGCGGCTGACCGTACGGCTCGTCCTGGCTCACGAGGGCGATGATAGGTGGATGCGCGCACCGCAGAGGGAGCAATGGGCCGGGATGCCCGAAGCGGTGACGATCTACGAGGTCGGCCCGCGGGACGGGCTGCAGAACGAGCCGGCCGTCGTGCCGGCCGAGGTGAAGGCCGAGCTGATCCGCCGGCTGCTGGCCGCGGGCCTGACGACGGTGGAGACCACGAGCTTCGTCCGGCCGGACCGGGTGCCCCAGCTGGCCGACGCCGAGGAGGTGCTCGACCGGCTGGGGCCGCCCCCCGCCGGTGTCCGGCTGCCGGTGCTCGTGCCGAACGCGCGCGGCCTGGACCGGGCCCTGGAGCGCGGCGTGACGTCGATCGCGGTGTTCGCCAGCGCGACCGAGAGCTTCGCCCAGGCCAACCTCGGCCGCTCGGTGGCCGAGTCGATGGAGATGTTCGCGCCGGTCGTGGAGCGGGCCCGGTCGGCGGGCGTCTGGGTGCGAGCGTACGTCTCGATGTGCTTCGGCGACCCCTGGGAGGGGGACGTGCCGATCGGTCAGGTGGTCGACGTCGCGCGCCAGCTGGTCGACCTCGGCGCGGACCAGCTCAGCCTCGGCGACACCATCGGCGTCGGCACGCCGGGCCATGTGGTGGCGCTGCTGGATGCGTTGCAGAACAAGGGAATAGGTGTCGAGCGGACCGCCGTGCACTTCCACGACACCTACGGCCAGGCCCTGGCCAACACGCTGGTCGCCCTGCGGTCCGGGGTGACGACCGTCGACGCCGCCGCCGGAGGCCTGGGCGGCTGCCCGTTCGCGCGGAGCGCCACCGGCAACCTGGCCACCGAGGACCTGGTCTGGGCCCTGGACGGCCTGGGCATCCGGACGGGCGTGGATCTCGAGGCGCTGGTGGCGACGAGCGTCTGGCTGGCCGAGCGGCTCGGCCGGCCCAGCCCCTCGCGGGTGGTCAAGGCCCTCGCCGGGAGCCGGTCCGACCGGCCGGACGACAGCTAGCCCGCGTCCGGCATCTCGACCGGTGCGACGCCGGTGACCCGGTGGATGGAGAAGGTCCGCACCTCGCTCGACCCGATGTCGTACGCCCGGACCCGGCCGCCCTCGATCGCCAGGGGCTCGACCACGCGGCGTACCGGCCGGCCGTCGCCGTCGACGTAGCCGATCCACACCCGGGCCCGGTCGGCCGCCGCGTCGCGCAGCGCCGCCAGGGTGGTCGTGGGGTCGGTCGGCCCCAGCCGGGGCCCGGGCTGCGTGGCGGCGTGCTCCCGGTCGGCGGTCGTGGCCCGGTCGCCCTCGCGCAGTGACCGCACGACCGCCTCGAGCAGCGCCGGCGTCGGCGCGGGCGGGTCGGTGACCGTCGGCCGCGGGGGCTGGCGCTGTGGCGTGCGCCGCGATGTTGGCCGGGACAGCAGGAGGGCGCCGTCGGGGGACTCGAGCGCGGGCGCGAGCCCGTGCTCGCGGAGCTGGGCGAGGACGGACGACGGCTCGGCCTGCGCGGCGATGACCGTGGGCGCGAGCCGGCGCAGCCGCAAGGAGGCGCTGCGCTTGTCGGCCATCAGCTCGTCGAGGACGATCGGGTCCTCGCTGCGCAGGTACGCCGACGCCGCCCCGACCCGGATCGTCCCGTGCCGGCGGGCGACGTCCTCGACGAGGTAGGCCAACGGCTGCGGGACGGGCGTCCGGCTCGCGCTCTCGAGCTCGCGGAGCAGGTCACCCGAGGACCAGCCGAGGTCCAGGGCCCGGCGCAGGCTGGCGGAGGTGAAGCGGAAGACCGTTGCGCCGCCACGCGACTCGACGTCCGCGGCCACCGACATCAACCGCTGCAGGTCGGGGACGAGCGGGCCCGGTGCCACCGCGGTCAGGTCGGCCTGGAGGACGACGTGGTCGATCGGCTCGGGCATCAGCCGGTGGATCGCCTCGGCCAGGGCCTCCGGGTCGGACGGCGTCAGCGCCCGCCCCTCGGCGGCGATCGCGGCGATCGCCTGCCCCGGCGTGCTGAGCGCGCCCAGACCGGTGACCCCGAGCAGCTCCGCCTCGCGTCCGGCCGCCTCGGTCAGCTCCTGCAGCAGCACCGACCGGCGGCGCGGGCGGCGCCAGCGGAGCCGGGCGACCAGGGCCGCGGTATCGGGTGCGGCGCCGGGCCGCGCCGAGCGGGCGTCCGCCAGCTCGGCCAGGACGGCGAGCCGGATCTCCCGGCCGATCGGCCGGTCCAGGTCCGCGGCCAGGGCGTTGCGGGTCGCGCCGCGGTCGTCCTTCGAGCCGACCAGGGCCGGTGTGCGGGTCGTGCCGAGCCACGCCTTGGCGAGGGTGGCCCAGCGCCAGGCCGGGTCGTCGACCAGCCACATGTCGTACGCCGGCGTCGGGGCGAAGGCCGGTGCGACCTCACCGTCGGAGGCGAGCAGCCCTGCGGCGTAGGCGATCTCGATGATCGCGGCGGTCGTCTGCTCGTCGACGTCGAGGGTCTGGGCGGTGCGTCGGAGGTCGCGCACGGCCAGACCGCCGGCCCGCAGCAGGGCCGGTGCGTCATGGCCCCACGCCTCCAGCAGCTCGCCGACCAGGCGGACGGCATCGCTCGCCGAGCTGCCGGCGGTCCGGTCCACCAGCGCCGGGTCCCGCGTGGCGCCGTCCAGGGGAGGGGGCTGGCGGGTCGAGGGGTCGTGGACGCGCCCGCCGCGCAGGTGGATGCCGATCTCGCGGGGGAGCACGACGTGCCCGGGGTCGGCGACGGCCAGCAGGCCGTGCGCCAGCAGCCAGTCCAGCGGCCGGGTGGCGGTGCCGCGGACCTCTCGGTCGGCGCCGCTCACCTCGCCGACCGGAGGCCCCCAGGTCAACCGCGAGAGGACCTCCCGTGCACCCGAAGGAGCCTGGGCCAGAAGGGCTTCCAAGGCCGTCGGATCACTGAGGCGGCCCGCGATGGTCGCGATGTCCTGCTCCGGGTCACCGCTCGTCGGCAGGCCCAGGTCCTGCGCCAGGGCCTCGATCCGGAGCGGGGACCGGCGGTCGAGGGCCTCGACGATCGGTGGGCCGAGGCCGGCCGGGTAGGCACCGAGCACGTCCTTGGCGGTGCGCACCAGCCGCCACGCTCCGCGCCGCCCCCAGACCAGGCCCTGACGGTGCAGCCCGGCGAGGTCGGCGGTGGCCTGGGCGATTGGACGGCCGAGCAGCCGGGCCACGTCGGCCTCGGCCGCCGGCTCCGGGAGGGCCGCCAGCACCTCGACGACCTGGAGGTCGGCCACCGCCAGCCGGTCGAGCGCCCGCTGGACGCTGGCCCGGGTCGCGGCCCGGACGGCCAGGGCGCTGACGTCGGCCGGGCTGGGCGTCGCGAGGTCGGGGCGCAGCCGCAGCAGGTCGAGGAGCGCGTCGTCCGGCCGGGCCCTCAGGTCGTCGGCGAGACTCCGCGGCTCCGGCGTGCGGGCGCGAGGGGGCATCCGAGCAACGTTAGTCGCCGGGCGGAGGGTCGTGGACTACGTGTCCGGCCGGGCCCGGCTGGGCTGGACCCGCTTCGGCTCGCCGGCCATCTTCGGGTACTCCGGCGGGTAGGGCAGGTCGCCGAGATCCCGGTCGCGGGCGTCGCGGGCGTACATCTCGAGCAACGGCTCGATCGAGTACGCGGGGCCCTCGGACACAGCGGCGTGCAGGTCACCGACCTCGGCGAACCGGGCCGGCATCGTCAGCGCGTCGAAGTCCTGGGGGGCGACGGCGTCCAGCTCCTCCCACCGCAGCGGCGCGGAGACCGTGGCGCGCGGGTTGGCCCGGATGCTGTAGGCGGAGGCGATGGTCCGGTCGCGCGCGGCCTGGTTGTAGTCGATGAAGATCTGCTCGCCGCGCTCCTCCTTCCACCACTTCATCGTGACCCGGTCCGGGTTGCGCCGCTCCATCTCCCGGCCGAGCGCGATCACCGCGTGCCGTACGTCGGTGAACGTCCCAGCGCGGCTCGATCGGCACGTAGATGTGCAGTCCGCGGCCGCCGGACGTCTTCGGGTGCCCCTCCATGCCCAGCTCCTGCAGGAGCTCCCGGACCAGCGGTGCGATCCGGACGGCGTCGCTGAAGTCGGTGCCGGGCTGCGGGTCCAGGTCGATCCGGATCTGGTCCGGGTGGTCGACCTCGGGGCGGCGTACCGGCCAGGGGTGGAAGGTCAGCGTGCCGAGGTTGGCCGCGTACGCGACGACGGCCAGCTCGGTCGGGCAGATCTCGTCAGCGGTGCGGCCGCTGGGGAAGGTGATCTCGCGCGGTCTGCACGTAGTCCGGCGCGCCCTTGGGCACCCGCTTCTGGTAGAACGCGTCGCCCCTGTTGTCGCCCCGTGTCGACAGGGTCGCGCCCTCGAAAACGCCCACCGGGCCAACGTTCCAGCGTGGTCGGCCGCTCTCGCAGGGCGCCGAGGATGCCCTCACCGACGGACAGGAAGTAGCTCACCACGTCGCGCTTGGTCAGGCCCCGCTCGGCGAAGTAGACCTTGTCCGGGTTCGACACCCGCACGCTGCGGCCGCCGACCTCGATCTCCTCGGATGGTGTCGCCATCCCCGAGACGCTAGCGGTTGGGGGTGTCCTTGGCCGGGCAGCGGCCCGTCGTCAAGGTCGACTTGACGCAGACTCAGCGTCAAGACAACCTTGACGGATGGTCGAACGCGACTACCCCCTGACCCTGTACGGCATCTGCGAGGACCGGCCCGGGCCGCGCTGGCAGGCGCTGTACGACGCGGTCTGGCCGGCGTACCGCGCGTGGTTCCTGAGCGAGGGCACGGCGGCCCGGGCCGACCTCGCGACCAGCCGGGCGATGCTGGACCGGCACCTGCCCGAGCTCGTCGGCACCTGGGAGCGACTGGTCGAGCTGGCTCGCGGGGACGAGACGGCCGCACGGATGCTCGCGCTGTGGCGGCCGCCGACCTTCCTGCCCGGATGCTCGCAGGCCGTGGTCACGGGCGCGCGGCCCGCGCTGGTGCGCAACTACGACTACGCGCCGCGGCTGTTCGAGCAGGTCTGCTACTCCAGCCGGTTCGCCGGGCGCCGGGTCATCGGCACCGGCGACTGCCTGTGGGGGCTGCTCGACGGCATGAACGACGACGGCCTCGCGGTCTCGCTGGCCTTCGGTGGCCGGCCGGGATCGGGCCCGGGCTTCGGCATCCCTCTGGTCGTGCGCTACGTGCTGGAAGCGGCCGGCACCACCAGCGAGGCCCGGCGGATCCTGGCCCGGGTGCCGGTCTCGATGGCCTACAACCTCACCATCGTGGACGCGCGCGGCGACACGACCACGGCGTTCGTCGCGCCCGGCGCAGCCGGCCGAGTTCACCTCGGCCCCGGCAGCGACGAACCACCGCGGAGCGGCGCCGGAGGATCCACGGCACGCCCGCCGCTTCCGCAGCGAGGAACGCCTGGCCCACCTGTCCGGGCTGGTCGGCGCCGGCACCGACCGGGATCGGCTCGCCGCTGCCTTCCTCGAGCCGCCGCTGCACAGCACGGACTACGGGCGCGCGTTCGGGACGCTGTATACCGCGGTCTACCGGCCGGACGAGCTGTCGGTGGAGTACCTCTGGCCGGGTGCCTCCTGGCGGCGTACGTTCGACTCGCCCGACGCGACCACGACGGTCCGGCTCCGCGGGTCGTGACCGAGAGAGGAGACCCGCCCGTGCCCCTTGCCCGGCGTGACCTGGCCCGGCTCCCGGTGGAGGAGGTCGCCGGCCTGGCCCGCGCCGCGCTGACCGAGCTGGCGGGCCGGGCCGATCCGGCGGCGTTCTCCGAGCTGTTGCAGATCAGTGAGCACCTGGGCATCAGCCTGGGCGACGCGGCCAGAACGCTTGCGGCGCAAGGGTCCTGGGCGCGAGTTGCTGACCTGTCGGGGACGACGAAGCAGGCCGCATGGTCCCGGTGGAGCGGCTGAGCCTGGGAGCGTCAGGTCGCGCAGCGAGGCGGGCGATGGTCGGATGGGGTGGCCACGAGGGAGGTCCGCCCATGACACAGCTCACGCATCACGAGGCATCGGCCGGTCTGCGGATGGGGGCGCGCGCCGGACTGGCCGCGCGCGGGGTGATCTACCTGTTGATCGGCGTCATCACCGCCTCGCTCGCTGTCCGGCAGCACTCGCAGCACGCCGACCAGAAGGGCGCGTTCACCGACCTGGCGAGCAAGCCGTTCGGCGGGGTGCTCGTGGTCGTCGTCGCAGTCGGCCTCGCGGCGTACGCGCTCTGGCAGCTGAGCCAGGTGTTCACCGGCGTCGTCGGCGAGGAGGACACCTCCGGCAAGCGGATGCGCTCGCTGGTCAGCGCGGTCGTCTACGCGGGCCTGTCGGTCAGCGCGTTCACGGTGCTGTCCGGTGCCCGCAAGTCCCAGGGGTCGCAGCAGGAGGGCGTCACCGCGCGGGTGATGAAGCACAGCGGCGGTCGCTGGATCGTCGGCCTGGCCGGAGCCGTCGTCGTCGTGGTGGGGATCGTGCTGGTGGTGCAAGGGGTCCAGGCGTCGTTCATGAAGCGGATGCGTGGGCTGCACGGTGACAGCGAGCGGACGGTCAAGCGGATCGGCCAGGTCGGGACCGTCGCCCGCGGCGTGGTCGTCGGGCTGGCCGGCGTGCTGGTCGTCTCGGCCGCCTGGACGTTCGAGCCGCAGAAGGCCCGCGGGATCGACGGCGCGTTGCGAACCCTGCTCGAGCAGCCGTACGGCCGGGTGCTGACCGGCCTGGCGGCGCTGGGGCTGCTGGCGTTCGGCGTGTTTGGACTGCTGGAGGCCCGGTACCGCAAGGTGTAGCCATGAGAATCGGGATCGTCGTCCTGCCCCAGCTGCGCTGGCCCGAGGCGGCGGCCCGATGGCGGGCGGTCGAGGACATGGGCTTCGACCATGCCTGGACCTACGACCACCTGGCCTGGAAGGACCTCTCCGAGGAGCCGTGGTTCGCGACCGTACCGACGCTGACTGCGGTCGCGACGGTGACGTCTCGAGTCCGGCTCGGCACCTGGGTGGCCTCGCCGAACTTCCGGCACCCGGTCCCGTTCGCCAAGGAGCTGATGACCCTCGACGACATCAGCGGCGGGCGGCTGATCCTCGGCGCCGGCGCGGGCGGATCCGGTTGGGACGCCGACGTTCTCGGCCTGCCGCAGCCGAGCCCGGGGCAGCGGCTGGACCGGTTGGACTCGTTCGTGACGATGCTCGACGAGCTGCTGACCCAACCGGTCACCACCTCGAGCCACCCGCCGTACGACGCGGTGCGAGCGCGGATGTACCCGGGACCGGTCCAGCAACCGCGGCCCCCCTTCGTCGTGGCGGCCAACGGCCCCCGGGCGATCCGGCTCGCGGCCCGGTTGGCGAGCCGGCCCGGCGACGGCTGGGCGACGACCGGCATCACGGCGGCCGAGGACGGGCAGGAGGCCTGGTGGGCCGGGATCGGTGAGGTCGTGGACCGGCTGGACGATGCGCTCGCGGCGGAGGGGCGGGAGGCGGCATCGCTCGACCGCTACCTCAACCTGGACTCGGGGGCGACGTACTCGCTGACGTCGGTCGAGGTGTTCCGGGACGCGGTGGGCCGCGCCCGGGAGCTCGGGTTCACGGACGTGGTCGCACACTGGCCCCGCACCAGCCTGCACTACGTCGGCCGGGAGTCCGTGCTCGAAGCGGTGGCGGCCGAGCTGGACGCGCTGCGGGGCTGAGGCGTTGCCGCCGGAGGGGTCCGGCATGAGGATGAGGGAGTGCCGACCATGCGCTCGCTGCCGTTGCCGTCGTACACCTCCGCGGTCTCGGACACCCCGCTGCTGGGGGAGACGATCGGGGCCAACCTCGAGCGGGTCGTGGAGCGGTTCGCGGAGCGTGAGGCCCTCGTGGACGTGCCGAGCGGCCGCCGATGGACCTACCGGGAGCTGAACGACGACGTCGACCGGGTCGCTCGTGGCCTGCTCGCGATGGGGGTCGAGAAGGGCGACCGGGTCGGGATCTGGTCACCGAACTGCGCCGAGTGGGTGCTGGTCCAGTACGCCACGGCGAAGGTCGGGGCGATCCTCGTCAACGTCAACCCGGCCTATCGCAGCCACGAGCTGGCGTTCGTCGTCAACCAGTCCGGGATGCGGCTGCTGGTCTCTGCGGTGGAGTACAAGACCTCGGACTACCGCAGCCTGGTCGAGGGCGTGCGCGACGAGTGCCCGCGGCTGCACGATGTCGTCCTGATCGGGGAGCCGAGCTGGGCGGCTCTCGTGGACGGCGGGTCGGCCGTGTCGGTGGAGGAGCTCGCGGAGCGAAGGGCGATGCTCGGGCCCGACGATCCGATCAACATCCAGTACACCTCTGGCACAACGGGATTCCCCAAGGGTGCGACCCTCTCGCACCACAACATCCTGAACAACGGCTTCTTCGTCGGTGAGCTCGTGTCCTACGACGAGACCGACCGGGTCTGCCTGCCGGTGCCCTTCTACCACTGCTTCGGCATGGTCATGGGCAACCTGGGCTCGACGACACATGGTGCGTGCATCGTCATCCCCGCACCGGGTTTCGAGCCCGAGGCGACGCTGCGGGCCGTGCAGGACGAGCGCTGCACCTCGCTCTACGGCGTGCCGACGATGTTCATCGCCGAGCTCGGGCTGCCGTCGTTCGCGGACTTCGACCTGTCGACGCTGCGGACCGGCATCATGGCCGGATCCCCTTGTCCCGTCGAGGTGATGAAGCGTGTCGTCTCCGAGATGCACATGGCCGAGGTGGCCATCTGCTACGGCATGACCGAGACCTCGCCGGTGTCCACGATGACCCGGCCGGACGACGACCTCGCCCGGCGGACCGAGACGGTCGGTCGCACCATGCCGCACCTGGAGACCAAGGTCGTCGACCCGGCGACCGGCCTGACCCTGCCGCGCGGGGAGCCGGGCGAGCTGTGCACCCGCGGGCACACGGTGATGCTCGGCTACTGGGACCAGCCGGACCGGACCGCCGAGGCCATCGACGCCGCCCGGTGGATGCACTCCGGCGATCTCGCGACGATGGACGCCGACGGCTACCTGAACATCGTCGGCCGGATCAAGGACCTGGTCATCCGCGGCGGCGAGAACGTCTACCCGCGTGAGGTCGAGGAGTTCCTCTACGCCCACCCGGACATCGCGGACGTCTCCGTCGTCGGTGTGCCGGACGAGCGGTACGGCGAGGAGCTGATGGCCTGGATCGTCATGAGGCCCGGCGCGGATCCGTTGACAGCCGAAGGGGTTCGGGAGTTCTGCTCCGGCCGGCTGGCTCACTTCAAGGTGCCCCGATACGTCCATCTGGTCGACGCGTTCCCCATGACTGTGACGGGGAAGGTGCGGAAGGTGGAGATGCGCGAGAGCGCCGTCGAGATCCTCGGCCTGCAGGCGGCGGCCGGGGTTCGGAAGGCCTGAGTCGGCTGCTCCCCGCGGCCACGCTCCGTGCTGTCTGGTGCTGAAAATAGTTGGAAGATAAGGGAATTCGTCGATTGTCCGGCTTGCCTGCTGTCTACCTTTTCCGGTAGAATCGTACACATGATCGAAGAGGCGGGAGACGAGTCGGCGACGCGGTCCGGCCTGCCGTTCGACCCGGCGACCCTGGTCGACCTGGCCGTCGCTGCCGAGCGCGCGATCAGCCTGGCGGCCGCGGTCCAGGCCGAGGCGATCGCCCAGCTCTACGCGGCCTTCTCCGCCCAGCAAGCCGAGATGTTCGCTCAGGACTGCGCCGACGACCCGCCCGCAGCGACGCCGCGCGAAGCCGCCGGCCGGGCCCGCCTCGCCCGAGCGGCGGCTGCCGAGGGGCAGCGCCGGGCCGAGCGGGCCACGACCGCGTCGCTCTCCCTCGCGCTCGGTATCTCGATCCGGGCGGCCGACGGCCTGCTCGCCTTCGCCGTCGGACTGGCCGACCAGCCGGTGCTCGCCCGAGCCCTTGCGGACGGCCGGATCGACCGGATTCAGGCCCGGACCGTCCATGACCACGCGCTGAGCCTCCCCGAGCCCGCGCGGTCCCGGCTGGTCGCGGCCTTCGTGACCGACCCCGGGCCGGACCCCGACGACGCCGACCCGGACCAGGTGGCCGAGGCCAAGGCGCGGCGACGGGTGCTGGCCCGGCCGCTGCGCGACGGGCACCGGCCGGTGTGGGTCCTGCCGCCGCACAAGCTGCGCCCGATGCTGCGGGAGGCGATCGCCGTCCTCGCGCCCGAGGCAGTGCCCGACGAGGCCAGGGCCCGGACGAGGGGCCGGCACGTCGAGTACTACATCTCGACACCCGACCGTCCCGGCGCCATGGTCCTGCACGGACCCGACGAGTCCCTGTCCGCCGCCTTCGACGCCCTGGACTCCACTGCCCGCGCAGCCCGCAAGGCCGGCGCCCCAGAGACCCTGGACCAGCTGCGCTTCGACCTGGCGGTCGGCGCGCTGACCGACGGGCTGTTCGGCCTGACCGTCACCCAGGCACCGGCTCCTGCTGCGGCACCGCCCCATGCACCGCCCCATGCACCGCCCCATGCGCCGCCCCGTCCCCGGCGGCTCCCACGGCCGCCCCGCGCCATCCTCGTCAACGTCGTCGTCTCCGCCGCCACCCTGCTCGACCTGGACCAGGCCCCGGCCACGCTGCGGACGCCGTCCGGCAACGTGCCCATCCCGGCCGTCCTGGCCCGCGAGCTGGCCCACCGCGACAACGCGACCTGGCAGCGGATCCTGTGCGACCCGGCCACCGGCACCGCGATCGACGTATCGCCCCGCTACGCCCCGCCGGCCCGGCTGGCCGACTTCGTCCGGATCCGCGACGGCAACACGTCCCGGCACCCCACGAGCGGCGCCCGCACCCTGGAGCTGGACCACATCACCCCGTACGACCACGACCATCCCGACCGTGGCGGGCAGACCGAGGGCGCCAACCTCGGCTCCGCCGGCAAGCGCGAGCACCAGGACAAGACCGACGACCTGATCTCGGTCAGCGGCGACGCCAATGGCGTTCTGACTTACCGCGACAAGACTGGCCACACCTACGAGTCGCAGCCGCATCGGTACTTCGACCCCGACCCACCGGTGCGCTGGGGCGACCCGCCGTTCTGAGGCTGCGGCGGGAGTCAGCTGCCGAGCAGGCTCACCCCGCGCGAGATGACGAGCACCGACGTGATCAGGGCCGCCGTGGCCTGCAGGCCCATCAGGATCTTGGTCCGCGGCCGCAACGGCATGGTGTCGGTGGGGCTGAAGGCCGACGAGTTGGTGAGCGAGACGTAGACGTAGTCGACCAGCGTCGGGACCCAGTCCGAGGTGCGGCTGGAGTCGCGGGAGACCTCGACGACAGTGTCGTGGTTCTCGTCGTGGGAGAAGCGGAAGTCGGCCGACTCGAGCAGCTCGCGCTTGACGGTGGTGCGCGCCACCGGCCCGCCGCGGTCCAGCTCCCAGAAGATCAGCCCGAAGACGAGCACGTTGGTGCCCCAGACCTGCAGGGCCGCCAGCAGCAGGCCGCTCCCCTTGGGGGTGTCGGGGCTGCCGAGCTTCTGCAGGAGCAGGACGAGGGCCACCATGTTGGTGATCGCGATGACCAGCGTCAGGGCGATGCTGATGCCGCGCGACCAGGCCGTCTGGCGGTCCATCCTCCGGGGGTTCAACGCGACCAGCGGGATGAAGAGCAGGACCTCCAGGGCCGGGATGAGCAGCCGCGGACCGACCAGGAGCCCCTGCGGGAGCAGGGCGTAGAGCGCGATCGCCGCCAGGGTCACGACCACCGCGGGCAGCCGTGCCTCACCGCGGCGTTGTCGCCGGCGCTCCTGGGTGACCATGGCGCCACGCT
Source organism: uncultured Actinomycetota bacterium (assembly GCA_963795385.1). GTDB lineage: Bacteria > Actinomycetota > Actinomycetes > Actinomycetales > CAVURS01 > CAVURS01. Next base: position 97,332 of record CAWCHK010000002.1, read on the forward strand.
CTCACCGACCGGGGCCGTCGGCCCGCTGAGGCCGCCGCTACGCTCACGTGTCGTGAGCGACGCCCTCCCGCCGTCCGGTCGGCAGTTCGAGGTCAGGTACGGCGACCAGCTCGCCGTCGTGACCGAGGTGGGGGCCACGATCCGGCACTACAGCGTCGGCGGCCGGGCCGTGCTCGACGGTTTCGAGGTCGACGAGGTCTGCGGCGCCGGCCGCGGCCAGCACCTCCTCCCCTGGCCCAACCGGATCCGGGACGGTCGCTACCGCCACGGCGACAAGACCCTGCAGCTGGCCCTGACCGAACCCGCGAACCGCAACGCGATCCACGGCCTCGCGCGCTGGGCCAGCTGGCAGCCCGAGACGGTCGAGGCCGGTCGGGTCCGGCTGGGCCTGGAGATCCATCCGCAGCCGGGCTGGCCCACGACCCTCATCGTCAGCGCGCTCGTGGAGCTGGGCGACGACGGGCTCACCGTGACCACCGAGACCCGCAACGCCGGTGGGGTGAGCGCGCCCTTCGGGTCGGGGGCGCACCCCTATCTCACGATGGGTGCGCCGACCGTCGACGGCGCGACGATCCAGGTCCCCGCGGCGACGTACCTGCTGCCGGACGAGCGGGGCATCCCGGTCGACCCCCGACCGGTGGACGGCACGGCCTACGACTTCCGCCAGCCGCGTCCGGTCGGGGAGCTCGTCCTGGACACGGCCTACACCGACCTCACCCGGGACGGTGACGGGCGCTGGCGGGTGCACGTGAGCGATGCCGAGACCGGCGCCGCCGCAACGCTCTGGGGCGACGCGTCGTACCCGTGGCTGCAGCTCTTCACCGGCGACACCCTCCCGCCCGGCAAGGCCCGAGCCGGGCTCGCGGTCGAGCCGATGACCTGCGGCCCGGACGCCTTCAACACCGGCTACGGGGTGCTCGTCCTGGCGCCGGGGGACACCCACCGCTCGCAGTGGGGCATCACCCCGAGCTGATCCTCAGCGCACCAGCGTCGGTGTCCCGAACCGGACGGCCACGCCCGGTGAGTAGAGGACGCTGACCGGCTCGCCCTCCGCGGACAACCCGGCCCGCGCGACCAGTCCGGTCCGCGAGTCCTCAGCCAGGTCAACGAGATCGGCCCTCCTGAGCGGCCACGGCTCGTGAACGTTCGGCAGGTAGATCGTGCGTCCGTACCAGCTCGTGTGCAGCCCCCACCGGGCCGTGAGGAAGTGATCCAGCTCGGACGGCGCCGCAACCACCGCGCCCACCCGCAGCCGCATCGCGCTCGCAGCGGGCGGGCCCGGCCACCGCCGCCGGCAGCGATAGCCGACCAGGTCACCGACCTGCTCGAACCGCATCCGCGACCACACGTAGGGCACTCGGGCGGCGTACCGCCCGCCCAGCACCGCCAACAGCCGGCTCGCGTCCAGGGTGCAGAAGAAGACGCCCCGCCGGCCCTCGCCGTCCACGGTGTAGAGCCGGACGTTCGTCTCGAGGAAGTCGCCGACATACGGCAGCGCCGGCCGCGGCCCCAGCCCGAGCCGGCGCATCCGGAAGCCGATCAGCCCCACGTACGTCGTGCCGTCCAGCCGGTCCGGCCGGGTCCCGCGGGGGATCAGCCGCTGCACGACGTCGGGGTCGGCGGCCCAGTGCACCATCGACACGTCCAGCCAGGACTGGGCGAGCAGGGTGTGGCGCAGCGCCCGCGGAGCCGTCGGCGTGACGGGCTCGCTCATGTCGCGCCGACCGCGACACCGTTGGTGGCCGGGGAGATCCGCCGCTCCAGCATCACCAGCAGGAGGAGCATGACCGCGCAGCTCGACAACATCAGGGCGATGTACACCGCTGCCCAGCCGTGGCCGATCAGCAGGCCCGAGATCCCCGGGCCCAGGACGGCCGCGACCTGGAACGCCACCGAGTTCGCCGCGTTGTAGCGCCCCCGCAGATGGTCGCTCGCCAGGTCGTTGACGAGCGCCGGCACGATCGGCGACTGCAGGGTCTCGCCGACACCGAACACCCCTCCGCTCGTCACCAGCAGGACCACGGCGACGACCCCACCGAACAGCCCGGCCACGCCGACCATCGCCCAGGTGACGGCCCAGATCAGGCACATGAGCATCAGCAGTCGGGTCCGGCGCCGCCCCTCGATCCGCTGCACGACGGGCAGCTGCAGCGCGACGATGACTGCGGTGTTGGCGGCGAAGGCGATGCCGATGTCCCGCGTCGAGATGTCGCCGACGAACCGCGCGAAGGCCGTCCAGCCCGCTTCGATCTGGGCGTAGCCCACGAACGCCGAGACGAACGTCACCGCCAGCAGCCGCCGGAACACCCTGTCCCGCAACACGACCGCGTACGTCGGTGGGGTCACGATCGAACCCGGCCCGGTCGCTCCCGCCGGCTGCTCCCGGTCGGTCAAGACGGCGACCGGCCCGCCGATGCCGCGCAGGAAGACCAGGAGCAGCAGCAGCGGGACGAGGTAGCTCGCCGCGTCCACCAGGTAGATCGCCTCGAACGTCCCCGCACGGTGCACGTCGACGTAGAGGCCCGAGACCACCCCGCCCACCCCGATGCCCGCGTTGAGGACGGTGAACGAGAGGCCGTAGTACCGCTGCCGGAGCCGGCTGTCGATCGCCGACGCCACCAGGGCCTGGTTGGCGGGGAAGAACGCCGCCTGGCCGATGCCGCTCAGCCCCAACGCCAGGGCAGCCGTGCCGGGTCCGCGCACCGCGGCCAGGCCGAGCTGCCCCGCCAGCGAGAACGCGAGGGCCGCGATCTGCACGCGCCGGGCCCCGAACCGGTCGATGGCCAGGCCGATCGGCCCGAGCAGCACCAGCGCGACCACCGGGGGCAGCGACAGCAGGAGGCCGACGGTGGGGAGCGGGATGTGCCGGACCTCGCGCAGGTAGACGACCGCGAAGGGGAGGGTCAGGCCGATGCCGAGGGAGTCGACCGCGACCGCGATCAGCAGCAGCTTGCCCGACCGGGGGACGTCGGTCCAGAAGTCTCGCAAGCCTGCCGGGCGCTGCTGCGTGGCATGACTCATCGACCCCATCCTGGCGCGGCCCGGGCCGCCGGTCGACCGCGGGGTGGCGCAACCACCCGTACCCTGGAGGCGTGGATCTGGTTGTCGGCTTCGACCTCGACATGACGTTGGTGGACTCCCGGGCCGGCATCGCCGAGACGTTGCGCGTCGTCGCGGCCGGCCTCGGCGTGCAGCTCACCGACGCCGATATCTGGCCCACCATCGGGATCCCCCTGGAGGACGCCCTGCGCCAGTGGCTGCCCGAGGAGCAGGTGGCCGCAGCCGTCGCCGGCTACCGCGAGCTCTACCCGACGTTGGGTGTGCCGATCACGACGTTGCTCCCCGGGGCCGTCGAGGCCCTGGCCGCGGTCCGGGCCCTCGGCGGGCGCACGGCCATCGTCAGTGCCAAGTCCCCGTCCGGCGTAGCCGCGGTGCTGGCCCACGTGGGCCTGGAGGCGGACGTCGTGGCCGGAGGCCGCTACGCCCACGGGAAGGCCGAGATCCTGCGCGAGATCGGCGCCGGGGTGTACGTCGGGGACCATCCCGGTGACGTCGTAGCGGCCATCGGGGCGGGCGCGGTCTCGGTCGCGGTGGCCACCGGCCCGACGAGCGCCGCTGACCTCTCCGCCGCCGGTGCCGACGTCGTGCTCGGGTCGCTCGGCGGCCTCCCCGAGTGGCTGGCCGAGCACCTTCTGGGCCAGCGGCTCGCGGCGCTGGACGCCGACCTGCGCGAGCTCGGCCGCGAGGCCCCGCTGGTGGTCGCGTTCTCCGGCGGCGCCGACTCCGCGTTCGTCCTGGCCGCCGCTGTCCGCGCCCTCGGCGCGGACCGGGTGATCGCCGCGACGGCCGTGTCGCCCTCGCTCGCGACCGGCGAGCTGCAGGGTGCCGTGAGCTTCGCGACCGGCCTCGGCGTCCGCCACGTCACCCCGGCGACCCACGAGCTGGACCGCGACGGGTACGTCGCCAACGCCGGGGACCGTTGCTACTACTGCAAGTCCGAGCTCGTCGATGTCCTCACCGCACTGGATGACGTGAGCCGAGGCGCGGCCGTCGTGACGGGCACCAACGCCGATGACGCCCGGGCCGGCTTCCGCCCCGGCATCAAGGCCGCCGACGAGCGGGGTGCCCACGCGCCGCTGCGCGACGCCGGCCTGACCAAGGCCCAGGTCCGCGAGGCCTCGCGCCGCTGGGGGCTGGTCACCTGGGACAAGCCGGCCGCGGCCTGCCTGTCCAGCCGGGTCGCGTTCGGCGTGCCCGTCACCCGCGAGGCGCTGGACCGGGTCGACCGGGCCGAGCTGGCCGTGCGGGCTGAGCTGGCCGGTGCCGGCCTGACCGCCAACGACGTGCGCGTCCGCGACCTGGGCGCCTCGACGGCGCGCCTGGAGATCGACCCCGACCTGCTGCCCGCGCTGCTCGTCGACGGCGTCCCGACCGAGGCCGGGGAGCGGGTGCTGGGGGGCGTCCGGGCGACCGGGTTCGATACCGCGCAGATCGACCCCCGGGGCTTCCGCTCGGGGTCGATGAACGAGCTCCTGCCGCAGCCCGAGCTCTTCCGCTGAGGCCGCCCGCCCGGCCTCGGCGGCGAATCGCACTTGCCAGGGCCGATAGCCTGAGGGTGTTCCGCCACGACGAACCGCGAGGTCAACGGTGCCCACAGGCAAGGTGAAGTTCTACGACTCCGAGAAGGGGTTCGGCTTCCTCAGCAGCGACGAGGGAGCCGACGTCTTCCTGCACGCTTCAGCGCTGCCGGAGGGTGTCACCGCGCTCAAGGGCGGGACGCGCGTCGAGTACGGCATCGTCGAGGGCAAGCGCGGCACGCAGGCGCTCTCGGTGAAGGTCCTCGACCCGCTGCCGTCGGTCGCGGCCCGGGCCCGCAAGCCGCCGGAGGACCTCACGGTCATCCTCGAGGACACCATCAAGCTCCTCGACGGCGTCTCGAACCAGCTCCGCCGCGGGCGCCACCCGGACAAGGCCTCGGCCGGCAAGGTCGCCAGCCTCCTGCGCGCCGTCGCCGACGACATCGAGGCCTGAGCGGCGCGCTCCCGCCCGTTCGGCCCGGCTCAGTCCGGGTGCGACCGAGCCGGGGTACGCCGCGCGGCGACCCGCGAGCGCAGGGTGACCAGCAACATCACGGTCAGCCCGACGGCCGCGATGCCCAGGCCGTACGACCCGGGGATCGGGAGGCTGATGCCGAGCGCACCGCCGACCACCCAGGCCAGCTGCAGCACCGTCTCGGAGCGCGCGAAGGCCGAGCTGCGGACGTCGTCCGGCACCTCCCGCTGCACCAGGGCGTCCAGCGCGAGCTTGCCGAGGGCGGACGAGAATCCCGCGCCGACACCCACCGCGATCACCGGCACCAGGCCGTACCAGAGCGTGCCGCAGGTCGCCGCGACGGCCGCCACCGCGAGCATCGCGGTGAGCACCGTCTCGGGCGTGATCCGGCGCAGCAGGGCACCCATCGCGGTACCGATCGTGTTGCCGACCCCGGCGCCGCCCGCGACCAGGCCGATCACGCCGATCGTCGGGATCGAGGTCGAGATCGGGTGGGTCCGCAGTGCGAAGGCCAGGAACAGCGTGAGGAAGCCGGTGAAGGCCCGCAGCGCCGACGTCGCGCGCAGGCCCAGCACGACGCGCGGTCCGATCCCCCAGGACGACACGTCGATCCGCCGCCCCCGCCTGCCCTGCCGGCCCGTGGCCGAACCGCCGTCGCGGGCGCTGGGGATCGCCGCGGTCTCGTCGGTGGCCGACGTCGTCCGGACCGGTGGTCCCAGGCGGGGTGCCGGGCCGGTGTCCGAGGAGAGCCGGGCGCCCACCTCGCCGGCGGCCGAGTCGACCTTGGACGGCAGCCGCAGGGCCAGGACCACGCCTGCGGCGAAGACCACGAAGGCGAAGCGCAGCGACCACTCCGGCCCGGCGAGCTTCAGCAGCAGGGCGCCGATCGGCGTACCGATGGTGACGGCGACGACGCCGCCGAGCATGACCCGGGAGTTCGCGGTCACCAGGGAGAGCTCCTTGGGGAGCACGCGCGGCGTGGCTGCGGCCCGGGTGACCTGGTAGGCCTTGCTGAGCACGAGATGCCCGAACGCGGCCGGGTAGAGCGCGAAGCCCTCCTTGCCCCCGGCCACCGCCCCCGCCATCACCCAGGCCAGGAAGGCGCGGCCCACCAGCGTGCCGGCGAGCGCGTACCGGCGGCCGCTCCGGAACCGGTCGAGCAGCGGCCCGATGACCGGGGCCATCAGCGAGAACGGCGCCATCGTGACCAGCAGGTAGAGCGCGACCCGGCCCCGGGCCTGGCCGACCGGCACCGAGAAGAACACCGTGTTGGCCAGCGAGAGCAGCACGAGGGCGTCTCCCGCAGCGGAGACGCCGTGCATCTGGATGACCTTGCCCAGACCGGACTCGCCCGCTCCGTGCGCCTGGCTGGCCCGGATCAACCGCCGGTACGACGCCCGCGAGGCCCGTGCCGACAGGCCCGCGACCTTCGCCGTCCCGCGGCCGAAGGCCCGGGCCCCCCTGACCGCGCGCTCGCCTGTGGTGGGTGCGCCCAGCGGCCCGGTCCCACGCTCCGGGCCGGCCTCCCTCCCCCGGGCTCGTTCCCGGGCGCGGACGCCGCGTGCGGCCGCGTCTCGAAGGGCTCCCGTTCCACCCGCCCATCCTGCCTGCAGCAAGGACCGGCGACGCACGAGCGGGGCGCCGAACCCGGACGATCACCGGGCGCAATGCTCACGAGAGGCCCGCTCGATGTCCCACCCCAGGCCGGCTCGACCGGTGTGATGGTCGCGGGAGGCACCCGACGTGGGGGACAATCGCGGGGTGCCCCATGACGACGAGACCCTGATCGCCGCCGTCGACCTGGCGCGCAGCGCCGCCGAGGAGATCGCCGAGCCCGGCACGGTGGGCGAGCACCAGGGCTACCAGCCCGAGGGCGAGCGGGTCGGCACGCACTCCTTCGACTGCACCTCCCCGGCGTACCGCGGCTGGCGCTGGGCGGTCACGGTGGCCCGCCCGCCGCGCGGCCGGACGGCGACGATCGACGAGGTCCACCTGCTGCCGGGGATCGGTGCGCTCCTGGCGCCGGCCTGGCTGCCGTGGTCGGAGCGGATCGCCCCGGGCGACCTCGGTGCCGGCGACCTGCTGCCGTTCATCGCCGAGGACCCCCGGCTGGAGCCGGGCTACGAGGCCACCGACGACGAGGACGCCGACCAGATGGCGTTCTGGGAGCTGGGGCTGGGCCGCGAGCGCGTCCTGTCGCCGGAGGGCCGGGCCGAGGCGAGCGAGCGCTGGTATGACGGCACGCACGGCCCCACCGCGCCGATCGCCGAGCAGGCACCGGCCCCGTGCGCCAGCTGCGGCTTCTTCCTGCCCATGGCCGGGACGCTGCGGGCCGTCTTCGGCGTCTGCGCCAACGAGTGGTCGCCCTCGGACGGCCAGGTCGTCTCGCTCGACCACGGCTGCGGGGCGCACAGCCAGGCCGGCGTGGCGGTCGACCCCCCGCAGGCGGAGCTGCCCATCCTCGACGAGCTCGGGTACGACGCGCTCCTGCTGCCGGAGCTGATCGCCGAGCCAGAGCCGGACCCCGTCTCCCAGTGACGCTCGCCGACCCGTTCGGCACCGCGGCGCTGCGGGAACGGGTGCTGGCAGCCTGGGCCGCGTCACCGGCCCGGCTCCGCGAGGACGCCAACGCCGAGGAGGACTTCAGCCTCGGCGGCTATCGCGACCGGGTCGTCGTCGAGCTGGCCCAGAACGCCGCCGACGCCGCTGCGGCCGTGGGGGAGCCGGGACGGCTGCGCCTGAGCCTCACCACGTCGGACGGCGGCGCCGTGCTGGCGGCCGCCAACACCGGCGCCCCGCTGGATGCCGCGGGAGTCTCCGCCCTCTCGACCCTGCGCGCCTCCGCGAAGCGGGACGACGACGGCGCCGCGGTCGGGCGGTTCGGCGTGGGCTTCGCGGCGGTCCTGGCCGTGACCGACGAGCCGATCCTGCTCTCCGCAACGGCTCCGTGCGGTTCTCGCGGGCCGACACGGCTCAGCTGATCGGCGACCTGGGCCAGCCCGAGCTGGCCGACGAGGTGCGCCGGCGGGACGGTCACGTGCCGGCCCTGCGCCTGCCGTTCGAGGCCGAGGGCGAGCCGCCGCAGGGCTTCTCGACCGCGGTCCTGCTGCCCCTGCGCGACGACGCCGCGGCCGAGACGTCCACCGCCTGCTCGCCGCCCTCGACGACGCCCTCCTGCTCGCCCTTCCCGCACTGGCCGAGATCGAGGTCGAGGTCGACGGTGAGACCCGGCGGCTCACGGACGCGGTGTCGAGGTGGCACACGGTCCGGCGCGGGGGCGTGTTCACGGCGGCCGAGCGCGCGGGAGCTCTTCGCGGACCGGCCGACCGAGGAGGCGCAGCGACCCTGGTGGAGCGTGCTGTGGGCCCTCCCGGCCACGACGGATGTCGTTGTGCCACAAGTGATCCACGCCCCGACGCCCACCGACGAGCCGCTGTCGTGGCCGGCCCTGCTGATCGCCAGCCTCCCCCTCGAGCCCTCCCGGCGGCACGTCGCGCCCGGCCGGCTGTCCGACCGGGTCGTGACCGAGGCCGCCGCGGCATACTCCGAGCTGCTCGTCGCGCGGGCGGCCGCGGGCGAGGAGGTGCTGGGTCTCGTGCCGACCGGCCTGGGCGCCGGCGCCGTCGACGCGGCCCTGCGAGCCGCGACGCTCGACGCGCTGCGGGACGCCCCCATCGTGCGGACGGTCGAGGACGGCGCCCTGATCCGCCCGCGGGACGCGGTCGTCATCGACGGCCCGGTGGCCGCGACGCCCGGGGGCCTGGCCGCGCTGGCGCCGTATGTCGGCGGGCTCGTCGACGTCCCGCTGGGTGGGCGGACGGCGTTGCGCCAGCTGGGCGCTCAGCAGATGTCGCTGTCCGACGTGGTCGAGGCGCTGCCGCACGCGGTCGACCCGGCCGGCTGGGCCGAGCGGTACGCCGCGCTGGCGCCGCTCGCGGAGTCCCCCGAGGGACGTGAGGCGCTCGGCGTGCTGCCGGTCCCGCTCGCCGACGGTCGGGTCGTGCGCGGGGCCAGGGGCCTGCTGCTCGCGCCGGACGCGATGGCCGCCGACGTGCTCGAGCGGCTGGCCGCTGCCGGCGTGCGCCTGGTGCACCCGACCGCGGCGGATCCGCTGCTGGGCCGGCTCGGCGCTCTCCCGGCGACGCCGCGACAGCTGCTCGAGGACGCCGCCGTCCACGAGCTGGTCGAGACGTCTCCTGACGCGGACGACCCGGACGAGGTCGCGGCGACGGTGCTGGGCCTGGTCCGCGCGGCGGTCGACGAGGGCGCGGTCTCCGCGGCGGGCGGCGACCTGCCCTGGCTCGGCGACCTCGCGCTGCCGGACCAGGACGACGAGCTCACCCCGGCCGCGGCTCTGGCCCTGCCGGGCTCGACGGCCGCCGCGGTGTTCGACCCGGACGAGATCGGCCTGGTCGCAACGGGTCTCCTCGAGCGTTGGGGCCCGTCGACGCTGACGGCGATCGGGGTGCTCGCCGACTTCGCCCTGGTCGTCGCCGACGAGGTCGACCTGGTCACGCCGCCGGAGGAGTTCGCCGAGCTGGACGGGTTCGCGGAGTGGGCCGAGGCCGTCGCGGGTGGGGCCGTCGCCGGCGAGCCGCCGCTGTCAGCGACCTGGACGCCGTCCGGCCCGACGCGTGGGCGGCGGCGGTCCTGGCCCTGGCCGGGCGCCGGGAGACCCGGGCCGCGCTGGTCGACCGGGCCCGGGTACGCGACGACCGCGGCCGGGGCACGGACGTCCCGTCGTACACGTCGTGGTGGCTGCGTCGAGAGCTCGGCCTGGATGCCCGGCGCGACCCGTCGGGGGACCCGGCACTGGCGGCCCTGCTCGACGCCGCACCGGAGTGGGTGGGCGGCCTCGACGACGAGGTCCGCCGCGCCCTCGGAGTCGTGCGCACGGTTGACGACCTCGCACCGAGGTCGCTGCCGATGGTCCTGGACCGGTTGGCCGACCCGGCCCGGGCGATCGAGCTGCCGGCCCTGCTCCCGATCTGGCGGTGGCTGGCCGGGCTGGAGGGCCTCGAGACGCCGCCCGCGCTGGTCCGGGCCGTGACGACCGCCGGGGTCGAGGTCGTCGCAGCCGCCGCTGCGGTCGTCGTGGATGACCCGATGTGGTTGCAGCGCAAGGACATCGGCCCTGTGGTCATCGCACCCACCGGACGCGGGGACGCGTTGGCCGACCTGTTGGACCTGGAGCTCGCCAGCGAGCGGGCGGCCGGCTCGGTCACGACGTCTGGGACGGCGCGGGCGGTGCCGGGAGTCGCTGCCCTCGCGTTCGCCAGCGTCCCGTCGCGGTGGTGGCGTCACGACGCGCTCCAGGTGGACGGTGCGGACGTCGACTGGTGGGTGGAGGCCGACGGCGCCCTGCACGCCCGCGACGACGCCGGTCTCGCAGCCGCCCTGGCCTGGTCGGCGGGCCAGTGGCGGCGCCGGCATCTGGCGGCCGAGCTGCTGGCCGACCCCGAGCGACCCGGCGCCGCTCTCGGGGCAGCGGCGTTCGACTGAGGCCACCCGGGGTGATTCGGGCCGAAAGCCCGCAGTCTGGTCGCGGCCCCGGCTACCCTGGGCGCGCGTCCTCAGGGGGCGCGGGACCCGGGCCGGACGACCCAGACAGGACGAGCAGACCCATGACGCATCCCTTCCGGACGAGGACCCGTCGACCGCTCGTGAGCCTGGGTGCCGTCGTCCTGGCCGTGGGCCTGGCAGCGGCCGGGCCGCTCGCCGGCAGCGCCTCGGCCGGTGAGGATCCGGGCACTCCGCTGCCCGTCGCCACGCCCGTCTCGCCGGTCATCGGCATCGGGATCGCCGACGTCAGGGTCACGGCCAGCACGCCGCGGATCTCCTTCAGCCGGTCCACGAGCGCCGGCCTGTTCATCCCGGTGGCGTGGAAGCCCACACCGGCGTTGCCGGCCGGGATGCACGTCCAGTACGACGTGGAGTACCGCCACGGGCACGCCGAGTCCGGGCTGTTCTGGGACGCGCCGTGGGCTGCCTGGCAGACCAACGTGACGCAGACCTCGACCACGATGTCGCTGGCGACGGCCAACCGGGAGATCGAGACGGGTGACTGGTTCGAGTTCCGGGTCCGAGCCGTCGACCCGGTCACGCTCGAGACCGGTCCCTGGTCGGCGTCGGTGATCTCGACCGTCCCGATGGACGACAACTGGCACCACCAGACCTGGATCTCGCCGGACAGCGACTTCGGCGACATCACCTTCCACGCGCCCTGGTCCACGCTGCACAACTCCGGTGACTACTTCGGCGCCGACCACACGACGACCAAGAAGGCCGAGGTCCTCGGCTCGATCTTCACGCTCTACGGCCGGACGCTCTCGATCTACGGCACGAAGTGCCCGGCGTGCGGTCGGTTCACCGTCTCGATGCAGGTCGGCCACCTGGGCAACCACTACCGCGGCCCGGTCACCGTCGACACCCGGGCCGGCTCGACCCAGCACCGGGTCCTGCTCTACCGCACGAGCATCCCCTACCAGGAGATCCACGACTTCGACCTGATCACCCAGGCCACCCCCGGCCGCCCCCGGGTCAGCATCGACGCGTACGCCGTCGAGCCCTGACCCGAGGTCCTCGACCCGACCCGAGGGCCCGGGTCACTGGGCGGCGGCGTTGCCGCGTCCGCGGCGCAGGTAGGCCAGGCCGAGCAGCCCGAGCAGCAGGCCGGCCACGGCGGCCCAGGGCCACCAGCTGCGTGCGCCCCGGTGCAGGGTGGGGACGACGAGGATGACGACGAGCGCGACCAGCCACACCGCCGTACCCACCAGCACGACCCGCTGGGTGTCGACGTGGAAGGGCTCGAGCGGGGGCGGCCCTGCGGGAGGCTCCTCCGGCGGCGGATCCACCCGCGCTGCGTCCATCCGCGCAGCCTAGAGCGGGACCGGGCTGAGGATCGCGGCGCTCACCCCCTGCGGGAGCGCCGCGACCCCCAGGTCCTAGAGCCGCCCCGGCTGCCCGGCCAGGTCGACCACGTCGTCGATCCCGCGAGCGCTCAGGTGATCCGGGTCGAGGGCCCGCTCGGCCGACACGATCGCCACCGGACCCTGGCTGCGCAGCCGGACCCACTCGCGGTGGAAGTCGCTGCCCGGGGCGTAGCGGATCCGGTCCAGGTCGGGCGAGCGCAGGTCGTCCGGTGCCACGAGGCCGGGCCGACCGGCCGCCGGCCGGTCCCCTGTGCGGGCCCGGTTCATCACCTCGGCGACCGCCCGCCCGGCCGGCTTCACCCGGTGGTCGACGGTGAAGAGACCCGAGGTCGTACTCCCGCTCGGGGAAGTCGACCAGCCGGCGATCGATGTCGTGCGAGCACCACCAGGTCACGCCCCACAGCAACGGGTTCCCGATCACCCGGGCGAGGGTCCGCGTGACGAAGTCGGCGGCCGAGTCGGCCGGGATGTCCGGCCGGGGCGCGCCGATCTCCTGCAGCCACACCGGTCGCTGCGGGTCGGCCGAGATCGCGCCGGCCAGCTCGACCAGATAGTCGGCGTGACTGATCGTGGCCGGGCCGACCGGGCCGTCCAGCTCCGAGACGCCGGTGAAGACCCAGGCGTGGACGCTGGTCAGGTCGCCGAGGTCGGTCGTGTCGACGGGAGCGAACGGGTGTCCGGGCCGGTAGAACGCCTCGTCGTGCAGCGAGTGGATGCTCAGCAGCTGCGGTGCGCTCGTCCGGATCACGTCGATGAGGCCAGCGGCCCAGGTGTGCGCGGTCTGCGGCGTGACGGCGTTGGACGGGTGGAGGTTGTTGACCTCGTTGCCCGATCGTGGCCGCGAAGACGTTGGGGCGCGTGGCGATCGCCCGGCACACCGCGTCGACGTACGCCGCGAGCCCGTCGCGCACGGCCGGGTCCTCGAACAGGCTGCGCCGGTGCCAGGTCACGGTCCAGGTCGGCAGGAAGTCGAAGCTGGACAGGTGCCCCTGGACCAGGTCCACGGCGACATCCAGCCCCAGCTCCGCGGCGATGTCGATGGTGCGCAACAGGTCCTCGATGCCGCGCTCGCGGATGTGCCCGCGGTTGGGCTGGATCCATGGCCAGATCGGGAAGACCCGGACATGGTCGAACCCCAGGCCGGCCAGGTCCTCCAGATCACGCCGTACGTCGTCGGCCGAGAAGTCCAGCCAGCTGTAGAACCAGCCCTGCGACGGGACGTAGTTGGCGCCGAACCGCAGCGGCCTCCGACCGCTCCCAGCCTCGACCGGCACGCGCCGCACCACCCTCCCCCTGCTCGGCGCACCGATGTGCGCCGCCGGGGAGTCTAAACCGATTTAGCGGAGCCGCCAAGTGCCGGTCGGCGGCGCGGGGCGGCGGTGCTCTCCCGGACGGTGCAGCGTGGGTGTCGGCATCTGCACGTTCGCCACGCTGCCGGGCTCCTCGATCACCTGGAGCAGCAGGTCGGCGACCCGCTGACCGAGGGCGAAGGTGTCCCGGCTCAGCGCCGTGAGCGAGGGGTGCATCAACCGGGCCAGCACCGAGTCGTCGAACGCGACGACGGACAGCTCGGCGCGGCACCGAGACACCCATCTCGACGGCCACGCCCAGCCCCGCGACGGCCATCAGGTCGCTGTCGTAGATCACCGCCGTCGGGGGGCCGGGGCGGGAGAGCAGCCGGCGCGTGGCGGCTGCTCCCTCGGCGTCGCTGAAGTCGGTCGAGACCGAGGTCACGTCGTCCAGGCTGAGCCGGGCCGAGGCGTCGCGCAGCGCCCGGATGCGCCGTTGCGTGTGCCGGAAGCCGGGCAGGCCCGCGACGTGCGCGATGCTCCGGTGGCCAAGTGCCGCAAGGTATTCGACGATCGCGAGCATGGCCGCGCGGTCGTCGGCCCAGACGCTGGGGAGCGAGCCGTGATGGCCAGGGCCGCCGACGACGATGCAGGGCAGCCCCAGCCGCTCGAGCTCGGCGACCCGCGGGTCCTGCACCCGGAGGTCGACGACCACGACGCCCTCGACGCGGTTCTCCGACGTCCAGCGCCGGTAGACCTCGACCTCGGCCTCGGTGTCCTCGACGACGAGCAGCTGCAGGCCGATCGAGCGGGCCGACAGTCCGGCCTGCAGCCCGGAGACGATCTGCGCGTAGAACGGCTCGACGCCCAGCGTCCGGGCCGGCCGCGCGAACACCAGGCCGACCAGCCCGGCCCGCGCACCGCTGAGCGCGCGCGCTGCACTGTGGGGGGCCCAGTTCATGTCCTTGGCGGCCTGCAGCACGCGCTCCCGGGTCGCTGCGCTGACGCCCGGCCTCCCGTTGAGCGCGAACGACGCCGCGCCCTTCGAGACGCCGGCTCGCTTGGCGATGTCGCCGATCGTCGGTCGTGCCACCTCAGCCTCCTCGGTCCCGGGGCCCCGGCCCGGGCACCGGACGATCATGCACCCTCGTGCGTTCGCAACAACCCTTGACACCGGATTCCTGACCCACTGATAAGTTCCGGCCACTAAACCGGTCCAGTTGATCGCAACGCAGTCATGACTGGACGGACCGGACGAGACGGCAGGGCCTCGCCGGCACACGGAGGAGCATCAGGATGCGCAGACGTTCTACCCGGTCCACCCGCCTCGGCGTGATCTCGGCGTTCGCCGTGGTCGCCGCCCTCGCGGCATGCGGAACCGGCGGCGGCAATGCCGGCGGCGGCGACAAGAAGGTCGACACCACGGCCCCCATCAAGGGGTCGATCACGTTCCAGACCTGGTCGCTGAAGGGCGACAAGTTCTCGCCGTACTTCACGGCCCTGGTCAAGGACTTCGAGGCCAAGAACCCGGGCACCACGATCAACTGGGTCGACCAGCCGGGCGACGGCTACCCGGAGAAGGTCACCAGCCAGGTCACCAGCAACAGCCTCCCGGACGTCATCAACCTGCCGCCGGACATCGCCTACTCCGTGGTGAAGGCAGGCGCGCTGCTCGACCTGGCCAAGAACGTCCCGACCCTGAAGACCGACTACGTCAAGAGCGGCCTGGACGCCTACAGCTACCAGGGGCAGGCCGGCACCTACGGCTTCCCGTGGTACCTCGGCACGGACGTGAACTACTGGAACACCGGCATGTTCAAGCGGGACGGCCTCGAGCACCACGTCGTTCCCGACCACGCTGGACGAGCTGATCACGGCCGCGAAGACGATGCACGACAAGTCCCGCGGCAAGGACTACCTGATGAGCCGCAAGCCCGGGCTCAGCGACTTCGTCAACGCCGGCGTGAAGCTGATCAACGGGGACGGCACGAAGTTCACCTTCAACACCCCGGCCGCCGCAGGCCGTGGTCGACAAGTACACGGCGGCGTTCAAGGCGGGCTACCTGCCGACGAACGTGCTGAGCAGCAGCTACCAGGGCAACTCCGCGCTGTTCGGCAAGGAGGAGGTCGCCTGGACCACCGGCACCGGCTACTTCATCCAGGGCGATGAAGCTCACCGAGCAACCCGAGCCTGGCCCCGAAGATCGTCCCGTCCGCCGCGATCGGCACGCCGCCGCTCTACGTCCAGGGCATCTCGGTGTCGGCGAAGAGCAAGAACCTGCCCGCTGGCCCTGGCGTTCGGCAAGTTCGTGACCGACAACGACAACCAGACGGCCTTCGTCAAGCTCGCCCAGGGCTTCCTGCCCGGCACGACGGCGGCGGCGGCGGACCCGTCGTTCAGCAAGAGCGACGGCACGCCGGCGGGTGACGCGGCGGTGCTGGTCGTACCAGGGCATGCAGAAGGCCGTGGTCTTCAACCCGCCGACCTGGACGCAGGACATGAACAACTTCATGGACCAGCAGATCGCGCTGGCGATGACGGGCAAGCAGTCATCCAAGGCGGCCCTGGACAACGCCGTCACCAAGGCGAACCAGCTGCTCAACGGCTGACCGGCCGGCAGGGCCCGCGGACTACGGGTGGGCGGTTGCGCCCCGGCACCGCCCACCCGTACCCCGCCCGACCATGCCCGACCCCGCCCGACCATGCCTGACTTTGCCCCAGCGCTCTCGCGAGAGGCAGTGCACCCATGATCAAGTACAACCGCTGGTACTCGCCGTGGCTCATGGTGATCCCGGCGTTCGTCCTGCTGCTGGTCTTCAGCATCTGGCCGGCGATCAACACGCTCTTCCTGGCCTTCACCAACGTGCGCCAGCTCTCGGGCGGCCACTTCGCCGGCCTGGCCAACTTCTCGGCCATGCTGCACGACACCCAGCTGCGGTCGGCGATCGTCAACAGCATCCTCTACATGGTGATCTGCGTGCCGCTGCTCGACGGTGCTGCCGCTGCTGCTGGCCATCCTGGTGGAGAAGAAGATCCCCGGGATCACGTTCTTCCGCACCGCGTTCTACCTGCCGGTGATCGCCTCGGCCGTGGTGGTCGCGCTGATCTGGTCCTGGCTGTTCGACGACCGCGGCATGGTGAACGGCCTGCTGCAGGCGACCAACGTGACGCACAGCGCCGTCCCGTTCCTCACCGGGCGCTGGCTGCTGCTGCTCACCGCGATCAGCCTGACGGTCTGGAAGGGCCTCGGCTACTACATGATCATCTACATCTCCGCGCTGGGTAACGTCAGCAAGGACCTGCACGAGGCGGCCATGGTCGACGGCGCCGGTGCGGTCCGGCGGTTCTTCAACGTCACCATCCCCGGGGTCCGCGGCACGATGGTCCTGGTCTCGATCCTCACGGCCGTGAACGCGTTGCGGGTGTTCTCCGAGCTGTACATCCTCGGTGGGCGTACGGGCGGCGTGGGCGGCCAGGACGTCTCGATCGTCATGTTGATCCAGGGCGCGGCCACCGGCAGCAGCGATGGCCGGCTGGGCTACGCCTCGGCGCTGTCCATCCTGCTCTTCGTCATCACCATCGGACCGATGCTCCTGCTGGTCCGGCTCAACGGGAAGGCAGACGCATGACGACCACGTCGTCGACGAACGCCGTCGAGCTCGAGACGCTGGCGAAGGACGCCGGGCGCAGACCACCGAAGGGCCGCTCCGAGGGGTTCACGGCCGCGCTGGCCGGCAAGTACCTCCTCCTCGTGGCCGTCCTGGTCGTGACCATCGGGCCGTTCCTGTGGGAGCTGTCCACCTCCCTCAAGGGACGTCACGAGGACATCAACACCGCGACACCGCACCTGATCCCGTCGGACCCGACGTTCGCCAACTACTCCAAGGTCACCCGGAGCATCCCGGTCTGGCACTACGCGGAGAACTCGCTGATCGTCGCCGCCCTGTGCGTGGCGGGCAACGTCGTCGGTGCGACCCTGGCCGGATATGCGTTGGCCCGCATGCAGTTCCGCTTCCGCAAGCTGGTGCTCGGCCTGTTCCTGTCGACCCTCGTCCTGCCGGGCGAGGTCACGATCATCAGCCAGTTCCAGACCGTCAACAAGCTGGGCTTCAGCAACAGCCTCTTCGGGGTCGCGCTGCCGGGCCTGATCGCCGCCCTCAACGTGCTGCTGATGCGCCAGGCGTTCATGGCCATCCCCCAGGACGTCGACAACGCCGCCATCGTCGACGGGGCGAACGTGTGGCAGCGGTTCCGCTACATCGGCCTGCCGAGCGTCAAGGGCACGATGAGCGTCATCGCGATCTTCGCGTTCATCGGGGCCTGGGACGACTTCCTGTGGCCCCTGCTCGTGCTGCAGGACCCCAGCAAGCTGACCCTGACGGTCGGCCTGTCCTACCTGCAGGGCCAGTTCTCCAACGACCCTCGGACCATCGCGGCGGGCACGATGATCGCGCTGCTGCCGATCATCGTCCTGTTCGCCTGTCTCCAGCGCTACTTCTTCCGCGGTGTGGGAGAAGGCGCCGTGAAAGGCTGAGCCGTGCCACTGCTGTCCATCACCTCCGTCGAGAGCACCGAGTGCTTCGTCGGGCCCGCCGAGCAACCCCGACAGGTCGCCCGGATCCGATTGCAGCGCAACCTCTCCCGGCCCGGCGACCTCCAGGTCACCGGGCCGGGGCTGCGCGGCTCGGCGGCCGTCCCGCCCGGTGACGGCGAGGTCCTCGTCGAGGTGCCGATGGTCGTCGACCCCCGGCATCGCCCCGGCGCCACCGTCGACGTCGAGGTCCTGGCCTCGGCCGCGGCCGGGTCCGCCGAGGACCGGGCGCCCACCGCGCGGCGTACGGCGGAGCTCGTCGTCGCCGAGCCGGGCTGGACGATGTTCCTGGTCTCGCACTTCCACTACGACCCGGTCTGGTGGAACACGCAGGCGGCGTACACGCAGGTCTCGGACCTGCAGGCGGACGACGGCCTGACCCGGCCGGTGTGGGAGCACAACGGCTTCGACCTCGTGCGAGCCCACCTGGCGCTGGCGGCCCGCGACGAGGACTACCGGTTCGTCCTGGCCGAGGTCGACTACCTCAAGCCGTTCTGGGACACCCATCCCGAGGAGCGGCAGGCCATCCGCGACCTGATCGCGGCCGGCCGGCTGGAGATCATGGGCGGCACCTACAACGAGCCGAACACCAACCTCACCGCGGCCGAGACGACGATCCGCAACTTCGTCTACGGCATGGGGTACCAGCGTTCGGTCATCGGTGGGGACCCGCAGACCGCCTGGCAGCTCGACGCGTTCGGCCACGACCCGCAGTTCCCAGGGCTGGCGGCCGAGGCCGGTCTGACGAGCAGCGCCTGGGCGCGCGGCCCGCACCACCAGTGGGGACCCATCCTGTCGACCTTCAAGGAGGTCGGCGGCGACGTCCGCAACATGCAGTTCCCCGCCGAGTTCGAGTGGCTCTCGCCGTCCGGCAAGGGCGTCCTCACCCACTACATGCCCAACCACTACTCGGCCGGCTGGTGGATGGACTCGTCGGTCACGCTGGAGGAGGCGGAGGACAAGGTCTACGAGCTCTACCTCGCGCTCAAGCCCGCGGCCTCGACCAGGAACCTGCTGCTCCCCGTCGGCACGGACTACACGCCGCCCAACAAGTGGGTGACGGCGATCCACCGGGACTGGAACGCCAAGTACCTGTGGCCGCGGTTCGTCTGTGGCAACCCGAGCGAGTTCTTCGCCGCGGTGCGGGCCGAGCTGGCCGCCGGCGGAGTCGCGCCGAGCCCGCAGTCGCGCGACATGAACCCGGTCTACACCGGCAAGGACGTGTCGTTCATCGACACCAAGCAGGCCCAGCGGGCCGGCGAGGTCGCCGCGCTGGACGCCGAGAAGCTCGCGACCTTCGCCACGCTGCTCGGCCTGGGCAGCTGGCCGGACCGGGCCCTGGACAAGGTGTGGCGCCAGCTGGCGTACGGCGCGCACCACGACGCGATCACCGGGTCCGAGTCGGACCAGGTCTACATCGACCTGCTGTCGGGGTGGCGCGAGGCCCACGACCTCGCGGCCGACGTCCGCGACCGCTCGCTGCTGGCCCTGCTGGGTGCCGTCGACACCACCGGTGCGGGCCGGCCGGTCGTCGTGGTCAACACGCTCGGCTTCGCCCGCACCGACCTGGCGCGGGTGCTCGTCGCGGCGCCCGGACGACGGGTCCGCGCCGGCCGCCGACGTCCACCTGGTCGACGACGAGGGTCAGGTGGTGCCGCACCTGGTCGAGTCCGAGGCGGGCGGACAGACCCTCCTGGCCTTCCTGGCCCGCGACGTGCCGTCCATCGGCTGGCGGACCTGGCGCCTGCTGCCCGGCCCGGCGCCGACGTCCGACGCAGGTGGGTCCACCTGGACCCCGGACGAGGCGGCCGATGCCTCCGACCCGACCATCCACAACGCCCACTACCGGGTCACCGCCTCGGCAGCGCGGGGCGGCGGGCTGAGCAGCATCGTCGAGCTCGGCTCCGGCCGCGAGCTCGTCCGACCGGGCGAGGTGGCCAACGAGCTGCGGTCCTACGACGAGTACCCCGCGCACCCGGAGTTCGGCGAGGGCCCGTGGCACCTGCTGCCCACCGGTGCCGTCACGACGTCGGCGGCCCGGGCGGCCAGCTCGGTGCGGGTCGAGCGCAGCCCGCTCGGGCAGCGGCTGGTCGTGACGGGGGAGCTGCAGGACATCCGCTACGAGCAGCGGATCACGCTGTGGGACGGCCTGGACCGCGTCGACCTCCGCACCCGGATCGACCACGACCGGCGCCGACCGGCTGGTCCGGGTGAAGTTCCCCTGCCCGGTCAAGGGTGCCCGCCCGGTCAGCGAGGTCGCCGGGGCCGTGGTCGCGCGGGGCTTCGCCTTCCCCGACTCCGACGCGGCCGTGACGCCGTGGACGCTCGACAACCCGGCCAACAACTTCGCGGCCCTGAGCAGCACCGCCCGGCTGAGCCTGGTCGACGCGGGCGGCCGGCCGGTTGGCGACTACGCGATCGCCGTCGCCGAGATCGTGGTGCCGGACCTCGCGAGCGCGGCGCCGCTGGCCCGCGAGCTGGTCCGGGCGCTGGCCCGGGTCGGTGTCACGGCGACGACGAGCACGGCTGAGGGCGCCCGGCACGGCTCGCTCACCGTCGACTCCAACCTCCCCGACATCCGGATCGTCCTGGGCGGCCCGGACTTCAACGCCTACGCCGGGACGCTGCTCGCGGCCGCCCAGGCGACCCAGGCCGGCCAGCTGATCCGCGGCCTGACCCAGGACGGCGCGGTCCGCCTGTTCCTGCCCGGCCAGGTGCCGATCGAGTCGGCGTGGGTCCCCGGCGCCGACCTTCGCGGCCCCCGGGCGATCCCGGCCCTGCTGGTCGCCGGGTCGGACCGCGGCCGGCTGGACGCCGAGGTCGAGGCGATGGTGGCCGAGCTGGGCCAGGCCCGCCTCACCGCCTGCTGCGTGGACCCTGACCCCGGCGCGCTGCTCGAGGACTACACCGTGGGTCTGCTCACCTACGGCATCCCCGGCTTCGCGGTGGACACCCAGGGCGCGCTGCACCTGTCGCTGCTGCGCTCGTGCACCGGCTGGCCGTCCGGGGTCTGGATGGACCCGCCGGTACGCCGCGCACCGGACGGCTCGGCGTTCCAGCTCCAGCACTGGACGCACGACTTCGACTACTCGCTGGTGGCCGGGCCGGGTGACTGGCGCGACCAGGACCTGGTCTCCCGGGGCCTCGAGCACTCCACGCCGCTGCACGGACGGGTCGCCGAAGCGCACTCGGGCTCGCTGCCGCCGACCCACGCCCTGCTGACGGTGGAGCCGGCCCGACAGGTGCAGGTGCAGGCGATCAAGATGGCCGGTAACCCCTGTGCCACCGGCCAGTCCGTTCCTTCACCCCACCGCAGGGGGATGACCGTGCGGCTGACCGAGAGCCAGGGTCACGCGACCGTGGCCGAGGTCAGGACGGCGGTGGAGCTCTCGGCGGCCCATCGCTCGGACCTCGTGGAGGACCGGCTGCGCGACTCGGCGTACGTGGACGGCCGGATCGTGACCGCGCTCGACGGCGCCGAGATCGCCACGGTGATCGCGACGCCGCAGGGTTCCGGCCGGGTGCCCGCTCCTGGGCCGGGCGCCTCGAGCCGGCCGGCCCTCGGGCCCACTCGCGAGGTCGCCCAGCCGATCTACGCGCGCTACTGGCTGCACAATCGCGGTCCGGCCCCGATGGGCTTCCTTCCGGTGGCGGTCTCGGCCGCGCCGACGGCCGTCCGGCTGACCGGCCGGGAGGCCGCGGTAGCGGTCTCGGTGGCCAGCCAGCTCACCGACTCCGACGTCGCCGCGGTGCTGGCCGTCGACGTGCCCCGGGGGTGGTCGGCCGAGCCGGCCCAGCGGCCCCTGCGGCTGGCCGCGGCCGCTCACACGACCTTCCCCCTGCGGGTGACGGCACCGCCCGACGCACCGAGCGGTCTCTACTTCGTCCGGCTCCGGTTGCCGGTGGCGCAGGACGAGGTGGTCGAGGAGGTGCTCACCGTGATCGTCCCCGGCAGCCCGCTGGACGCCGTCCTCCCGACCCGCGAGGGCCCGGAGGTCGCGCACGAGGTGCAGATGCACGGCACCCAGTTGACGGCGGGTCGCTCGACCGGGCTCGAGATCGAGTGCCTCACGCCGGGGGTGGAGACGGCGCTGGGCTGCGATGCCTTCGTGGACTTCCGCCTCACCAACCGCGCGATGAGCGACATCGACGGCGAGCTGATGGTCGTGAGCCCCTGGGGTGCCTGGGATCTGGCGCCCGACGCGGTGCGGGCGTTCGCGGTCGGCGCCGGCGACAGGTGCGACCTGCGGATCCCGGTCCACGCCCCGGCAACCGCCAGCCCGGGCACCTGGTGGCTGATGGTGAAGCTCATGTGGTTCGGCCGGGTGCACTACTCCCCGACCGTGCCGATCGTCATCCGGCCGGCCCGATGACGGCGACCGCCACGGTCGCCGACCGCCACCACCACGAGCCAGGCGTCATCGGCTGGATCGACGAGGAGGGCGTGCCGGCTGCACTGTTGGAGGTCCGGATCGCGACGCTGAGGGCCGGGCCCACAGCGGCCGCGCTGCCGCGGCCGGGCACCTCCGAGGCCCGGCAGCTCCGGCGCTGGGCCGCGCACGTCCTGTTCACCGAGTTGATCTGCGGCGCGGCCGCACGCGAGCTGGGACTGCGGCCGGACGCCGTCGCGCCACTGGACCCGCTGGCGGCCGTGCAGCTCGGCTCGATCACCGGCGCCGCCTGGCAGCAGGCGCCCGCGGTCGGTGCGGTGTGCCGGGCGCTGTTCCCCCAGCAGCGGCCGGCGGGGCCGGACAGCGGCGCGCGGGCCGGACGGGCATCACCAGCCCGGCCGGAGCCCACGGCGTACCGGGTCAGCCATGCCTTCGTCGCCGGGCCGGGCCTGAGCCCGGACGGCGCCCCCGGGCCGGAGGCCGCCTTGCGGCCGATGGGCTGGACGACGCTGGACGACGTCCCGACCGCGCTGGCGGAGGCGCTGGCCGCCGCTGCGCCCGGCCGGCTGGTGGGCCCGGTGCGCTCGGAGCTCGGCTGGCATCTGGCTCGGATCGAGGACATGCGTACGCCGGACGCGGTCCCGCCGGTGGAGGCCGCCGACGAGCCTCCGGCCTGGGAGTCGTTGCGCTCGTTCACCGTGTTGGCTGGACCGGCGTCGAGCCGAGTCGCTCACTGTCGCAGCAGGTTTCGAGCATCCCGGCGACCCGCGCCAACCGGACAACACGCACCGGCACTGAGCCTGCTGTTTCGCCGGGTTTGGCCCCATCGGCCCGGGGCCCGGTTCGCCAGTGCCGCCGCGCAGGTGCGAGGGTCTGACGAATGAGCACCCGACTGAGCCCGGCGGCGTACCTGGAGCACCTGCGCGACGACGCGGCGCAGCTGTCCGGCCTGGCTCGCTCGGTGGACCTCGCGACTCCGGTGCCGAGCTGCCCGGGGTGGACGATGCACGACCTGGTCGGGCACTGCGGCGAGGTCTATGCGCACAAGTCGGCGGCCCTGCGGCTGGGCCGCGCACCGGTGGACGGCGACAGCGCGACGGCACCCGGCGGGGTCGCGGTCGTCGACTTCCACGACGAGCAGGTGGCCGAGCTGGTCCACGAGCTCGAGGACCGCGGCCCGGACGCCGAGACCTGGACCTGGTTCCCGGGCGAGCACAGCACCGGCTTCTGGTTCCGCCGGATGGCCCAGGAGGCGCTCGTCCACCGGGTGGACGGAGAGCTCGCGACGGGAGGGACGATCGGTCCGATCGACCCGGTCCTGGCGGCCGACGGTGTCGAGGAGGTGCTGTCGTGGTTCGCCGGCCATCCGGGCGTGCTGGCCCACTCGGCGTCCCGTGACGGCGCCGCCGGAGAGGTGTTCGTCGATGCGGGGGACCACGCGTTCGTGGTCGAGCTCCCCGACGACGGGCATGTCGTCCACGAGGTCGACCCGCGCACCGGCGTTCCGACGGCGGACGCCGTGGTGCGCGGCGCCGCTGCCGACATCGACCTGCTGCTGTGGGGACGTCCGACGGCCGACGCCGTGGCCGAGGACGGCGAGCACGCCGTCCTCGAGCGGCTGTTCAGCCGGCTGCACCTGGCCGTGGCCGACTAGCGGCAGCTCGTCCGGACGGCGGGCCCTCGCGGCCACGCCGCACGGACAACGGTGGCCAGCAGGGTGTTTGGATCCCGTCAAGACATCAGCCGGCCGCCCGTCGGCGCGGCTTCACTCGGACCGTGACTGACCTCCTCTTCGTCGTTCTCACCCTGGCCGTCTTCGGCGTGCTGTCCCTGGTGCTGCGGGGAGCTGGCCGGCTGTGAGTGCCGCCAACGTGGTCGGCCTCGTGCTGGCCGTCGTGATGACTGCCTTCCTGGTCCTCGCGCTGGTCTTCCCGGAGCGGTTCTGATGAGCTCGGCGGCAGCTGGCACCATCTTCATCGCCTCGCTGGTCGTGGCGCTGGCCCTGGCCTTCCGGCCGTTCGGCGACTACATGTACCGCGTCGTGTCCGGGACCCGGCACGCGCGCGGGGAGCGAGCGATCTACCGGGTCATCGGCGTCGACCCCGACGGCGAGCAGGCCTGGGCGACGTACGCGCGCAGCGTCCTCGCCTTCTCGGCCGTGTCGATCCTGTTCCTCTACGCGTTCCAGCGGCTGCAGGATCATCTGCTGCTCTCGCTGGGCTTCACCAACGTGCCTCCGGCCCTGGCCTGGAACACCGCGGTCAGCTTCGTCACCAACACGAACTGGCAGGCCTACTCCGGTGAGTCCACGATGGGCTACCTCGTGCAGATGGCCGGTCTGGCCGTGCAGAACTTCGCCTCGGCGGCCGTCGGGATCGCCGTCGCCGTGGCCCTGGTCCGCGGCTTCGCCCGCAAGCACACCGAGCAGCTCGGCAACTTCTGGGTCGACCTGGTCCGGATCGTCCTGCGCATCCTGCTGCCGATCGCGGTGGTCGGCGCCATCGTCTTCGTGGCGGCGGGGATGATCCAGAACTTCTCCTCCGGCACCGACGTGCACACCCTGGCGGGGGCCACCCAGCACATCACCGGCGGCCCGGTCGCCAGCCAGGAGATCATCAAGGAGCTGGGCACGAACGGCGGCGGCTTCTACAACGCCAACAGCGCCCACCCGTTCGAGAACCCCACGTCCTGGACCAACTGGCTGCAGATCTTCTTCATCCTCCTGATCGGCTTCAGCCTGCCGCGGACGTTCGGCCGGATGGTGGGGAGCAACCGGCAGGGCTACGCCATCGTCTCGGCGATGGCCGTCATGGCCATCGGCAGCATCGTCGTCCTGAACGTCGTCCAAGGCGTTCACCCCGGGACGGTGCCGCAGGCGGTCGGTGCCGCGAGTGAGGGGGTCGAGACCCGGTTCGGCGTGCTGGACTCGGCCACCTTCGCCAGTGCTACGACCCTGACGTCGAGCGGGGCCGTGGACTCCTTCCACGACTCCTACACCGCCCTGGGCGGCGCCGTCACGATGCTCGACATGCAGTTGGGTGAGGTCGCGCCCGGCGGCACGGGGTCGGGCCTCTACGGCATCCTCATCCTCGCTGTCATCACGGTCTTCGTCGGCGGCCTGATGGTCGGCCGTACGCCGGAGTACCTGGGGAAGAAGATCGGGGCCCGCGAGGTGAAGTTCGCCTCCCTGTACTTCCTCACCACGCCCACCCTGGTGCTGGTCGGCACGGGTACGGCGATGGCCCTGCCCGGCGAGCGGGCCTCGATGCTGAACTCGGGCGCCCACGGGCTCTCCGAGGTGCTCTATGCCTTCACGTCGGCGGCCAACAACAACGGCTCCGCGTTCGCCGGGATCAGCGTGAACACCACCTGGTACAACACCGCGCTCGGTCTGGCGATGGTGATCGGCCGCTTCCTGCCGATCATCTTCGTGCTCGGCCTGGCCGGCTCGCTGGCCCGCCAGAAGCCGGTGCCGGAGTCGACCGGGACGTTGAAGACCTACCAGCCCCTGTTCGTCGGGATGCTCATAGGAGTGACCTTGATCGTGGTGGCCCTGACCTACCTGCCCGCCCTCGCGCTGGGCCCGCTGGCCGAGGGGGTGCGCTGACGTGACACCGGGCCTGTTGGACCCCCATCAGCTCCTGACCTCGACACCAGGTGCGCTGCGCAAGCTCGACCCACGAACGCTGTGGCACAACCCGGTGATGTTCATCGTGGAGATCGGATCGGTCTACACGACCGTCCTCGCCATCGGCCATCCAACGACCTTCGCGTGGCTCATCACGGTGTGGCTCTGGCTCACGGTCATCTTCGCCAACCTGGCCGAGGCGGTGGCCGAGGGACGCGGCAAGGCGCAGGCCGAGTCCCTGCGCCGGGCCAAGCAGGACACCATGGCCCGGCGGCTCACCGGCTGGCTCCCCGGGGCGACCGACCTGCGGGAGGAGTCGGTGCCCGCACCCGCCCTGCAACAGGGCGATGTCGTCGTCGTCGAGGCCGGCCAGGTGATCCCCGGCGACGGCGATGTCGTGGAAGGTATTGCCAGCGTTGACGAGTCGGCCATCACCGGTGAGTCCGCGCCGGTGATCCGCGAGTCGGGCGGAGACCGCTCGGCGGTCACGGGGGGCACCCGGGTGCTCTCCGACCGGATCGTCGTCCGGATCACCCAGAAGCCGGGTGAGAGTTTCATCGACCGGATGATCGCCCTGGTCGAGGGCGCCAACCGGCAGAAGACGCCGAACGAGATCGCGCTCAACATCCTGCTCGCGGCGCTGACCATCATCTTCCTGCTGGCCGTCGCGACGCTGCAGCCGCTCGCGATCTACAGCAAGGCCGTCCAGTCGTTCGCGCCGGACAGCCAGGCCCTGGACGCCCACGGCGTCACGGGCATCGTCATGGTCTCGCTGCTCGTCTGCTTGATCCCCACGACCATCGGAGCGCTGCTCTCGGCCATCGGGATCGCAGGGATGGACCGGCTGGTGCAGCGCAACGTCCTCGCGATGTCCGGGCGAGCCGTGGAGGCGGCCGGCGACGTGAACACGCTGCTCCTGGACAAGACCGGCACCATCACCCTGGGCAACCGGCAGGCCAGCGAGTTCGTCCCGGTCGGCGACATCACGCAGGCGGAGCTCGCCGACGCCGCCCAGCTGTCCAGCCTGGCCGACGAGACGCCCGAGGGCCGCTCGATCGTCGTGTTCGCGAAGACCGAGCACGGGCTGCGCGAACGTCATCCGGGCGAGCTCGGGCACGCGACCTGGGTTCCCTTCACGGCGCAGACCCGGATGTCCGGCGTCGACCTCTCGGTCGAGGCGGGCGGCGCGCCGCGCGAGCTGCGCAAGGGCGCTGCGGCGGCCGTGGCCGAGTGGGTCCGCGTCGGCGGCGGCAACGTCGCCGAGCAGGTCGGCCAGGTCGTGGACGGCATCTCGGCCTCGGGTGGCACGCCCCTCGTCGTCGGGGAGCGGGTGGGCAGCGCGGCCCGGGTGCTGGGCGTCGTCCACCTCAAGGACGTGGTCAAGACCGGCATGCGCGAGCGCTTCGACGAGATGCGCCGGATGGGGATCCGCACCGTGATGATCACCGGAGACAACCCGTTGACGGCTGCCTCCATCGCCTCGGAGGCGGGCGTGGACGACTTCCTGGCCGAGGCCACCCCGGAGGACAAGCTCGCGCTCATCCGCCGCGAGCAGGAGGGGGGCAAGCTGGTCGCGATGACGGGCGACGGCACCAACGACGCGCCGGCGCTGGCCCAGGCCGATGTCGGGGTCGCCATGAACACGGGGACGTCGGCGGCCAAGGAAGCCGGCAACATGGTCGACCTCGACTCCGACCCGACCAAGCTGATCGAGATCGTCGAGATCGGCAAGCAGCTGTTGATCACTCGCGGGGCGCTGACGACGTTCTCGATCGCCAACGACATCGCGAAGTACTTCGCGATCATCCCGGCCATGTTCGTCGCGGTCTACCCAGGACTGCACGTCCTGAACATCATGGGGCTGCACAGTCCGGCGTCGGCCATCCTGTCCGCCGTCATCTTCAACGCACTCGTCATCGTGGCACTGATCCCGTTGGCGCTCAGGGGCGTTCGCTACACGCCCTCCAGCGCGGCGGCCATGCTGCGGCGAAACCTCCTGGTGTACGGAGCCGGTGGCCTGGTGGCGCCGTTCATCGGGATCAAGGCAATCGACCTCCTCGTCCAGTTCATCCCCGGGATCTCCTGATGCGCCTCCCCCGCTCGCTGGCCCAGCACGTCACTGCGCTGCGGACCCTGCTCCTGCTCACGGTCCTGACCGGCCTGGCCTATCCGCTCGCCATCGTGGCGGTGGCCCAGGTGCCGGGGTTACAGCACCGGGCCGACGCGTCACTCGTGCGTGTCGACGGCCGAGTGGTGGGCTCGGCCCTGATCGGACAGTTGTTTACCGACAAGGATGGGCAGGCTCTGGTGCAGTACTTCCAGTCCCGCCCGTCTGCCGCTGGTGACGGTTATGACCCCACCGCGACGAGCGCGTCGAACCTCGGTCCGGAGAGCGTCGTCGACACCCTGGGCGACCCGGCCAAGGCCAAGGACCCCGCGGGCGACGGCAGCCAGCTCAGCCTGCTCAGCCAGGTCTGCCGGCGCAGCCAGGCCGTCGGCCGGCTGGAGGGGGTCTCCGGAGCCCGGCCGTACTGCACGCCGGGCGGCCTGGGAGCCGTCCTGGCCGTCTTCCACGCCGCTGGCGGCACCGGCCCCGTGACCCGGGTCGTCAGCCTGAACCAGGAGTGCCCCGCAGCGCCGTTCGTGCCGGCGTACCAAGGGGTTCCGGTCGTGTGCGCGACGTTCGGTGCCGACTACGGCAAGGGCGTCGTGACCCCTGTCCGCGGCACCGCGCCGAGCACCTCCGCGGTGCCCCCCGACGCCGTCACCGCCAGCGGCAGCGGGCTGGACTACCAGGTCTCGCCCGCGTACGCCGCGCTGCAGGTGCCGCGCGTGGCCCGGGCCCGCGGCGTCGACCCCGCAGCCGTACGTGCACTGGTCGAGCGGTACACGACCGGCCGCGCGCTCGGCTTCATGGGTGAGCCCGGGGTGAACGTGCTGAGGCTCAACCTGGCCCTCGACCGGAAGTACCCGTACCACTCCGGCTGAGGCGATCATGGATCGGCCGGGAGCAGCACGACCGGCAGGACCAGCAGAACCCGCACGACCCAGACGACGGCGAGGTGTGATGGGACAGGGCCAGCTCCGGGTGTACCTCGGTGCTGCGCCGGGCGTCGGCAAGACGTACCGGATGCTCGAGGAGGGCCACCGGCGCCAGGCGCGGGGCACCGACGTCGTCGTCGGCTACGTCGAGCCGCACGGCCGGCGGCACACGGACGAGCTGCTGGCGGGCCTGGAGGTCGTGCCTCCGGTCGCACTCGGCTATCGCGGGGCCACCTTCCTGGAGATGGACGTCGACGCCGTCCTGGCCCGCGGCGCCGATGTCGTCCTGGTCGACGAGCTGGCGCACACCAACGTCCCGGGCCGCCGGAACCCCAAGCGGTGGCAGGACATCCAGGAGCTGCTGGCGGCCGGGATGACGGTCATCACGAACCTCAACATCCAGCACCTGGAGTCGATCAACGACGTCGTCCAGGAGATCACCGGCGTACCGCAGCGCGAGACGGTCCCCGACGAGCTGGTCCGCCGGGCGGAGCAGATCGAGCTGGTGGACATGGCGCCGGAGGCGCTGCGCCGCCGGATGGCCCACGGCAACATCTACCGCCCGGAGAAGGTGGATGCGGCGCTGGGCAACTACTTCCGGGTCGGCAACCTCACGGCCCTACGCGAGCTGGCGCTGATCTGGCTGGCCGACAAGGTCGACGACGAGCTGGACGACTACCGCGAGCAGCACGACATCTCAGCGACCTGGGAGGCCCGAGAGCGGGTGGTCGTCGCGCTGACCGGTGGTCCCGAGGGCGCAACGCTGATCCGCCGGGCCGCGCGGATCGCCTTGCGGGCCAAGGGTGCCGACCTGATGGCGGTGCACGTGAGCCGCAACGACGGCCTCGCCGGCGCGAGTCCCGCCCACCTCGCGACCCAGCGGACGCTGGTCGAGAGCCTGGGCGGCTCCTACCACCAGGTGGTCGGGGCGAACGTCGCCTCAGCGCTGCTGGACTTCGCCCGCGGTGTCAACGCGACGGAGCTCGTCCTTGGCGTGAGCCGGCGCTCCCGCCTCACGCAGGTGCTCACGCCAGGGGTCAGCGCGACGGTCACCCGGGAGTCCGGGCCGATCGACGTGCACCTGGTCACGCACGAGGAGATCCACCACGGCCGCAACCGGATCGACCCCTCGACGGCGCTCACCGCGCTGAGCCGCCCACGCCTGCTGACCGGGTTCGGCCTGGCCGTCGTCGGCCTTCCGCTGCTGACCCTGGTCCTGAGCCAGCTCCGCAGCCAGCTCTCGTTGCCGAGCGACATCCTGATCTACCTGGCCTGGGTCGTCGTGGCCGCCCTGGCCGGGGGGCTGTACCCGGCGCTGGCCGCGGCGCTCGTGGGGTCGCTCCTGCTGAACTACTACTTCACCCCGCCGATCCACCGGTTCACCATCGCCGCGCGCGACAACGTGATCGCCCTGGTGGTGTTCCTCGCGGTGGCGGCGGCGGTGAGCCTCACCGTCGACCGGGCCGCGCGACGTACCCGCGAGGCGGCCCGGGCGCGGGCCGAGTCGGAGAGCCTGTCGACCCTGGCCGGGAGCGTCCTGCGCGGGGCCAGGCCGTTGACCGCGCTGCTCGAGCAGCTGCGCGAGACGCTGGGCTTCTCCGGCGTGACGCTGCTCGAGCGTCGTCCGGAGGCTCCCCCCGGCCCGGACGTCTTCCGGGACTCCACCTGCTGGCAGGTCGCGGGCAGCGCGGGCGGCCCGCCGAGCGCGACGCCCGCCGAGGGTGACGCGGAGATCCTGGTCGACGACGGGCTCTCGCTGGTCCTGCGGGGGCATCCGCTGGACGCGGGCGATCGGCGGCTGGCGCAGGCCTTCGCCGCCCAGGCCGCGGTGGCCCTCAAGCACGAGCGCCTCGCCGTGCAAGCCGCGACGGCCGCGCCACTGGCCGAGGTCGACCGCCTCCGGACCGCCCTGCTGTCGGCGGTGAGCCACGACCTGCGGACGCCGCTCGCGTCGGCCAGGGCGGCAACGGACGGGTTGCGCAGCAAGGCGGTCGCGTTCAGCGAGGCCGATCGCGACGACCTCCTCGCGACGGTCGAGGAGTCGCTGGACCGGCTCACCCGGCTGGTGGAGAACCTGCTCGACATGAGCCGGCTCCAGGCCGGGGCGCTGGCCATGACGACGCAGCCGGTGCGCATGGCCGACGCGATCGCCACCGCCCTCGACGAGCTCGGGGCGGCGGGAGAGGAGATCGAGGTCCGGCTGCCGGAGGGCATACCAGAGGTCCGGGCCGACCCCGCCCTGGTCGAGCGGGTCCTGGTCAACATGACCCGCAATGCCATCCGCTACAGCCCCGCCGGGCGCCCACCTCTCATCGCCGTCAGCGCACACGCCGGGTCGGTGGAGACCAGGGTCATCGACCGCGGTCCGGGCATCCCCAGTGACCAGTGGGACGAGGTGTTCCTGCCCTTCCAACGGCTGGGGGACCGCGACGACAGCACGGGGGTCGGCCTGGGGCTGGCCCTCTCGCGCGGCCTGACCGAGGCCATGGGCGGGTCGCTGGTCCCGGACACCACGCCCGGCGGCGGGCTCACCATGACCCTCCGGCTGCCCTGCGCGGCGGCGCCACCCTGACCGCACCGACCGGCGGGTCGGGGGGGATTATCTTTAGCACGGGTAATGAGTTATGCTAACGACATGTCTCACGTCGCACCACCGGTCCGGCCGGCCAGCGCCTCCAGCCTGGCGGCCGACCTCCGCGTCTCGGTGATGAAGCTGGCCCGCCGGGTCCGGCTGCAGCGCAGTGACGACGACATCTCCACCGGTCAGTACTCCGTCCTCGGAGCCCTGGTGACCCACGGGCCGCGCACGCCACGCGAGCTGGCCGACCTCGAGCGCGTCCAGCCGCCGTCGATGACCCGCACCCTGAACTGCCTGGTGGACGCCGGCTTCGTCGTGCGCACGGACCACCCCGAGGACGGCCGGCAGGTGCTGGTCTCGGTCACTGACGAGGGCACCCGCGTCGTGCTGGAGACCCGCAAGCGCCGCAACGCCTGGCTGGCCCGGCGGCTGGCCGAGCTGACCGCCACCGAGCGCGAGACCCTGGCCGCCGCCTCCCGGATCATGCTGAGGCTGGCTGACGCGTGAGCCCGACCTTCCGCGCCCTGAACTCCCGCAACTACCGGCTCTGGATCTCCGGCTCGATCGTCTCCAACGTCGGCACCTGGATGCAGCGGGTCGCCCAGGACTGGCTGGTCCTGACGATCCTCACCCACCACTCCGCGCAGGCGGTCGGCATCACGACCGGCCTGCAGTTCCTGCCCATGCTGCTGCTCGCGCCGTACGGCGGGTTGATCGCCGACCGTCTGCCGAAGCGCCTGCTGCTCATGGCGACCCAGCTCGCGATGGGCCTGCTGGCTCTCACCCTCGGGCTGCTCGTGGTCACCGGCGTCGTCCAGCTCTGGATGGTCTACGCGTTCGCCCTGCTGCTCGGCGCGGCCACCGCGCTGGACAACCCGGCCCGGCAGACCTTCGTCAGCGAGATGGTGCCGCGCGAGCACCTGTCCAACGCGGTGGGCCTGAACAGCGCGAGCTTCAACGCCGCCCGGCTGGTGGGGCCCGGCGTCGCGGGCCTGCTGATCGCCTGGATCGGCACCGGGCCGGTCTTCCTGATCAACGCCGCCAGCTTCGGCGCTGTCCTGATCTCGTTGTCCCGCATACGAACTCGCGAGCTGCGGGTGACGCCACCCACGCCGCGGGCCAAGGGTCAGCTGCGCGACGGCTTCCGCTACGTGTGGCACCGGCCGGACATCATGCTCATCCTGGTCATCGTCTTCGCCGTCGGCACCTTCGGGATGAACTTCCAGATGACGACCGCCTTCATCGCCACGTCGACCTTCCACAAGGGCCCGGGGGAGTACGGCATCCTCGGCTCCATCATGGCGATCGGCTCCCTGGCCGGCGCCCTGCTGTCGGCCCGCCGGGAGCGGCCGCGGCTGCGGCACGTCGTCGGCGCGACCTTCGCGTTCGGCGTGTTCGCGACGATCAACTCGCTGATGCCGACGTTCCTGCTGTTCGCGGTCACCCTCGTGCCGGTGGGCCTGTCGGCCCTGACCATGATCACCAGTGCGAACGCGACCGTGCAGATGAGCGTCGACCCGGCCCTGCGCGGCCGGGTGATGGCCCTCTACATGGCGATCTTCATGGGCGGCACGCCCGTCGGAGCGCCGGTCATCGGCTGGATCGGGGAGACGTACGGCGCGCGCTGGTCGATCCTCGTCGGCGGCCTGGTGGCGATCGCGACGTCCATCGGCGCCATGGCCTGGCTGGTGCACACCCGGCACCTGCGGCTGGGACACGAGCCGGGGTCCGCGCCGGGCCTGCGGCTCTACCAGCAAGATGGGGCCGTGAGCCGATCGTGAACCCGCGGGTGCGTCGCTGGGTCATCCCCGGTGCGCTCGCGCTGCTGGTCCTCGTCGTGGTGGTCGGCGCCCTGGTTCATTGAGCTGGGCGCCGACGCGCTCGGTCGCAGACCCTCGACGTTCTACTTGTTCGTGGACGTCGGTGTGGGACAGCCGGGGATCGGGACGGGCGGCAGGCCGAGTCCGCCACCGACCCCTCCCACGATGCCGCCGACGACACCGCCCACCGGGCAGACCACCGACTGGACCGGGGTCGGCAGCTGCGTCGGCAGCACTTTGGTGACCTTGGTGACGACCGACCCCAGGCCCGCTCCCGCACCGCCCCCGTTCGCCGCGCCGGGACGCGGAGGGCCCGAGGACGGAGGAGCGGCTGTGCTCTTGGCACCGCCGGACGAGCCCGAGCCACCCGCCTTGCTGCCGTGAGCCTTCGGGCCGGAGCCGGCAGGCTTGGCCGTGTCCCGCGTCCCGGACCCACCGGCGCCGGACGCCGCCGGCAGGTCCGAGAGCGGAAGCATCGTGACGCCGTGGCGGTAGGCCGACGCGATCGCCAGCACCGTCCGGGCGTAGCTGTCGGAGTCGTTGTAGCGGCGTACGGCGGTGTAGGCCTGGCCGGGGTCGGCGAGGTCGCCCGGTCCGGCGCACAGGTAGATCGCCGTGGCCGCGGCCGCGTCGTTGATGTCCTGCGGGTCCTTGACGCCGTCGCCGTCCAGGTCGCCACCGACGGTCCGCCAGGTGCCGGGGATGAACTGCATCGGCCCGACCGCCCGGTCCCAGACGGTGTCGTGGTCGTAGACGCCGCGGTCCGTGTCGTGGATCGTCGCCGTGCCGTTGCTGCCGTCGAGCGCGATGCCGAAGATGCCCGGGCGGGCGATGCCGCGGGAGTCCAGGGCGTTGCCGCCGTACCGGCCGTGGTCGCTCTCGACCCGGCCGATCGCCGCGACGAGGGCCCAGTCGATGTGGCACGCGGGATCGGCGTTGCCGACCACGCCGGCGGCCTTGTGATAGGCGGCGAGGGCCGGCCCGGGGATGCCCTGGGCGTCCAGGGTCACCGGTGAGCCCGGCCCGCCGGGGGCAGGCGGCAGCTGCAGCCCGGGGGCACCGCCGCCGGGACCGCCCGCCGTGCCGGGACCCGCGATCGGCGTCCCCGGCACGACTGGCAGCGTCGCCCCCTTGGTGACCGACGCACCCGCTCCTTGCGTCGGGCCCGTGGAGGCGCCGCTGCCAGCCAGTGCCAGACCCCCGCCGAGAAGGAGGAGCGCCGGCAGCGCCGCCGCCACGCCGCGCCGGAGATGAATGGTCGTCGGCTCTGCCGGGTCGCTCTCGCTGCCCAGCTCGCTCGGCCCGCTCATCCCGCTCCTCCTCCGCCCCCGGTTCTCGCCTGGACACCCCGTTCAACGAGGGCACCCGCCCGGGGTTACGGCCCCACCTCGTGCTCCCATCCAGCCGCCTTGCTCCATCTCGGCCGGTCAGGACCGTCAGCTCAGCCCCGGATCATCGGCCGGATGGGAGCACCGGGATGATCTGCGGGTGGGTCGGGTGCTGCTGGGAGTCCTGGGTGTGACCGGGCTGCTGCTCGGCCTCAACGGCCCGGCCTCGGGCTACGCCACCGATGACGCCACCCGGCTGACCACCGTGTCCGACCCGCGGATCACCGAGTCCAGCGGCCTGGCCGCCAGCCCCACCGCCCCCGGCATCGTCTGGACCGTCAACGACTCCGGTGACACCGCCCGCGCCTTCGCCGTCTCGCTGCGGACCGGCCGCACCGTGGCCGTCCTGCGCGAGCGCACCGACGCCCGCGACTGCGAGGCGATGACGTCCGGTCGCGACTCCCAGGGCCGGTCGATGCTCTGGATCGGCGACATCGGCGACAACAACGCGGACCGTACGTCGGTGGTCCTGCGGCTGCTGCGCGAGCCCAGCCCGGTCCGATCGGTGACGGTGACGCCGGTGAACCTGCGGGTGCGCTACCCCGGCGGGCCCTCTGACGCGGAGTCGCTGGCCTGGACGCCGGACGGGCGGCTGCTGATCGTCACCAAGGGGCTGCTCGGCGGCCGGGTGCTGCAGGTGCCGCCGGCCGCCGTACGCCGCGCGCTGGCCGGCCACGACGTCACGACGCCCGCCCTGGCCACCGTCGTCGGGCGCGTGACGCAGGTGCTGCCGACGGACGCCGTCGCGCTGCCGGACGGCCGACTGGTCGTCCGCGACTACGAGGGCGCCACGGTCTACGCGAAGCCGGCGTACGACGGCAAGCAGCTGGTCGAGCAGACCCGGCTGGCCCTGCCGTTCCAGGACCAGGGGGAGACGATGGCCGTCGCCGACGGGGGCCGGGCGGTCGTGGTCGGCTCCGAGGGCGTGGGTGAGGACCTTTACCAGGTGGCCCTGCCGGCCGGCCCGGCTGCGGCGACGTCACCCCCCTCCGGCCGATCGGAATCGTCCGCCTCCCGCACCAGCGGTGCGGGAGAGCAGTCCGGCAGCGGCTCCCGATCCCCGGACGCCGGTCGACTGGTCGGACTCGGGCTGCTCGCGGCGGCCGGGCTGACCGGCGCCGCCGTCCTGGTCCACCTGCGCCGTACCCGCCGTCGCCGGACTCCCAGGCCACTGCCGTGACCAACGACCAGACTCACCGGCTCGGCCGATCCATGACTGCGCGCGACCGAGCGGTCACGCAGAACTGACTCTTCGGCCCGGACCGGCCCGGACCTCGGCCAAACCTGTTGTCCCGGGCGCGATCTGCTGCATGATCGGCCCAGCGGTACCCAGACGAGACTGAGGCGATCAGCATGCGCGTCCGGACCAGGCCCCTGCACCTGTTGGTGGTGCTCGCACTGGTGCTGGTCTCGACGGCCGTCGTCGCAGTCGCCGGGCCGGCGTCGGCTGACGTGGGACCGGCGTTCGTCGCCGTCGCGCACTCGGACGCGGCGTCGACGAAGTTCAAAGCGGTGCCGGTATCCGGGGCGGGGCACGTGGGGGACACGGCAGTCATGGTGTTCACGCAGGGGAGCACCGTGACCTGGACGGGGCCGACGGGCGTCACGGGGTGGACGCAGCTCGGCACGTTCACCAGCGGGGGACTGACCTCGACCGCCTGGTCGAAGGTCCTGGCGGCCGGCGACGTCGGCGCGACGGTCCGCTTCGACACGACGGGGTTCGCCAAGGCGATGCTCAGCGTCGCCGTCTACTCGGGCGTGGCCACGAGCCCTCCGGTCGTCGCCCATGCGGCGGACTCCGCTGTGACGTCACATGTTTCGCCATCCGTCGCAGCCTCCGACGGCTCCTGGGTCGTGTCCTACTGGGCCGACAAGTCGGAGACCACCTCGGCCTGGACGGCCCCGGCCGGAGTGACCCAAAGGGATGTCGCGATCGGCACCGGCACCGGCCACTTCAGCTCGCTGTGGGCCGATACCGGTGGCCCGGTGGCGGCCGGCGCCTACGGCGGCAAGGCGGCCGCCACCGACGTCAGCACCAGGGCACTGATGTGGAGCATCGTGCTCGCCCCCGCGTCGGTCACCCCACCCGTCAACCAGCCTCCCGTCGCGTCCTTCACCCAGACCTGCACCGACCTCAGCTGCACCGTCGACGGCGGTGGTTCCCACGACCCGGACGGCACGATCACGTCGTATGCGTGGGACTTCGGTGACTCCACGACCGGCACGGGTGCGACGCCGCCCGCGCACGTCTACGGCAGCGCGGGGTCCTACCTCGTGCAGCTCACGGTGACCGATGACGACGACGCGCCCGGCACGACGAGCCACCAGGTCACCGTCACCGTCTCGACCGGTGGATCCATTGCCTTTGTAGGGGTTTCGCACTCGGATGCGACCGCGGCGAAGTTCAAGTCGGCCGTCGTCCCCGGGACGGCGCACGCCGGTGACACCGCCGTGATGTTCTTCACCCAGGCCTCCACCGTGACCTGGACCGGCCCGACCGGTGTGACCGGTTGGGCCCAGCTCGGGACCTTCACGGCCGGCGGCCTGACCTCGACGTCGTGGTCGAAGGTCCTGACGCCCGCCGACGTCGGAGCGACGGTGCGCTTCGACACGGCGGCCTCGGCCAAGGGGATGCTGAGCGTCGCCGACTACTCCGGCGTCGCCGCCGGTGCGCCCGTCGTCGCGCACTCCTCCGACAGTGCGACCACCTCGCACGTCGCGCCGTCGCTGCCGGTCACCGCGGGGTCCTGGGTCCTGTCCTACTGGGCCGACAAGTCCGACACGACATCGACCTGGACGCCGCCCGCCGGCGTGACCGGTCGGGACGTCGCGATCGGCACGGGCGCAGGGCATTTCAGCTCCCTGCTGGCGGACTCCGGCGGCCCCGTACCGGCCGGCAGCTACAGCGCCAAGGTCGCCACGACCGACGTCTCGACCCGCGCGCTGATGTGGACCGTCGGGCTCTCGGCCGGCGGCGCCCCTCCGGCCAACGGGCCGATCACCAAGCTCATGGTGATCATGGAGGAGAACGAGACGACGGCCGTCCTGGGCCAGATGCCCTACCTCAACGGACTGGCCACGACCTACGGCAGCGCCACCAACTTCCAGGCCCTGGTGCACCCGAGCGAGGGCAACTACATCGCGATCGTGTCCGGTCAGGGCAGCACGACCTGCGGCCTGCACGACCCGTTGCCCGCGGCCTGCTCGCAGCCCGGCGGCACGGTCTTCGGCCAGGCCATCGGGGCCGGCCTGACCGCCAAGTCGTACGCCGAGTCGATGACCAGCGGCTGCCAGCGGACGAACTCGACGCTGTACGCCGCAAGACACAACCCCTGGGTCTACTTCCCGGCCGAGTCGTCCTCCTGTGCGGCGTTCGACGTGCCGCTCGGCACGACCAGCGCGGGCGCGTTCCTCGACGACATCAACGCGGGCACGCTCCCGAACGCGTCCGAGGTCGCTCCGAACCTGCAGAACGACGCGCACGACG
Source organism: uncultured Actinomycetota bacterium (assembly GCA_963795385.1). Lineage (GTDB taxonomy): Bacteria > Actinomycetota > Actinomycetes > Actinomycetales > CAVURS01 > CAVURS01. The sequence goes on from CAWCHK010000002.1 coordinate 135,531, forward strand.
GGTCGCCGCAGATGGCGGACGACTGGCTGGCCCTCTGGATGCCGCGACTGATGGCCGGACCGGACTACCAGTCCGGGCACCTGGCGATCGTCGTGACCTTCGACGAGGGCATCACGACCAACCAGAACATCCCGTTCGTCGTCGTCAGCCCGACGACCAACCACACCGTGGTGACGACGCGGTTCGACCACTACGCGCTGGCCCGGCTCTACAGCGACATCCTCGGGACCCCGCCCCTCAACGCAGCGGCGAGCGCGCCCGGCCTGCGAGCGGCGTTCGGCCTCTGACCGGCGCCTGGCCGAGCGCCAGCAGGACGCCCGCCGCGAGGAGCAGTCCCGGCACGAGCAGGAAGCCGCTGTGCACGCCGACCCGGTCGGCCAGCGCGCCGAGCGCGAACGGCGCCAGGCCGCTGGCCAGCCCGGTCCCGACGCTGGCCAGCGCGTTGGCGACGTCCGGGCGGCCGCCCGAGGCGTCCATCGTCCGCACCAGGCTGAGCGGGAACTGCAGCGCCAGGCCGAGACCCATCAGCGCCAGGCCGAGGACACCGACCACCAGCGACGTGGCCGTCCACAGCACGAACCACCCGACCAGCGAGACGCCGATCGCCGCCGACAGCAGCTGAGACACCGAGAACCGGGCCGTCAGCGGCACGGCCAGCACCCGCCCGATCGTCATCCCCACCAGCAGCCCGCTGATCGCCGCGCTGGCCGTGTCCGCGCCGAGGCCGGCATGCCCTCGCAGCTGGTCCGGGGCCCAGAAGGTCGTGCAGAACTCCACCGCGACGCAGGCGACCATCACCAGCCACGCGAGCCAGAACGCCACGGGCGGTACGCCGCGATCCACCTCGAGCGCCGGCAGCCCCGTCTGGTCATCGACCGCGGTGTCCCCTCCGGTCTCCGCCCCCAGCGCCGCCGGCCGCCGCCCAGGCACGACCAGCGCCGGCTCGTTCGGCGCCCGGGACAGGAGCCAGACCGCCGTCGCGGCGAGCGGCAGGGTCAGCACGGTCGCCCCGCGCCAGGTCAGGCCGAGGGCGACGCCGGCGCCGATCGCCAGGGGGCCGAGGATGCCGCAGGCGGTCGCGATCGCGTTGGCCTCACCGATCGCACCCGCGCCGCGCTCACCATGGTGGTCGGCCAGGATCGGGTTGACGGCGTTCAGGCCCAAGGCGCCCCCGAGCCCGATGACCAACGTCGCCGGCACCGTCAGCGCGGGACCGCGCAGCGAGACCAGGAGCACGATCCCCAGCGCGACCAGCAGGCAGGCCAGCAGGACCACGCGGCGCCGCCCGAAGCGCCGAGCCAAGGGGACCGAAATCGTTGCCGACAGAAGGGATCCCGCGGCCAAGGCGGTCCCGTGCAGCCCGGCGACGGCACGCGACGTCCCCTCCTCGTGCCGCAGCAACGGCACGGTGGGTCCGAACGAGTAGAGGAACCAGCCCCAGAGCGCGAAGTAGGCGTAGGCCGCCCGGGTCAGCTGGTCGCGGACCAGGCTCAGCTCTGACGCTCCACGATGAAGTCGATGCACCGGGTGAGGGCCTCGACGTCGTCCGGCTCCACCGCTGGGAACATGGCGATCCGCAGCTGGTTGCGCCCCAGCTTGCGGTAGGGCTCGGTGTCGACGATCCCGTTGGCGCGCAACACCTTCGCGACCGCCAGCGCGTCGACCGACTCGTCGAAGTCGATCGTGCCCACGACTTGCGAGCGGGCGGCCGCATCGGTGACGAAGCACGACGTGTACGCCGTCCGCTCGGCCCAGCCGTAGAGCCGGCCGGCCGAGTCGGCGGTCCGCGAGACGGCCCAGTCCAGGCCCCCCTGGCCGTTGATCCACTCGACCTGCTCGGCCAGCAGCACGAGCGTCGCAAGAGCCGGAGTGTTATAGGTCTGGTCGAGCCGGGAGTTGGCGATCGCCGTTGGGAGAGAGAGGAAGTCGGGCACCCAGCGACCGCCCATGGAGATCTGCTCGACCCGGTCCAGGGCGGCCGGCGACATGATGGCCAGCCACAGCCCGCCGTCCGAGGCGAAGCACTTCTGCGGGGCGAAGTAGTAGACGTCGACCTCGCGCAGGTCGACCGGCAGGCCACCCGCACCGCTCGTCGCGTCGACGAGGACCAGCGGGCCGCCGTCCGCACTCGGCTGCGCCCCGGGCACGCGGCGTACCGGCGCCATGACGCCCGTCGAGGTCTCGTTGTGGGCCCACGCGTAACCGTCGACGCCGTCCTCGGCGTACGCCGCGGGGAGCGACCCCGGGTCGGCCTTGACCACGGTCGGCTCGCCGAGGAACGGCGCCCCCGTCACCACCGCGGCGAACTTGCTGGAGAACTCCCCGAAGGCCAGGTGCTGGGTCCGCTCCCGGACCAGGCCGAACGCCGCGGCGTCCCAGAACGCCGTCGCGCCGCCGTTGCCCAGGACCACCTCATAGCCCTCGGGCAGGGAGAACAGGTCGCCGAGCCCGGAGCGGACCCGGTTGACCACCTTGCGCACCGGTGCCTGCCGGTGCGAGGTACCCATCAGGGTCGAGCCGAGAGCGGCGAGCGCCTCGATCTGGGCGGGGCGGACCTTGCTCGGCCCACAGCCGAAGCGGCCGTCGGCGGGCTTGAGGTCGGCAGGAATCGTCAGGGGGTCCCCGGTCATGACGCGATGATCTCAGGAAGTCGGGGCGCTCTCGTGCACGGCCTCGGTCCAGCCCGAGACGTCCTGGGGCGCGCGCGGCCCCGGCCCGACGTAGCGCGCGGCCGGGCGGACCAACCGGCCGGTCGCCTGCTGCTCCAGGATGTGCGCCGACCAGCCTGCCGTCCGGGCGCAGGTGAACATCGGCGTGAACATCGCGGCCGGCACCTCGGCGAAGTCCAGGATGACCGCCGCCCAGAACTCGACGTTCGTCGCGAGCACCCGGTCCGGGCGGCGCGCGTGCAGCTCGTCCAGCGCGGCCTTCTCCAGCGCGGCCGCGACCTCATAGCGCGGCGCCCCGAGCCGCTGCGCGGTCGCCCGCAGCACCCTTGCCCGCGGGTCCTCGGCCCGGTAGACCCGGTGCCCGAAGCCCATCAGCCGCTCGCCCCGGTCGAGGACCCCCCGGACGTACGTCGACGCGTCGCCGGTCTGCTCGACCCCCTCGATCATGTGCAGCACCCGCGAGGGCGCCCCGCCGTGCAGCGGACCGCTCATCGCGCCGACGGCGCCGGACAGACAGGCCGCGACGTCGGCGCCGGTCGAGGCGATCACCCGGGCCGTGAAGGTCGAGGCGTTCATGCCGTGCTCGGCGGCCGAGGTCCAGTAGGCGTCGACCGCCTCGACGTGGCGCGGGTCCGGGTCGCCGCGCCAGCGGATCATGAACCGCTCGACGATGGTGTGCGCGTTGTCGACCTCGCGCTGCGGCACCATCGGCCGGTCCTGGCCTCGGGCCGACTGCGCGACGAACGACAGGGCCATCACCGAGGCCCGGGCCAGGTCCATCCGGGCCTGCTCCGGCGAGATGTCCAGCAGCTGGCGGAAGCCCCACACCGGTGCGAGCTGTGCGAGCGCGCTCTGCACGTCGACCCGGACGTCCCCGCTGTGGACCGGGAGGGGGAAGGGCTCGGCCGGCGGGAGGCCGGGCTCGAAGGCGTTGTCCACCAACAGTCCCCACACGTTGCCGAACGACACGTTGCCGACCAGGTCGGTGATGTCGACGCCGCGGTAGCGCAGCGCGCCGCCCTCACGGTCCGGCTCGGCGATCTCGGACTCGAACGCCACGACGCCCTCGAGGCCGGGCACGAATCCTGGTGTGGGCTCAGCCATGTGGGGCTCCTTCGCCGTCCGGTGCCCGATCGGGGCGTCTCAGCGGGGAGAGTACGCCCCGGATCGGGGTGTCGGGCCGGCCAGGTGGTGCACGCCACGTCCGGCCCCTGGCCGGCCGGGATCCCGCCGGCCGGACGTCGGCGGGCCGACGCTCAGACCTGGCCGACCCGCGGCCGGAACGCCGACAGCACCCCCGCGACCGCGGTGGCCGCCGCGACCCCCAGGGCGGCCAGCTCCGCCGCGTGCCCGGAGTCCCGGGCGCTCGCGTGCGCGGCCAGGGTGGACAGGAAGAGCGTGCCGAACGCCGCGACGCCCAGCACCTGACCGAGCTGGAGCACCGTCACCATCACACCGCTCGCGTCGGCCGCGTCCTGCACCCGCACCCGGCTCAGCGCCGAGGCGAAGAGCTGCCCGTACGCCACACCGGCCAGCGCACCCATGCCCACCATCGCGGCCTCCAGCGCCGCCGGGATCGGCCGCCCGGACGTGATCGCCAGGGCCAGTGCGACGTACCCGGCCGCGCAGCCCAGCAGCCCGGTCACCGGGAGGAAGTGGTGCCACGCCGCCGGCAGCCGGCGCCACCACAGGCCGCCCAGCCCGAAGCCCGCCGCCATCGGCGCGAAGGTCAGGCCGACCCGCAGCGCGCTCTGGCCGAGCCCACCCTGCAGGTGCAGCGTGAACGCGAACATGAAGCCGCTGACCCCGGCCATCACCAGCAGCATCGAGACCGCCGCCACGGCCAGGCCCGGCGAGGTGAGGACCCGGCCGCGGATCAGCGGGTGGCCTCCGCGTCGCGACAGCTGCCGCTCGAAGAGGACGAACGCCGCGACCGCCACGACGCTGGCGCCGATCATCGCCCAACCCCACCCGGGCCAGTGCTCCTCGTGCCCCATCACGAGCGGTACGACGAGCAGGAACACCGCTGCCGACAGGGCCAGAAGCCCTGCGAGGTCGAGGTCACGCGGCGTACCGGCGAAGCGGGGCAGCAGCCGGCCGCCCGCGACCAGCAGGACCAGGCCGATCGGCACGTTGACCGCGAACACCGCGCGCCACCCCGTGCCGAAGACGTCGGCCGTCACCAGCAGGCCGCCGACGACCTGGCCGACGACCATGCCCGAGGACAGCACGGCGGTGTACGCCCCGAGCGCCCTGACCCGCGCCGGCCCGACGAAGGTGCGCTGGATCAGGCTGATGACCTGCGGCACCATCAGCGCCGAGCCCGCGCCCTGGGCGACCCGGAAGCCGATCAGCGTCGACGTCGTGGGCGCCAGCGCGCAGGCCAGGGACGCCGCCGTGAACAGCCCGAGGCCGGCCAGGAAGACCCGGCTGTAGCCGACCCGCTCACCCAGCCGGGCCCCGGTGATCAGGAGCACGGCGTACGCGATCGTGTAGCCCGAGACGACCAGCTGGATCCCGGCGCCGGAGGACCCGAGCTCGCCGCGGATCGACGGGGCGGCGACGTTGACGACGGCCACGTCGAGCAGGGCCATGAACTGGCCGACCAGCACGAGGGCCAGGAGCAGTCCCGGCCGGCTCGTGCCGCGGGTGTCGACCCGGTCGAGGGTGTCGGGGGTCGGCCCGGTGGGCCCGGTCTGCTGGGTCGGCCCGGTCTGCTGGGTCGGCCGGGTGGTCACGCTCTCAGTCATGAATCGATCGTGCGCCCGATCCGATCCAGGTAGTGAGAGCCTGCTCATACTGGTACCGACAGCACCCGGAAACGCCGGTGCGCCCGCTGCCTCGAACCGTCAGGATGGGGATCATGAGCACGACTGCGACCGCCCGCCGGACCGAGCTCGCGGCGTTCCTGCGCGCCTGCCGCGGCCGGATCACGCCTGAGGTGGTCGGCCTGCCGCCGGGCCCGCGACGGCGCACCCCGGGCCTGCGCCGCGAGGAGGTCGCGAACCTCGCCGGCGTCGGGGTGACCTGGTACACCTGGCTCGAGCAGGGACGCCCGATCAACGCCAGCGAGCAGGTGGTCGAGGCGATCAGCCGGACCCTGCGGCTCGACGCGGCCGAGCGCGATCACCTCTACCACCTGGCCGAGCTGCCGCCGCCGGGCACGCCCGCCGTCGCCGGGATCTCCGAGGACGTCCAGGAGATCCTCGACGCGCTCGACCCGCTGCCGGCGATGCTGACCAACGCGCGCTACGACGTGCTCGGGTGGAACGCGTCGTACGCCGCGATCTTCTCCGGGATCATCAGCGGCAACGGGCGGCGCAACACGGTGTGGTGCATCTTCACGTCCCCGGCGTGCTGCAACCCGCTGGTCGACCCGGGCCTGGAGCTGCCGCGGCTCGTGGCGATGCTGCGCTCGGGCTATGGCCGGCACGTGGGCGAGCCGGAGTGGGAGAGCTTCCTCGACGCGCTCCGCGGCGCCAGCCCGGTGTTCGCCCAGATGTGGGCCCAGCAGCAGGTGGCCGCTCCCGGACCGATGCGCAAGGTGTTCCGGCACGCCGCCGTCGGCGAGATCCGGGCGACGACCACCAGCCTGGCGCTGACCGGCTCACCCGAGACCCGCGTCGTGGTCTACCGCGCCGACGACGAGGAGTCGCGGGACCGGATCGCCTGGCTGCGGGCGCACCCGGACGCCAAGGCGACCCTGCACGACCACCACGACGCGATCCAGCTGCCGGCCTGATGGCCGCCGGCGAACCGATCGTCGACGCGGTCGTTGCCCCGCCGATCGTCGACCCGCTGGCCCGCCGCTCCTACGACGCCCCCGGCCTGGGCGAGGACCTGCCGCCGGCGCCGCTCGGGCTGCTCCGCGAGTGGTACGCCGCGGCCGTGGCCGACGAGCGGGTGGACGAGCCGGCGGCGATGGTGCTCTCCACGGTCGACGCCGACGGCCACCCGAACGCCCGCACCGTCCTGCTCAAGGGCCTCGACGCCCGGGGTGCGGAGTTCTACACCAATCTCGACTCGACCAAGGCGGCCGAGCTGTCTCGGGTCGCCTGGGCGTCGGTGGTGCTGCCGTGGCACCCGATGTACCGGCAGGTCCGGCTGCGCGGCCCGGTCGAGCCGGTCTCCCGGGAGGAGTCCGCGACGTACTTCGCCTCCCGGCCGCGGGGCTCCCAGGTGGCCTCGCGGGCCTCGCACCAGTCGCAGCCGGTCGGCTCGCGGGCCGAGCTCGTCGCGGCCGTCGCCGCCGAGGAGGCCCGCTGGCCGGACACCGGGTCGCCCCTCGACGTGCCGCTGCCGGACTACTGGGGCGGCTTCCGGCTCCGGCCGGTCGAGGTCGAGCTGTGGGTCGGCCAGCCGTCGCGGCTGCACGACCGGGTCCGGTACGCCGCACCGCCTGGGACACCGCTGGACGACCCGGCCGCGTGGACCCGGATGCGCCTCCAGCCCTGAATCGCCAGGACCGTGGAACATCACCCGGGTCATGGCGCGGGTGAAGTTCCACGATCCGCGCGACTCGACAAGGCCCTGGGCAGGGAACAGCCCACGGGCCGGTCGAGAGGCTCGACCTGCTGCGCTGGACGAGGCGCGGCGTACCCGTGGGCTGCGGTGACTGCCTGAGGCTCGCATGCCGGAGACCGGCAAACGGGTCGGTCAGGTGTCCGTCCCAAATGACGGGCGGCTAGCTGGCAGCCACCTCACGCGTCCGTATGTCAATCACTTGACGGACCACCTCCTTTCCCGTGTACGCCGACCTTAAGTCGGGTCCGGCGTAGCGGCAACGGGATTGTGCGATGTTCGCCGAGGGCGGCACAGCGAGGAGCCGCGGGAGCGGTCCGTCCGGCCGGTCAGATGTGTCCGGCCGGTCAGGCGTGCAGCGGCATCAGCAGGACCGGCGTCGTGGTCGGCTGCTTCGAGCCGCCCGCCGGCTCGGACGTGACGCCGAAGCTGACCGTGCCCGCCGGGACGTTCTTGGCCACGACCGGCAGGACCGACCCGTCGGCCTTGCGGGTGAGGACGCCGACCGACCGCGCGCCCGAGGCGTTGATGACCCAGAGCTGCCAGACCCGCGTGCCCGGGGTCGCCGGCATGCCGGCCGCTGAGAACACCGCAGCACCACGGACCGCCGAGACCACGGCCGTGGCCCGTGCGCCGGCCGGGCCGTTGGCGCTGACCGACGTGGCGTCGGGTGCGGACAGGACCGACGCGATGGCCGCGTCGGCCTGCTCGACCTGGTGCGCGTGGTGGTTGGCGCGGACGGCGATGCCCCCGGCGATGCCCCCGCCGATCAGGGCCACGGCCGCGACCGAGGCGGCGACCAGGGTGAGCAGGCGGCTGCGGCGGCGACCGGCCAGCTCGACCACCTGGGCATCGCGCGCGTCCAGGGCGTGCGCGCCGGCGGGCGGCGGCAGCTGGCGGGTCTGCCGGATCTCGGCCAGCACCCGGGACCTGAGCTCGGCCGGGGGCAGGACGTACTCCGCCTCGCCCATCCGGGCCACGGTGGCGACCAGCTCGCGGACCTCCTGCGGGCAGGACGGGCAGTCGGCCAGGTGCGCCTCGAAGTCGGCAGCCTCGTCGGGGCTGACGGCGTGGGCGGCGTAGGCCCCGGTCAGCGTGTGCAGCTCGACGGTCATGCCTCCACCCCCATGCAGTCGCGCATCCGGATCAGCCCGTCGCGCAAGCGGGTCTTCACCGTGCCGAGCGGCACGGTCAGCAGGTCGGCGACCTCGCTGTAGGTGTATCCCCCGTAGTAGGCGAGGGTGACCGACTCGCGCTGGAGCTCGGTCAGGCCGCCGAGGCAGCGGCGTACCTGCACCTGCTCGATCCGGCTCTCGACCTCCTCGGCCACCTCGTCGTACGCCGCGGCGTAGTCCCGCGTGCCGACCTTGAGGTCGCGGTCGGTCGAGGCCTGCGACGAGCGGACCCGGTCGACGGCCCGGGCGTGCGCCATGGTCATCACCCAGGTCATCGCCTTGCCGCGGGACGGGTCGAACCGGGTCGCCGTCCGCCAGACCTCGAGGAACACCTCCTGGGTGACCTCCTCGGCCTGGGCCGGGTCGCGCAGCACCCGCCGGATGAGTCCGTGGACCGGGCCGGCGACCGCGTCGTACAGCCGCTCGAAGGCTCGCTCGTCGCCCCGGGCGACCAGCGAGAGCACCTCGTCGAGGGGAGAGCCAGCGGCGGCACCCCTCGCGGTGGAGGCGGCGTGGGCATGAGCGGAGGAGCCAGGAACCGACTTCAGCCGGCGCTGCCCTCGACTCACGGGATCACCAGCCCTCACTGCCGCCACTGCTTCCTCCTCGATTCTGGCAGGGCGGCTGTCATACGGCCCCTCCGCCGCACACAGCCAAACCCTGCCGCCGATGGTTCGGCGCGCAGGGTCAGGCGGATTGGTGGAGGGTTGCGGGCGTCTCAGCCCCTCGAGGGCATCCCCGATCGGGCCTTGGTCGCCTGCCACTCGGCCCGGATCCGGCCCAGCTGGCCCCCGATGAAGTGGAAGAACTCCCGCATCTCCAGCACCCGGGTCTCGGCCGCGGAGCCAGGGGCGTCGAGCGCTCGGACGGCCTCGTCGGCCAGCTCGACGAACCGCGCGAACTCGCCCTCCTTGGAGGTGCTCGACTCGTACCACGCGTCGGCCGGCAGCCGGTAGACGTCCCGGCGGGATCCGGGCCGGCGCTCGCGGCGTACCAGCCCGACGTGGGTGAGGTAGCGGACGCCGCCGGAGATGCCCGCGGCGCTCGCGCCCAGCTGCCCGGCGAGCTCGGCCGCGGTCAGGCCGTCCTGCTGGGTCATCGTCAGGGCCATCAGGATCCGGGCCGGTGTGGGCGGCAGGCCCCAGTCGATGAAGGTCGCGGCCATCTGCTCCGTGACCCGGGCCACGTCCGCCGTCATGGGCGCGTCCTCTCGCTCGGTTTATGAGTTTCACAAAATTGTGAAGCAAGTGTAACTTCGAACGGGTGAGTACGACGACCCCTGATCCCCTCCGGGTGCACGGCCTGACCAAGACGTTCGGCCACGTGCGCGCCCTCGACGGCCTGGACCTGGAGGTGCGGGCGGGGGAGGTCCACGGCTTCCTCGGGCCCAACGGCGCCGGCAAGTCGACGACCATCCGGGTGCTGCTCGGGTTGCTGCGTGCCGACGGCGGTGCCGTCGAGCTGCTCGGCCGCGACCCCTGGGCCGACGCCGTGGCCCTGCACCGTCGGCTGGCCTACGTGCCCGGCGACGTCGACCTGTGGCCCGGCCTGACCGGTGGCGAGTCGCTCGACCTGATCACCCGGCTGCACGGGACGCGGGTCGACGCCGCGCGGCGTACCGAGCTGCTGACCCACTTCGAGCTCGACCCGACCCGGCGGGTGCGGGCGTACTCCACCGGCAACCGGCGCAAGGTCGTCCTCGTCGCCGCGCTGCTGTCAGCGCTCAGCGGCGGGGCGGAGCTGGTGCTGCTCGACGAGCCGACCGCAGGGCTGGACCCGCTGATGGAGGAGGTCTTCCGGGAGTACGTCGGGCAGGTCCGGGAGCTCGGGGTCACCGTCCTGTTGAGCAGCCACGTCCTGAGCGAGGTCGAGGCGCTGGCCGACCGGGTGACCATCATCCGGCGCGGCCGCTCGGTCGAGACCGGCACGCTGGCCGAGCTCCGGCACCTGACCCGCACCAGCGTGGTCGCCGAGCTGGAGCGCCCGGGCGACCTGCCGGCCGGGTTCGCCGGCCGGCCCGGGGTGCACGACGTGGTGACCGACGGGGCGAGCCTGCGCTGCCAGGTCGACCCGAGCGGGATGGACGCGACGCTGTCGGCGCTCGCCGCGGCCGGGGTGGTGTCGCTGGAGGTCCGGCCGCCCACGTTGGAGGAGCTGTTCCTGCGCCACTACGAAGGGGCGGGGGCGTCATGACCGGCGCGCTGACCCTGCTGCGGGGGGCGGCGCGGCGGGACCGGGTCCGGCTGGCGGCGTGGGTACTCGTCCTGGCCGGCGTGATGGCCGGGTCGGCCAAGAGCACCGCGGCGCTCTACCCGACGCATGCCTCGCTGGCAGAGGTCGCGCGGGGGCTCGCGAAGACGCCGGCGACGCTTGCGCTCTACGGGCCGCCGGCCCAGCTGGACACGGTGGGCGGCATCGCGATGTGGAAGCCGGGCGGCCTGGCGCTGGTGCTGACCGGCCTGCTCGCCGTCTTCACGGTGGTGCGCCACACCCGGGCCGAGGAGGAGGCGGGGCTGGCCGAGCTCACCGGCGCCGGAGCGGTCGGGCGCCCGGCTCCGCTGGCTGCGGCGCTGGCCCTGGCGGGGGGTACGGCGCTCGCGCTCGGGCTGCTCGTCGGGCTCGGCCTGGCGGCCGTCGGCGCCGGTGGCTGGGGGGCTGTCGGGGCTGGATCGTCTTTCACCGCAACGGGTTTCGTCTTCGCTGGGGTCGGGGCGCTCTCGGCGCAGCTCTGCGTCACGTCACGGGCGGCGAACGGGCTGGCGGGCGCCGTGCTCGGCGCGTCGTACGTCCTGCGAGCGGTCGCGGACGGGTCGTCGACGGTGAGCTGGCTGCGCTGGGCGTCACCCATCGGGTGGGTGCAGCGGCTCGAGCCGTACGCCGGGCAGCCGCGGTGGTGGGTCTTGCTGCTGCCGCTGGCGACGGCCGCCGGCCTGGGTCTGGTGGCCGGAGTCCTGCGCGCCCGTCGGGACCTCGGCGCGGGCCTGCTGGCCAGCCGGCCCGGCCCGGCGGCGGCGAGCCCGCGGCTGGCCGGGACGTTCGGGCTGGCCTGGCGGCTGGAGCGGGCCACGCTCGCGGCCTGGGCGCTGGCGATGGCGGCGCTCGGCGGGTTGCTCGGCTGGCTGGCCACGCAGGTCGGCTCGCTCGTCGACCAGGGGTCGGGCACGGCCGACCTGCTGGCCGAGCTGGGCGGTCGGCAGGACCTGGTGGACAGCTATCTGGCCGCCTCGCTGGGGATCGCCGGCGTCGCGGTGTCGGCGTACGCGGTGTTGGCCGTGCTGCGGCTGCGCGGTGAGGAGGAGGCCGGCCGGGTCGAGCCGGTGCTCGCGGCCGGGGTCAGCCGGGGCCGGCTCGTCGCGAGCCGCCTGGTGGTCGCCCTGGGTGGCAGCGCCGCGCTGCTGGCGGTGCTGGGCCTGGCCGCAGGGCTGGGGCACGGCCTGGCCGACGGGTCGGTCGGGCGCCAGCTGCCGCGCTTGCTGCTGGCGGCGCTGGCCGAGGCTCCGGCGGTGTGGGTGCTCGCGGCGATCGCGGCCGCGCTGGTGGGTCTCCTGCCGGTGCGGGCGGTGCTGGCCTGGGGGGTGCTCGGTGTCGCCGTGCTGGTCGGGCCGCTGGGTGCGGTCCTGGGCCTGCCGGGGTGGCTGGAGGACGTCTCGCCGTACTCGCACGTGCCGCACCTGCCGGCGGCGTCCGTCCCCGCGGGTGACCTTGTGCCGCTGCTCGTCCTCATCGCCCTGGCCGTCGTACTCCTGGCCGCCGCCCTCGCGGCCTACCGCCGCCGCGACATCCCCGCCTGACCCCACCCCCTCTCGTCTTGGCCGTCGGTTCCGGGTTTGGCGGTCGAGTCCGGAGTCAATGCCCGAAATGTCCGACCCAAAACCCGGAACCGACGGCCAAACCCGGAACCGACGGCCAAGACAAGCCGGGGTCGGCTGCAGCAGCGTCAGGTGGCGCGGACGGACTCGAACCGGCGCAGGGCCTCGAGCCGCTCGGCGGCATGGTCGACCACCCGCCGCGGATAGCCGTGGGCGTAGCCGTCCAGGCCGGACCGCCCCGCGTCCCACGGCTGGTGCGCCGCCGGGCCGGGCAGGTGCCGCAGCTCCGCAACGTAGCGCCGCACGTAGTCCCCCTCCGGGTCGAACCGCAGCCCCTGGGTGACCGGGTTGAACACCCGGACGTACGGCGCTGCGTCCGTGCCCGACCCGGCGGCCCACTGCCAGCCGTGCGAGTTCGAGGCCAGGTCGCCGTCCCGCAGCCACCGCATGAAGTGCCGCGCCCCGTGCTGCCACTCCACGTGCAGGTCCTTGACCAGGAAGCTCGCGACCACCATCCGGACCCGGTTGTGCATCCAGCCCTCGGCCCGCAGCTGCCGCAGGCCCGCGTCGACGAACGGGAAGCCGGTCCGTCCCTCCTGCCAGGCGTGGAAGTGCGCCCCCGGCCGCGACCACTCCATGCCGGCCAGCTGCGGCAGGAAGTACTCCGCGCGCCGACTCCGGCCGGTGCCACAGCACGTCGGCGTAGAACTCCCGCCAGGCCAGCTCGGTGCGGAATGCGGCTCGACCCCCGGCCCCGTCGCCGGGCCAGGTCGGCCAGCAACGTCCGGGGGTGGATCTCGCCGTACTTCAGGTGGGCCGAGAGCCCCGACGTCCCGTCCAGGTCCGGCCGGTCGCGGTCGCGTCGCCGTAGTCCTCCAGCGGCCGTCGAAGGAACGCCCGCCAGCGCTCCCGCGCGGCCTCCTCGCCGACGGCGGCAGCTCGAGGCCACCGAGGTCGGACTCGTCCGGCAGCGTCCTCGCTCTCGACCGACCGGGCCCAGCGCAGCCCGGCCGGCTCGGGCGCCGGCCCGGCCAGCCGTGCTCGGCCCAGGCGCGGGCGAACGGCGTGAAGACCTGGTACGCCGTGCCGTCGCGGCTTGCGCACAGTGCCGGGCCCGACGGCGTACGGCGTGCCGGTGCGGACCAGCCGGCTGCCCGGCCTGCTCCAGCGCCGCGGCGACGGCGTCGTCGCGCCGGCGGCCGTATGGCCGGCGTCGGCCGCTGACGTGCACCGGCGCCGGCGTTACCGCCGGCGCCCAGCTCGGCGACCACCTGGGGCACGACCCGACGGGGTCGCCGGGCCGCACGACCAGGGCGCCGTCGAGCCGCTCGGAGAGGGCGCGAGCGAGCGGAGCAGCCAAGCCCGGCGGGGGGGACCGGCGGGCCCCACAGCGCCGGGTCGATCACGAAGAGCGGCAGGACGCGGCCGCCGTCGCCTCCCTGGCCGCCGCGAGCAGGGCCGGATGGTCGCCCCGGCGCAGGTCGCGGCGCAGCCACACGATCGCGTCCACCCGAGCACGCCTCCCGCCCGGAGCACCACCGCCTCCGGCGTGGGAGGGTAGGGCCGGAACAGGCGGACCGCCGTACGGCGTTCGCGCCAGGAGGCCAGCCGAGCCAGCACGAAGCCCACAGGGAGTCACCCAGTGAGTGACCTGATCGACACGACGGAGATGTACCTCCGGACGATCTACGAGCTGCAGGAGGAGGGCATCGTGCCGCTGCGCGCCCGGATCGCGGAGCGGCTCGGGCACAGCGGCCCGACCGTCTCCCAGACCGTGGCCCGGATGGAGCGCGACGGCCTGGTGCAGGTCTCCGGCGACCGCCACCTGGAGCTGAGCGACGAGGGCCGGTCCAAGGCGATGCGGGTGATGCGCAAGCACCGGCTGGCCGAGCGGCTGCTGGTCGACGTCATCGGTCTGGAGTGGGAGTACGTCCACGAGGAGGCCTGCCGCTGGGAGCACGTCATCAGCGAGCGGGTCGAGCGCAAGCTGCTCGAGGTCCTGCGCAACCCGACCGAGTCGCCGTACGGCACGCCGATCCCAGGGCTGGAGGAGCTCGGCGCGACGACGTCGGCCGAGGACTTCCTGGACGCCCTCGGGACGCTGCGCCCGCTGACCGAGCTGGCCGGCGCCGCGGGCGCCGAGCCGGTCGAGGTGGTGGTCCGCCGGCTCGGCGAGCCGGCCCAGCTGGACCACGACGTGCTGAGCCTGCTGCACGTGGCCGGGCTCCAGCCGGGGGCCACGGTCCGGGTCGCCGGGCTGCGACCGGGCGTCCTCGTCATGACCGACGGGGGCGGCCGACGTCGAGCTGGACGCCGAGATCGCCGCCCACGTCTTCGTGGCTGTGCCCGTCAGCGTGCTCGACTAGCCGCGACCGACCGCGATTAGCCCGTTCGGGCGAATCCCGTCGCTCTGCGTCCACCCGCCGTGCGGGCAATCGTGGCCGCAGACAACCAGGCCGTGACCTAGGTGTGACATTTGAGCTCACCTTGTGTACGTTGGTTTTCGCTTCCCACCCCTCCAGGGAAGCCCTCACGCGGACGCCGAGCTCTGCCACCGCGACCGAGGACCGTACAACCGCATGGCAGAGGCGGGGGACCCACTTCGGGTCGGAGCGATCGGCGGACGTCGCCAGTCCGCCGCGAGCACCGGCCCTTGGGGTGAAGCCGAGTCGGCGGCGGTCGGCTCACGACGCCTACGACGAGGCCGGGTGCTCTCCACCCGAACCCGACAGCTCACCTCGTAGGCGACGGAGAGGCTTTACTACGTGTCGACCCCCGAGGCCGGACGTCACCGCGCGCCAGCGCGTGCGAAGACGCCGCTTACCGCCCTCAGCCAGGCCGTCTCGACCAACGCAACGCCCGCCGTCAAGGCGTCGGCCGTGCTCGCCGTCTCCGGTGGGCTGGTTGCGTCGTTGGGCATCGCCCAGGCCAGCGCCACCCCAACCCACCAGGGCACTGCGCCACTGACGCACGACGTCAGCTCGGCCGCCGCTCCTGCCTTCGGTGACAGCAGCTTCAGCGCCACCACGGTCGCCTCTCCCCGCGACCGTCGCCGTCCGCGCGCCCGGGCACCTGATCGCCCCCGCCGCCCGCGCCGGCCACGTCTCCCGCTCGGCCGCCCGGGTCGGCGTCCATGCCGCCTCGCGCGTCGTCTACGGCCCGATCGCCCCGGTCAAGGCCGGCGCCCCGGGCTCCTCGCAGTTCGGCGCGGCCGTCATGGCCATCGCCGCCCGGTACGCCGGCATCGCCTACGTGTACGGCGGCACCACGCCCGCCGGCTTCGACTGCTCCGGCTACGTCCGCTACGTCATGGCCCAGGTCGGCGTCAGCCTCCCGCGCACGTCGAGCGAGCAGCGCAGCGCCACGACCCGGATCTCGAGCAGCGAGGCCAAGCCGGGGGACCTCGTCTTCTTCCCCGGCCACGTCGGCATCTACGCCGGCGGCGGCATGATGTGGGACTCCCCGCACACCGGCGGGGTCATCAGCAAGCGGGCCGTCTACTCCTCGGGCGCGACGTACGGGCGGGTCGGCTGATCCTCGGGTCCCGCACCCGGCTCGGCCACTGCGTGACGTCGGCCTGACCTCGCTCGCACCCTCGGCTTCGGCCGAATACACGTGACCCCACCCGCTTTCGGCACGTAGCATGCGCCTGGGCGCGCCAGCCAGGCGCGCTGCTGTGTCTCGAAAGGGGCGTGCCGTGCGGACCCTGGTGCTCAATGCCGGCTTCGAGCCGCTGGCCGTCGTGTCCTTCCGCCGGGCCGTGGTGCTCGTTCTCGCCGGCAAGGCGACGATGCTGGCCGACTCCGGGGAGCCGCTGCACTCCGCGCACCTGGAGATGCCGACGCCGTCCGTCATCCTGCTGGCCCGCTACGTCCGGGTGCCCTACCGGCGCTCGGTCCCGGTGACCCGGCGCGGGGTGCTGCGCAGGGACGGTCACCGCTGCGCCTACTGCTCCCGCGGGGCCTCGACCGTCGACCACGTCGTACCGCGCTCGCGGGGCGGCTCGGACACCTGGGCCAACCTGGTCGCCTGCT
Organism: uncultured Actinomycetota bacterium; assembly: GCA_963795385.1. Lineage (GTDB taxonomy): Bacteria > Actinomycetota > Actinomycetes > Actinomycetales > CAVURS01 > CAVURS01. The sequence continues at coordinate 151,739 of CAWCHK010000002.1, forward strand.
GCCTGCGGTGCAACGGCGTGAAGGGCGACCGGACGCCGGACGAGATGGGCTGGAGCCTCAAGGTCCGCCCACACGCACCCCGCGGGCCGGCCTGGGCCCTGCGTGGCAGCGAGGTCAGCCACCCGTCGTGGTCGGCCTTCCTGGACGAGGCGGCCTAGCTGCGGCCCTGGGCCGAGCGATCCCGCGCCCGGTCGGTCCCCGCTCGACCGCTGGAATAGTTGCGAGTGCAAACACTGTTACCATCGGCGCAAGGCTTGATCCGTCCGCTAGGAGGACCCGATGCCCGCCATCACCGTCGACGACCTGACCACCCTGCCCCGCATCGCGCCGGACCCCCGCGCGTCGACGCCGCGCCCCGTGGTCTCCCTGACGTCCGCGCCGAGCGGCTTCGAGGGCGAGGGCTTCCCGGTCCGCCGCGCGTTCGCGGGCGTCGACCTGGCCAAGCTCGACCCGTTCGTGCACATGGACCAGATGGGCGAGGTCGAGTACGCGCCGGGTGAGCCCAAGGGCACGCCCTGGCACCCGCACCGCGGCTTCGAGACCGTGACCTACATCATGGACGGCATCTTCGACCACCAGGACTCCAACGGCGGTGGCGGCACGATCACCAACGGCGACACCCAGTGGATGACGGCCGGCGGCGGGATCCTGCACATCGAGAAGCCGCCGGAGTCCCTGGTCATGAGCGGCGGCCTGTTCCACGGCATCCAGCTCTGGGTGAACCTGCCCAAGGCCCAGAAGTGGGCGGCCCCGCGCTACCAGGACATCCGGGCCAACTCCGTCGCGCTGCTGAGTACGCCGGACGCCGGCGCGCTCGTGCGGGTCATCGCCGGCGAGGTCGACGGCCACGCGGGTCCCGGCTCGACGTACACGCCGATGGCACTGGTCCACGCGACCCTGGCCCCGACCGCGCGGCTGGACCTCCCGTGGCGCAAGGACTTCAACGCGCTGGTCTACGTCCTGGCCGGGTCCGGCGTCGTCGGCCCGGACCGCCGGCCGATCCGGACCGGGCAGCTCGCCGTCATGGGCGCCGGTGACGTCGTGTCGGTGCAGGCCTCCGGCCAGCAGGACAGCCACACGCCGCAGCTCGAGGTCCTGATCCTCGGCGGCCTGCCGATCCGCGAGCCGGTGGCGTGGGCCGGGCCGTTCGTGATGAACACCAAGGCCGAGGTGCAGCAGGCGTTCGCGGACTTCCAGGCCGGCCGGATGGGCCAGATACCGGCGGTGCACGGCGCCCCGACCGAGCTCCAGGAGTCGGACCCCTCCGCCACCTGAGCGCCACCTGAGGTCTCGGCGCGCGAACCGATCCGAGCCGACCTGCCCCCAGCCGACCCTCTCCGGAGCCCGAGCCGGCCCCGATCGGCCCGCAGCGGTGCAACTGCGCGTCACGCCTGACGCAGAGTTGCACCGTTGTGGCGTCTCCGGGCCCGGGTCGGTGCGACCCGAACCCACCCGGCCTGATCAGCGGAGGTCAACGGCCCGTCCGGCCTCAGCCGACCTTGGCCTGTGCGCTGAGCAGCTCGTCGAGCCGGTCGTAGCCCTCGTTCATGCCGCCCTCCATGCCGGCCGCGATCATCCCGTCGCGCGCCTCGACCGAGGTGAAGACGGAGGTCGCGTGCAGCGTCGTCCGCCCCTCGTGCTCCTCGAACGTCAGCGTCTCGAACGAGACCTCACCGGGCACGCCCTCGTACTCGAACGTCTGCCGGATCCCGCCGTCGACCGACGGGTCTCCGTGGAAGACGCCGTGGAACGCGTGCTCGGTGCCGTCCTCGCCCCACTGGACGAAGCGCCAGCGGCCGCCGTCGCGAGCCTCGAGCCGGTCGAAGCGGGTGCTCAACCGGCGCGGCCCGATCCACTGCGCCATCAGCTCCGCCTCGGTGTGCGCGCGGAACAGCATGTCGGCCGGGGCGTCGAACTCCCGGGTGATGTGCAGGGCGTGCGAGCCCGGCTCGACGGTCAGCTCTGTGGTACCCATCTTGCCTCTCCCTTCCGGTGGTCGATCAGGATTCCGTTGGCAGGTCAGGCCTTTCGGCCCCGGTCGAGCGATGCCAGGAGCTGATCGAGGCGCTGGTAGCTCTCCTCCCAGTACTCCTGGTACGCCGCCAGCCAGGACACGGCGTCGCGCAGCGGCTCGGCCCGCAGGTGGCTGAGCCGGGCCGTCCCCTGACGGGACCGGCTGATCAGCCCGGCGTCCTCGAGCACCCGCAGGTGCCGCGAGATCGCCGGCTGCGACACCGGGAACGGCGCCGCGATCTCGGCCACGGTCGCCTCCCCGCCCGTCAGCCGGGCCAGGATCGCCCGGCGGGTCGGGTCGGCCAGCGCCCCGAACACCGCGTCGAGCTGCGTTTCGGACATCCATAACCTTTCGCTTCCAGAACAGTTCAGTTATAGAGTGTCCCATCGGGCTGGCAGGTGTCAAGAGTGGTCAGGGACGGGGTACGGCGGAGAGCAGCCGAGGTGGCGATGGAGAGGAATGGCCTCACCGGGCCGCCGGTTGAACCTCGACGTGACGTCCACCGCGCAGCCCGCCCAGCCGTCCCCCTCGACACAGACGTCAACGCAGGACGGCCGGCCGGCCGGCGTACCGCTGGTGGTCGAGGTCTGGTCCGACGTCGTCTGCCCGTGGTGCTACATCGGCAAGCGCCGGCTCGAGGCCGCGCTGGCGGGGTTCGAGCACCGGGACCAGGTCGAGGTCGTGTGGCGCTCGTTCGAGCTCGACCCCACGACTCCGCGTTCGGACCAGCCGGGCGGCGGCAGCGACATCGCGACCTACCTGGGCCGCAAGTACGGCGGAGGCCGCGAGGCCGGCCTGGCGATGAACGCGCGGGTCACCGAGGTAGCGGCGGCCGACGGACTGGACTACCACCTGGACCGGGCCACGCGGGCCAACACGATCGACGCCCATCGCCTGTTGCACCTCGCGCTCGAGGCCGGCGGCCCGGCGCTGCAGGGCCGGCTCAAGGAGCGGCTGATGGCGGCGTACTTCACCGACTCCGAGGTGGTCGACGACCCTGACACGCTGCGGCGGATCGGCGCCGACGCCGGGCTCGACCCGGCCCGGGTCGAGGAGGTGCTCTCCAGCGACGCGTTCGCCGACGACGTGGCCGCCGACGTCGAGCAGGCCCGGGCGTACGGCGCGAACGGCGTGCCTTTCACCGTCGTCGACGGGAGGTACGGCGTCAGCGGGGCGCAGCCGGTGGAGGTGTTCGACCAGGCCCTGCGCCGCGCCTGGGCCGACCGCACCCCTCAGCTCGTCCCGGTGGGCGAGGTGGGCGAGGTGGGCAAGGTGGGCGAGGTAGCCGGCGCAGCCGGGTCCGGCCCGGGGTCCGGCGCCGCGGCGTGCGGCCCGGACGGCTGCGAGGTCCCCCGGCCCTGAGCGGAACCCGGCCGAGGGACCGGACTCGCGGCGTCAGCGGTAGGTGGCGCGGAGCTGGCGGCTGTTGGCGCCGAGGATCGTCGCGGCGGCGAGCAGGCGGTCGGGCAGGTCGGTGGCACTGGCCGGCTTGGCCAGGAGGTAGCCCTGGACCGTGTCGCAGCGCAGCGCGGTCAGCTGGCGCAGCGCGTCCGTGGTCTCCACGCCCTCGGCCGTGACCGTGAAGCCAAGGCTGTGCCCGAGCTCGATCACCGACCGGACGATCGCGGTGTTGCGGTCGTCGTGGACCATCGACTGCACGAAGGCCTTGTCGATCTTCAGCTCGGTGATCGGCAGCGTGGCCAGGTAGCCGAGGCTCGTGTGCCCGGCGCCGAAGTCGTCGATGGAGATCCGCAGGCCGGCCCGGCTCAGCTCGACCAGCGTCCGCGCCGCGCGGGCCGGGTCGGCCATCAGCGCGGTCTCGGTGATCTCGAGGATGACCCGTGCCGGGTCGGTGGCGGTCTCCCCGAGGACGGCGAAGACGTCGGCGGCGAAGTCGGTGCGGCTCAGGCTCCGGGCGGAGATGTTGACCGCGACGGCGAGTTGACCGGTCGGATCCAGCTGCGGCAGAGCGGAACTGGCGCGACGCAGCACCCAGCGGGTGAGGTCGTCGATCAGCTCGGTCTGCTCCGCTGCGGGCAGGAACGCGTCCGGGTAGAGCAGCCCGCGGGTCGGGTGCTGCCACCGGACGAGCGCCTCCACTGCGATCACCCGGCCACCGTGCAGGTCGCCCTTGGGCTGGTAGTGCAGCACCAGCTGGTCCTCGGCGATGGCGGTGGCCAGCTCGGCGACCAGGGTCAGCTTGGCGGAGTCGTAGGTGTCCTGCTCCGGGCGGTAGTGCGTGATGCCGGCATGCTGGCGCTTCGCTACGTACATCGCGACGTCGGCCTTCTGTTGCAGCGCACCGACATCCGTGCCGTCAACGGGAGCGAGGGCAAAGCCGATGCTGGCCTCGATCGCGAGCGGCAGGCCGTTGATCTGGATCGGCTCGTTGACCACCGACCGCAGCCGGCCGAGCACCTCCACGGCCTCGCCGGCGCTGCGGATCCCGCAGAGCACGACCCCGAACTCGTCGCCACCGAGCCGGGCGATGGTGTCGCCCTCGCGGACGTAGAGCTTCAGCCGCTCGGCGAGCATCATCAACAATTGGTCACCGTTCTGGTGGCCCAGCGTGTCGTTCACCTCCTTGAACCGGTCCAGGTCGATCAGCGCGATCGCCACCGGCCGGTCGCTGGTCGCGCCCGCGATGGCCTGGGCGGCGCGCTGGGTGAACTGGGCCCGGTTCGGCATGCCGGTCAGCGCGTCGTGTCGGGCCAGGAAGGCGTTGGTGACCGACTGGCGGCGCAGGGTCTGGGTCACCGACAAGGAGACGGCGAGCATGGACAGCCAGAGCAGGACCAGCCCTCCGGTCAGGGCCAGGGTCACCATCCGCTGGCCGTGCGAGATGTCGGCCGCTATCGGGGAGTACGGCAGGTAGAGCTCGAGCACCCCGATCCGGTCGCCCGAGACGGGGCTGGTGAGCGGCTCGTAGACCTCGACGACTCGGGGCCCCGGGCCCTCGCCGTCCGCCGCGCTGGCCTGGGCGTCACCACTGCCCGGCTGCGCGGTCTCGTCGCCCGCGTCGTCGTCGGCGTTGAGCCGGCTCAGCTCGATCACGGTCCGGCCGCGGGCCGCCTCGAGCGCGTTCTCGTCCGTGGGGGAGCTGCTGGTGTCGTCGGAGAAGACGACCTGGCCGTCCAGGTCACGAACGCGGACCCGCAACACCTGGTTGTCGTTGACCGCCAGCGACACGGTGCCGCGCAGCGTGCGCTGCTGCGCTGTCGTCAGCCCCTCCCGGAGGTCGGTGTCGCCGAGCAGCGGGGCGATCGCGGTGCGGGCGATGATGTCGGCCTTGGCCCGCCCCTCAGCGAGTCCGCGCTGGTCGCCCAGCCGGTTGAGCAGGGTGAGCAGCACTGCGCCCAGGATCAGCACCGGGATGAGGCTCACGACGGCGTACGTCGCGAAGAGGCGTCGCACGGAGCGGACGCCCCCCGAGCGGCCCCACGGCAGGTTCACATACCTCAATCGGCGTCACGGGCAGTGACTTGAGCCGATCAGGACAGACCGGACCGCAACGGTGCAGCCCGGCGCTCGTCTAGCGGTGCACCAGGTCGGCCACCGTGAACGCGACGGCACCCTTGGCGGGGACCGTGACGGTGGCCCGGCCGTGACCGTCGACCGTGACCGTCGGGCCGGAGCAGGAGCCGTGGCTCAGGCTGCCGGTGATGACGTCGCAGTAGGTGCCCTTGGCCAGCCCGGTCCGGAAGGTGCTGGTGTGCGCCGCCGGGTCGTTGTTCAGGGCGATCCAGCCGCGGCTGCCCCGGCTGAACGACACGAGGTTCTGCCCGTCGTCCCACCAGTTCCTCAGCGGGGCGCTGCCGACCTGGTTGTGCCAGCCGACCATGCCCACGACGCCCTGGTTGCGGTCGACGCACGCCCACGCCGTGCTCGCGCAGTCGGTGTCGGTGATCATCCCGTCGGCGTCCGACGGCGGGGAGTCGTCGCTGATGTTCCAGGTGAAGCTGGAGTAGACCTGCGGGCGCCCGTAGCCGTAGGCGAGCAGGAACTCGTTGGCGAGGGTGTTGGAGCTGTCCTTGTAGCTCAGGGCATCGCCGTTGCGCTCGGTGTCGTGGTTCTGCACGAAGACCAGCGTCTTGTTGCCCGGCGGCAGGCCGGACCCGACGCCGAACACCTTCAGCGTCGCGATGCTGCCGGTCGCGCCGGCCGGGTAGCTCTTGAACGCCGCCTGGATCTGCTTGTCGGCGTCCAGGCCCAGGACGCTGCCGACCGACGTGAAGGCCTGCGGCGAGAGGATGCCGGGACCGCCGCCGAAGACCTCGAGGGCGAGGTAGGGCCGCGTGCCGTCCTTGGTGTTGTGCAGCTTGGACTCGAGCGCGGCCAGGTCCGGCTGGCCGATGTGCTTGGCCGCGTCGACCCGGAAGCCGGAGACGCCGTAGCCGATGAGCTTGTTCAGGTACCTGGCCAGAGTCGTTCGTACGTAAGGTGTTTCGGTCCGCAGATCGGCCAATCCGACCAGCTCACACTTGCGCACCTGGGTCAGGTTGTTGAAGTCCTCGATGCCGCCGGACGCCGACGGGCAGTCGGTGCCCTTCTGGTGGAAGTTGGCCGCGGTGTAGAGCCCGGGGTACTCGAAGTGCGTGTACGACGTGCCGCCGTAGGAGATCGCACCCTGGCCGGTCATGTGGTTGATGACCGCGTCGACGTAGACCTTCACCCCGGCCGCGCGGCAGGTCGTCACCATCGCCTTGAACTGCGCCTCGTCGCCCATCCGGCTGGTCAGGTTGTAGTCGACCGGCTGGTAGACCTCCCACCAGGGGTGCAGGACGGTCTCGCCGGTGTTGAGCGCGGTCCGCTTGACCGAGTCCTGCGGCGGGGCCACCTGGACCCCGCCGTAGCCGGCCGGGCCGAGCACCGTCGCGCACTCCTTGGCCACCGACGGCCAGTTCCACTCGAACAGGTTCGCCATGACGTCGTGGGCGCCGCCCGGGCTCGCGACGGCCGCGCTGTGGGTGACCGCCGGCCGGGCCGACGCGGAGGCCGCGCCGGTCAGGGGGATGACGGCGGCGACGGCCAGCACGGCGCTGGCGCCGATCGCCGCCCGCCGGCGCACCGACCGCGGGGGTGGACCGGCCGGCGGCCCGGCGGGCGAACCGGACGCGGCGCCGGGACCGGGGACTGCTCCGGTCGACGTGGGGGCTGAGCGCATGGGTCCTCCTGGTCTCGCAGCGGCGCCGCCGCGCCGGCCGACGCGGCTGAGGGCTGGATCGTTCACGCCGGACGCTAGACCCGCACGGGGCCGAGCGAAACTCAGGAGGCGTGCGTGCGCCGGTAGTGGGCCCGGACCCGCTCGCGGTTGCCGCACTCGCGGGAGTCGCACCAGCGCCGCGACCGGTTCCGGCTCGTGTCCAGGAAGACCCAGCCGCAGGTGGGTCCGTCGCACTGCTTGACCCGGCCGAGGTCGTCCGACGCGAGCAGGGCCAGGGCCGAGACGGCGACCTGCTGCGCGGGGACGTCGAGGCCCGCGCGGGTCCAGCGCAGGACGTAGCTGCGGTCACCGGCCTGGCTCAGCCGCAGGGCGCCCAGGCCCTCGGCGGCCACGGCCTCGACCCGGCTCCACGCGGGCGCCGGCGGCGGGTCGCCGGCCGCGACGGCCGCGAGCGCGACCGCGAGGTCCTCGCGCAGGTCGACGGCGGCCCGGAAGGCGCGGGCGGCCAGCACCGGGTGCCGGGTCGCCGTCATGTCGATCTCGGTGCGGTGGTGGAGCCAGCCGGCCCGGGCGACCGCGGCGACGACGTCGCCGTAGGAGTGGAGCTGCTCGATCGGGGTGTCGCTGCGGCGCCACCACAAGGTGTTCACGACCGACAGGCACAGCCGGCCGCCCAGCCCGTGCGGCGTCGCGTCCGGGCCGAGTAACGGGATGGTTGCGTTCTCCACCTAATGATCGTACGGGGATTGACCTCGGTTATCCGACGCCTCTAGCGTCTAATGATCGAATCGATGAATGCTCGTTAGGAGTCAGTCATGAGACGCAGCCTGTCCGCAGCAGTCGTGGTCATCGGGCTCACGGTGTCGGGAGGCTCGATCGCGTCGGCGTCGGCCGGCGCCGCCTCCGGGGGCCGGACCTCCGCGGGCGGTTGGGCGCAGCTCGTGCACCAGTTCGACTACCGCAGAGGGCACGTCTCGGTCACCGAGGTCGGCTCCGAGCATCGGGGTCACGCGGTCGTCCACGACATCTCCTACCGCGCGGCCGGTCAGGATCCGGTGTCGGCGTACCTGGTGGTGCCGGACCGGGCCGGTCGTCACCCGGCCGCGCTCTTCCTGCACTGGCTCGGCGACGCCGAGACCTCCAACCGCAGCGAGTTCCTGGACGAGGCGGTCGCGCTGGCGTCCGGGCCGCGCCCGGTCCTCTCCCTGCTGCCGACGCTGACCTTCCCGTTCGACTACGGGCCGGTCGGTGACGTCCGGGACCGTGACAGCGTGGTCAAGCAGGTCGTCCAGCTCAGCCGCGGGCTGGACCTGCTCGACGGCCGGCGCGACGTCGACGCGCAGCGGGTGGCCGTGGTGGGCCACGACTACGGCGCGATGTACGCCACGCTGCTGTCGGCGGTGGATCGCCCCCGGGTCCGCTCGACGGTGGTGATGGCCGCGGACGCCACGATGGCCAACTGGTTCGTGGAGTTCTTCCTGGACCTGCCGGCCGACCAGGTGGCGGCGTACACCTCGATGCTGTCGACGGTGGACCCCGTCGCGTTCGTCGGGCATGACCCGCGCCGTCTGCTCCTGCAGTACGCCACGGACGACTTCTTCATCCCTCTCACCGTGGCTGACCAGATGGCCGCGGCGGCGGGGCCGGGTGCGACCTACAAGACGTACGCCGTGGACCACTCGATGGATCTCCTTGCGGCACAACGCGATCGGGACGACTTCGTGCGGCGTACGCTGCGCTAGCCACCGAGGTGGGCGCGGGCGACGCTCTGGGGGACCACCATCCGCCAGGCGTCGAGGACCAGGTCGTGCAGCTCGTCGACGTCGATCATCGACAGGCGCACCTCGAGCCAGTTGTAGCGGAGGTCGGCCGGGCCCGGCATCAGGAACTTGCCCGGCTCGGCGGCCACCATCGCCGCCCGCTCCTCCTTGTCGAACGCGAAGCCCATCTCCTGCTCGTCCCGCGAGAAGGCGAGCCAGACGATCCGCCCGACCCGGAACTTCACCCGGTCACGGACCACGACCTCGTAGCTGCGCGGCAGGTCGGCCGCCATCGCCCGCACGTCCTCGATCGACGCCATGCCCGGACGCTAGCCGCGATCACTGACAGCCGGGGCCGAGGCGGAGCCGGCTGACTCGCGACCGAGGCCGCCCGCGGGGGTACGCCGGGATACTCCTCCGGCGGGACGACCTGGCCCGGGTGGGACGGGCACGCTGGGCCGATGAGCAGCACCCTCAGCGGGCTGGCGGCGCGGGCGCTGCCGGCCGGCACCCGCCGGGGCGAGCGCGCGGCGTACGCGGTCGGTCTGACCCTGGTCGCCTCCGGCGTCTTCCACCTCGGGGTCTTCCTGGTCGGCGACCGGCCGTGGGAGGGGCCGTTGTCGTGGCGCAAGCCGGCGACCTTCGGCCTGTCCTTCGGGCTGACGCTGATCACCATCACCTGGGTGGCGTCCTACCTGAGGTTGGGCGACCGGGCCCGCGCGGTGCTGCTGGGCGCCTTCACCGTGGACTGCGTCGTCGAGGTCGCCGGGGTGACCCTGCAGGCCTGGCGGCACGTGCCCTCGCACTTCAACACCGAGACGCCGCTGGACCGCGTCGTCGCGATGAGCCTGGCGCTGGGCGGGGCCGTGCTCCTCGTCGTGCTCGGGACGCTGGCCCGGACGGCCTTCCTGGGGCGGGTGGACGGGCCGCCGGACCTGCGGCTGGCTCTGCGCGCCGGCTTCGCCTTCCTGCTCGTGGGGCTGGCCGTCGGGGTGTCGATGATCGTCAAGGGCGAGGTCCTGATCGGGCAGGGCCACCGGCAGGCGGCCTACGACACGGCGGGCTCGCTGAAGTGGGTGCACGGCGTGACCCTGCACGCGGTGCTGGTGCTGCCCGCGCTGGCCGTGCTGCTGGCTCGCCGGGGCTGGGCCCCTGAGCGCCGGGTCCGGGCCGTACGGCTGGCCACCACGGCGTACGCGGTGGCGGCCGCCGGCACCCTCGCGGCGTCCCTTCTGCTGTGATGGCAGGCCTGCGATGCGCCGTGGGGGAAGAAGGTCGAAGAAAGTTCGCCGGCCGTGTCGATCCGGGCTCCGGAGGATCGACGCGTGGTCGTACACAGCAGGACACACCGCAGAGAGTGGAGACTGAGATGCGATTCCTTTGCTACACCCTGGGCGACCCGTCGGTCCCGATCCCGCCGCCCACCCCGGAGCTGTTCACCGCGATGGACGCGTTCATGGAGGACGCCACCAGGTCCGGAGCCCTGGTGGCGGCCGGCGGGTTGGGCGACCCGAACGAGGGCCGGAAGGTCCAGTACTCGGGCGGCGAGTTCACCGTGCTCGACGGGCCGTTCACCGAGGCCAAGGAGCTGATCGGCGGCTGGGCGATCATGGAGTGCCGCGACGTCGACGAGGCCGTCGAGTGGACCAAGCGGTTCCTCGCCATCGCCGGCGAGGGCGTCTCCACGGTCCGCCCCATCTTCTGACCCACCCACCCCGGCCACGCGCGTCCGTGCTGGCCCCGCAACGGTGCAACTCTGCGTCACGCTTGACGCAGAGTTGCACCGTTGCCGGCCGATCGGGGGTGCCGCTCCGGGCCGCGTCGGGCCGGCGACGGGGTGTGGTGGGATCGGTCCCTATGACCGAGACCGAGGCCAGTGCTGCCGTCGAGGCGGTCGTGCGGATGGAGTCGGCCCGGCTGATCGCCGGCCTGGCCCGGCTCACCGGCGACGTCGCGCTGGCCGAGGAGCTGGCCCAGGACGCCGTCGTCGCCGCGCTGGAGCAGTGGCCGCTGACCGGCGTACCCCGCAACGCGGGCGCCTGGCTGATGACCGTCGGCAAGCGCCGGGCGATCGACCTGTTCCGGCGCAACCGCTCGCTGGAGCAGAAGTACGCCGAGATCGCCCGGGTCCTGGAGACCGAGGAGGCCGAGGGCGGGCGGGCCGACTTCGAGCAGGTCGACGCGGCAGCATCGGCGGACATCGACGACGACCTCCTGCGGCTGATCTTCACCGCCTGTCACCCGGTGCTGTCGGTGCCGGCCCGCGTCGCGCTGACCCTGCGGCTGCTCGGTGGCCTCACCACGACGGAGATCGCCCGGGCGTACGTCGTGCCCGAGCCGACCATCGCTCAGCGCATCGTCCGGGCCAAGCGGACGCTGACGCAGGCCGCCGTGCCGTTCGAGGTCCCGGCCGCCGCGGAGCGCCCCGAGCGGCTGTCATCGGTGCTCGAGGTGATCTACCTGATCTTCAACGAGGGCTACTCCGCGACCGCCGGCCAGGACTGGATGCGCCCCGCGCTGTGCGAGGACGCCTTGCGGCTCGGCCGGATCCTGGCCCAGCTGGCGCCGGACGAGCCCGAGGTGCACGGGCTGGTGGCCCTGCTCGAGATCCAGGCCTCACGGGTGCGGGCCCGGACCGGCCCGGACGGCGAGCCCGTTCTCCTGCTGGACCAGGACCGCGCTCGCTGGGACCGGCTGCTGATCAACCGGGGCCTGGCGGCGCTCGCCCGGGCCGAGGAGCTCGACGGCGCCGGCGGCCCGTACGCCCTGCAGGCGGCGATCGCCGCCTGCCACGCGCGCGCCTACCGGCCGGAGGAGACCGACTGGGCCGCCGTCGCCGGCCTCTACACGACCCTGGCCGAGGTGATGCCGTCCCCGATCGTCGAGCTCAACCGGGCGGTCGCCGTCTCGATGGCCTCCGGGCCTCAGGCCGCGCTGGCCATCGTCGACGCGCTGGTCGAGGCGCCGGCACTGCAGGGCTACCACCTGCTGCACAGCGTCCGCGGCGACCTGCTCGTCAAGCTCGGCCGGGCCGGCGAGGCCCGGGCCGAGTTCGACCGGGCGGCCGGGCTCACCCGCAACGACCGGGAGCGCGAGATCCTGACTGCGCGAGCCCGGACCGCGGCCGCGGCCGCCGAACCAGCCGAACCAGCCGAACCAGCCGAACCAGCCGGTTCCGTTGCGGCCGAGCGGGACTCGCTGACGCGACCGTAGTCGGTGCCGAACCCGCGCAGCCGCCCGGCGCACACCGCGGCGACCTTCCAGCGGGTTCGCCGGACCCGGCTGCTGGGATCCGGTCGGCCACGAACCTTCCGCCCACGGCCACCTTCGTGCCATCCTCCGTTCGGGTCCTGATCACCGGGGATCGGTCGACTTCACGCGGTCGCCGACGGTCGGGCGACGATCCACCAGGCGAGGATCCCAGGCAAGGGGCAGCAGTCATGGGCAAGCGCAGCGTTGTCGTCGTGGCGGTCATCGCCGTCGTGGGTGCCCTGCTCGGGAGCGCGGCCACCGCCTCCAGCGCGTCGGCGGCGGGGCCGACCGCGGACGGGACGTTGACGGTCACCACTACCGATCCGAGCGTCGGGGACAGCGTCACGCTGCACTATGCGACCGACCCGGGCCAGGTCACCGCCAAGAACTGGGTCGCGATCTACGACGACCCGATGACCGGCCCGATCAACCAGGTCTACTCCGGGCACGCCTCGACGTCGTACCAGTACGTCACGGATGCGTCCGGCGACGTCACGTTCGACACGAGCGGGCTGACCGCCGGGACCAAGATCGCGTACTTCCTCTCCGACGACGGCTACCAGTGGCTCGCGACGCCCGTCGCGTTCACGCTGCTGCCTCCCGTCGCTCCGGCGACCGACGGCTCGTTGACGCTGACCACCGCGTCCCCTCGGGTGGGTGACCCGCTGAGCTTCACCTACTCCACCGCCGCGGCCGAGGTCGACCCGCTGAACTGGGTTGCGATCTATGACGATCCGAGCGACGGACCCATCGACCAGAAGTTCGTCGGCGCCTCGACGGCCTACCAGTACGTCACCGACGCCGGCGGCACCGTGACCCTCGACTCCACCGGCCTGACGCCTGGGGCCAAGGTGGCCTACTTCCTCGCCAAGGACGGCTACGGCTGGCTGGCCCGGCCGGTGTCGTTCTTCGTGGCGGCGTCGACGTCCGGGCCCACCGCCGACGGCACCCTGACGCTGACCTCGACCGATCTGGTCGTCGGCGCCCCGCTGACCTTCCACTACGCGACGGACACGCCGGGTGACCTGAACTGGGTCGGCCTCTACGAGAACCCGGCCGACGGACCGACCGACCAGAACTACCACGGCGCCTCGACCGTCTGGTCCTACGTGTCCGGGACGTCCGGCGACGTGACGCTGGACAGCAGCGACCTCGGCGCAGGCACGCACACGGCGTACTTCCTCTACAACGACGGGTACGTCTGGCTGGCCCAGCCGGTGACGTTCACCCTCGCCGCCGCGCCGCCGGTCATCCCGCCGCACTTCGTCAGCGACGACTTCTCCGGCGGCTACATCCACACCCAGACGCCGGTGCGGCAGCCGCTGGCCGGGCTCTGGGTCGACCCCAAGGCCACCTCCACGACGTACGCGAAGACCGGCGGGGCCGGGTGGTTGTCGGTCTCGCCCTCCGGCGTCGTCAAGGGGACGGCGCCCCGGACGCCGGGCCCGCACCCCGCGCTGATCGACGTCCGGGCGACCGACGACCTCGGGCAGAGCGCCGACGTGACCGTCGAGTTCACCGTCTACGCCACCGCGCGGCCACCGGCGCTCAAGACCGCGTCATGGAACCTCTGGGACGCCGGCAGCCACGTCGACAACCCGGTCGAGAAGGACCTCCGGGCGATCCTCAACGACCGCCTCGACGTCGTGGGGGTGCAGGAGTCCGGCGGCACGCAGGCGGCGACCCTCGCCGCCGCCCTCGGCTGGCACAGCTACCAGAGCAGCGGAGACCTCGGAGTCGTCAGCCGCTACCCGATCAGCGCCGTGACGCCACCCACCGCCGCGCGACCGGCTGCGGGACTGACCGTGCAGGCCGGCGGAGCGCCGGTCCGGGTCTGGACGGCCCATCTCGACGAGGCGTCCTACGGCCCCTACGCCGTGTGCTTCGACCACCGGACGGCGGCGGCGGAGGTGCCGGCGGAGCGGGCGACGAAGCGCTTCGCCCAGGCCCGAGCCGTCGTCACCGCCATGCGGGCCGACCTCGCCAAGGCCTCGGCGACGCCGGTCCTGCTGCTGGGGGACCTGGCCTCGCCGTCGCAGCTGGACTGGACGCGGGCCACGGCGGCCACGCACTGCGGGGTCGGGCCACTCGCGTGGCCGGTGACCAGCGCCCTGGCCGCGGCCGGCCTCCGCGACGCCTACCGGGTCGCGCATCCGAGCCCGGTGACCGCTCCGGGGAACACCTGGTCACCGGTCCTGACCGTGCACCCGGGCGGTAGTGCGGCCGAGCCGCAGGACCGGATCGACACGGTCGACTTCGCCGGCCCGCTGGCCGTCGTCGAGTCGCACGCGCTCGTCACGGGCTTCCCCACGGCTGAGCCGGACGTCAGCGCGAACAGCTGGACGTCCGACCACGCCGCGGCCGTCACGACCTTCTCCTTCCGCTGACTCACCTGAGCCGGCACTTCGCTGAACCGCCTTTGAGAGGAACGAATCCGACATGGCTGGACCGTCCAGGCGCGAGTTCATCGGCGGGTCCGCCGCCGCCATCGGCACGATCGCCGCGGGCAGCGTGCTCTCGGGCGAGGCGTCGGCGAGCGCGGCGACCGAGGCCCAGGCCGCGCAGGCCCGAGCCGCGCGGCGTACCGGCACCATCAAGGACGTCAAGCACGTCGTCGTCCTGATGCAGGAGAACCGGTCCTTCGACCACTACTACGGCTCGCTCGGCGGGGTGCGGGGCTTCGCGGACAAGCAGCACCTGGTCTACCCGGACGGCTCGTCGGTCTTCCAGCAGCCGGACCGCTCCCGGGCCGGCGCGACCACCCTGCTGCCGTGGCACCTGGACACGACGAAGTTCGACTCGCAGGAGGCCGACGACCTCGACCACAGCTGGAGCGGTACCCACGACGCGTGGAGCGCCGGCGCGTGGAACCGCTGGGTGAAGGCCAAGGGCGAGGAGACGATGGGCTACTTCACCCGTAAGGACATCCCCTGGCAGTACTCACTGGCCGACGCGTTCACCGTCTGCGACAGCTACTTCTGCTCGATCCAGGGCCCGACGACGCCAAACCGGCTGTTCCACTGGACCGGCACGATCAACCCGGCCGGCGGCGCCGGCGGCCCGGCCATCGACAACCCGGCCGACTACGAGCCGGTGTACCGCTGGAAGACCTATCCCGAGCGGTTGCAGGCCGCCGGCGTGACCTGGCAGGTCTACGCCAACGACGAGGTCGGGGACGGGGCCGACGGGTGGGTCGGCGACTACGGCGACAACCCGCTGTGGCTCTTCCAGGCCTACCACGACGCCCTCGACTCCTCCGACCCGGCGCAGCAGGACCTGGCCCGCCGGGCCAGCCTGCGCCAGGAGTGGAAGCCGGACTCCGGCCAGGGTCACGACGTCAGCCACGTGCTCTCGCAGTTCATCGGCGACTGCGCCGCCGGGACGCTGCCGACCGTGTCCTGGATCGTCGCGCCCTACAGCTACTGCGAGCACCCGTCGGCCCGTCCGGTCGACGGCGCGCACTACACGTCGCGGGTGCTGCAGGCCCTGTGGAGCAACCCGGCGCTCTGGGAGTCGACCGTCGTGCTGGTCAACTACGACGAGAACGACGGCTTCTTCGATCACGCGCTGCCGCCGACGCCACCGCCGAACACGCCGGGGGAGTACGTCGACGGGCTGCCGATCGGGCTCGGGCCGCGGGTGCCGATGACGGTGATCTCGCCGTGGAGCCGGGGCGGCTGGGTCAACTCGCAGGTCTTCGACCACACCTCGGTGCTCCGGTTCCTCGAGGTGGTGACCGGGGTCAAGGAGACCAACATCTCGGCGTGGCGCCGGCAGGTCTGCGGAGATCTGACGAGCTGCTTCGACTTCACCCACTTCGACCCGAGCGTGCCCACCCTGCCGGACGTCGTGGCGCTCGTGGCCGTGGCCGACTCCGAGGAGGGGCTGCCGGCGCCGCAGCCTCCGCCGGCCTCGGCGCAGCCGGCGCCGATCACCGAGGGTGCGATCCGCAAGGCCCGGCCGCTGCCGTACCAGCCGAACGTGACCGTCACGGTGGACCGGTCCTCGGGCAAGGTCGATACCCGCCTGGTCAACACGGGCCGGGCCGCCCTGTCGTTCGCCGTCTATCCCAACATCGTCAAGCCGTTCGCCGCGGCGCCGGTCATCGCGACGGCCGGCCGCCCCGGCAGCTACTCCTGGGACTCCAGCCAGACCGACGGGGCGTACGACTTCAGCGTCTACGGGCCGAACGGCTTCCTGCGCCGGTTCGCCGGCAGCGTGGTGCGGACCGGTCAGGACGACGTCGGCATCCCTGCGGTCGCGGCCTCGGTCGACGGCGGCAAGCTGGTGCTGCGCCTGTCCAACGCCGGCGCGACGCAGGTGCGGTTCTCCCTGGCGGCGAACGACTTCGGTGCGCCGGGCCTGACCCGGTACGTCACCAAGGGCCACCCGGTCAGCGTCACCTGGCCCCTGCACGACGGCTGGTACGACGTGACGGTGAAGGCCAACACGGGCACGGGCTTCTCCTACCGCTACGCCGGCCGGATCGAACCCGGCGCCTGAGGGTCTCCCCGGTGTGGCGCCCCGGGGGGCTCGGGCGCCAGGCGCCGCTTCGTGGTCAGGCCTCGTGCGGCGCGGCCAACGGCCAGCCGCCGGCGGCCAGGTGCGCACTGACCCGGCTGATGTCGGCCTCGAGCGGGGGCTCGTGGGTGACCTGGCTGATCGCCTCGCGGATCGCGGCCGCGGACGCCGGGTCACCGGTCACGGCCAGCTCGTCGGCGACCTCCTGCACCTCCTGCGGCGAGAGCTGGCGGGCCAGCAGCGCGAACAGGGGGATGTAGTCCTGGGCGGGCACGCCCTCGGGGTAGCCGACGCGCAGGAACTGGACGATCGAGGAGACGAACGTGGGCATGGGCATCAGGCCAGCTCCGGGGTCGGTCGCATCAGCTGTGGTGGACGATGAGGTAGAGCGCCCAGATGATCGCAGCGCCGACGACGGCGAAACACACTGTGGCAGCGGCGATTCGCGGAACCGAGCGGACGGCCACGGCCGCGTCCGTCCTGCCTCCCCCGTCCACCGAACCCACCGAACCCACCGGGCCGGACAAGGGCTGCGGCGGGCTCAGGACGCGGATGCCGACGGCGAAGACGGCGGGCAGCCCGGCGCCGGCGATCAGGCCGACCACGAGGATCTGCCACAGGGCGGTGAGGTTGATCCAGTCGCTCATCAGATGATCCGTCCTGATCAGGCCGCGACGGGCTGCGGGAGCGGCGTGGGGACGACCGTCCCGGACCACTCGTCGTTGACGTTGCCGGGGTGCACCGACGCCTTGCGCGACCGGGCGAACAGCAGGGCGGCGAAGGCGACCAGGGCGGCCAGCACGGCCAGTGTCCCTGCGGTCCGGCCCAGGCCGTGCGCGACGCCGTACGTCATGGCGCCCACGAGCCCCGCCGCGGGAAGGGTCACGAGCCAGGCCAGGGCCATCCGGCCCGCCACGCTCCACCGGACCTGGGCGCCCTGACGGCCCACCCCGGTGCCCAGGATCGAGCCGGTCGCGACGTGCGTCGTCGAGAGCGAGTAGCCGAAGTGACTGGCCAGCAGAATCGTTGCGGCTGAGGAGGACTCGGCGGCCATCCCCTGCGGCGACTCGATCTCGACCAGGCCCTTGCCGAGGGTGCGGATGACCCGCCACCCACCGGCGTACGTCCCGGCCGCGATGGCGCAGGCGCAGGCCAGGATGACCCAGAACGGCGCGTCGGCCTTGGCTCCGATCGTGCCGTTGGCGATCAGGGCGAGCGTGATGACGCCCATGGTCTTCTGGGCGTCGTTGCTGCCGTGCGCCAGGGAGACGAGGGACGCCGAGCCGATCTGGCCGATCCGGAAGCCGCGCGAGACCGGGCCGTCGGCGACCCGCCGGGTGATCCGGTAGATCAGGTACGTACCGACGGTCGCGATCAGGCCGGCCACGATCGGCGACAGGCAGGCCGGGATGATGACCTTCGACACGACGCCCTGCCACTTCACCGCGTGCTCCCCGGCGGCCGCGATCGTCGAGCCGATCACCCCGCCGATCAGGGCGTGCGAGGAGCTGGACGGGATGCCGAGGAACCAGGTCGCGAGATTCCAGGTGATCCCGCCGGCCAGGCCCGCGAACACGACGGTCAGGGTCACCAGCCCGCTGTCGACCAGGCCGCTGGCGATGGTGGCCGCGACGCTGAGCGAGAGGAAGGCACCGACCAGGTTCAGGGCGCCCGAGAGGGCGACGGCGACCCTGGGCGGCAGGGCCCCGGTCGCGATCGACGTGGCCATCGCGTTGGCCGTGTCGTGGAAGCCGTTGGTGAAGTCGAAGGCCAGCGCCGTCAGGACGACGATGGCCAGGAGGACGTCGTTGCTCACGGTCAGTTTGTAGTCGGCCCCAACCTCGCGGCGGTAGGGCAAAACGGCCATCGCCCGCAGATGTCAGACATTGTGCGGCCCGCGTTCACCCGGCGTACACCTGGCGTGTGATTCGCGGCTGATTTCCACCGGCACGACGGCGGCACCAGGCGGTCAGCAGCAGGCGGCGCCCTCGGCGGAGTCCGGCGTACAGCAGTCCGGCCCCGCGCCGGGCTGGCCGAAGAACGTGGGGCTGTCCTCGAGGACGGTGTAGACCTCCCACCGCTCCCCGTCCGGCGGGTTCTCGACCCAGAACTTGTCCTGCTTCGCGTAGCAGCAGGTCGTGCCCCGCTCGTCGACCGAGGCCAGCCCGGCCGCGGCCAGGCGGGTCTGCTCGGCATCGACGGCCTCGACGTCCGGCACCTCGACGCCCAGGTGGTTGAGGCTGCCGCCCTGTCCGGGGCTCTCCAGCAGCACCAGCTTCAACGGCGGCTCCGTGATCGCGAAGTTTGCGTACCCGGGCCGGCGCTTGGCCGGCTCGGATCCGAAGAGCTTGGCGTAGAACGCGATCGACGCCTCGAGATCGTCGACGTTGAGCGCGAGCTGCAGTCTGGACATGAGAAACCTCCGGTTGAGAGTCGATCGACAGCCATCTATGTCTGGCTCGAGGTTGCCACCAGACATCGACGGATGTCAACATAGATACATGTCGAAGTCTGCGGTGCTCGAGCTCACCCCGGTGCGAACCGCTGCCTGCTGCCCCCCGTTGAGCCGGGAGCCGCTCACGGCGCGGCAGGCCGAGGACGTCACGCCGATCCTGAAGGCCCTGGCCGACCCGGTCCGGCTGCGACTCATGTCTCTCATCGCCTCTCACGAGGGCGGTGAGGCGTGCGTCTGCGACCTGAACGACGCGTTCGACCTCTCCCAGCCGACGATCAGCCATCACCTCAAGGTGCTGCACGACGCGGGCCTGCTCACCCGCCAGAAGCGAGGCGTCTGGGTGTACTACGCCGTGCAGGCGCAGGCCCTGCAGGACCTCGCAGCACTGATCGGCAGCCCGCGGCCGTGAACCCGACGCCGTCCCCGCCGGTGCCCTCGGTCCTGTTCGTCTGCGTTCACAACGCCGGCCGCTCACAGATGGCCCAGGGTTGGTTGTCGGCGCTGACCGGCGACCTGGTGGAGGTGCGCTCCGCCGGGTCCGTGCCGGCCGAACAGGTCAACCCGGTCGTGCTCCAGGCGATGTCCGAGGTCGGCGTCGACCTGGCCGGCCACCGCCCGAAGACCCTGACCACCGAGGCGGTCGCCGCCTCGGACGTCGTCGTCACGATGGGATGCGGCGACGCCTGCCCGGTCCTGCCCGGCAGGCGCTACGAGGACTGGGACCTTCCCGATCCCTCGGGGCAGGAGCTGGCGACGGTGCGGGCGATCAGAGACCAGATCCGCACTCGGGTGGAGGCGCTGATCGGCGAGCTCCTCCCCGGCCGGCCGGCCGCGACCGTCGTCCCGATGACGGCGGCCCACTGGCCCGACGTGCTGCGGATCTACGTCGCGGGGATCGAGAGCGGCGACGCGACGTTCGAGACCGAGCCGCCGTCCTGGACCGACTGGGACGCAACGCATCTGGCGGCCCACCGCTTCGTCAGCCTCGACGGGCGCGGCGGGGTCGACGGATGGGTCGCCGCGTCGCCGGTGTCCGACCGGTGCGCGTACGCCGGGGTGGTCGAGCACTCCGTCTACGTCGACCCCCCGGCCCGCGGCCGCGGCGTCGGCGGGCAGCTGCTCGAGCGCCTGATCGCCTCGACCGAGGCGGCCGGCATCTGGACCATCCAGTCGGGCGTCTTCCCCGAGAACCACGCGAGCCTGGCCCTGCACGGCCGTCACGGCTTCCGAGTCGTGGGCACGCGCGAGCGGATCGGGCAGCGGGCCGGGCGGTGGCGGGACGTCGTCCTGCTCGAGCGCCGCAGCCCCGCCGTCCACTGACAAAAATCGCTGCCGTCGCCGACCGGTCCCGTGGCAGAGTGGAAGTCGTGCACATCGTCGTCAACACCGCGTGGTGGTCGCCAGCTCGGCGACCCTGATCCTCATGTCATCGGCCGCCCGAGCGGCGGCCGGCGATGGGTAGCACGAGCTGGTACGACGACGGGTAGCCCCAACCTTCGGGAGCGGCCCGTGTTGCACCACAACGATTCTCAGGCTGCGGCCGTCGCCCGCAGCGCAGTGCTCGAGCGCGAGGTCGCCGAGCGCCCGGGCGCCTTTCGCGTCCTGACCGGCGACCGGCCGACGGGCCCGCTGCACATCGGCCACTATTTCGGCACGCTGGCCAACCGGGTGCGCCTGCAGGACCTCGGGGTCGACCTGATGGTGCTCGTGGCGGACTACCAGGTCCTCACCGACGGCGATGGCAGCGACCGGCTGGCCGACACGGTGCGGGGGCTGGTGGCCGACTACGTCGCCGTCGGCATCGACCCGGCGCGCAGCCTGGTCTTCACCCACAGCGCCGTCCCTCAGCTCAACGAGCTGGTCCTGCCCTTCCTCAGCCTGGTCAGCGACGCCGAGCTGCACCGCAACCCCACCGTCAAGTCCGAGACCGAGGCGACCGGACGGGGGCCGAGCGCGCTGATGCTGACCTACCCCGTCCATCAGGCCGCCGACATCCTCTTCGGCCGGGCCGGCCTCGTGCCGGTCGGCCTGGACCAGCTGCCGCACCTGGAGACCACGCGGCTCGTCGCCCGACGCTTCAACGAGCGCTACGGGCCGCTGTTCCCCGAGCCGGAGGCGCTGCTCACGACGACCCCGCTGCTGCGCGGGGTCGACGGCCACAAGATGGGCAAGTCCAGGGGCAACGGCATCGCCCTGTGCGCGACGGAGGACGAGACGGCCGCGGTCATCCGTCGGGCCCGCACCGACACGGAGCGACAGATCACCTACGAGCCGGAGCGGCGGCCGCAGGTGGCGGCGCTGCTCGACCTGCTCGCCGTGACCACGGGGGAGGACCCCCGAGGGCTCGCGGAGGCGATCGGCGCGGGCGGGGCGGCCCGGCTCAAGGCCGATCTCGTAGAGGCAGTCAATGAGCTGCTCCGCCCCGTCCGGGTCCGCCGACAGATCGCGGCCGCGGATCCCGTTGCGCTGGACCGGATCCTGGACGCCGGGAACGCGCGAGCTCGAGACCTCGCTGCCGACACGTTGCGCGAGGTGCACCGGGCGCTCGGCATGGGCTACGCCGACCGCGTCCCGTCGCGCGGGGCGTGACGTCTCAGATGTCGACGATCGAGCTCATCCAGATCGTCCGGTCCTCCGGCAGCCCTAGATAGTCGGCCGGGCTCACGGCGTTGCGGCTCATGGCGACGAACAGGTGCTTGCGCCACCGCCGCAGGCCACCCGGGCGGGCGACATGGATGTTGGTTCCGGACAGCACGTACGCCGCCGTCTCCGGGTCGATCGCCTCGCACAGGCCGCGGTCACCCGCCGCCTGCAGGGCCGTCGGGAGGTCGGCGTGCTCCTGGTAGCCGAAGACCAGCGTGACCCGGATGATGCCGGCCGCGTCGTCACCGATCCGCTCGACCTGGGTCCGGTCGCCCTCCGACACCCGCGGCACGTTGGCCGTCTGGACCACGGCGACGACGATCCGCTCGTGCATCACCTGGTCGAAGTCGACGACCGCCCGCAGCGCGGCCGGCGTGGTCTCGTCGCTGTTGTGGGGGAAGATCGCGGTCCCGGGCACGCGCTGGATGTCGTTGCGCCGCAGCCACTTCGCGAACTCGGCCAGGTCGTCCTCGTCGTCGGCCCGGCGAGTGACCAGCAGCTGGTGCCCCCGCCGCCAGGTGCTCGTGACGACGAAGGCCGCGGCGGCGATGGCCAGGGGGATCCACGCTCCGTGTGCGATCTTCGAGACGTTGGCCCCCAGGAACGTCGCCTCGACGATGCCGAACACGCTGCCCAGCAGGGCGGTTCGCCACACCGGCCAGTGCCAGCGGTGATGGACGACGACGAGGAACAACGCCGTGTCGACGAGGAACGTGCCCGTCACGGCGACGCCGTACGCGGAGGCCAGCCGGGCCGAGGAGCGGAAGGCGAGGACCAGCGCGAGCACCCCGACGAAGAGCGCCCAGTTGACCGCCGGAAGGTAGACCTGCCCGGCGTCGCGGTTCGAGGTGTGCCGGATCCGCAGCGGTGGGAGGAAGCCCAGCCGGATCGCCTGTCGCGAGATGGAGAAGGCACCGGAGATGACCGCCTGCGATGCGATCACGGTCGCGACGGTGGCGATGACGACTCCCGGGATGCGGGCCCATCCGGGCTCCATCAGCACCAGCGGGTTGGACCGGGAGGACGGCCGGTGCAGCACCGAGGCCGCCTGGCCGACGTAGCTGACGGCCAGGGCCGGGAAGACCACCGTCAGCCAGGCGATCCGGATGGGCCGGCGGCCCACGTGGCCGACGTCGGCGTAGAGCGCCTCCGCCCCGGTGATCGCGAGGACCACCGCGCCGAGGGCGACGAAACCGGCCGAGGGCTCGCGGACCAGGAACCCGATGGCGTACGTCGGCGAGACGGCCGCCAGGACGGCCGGCCCGCGCACGATCGATCCGACGCCGGTGACGAACAGGCAGCCGAACCAGAACAGCATGACCGGCCCGAACACTGCGCCCACCCGTCCGGTGCCCCAGCGCTGCGCCGCGAACAGCCCGGTGAGGATCACGGCGGCGATCGGGACGACCAGTGAACGCAGGCTCGGCGCGGCGACCTCCAGGCCCTCGACCGCAGAGAGCACCGAGATCGCCGGAGTGATCATCGAGTCGCCGTAGAAGAGGCAGGCGCCGACCAGCCCGAGGGTGACCATGACCTCGCGCAGCCGGGCCGCCCGGTCGGGCCGGTCCGGCAGCGCTTCGCGGACCAGGCCGACGAGCGCCATCACGCCGCCCTCGCCGTCGTTGTCGGCCCGCAGGACGTAGACGACGTACTTCAAGGTGACCACCACGGTGATCGACCACAGGACCATGGAGGTCACGCCGTAGACGTCGGTCCGGTCGATGCGGACGGCACCGCCGTCAGCGGTGAACGCCGTTCGCAACGCGTAGAGCGGGCTGGTCCCGATGTCGCCGAAGACGACGCCGAGCGCCACGATGACCGCCAGCCGGCCGGAGTGGCCCGGCCGGCCCCGGCGCTGGTCAGCCTCGGCCCGCCGGGTCTGCCGGTCGGATCCGCTCTCGCCCTCGTCCGTCTCGCGGACGAACTCGGTCACGGCCCATGCATACCCGGCGCGCGCCGTGGGCGCCCGCCGAGCCGGCGGAGGCCGGCCGCCCCGACCTCAGGAGTTGACCTGCGCGACGTACGCGCAGATGGCGTAGGTCGTGAAGCCGTGCGGGTCCGAGGTCTGGTTGGTCATCGTGCCCGCCCAGCCCTGACCGTCGTCGCCGGCGTAGGGATGGGAACTGCGCAGGACCAGGGCGTCGCTGTCCACGCCACCGCCGATGACGGTCTGGCCGTCGGGGCAGAGCGCGGAGACGCTGCCGTCGGCGGCCGGGTCGACACTCTGCTCCTCCGACGTCACGATCCGGATGTTGGAGATCCCGGGCTCACCCTGGACGCCCTGCGGTCCCTGCTCGCCCTGGGGACCGGCCGGGCCGGCCTCCCCGGTGTCGCCCTGGGGACCGGCGGGACCGACGTCGCCCGTGGCGCCGTCCGGGCCGGTCTCTCCCGGATCACCGGCGAGCCCCTGCTCACCGGCCGGACCCTGGGGACCGACCGCGCCCGGGGCACCGGTGGCGCCGGGGGCACCCGTGGGACCGGTGGCGCCGACGGCTCCGGTCTTGCCGGTCGCCCCGGTCGCCCCCGTCCGGCCCGTGGCGCCGGTCGCTCCGCGGACGCCCTTGACGTTCCAGGTCGTCGTGGACTCGCCTCTCCTGCAATGGATCTTGCTCGTCTTGAGGTGGAGCGCGCCGGTCCTGGTGTTCCAGCAGGCGCTGATCGTCGACGACGTCGACGTCGTCGCACCCATCGCGGCGGCGCCGCCGGCCAGCACGACAGCCAGTCCGGCCCCCACTGCGACAACCTTGCTCGTCATCCGGAACTTCGTCATGTTCATGGCCTCACGGTTTTGTCGGGCAACTATGACTAGTCATCGCCCCTCAGTCACAAGGCCTTCACGCTGCGTTGAACCTTTCGCACGAACGGCCTCGTGCAACTGCGTTAATCCGTTGAGCCGTCCCCCAGTTGGGCGTCGCCCAGTTGCGCGGGCCCGCGGCCACGGTCCCAGGCCCGCTCCACGACACCCGCCGTGAGCACGGTCACCTCAAGTCGGACCGTATTCAACCGATGGTGAGGATGCGGGGGGAACACGCATCAGTGCCGACACAGCCGACACGACGAGCCAACGACGGCTGTCGGCGCGGTGCAGGAACCCTCGGAGGTGGCTCCATCGTGACGACGTCGGGTCGCCAGGCGGCGACCGGGTCCACGAGCGACCGGTCCGCCGGAAGCGTGCTTCAGCGCACCCTCCAGGTCGCCATGTGGGTCGTCGCGGCGCTCGGCGCGGCCGGCGGGTACTTCGTGCAGACCCCTGGTCACACGGAGCTGCTCAAGACCGGTGTCGTCATCGCGATCGGCTGCTTCTTCCCGATCCTCGTCGCCCGGCTGATCGTGGCCGCGGTGCGCCACCGGGCCCGGCGGGCATCGCTGCTCGTCTTCGCCGGCGGCATCGCGGCCTGGGCCGCGGGCTCGGCCCTGCTCCAGACCCACGGCGCCCTCACCCTGCTCAGCCTGCTCACGCCGGCCGAGCTCTGCTTCTTCGCGTCGTACGTCGGGTTCGCGGCCTTCCTGATCCTGGACGCGCCCTGGCGCCGGCTCGGGGCCCTCACCGTCTGGCTCGAGACGACGGTGATCTGCGCGGGCACCGCCTCGGTCGCCGGCCTGGTCCTGCTGACGCCGGCGGCGCTCGCCTTCGGCGGCAAGGGTCTGCCCCTGCTCGTCTCGCTGATCTGGCCGCTGTTCGACCTCGTCCTCGCGGTCGTGGTCATCGGGCAGGTCTCCGGCGGCCGACGCCGGCCGGACCTGCGGACCATCGGGCTGGTCGTCTCGATCCTGGCCCTTGCCGTCGCCGACGCGAGCTACGTCTCGAACCTCGGCTCCACGACGTACGTCGGCAGCGGGCTGATCGACGTCACCTACGGCTTGGCGTTCGGCCTGATGGTCGAGGCGGCGTGCGCCCGCCGGCACCTGCCCGAGCCCACGCTGACCCCGCCCCGGCGCACCCGCCCCCTGGTCGCGGCCGCCTCCACGGCCGTGCTGGTCCTCGCGCTCCACCCCGGCAGCACGATCGCCTGGTACGTCGTGCCCCCGGCGGTCCTGACCCTCGCCGCGGCCGGGGCCCGGCTCGCCCTCGCCCTCCGCGAGGCCCAGGGGGCGGCCGAGGCGCGCCAGCTGTCCCGGACCGACGAGCTGACCGGCCTGGGCAACCGCCGCGCGGTGCTCGCCGAGATCGACGAGGGGTTGGGCAGCGATCGGCCGCTCGCCCTGATCCTCCTGGACCTCGACGGTTTCAAGGAGATCAACGACAGCCTCGGGCACGCAGCGGGTGATGCCGTCCTGCAGACGGTCGCAGCCCGGCTCGACGAGTCGGCCGGGCTCGGCGGACCCGTCGGGCGACTCGGTGGTGACGAGTTCGCCCTGGTGCTGCGCGAGGAGGACCCGGCGCAGCTGGCCCGGGTCGCGGCGTCGCTGCGCGAGACCCTCCTGCGACCGTTGCAGGTCGACAACCTTCATCTGACGATCCGCGCCTCGATGGGCATCGCGGTGCGGGAGCCCGCAGACGTGCGCGCGACCGACCTGCTGCGGCGGGCCGACGTCGCGATGTACGAGGCCAAGAACACCCGCGGCGGTGCCGTGCTCTACGACGCGGCCCACGACGGCTTCACCCGGCAGCGGCTGCAGCTCGCCGAGGAGCTCCGCGAGGGCATCGGCGCCGGGGAGCTGGTCGTCTGGTACCAGCCGCAGATCGACGCCCGGACCGGTCGGGTCGTCGCGGCCGAGGCGCTGGTCCGCTGGCAGCACCCGCAGGACGGGCTGCTCATGCCGATCCACTTCCTGCCCGACGCCCGCCGGTCGGGCCTGATGCTCGCGCTGACCCACTCGGTCATGCGCACCGTCGTCGCCGACAGCCGGCGGTGGGCGGCCGAGGGCCTGGACCTGCGGGTCTCACTGAACTGCGCGCCACCGGAGCTGCTCGGCGGGGCTCTGCTGCCGCAGCTGTTCGAGGCCATCGACGAGGCCGGGCTGGCGCCCGACTCGCTGATCATCGAGGTGACCGAGGACTCGTTCCTGTCCGACCCCGAGCACGCCCGGCAGACGCTGCTCCAGCTGCGGGAGCGGCGGGTGCAGACCGCGATCGACGACTACGGCACGGGCTTCTCGTCCTTGGCCTACCTGCGCGACCTGCCGGTGCACGAGCTGAAGATGGACCGCTCGTTCGTCTCCACGATCCGCACCGACCCGCGGAGCCGGGTCATCGTGGACTCCACGAACCAGATGGCCCACGCGATGGGCATGCGGCTCGTCGCGGAGGGCGTCGAGGACGCCGAGACCGCCGCCGAGCTGACCTCGATCGGCATCGACGTGCTGCAGGGGTACCACTTCTCGCGGCCGATGCCGGCCGCCGAGCTCTCCGGCTGGGTGCGTCGCTGGTCAGCCGCGCCGGCCGCGGCCCACCAGCTGATCGTCCGCTGACGCCTGCCGCACGTCCCTGACGCCGCGCAGGTCCTGGGGGGCGTCGCCGCCCCCGACCGCAGTCGTGCGCTCTCGCTCGCGCAGGTCGATCCGGCGGTCCCGGCGACGGAAGGCCTGGAGCGGAGGCACGGCGATGTCGCCCAGCCCCACGCCGAGGGTGACCAGCCGGTGCGCGTCGGGGTAGCGGCGGCGCTGCGTGTCGATCAGGTCGGCCATGTTGGCCCAGCACGGCGTCGTGGCCGTGGATCCCCAGTACGGCGCGGTCTTCGTGCCGGGCAGCATGTGGGTGACGACGCCCAGCTGGGCCAGCATCCGGCGTACCCGCTGGTCGAGGAGGGCGACGAAGCCCTGGATCTCGTTGGCCCGGGTCACCTGGATCAGGCCGTGGTAGAGCGCCGCCGCCTGGCTGACCCCGGACGGCCGCCCCGCCCCGCGGACGGCGACGGTGGCGATGTCGATGACGTGGTCGGCATCGAGCCCGGTCCGGTCGAGGCTCTCGACCGGGTCGACCTGCCACGGGCCGCCGGCGATGTCGACCAGCGTCACCAGGCTGGCCGGGCCGGGGAAGACGATCCGGGACATGCCGAGGACCTCGCCGGACTCGTCCGCGATGGCGAGGAAGGACGAGGCGTCGGTGTAGGGGCGGTAGTACTCCGCCAGGTCGGCGGCCACGACGTCGTACCGCTCCTTGAAGACCTGCTGCTCGCACGCGATGGTCGCGTCGAGCAGCGGGCCGTCGGGGTCGAAGTGGAGGGTCAGAGGGCCGTCCGGGAGGTCCGGACCGGTCGATCGCATGCGAGAGGGCTCCGATCGGCGGCAGGGAGGGGTGCCGTCAGGCGGTCACTCTACGAGGTGGTCAGATCACTGAGCGAAACAGCGGCGTGGCGTGGGCCGTTCCGCTCCCTTTCACCCGAATGGCGGACCGGCCGGGCGCCCGGAGCGCGACCGGGTGGCTGGACGGGACCGGACTACGACTCCGGCTGGGCGATGTTGACCATCCAGGCGATGCCGAACCGGTCCGTGCACATGCCGAAGACGTCGCCCCACATCTGCTTCTCCAGGGGGAGTGCGACCGTGCCGCCGTCGGAGAGCTTGGCCCAGTAGCCGCGCAGCTCGGCGTCGTCGTCGCCGCTGAGGCTGATCGTGATGTTGTCGCCGGGGTGCAGCTCGGAGCCCGGCGGGGTGTCCGCACCCATGAGGGTGAAGCCACTGGCCGTCTCGAGCATCCCGTGCATGATCTTGTCCGCCTCGGGGGCGTCGGGCGGTCCGTACTCCCCGAAGGTGTTGAGGGTCAGGGTGCCCTCGAAGACCCCCTCGTAGAACTGCATGGCCGCACGCGCGTTGCCGTCGAAGCTGAGGTAGGGGTTGAGACGGGAAGCCATGGGTACTCCAGGGATCGCGGGCCGGCTGACGACCCCAGTCTCACCCCGACAGGGGCAGCCAGTCGAAGACCCGCATCTCGCGGTAGGAGCGGCCGCTGTCGCGGTAGACGTAGCCGTTGTGCCGGACGGTGGCCAGCGCGTCGGTGTGCAGGTCGACCGGCGACGTCAGCCGGAGGCCGTCGTCGGGACCGCCGCGAAGGAGCAGCCGGGTCGGCACTGACGCCATCCCGCGAGCCTACGGCGGACGCCCGGCCAGCGCGGGCGAACGCCGACATGCGCCGGCTCGCTGCGAGGTGGCCCCGGCGACCCGCCGAACTGGCCCAAGCGACACGGAGAGCCCGATTCCGGCCTGTTGACCCGAATTGGGCCAGTCCGCCGGGCCGCTCCCCGGGCGGGGCGAACCGGAGCGGCCGTCCGATTGCGAGCCTGTCCGGTCGGGCGGAGGGTGGGTTCTCGTGGCCGAGCCAAGGGTGTCCGCGCGTTCTCGTCGTGTCGTCGCAACGGTGGGGGCGGTCGCCGTGGCCGGGAGCCTGGCGATGTCGCTCCCGGCGCAGGCCAGTGCGGGGAGCGCCCGATCAGGGAACGCGGCAGGGGTGGCGCGGGGCTCCGCGTTGTCGGTCACGACCCGCCTGGCCGACCGGCGTGAGGTGGCCGCCGGCACCCGGGCCTACTCGATCGGCTTCGAGGACGGCCGCTTCTACGCGAACGGCTGGCACATCACCGGCGAGATGGGCGGCGTGTGGACCCCTCCGCTCAAGCTGCTCGATGGCGTCTGGTTCGGCCTGGACGACCAATGGGTAGGTCCCGCAACGAAGTTCACCAGCGGGTGG
Source organism: uncultured Actinomycetota bacterium (assembly GCA_963795385.1). Taxonomy (GTDB): domain Bacteria; phylum Actinomycetota; class Actinomycetes; order Actinomycetales; family CAVURS01; genus CAVURS01. Next base: position 181,172 of record CAWCHK010000002.1, read on the forward strand.
GGCTACACCCACTACGCGCTGCCGGACACCGCGGGTCTGAAGGTCGAGCGCACCGACTTCGTGCCGGACGGCCGTCGCGGCGCGCTGTTCGGCCTGAAGGTCACCAACCCCGGGAGCGCGCGCACCGCCAAGCTGTCGGTGGACGCCCACTCCGAGCTGATGGGCCAGTTCCCCTGGGGCTTCACCGGCGTGACGCCGAACGCCAGCGAGAACCTGCCGGACAAGGGCGCATACGACGGCCGCGGGCTGCAGTTCACCGACGACGGCGCCCTGTCCGCGGGGCCGGTGCACCACTACGCGGCGGCGGTCGGCACATCTCTGAAGCCGGCCTCCGGCGCCATCGGCAGCCAGTACTGGGGCCCGCAGCCGGGCCACAGGTGCACCGGCACCGAGACTGGGGCACCGGCCGATCCCAAGCCGTCGGCCTGTGACGACGGTCCCTTCGGCAACGGCACGGGTGGCGAGCTGACCTACGACGTGTCCCTGCCGGCGCACGGGTCGCGGACGATCTGGCTCGGCGTGGCCGGGTCGGACAAGGGGCTGGCCCAGGCCAAGAGCGAGCTGGCCCGGACCCTGACCAACCCCGCGGCCCAGCTGGCCACGAAGAAGGCTGCGCGGCAACGGCTCTCGCAGATGACCCAACTCTCCCTGCCCGGTGACCCGTTGGTGCAGAACGCGGTCGACTGGGGGAAGCAGAACATCGCCGACCTGACCCAGACCGCGAGCGACCTGAAGGTCCGGTGGACCAACCAGGGCAAGCAGTTCCCGGAGCCGCTCGGCACGGTGAGGTCGGCGACCTGGATCGGCGCGGGCTATCCCGACTATCCATGGATCTTCGGCACCGACGCGGAGTACACGGCGTTCGCCGCGGTCTCGGTCGGTCAGTTCGAGGCGATCGAGAGCCACCTGCGGACCCTGCGCGATGTGTCCGACCTGCTCAACCACCGCTCCGGCGTGGTGACCCACGAAGTCGTCTCGGACGGCTCGGTCTACTTCGGCCACGACTCGAGGGCGGCCAACCCGGACGGCACGACGACGTACGACTTCAACACCGACGAGACGGTGAAGTTCCCCAGCACGGTGGCGCTGTTGTGGCGTTGGACCGGCGACAACCGCTTCCGCGACCAGATGTACGACTTCACGAAGCGCAACCTGCACTACGTCGTGAACCAGCTCGACGCCGACCACGACGGCTGGCCGGAGGGCCTCGGCAATGTCGAGCGCACCGGCATGGGCCCGGAGAAGCTGGACAACACGGTGTACTTCATCCGCGGGCTCTACGACCTGGCCGACATGGCCCAGTCCAAGCACGACAGCGCGACCTACCGCTGGGCGACGACGTTGGCGGCCCAGCTGCACGACCGGTTCGACAGCACGTGGTGGTACCAGAGCGCCGAGCAGTACGCGGACTCCCTCGACGACCCGGGCAACGTCCAGTCGTTCCAGAAGCACTGGATCGGGCAGACGCCGATGGAGGCCGAGCTGCGGGTCAACGGCCAGACGGTCGCCGGTCTCGCGCCGTACGACCACGGGACCGCAGCCCTCGCCGGCCGCGAGAACGACTGCTACAGCGGCACTCCGCCGCTGAACCCCGGCCTGTTCCACACCGCTTGCGGCGGTGGGCCGGAGGGCTTGGGGGAGCGGGTCATCTTCGGCCTCACCACGTCGATCCAGTCGGTCGGTGAGGGCAACTACGGCCGGCTCGGTGCGACCGAGCAGGGTCGCTACACCCATGCGTTGGCCGAGACGATGTTCGGCGAGCCGGCCACCGGCGGTACGCCGGACGAGCAGCCGGGCGCGATGCCGGAGATCTTCCCGTCGCCGGACCAGGGCGCGAACATCGACCGGTGCTGGACGTGTCGCTCGATGTTCATGCAGGCCTGGGGCAACTACGGCACCGCGTGGCCCGTCGTGCACCAGTGGCTCGGCGTCCAGCCGGACCTCGGCCACGGCCTGGTCGCGTTCGTGCCGCAGGTGCCGGACGGTCAGGACCTGGTGCAGGGCAGGCACATTCGCCTGGGTGGCGGGTTCGCGGACGTCCGGGCCAGCCACAACGGCGACAGCTACCGCACCTGGGTGACCACCAGCCGGGCGGTGCACGCCCGCCAGGTGCTGGTCGGCGCCACCCTGCCGCGAGGCGCGAGGCCCACGTCGGTGCGGCTCGACGGCCACAGCGTGCACGGCTACCGGCTGGTGGAGACCAACCGGGGGACCGAGGTCACCGTCAGCACCGGCAGCGGTGCGCACACCCTGGCCGTCACCCTCTGACCGGCGCGGATCACACTCGCGCGGACACGGCCATGGCCAACGTGAGGGCCTGCGCCTTCGGTGACGCGGCGGCCAGCCTTCTCGCACAGGGCGGCCGCCACGCGTTCACCAGGCTGCGTGCCCGGCCCGTGTCTCCGAGCAGGAGCTGGAGCTCGGCTGCTGTGACGATGGGGCGGAGCAGGTGGCCGCGATCGCCGGACGGAGTGGCCGTCGTGGCGGCACGCACACCACGCGGTGTGCCCCCGGGCAGATTCGAACTGCCGACACACGGTTTAGGAAACCGTTGCTCTATCCCCTGAGCTACGGGGGCCGGGGCTCGCCTAGCGTAGGACACCCGGCCGCGCGGCCGAGCGATCGCGAGGAGGTCCACGCCATGTCCTACCCACCGCCCCGGTACCTCGGAGACGCAGGTGAGGCCAGCGCGCGGATCCGCCGGCACGACGCCCCGGCCGACATCACCCAGGCCTCCGGCGGGACGGTCGACTACCTGGCCACGGGCGAGTCCACCGGTGGCGACTTCGGCCTCTACCGGTGGAACTTCGCCGCCAATGTCAGCGGCCCGGACGCACACTTCCACCGGACCATCTCGGAGTCGTTCTTCGTGCTTTCCGGGACGGTCAGCCTGTACGACGGCAACGCCTGGCGCGATGCCACGGCCGGCGACTTCATGTACGTACCCGCCGGCGGGATCCATGCGTTCAAGAACAACTCCGGCGACGTCGCGTCGATGCTGCTGCTCTTCGCCCCCGGCGCGCCGCGCGAGGAGTACTTCGAGACGCTGGCCGCGATCGGCCACGGCCGGCAGCTGACCGAGGAGCAGCGGGCCGATCTGTATCGACGGCACGACAACCACTGGCTCTGAGGAGGTGCGACCTCGCTGTGTCGTTCGAGACCGTGGGAGTACTCGCAATGCCGGTCGAGCTGCTGGCCACCTGCTGGACCCACGCCGGCGACGCGACTCCGGTCGTCGGGCGCCACCTGAGCCCGATCGACCTGCGAGCCAGGGCTGAGGCCGTCGCCGCGGCCGGGTTCACCGGCATCGGGTTCAGCATCGACGACCTCGCGGCCGCCTCTGGGACGTACCCGCTACCCGACGTCAAGCAGATCTGCGCGGACCTCGGCCTGGTCCACCTCGAGATCGAGCTGCTCGAGAACTGGTGGACGGCCGGCACCCTCCGTCGGCAATCGGACCGGACCCGTGGCTCGATCCTGGCTGCAGCCGAGATCCTCCAACCGCGGCAGATCAAGATCGCACCGGACGTGGGCGCGCTCGACGGCGCCGTTCCACCGCTGACCGACCTCGATCACTGGGCGAGCGAGCTGAGCCGACTGGCCGCACAGGCCGCCGATGTGGGGACCAGGGTTGCGCTGGAGCCCCTTCCGTTCGCCAACATCGCCGACTTCACCCTGGCCGCAGAGCTGGTGGCCGCCGCGGATCACCCGGCCGCCGGTCTGGCGGTCGACATCTGGCACCTCGAACGCGGGCCGTCCACGTTGGCCGACCTCGCCGAGATCCCGGTCGACAAGGTGTTCGTCGTCGAGCTCAACGACGCCCCGGCGCCCCGGTCCGCGGACCTGTTCCTCGACACCATTCACCACCGAGTGCTCTGCGGGGCAGGGACCTTCGACGTCAAGGGGTTCGTCGAGACCCTTCAGCAGATGGGGTTCCCCGGACCGTGGGGCGTCGAGATCGTCTCCGATGCGCACCGCCGGCGGCCCCTCTCGGATGCCCTGGTGGACGCGTACCGGACCACGTCGGCGTTCTTCGAGACCAGCTGACCCACCTCGCACTCACGTCTCGGGGATGCCCAGCCCCTTGGCCTCCGCCTGGATCTCCGAGGCGACCTCCGCCAGCTCGGCCGGTGCGTCCTCACCGCCGCGGGACAGCTCGTGGCTGAGCTGCTCGAGCTCGGCGCCGCCCGCCATCATCTGGGTCAGCTCGTCCCGGCTGATCTCGCTCTTCGCGAAGTCACCCAGCGAGCGCCCCCGCTTCAGCAGCACGAACCGGTCGCCCACCGGGTAGGCGTGGTGCGGGTTGTGCGTGATGAAGATGACGCCGAGCCCGCGGTCCCGTGCCGCCAGGATGTACTTCAGGACGACGCCGGCCTGCCGTACGCCGAGGGCCGACGTCGGCTCGTCGAGGATCAGCAGCCGGGCACCGAAGTGCACGGCGCGCGCGATCGCCACCGACTGGCGCTCACCACCCGAGAGCGTGCCGACGGGCTGGTCGGGATCGCGGATGTCGATCCCCATGTCCCCCAGCTCCTTCTTGGTGATCCGCTTGGCCTTCTCCTGGTCGAACCGCTTCAGCGGTCCCCAACCCTTCGTGGGCTCGGAGCCGAGGAAGAAGTTCCGCCAGATGGCCATCAGCGGGATCATCGCCAGGTCCTGGAACACCGTGGCGATCCCGGCGTCCAGGGCCTCGCGTGGCGAGCTGAACGTCACCTTCTCGCCGTCCATCAGCAGGCCGCCCTCGTCCGGCTGGTAGACGCCGGACAGCAGCTTGATGAAGGTCGACTTGCCGGCGCCGTTGTCACCCAGCACGCAGGTGACCTGCCCGGCCCGAACGGTCGTGGAGATGTCCTTCAGCGAGATGACGCTGCCGAAGAACTTCGACACGCCGCGGATCTCCAACAGGGGCTCCGCGTTGTCGCTGGCCGCGGCCGGCGAGGGGTCTGTCGTGGTGGCAGTCATGTCGTCACTTCCTGCTCTGCTCGGCGTACCGGCGCACGAGCTGGTTGGTGAGCACGGCCAGGAGGAGCATCCCGCCGAGGAACAGCTTGAACCAGTCGTTGTTCCACTGCGCGTAGACGATTCCCTGCTGGGTCATCCCGATGATGATCGCGCCGACCGTGGCGCCGACGGCCGACCCGTAGCCGCCCGTCAGGAGGCAGCCGCCGATCACGGCCGCCGCGATGTAGTAGAGCTCGAAGCCGATGCCCGTGCTCGCCTGCATCGAGGTGAGCCGGAACAGATAGGTGTTGCCGACGAACCACCCGCAGAACGACACGAACATGAACAGCGTGATCGTGGTGCGCATGGCGGGTACGCCGACGTTGCGGCTCGCGTTCTCGTCGCCACCCACAGCGAAGACCCAGTTGCCGAAGCGGGTGCGCGTCAGCAGGTACGACGCGACGGCGGTGAAGATGACCCACCAGATGATGGCGATGTAGAACGACTGCCGGTGGATCACGAACTCGTGCGCGAACAGCGCGTGCGGCCCGGAGTAGCCCACCTCCTGGTCGATCCCGCTCGCCGACACGGTCCCGGTGATGTACTTCGTGAGGCCGAGGTTCAGGCCCTGCAGCATCAGGAACGACGCCAAGGTGATGATGAAGCTGGGCAGCTTCGTGCGGATCACCAGGTAGCCGTTGAGGAAGCCGATGCCCAAGCACACCAACAGTGAGACCGCGAGCGAGACCCACACGTAGAGGTGGTAGTTCACGGTCAGGATCGACGTCACCAGCCCGGCGGTGGCCAGCTGCACACCGGCGGAGAGGTCGAAGTGGCCGCCGATCATGAGCAGCGCGACGGCGACCGCCATGATGCCGTACGTCGACGCCGGGTCGAGCCAGTTCGCGATCCCGCCGAGGGAATGGAACGGCTGGCTCTGCGCCGCGAAGAAGATGAACAGGACGATGGCCCCGATGACGGAGCCGAACTCTGGCTTGACGAGCAGTGCGCGGACCAGCCCGACCCGGGCGACGCGTTCGTCGCTCGGCGTCGCAGTGGCTGTACTCATGCGATCACCTCCATGGTGCGCAGAACCGTTGCAAATCCTGGGGTGGGGGAGCGCCGTTCGGGCGCTCCCCCACCAGGGTCGTCAGCGCGTGCCCGCTGCCGCGAGCTTGAGGACCTGGGCCGCGTTGTCCTTCGTCACGAACCCGGGACCGGTCAGCACGGGGTGTCCGCCGCCGATGGTGTTCAGGTTCGACTTGTAGAGGGTGAGCATCACGATCGGCAGGTATCCCTGCACGAACTGCTGCTGGTCGACGGCGAAGAGCACGTCGCCGGCTGCGATCGCCTTGGTGACGTCGGCGTTCAGGTCGAACGTCGCCAGCTTGACGCTGGTCCCCTTGATGGCCGGGATGGCCGCCGCGCCGATGACCGGACCCAGCGTCAGGATGCCGTTGATCCCCTTGTCAGCGGCCAGCTTGGCCTTGATGGTCGACTGCGCTCCTGCCGGGTCGGTGTTGTTGACCTGGAGGTTCGTGACCGTGCCGCCGAGGCCCTGCTTGAAGCCCTGGCAACGCTGCTCGAGGCCGATGTTGCCGGCTTCCTGGATGACGCAGAGAGCGTTCGTCACGCCCGCGGCCTTCATCTTCTCGCCCGCACCCTCACCCGCGATCGTCTCGTCCTGGCCGACGTGCGCGATGGCTCCGAACGACGCGGACTTGTCCTGACCGGAGTTGATCGTGATGACGGGAATGCCTGCGGCGACGGCCTTCTCGATCGACGCCTTCAGCGCGTCGGGGTTCGCCATCGACACGACCAGGCCGTCGACCTTCTGCTGCACCGCTGCGTCGATCAGCTGCGACTGCTTGGCCGGGTCCCCGTCGCTCTGGTAGGTGACGTTGTCGCCCTCGTCCTTGCCGGCCTGCAGGGCGCCCTTCTTCACCACGTCCCAGAACGTGTCGCCCGCGCCGCCGTGGGTCACGACCGCGATCTTGTACCCGTACTTGCCGGAGCCGCCGCTGGAGCTGGCGGCCTTGGTGTCACTGCCCTTGCTGGACGTGCACGCCACCAGGGCGAGCGGCAGGGCCAGGCCCAGTGCCAGCAGCTTCTGCTTCCTCGTCAACACAATGTGTCCTCTCGCTTCGTTGAGATCGGATTGCTCGTTCGGTTGGTGCTGCCGGATGCCCGTCCCGGACGTTGGGTGGCCCGCTCTCGTGCGCCGCCGGTCAGGTGGCGGTCGGGAACTGCAGGCTGGCGGCGTTGGCGTGCTCGACGTGGGGCCAGCGGGAGGTGATGACCTTGCCGCGGGTGTAGAACGACACGCCTTCGGGGCCGTGGACGTGCTTGTCGCCGAAGAGCGAGTCCTTCCAGCCGCCGAAGGAGTAGTACGCCATCGGCACCGGTATGGGCACGTTGATGCCGACCATGCCGACGTCGACCCCGCGCTGGAAGCGGCGCGCGGCCTCACCGCTGCTGGTGAAGATCGCGGTGCCGTTGCCGTAGGGGTTGGAGTTGATCAGGGTGATCGCCTCGTCCACGTCGTCGCAGTGGACCACCGACAGCACCGGGCCGAAGATCTCCTCGGTGTAGACGTCCATCGAGGTCGTCACCTGGTCGATGACCGTCGGCCCGACGAAGAAGCCGTCCTCGAAGCCGGGCACCTTCAGGCCGCGGCCGTCGACGGTCAGCTTGGCGCCCTGGGCCTCGCCGGTGCCGATCAGGCCGACGATCCGGTCCCGCGAGGCGGCCGTGACGATCGGGCCCATCTCGCTCTGCGGGTCGCGGCCGGAGCCGACCTTGACCGCCTGGGCCTTCGGGACCAGCGCGTCCAGCAGGGCGTCGCCGGCACCGCCGACGACCACGGCTGCCGAGATGGCCATGCACCGCTCCCCGGCGGAGCCGAACGCCGCGGCGGACAGGTGGTCGGAGGCGAAGTCCATGTCGGCGTCGGGCAGGATCACCGCGTGGTTCTTGGCGCCGCCGAGGGCCTGGACGCGCTTGCCGTTGGCGCTGGCCCGCTGGTGGATGTACTTCGCGATCGGGGTCGAGCCGACGAACGAGATGGCCGCGACGTCGGGGTGGTCGAGCAGGGCGTCGACGGCGACCTTGTCGCCGTGGACGACGTTGAAGACGCCGTCGGGCAGACCGGCCTGGCGCCACAGCTCGGCCACGAAGTTCGACGCCGAGGGGTCGCGCTCGCTCGGCTTGAGGACGAACGTGTTGCCGCACGCGATCGCGACCGGATACATCCACATCGGGACCATCGCCGGGAAGTTGAACGGCGTGATGCCCGCGCACGACGCCGAGCGGCTGGCGGAAGGAGAAGACGTCGACCCCGCCGGAGGCCTGGTCGGAGTACTCGCCCTTGAGCAGCTGCGGGATTCCGCAGGCGAACTCGATGACCTCGAGCCCGCGCTGCACCTCGCCTGCGGCGTCCGAGAGGACCTTGCCGTGCTCGTCCGAGACGATCTCGGCCAGCGGCTTGATGTTCTGGTTGACCAGCTCGCGGAAGGCGAAGAGTGTCTTGGTGCGCTTGCTGAGCGACGCCTGGCCCCAGTCGACGAACGCCGCCTTGGCCGCTGCGACCGCAGCGTCGACGTCACTCACCTCGGCCAGCAGCACCTCGGCCTGCTGGGCGCCCGTCGCCGGGTTGTAGACCGCGGCCCGCCGCGTGGAGCTCCCAGCCGTCGCCGATCCGCCGATCCAGTGCTCAATGGTCGTTGCCATGGTGCGCTTACCTTTCCTTCCGCCATCCGGATGTTCGGTCGGGACCAGTCCTACAGGTAGGGGCGTTGCCGGCGCTTCTGGGTGTCGTACGTCGACCCGGGCCGCTCGGGTGCTGTCGAGGGCAGCGACCTCGGACACCGGGACGTCCCACCAGCTCTCGGACGAGGGCACCGGCGCCAGGGGGTCGGTCTCGATGTAGACGACCGTGGTGCGCTCGGCGCGCCCGCGCCTTGCGCAGGGCGACCTTGAGCTCATCGATGGTGCTGGTCCGCAGAACGTCGGCCCCGAGGCTCGCGGCGTTGGCCGCCAGGTCGACCGGCAGCACGTCGCCGTCGAGCATCCCGGTCTCGGGGTTGCGGTAGCGATAGCGGGTGCCGAACCGTTGCGAGCCAAGGCTTTCGGACAAGCGCGCCGATCGAGGCGAAGCCCTGGTTCTGGACCAGGACGATGACCAGCTTGATGCCCTCGGACACCGCGGTGACGATCTCCTGCGCCATCATCAGGTAGGAGCCGTCGCCGACCATCGCGAAGACCTCGCGGTCGGGCGCGGCCATCTTGACGCCGAGGGCGCCGGCGATCTCATAGCCCATGCAGGAGTAGCCGTACTCCACGTGGTAGTTCTTCGGGTCAGTCGGCCGCCAGAGCATCTGCAGGTCGCCCGGCAGGCTGCCCGCGGCCTGGACGACGACGTCGCGGGCGCTCCATCACCTCGGCCAGCGCGCCGATCACCTCGGTCTGGGCCGGCAGCGGCTGGTGGCCCAGCGGTGAACGACTCGTCGACGACCTGCGGCCCAGCGGGCGTTGTGCTCGGTGAAGCCACGTCGGTGTACGCCGCGTCGACGCGGTAGCCGGCCAGCGCGGCGGTCAGCGCGCTCGAGCCCTTCCCGCGCGTCCGCGACCAGCGTGACACCGGAGTGCTTGGCGGCGTCGAAGCCGCCCACGTTGAGGTTGACGAACCGCACGCCCGGGTCCTGGAACGCCGTGCGCGAGGCCGTCGTGAAGTCGCTGTAGCGCGTGCCGACGCCGATCACGACGTCGGCGTCCCGGGCCAGCGCGTTGGCGACCGGGGAGCCGGTCGAGCCCCGACTCCACCGACGGCGCAGGGGTGGTCCCAGAGCAGCGCGCCCTTGCCGGCCTGCGTGTCGGACACCGGGATGCCGGTGGCCTCGGCCAGCTCGCGCAGCGCGTCCTGGGCCTCGGAGTAGAGCACCCCGCCGCCGGCGACGATCAGCGGCCGCCGGGCCGAGCGGATGACCTCGACCGCGCGCGTCGAGCGCCGCCGGCTCGGGCACCGGGCCGGGCGACGTGCCAGACCCGGCGTGCGGAACAGCTCGACCGGCCAGTCGTGCGCCTCGGCCTGCACGTCCTGCGGCAGCGCGATGGTGACGGCGCCGGTGTCGACCGGGTCGGTCAGCACCCGCATCGCGGCGAGCAGCGCGCTCGGCAGCTGCTCGGGCCGGTTGACCCGGTCGAAGAACCGCGACACCGGGCCGGAAGGCGTCGTTGACCGACACGTCGTACGAGCGGGGGTCCTCGAGCTCCTGCAGCACCGGGCTGGCGACCCGGGTCGCGAAGAAGTCGCTCGGCAGCAGCAGCACCGGGATCCGGTTGATCGTGGCGAGCGCGGCGCCGGTGACCATGTTGGTCGAGCCCGGGCCCGATCGACGCCGTGCAGGCCATGGCCTGCAGCCGGTTGCGCATCCGGGCGAAGCCCACGGAGGCGTGCACCATGCCCTGCTCGTTGCGGGCCAGGTAGTAGGGCAGGTCGGCGCTCGCCGGTCAGCTCGGCCTCCAGCAGGGCCTGCCCGACTCCGGCGACGTTGCCGTGGCCGAAGATGCCGAAAACGCCTGGCACCAGACGCTGCTCGACGCCGTCGCGCTCGGAGTGCTGCTGCGCCAGGAACCGCACCAGGGCCTGCGCGACGGTCAGCCGCACGGTGTCGCCGCTCACGCGCCGGTCACCTCCTGCCGCGGCCGAAGGGCAGCCGCGGGTCGACGGCCTGGTCGGCCCAGGTGTCCCGGACCCAGGCGTGGGCCGGGTCGTCGCAGATCAGCCAGGCCCGCTCCGCGGCCGGCCCGGCCATGACGTTGAGGTAGTAGAGGTCGTAGCCCGGGGCGGCCATCGACGGCCCGTGCCAGCCGTGCGGGATCAGCACGACGTCGCCGGTGCGCACCTCGGCCAGCACGTCGATCGGGCGCTCGGCGGTGCCGTAGACCCGCTGGTAGGCCATCCCGTCGATCTCCGGCGACCTCGTAGTAGTAGATCTCCTCGAGCTCGGCCTCGACCGCGACCCCGTCGACGGTGCGGGCCTCGTCGTGCTTGTGCGGGGGGTACGACGACCAGTTGCCGCCGGGCGTCAGGACCTCGCAGGCGATCAGGGCCGCGGTCTCGAAGGTCTCCGGCGTACAGAAGTTGTTGACCTGCCGCGAGCAGGCGCCGGCTCCCCGCAGCTCGACCGCGACGCCGGCGGCCGGGCCGTAGCGCACCGGCAGGCGCTGGTCGGTCCGGGCCGCGGGCAGGGCGAACCGGCCACCCGCGGCGCTGCTGCAGGCGTCGCCGTCGCGCCGGCGGGCAGGTAGGCGAAGTCGGTCGGGCCGTCGAAGACCGATCCGCCGGCCGGCGAGCTCGATCCGGGCGCCCTGCGCACTCGACGACGACCGAGCCGGCGAGCGGCAGGACCAGCGTCTCGCTGTCGCCCGTCTCGATCCGTTGCGGCACACCGGGCTCGAGGGTGAGCGACCCGCAGCCCGGAGTAGGTCCCAGCCCGCGTCGCTGCCGAGACGTCGACGGTGAACCCCGACCCGTGGGTCGACGCCCGTCGGACCAGGGGTCGCGCCCGGTCATCGTCAGGCCCCCGCCACCAGTGAGACGGCGGTGTCCACCGCGGCCTCGACCTCGCCGTCGGGCGGGAAGAGCAGGGCGCGCCCGACGACGAGGCCGCGCACCCCGGGCAGCGCCAGCGCCTTCGCCCACGTCGCGTAGGTCTCCTCGGGCGTCGTCGACGGGTCGCCGCCGAGCAGCAGGGTGGGCAGCGTGGTCGCCGCCATGACCCGCTCCATGTCCTCGACGACCGGCAGCTTGAGCCAGGTGTAGGCGCTGCTGGCGCCCGAGGGCGCTCGCGATGCCGGCCGACTTGGCGACCGCCGGCCGCCGTGAGGTCGTTGACGACGCGGTCGCCCTGCCGGCTGGCCATGAACGGCTCGACCATCGCGGGCATCCCGGCCGCGGCGAGCGCGGTGACGGCCGCGCCGCAGTGCTCGAGGGTGCGCGCCGTGCCGGCGTCCTGGAGGTCGATCCGGACCAGCATCTTGCCGCCGTCGAAGCGCATCCGCTCCAGGGTCGGCACGTCGTACGCCGTGAAGCGGTCGTCCAGCTCGAACGACGCGCCCTGCAGGCCGCCCCGGTTCATCGAGCCGAAGACCAGCTTGTCCTCGAGCTCGCCGAGCAGCAGCAGGTCCTCGAGGATGTCCGGGGAGCCGAGCACGCCGTCGACGCCCGGCCGGCGGAGCGCCCGGACCAGCCGGGAGATCAGCTCGGTGCGGTTCTCCATCGCCGTCGCGACGCCGCGGACGCCCAGCGCGCCGCGGGCCGGGTGGTCGGCGGCGACGAGCATCAGCCGGTTGTTGCCACGCAACAACGGTCGGCGGATCCGGGCCGCGGCCAGCTCGGCGATCCGCTCCGGGTGCAGGGCGCCCGGATCTCGCGCACCGCCGTCGAGGTCGACCATCGAGGTCACTCATCAGCGCCGCCACTCCCTCGATCAGCAGGCCTCGACCTCGGCGCTCGTCGGCATGGCGGTCGAGCACTCGAGCCGGGAGGCCACGATCGCGCCGGCGGCGTTGGCGAACCGCAGGATCCGCTCCAGCGGCCAGCCGGCCAGCAGGCCGTGGCACAGCGCGCCGCCGAACCCGTCGCCGGCGCCGAGGCCGTTGACGACCTCGACCGGCGTCGGCGGCACCTCGACCCGCTCGTCGCGGGTCATCGCCAGCACGCCCTTGGGGCCCTGCTTGACGACGGCCAGCTCGACGCCGGCCGCGAGCAAGCGCCTTGGCCGCGGCCTCGGGCTCGCGCTCGCCGACCGCGGTCTCGCACTCCTCGAGGTTGCCGACGGCGACCGTGACGTGCGGCAGCGCGGCCGCGACCTGCTCGTGCGCGGCTCGGCCTGGGAGGCCCAGAACATCGGCCGGTAGTCCAGGTCGAGGACCGTCAGCGGCGCGCCGGTCGCGCGCCTCCCACGCCGCGTGGTGCGCGGACCGGCTCGGCTCCTGCGGACAGGCCGGTCACCGTGGCCCAGAAGACCCCGGCGTCGCGGATCGCGTCGAGGTCGAGCTCGTCGGCGCGGATCTCCAGGTCGGGCGCCTTGGGCAGCCGGTAGAAGTAGAGCGGGAAGTCGTCCGGCGGGAAGATCTCGCAGAACGTCACCGGCGTCGGCAGTCCCTCGACCGCGGTGACGAACCGGTCGTCGACGCCGAGCTCGCGCAGCTGCTGGTGGACGAAGTCGCCGAACGGGTCGGCGCCGGTGCGGGTGATGACGGCCGTGCGCCGGCCGTGCCGGGCCGCCGCGACCGCGACGTTGGTCGCCGAGCCGCCGAGGAACTTGCCGAACGTCTCGACCTCGGCCAGGCCGACGCCGACCTGCAGCGGGTAGAGGTCGACGCCGACCCGCCCATGGTCAGGACGTCGTACGCCGCAGCCAGGTCGCTCACGCCAGGCCCCGCAGGAACGCGATGCTGGCGCGGACGTCGGCGACCGGCCCTTCACCGGCCGGCTCCTCGGCCAGGATGGTGTCCTGCTCCATGACGTACCAGCCGTCGTAGCCGCGCCCTCGAGCAGCTGCGCCACGATGGCGGCGACGTCGACGTCGCCCTGGCCGAGCGGCCGGTACATCCCGGCGCGCCACCGCCGTCGGTGTACGTCGCGTCGACCCGGCCCGGACCTTGTCCGCCCAGGTGGCGTCGACGTCCTTGAGGTGGGTGTGCGCGATGCGCTCGCCGGCGCGTGCGGGCCAGCGTCGACCGGGTCGGTGCCGCCGATCAGCAGGTGGCCGGTGTCCAGGCAGAGCGGCGATGCGCGCAGCCGTCGAGCACGCGCTGGACCTCGGCCCGGCTGCTCGACCATCGTGCCGACGTGCGGGTGCAGCGTCGCCCGCACGCCGCGGCTCGCCGGCGTCGCGCCGCGCACCGGTCGAGGTTGCGCCAGCAAGCGTGGCCCAGCCGTCGCGCGTCCAGCACGCGGGCGCTCGTCGTAGCCGTCGTGTCCGGTCGCGGCGGCGAGCACCAGCGTGCCGGCGCCCGCGCGCCACGAACGCGTCGAGCTGGCGGTCGACGTCCGGCAGCGGGTCGTGGCCGGGGTCGTGCAGGACGACGGGGACGAAGCCGCCGACGGCGTGCAAGCCCATGCGCCGCAAGGGTTTCGGCCTTGTCCTGCGGGCGCGTCGGGCAGGAAGCCGTCCGGCCCGAACTCGGTGGCGCGGACGCCGAGCGGCGGCCATCTCGGCGAGCACCCGGTCCGCGGCCGAGCTGGTAGCCCCACCCGGGGACCTCGCAGACGCCCCAGGAGATCGGCGCCGCGGCGACGCGGTCGAGCAGGCTCACCGGCGGACCTCGTCGATCAGGACCGGGCGGTGCTCGCGGCGGGAGCAGCTCGCAGGCCTCGGCGATGTAGAACGCCTCGAGCGCGTCGGCGACGGTGCAGGGCGAGGGACGGGTGCCGCGGCGCCACGTCGGTGAACGCCGTGAGCTCGGCGACGTACGCGGCGAGGAACCGGTCCATGAACACCGGGTAGGGCTGCGCCGGCCGGGAACGTCACGCCAGGCTCGACCGACCGCAGGGGGAGCCGGTCGTCGAGACCGACCGAGATGCTGTCCTGCGAGCCGAGGACCTCGAGCCGGACGTCGTAACCCCTTGCGTTGTAACGGGTTCCGGCCACATGAGCAGAACGACGAGTCGTCGTAGGGTCAGCAGGGCCGACGCGGCGTCGACGTCGCCGTAGCTCGGCGAAGAAGGCCTCACCGCGGTTGGCGCCGACGGCGTAGACCTCGACCACCTCGCGGCCGGTGACCCAGCGCAGGATGTCGAAGTCGTGCACGCGAGCAGTCGCGGAAGAAGCCGCCGGAGGACGCGATGTAGACCGGCCGGCGGCGGCGCCGGGTCGAGCGTGCCGGCCCGCAGCGTGTGCACCCAGCCGAGCTCGCCGGACTCCACGGCGGCGCGCGCGGCGACGTAGCCGGCGTCGAAGCGGCGCTGGAAGCCGATGTGCACCGGCACGTCGGCGCCGCCGACCTTGTCCAGCACGGCGAGGGTGCCCTCGACGTCGGGCGCGACCGGCTTCTCGCAGAAGGTCGGGAGGCCGGCCTCGACCGCCGCCACGATCAGGGGCGCGTGGGCGTCGGTCGCCGCCGCGATCACCAGCGCGTCGATCCCGCTGGTGAACAGCGCGTCCGGGCTGCTCGACCGCCTCGACCCCGAGCCGTCCGGCGACGTCCGCGGGCCCGGCCGGGATCGGCGTCGGCGACGACCAGGGAGTCCACGTCGGGCAGTGCCGGACAGGGTCGTCGGCGTGGAAGGCGCCGATCCGGCCGACTCCGGCAAGTCCGATCCGCACGGCTGCTCCTCCTGGCGTCGAGGGCGGTTCGCTCGTGGCCAGGCCGTTTCGGCCCATCGCCCGCCGACCGCGGCTGGCCTGACTATGCTGCGTGAGCGCCAGGCAGTGTCAAGAGAATGACGCAATGTCTTTACATACTGACATCAGGCGTACGCCATCGGCCAGACGTCGAGCACGGGGAGGAGGCACGGTGGCCGAGCTGGCGCTGAGCGTCGACCGGTCCAGCCCGGTGCCCCTGTACTACCAGCTGGCCCAGCAGCTCGAGGAGGCCGTGCGCAGCGGCGCGCTGGCGCCCGGGCGAGCGGCTGGAGAACGAGGTCGACCTCGCCGACCGGTTCGGGCTGTCCCGGCCCGACCGTCCGCCAGGCCATCCAGGAGCTGGTCCGCAAGGGGATGCTCGTGCGCAAGCGCGGCGTCGGCACCCAGGTCGTCCAGGGTCACAACGGCACCGACATCACCCGCCCGGTCGCGCTCTCCAGCCTGTACGACGACCTGGCCCGCACCGGCCGGACCCCGCGCACCGACGTGCTCTCCCACGGCATGGAGCCGGCCGACCGCGCAGGTGGCCGCGGCGCTCGGCGTCCGCGAGGGCACCGACGTCGTCCGGGTCGAGCGGCTGCGCTGGGCCGGCGACGAGCCGCTCGCCCTGATGTGCAACTGGCTGCCGCGTCGGGCTGGCGTCGTACACCGACGAGGAGCTGGCCACGCCACGGGCTCTACGAGCTGCTGCGCCGCTCCGGCGTGCACATGCGGATCGCCACCCAGCGGATCGGCGCCCGGGCCGCGACCGCCGCCGAGGCCAAGCTGCTGCACGAGCGCAAGGGCGCGCCGCTGCTGACGATGGAGCGCACGGCGTACGACGACTCCGGCCGGGCCGTCGAGTTCGGCTCGCACGCCTACCGGGCCCAGACCTACAGCTTCGAGGTCACCCTCGTCGAGCGCTGAGTCACGCGGCTGCAGGCGGCGACCGGGTCCGCCCTGACTGATGGTTCAGAAAGGATCGCCGGAAACGCTTGACCCAGCAAATACCGTCCGACCATCATGTGACCTGGCGGTGCGCACCGCTTGCCCCCTGCGTGGTGCGCACCGCCTCCCATGTCCGTCCTCGCGCGGCTAACCTCGGCCTGTGACCGAGCTCTCCAGCGCCGACGGGGCACGCGGCGCCGGAGACCTCGCGGCCGCGGAGGCCTGACCGCCCTCCAACAGGCCGACCTCGACGGCTTCTCCCTGCTGCGCGAGTGGACCCAGACCCTGCTCGGCGCTGGAGCTGTGCGGCCCGGACGGCGGCGAGTCCGACCTGCTCGGCTTCCACGACCATCCGGCCGCCACGCTCGACCTCACCCACGCCCACCCGAGCGGCCTGGCCATGCTGCTGGCCGGCCGCCGCAGCCGGCTCTCCGACCTGGTCCGCGAGCCGGGCGCCCTCGGCCGACGCCCGCCGGCGCGCCCGGGCGATCCGGGCCACCACCGCGCGACTGCGCCGGCTGCACGGCGTGCCGGCCGGCCAGCTCGCCGTCGGGATGGCCGGCTGGGGCGAGGACACCGACCGCCGTACCTTCGCCCCGGTCCTGCTGCGCGCCGCCCGCCTGCGCCCGCGCGGGCACGGCGAGGAGGACTTCGACCTCGACCTCGCACCGGCGACCCGGCTCAACCCGGTGCTGGTCGAGCACCTGCGGGTCGAGTACGGCGTGCCGCTGGACGCCGGGCTGATCGCCGAGCTGGCCGCCGGGCAGTCGGACGCAGCTTCGACCCGCTGCCGATGCTCGAGCGGCTGGCCCAGACCTGCGCCGGCATCCCGGGCTTCGAGGTCGAGCCGCGGCTGGTCGTCGGCGTCTTCCCCGAGGTCGTCCCGGCCCTCGTCGCCGAGCTGGAGGCCCGCGGCCCGGCCCTGCTCCGGCACCCGACGGTCCGGCTGCTGACCGGTCCGCTCGCCGACGCCTCGTCGACCGCGGCCGGTCTTCGCGGGACAGGCGCCAGTCGTGCTCGACGCCGACAGCGAGCAGCAGGCGGTCGTCGACGCCGTGCTGGGCGGCGCGCGGATCGCGGTCCGGGCGCCGGCCGGCAGCGGCGCGACCCAGGTCCTGGCCGACGCGGTCGCCGGGCTCGCGGCCGCCGGGCGGCGCAGCCTGCTCGTCGTCGCCGTACGCCGACGAGCTGGCCGACGTGCGGCGCCGGCTGGCCGGGGTCGGCCTGGCCGACCTGGTGCTCGACCTCGGCGACGACCCGCACGACGGTGCCCGCATCGCGCTGCGGCTGCTCGGCGCCATCGAGGCGGCCCACCCGACCCGGCCGGTGAGGACCACATCGCCGGCGAGTGGGCGGCCGACGACGATGCCGCCGGGGCTGCGGCCGAGGCGGCGGCCGAGGCTGCGTCGGCCGAGACCTCGGCGGCCCTGGACGCCGCTGCGGCCGAGGCGGCGGCCCGGGACCGCGCCAACCTGCTGGCCGGTCACGTCGAGGCCATGCACCGCCGGCACGAGCCCTGGGGGGTCTCGGCGTACGCCGCGCAGGTCGCGCTCGCCGAGCTGACCGCCATGCGGCCGGCGCCGCGCTCGCGGGTCCGGCTGAGCGCGGAGGTCCTCGACGGCCTGAACCCGCACCGGGTCGCCGAGCTGCGCGGCACCTTGCGGGAGGCGGCGGCGCTCGGCGCGTTCCGGGCGCCGCCGGACGTCGACCCCTGGTACGCCGCCCGCATCACCTCGCGGCTCGAGGGCGACCTGGCGCTGCAGCACGCCCAGGAGCTCGCCGACGGCGAGCTCGACCAGGCGCGAGAGCGTGCTCGACGATGCGTTCGAAGAGGTCGGGATCCCTCCTGCCGCAACGTTTTCCGACTACGGCGCCGGGCTGCGGCTGCTCGACCAGGTGCGCGGGACGCTCGAGATCTTCCGCCCCGAGGCCTGGGACTCCTCCGTCGCGCGAGGCCGTCGCGGCGACCGCCACGCGGGAGTGGCGGGCGGCCCACGGCGTGAAGCTCGGGTCGATGGCCCGGCGCCGGATCCAGGGCCGCACCCGCAAGCTGCTCCGGCCCGGCGTGCCACCCGCCGACCTGCACGCGGCCCTGCTCCGGCTGCACCAGCAGCGCCAGGCCTGGGAGAGCTTCATCGGCGGGGGCGCGCGGCCGGCGGTCCCCGCGGCGTACGACGAGGCGGTGGCCGTCCACGCCAAGGCTGACCGAGCGGCTGGAGTGGCTCTCGCCGCGGCTGGCGACGACGCCCGGCGGCGGCGGACTGATGTCGACGCCGCTGGATGCGTTGCAGGAGCGGCTGGCCGGGCTGGCCGAGCGCAGCGAGTCGCTGCCATCCGGCCGCAAGGTCGTCGGGCTGATGGACACGTTGCAGGAGGCCGGGCTGGCGCCGCTGCTGGAGGACCTGGCCACCCGCACGGTCTCCGCGGACCTGGTGGGCACCGAGCTCGACCTGGTCTGGTGGACCTCGGTGCTCGGCCGGATCGCGGCGTTGGACCCGCGCTACGCCGGCCACGACGGTGACGGCCTGCGGGCTGCCGCGGAGCAGTTCGCGCAGGCCGACAACGCGGTCCGCGAGGGCCAGGCGGCCCGGCTGCGCGGCGAGCTGACCGAGCGGGTGCGCCAGGCCGCGGTGCTGCACCCGGACCAGGTCGCCGAGCTTCGGGCCTGGGCCGGCGTCAGCCCGGGGGAGCACGGCGGCGCCCTGCTGGCGCGGCCGCGGGTCGCCCTCCCGATCGCGCGGTTGCTGACCCGGTGCGCCGACCTGGTCACCGCGATCGCGCCGTGCTGGTCGATGAGCCCGCTGCTGACCACGTCGGTGCTGCCGCCGGACGCGGCCTTCGACGTCGTCCTGGTCGCCCAGGCCCAGAGCCTGGACCTCGCCCGGTCAGCCTCCGCCATCTCCCGCGGGACCTCGCTGGTCGTGATCGGCGACCCCCGGCGCGGCAGCGAGGGTTCGCTGGCCGACGTGGCCGGTCAGCGGCTGCACCCCCTGGGTCTGCACGCGTCGTACCGGCCGGCCTCGGCGCAGCTCGCCGCCCTCGCCTCCGCGGTGTCGGCCCACCTGGACGAGTCGAGGCTGGCCGGGTCGGTGGACAGCGCAGAGGGCCGGGCGGCCGTGGCCGATCCCGCAACCGTCCGGCTGGACCGGGTCGACGGGGTCGGGGTGCTCGCGCCGGGGGCCACGGCGATCGAGAGCACCGAGCAGGAGGTCCAGCACGTCGTCGGGCTCGTGCTGGAGCACGCTCGTGACCGGGCCGACCAGTCGCTGGCCGTGGTCGCGCTGAACCGGCTGCACGCCGACCGGATCCGCGACGCTGTGCGGCTCGAGCGAGGCGTGCACCCGCGGGTGGCCGAGTTCTTCGACGCCGACGCGGCCGAGCCGTTCCTCGTGGTCGACGCGGCCGATGCCGGTGCGCTGGTGCGGGACGTGGTGGTCCTGGCTGTCGGGCTACGGCCGGACGCCGCACGGCCGGATGCTGCACCAGTTCGGCGCGGCCGGTGAGACCGGCGGTGCCGGGCTGCTGCTCGGCGCGGTCACCCGGGCCCGGACGTCGATGGTCGTCGTGTCCTCGTTCGCGGCCGAGGACCTCGACCCGTCGCGGCTCAAGACCGCCGGGAGCCGCGCGCTGCGCGACCTGCTCGCGACGGCCGCGGCCGGCGGCGTGCCGCAGCCCGTGACGGCCCCCGTCGAGGTGGACGTCACCGGAGCGGTGGCGCCGGCCGGCGGCCCGGACCAGCCGCAGATCGCGGGTCCGGGCGAGGTCGGCCCCCCGAGTGGAGCGCCGGCCGCGCGAGCTGCAGAGCGAGTCGCAGCGCCGGCGGCCAGGGCTGGACGCGCTGCTGGAGGACTTCGCGCTCCGGCTGGAGGCGGACGGCCTGTCGGTCGAGCGATCGGTGCCCTGGGGAGCCTCGACCGGCGACGACGCCGTCGTACCTCCTATCGACATCGCCGTCCGCGACGATCTCACCGGGCGCCGGCTGGCCGTGGAGAGTGACGGCACGGCGTACGCCGCCCTGGCGAGCGTGCGCGAGCGGGACCGGATGCGCGCCGAGCGACTGAGCCGGCTGGGCTGGGACCACCTGCGGGTCTGGTCGACCGACATCTTCCGCGACCCGGCCCGCGAGGTGGCTCGGGTCCGCCGGGCCCTGCAGCCCCCCGGCCAACGAGCCGACGACCTCGACGTGCCTACGCCCGAACCCGAACCGGAGCCCGAGTCCGCGCCGACGCCGGCGCAGCAGCCGGATGCCTCTGAGCAGCCCGTTGGCTCCGAGCCATCGCCGGCCGGGGAGCCTGAGCCGGAGGAGGTCTCGGCGGAGCAGGCGGCCCAGACCCGGCGAGCGCTCCGGGATCTGGAGGCCACACCGGAGGAAGCCGAACAGACCAAGGACGACACCGACGTCGGCTGGGGCGAGGTCCCGACCGGCGACGACCCCCGGGACGAGTGGCTCCGAGACCAACGCCCCCCGCACTGGGACTGAGCTCCCGCGACGTGTCAGCCCCTGCGGGTGCTCTGCCTACCGGAGGGGCTGACAACTCCCCGGTGCGCGCGGGGTGTCAGCCCCTGCGGGTGCTCTGCCTACCGGAGGGGCTGACAACTCGCGTAGGGCGCGAGACTGAGGCCGGGGGTCAGACGTTGCCGCGGGCGCGGAGCAGGTCGCGGATCTCCTGCAGCAGGAGGATGTCCTCGGTGGGGGCCTCGGGCTCCGGCTCGACGCCGCGCTTGCGCCGCTCGGCGAGCTTGTTCATCGGCACCACGAAGATCAGGTAGACGACGAGCGCCGTCAGCACGAAGACGATGACCGCGTTGATGATGCCCGAGATGTCGACGAACGTCGCGCGTGCTCAGCTTGCCGCCGCGCAGGGAGAAGCCCAGGCCGTTCGACTTGGCGCCGGGGAGGGCGTTCAGGATCGGGGTGATGATCTTGCCGACGAACGCGGCCACCACCGCCCCGAAGGCACCGCCGATGACGACCGCGACCGCGAGATCGACGACATTGCCGCGCAGGATGAATTCCTTGAAGCCCTTGACCATGGTCGTGGTCCCCTTTTGTGAGATCGAAAGCCCCCTGCGGGGGTGAGGCTATCCGCCCACGGTCCCGGGACCCCGGACCTCGTGCTGCCCGGCAGGTCAGGATGCGTGCAGGGCGAGGGACAGGGCGCCGGCGCTCTGGGCCCGCGCCAGCTGCTCGGCCTCGGCCAGGCGTACGCCGAGGATCACCACCGACCCGCCGTACGAGCTCCCGGCGCCGGACCCGCTGCCGCCCGCGCCGAGGGCCACGCCGCCCGCATCCTCCCCGGCCGCTGCCGGCGGGTCCGCGAGGACCACCGCCGAGCTGACGACGGTGCTGGCGCTCGCGGCCGCGATCACGTCGACCCGGTCGCCCCGCCGGGCCAGTCCGGCTCCGGCGGCGTCGGCCAGCCGGACCGGTACGGCGAGCAGGTCCGGTGCCTGGCCGGTCAGCAGCCCGGGCCCGAGCAGCTCCGCCGGACCGACGACGCCCCCGCGTCGGACCGGCCCGGACAGGGTCCGCCCCACCAGCGCGGCCGGGTCGGCCGTGGCGTCCGAGGGCTCGGTGCCGGGGCGCCAACCGGTCACTCTGAGGTCGCCGTCCCGCACCTGCCGGCCGGCCGCCAGATCGTGCGCTGCGACCATGACCGGCGTGGTCCGGGCCGGTGGCGGCGCGGCGGCCTGGAGGGCGACGGCAGCGGCCACCGCGGCCACTCCGGCGGCGAGGAAGCGGCGGACGCCCGGGCGTCGCCGACGCAGCCGGGCCACCCCTGACCCGGCTCCGACCCCTCGCACGGCTCCGACCGCTCGGCTGGCTCCGACCGCTCGGCTGGCTCCGACCGCTCGGCTGGATCCGACCCCGCCCCCGGCCCGATCGCGAGTCACGGCAGGTCGAACGGCAAGGTCTGTCCGTCGAGGGCGTGCCGGCAGGTGCAGTCGTCGTCCGGATCGGGCAGCGCGCCAACAGCGTTACGTACCAACGACTTCAGCCGCTCGACGTTGTTGGCGAAGACCTCGAGCACCTCGGCGTGCGTCACCGCCTGGCCGCCCTCGATGCCGGCGTCGTGGTCGGTGACCAGGGCGATCGAGGTGTAGCAGAGGGCCAGCTCGCGGGCGATCGACGCCTCTGGCATGCCCGTCATCCCCACGACCGTCCACCCGGCCGCGGCGTGCCACTGGGACTCGGCCCGGCTGGAGAACCGCGGCCCGTTGATCACCACCAGGGTGCCCTTCGGCGAGACCGGCCAGCCGCTTGCTGTCGCCTCCGCCGTGACGACGGCCCGGCCGCGCGGGCAGTAGGGGTCGGCGAACGCGGTGTGCACGACCGGCCCGATCTCGTCGTACATCGTGTGCGCGCGACCCCACGTCCGGTCGACCACCTGGTCGGGCACCACGAGCGAGCCGGGCCCGAGCTCGACCCGCAGCGATCCGACCGCGCACGGCCCGAGCACCTGACGTACGCCGCGGGAACGCAAGGCCCACAGGTTCGCGCGGTAGTTCACCCGGTGTGGCGGGACCCGATGACCGACGCCGTGCCGAGGGACGAACGCCACGGTCCGGCCGGCCACCGAGCCGATCGTCAGCGGCCCGCTGGGCGGCCCGAACGGCGTGTCGACCTCGATCTCCTCGACACCGCTGCCGCCGCCGCCACCGCCGCCGCCGCCACCGCTGCCGCCGCCGCCGGGGCCGCTGCCGCCTCCGGGGCCGTCCGGACGGTCGTCGAAGAAGGAGTAGAAGCCGGATCCGCCGATCACGCCGATCTCGGCCGTCGGCCCGCTGGAGCTCATGGGGCCGAGGCTATGACGCCGTCCGGTCAGGACTCGCTGGCGGCGTACCGGTTGTGGACGGTGGGACCAACCGCGGAGCCTGTGGATATCGGCTCGGCCGCGACCTCAGCCGCGGGACCGCCGCGCTGCGCGCCGATCCCGGCGATGACCACCAGCACCACGCCGCCCGCCTGCCACCCGCTGGGCAGCTGGCTGAGCAGGACCAGGCCGATCACGGCGGCGATGCCCGGCTCCAGCGCCATCAGCGTCCCGAACGCCGCGACCCGCATCCGCCGCAGCGCCATCAGCTCGAGGCTGAAGGGCAGCAGCGGCACCAGGATCGCCAGCCCGACCGCGGCCAGCGCGACCAGCGGCGTCAGCCCCTGGATGGCCGGCCACGCGGCCACCGGGGCGCCCACGATCGTCGCCGTCGCGAGCGACAGCGCCAGGCCCTGCAGCCCCTCGAGCTCCGCGCCGACGCGCTGGGTGAGCAGGATGTACGCCGCCCAGCCCAGCGCCGCAGCCACCGCGAAGCCGATGCCGACGAGGTCGAGGTCTCCGCGCCAGGGCTCGGTCAGGCCGATGACGCCGACGAAGGCCAGCGCCGGCCAGACCAGCGCGGAGCGTCGGTGGCTGCGCGCCGCGGCGACCCCCAGCGGGCCCAGGAACTCGATCGCGGCCGTCGTCCCCAGCGGGATCCGGGCGACCGCCTCGATGAAGGCCAGGGTGAGCACGGCCGTCGCCGTACCGAGCAGGAGCGTCGCCCGCAGGGTCGGCCAGCCGATCCCACGCAGCCGGGGGCGGGTCATGGCCAGCAGGACCACGGCCGCGATCGCGGTGCGGATCCATGCCGACCCGGCCGGGCCCAGCGCGTCGAACAGGTGTGTGCTCAGCGCGGCCCCGAGCTGCACCGACAGCATCGAGGCCACCGCGAAGAGCGGGGCTGGAGGGGTCGGGACGCGCATGGTCCATTGGACCGTGCGATGACATTTCGCGTCCAGCGCAGGTTTGTGGCCAGAACATGCAGCAGATCTGCATGATCTGAGGACACACTGAGTCCATGGACCTGGACAAGCTCCGCACGCTGGTCGAGCTCTCCCGCCGCGGCACGATGTCTGCGGTGGCACAAGCCACGGGCTATGGGACGTCGGCCGTCAGCCAGCAGCTGGCCGCCCTCGAGCGGCAGACCAAGGTGCAGCTGCTCGAGGCCTCGGGGCGGCGGGTCCGGCTGACCCCCGCGGGCCGGCGGCTGGTCGTTCACGCGGAGCAGATCCTCGCCGCCGTCACGGCCGCCGAGCTCGACCTGTCGGCGGCGGCGGAGCCGAGCGGGGTCGTCCGGGTCGCGGGCTACACCACGGCTCTGCGCCAGCACGTGCTGCCAGTCGCGGCCGAGCTGGCCCGGACCCACCCGCGACTGGAGCTGGAGATCCAGGAGCACGAGCCGGACGAGGTCGACCAGCTGCTCGAGGACGACCAGATCGACCTGGGCTTCGCCTACGACTACACGCTGGTGCCGCGCGGTGGCAGGGGGGTCTGCACGCTCGTGTCGACCTGCGAGATGAAGCTCGCCGTGCATCCGGATCTCCATGTGCCGCAACGGATTCGGCGACCCGAAGATCTAGAGGGCTTCCGCGGTGCGGACTGGATCGGCAACTCCCGGGACTCCGCCGACGATGAGCTGGCGGCCCGGCTGTGCGCGCTCGCCGGCTGGCAGCCGCGGGTCCGCCACCGGGCCGACAGCCTGGACCTGGTCGTGGACCTGGTGCTCGCGACGAGGGGCGTCTGCCTGCTGGCCGAGGACGCCCCGGAGTCGGGTCGTCTGCGCACCGTGTCGGTCGAGTTCACCCGGGCCGAGCGGCGGATGTGGAGCATCGTGCGGGATGGCGTCCAGGACTGGCCGGCGACCAACGCGGTCATCGACGCCGTGCGCCGGCACGCGAGCGCCTGACCGCTGGCGGCTGGCGGGCCGAGGGCGGCCGCGCGGACAGTACCGACCCGGCGAACTGGCACAAGGCGCCGGATCGACCCGCACGGCGGCTGGAACCTGGGGTTGTGCCAGCCGGCCGCGCCGGGGACATCGGGCCGAGATCAGGCGGCGGAGCCGCTGCCCGAGCCGCTCTTGGCGCGCGAGCGCGCCGGAGCCGGAGCTGCCGGAGCTGGAGCTGCCGGAGCCGGAGCTGCCCGAGCCGGAGCCGGCGGACGCCGTGTCGCCGGACTTCGCGCCCGACCCGCTGGAGGACTTGTCGCCGGAGCCCTTGTCGCTTCGACTTCTCGCCGGAGCCCTTGTCGCCGGAGCCCTTGTCGCCCGGCTTCTCACTCGACTTCTCGCCGGAGCCGGAGCCGGAGCCCGAGCCGGCCTTGCCGTCGGTCCGCGAGTCGTTCCGGTAGAAGCCCGACCCCTTGAAGACGACCCCCACGTTCGAGAACACCTTGCGCAGCCGCCCCTCGCACTCCGGGCAAACGCTCAGCGAGTCGTCCGTGAACGACTGCACGGCCTCGAAGCGGTGGCCGCAGTCCGTGCAGGCGTAGGCGTACGTCGGCACCGTCTTCCTCCTACGATCAGTGGGGCGGATCTGGCACTCGGCCGACCCGACTGCCAAGTGTACGCACTCACAACGCCCGCACCCACGCCGTTCCATCCCCGTGAGCCCCATCAGTGCAGACCGAGCAGACCGAGCAGACCGAGCAGACCGAGCAGAGCTGGCTGCCATGGACCGACCCGCCCCCCAGCCGGCGGGCGAGCACCTGAGCCAACGCGTGGTCCAGGCCCAGTTCGCCTTCCTGGCGGCGGTGTGGGGCTCGAGCTTCCTGTTCATCAAGGTGGGGCTGCACGGCCTGTCGCCGATCCAGCTGGCGAGCGGGCGGATCTGGCTCGGCGCCCTGACCCTGGTCGTCATCGCCTCGCTCCGCCGCCGGCCGCTTCCGCGGCACCCGGCGGTCTACGGCCACCTGCTCGTGGTCGGCCTCCTGCTCTGCGTGCTGCCGTTCGTCCTCTTCGCGTACGGCGAGACGCACATCTCCTCCGGCCTGGCCAGCATCCTCAATGCGACGACGCCCCTCCTGACCATGCTCGTCGCCTCCGCGTTCCTGCCCCAGGAGCGGCCGACACCGGTCCGGCTGCTCGGCCTGGCGCTCGGGTTCGGCGGCGTCCTGGTCGTGCTGGCGCCGTGGCGCGGAGTGGGCGGGGGGAGCCTGCAGGGTGAGCTGGCCTGCCTGGGCGCGACGTCCTGCTACGGCTGCGCCTTCGTCTATCTGCGCCGGTTCGTCCTGCCGCTGGGGCTCGACCCGGTGACCGTCGCGCTGATCCAGGTCGGGCTCGCGGCGACCGTGCTCCTCGTCGCCGCGCCGTTCGGGTCGACCGGCGCCGTCCACCTGACCTGGCCCATCGTCGGGTCCCTCCTCGCCCTGGGCGTCCTGGGCACGGGCATCGCCTACGTCCTGAACACCAACGTCGTCGCCGGCCTGGGTGCGACCGCCGCCTCGACCGTGACCTACCTGACCCCGGTGGTCGGCGTGCTGCTCGGCATCGTCGTCCTGCACGAGTCGCTGTCCTGGAACGAGCCGCTGGGCGCCGTCCTGGTCGTCGCCGGGATCGCCGTCGGGCAGCGGCTCATCCCCACCCGGCGAGCCGCCCGCGCCGGCTGACCGCGCGGATCCGTCGCTCGGCCTGCGTCCGGACCTGCGCCGTCGTGACCACGAGCAGGCTGTCGCCGTGCCGCAGCACGGTCGACGGTTGCGGCACGAAGCCCGTGCCGTCGCGCACCACCAGCGTCACCTGCGCGCCAGCCGGAAGCCGCAGCTCGAAGACCTCGACCCCGTGCAGCCGGGAGTCCTCGCCGACCCTCACCTGCAACACGTCGGCCCCGAGCTCGGCCAGCGGGGACGCCTCGACATCGACGTCCCGCGTGCTGACGCCCGACCCCAGCCGCAGCCGCCGCGCCAGCCACGGCAGCGTCGGAGCCTGGACCAGCGTGAAGATCACGACCAGCACGAACACCAGGTCGAAGAGCCACCGGATCCCCGGGACCCCCATCGTCACCGGGACCGTGGCCAGCACGACGGGTACGGCGCCGCGCAGCCCGGCCCAGGACAGGAAGGCCTGCTCGCGCCACGGCATCCGGAAGCCCACGAGCGAGACGACCACCGAGAGTGGCCGGGCCAGCAGCACCAGGACCACGCCGAGGGCGAGGGCCGGCAGGATCTGGTGCCCGAGCCGGGCCGGCGACGCGAGCAGGCCGAGCAGGACGAACAGCCCGATCTGGGCCAGCCAGCCGAGCCCCTCGGCGAACCCGCGGGTCGCCGTCCGGTGCGGCAGCCGGCTGTTGCCGAGCACCAGCCCTGCGACGTACGTCGCGAGGAACCCCGAGCTGTGCAGGACGGCCGCACCGGCGTAGGCCACGACGGCCAGGCTGATCACGGCCAGGGAGAACAGGGCCGACGACGGCACCGACAGCCGGCGCAGCGCCCACCCGCCGGCCCAGCCGACGAGCCCCCCGACCCCGGCACCGACCCCCAGCTCCACGACGGCCAGCACGAGCAGCATCCACCAGGGGTGCGAGGACCCAGGGTGCGCCGCCTGGTCCGACAGCGCGACGACGAGGATCACGACCGGTGCGTCGTTGAAGCCCGACTCCGCCTCGAGGACGCCGGTCAGCCGGCGCGGCAACGGGACCTTGCGCAGCACCGAGAACACCGCCGCCGCGTCGGTCGAGGTGAGCACCGCTCCGACCAGGAGGGCGACCGGCCAGGTCACCGTCAGGATCGAGTGCGCAGCAACGCCGACGACACCCACCGAGACGACGACCCCCAGCGTCGACAGCGCCGCCGCCGGGCCGATCGAGGAGCGGATCGACGACCAGTTGGTCGTCAGGCCGCCCTCGGCCAGGATCACGACGAGGGCGACGTAGCCCAGCACCTGGGTCAGCTCCGGGTCGTCGAACCGCAGCCCGAGCCCGGCCTCGCCGATCGCGACCCCCAGCCCGAGGTAGAGCAGGAGGGTGGGCAGGCCGGACCGGTCGGACAGCCGCACGGCCGCGACGGCGACCAGCAGGACGAGCCCTCCGGCCAGCAGCCACACGTTCAACTGGCTCACGGTGAAGCCCGACTCGGCGGCCAGCATCGGCAGTGCGATGGCGGACACGGCGGGCCTCCTCGGCGTCACATCGTCGGGCAGGTCAGTGGCTTAGTCTCCCAGCGTGTCCCGACTTCGCCTCGCCCGACGTATCTCGTTGGGCGTCGCGGCGGTCGTCGTCGTGGCCCTCGTCGTCGCGCTCCTCTACGTCGTGCTGATGGTGCGGAGGCCGTTCGCGCAGGTCAGCGGGTCGACCAGGCTGCCCGGGCTGAGCGGCTCGGTCAACGTCCTGCGCGACGACCAGGGAGTGCCGCAGCTCTACGCCGACACCGACGACGACCTGTTCCGCGCGCAGGGGTACGTCCAGGCGCAGGACCGCTTCTTCCAGATGGACTACCGGCGGCACGTGACGGCCGGTCGGCTCTCCGAGCTGGTCGGTGTCGACGCCGACGCCCTCGAGGCCGACAAGGTCGTGCGGACCCTGGGCTGGCGCCGGGTCGCGGCCGAGGAGCTGCCGCTGCTCTCACCGGACACCCGGCGCTACCTGCAGGACTACGCCGACGGCGTCAACGCCTACCTCAAGGGCCGGTCCAACAGCCACGTCAGCCTCGAGTACGTCGTCCTCGGCCAGAAGGTCTCCGACTACAAGATCGAGCCCTGGACCCCGCTCGACTCCCTGACCTGGCTCAAGGCGATGGCCTGGGACCTCAAGGAGAACTACGACGAGGAGGCCGCGCGGGCCGAGCTCGCCGGCAGCGTGCCGGAGCAGCGGATCGATGAGCTCTACCCGACGTACGACCCACGCAAGAACGCCCCGATCCTGTCCGACCAGGACCTGGCGACCGCTGGTACGCCGTCGAGCCCGCCGGCGGCCGAGGTCCACCCCGCGGCGTACGTCAAGCCGGAGAAGGCCGCGCTGCGGGCGGCGACGACCGCGCTCCACGCCGTGCCGGCGCTCGTCGGCCGAGGCGATGCCGTCGGGTCGAACTCGTGGGTCGTCTCCGGGGCGCACACGACGACCGGGAAACCGTTGCTGGCCAACGATCCTCACCTCGGCCCGTCGATCCCGGGCATCTGGTACCAGATGGGTCTGCACTGCCGGCAGGAGTCGCCCGCCTGCCCGTTCGACGTAGCCGGCTTCACCTTCGCCGGGCTGCCGGGCGTCGTCATCGGTCACAACGACCGCATCTCGTGGGGCTTCACCAACCTGCCGGCCGATGTCACCGACCTCTACCTCGAGCGGGTGACCGGCCCGACGTACGAGCGGGACGGGCGGCAGGTGCCGCTGACCAGCCGGCAGGAGGTCATCAAGGTCGCCGGCCACGCCGACGTGACGATCACGGTCCGCAGCACCGTGCACGGCCCGATCGTCTCCGACGTGCTGGACGACGCCCGGCTCGCCGGCCGTGGTGCGCTCGTCGAGGGCAAGCGCGACCCCGTGGCGTACGACGTGTCCCTGGCCTGGACCGCGCTGACCCCTGGCCGTACGGCGGATGCCTTGTTCGCGCTGGACCAGGCACACGACTGGAGCGAGTTCCGGTCTGCGGCAAAGCTTTTCGACGTCCCAGCTCAGAATCTCATATACGCCGACGTCCAGGGCAACATCGGCTACCAGGCGCCCGGAGCCATCCCGGTCCGGGAGAGCTCGACGCCCGGAGCGTCCCCCGGTCAGTGGCCGGCCGAGGGCTGGCTCAGCAAGTACGACTGGAAGGGCTACCTGCCGTTCGCGCAGCTGCCGTCGACGTACAACCCTCCGGAGGGGTTCATCGTCACGGCCAACCAGGAGGTCGACGACCAGGCCGAGCCGTTCCTCACCGGTGACTGGGACTACGGCTACCGGGCGCAGCGGATCCGGACCCTGATCGCCAAGGCGGGCAAGGTGAGCCCGGCGATGATGAGCACCTTCCAGCTCGACGACAAGGAGCCGTTCGCGCCGACGCTGGTGCCGTGGCTGCTGAAGGTCAACCTGCGCAAGGACCCGTTCACGGCGCAGGCCCAGAACCTGTTGAAGAAGTGGGACTTCACGACTGACAAGGACTCGGCCGCCGCCGCGTTCTACAACGCGGTCTGGAGCAACCTGCTCCGGCTGACCTTCGACGACGAGCTGTCCGGCGACCTGAAGGCCGACGGCGGCGACCGGTGGTTCACGGTGGTCGGCAACCTGCTGACCGACCCGCGCAACGCCTGGTGGGACGACCGCGGCACGCCGGGCGTCATCGAGGGCCGCGACGAGGTCCTGCGGGAGGCGCTGGTCGACGCGCGGGCCGAGCTGACCCGCAGCCTGAGCAAGTACCCCTCCAAGTGGCAGTGGGGGCAGCTGCACCAACTCACCCTGAAGCACGAGGTGCTCGGCGGCAGCGGCGTTCCCGGCATCGTCCACTCCGCCTTCAACCGCGGGCCGTGGTCGCTGCCCGGCGGCAGCGGGCTGGTGGACGCCACCGGCTGGGACGCCGCGGAGGGGTACGCCGTCACGACGGTGCCCTCGATGCGGATGGTCGTGAATCTCGGCGACCTCAACGCCTCGACCTGGGTCAACCTCACCGGGTCGTCCGGGCACGCGTACAGCAAGCACTACTCCGACCAGACCGACGCCTGGGCCGATGGCAGGACCTACCCCTGGCCGTGGACCCGGACGGCGGTCAACAAGGCGACGGCCGAGTCCCTGAACCTGCGGCCCTGACGAGCCTCAGCGGCGGAAGCGGACGACGCCCGAGGGCAGGACGACGGCGTCGACCGGCCGGTCGTGCGGCTCGGCCGGCAGGGGACTGTCGGTGAGCTCGCCCTCGTGCAGCAGCGCCACGACGAACGCCCCGCGGCCCGCGGCGGCCAGGGCCCGGTCGTAGCTGCCGCCGCCGTGGCCGAGCCGGACGCCCGAGCGGTCGACCGCCAGCGCGGGCGCCACGACGACGGTGGCGAGTCCCAGTGCGATCCGGCCCATCGGCGGCCCGGCCGGCTCGGCCAGGCCCGCCCGGACCTGTGACATCCGCCGCGAGCCGTCCTCCATCGCCCAGTCCAGGTCGAGGTCGGGGAGCAGCACGGGCAGCAGCACCGGGGTGCCCCGCGCGGCCAGGGCGGCGAGCAGTGGCGCCGTGTCCGGTTCACCCATCCGGGCGACGTACGCCGCGACGCACGCGGCGGTCGCCAGCTCGTGCAGGCCGAGGGCCGCGTCGCACAAGGCCTGTCCTGTCTGCGGGTTCGCGCTCCGGCGGCGCTCGCGGGCCGCCGCGCGGAGGGCGGACTTGTGCTCGCTCGGTGTGTTGGCCACGTCACATGCTGACCTATCCGTGACACCATCGGTCCAGCCCTGTGCACACATCGGGGCCCCCGGGCCGATGGCCACGGCCTGAGAGGAGGGCTCGTCGGTGTCTGTCAGGACCAGGCTCGCCGGGATCCTCGCTGCCGTGATGCTCCTTCCGCTGCTCGTCGCGGGCGCCATCGCCGGCCTGATCGCGCCCCGCCAGCAGGCGCAGGCGACCCGCGACCTGGTCACCCAGGCCGCGACCAGCCTCGGCTCGCTCGAGGCCGAGATCTGCCGCGGGCTCGGCGACTCCGCGACCGCGCTGGCCCTGGACGTCCGCAGCGGCGACGCGACGGCGGCCGTCACCAAGGCGGCCAAGCGGCGGGCCGACAGCTTCGCCCTCGTGATCCGCGGCTCGGCCATCGTGGCCAAGGCCGGCATGGCGCCGACCGACACCTCCGGTGCCGAGCCCAGTGCCGCCCGGCTGGCCCAGCTCTCCTGCTCGCAGGCCCGGGTCCTCCCGGGCGCGCTCCCCGTCGTCGCCGAGACGGTGGGCGTGCCGGCCGTCTCCGGATCCGGGGCGGGAACGACCACGGCCCTGGTCGGCGTGGTGCTCAACGCGCAGGAGCTCGGCACCCTGCGCGACGGTCTCGGCCTGCGCAACGACGTGCAGCTGGCGGTCAGCTGCCCGGGTGGCGGCAGCGACTCCACGCTCAAGGGCGCCGACCGGGCCCGGCTGATCGCGGCCGCCAAGAACACCGACGTACGCCACTTCGGGTCCTACATCGTGTCGGTCCAGCCGCCGGCGGTCGGGGGACAGCCCTGCGCCTTCGCCGCTGCATCGGCCCGCACCGGCCTGGCCAACGTGCAGAACGGCCTGCTGCTGCTCGTGGTCGTCGCCGTCGCCCTCGGCATCGGCCTGGTCGTGTGGTTGGCCCGCACCATCACCGGGCCGGTCCTGGCGCTGACCGATGCGGCCGAGCGGGTCGCGGCCGGTGACCTGGCGATCCGGCTGCCGGTCGTCGGGCGCGACGAGCTGGGGCGTCTGTCCGGCTCGTTCAACCGGATGACGGCCGAGCTGGAGAGCCAGCTCAACGCCCTGGCTCGCAGCCGAGACCTGTTGCGCGAGAACGTCCACCGGCTCGGCGACGCCCTGCAGCGCACCCACGACCTGGACGGCCTGCTGACCACGGTGCTGGCCGCGGCCGTGGATGCCACGCAGTCGACCCGCGCCACCGCCTGGCTGGTCGAGGGCGGCTCGGTCGTGGCCCGCGTGCCCTACCCCATGACCAAGACCCGCGGGTCCGTCCCCCGGCTGCCGATCGGCACGTCACTGGCGGGCGCCGTGGCCGAGGACGGCCGCCCGCGGCGTACCGAGATCGGGCACCAGGACGCCAGCACCTCGCTCGGCGGTGCGGCCATGGCGGCGCCGCTGCGCCGGGGTACGTCGACGGTCGGCGTCCTGCTGGTCGAGCGCGACCCGGGCGCACCCGCGTTCGACGACGAGGACGAGGAGACGCTGGTCTCGCTGGCCGGCCCGGCGGGCATCGCCGTCGACAACGTCATGCTGCACCGCGAGGCTCAGCGGCTCTCGGTCACCGACCCGCTGACGGGCGCGGGCAACCTGCGGCACATGACGACGACGCTGGCCCGGGAGGTCGAGCGTGCGACCCGGTTCGAGCGACCACTGGCCCTGCTGCTGCTCGACCTCGACCACTTCAAGCGGGTCAACGACACCTTCGGCCACACGGTCGGCGACGCGGTGCTCCGCGAGCTGGCCCGGCGGCTGCAGGAGTGCGTCCGCGAGGTCGACACCGTCGCCCGCTACGGCGGCGAGGAGTTCGTGATCATCTGCCCTGAGACCGATGCCGAGGGCGCGGCCAGCCTGGCCGACCGGGTCTGCGGCACCGTCCGGGAGGACGACTTCATCGTCGGCGAGGACGTCGTCCCGGTGACGGTCTCGGTCGGCGTCGCCTCGCTGCCGATCAACGGGATCGCGAGCGGCGACCTGGTCCGCTCGGCCGACGACGCGCTGTACGCCGCGAAGCACGCCGGCCGCGACCGGTGGCGCAGCGCGAGCGACCTCCCGGCGACCCGCTGACCGCGAGCCGCCGTGCTCGCTCCCCGATAGCCTGCGCGCATGAGCGAGCAGCAGGCGGGGGCAGCCGGCGACCAGTCGGCCCACGACGGGTCGGCCCACGACGGGCCGGCCGGCGCGGTGACCAAGGCGGTGATCCCGGCGGCCGGCATGGGCACGCGGTTCCTGCCGGCCAGCAAGGCCGTCCCCAAGGAGCTGCTGCCGATCGTCGACACCCCGGCGATCGAGTACGTCGTCGCCGAGGCGTCCGCGGTCGGCGCGCGCGACGTGCTGATGATCACCGGCCGCGGCAAGGCGGCCCTCGAGGAGCACTTCGACCGCAACGCCGAGCTGGAGCGGGCGCTGGAGGCCAAGGGCGACACCGCCCGGCTGGAGCGCGTCCGCCGCTCGACCGACCTGGCCACCATCCACTACGTCCGCCAGGGCGACCCCCTGGGCCTGGGTCACGCCGTGCTGTGCGCGGCCGAGCACGTGGGCAACGAGCCGTTCGCGGTGCTGCTCGGCGACGACCTGATCGACCCGCGCGACCCGCTGCTCTCGACGATGATCGCGGTCCGAGAACGCTTCGGGGGCAGCGTGATCGCGTTGATGGAGGTGCCGCCGGAGCAGATCGACCTGTACGGCTGCGCCGCCGTCCTGCCGATCGACGGTGAGGACGACGTCGTCCTGGTCTCCGGGCTGGTGGAGAAGCCGCCGGTCGACGAGGCACCGAGCAACCTGGCCGTCATCGGGCGGTACCTCCTCGACCCGTCGGTCTTCGACGTCCTGCGTCAGACGGAGCCCGGCCGGGGCGGCGAGATCCAGCTGACCGACGCGCTTCAGCACCTCGCCGTGTCGAAGGCGGCCGGCGCCGGGGTGCGCGGCGTGATCTTCCGCGGCCGTCGCTACGACACCGGGGACCGGCTGGAGTACCTCAAGGCCGTCGTGCGGCTGGCCAGCGAGCACGACGAGCTGGGCGACGACTTCCGCTCGTGGCTGGGCGAGTTCACCGGCCGGCCGGTGCAGCCGGAGGCCACCGGGTGATCTCGGTCGAGGAGCACGTACGCCGGATCCTCGACACGGTGCGGGCGCTGCCGACAGCCGACGTACCGGTCGAGCAGGCCCAGGACTGCGTCCTCGCGGAGGACATCATCAGCCCGCTGGACCTCCCGGGCTTCGACAACTCCGCGATGGACGGCTACGCGGTCAAGGTCGCGGATCTCGTTGGTGCGACTGAGGACTCGCCCGTGACGCTGCCCGTCGTCGGCGACATCGCGGCCGGCAGCACCGACCGCGCCCGGCTCGTCGCGGGGCAGACGGTGCGGATCATGACGGGGGCGCCGATCCCGGACGGCGCCGAGGCGGTCATCCCGGTCGAGCAGACGGACCACGGCGTGGTGCGGGTGCAGCTGAGGTCGGAGGTGAAGGCCGGGCAGCATGTGCGGCCGGTGGGCGGGGACGTCCACCGCGGCGACCTGGTGCTCGAGGCGGGTGGCGTCATCGGACCGGCGCAGGTCGCCCTCCTGTTCGCGGTCGGTCGGCGCCGGGTCCGGGTCCAGCCGAAGCCTCGGGTCGCGGTGCTGTCGACCGGCAGCGAGCTGGTCCAGGGCCGGCTGCCGGGGTTCGGCGAGGTGATCGACAGCAACGGGCCGATGCTGACCGCCTGCGCGCTGGACGCGGGCGCGGTGGTCTACCGGGTCGGCGTCGTCCCGGACGACCCGCACACCCTGATGGAGACGCTGGAGGACCAGCTGGTCCGGGCCGACGCGGTGATCACCAGCGGCGGGGTCAGCGCCGGCGCGTACGACACCGTCAAGGAGGTCCTGTCGCGGCTCGGCACGGTGCAGTTCGACCGGGTCGCCATGCAGCCCGGCATGCCGCAGGGCTTCGGCACCGTCGGCGAGACGCCGACCCCGATCTTCACGCTGCCGGGCAACCCGGTGAGCTCCTTCGTGTCGTTCGAGGTCTTCGTCCGCCCGGCACTGCGCAAGATGGCCGGGCACGCCGGGCTGTTCCGCCGCTCGGAGCACGCGATCGCGACGCAGGGCTGGAAGGCGCCGGCCGGCAAGGTGCAGTTCGCCCGCGGGGTCATCGGTGTCGACGGCGAGGGCCGCCGGACCGTGCACCTGGCCGGGGCGCAGGGATCGCACGTGCTCGGCGGGCTGGCCCAGGCCAACTGCCTGGCCGTCGTCCCGGAGGACGTCACCGAGGTCCGCGAGGGTGACCTGCTGCGCTGCATCCTGCTCGAGCGGGGGCGGCGATGACCGAGCTCACGCCTCGGCTCACCCATCTCGATGCGCAGGGGCAGGCCCGGATGGTCGACGTGTCGGCCAAGGACGTGACGGTCCGCGAGGCGACCGCGCGGGGGCGGGTGCTGCTCGGTGCGCCAGCCGTCGCGGCCCTGCGGGACGGCACGGTGCCCAAGGGCGACGCGCTCGCCGTGGCCCGGATCGCGGGCCTGCAGGCGGCGAAGCGCACGCCCGACCTCATCCCGCTGGCGCACCCGGTCGCCGTGCACGGCGTGACGGTCGAGCTGAACGTCGCGGACGACGGCGTCGATATCAGTGCAGTGGTGCGCACCGCGGACCGGACGGGAGTGGAGATGGAGGCCCTGACCTGCGTCGCCGTCGCGGCTCTCGCCCTCATCGACATGATCAAGGCCGTCGACCGGACGGCGCGGATCACCGACGTCCGGGTGGTCGCCAAGTCCGGCGGGCGCTCGGGCGACTGGACCGCGCCGTGAAGAGCGCCGGGCGGGCTCTCGTCGTGACCGTGTCCGGCCGGGCCTGGGCGGGCGTCTACGCCGACAAGGGCGGCCCGATCCTGGTGGATGGCTTGCGGCACATGGGTTTCGACGTCTCAGGGCCGGTCGTGGTGCCGGACGGTGAACCGGTCAGGCCGCCCTGCGGGAGGGCCTCTCCGCGGCGTACGACGTGATCGTGACGACCGGAGGCACGGGCTTGAGCCCGACCGACCGTACGCCGGAGATGACCAGGCCGCTGCTCGACTTCGAGGTGCCGGGGATCGCCGAGGCGCTGCGCAGCTACGGTGCGGCGCAAGGGATCCCGACGGCGGTGTTCAGCCGGGGCGTGGTCGGTGTGGCCGGCCGGACCCTCGTCGTCAACCTGCCGGGGTCGTCCGGAGGCTGCCGCGACGGCCTGGTCGTGCTGACGCCGCTGCTCCCTCACGCGGTCGACCAGGTCCGCGGCGGTGACCACCCCAGGTCCGGTGGCTGACATGGCGTACGGCTGGCCGGTCACGGTGACCGAGGGCCCG
This sequence comes from uncultured Actinomycetota bacterium, assembly GCA_963795385.1. Lineage (GTDB taxonomy): Bacteria > Actinomycetota > Actinomycetes > Actinomycetales > CAVURS01 > CAVURS01. The sequence continues at coordinate 217,851 of CAWCHK010000002.1, forward strand.
ATCGGGCTGCGGCCGCTGCGTCATCGCGACGAGGGTGCGTGGCACGACCTGCGGGCCCGCAACACCGGGTGGCTCCAGCGGTGGGAGGCGACGGCGCCGGACCTGACCGGGCCGCCGCTGCGGTTCAGCCAGCTGGTCCGGCACTACCGCGCGGAGGGGCGGGCCGGGCGGATGCTGCCCTGGGTGATCACCTGGGAGGACCAGATCGTCGGGCAGCTGACCGTCGGGTCGATCCAGTGGGGCTCGCTGCGCTGCGCGCAGATGGGCTACTGGATCGCCCAGTCCTACGCCGGGCGCGGGATCGTCCCGACGGCGGTGGCGATGGCGACGGACTACTGCCTGGGCACGCTGGGGCTGCACCGGATCGAGATCAACATCCGGCCGGAGAACGCCGCGAGCCTGCGGGTGGTGGAGAAGCTCGGCTTCCGGGACGAGGGCCTGCGGGTGAGGTACCTGCACATCGACGGGGCCTGGCGCGACCACCGGACCTTCGCCCTGACCACCGAGGACCTGTCCCTCCCGATGCTCTCCCGCTGGCGCGCGTCCCACCACACCCCCTGACCCGCACGCCCCCTGACCCGCACACCCCACTGTCTTGGCCGTCGGTTCCGGGTTTGGCCGTCGGTTCCGGGTTTTTGGAGGGGATTTCGGGCCCGATCACCCGGACTCGACGGCCAAAGGGCTGGTGAAAGACCCCGATCCCACCAGTCACAGCAGCCTCATGAGCGACACACCGCCCGGGGTCCGTGCTGCGTGGGTGCTCCGCGCCTACCGTCGGTGAGCGTGGACCCCAGCAGCCTGATCTTCGTCGTCATCATCGGGATCTGGGCTGTCTACCTCCTGCAGCACTGGGTGCGGCGCCGCGAGCAGCTGGCGACCTCGCGCTCGGTCGACCGCTTCTCCGAGGCGATGCGCATCCTCGAGCGCCGGGCTCCGATCCCGGTCGCGCTGCCCACCCACCAGAACCGTTCGTACGTCGTCGCGTCCACCGTCTCGTCGAGGTCTGCGCGCATCACGCAGACCGCCCAGACGTCGGTGGCCGGCCGCCCGGAGGTCGCCATGAAGCAGGCCCCGAACCGCCCCTCCACCTCTCCCTCCACCGGCGCGGCCGCCGGCTCGCCCGGCCGTCCGGCCCGACCGACCGGTGCCGGCCGTCCGGCCCGACCGACCGGTGCCGGCCGTTCGGCCCGGACCGCCGTCCCGCGGCGTACCCATCGCTTCCGGGCACTCGTCCTGCTGACCCTGCTGGTGGCGACACCGGCGATGTGGGCGGCCCACGTCTGGGGCACGCTCTACACCTGGCCCGCCCTCCTGGTGTCGGCGCTGTTCGGGCTCGACCTGCTGGCGGTCCGCCGGTCGGTACGCCGCGCGGCGTCCCGGCGGCGCACGGTGGCCCGCACCGCTCCGGCCGGTGCCCGACCGGTCCGCCAGCGGCCCGCCGCCCAGCCCGCCCGAGCCCGTGGGGACGCGGCCCACACCGCGCGCAGCGAGCGGGAGGGGCGGATCGAGAAGCAGGCCAAGCCGTTCCCGGCGCCGGTGCGAGCACGTGCTCGCTCGGCCTCGGCCTCGGGGTCGGCCGCCCCGGCGACCTCCGCCGCCCGGAGCGGTACGGCGACCACCCAAGGCGGCGCTCCGGCCGAGGTCGTCCCGGTGCACAGCCAGGACGCCGTCACCGAAGTGATCGTGCTGGAGGGCGAGTGGGCGCCGGTGGCCGTGCCACGGCCGACGTACACGATGAAGGCCAAAGCCGAGCGGCGAGCCGACGACGCAGCGGGCCCGCTCGAGGCGGACTCGGAGTCGGCCCCGGCCCGCGAGCCGCTGCAACCGGCGGTCATGGTCGACGAGCTGGACCTCGACTCGGTGCTCGACCGGCGCCGGGCCGCGGGGGAGTAGGGCTGGCGGCCGCTCCGGCTGGGGCACCCCTCGTGCTGCGGTAACCTTGCCGCTGGTTCAAGGGGCTGTGGCGCAGCTGGTAGCGCACCTCGTTCGCAACGAGGGGGTCAGGGGTTCGAGTCCCCTCAGCTCCACCCGGTTCGGGCCGATCCAGAGCAGCGCGCTCACCGTCGTGGTCTAGGCGAACCCTGAGCCGAGAGCTCGTCGCAGCCGTTCCCGCTGCTCCTCGAGCCAGCGAGCTGCCTGCTTGGTGAATCGTCGGAACTGGAGATCGGTCACCGCTTGTGCGGCATCCGCAGTCGTCTGCTGTCGGCGGCGCGAAGCTTCCTGGTCGTCGGGCGGTGGCTCACTCATGACGGGTTGCACGAGGACCTTCGGCCCGGGGCCGGCGTCCGCGGGCCGCCACCCTCCGAGCACCGCCGCGACCTCGTCCAGCCCGACCGTCGCAGCGACCAGCGGGCGCGGGTCGACCGCCCCCACGGCGTACTGCTCGATCGCTCCGGCCAGCCCCTGCGAGCCGCCGAGGATGCCGACCGCCGTCACGTCCTTCAGGACGAGGGTGCGGGTGTCGACCTCGCTCCGCGTCCCGGCCAGCCCGATGTAGACCACTCGCCGGCCGGGCTCGACCAGGTCCAGCGCCAACGCAGGCAGCGCGGCGGCGTTGGACGCGTCGACGACCGCGTCCCAGCGCAGGGACGGCAGCTCCGACGCCGTCCACACCCCGGCGAAGCCGCCGGACCGCGCCACGCCCAGCTCCGCCTCGGACCGACCCATCAGGTGCACCTCGATCCCTTGGGCCCGAGCGAATTCCGCCGCCAACAGGCCGATGGCCCCGGTCCCCAGCACCAGCAGCCGCTCGCCCGCCGCCAGCGCCGCGCCCCGGACGGCCCGCAGCGCGTTGCCGCCCGGCTCCACCATCGCGCCGGCCGTGTCGTCGACCGCGTCCGGCAGCTCCAGCAAGGCCGGCGCTGGCACGGCCAGCTGCTCGGCGAGCGCGCCGGGCATCCCGCGCCGGATGCCGATCTCGAACCGCTGCTCGCACACGTGGTGCCGCCCGGCGAGACAGCGCTCGCACTGCCCGCAGCCGACCATCGTGTCGCCGGTGACCCGCCGCCCGAGCCATCGCCCGTCCACGCCCGCGCCCAGCGCCGAGACCCTCCCGCACCACTCGTGACCCAGTCGCACCGGGTACGCCGCGTGGCCCTGGTGCAGGTAGGCCATCTCGCCGGTGAAGAACTCGACATCGGTGCCGCACAAGCCGACTCGCGCGATGTCGACGACGACCTGACCCGGCGCGGCCACCGGCGGCGGGACGTCCCGCACCGATCCCGAGCCTGGCCCGCTCACGACGAAGGCCCTCATCCGCACCGCCCCGAGCGCACGGCCACCGAGCGACGGCGGCAGCGGTACGGGGTCGGAGGCGCGATGCTGGGAATATAGGGCGTCATTCGCGACCGGTGGAAGGCAGCACAGACCGTGGCCGAGCAACGCAGTGCGCAGTGGTACGCCGGCACCGACCGCAATGCCTACATCCACCGAGCCTGGATGCGGCGCGGACTGCCCGCGCACGCCTTCGACGGCCGGCCGCACATCGCCATCGCCAACACCGCCTCCGACCTCACGCCCTGCAATGCCCATCTCGACGAGGTGGCCGAGAGCGTCAAGCAGGGCGTCTTCGAGGCCGGCGGCATCCCGCTCAACCTGCCCGTCGTGTCGCTCGGCGAGACGCTGGTCCGCCCGACGGCGATGCTCTGGCGCAACCTGGCCGCGATGGCCATCGAGGAGATGTTGCGGGCCAACCCGATCGACGGCGTCGTGCTACTCGGTGGCTGCGACAAGACCATCCCGGCGCTCGTGATGGCCGCGGCCTCGGTCGACCTGCCGGCCGTCGTCGTCCCCGGCGGCCCGATGCTGACCGGGACCTTCCGCGGCCAGCCCCTGGGCTGCGGCACCGACGTGTGGCGGCTCTCCGAGGAGGTCCGCGCCGGTGACCTCTCCGAGGCCGACTTCATCCGCTCCGAGTCCTCGATGATCCGCAGCCGCGGCCACTGCAACACCATGGGTACGGCGTCCACGATGGCCCTCGTCGCCGAGGCGCTGGGTCTCGTGCTGCCCGGCCTCGCCGGCACCCCCGCGCCGGACAGCCGGCTCCTCGAGAGCGCCCACGCGACCGGGCGGCTCGCGGTCGAGATGGTGGCGGACGAGCGACGCCCGAGCACCATCGTCACTCGCGGGTCCTTCCTCAACGCCATCGTCGCCCTGGCCGCCATCGGCGGCTCGACCAATGCGGTGGTCCACCTGCTCGCGATCGCCGGCCGGCTGGGCGTCGAGCTGACGCAGGACGACTTCGACCGCACCGGCGCCGACGTCCCGTTGCTGGTCGACCTGCAGCCGGCCGGGCGGTACCTCATGGAGGACTTGCACCGTGCCGGTGGCCTGCTCGCCGTCCTGCGCCAGGTCGAGGACCGGCTCGACCGCGCGGCGGTCACCGTGACCGGTCGGCCCCTCGTCGACTACCTGCCGGGTGCCGAGATCTGGGACCGCGAGGTCATCCGGACGCGGGAGGAGCCGCTGCAGCCGGCGGCCGGAATCGCTGTCCTGTATGGGAATCTGGCGCCCGACGGCGCCGTCATCAAGCCCGCCGCGGCCTCCCCCCACCTGCTGCGCCATCGCGGCCCGGCCGTCGTCTTCGACTCGATCGAGGACCTCCGTGAGCGGATCGACGACCCGGACCTCGAGGTCGACGCGGACTCCGTGCTCGTCCTGCGCGGCTGCGGACCGCGCGGCTACCCGGGGATGCCCGAGGTGGCCAACCTGCCCCTGCCGACCAAGCTCCTGCGCCAGGGCGTGCGTGACATGGTGCGGATCTGCGACGGCCGGATGAGCGGGACCGCCTACGGCACAGTCGTTCTGCACGTCGCGCCGGAGGCGGCAGCCGGCGGCCCGCTGGCCCTGGTGCGGACCGGCGACCTGATCGAGCTGGACGTCGCTGAGCGCCGGCTCCACCTCCACGTCAGCCCCGAGGAGCTGGCCGCCCGGACCGCCGACCCGGCGACCACCGCGGCGTACGCGCATCCCGGCCGGGGCTGGGAGCGGCTCTACGTGCAGACCGTCCAGCAGGCCAACACCGGCGCCGACCTGGACTTCCTGGTCGGCGCCAGCGGGCACCAGGTCTCCCGCGAGTCGCACTGACCTCGGCATTTGCTGGACGCCCCCCGGCCGTCAGCGCAGAATCAACGCGTGCAGTTGCTCGAACGCAAGGCCCAGCTCGCCGCCCTGGACGAGTACGTCCGGGAGGCGGCTGCCGGTCAGGGCCGGCTCGTCCTGCTCTCGGGTGAGGCCGGCGTCGGCAAGTCGACCCTCGTCGAGCGGGTCGAGGCCGACCTCAGCGGGGCGCGCTGGTGCTGGGGAGCCTGCGACAGCCTCTTCACCCCGCGACCGCTCGCGCCGCTGCACGACATCGCCGGCGCCCTCGGCGGCGAGCTGGCCGAGCTCTGCCGGGCCGACGCCCCGCGGGAGCAGCTGTTCACCGCGTTGCTGCGCCAGCTCAGCGACCCCGGCGCCTTCACCGTCTGCATCGTCGAGGACATCCACTGGGCCGACGAGGCGACGCTCGACCTGCTGCGCTTCCTCGGCCGCCGGATCCGCGACGCGCGTGTGCTGATCGTCGTCACCTACCGCGACGAGGGGCTGGGCGCCAGCGAGCCGCTGCGGGTGGCTCTCGGAGAGCTCGCGACGCAGCGGACGACCCGGCGGGTGAGCCTGCCCACCCTGTCGGCCGAGGCGGTGTCCGCGTTGCTGCAGGGCAGCGACCTCGACCCGGACCAGGTGTTCCAGCTCACCGGCGGGAACCCGTTCTACGTCAACGAGATCCTGCGCCACGGCGTCGGTGAGCTGCCGACGTCGGCGCGGGATGCCGTCCTCGCCCACGTGGCCTCGCTCAACGCCGAGGCCCGGCAGGTGGTGGACGTCGCCGCGCTGATCGGCCAGCGGGTCGAGCCGGCCTTGCTGGATGCCGTGACCCGGGCGAGCCCGGACGTCCTGGACGACGTCGTCGGGTCGGGTGTCCTCATCGCCGACGGCGAGCGCCTGCGCTTCCGCCACGAGATCGCCCGGCTGGCAGTCGAACAGGCGATCGGCAGGCATCGCCGCGCGCCGATCCATCGCGCCGTGCTCGACGCCCTGGTGGGGACCGGCTGCGTGGACGAGGCTCGCCTGGCCTATCACGCCGACGGCTCGGGTGACGCCGCCCTCGTCCTGACGCACGCGCCCAAAGCCGCTGCCCGCGCGGCCGAGCTGGCGGCGCACCGCGAGGCCGCGGCGCAGTACGAGCGGGCGCTACGGTTCGTCGCCGGGGCCGACGTCCGCACGGCCGCCGCGCTCTACGACGCGTACGCCGTGGAGCTCACCATCATCGACCGTTGGCACGAGGCGGCCGAGGCCTGCCAGACCGCCCTCGCGCTCTGGCGCGAAGTCGGTGACCCCGCGCGGCAGGGCAGCACGCTCGGCCTCTACTCCCGCACCCTGTGGCGCTTGTGTCGCGGAGCCGAGTCCGACCGGGCCCTGGAGTCGGGGCTGGCCCTGCTCGAGCCGCTCGGCCCGAGCGCCGAGCTGGCCTGGCTGCTGGCCAGCCGGGCCAGCAGCCGTGGCGAGCAGGGGCGTAGCGAGGAGGCGATCGAGCTCGCCGCCCGGACCCGCGAGCTGGGCGAGGCCCTCGGCCTGGCCGACGTCCTGTGCGACGCGGCCGACACGCGCGCCTGGGCGCTGGCCACCCAGGGCGGTGACTGGGAGGGGCCGATGCGCGACGCGCTCGACCTGGCGCTGGCCGCCGGGCTGCCGGTCGACGCCGGGCGGGCGTACATCAACTTCTACACGATCTACCGGGCCGAGCTCCGGTTCGCCGAGGCCGAGCGCTACTACGTCGAGGGGGTGGCCTTCTGCGACGAGCACGACGTCACGACGTTCGGCACCTGCCTGCGCGGCGAGCGGGTCGGAGCGCTCAGCCAGACCGGCCGCTGGGGCGAGGCGATCGCGCTCGCGGGAACCCTCGTCGCGCGGGCCGTCGCCTCGCCGGTCAACCGGATGGTGCCGCTGACCGAGCTCGGGCTGCTGCATGCCCGGCTGGGGCAGGAGGGCGCCTGGGAGCTGCTGGACGAGGCTGTCGCCAGCGCGGACGGGCTGGGCGAGCCGTCGTACATCGTCCAGGCCCGGCTCGCGCGGACCGAGGCGCGCTGGCTGGAGGACGACGCCGAGGCGGCCCTGGCGGAGTTGGAGCGGGCCCAGGCCCAGACGGCCTTCTGCCGTCCGATGACGCGGGCCCAGGTCGCCGCCTGGGGCCGCCGGGTCGGCGCACAGGTCCCGGCGCCGGGAGACGTCGCCGGTCCCTACGCGCGCGAGGTGGCGGGGGACTGGTCCGGCGCGGCTGGGGAGTGGGACGCGCTGGGCTGCCCGTACGACGCGGCGCTGGCCCGGCTCGGCTCGTCCGACGAGGCCGGGCTGCGCGAGGCCCTGGCCGCGCTCGACCGCCTCGGCGCCGCTGCCGGCCGCCCGGCTGGCCCGGCAGCGGATGCGGGAGGTCGGCATCACGTCGGTCCCCTCAGGTGCCCGGGCCGCGACCCGCGCTCACCCGGCCGGCCTCACGCCGCGCGAGCGCGAGGTGCTGGAGCTGATCTGCGACGGCCGTACGAACGAGGAGATCTCGGGCCGGCTCTACATCTCGGTGAAGACGGTCGACCACCACGTCTCGGCCGTCCTGGGCAAGCTCGGCGTGGGGTCGCGCAAGGTCGCTGCCACCGAAGCCGTACGCCGCGGGCTGGTCGCCGCCGGCCGGTAGTCAGGCACCGGACCGGGGCCGTCGCCCCGAAGATGGGGAGCCTGCGGGCCCAATATGGGGAACCGCTCCCGATCCGGCGGGCCCGGCCGCGCTCCTACGTTCGTCTCGACCAGTTCCGGACGGACGAAGGAGAGATCGTGCCCCTCTACATGGATGTGCACACCATCGACGGTGGCGTCGGCGCCGACGACGTGGCGAAGGCCCACATGGCCGACCTGGTGACGCAGGGCAAGTACGACGTGCGCTACCTGCGCTACTGGGTGAACGAGGACGAGGGCAAGGTCTTCTGCCTCGTCGAGGCGCCCTCGCCGGACGCCGCCTCGACCGTGCACCGCGAGGCCCACGGGCTGGTCGCGGACGAGGTCTTCGAAGTGCAGGAGGGCAGCTGAGATGAGGATCAAACGCATCGTCCGCATCTCCGCGGTGGTGCTGGCCCTGGTGACCGCTTCGGCCACGGTGGCCGTGGCCCGGACCGGCCATCCGCTGGACGAGCTGCGCCAGTCGACCACGAAGTACCACAGCATCGCCGTGGCCGAGCAGCACGGCTACGGCCGGGTCGTCGACATCAACGGCATCGACTGCATCGCGCAGCCGGGCCAGGGAGCGATGGGCGTGCACTGGGGGAACGGCGACTTCATCAACGACCCGACGATCAAGCCGAACCGCCCGGAGGCCATGGTCTACGCACCGGGCCCCAACGGGACGCTGGAGCTCGCCGCGGTCGAGTACATCGTCGTGAAGTCCGCCTGGGACGCCACCCACACGATGGCGCCGATGCTCTACGGGCACATGTTCATGACCACGGAGGCCCCCAACCGGTTCGGCCTGCCGACGTTCTACTCGCTGCACGTCTGGGCCTACAAGCACAACCCGGCCGGGACGTTCGCGATGTGGAACCCCGCGGTGCACTGCCCGGCCGTGTCCTAGCGGCCAGGTCAGGAGCCGCGCCGCCGATCGAGAACGCGGAGTATCGCCCGGGCCCTGGCTCTGGGCGATATTCCGCGTTTTATGTACGGGTATTTCCGGCCAAATCATGACAGTGGGTGGTGTGCCTTTAGGTCAGTCGTCGATCACGTTGGGCGACAACGAAATCCGTAACCGGACCGCGCCAAATTCTTCATATTGCGTGGCCCTATGCCGGGTTGACCCGTGATTTAATCCGTCCCATGCCACCCGTGGATACGGATACCACTGCCAGCCAGGTGCCTGCCATCGAGCTCGTGGGCATCGCGAAGCACTTCACGTCCCGACGGGGGGTCGTCGCTGCGGTCGAACGCGTCGACCTGGTCATCGGCGAGGGCGAGTTCTTCTCCCTGCTCGGACCGTCGGGCTGCGGCAAGACGACGACCCTGCGGATGATCGGCGGCTTCGAGGAGCCGACCGAGGGCCAAATCCTGCTCTACGGCAACGATGTCGTCGGTGTGGCGCCGAACCACCGCGACGTCAACATGGTGTTCCAGTCCTACGCGCTGTTCCCGCACATGTCGGTCTTCGAGAACGTCGCCTTCGGGCTCAAGCGCAAGTCGGTCGAGAAGGCCGAGACGACGAAGCGGGTCAACGAGATGCTCGAGCTCGTGCAGCTCGAGGGCAAGTCGGACCGCATGCCGCGCGAGCTCTCCGGTGGCCAGCAGCAGCGCGTCGCGCTCGCGCGGGCCTTGGTCAACCGGCCCCGCGCGCTGCTTCTGGACGAGCCGCTCGCGGCCCTGGACCTCAAGCTGCGGCAGGCGATGCAGCTGGAGCTGAAGCGGATCCAGCGCGAGGTGGGCATCACGTTCGTCTTCGTCACCCACGACCAGAACGAAGCGCTGACCATGTCCGACCGCCTGATCGTCATGAACGCCGGGCGGATCGAGCAGCTCGGCTCGCCGCGCGAGGTCTACGAGCGGCCGCAGACCCGGTTCGTCGCCGGCTTCATCGGCACCTCGAACCTCATGACGGGCAAGGTCGTGTCGATGGACGGTACGACCGCTGTCCTCGAGTCCGGGACGGACGAGTCGATCGTCGTACCGCACGCGGACCGCGCCGGAGCGACCCTCGGCCAGGCGCTCGACCTGACCGTGCGCCCGGAGAAGATCCTGCTCGGCCTCGACCATCCGGCGGCCGGGCTGTGCGCCGTGAAGTGCCGGGTCAAGGAGGTCGTCTACCTCGGCACGTCCACGCAGTACGAGGTCCTGACCCCCGACGGCGCGACGCTCACCGTGTTCGTCCAGAACGCCTCGGACTCCAGCGACCTGGCCGAGCGGGACGACCAGGTCTGGCTGTCGTGGCGCCCGGAGCATTCGCTGGCGCTGGCCAGCAGCCCGGCGACCGAGCCGGCCGTGGCGGTGGCCTCATGAACCGCAAGCCGCTGTCGCCGGACCTGGTCCGCGGGCTGACCCAGGCCCGCCTCTCGCGACGGAACGCCCTGCAGGCCGGGGGTCTTGGTGCGCTCGGGCTGATCCTGGCCGGCTGCGGCATCCCCGCCCAGAAGCAGGCCGGCCTCGGCGGTCAGGCCGCGCGGGAGGCCATCACGAAGTACTGGGCCGACGCCAAGAAGACCGGGCACGCTCGACTTCGCCAACTGGCCGCTCTACCTCGACGTGGACGAGAAGAACCAGAACGACCACCCGAGCCTGGACGAGTTCACCAAGAAGACCGGCATCAAGGTCAAGTACGACGAGATCATCCAGGAGAACGACTCCTACTTCGGCAAGATCCAGCCCGTGCTCGCCTCGGGCCAGGGCACCGGCTACGACATCATGGTCATCACCAACGGCATCTACCTCGACAAGCTGGTCCAGCTCGACTACCTGGTGCCGTTGAACCAGAACGCGATGACGAACTTCTACCTCTACGCCAGCGACCTGGTGAAGGACCCGAGCTACGACCGCGGCAACGTCTACACGATGGCCTGGCAGTCCGGCATCACGGGCATCGGCTACAACAAGAAGCTGGTCGGCCGCGAGATCACCAGCTGGGAGGACCTGCAGGACCCCAAGCTCAAGGGCAAGGTCGGCATGTTCGGTGACACCGCCGACATGCCGAACTCCGCGCTCCTGGCGGTCGGGGTCGACGCCGGAGACGTCCAAGCCGGCCGACTGGCAGAAGGCCGCCGACTGGCTGAAGAAGCAGCGGCCGCTGGTGCGCAAGTACTACGCGCAGGACTACATCGACCCGCTCTCCAAGGGAGACATCTGGGCCTCGATGGCGTGGTCCGGCGACATCTTCCAGGCCAACGCCTCCGGCGCGGACCTCGAGTTCGTCGTACCCAAGGAGGGCGCGGCGATCTGGACCGACAACATGTGCATCCCGTTGCACGCCAAGCATCCGGTCGACGCCATGACCTACATGGACTACGTCTACGACCCCGAGATCCAGGCGCTGATCACCGACTACGTCAACTACATCACCCCGGTGCCGGCCACCCAGGCGATCTTCAAGAAGGAGGCAGAGCAGGACACCGGTGACGACAAGGCGTACTACGAAGGCCTGTCGACCAGCCCGCTGATCTACCCGGCGGTGGCCGACTACTCCAAGCTGCACCGCTTCCGGGTTCTCACGGCCGCGGAGGAGAAGATCTGGGAAGCCCTCTTCGAGCCGATCTACCAGTCATGAGCGGCCGGATGCGCGCCAAGCTCGCGCCGTACTACCTGGTGCTGCCCGGCTGGCTGTGGCTGGTCATCTTCTTCGTCGTCCCGACCCTGGTCATGCTGTCGGTCTCGACCATGACCGGCGACCTCGTCTCCGGCTTCAAGCAGACCTTCCACTTCAGCACCTACTCGCACGGGTGGACCCTGCACCAGGCCCAGTTCATCCGGTCGATCATCGTACGGCGCTGATCTCCACGGTGCTGTGCCTGCTTGCTCGCCTACCCGGTGGCCTACTGGATCGCCTTCCGCGGCGGGGCGCACAAGGCCAGCCTGCTGTTCCTGCTGCTGCTGCCGTTCTTCGTCTCGTTCGTGATCCGGACCCAGTCCTGGAACCAGATCCTGTCCGACAACGGCATGGTGCTCTCGCCGCTCAAGGACCTGCACATCGTCGGCGCGGACTTCCATATCCTGGCCACGTCCGGTCGCGGTCATCGGCGGGCTGACGTACAACTTCATGCCGTTCATGGTGCTGCCGATCTACGTCGCGCTCGAGCGGGTCGACCCAGCCCTGCTGGAAGCGTCGGCGGACCTCTACGCCTCGAAGGTCTCGGCCTTCCTGCGGGTGGTCTTCCCGCTGTCCATCCCCGGCGTCTTCGCCGGTGTGCTGCTGACCTTCGTGCCGGTCGCCTCGGACTACGTCAACGCCTCGATCCTCGGCGGCACCAAGACCACGATGATCGGCAACGTGATCCAGACCGAGTACTTCACCAACCTCGACTACCCGACCGCGGCGTCGCTGTCCTTCATCCTGATGGCCGCGCTGCTGATCGGCGTCTTCATCTACGCCAGGGTCCTCGGCACCGAGGACGCCCTCGAGATGGCAGGTGCCTGATGACCGCGATCGCCGGCTCGGCGCTGGAGCGGACCCTCAGCGACCCGCCCCGTCCGACCCGCCGAGGCCGCCGCGGCGGCGGCGGTGGCTGCTGCCGGTGTGGGGGTGGGCGGTCATCCTGTGGCTGAGCTCGCCGATCATCGTGATGATCGTCTTCGGCTTCAACAACGCCAAGGGCAAGTTCAACATCAGCTGGCAGGGCTTCACGTTCAAGTGGTACCGCCAGCTGTTCGCGATCCCCGACCTGACGACGGCGCTGCGCAACTCCCTCGTCATCGCGCTGGTCGTCACGGCGATCGCGACGGTCCTGGGCACCGGCGTCGGGATGGCCTTGGGCAAGTACCGGTTCCGCGGTGCCGGCTCGGTCAACCTGCTGCTCTTCGCCAACATCGCCGCGCCCGAGGTGGTGCTCGGCGCCGCGCTGCTCAGCATGTTCCTGACGTTGGGCGTCCCGCGCGGCTTCCTCACCATCATCCTGGCCCAGGTGATGTTCAGCGTCGCCTACGTCGCGGTCACCGTCCGGGCCCGGATGGCCGGGCTGGACCCCTCGATGGAGGAGGCGTCCCGGGATCTCGGGGCCAACGCGGTGACGACGTTCTTCAAGGTCACCCTGCCGATCATCCTGCCCGGCGTGATGGCCGGGGCCCTGCTGGCCTTCGCCCTGTCGATCGACGACTACATCATCACGAGCTTCAACAACGGCTCGACCCAGACCTTCCCCCTGTGGGTGTACGCCGCGGCGCAGCGCACCGGTGGCAGCGTGCCGCCGCAGGTCAACGTCATGGGCACGCTGATCTTCATGTTCGGCGTACTGCTGGCGCTGGCCGGCTTCCTGTCCGCGCGGCAGAAGGCCAAGCTGGCCAAGCCCGACGACTGAGCCGGCGGCACGGCCGGACGGGCTGCTCTCAGCGCGGCGCGGGGAGGCGCGCGAGCGACGACGGCGCAGGAGCCTCGGCCCGGTCAATGACCCATTGCGCCAGCAGCGTCTCGTCCATCGGGCGCCCCAGGTAGTAGCCCTGGATCACGTCCGCGCCGAGGTCCTTGAGCGCGAGCAGGGTCTGCTGGTCCTCGACGCCCTCGGCCACCACCGACATCCCGAGGTTGTGGCCCAGGTCGATGGCGCTCTGGACGAGCATCGTGTCGTCGGCGCTGGTGTTCATCTGGCTCACGAACGACCGGTCGACCTTCAGCTCGTCGACGGGCAGGATCTTCAGGTAGGCCATTGACGAGTAGCCGGTGCCGAAGTCGTCGACCGAGAGCCGGACGCCGATCGAGCGCAGCTGCTGCATGATCTGCAGCGCGCGGTCCGGGTCGGACATGATCGTGCTCTCGGTCAGCTCCAGGCACAGGTGGTCGGCCGGCACCCCGACCCGGGCGAGGGCCGCGGCGATGGTGTCGGGGAACTCCAGGTCGAGCAGGCAGCGCGCGCTGACGTTGACGGCGACCGGCATCCGGATGCCGCGGTCCATCCACTCGCGCGACATGGTCAGGGCCTTGTCGACGACGATGAGGGTCAGCCGCTGGATCAGGGTGGTGGCCTCGGCGACGGGCACGAACTCGGCCGGCGGCAGGAGGCCCTGGGTGGGGTGCTGCCAGCGCACCAGCGCCTCGACCCCGAGCAGCTGACCGCTCCCGGCCGCCACCTTGGGCTGGTAGTGCAGCACCAGCTCGTCGCGGTTGAGGGCGTCGCGGAGCTCGCCCAGCAGGGCCAGCCGCGCCGGGCGGGCGCCCTCGTTCTCACCTCGGAAGTGGGAGATGCCGGAGCGACCCATCTTGGCCTCGTACATCGCGATGTCGGCCTGCCGCAACAGTTCTGCGGCCCGGTCGGCCGGCTCGGCCGGCGGGTCGAGCCGCGACGGCGCGTAGACGCCGATGCCCATGCTGGCCTCGACGCTGACCGTGACGCCGTCCAGGATGAATGCGGGCTCCAGGGCCCGGGCGATCCGCTCGGCGACCCGGTGGGCGCCCGGTGCGCCGCCGGTGGCCAGCAGCACGGCGAACTCGTCGCCGCCGAGCCGGGCCACCGTGTCACCAGGACGGAGGACGCCGGCGATGCGGGCCGCGACCTCGATCAGCAGCTCGTCGCCCTGGTGGTGGCCGAGGGTGTCGTTGACCTCCTTGAACCGGTCCAGGTCGAGCATGATGACGGCCGGCTCGGTGCCGCCGCGCAGGGCGCCGCGCACCGCCTGCGTGGCCCGGTCGGAGAAGAGGAGACGGTTCGGGAGGCCGGTCAGGGCGTCGTGCAGCGCCTGGTCCTCGACGTTGCGCCGGTAGGCCCGGGTGACGGAGGACAGGCCGAAGAGCAGCAGGAGCACCAGGCCCAGCGCGACCGGCGTACCGACATCGAGGGCGGCTGCCCGCAGGCGTACGGCGTCCAGCTGGGCTGCCGCGCTCGCATGGTGCTGCTGCTCGAGTGCCGCCAGCTCCCCGGTCATGTGCACGAGGATCGGCTCGGCCTGGTAGCCCTGGATGTTGGCGATCCGGGCCAGGTCCTTGGCATCGCCGCTGTCGCGGAGCTCGAAGAGCTTCTCCGCCTGGGCGGTGTAGGTGCGCTGCTCGTCCAGGATTCCGGCGATCGCCGGGGCGTCCTGGACCGACTCGATGGCCCTCAGCGAGTCGGTCAGGCCCTGGGCCGCGACCCGGTAGGCGTCCTGCGCGTTGGGGTCGGCGGTCAGGAGGTACTCGTTCAGGGCCGCGTCCTGGCTGGAGCCGTAGAACTTCGCGTCCTGGTAGAGGTCGGAGGCCCGGGCGGCGACTCGGGCCTTCGACGTCTCGGTGCTGATCGCCCGGCTGCCGAGGACGGCGACGACCGCCGCCAGCACGAGGACCGCGCCGACGGCGACGCTGGCCCGCCTCGCGGCGACCGCGCCCGGCCGCCAGCGAGGGGCGTCGCGGTGCGACCGGCCCGGCTGCAGTCCCATGGCGTGCTTGCTCCTTGGTGGTGGCGTGACGAACTCCCCCCACCCTTCTTGTCGACCGGATCGGCCCGAGCCTGAAGTGTTCTCGAATCCGTGACGTGGGCCTTTCGTCCCGACCGATAGCGTTTGCGCCATGAGCATCACCGAGCGCGCCGAGGGCGATGCGCTGTTCGACACGGTCGCGCCGCAGGTCTCGATGCAGGGCGCGGCCGCCATCTGCCGGGACGTCTTCGGGATCGACGGTGCGGTCACGCCGCTGCCGAGCGAGCGGGACCGCAACTTCATGGTCCGCACGCCCGACCAGGCGGTGGTGTTGAAGATCTCGCACCCGGCCGAGGACCGCGGCGTGGTCGAGATGGAGAACGCCGCCATGCTGCACGTGGCCGGCACCGACCCGGGCCTGCCGATCCCGCGGGTCATCCCCACGGTGGACGGCCGGCCGATCACGACCACGGTGGGCGACGACGGGCGCAGCCACCTCACGCGCCTGATCTCGGTGCTTCCCGGCCAGGATGCCGAAGGTCGGTTCGTGTCAACGGCTCTGGCGGGCGCGATCGGCGACGTGAGTGCCCGGCTGAGCATCGCCCTTCGCGGCTTCTTCCACCCTGCGGCCGGTCGGACGCATGTCTGGGACATCCGCGAGGTCGCCTCCCTCGCGCCCCACCTCGACGCCGTGCCGGACGCCGAGTCGGCCCAGCTCGTCCGGCGGGCCTTGAGTGACATCGCGCCGACACTGTCCGGCGTACGGCTGCTCCCGGCCCAGGTGGAGCACGCCGACGTGACCCTCACCAACGTCCTCACCCGCGGCGACGAGCTGCTCGGGGTGATCGACTTCGGCGACATGCACCACACGGCGTCGGCGTGCGACCTCGCCGCCAGCCTCACTTCGGTCCTGCGCAGCGTCGTCGCCGAGGGCCCGGACGCTGTCGTGGCAACGGCTTCCGCCTACCTGGAGGGCTACCAACGCCGTCGTCCGCTCGCGGTCGAGGAGGCCGCGGCCCTCGGCGACCTGGTGCGCGCGCGGCTGGTCGCGACGGTGCTGATCTCGGCCTGGCGCGCGCGCCTGCACCCCGACAACACGGCGTACATCAGCCAGTACGACGACAGCAGCTGGGCCCTGCTGCGCTGCCTGGCCGACGACCTCGACGCCAGCGCGACCCTCGCCCGGCTCAGCGGCACCAGCCGCGTGCTGCCGGCACAGCAGCCCGATCCGACCCTCGCCCGGCGCCGGCGCGAGGCCATGGGCGGGCGGCTCGCGCCACTCTTCTACCGACAGCCCCTGCACATGGTCCGGGCCAGTGGCGCCTACATGTACGACGCGGCGGGACGGGCCTATCTGGACGCCTACAACAACGTGCCGGTCCTCGGGCACGAGCACCCGGCCGTGGTCCAGGCCGTCGCCGCGCAGATGCGGGCGCTGAACACGAACTCCCGCTACCTGCACGCGAACTCGGTCGAGCTGGCCGAGCGGCTGATCGCGACGATGCCGCCCGGTCTCGGCCTGGACACGTGCGTCTTCGTCAACTCCGGAACGGAGGCGGTGGATCTGGCCTGGCGGATGGCCACCGCGGCGACCGGCGGCTCCGGCGCGCTGGTCGTCGAGCACGGCTACCACGGGATGTCGGCGACGGTCGTCGACTTCAGTACCAACGAGTGGCCCCCGGGGCACGACCCGCAGCACGTGGCGACGTTCCGGGCGCCGCACCGGCTGGCCGACGGCTCGCCCGCGACTGCGGCGGGTGCCCGCGACGGCGTGGAGCGGGCGGTGGCCCGGCTCTCGGAGCGCGGGCACCGGCCGGCGCTGCTGCTGATGGACCCGATGTTCACCAGCGAGGGGATCCTCGAGCCGGGCCCGGAGGTGCTGCCGGCGCTCGGTGCGGCCGCCCGCGCCGGAGGCGCCCTGGTGCTGGCCGACGAGGTGCAGTCCGGCTTCGGCCGGACCGGTCCGGGCCTGTGGTCGTTCGCCCGGGCCGGGCTGCGGCCGGACATCGTCACGCTGGGCAAGCCGATGGGCAACGGCTTCCCGGTCGCAGCGGTGCTGACCCGCTCGGACGTTGCGGCGTCGCTGTCGGTGGACCGCGAGTACTTCAGCACGTTCGCCGGCAGCCCGGTGGCTGCGGCCGCGGCCCTGACCGTGCTGGATGTGTTGCAGGACAACCGGATCCCGGAGTCTGCGGTCCGGGTCGGCGACTACCTGAGGGCGCAGTTGCGGGCGGTCGCCGAGGAGTGTCCGATCCTGGGTGAGGTCCGCGGCGTCGGCCTCGTGGCGGGCGTCGACGTGGTGGGGGCCGACGTGGTGGGGGCCGACGTGGTGAGGGCCGACGTGGTGGGGGCCGACGTGGTGGGGGCCGGCGTGGTGGGGGCCGACCCGGTCAGCGGGCGCGAGCTGGCCGGCCGGGTCGTCGAGGTGCTGCGGGACCACGGCGTGCTGGTCGGCGCCACCGGCCCCGGCGGGAACGTCCTCAAGGTCCGGCCGCCGCTCATCTGGCAGGAGGACCACGTCGACGAGCTCGTGACCGCCCTCCGCTCCACCCTCGCCGCCCTCGACTAGCGCCGCGCCGCGAGCTCGTCGCGCGCCTGCCCCCGCGTTGGTCCCGCCCGGCCCCGCACCGCACAGCGCCAGCGCCGCGTTGGTCCCGCGCCCCCCGCGTTCGTCCCGCAACGGTGCAACTTCGCGTCACTCCTGACGCAGAGTTGCACCGTTGCGAGTGAAACGGGTCTGGAACCCTCGGCTCCTCGGCTCCTCGGCTCCTCGGCTCCTCGGCTCGTCCGGCCCTCGGCCCTGTGCGGCCGCTCGGCTCAGTCGCTGGGGGCCAGGCGGCGGAGGAGGGCCAGGACCCGCTCGGGGCTGCCCCCGCGGTACGCCGCGGCGAAGAACTCCTCGTCCGCATCCTCGACCACCGTCACCGCCCGCCGGGCCGCCCGGCTGCCGGCGGCGGTGAGGTGCACGGTCTTGGCCCGGGTGTCCGCGACGTCGGTCCGCCGCTCGACCAGGCCCTTGGCCTCCAGCGCCCTCAGCACCTGCGAGGTCATCTTGACGTCGGTACCGGCGGCGCGGGCGAGGGCGAGCTGGTTGGGCTCGACCTTCTGGCCCTGCAGCCACCACAGGCAGGTCAACAGCACGAACTGCACGTGGGTCAGGTCCAGCGGGGACAGCGCCGCCGTGACCAGGCGCTGCCACCGCAGCGTGGCGTGCCAGAGCAGGTAGCCCGGGCTGTCCCGCGGCCCGCCGTCGTACCGCGTCGTCATGCGGCCGCCGTCATCGGGCCCGCGCCGCCGCGACCAGGGCCTGCATCGCGGACGGGAAGTCCTCGCTGATCTGCGGGCCCAGCTCCGGACCGACGGTGTCCGCCCCCGGTCCGGAGATCTGCAGCTCGTGGGTGATCCGGGTGCCGCCGTCGACCGGCACCAGGGTGTGGGCGAACCGCAGTGTGACGTCGCCGAACGACGTCTGGTCCGCGTAGCGCCGGCCCTCCTCCAGCTCGGTGATCGTCGAGCGGAACGTGTCCTGCCCCTCGGGCGTCACGGAGATCTCGGTCCCGACCGCAAACGGCCCGTGGATCTCGAACCGGTCACCGCCTGGTGTCGACCGTGACGCCCTCGTGCAGGTCGCGCAGGGCGCCCCAGATCGCCTCGGGTGCAACGTCGGTCTGCTCGCTGTGCTCGGTGGTCCACATGTTCATCAGCCTCTCGCTGTTGGGTACGACGCCTGGAGTCATCGGGTCGTCGCCCGTCCGGTTGGTCTTCGTCCTTCAGATGATCTGTGCAGAGACTATCTGCGCGTGGAGCAGATGTCCAGCCCTCCCGGCTGAACTAGCCTGAGCGCATGACCGCCAGCCCCCAGACCCCCACCGCCTCCGCTTCCGGCACGTTCCTGCTCGGCGGCGACCTGCCCGTCGTCCGGCTCGGCTACGGCGCCATGCAGCTCACCGGCCCCGGCGTCTGGGGCGACCCGGCCGACCCCGACGAGGCCGTGCGTGTGCTGCGCCGCGCGGTCGAGCTCGGCGTGACCTTCATCGACACCGCGGACTCCTACGGCCCGTTCGTCTCCGAGCAGCTGATCCGCCAGGCCCTGCACCCGTACGCCGACGACCTGGTCATCGCCACCAAGGCCGGCTTCACCCGGGCCGGCCCGGGGGACTGGCGGGCCGTGGGCCGTCCGGAGTACCTGCGCCAGCAGACCGAGCTCAGCCTGCGCCATCTCGGCGTCGAGCGGATCGACCTCCAACAGCTGCACCGGATCGACCCGCAGGTGCCACTCGAGGACCAGGTCGGCGAGCTCGCCCTGCTCCAGCAGGAGGGCAAGGTCAGGCACATCGGTCTCAGCGAGGTCGACGTCGACGACCTGCAGGCCGCGCAACGGACCGCGACGATCGCGTCGGTCCAGAACCTCTACAACCTGGCGCACCGGGACGCCGAGCCGCTGCTCGACCACGTCGAGGCGCATGACATCGCCTTCATCCCGTGGTTCCCGCTGTCGACCGGCCGGCTGGCCCAGGCCGGAGGCCCGCTGGCGGCCGCCGCGCAGCAGCACGGTGCCACCCCGTCGCAGCTCGCGCTGGCCTGGCTCCTGCGCCGTTCGCCCGTCATGCTGCCGATCCCCGGCACCTCGTCCGTGGCCCACGTCGAGGACAACATCGCGGCGGCCGGCGTCCAACTGACCGACGCCGAGTACGCCGCCCTGTCCGAGGCCATCGGCTGAACCTGCGGCTCCGCGATCGCACGTCCGGGCGAACGCGGATGGACAAAGCCGTGACGGATGCCCGTGCGCGCGGGTACGGTGTCGCGGCACCCACCCGGGTGGCCGCCGGATCCTGGGAGACCGCCCCATGCGCACGCCCCGTACCCTCGCGCTCGCGCTCGCCGCGCTGGCCACCTCGATCGGGGCCGTGGTCGTGCCGGCCGCCTCCACCGCTCTCGCCGACGTCACCGGAGCGGTGGCGCCGACCTCGGTGGCCTTCACCGCGACGTACGAGAACGACACCTCGGCGTCCACGACGGTGACCCTGACCGGCTCGGGGACCGGACCCGCCCTGGTCGTCAGCGGGCCGGCGACCATCTCCGGACCGGACCCGACGTCGTTCAAGGTCACGGCCGACCACTGCAACGGCATGAGCCTGGGCGCCGGCGACACCTGCACGGTGTCAGTGGCTGCGAAGCCGCAGGACATCGGCGCGCTGAGCGGCACGCTCGTCATCCCGGACAACAGCCCCGGGGGCGAGGAGGACGTGCCGCTGACCGTGACCGGCAACGACCCGGCCACGGGCCTCTACTACAAGGTCGCATCGACCCGGATCCTGGACACCCGCAGCGGTCTGGGCGCGAGCAAGCGCCCGGTCAAGGGTGGCTCGACGGTCCATCTGCAGGTCCTCGGCAGAGGGCACGTCCCGGCCAGCGGCGCCTCCGCGGTCGTCCTGAACCTCACCGTCACCCACACCACGACCGGCGGCCACGTGACGGCATTCCCCAGCGGGTCGAAGCAGCCGAACGTCTCGAACATCAACTACGCCAAGGGCTGGACCGGCGCCAACCTGGTGACCGTCCCCATCGGCGCGGGCGGCAAGATCGACCTCTACAACTCCACCGGCAGCGCCGACCTGATCGCCGACGTGCAGGGCTGGTACGCCTCGAGCAAGACCGTCGCGCCGTCGGCCGGGGTGGGTGGGGCCTACTTCCCGATGACGCCGCCGTTCCGGGTCATGGACACGCGCTCGGACGGCAACAAGCACGAGCCGCTGCCCTCGCGCTACGAGGTCGAGGTGGCGGTCGCGTTCGACAGCATCGACGCCGACCAGATCCACGCGCTGGCCATCACGTTGACCGGCACCGGGACCCACGCCAACGGCTATCTGACGGCGACCCAGTTCGGCGCCGACCCGACCCGGACGTCGACGCTGAACCTGCGGACCGGTGTCACGACGCCGAACCTCGCGATCGTCTCGACCGTGCCCTGCAGCGAGAGCTGGTGCCTGGATCCCGGTCACGCGGTCGTGGTGTTCGTCGTCTACAACGGCTCACCGCGCGCGGTCGACGTGCTCGCCGACGTCCAGGGCGCCTACATCGACGACTCCATCAGCACCCTGCGCTTCCACAGCCTCGCGCCCCGGCGGATCGTCGACACCCGGATCTCGCTCGGCACCAGCAGGCTCGGCGCCAAGACCATCCGCACGCTGGCCCCGCCGACGTCGGTCGCGGGTCCGGACACGGCCGTCCTCGCCGCCAACGTGACCGCGGTCCTGCCGTCCCGGCAGACCGTCATCACCGTCTGGCCGCACGCGGGCGGCGGCCCGCCGAGGGTCAGCAACCTCAACCCGCGTCCGGGCGTCGTGGTCGCGACCGGCGCGCTGATCGGGCTCGGTGACGAGCAGAAGTTCAGCATCCTGAACAACGCCGGTACGACCGACGTCCTGGTCGACGTGAGCGGGGCGTTCGACGTGTTCCCGCCGCAGGCCGGGTCCGGGCTGGTCGGAGCGCGGGGTCGCTCGGCGTCCGGCGCCGCCCGAGGTCATGCCGTCGCGCCGGTGAGCAGCAGGCGCTCCGCTCCCATGAGATACATCAGCGGCGGCTGACGCCCGTCCAGAGCCTCGATTCGACCGACTAGCAGGGGGTTTCACCGATGCGCACTACTCGTACGCTCGCTCTCACCGTCTCGGCGCTGGCGCTCGCAGCCAGCGCGCTCACCGTCCCGTCGATGGCCACGGCGGGTGCGTTGGACGTCGCCGGCACGGCCACCCCGAGCTCGGTGGCGTTCGCGGACACCAAGGTCGGCCAGACGTCGGCCACCCAGACGGTGACCCTCACGAGTACGGGCTCCGACCCGCTGCTGGTCACGTCGCCGACCGCCCTCATCGGCACGGACTCCGACTCGTTCGTCGTCACGGACGACACCTGCAACGGCGCCTCGCTCAGCACCGGCCAGAGCTGTACGACGACGGTGGCGGCCAAGCCGCAGGTCCCCGGCGACCTCGCCGCCACGCTGGAGTTCGTGGACACCGGCGGCAAGCACGACGTGCCGCTCACCGTGCACGCGGTCGACGTGACGCACGGCCTCTACTACAAGGTCGCCTCGGCGCGGATCCTGGACACCCGCAGCGGTCTGGGCGCGAGCAAGCACCCGGTCAAGGGTGGCTCGATCGTGCACCTGCAGGTGCTGGGCAAGGGCCACGTCCCCACCGGCGGGGCGTCGGCCGTGGTGCTGAACCTGACGGTGACCCACACCACGACGGGTGGCCATGTGACGGCATTCCCGGGCGGGTCGAAGCAGCCCAACGTCTCGAGCATCAACTACGCCAAGGGCTGGACCGGCGCCAACCTCGTGACCGTCCCGATCGGCGCCAACGGCAAGGTCGACCTCTACAACTCCACCGGCAGCGTCGACCTGATCGCCGACGTCCAGGGCTGGTACGCCTCCAGCGACACCGTCAGCGCGTCGCACGGTGTCGGAGGTGCCTACATCTCACAGACCCCGACCCGGATCGTTGACACCCGCACCGACGCCGGTCATCACGACCCGCTGCCGGCCGGCTACACGACCGAGGTGGCGATCAGCTACAACCCGGCGATCGCGACGCCGAGCCAGGTCCACGCGGTCGCGATCACCTTGACCGCCACGGGCGTGAAGGACACCGGCTACCTCACGGCCACCGCGGCGGACCAGGACCCGGCGCGGACCTCCACCCTGAACCTGCGGCCCGGCGTCACCACGCCCAACATGGCGATCGTCTCGACCGAGCCGTGCAGCGAGAGCTGGTGCTCCGGTACCGGCTACTCGGTCGTCGTGTTCCAGGTCTACAACGGCTCGCACCACGCGGTCGACGTCCTGGTCGACCTCCAGGGGACGTACTTCGACGACACGATCAGCCTGCTGCGCTTCCACTCCCTGACTCCGACCCGCATCGTCGACACCCGGATCGGCCGTGGCACGACACCGCTGGGCGCCAAGGCCATCCACTCGGTGGTGGCCCCGCCGTCGGTGAACGGTCCGGACACCTACGTGATGGTCGGCAACGTGACCGCCGTCGCCCCGACCAAGCAGACCTACCTCTCCGTCTACAAGCACCGGAGCGGGCTGGGCCGGCCCAACGTGAGCAACCTCAACCCGCGCCCGGGTGTGATCGTGGCCACCGGTGCGCATATCGGCGTCGGCGACGCGCAGCTCTTCGACATCTACAACAACGCCGGCCGGACCGACGTGCTGGTCGACATCAGCGGCGCTTTCGACCGCTTCCCCGCCGAGTTCGGCCCGGCGCGGGCCGGTCTGACCGCGCGCGGCGGCACCGCCGGCAGCGCCGCCGCGACCCACCGCGGAGCGAACCTCGACGGCGCCGCGGTCGCGGCGTCGAGCCGCCCCGTCGTCAGCGCCCACTGAGTCCGTCGTCGGACCTCTGTGCGGGTGCCACGCCGACCACCGGTGAGACGTGCTCGGTCGTATGGCGGCCGAGCCGCACTGGCCGGGGGAGTGAAGGGCCTGTCTGGAGATCCTCGACAACTCGGCCGCGGGGGATGTGAGCATGACGTTCGAGTGGTTCCTGGCCCAGACGCGCTCGCCCTGCGGGGAGCAACTGGCTCGGCGGGAGCGGGCCGTGGGTGGCTCCGCGAGGTAGGCCGGGCCCAGCCGCTCCGTGTACGGTGCGAGACCGGTCCTCACTGTCTGCCGTGATTCCCCTCTGGAGTTCTCGATGCGCCTTCCCCGCACCGTCCTGCTGCTCGCCACGACGACCGCCCTCGCCGCGGGAGCCTTGACCGCACCGGTCATCGCCTCCGCGGCGACATCCCCCACGCGGGCGGAGGCCGCCGGCTGGACCGGCGGTGAGGGCAAGTTCACGGCGGTCGGCCCGAACCGGATCCTGGACACCCGCAACGGCACGGGTGCCAGCGGCAAGGTCGGCGCGGCCCGCAGCATCAACCTGCAGGTGACCGGGCACGGCGGCGTACCGACCTCCGGGGCGTCGACCGTCGTCTTCAACCTGACCGTGACCGACCAGACCGCGTCCGGTCACGTCATCGCCTACCCGACGGGGGTCACCCGGCCGACCGCGTCGAACATCAACTTCCCCGCCAAGACGACCATCGCCAACCTGGTCACCGTCCGGCTCGGCTCGAGCGGGCGGGTGACCCTCTACAACAGTGCCGGCAGCGTCTCGCTCATCGCCGACGTGGTCGGCTGGTACGGCAACAGCACGACGGACTCAGCGACCGGCGGCGCCTTCCAGGAGGCCCGGCCCCAGCGGCTCGTCGACACCCGCAAGACCGGATCCCTCTCGGGCCGGGCCTACCTCACCGAGCCGATCGACTACAGCACGGCGACGCCGAACCCGAACGGCAACATCCGGGCCGTGCTGGTGACGCTGACCGCGGTGAGCCCGCAGGTCTCCGGCCACCTGACCGCCTGGTCGGGCGCGGGCACCGAGCCGAACGCGTCGGTCCTGAACTTCCCCGCCGGCAAGACGGTCCCTAACCTCGCCGTCGTACCGGTCGCGCCCTGTGGCAGCAACTGCTCCGGCAGCTCCTCGACCCTGCCGTCGATCCGGGTGAAGAACGAGTCGGACGGCGTCGTGGACGTCCTGGTCGACATCTGGGGCTTCTACGACGACGGCAACCTGCACACGACCAACGCCCGCCGCTTCATCCCGACCACGTCGCCGATCCGGATCGTCGACACCCGGACCAACCACGGCACCACGACGCTGTTCACCGGCTCGACCCGCACGGTCACGTCGCCGAGCAGCGTGGCCGGGGCCAACACCACGACCCTGGTGGCCAACGTGACGGCCATCCCGACGAAGAACACCTTCCTGACGCTCTACCGGCACGGCGAGTCGCAGCCCTCGGTGAGCAACCTGAACCCGCGGGCGAACATCACGGTCGCCGGCGCCGCCGTCACCGGTGTGGGCCTGCACAACGACTTCAGCATCTACAACAACAGCGGGACGACCGAGGTCATCGTCGACGTCGCCGGCCGGTTCGACTTCGAGACGCCACCGGCCCTGCAGGGCGCCGTTGCGCCGCAAGGGTTCTCGTCGGCGCGGGCCCTCCGGCCGATCGTCAGCAACGACTGAGCGGTTCACTGAGGCTGAGTTGCGGTCTCAGATCCAGCTGGGGAACCACATCCGCTTGGCCCAGTCGACGTACGGGATGACCTGGGCGGTGTAGATCGGCCAGTAGAAGAAGAACAGCCACACGGTGGCGACCAGGTAGACGCCGACGGCGGAGCCGCCCCACAGCCGCCGGGCCCGTGAGGTGAGCGGTGGGCCGAGCGCGAGGCCGATCACGTAGGTGACGGCCAGGACCACCCACGGCACGAACGCGACCGAGTAGAACGTGAAGATCGTCCGGTGCTGGAACTGGAACCAGGGCACGTAGCCGCCGAGCAGCCCGGCCAGGACGGCCCCGGCCCGCCAGTCCCGGCGCAGCGCCCACATGAAGAGCAGCACCAGGATCGAGAGGGTGCCGGCCCACCAGATGGTGGGCGTCCCCAGTGACGTGATGGCCTTGGCGCAGCGGGCGACCTGGCAGCCCTCCTGGCCCTTGACCTTGTTCTCGTAGAAGAACGACGTCGGCCGGCCCTGGATGATCCAGCTCCAGGGGTTCGCGCGGTACTGGTGGAACGACGAGAGCTTGGTGTTGAACTCGTACATCCACTGGTGGTAGTGCCAGAGCGAGCGCAGCGAGTCGGGGACCCAGCCGAAGTCCTTGGAGTGGTG
The DNA here is from genome assembly GCA_963795385.1 of uncultured Actinomycetota bacterium. Lineage (GTDB taxonomy): Bacteria > Actinomycetota > Actinomycetes > Actinomycetales > CAVURS01 > CAVURS01. The sequence goes on from CAWCHK010000002.1 coordinate 243,659, forward strand.
CTGGGCGCCCCACTGCCGGTCGTACCCGTTGGTGCTGTGGAACCAGCCGGCCCAGCTGCCGAGGTAGACGGCGAACGCGACCGGGACCGTGGAGAGGAAGCCGGTGACACCGTCGCGCAGCACCGCCGCGCGGCCCCAGCTCTCCACCCCGACGGCCCGCCGCGCGCCTGCGTCCCAGAGCAGCGACATGACGGCGAAGACGGCCAGGAAGTAGACGCCGGACCACTTGGTGGCGCAGCACAGGCCGAGGCAGATGCCTGCGAGGAGACGGTACGGCCGCAGGCCCAGTCCCGGGCCGAGTCCGGTGGGGCGCGTGGTGCCGACAGCCGCGGCGGCGACCTTCGCCGCGAGCTTCGCGCGCGAGCGGTCGCGGTCGATCACGATGAAGCCGAACCCGGCCAGGGCCCAGAACATCACGAAGACGTCGAGCAGGCCGGTCCGGCTGTGCACGAAGTGCTCGCCGTCGACCGCGAGCAGCAGCGCGGCGACGCAGCCCAGCAGGGTCGAGCCGAACAGCCGGCGACCGATCCGGGCGATCATCAGGATCGACAGGGTGCCCACGACGGCGCTGGAGAACCGCCAGCCGAACGAGCTGTTGACCCCGAAGAGCCACTCCCCGAAGCCGATCATCCACTTGCCCACCGGCGGGTGCACCACCGAGTCGCCGTACGTCGTGAAGACGCTGGGGGTGCCGCTGGTGAACAGCGCGTCGGGGTTCTTCAGTCGTGGCAGGTTGGCCCGCTCGACGCCGTACTTCCAGATCGTGTAGCCCTCTTTGACGTAGTACGTCTCGTCGAAGACCAGCTGGTGCGGCCGGCCGAGCTGCCAGAACCGCAGGAACCCGCCGACGGCCGCGATGACCAGGGGGCCGAGCCAGCCCCAGAGCCGGTCGGACGGGCGGACGCCGAGCAGCCGGTCGCGCAGGCGCTCGAGGGTCTGCGCCCGGGCCTGCCGTGGCCTGGTCTCCGGGGGCGGCGCCCCAGGGCGCTCAGCCACGGTCGAGGTCACGACCCGCATGGTACGGACTTGGACCGGCCCGGTCCGGCCGCCCCGGCGGCGTTAGGGTCGACGTGATGGATCTGAGGCTGAGATCGGCGCGCGCCGTCGTCAGTGGCGCGAGCCGCGGCATCGGCCTGGCGATCGCGGACACGCTGGCCGCCGAGGGGGCCGCGGTGGGCCTGCTGGCGCGCGGCGCGGACGACCTGCGCGCCGCGGCCGAGCGGGTCGGACGCCACGGAGGCACCGTCGTGACCCGGGCGGTCGACGTCACCGACGCGGGAGCGCTGACGCGAGCGGTGGACGAGGTCGCGGACGAGCTCGGCGGCCTGGACCGCGTCGTCGCCAACGTCGGCGGGGGTGGCGGCGGCAACCTGCTGGACAACGATCCGGCCGAGGTCGCGCGGGCCTTCGCCTCCTCCCTCGACCTGAACCTCGGCCACGCCGTCACCCTCGTGCGGGCCGCCCACCCGCACCTGGTCCGAGCGGGCGGGGGCGCCGTCGTGGTCATCTCGAGCGTCAGCGGCGCGCGCCCCGACCCCTCGACGTCGTACTCGGTGGCGAAGGCGGCGGAGAGCCAGCTGGCCCGTGCGCTGGGCGCCGAGCTCGCAGCCGACCGGATCCGGGTCAACGCGGTGAGCCCGGGCAGCATCGTCGAGCCGGGCAACGGCTGGGCGCAGCTGCGCGCGAGCGATCCCGAGCGGTACGCCGGCTTCGTGGCCGACGACTTCCCGTGGGGCCGGCTCGGGACGGCGGAGGAGGTGGCGTCGGTCGTGGCCTTCCTCCTGTCCGACCGTGCATCGTGGGTCACGGGCACTGATGTCGCCGTCGACGGCGGCCAGCGGAGGGCGACGGTTGCGCGGTTCCGGACGCTGGACGATTGACGAGTGACAACAGATTCCATGAGACGGGAGCATGCGGTGGATCGGCTGGAGATCGACGAGGTCAGCAAGCGGTACGGCGACGTGACTGCACTGGACCGGATGAGCTTCGACGTCCGGGCCGGTGAGATCTTCGGCTTCGTCGGCAGCAACGGCGCCGGCAAGACCACGACGATGCGGATCGTGCTCGGCGTGCTGTCCGCCGACTCCGGCGCGGTGCGCTGGGCCGGGCACCCGGTCGACCTGAACACCCGGCGCCGGATCGGCTACATGCCGGAGGAGCGCGGGCTCTACCCGCGGATGAAGGTCGGCCTCCAGCTCGCCTATCTGGCCCGGCTGCACGGTCTGGACGCCACGTCGGCGGCGGACGCCGTGACGCGGTGGACCCAGCGGCTGGGCGTGGCGTCCAGGGTGGGCGACGACGTGCAGAAGCTCAGCCTCGGCAACCAGCAGCGGGTCCAGCTCGCGGCGGCGCTGGTGCACGAGCCGGACGTCCTGGTGCTGGACGAGCCGTTCTCCGGCCTCGACCCGGTCGCCGTCGACGTGATGAGCCAGGTGCTCCGCGAGGCTGCCGAGCGCGGCGTACCCGTGCTGTTCTCCAGCCACCAGCTCGACCTGGTCGAGCGGCTCTGCGACCGGGTCGGGATCGTGTCGGCCGGGCGGATGGTGGCTTGCGGGAGCGTCGACGAGCTGCGGGCCGGCGGGCCCCCGCGGCTGCAGGTGGTCGGCGCCACGGCGTCGGCCTGGGCTCCGGGGGTTGCCGGGCTGACCGTCCTGTCGCAGGACGGTGACCGCACAGTGGTCGAGCTGCCCGACGGCACCGACGACCAGCTCGTGCTGCGGGCCGCGCTGGCCGCCGGGCCGGTGCGCGAGTTCGGCCGCCAGCAGGCCTCGCTGACCGAGCTCTTCCGGCACGTGGTCAGCGAGACGGCGGCTGACGACGAGGAGGGAGCGGCATGAGCGACCACGGCGCATTGCCCCCGCTGGCAGCCGTGCGGCTGGTGGCTGGGCGCGAGCTGAGCACCAGGATCCGGTCCAAGGCGTTCGTGGTCGGCACGCTGGTCATGGTGGTCCTCGTCGTCGTGCTGTCGATCGTGGTCAAGCTGGTCAACCACGACTCGAGCACGAAGGTCGGGCTCACGGCGTCCAGCTCGGCGCTGGCGGGCCCGCTGGTGTCGAGCGCCAAATCCGTTGGTACGACTGTGAAGACGACGAGCGTGTCCGACGTGGCGGCGGGCCGCAAGCTCGTGCGGGACGGCACCCTCGACGCCTTGGTGACGTTCGACGGCGGCCGGGTGCAGGCCGTCGTGAAGCGGCAGGTGCCGGACTCCCTGCAGCGCTCGCTCAACGTCCTGGCCGGCCAGGTCGCGTTCAACGACCAGATCACCCGGCTGGGTGGTGACCCGGCCCAGGTCGAGGCCTTGGTGTCCTCCGCGTCGGTCAAGGTCGGCTCGCTGCTGCCGCCGAAGTCCTACAGCGGGCAGGACCTGGCCCTGGGGATCGCGGTGGGGATCCTGATCTACATCGCGCTCCTGAGCACCGGCCAGCTGGTCGCTCAGGGTGTCGTGGAGGAGAAGTCGACGCGGGTGGTCGAGCTGTTGCTGGCGACGATCCGGCCCTGGCAGCTGATGGCGGGCAAGGTCGTCGGCATCGGTGCGCTCGGACTGATCCAGGTCGCTCTGATCAGCGGGTTCGGGGTCGGCGCGGCCGTCACGACGGGTGCGCTGTCCCTGTCGTTCTCCGCCGCCGCCGGGAAGATCATCTGGCTGGTGGTGTGGTTCGTCCTCGGCTTCCTGATGTACTCGCTCGCCTTCGCCGGCGCGGCCGCGCTCGTCTCGCGGCAGGAGGACGCCCAGTCGGTCGTGCTGCCGATCATGATGCTGCTGATCGTTGGCTACGTGATCGGGATCTCGGTGATCCCGGCCGACCCGGGCAGCGGCCTGGTCGAGATCCTGTCGGTCATCCCGGTCTTCTCGCCTACCTTGATGCCCATGCGACTCGCGATCGGCGGCGTACCCGTGTGGGAGTCCGGTCTGGCCGTGGTGCTGGCGCTGGCGATGCTGCCGCTGCTCACCGCGGTCGCCGGGCGGGTGTACCGGAACGCCGTGGTCCGGTCCGGGGCTCGGGTCAAGCTGTCCGACGCGCTGCGGGCTCCGTGACCGACGACCCCTCCGCTCGCGGGCCGGGGGTGCTGGTCCTGGCCGGTACGCCGATCGGCGACCCGGCGGACGCGTCACCGCGGCTCGTGGCCGAGCTCGCGGGCGCGGATCTCGTTGCGGCAGAGGACACCCGGCGGCTGTCCCGGCTGACGTCCGCGCTGGGAGTCAAGGTCGGCGGGCGGGTCGTGAGCTACCACGAGCACAACGAGGCGGCACGCACCGCGGACCTGGTCGAGGCGGTGCGGTCGGGGTCGCGGGTCGTCCTGGTCACCGATGCCGGGATGCCCTCGGTCTCGGACCCGGGCTACCGGGTGGTGGCCGCCGTGGTCGCTGCCGGCCTGCGGGTGACCGCGGTGCCGGGGCCGAGCGCCGTCCTCACCGCACTCGCCCTGTCCGGGCTGCCGGTCGACCGGTTCTGCTTCGAGGGCTTCCTGCCACGCAAGGCGGGGGAGCGGGCGCGGGCGCTCGCGGTGGTGGCGACCGAGCCGCGCACGATGGTCTTCTTCGAGGCGCCGCACCGGCTCGCGCTCACCCTGGCGGCGATGGCCGAGGCGTTCGGCGGCGAGCGCTCGGCCGCCGTGTGCCGCGAGCTGACCAAGACCTACGAGGAGGTACGCCGCGGGCCGCTCGCCGAGCTCGCTCGCTGGGCGGCCGGCGAGGTGCGTGGTGAGATCACCGTCGTCGTTGCCGGGGCGGAACCGGTCGTGGTGGACCCGGCCTCAGCGCTGGTCGACGTCCAGGCCCGGGTCGCCGGCGGTGAGCGCCTCAAGGATGCGGTTGCCGCGGTCGCCGTGGAGGCGGGCCTGGCCAAGCGCGACCTCTACGCCGCCGCGCTCGCCGCCCGGTCGGGCGGGTAGCCCGGCGGGAGGTCGCCCCGGCCGGTGGGTGCGCCGCTCAGCTGCGTGCCGTCCCGCCCTCGATGCGGGCCAGGACGCGCTCGCTGAGGACCACGTCGTGCGGCAGCGTTCGCAGCCTGCCGGCGTCGGCGTGGACGCCCTGCCCGCGTAGGACGTCGCTCAGATGACGCCAATGCCCGGCCTCCTCGTCGGCCTGGGAGCGCCCGGGTGGCGGCTCGTCCGGTCCGACGACCATGCGAGCCATCCCCTCGAGGTCCCCGACCGAGGTCATCGACCAGATGTCAGCTGGCCCGGACGCGCCCCAGCCCCGGTCGCCCAGGAGCAGGAGGTGGCGCCCGTCGTCGAGGACCGCTTCGTGGCGCGCCGACAGCGAGTACGACCGGCTCGGCCCGTCGTCCGGTCCGCCGTGGCTGCTCGCGCCCTCACCCGGGTCGGGATGTTCGACCTGTCCGGAGCGGCCGGAGTGGCCGGAGCGGCCGGAGCGGCAGAGATCGTCGAGGTCGACGACGGTGAGCAGGCGCGCGACCTCGGGCACGCCTAGCCGAGCCGGTCGAGGAAGGCGAGCGCGCGTTCGGCGAGCAGGGCGGCCGCCGCCTCGTCGTACGCCTCGAGGGTCCGGTCGGCGAACAGGTGCTGGTCGCCGGGGTAGAGGAAGAGCTCGGCGTCCGGCACCTCGGCGACGATCGCCCGGGCCGCGTCGAGGTCGCCCTCGTCGGCGAAGAAGGGGTCCGCGTCCTTGCCGTGGATCTGGATCGGAACGCCCTCGGGCCAGCTCTCGCTGAACTCGGAGGTGGGCAGGCAGGCGCTCATCAACAGGGCGCCGGTGGCTCCGGGCCGGGTCTGGGCCAGCATCTGGGCCGGCATGACGCCGAGCGAGAAGCCGGCGTAGACCAGGCTCTGCGGGAGGCTGGCCGCCGCCTCCTGGCCGCGCTGGAGGAGCGTGTCGAAGCCGACGCCCGCGGCGTACTTCAGGCCGTCGTCGAGGCTGTCGAAGACGTTGCCCTCGTAGAGGTCCGGGTCGTGGACCGTGTGGCCCGAGCGCCGGATCGTGTCGGCGAAGTCGCGGACCCCCGGCGTCAGCCCGTGGGCGTGGTGGAACAGCAGTACCTCGGCCATCCGGCTCTCCCCTTCCTGTCGAGCCCCCGTGGCCCGACCGGTCGATCCTCTCCCGGGGGTGTGACAACCGCAGCCGGGCCGACCCGTGCGCGATGCTGTGCGGGTGAGCGAGCGCAACGTCCTGGGTGGCGAGCTGGAGCCATGTGGCACCGACCCGATGACCGGCTTCTACCGGGACGGGTGTTGCGGCACCGGGCCGGAGGACGTCGGCAGCCACACCATCTGCGCGGTGGTGACGGCCGAGTTCCTGGAGCACCAGCGCGGCATCGGCAACGACCTGGTGACGCCGTTGCCGGCGTACGGCTTCCCGGGACTCGTGCCGGGCGACCGCTGGTGCGTGACCGCGGTGAACTGGGCTCGTGCCTTCAACGACGGCGTGGCCGCGCCGGTCGTGCTGGCCTCCAGCAACGAGGCCGTGCTGCCGATCGTGCCCCTGGCCGCCCTGCAGCAGCACGCCGTCGACATCCCCAGCGACCCGGGCTCCCTGACGTCCTAGGTCGCCGCACGACGCAGCCCGCGGTTTGGCCGTCGAGTCCGGAGTAAGATCGGACATATCGGACCCGAAACTCCGGAACCGACCGCCAAACCCGGAACCGACCGCCACGACACGGCGGACGTGCCTGGACCCATCTGCTCCGCGGCGGTGGCCGACAGCACCAGCTCGCTGCTTGACCTCCAGTGAACTCGAAGTTGCAGACTGCACCATGGTCTTCACCCAGTACGAGCTGGACTACCTCGCGTCTCAACCCCTGGGCCGCCTGGCGACCCTCGCCCCCGACGGCACGCTGCAGAACAACCCGGTGACGTTCTTCGTCGACGCCGAGGCGGGGACGATCGACATCGGCGGGATGCGGATGGGCGCCAGCCGCAAGTTCGGCAACGTCCGCAGCCATCCGCAGGTCTCGTTCGTCGTCGACGATCTGGTCTCCACCGACCCGTGGTCGCCCCGCTGCCTGGAGATCCGCGGCGACGCCGAGGCGCTCGAGGGCGTCGACCCGCCGGCCCCGGGCTTCGCCGCCCAGGTCATCCGGATCCGGCCGAGGCGAATCCTGTCCTTCGGCATCGACCCCGAGGCGACCGGTCGAGGCATGACCCGCCGCAACGCCTGACTTGTCAGCGCCTGGTGAGGGCTAAGGGTCACCAGGTGCTGACAGGTCGTTAGGCTTCGCTAGGTGGAGTTCCGACGCATCCCCGGCCTGCCGCCGTACGTCTTCACGATCATCGACTCGCTGAAGATCGAGGCTCGCCGGGCCGGGCGTGACGTCGTGGACCTCGGCTTCGGCAACCCCGACATCCCCTCGCCGGACATCGCCGTCGACAAGCTATCCGAGGCCGCTCACAACGCCCGCAACCACCGCTACTCCGCCAGCCGCGGCATCCCGAAGCTGCGCCAGGCCGCCGCCGACCTCTACCAGCGCCGGTTCGGCGTCCACCTCGACCCGGACACCGAGGTGATCTCCACCATCGGCGCCAAGGAGGGCTTCAGCCACCTGATGTGGGTGCTGCTGCAGCCCGGCGACGCCGCCCTGGTGCCGAGCCCGAGCTACCCCATCCACATCTGGGGCCCGTACTTCGCGGGCGCCGACGCGCGGCAGGTCGCGGTCGGCGGCGGCGAGGACTACATCGCCAACGTGATGAACGCCTACGACATGGGCTGGCCCAAGCCGCGCGTCGTGGTGCTGTCGTTCCCCCACAACCCCACCACAGCGACGGTCGAGCTGGCCGACCTCCAGCGGCTGGTCGACTGGGCTCGGGAGCGAGAGGTCGTGCTGGTCCACGACTTCGCCTACGCCGAGACCGCCTTCGACGGGTGGTTGCCGCCCTCCATCCTGCAGTGCGAGGGCGCCAAAGAGGTTGCGGTAGAGCTCTATTCGATGACCAAGTCGTTCTCGATGGCCGGTTGGCGGGTGGCGTTCCTCGCCGGCAACCGCGAGGTCGTGGGGGCCCTCGCCAAGCTCAAGAGCTACCTCGACTACGGGACCTTCCAGCCGGTGCAGATCGCGGCCACCGTCACGCTCAACGAAGCCGTGGACTACCCGCGAGAGGTCAACGCGATCTACGAGTCGCGCCGCAACGCGCTCTGCGACGGGCTGGACCGGATCGGCTGGGAGATCCCCCGCCCGCGCGGCACGATGTTCGCCTGGGCCCCCATCCCCGAGGCGTACGCCGAGCTCGGCTCGATCGAGTTCGCCAAGCTGATCATCAACGAGTGCGACGTCGCGGTGTCCCCGGGCGTCGGCTTCGGCCCGAGCGGCGACGCGTTCGTCCGCTTCGCGCTGATCGAGAACGAGCAGCGGATCGGCCAGGCCATCCGTCAGCTCAAACGCGGGCTGACCAAGCTCGGCTGAGCTGGACCTAGGCTTGGGGCATGAGCCAGGGCAAGGCGTTCTACGTCACCACGCCGATCTACTACGTGAGCGCCGCGCCGCACATCGGCAACGCCTACACGACGGTGGCCGGCGACATGCTGACCCGCTGGCACCGGCAGCGCGGCGAGGACGTCTGGTACCTCACGGGCACCGACGAGCACGGCGAGAAGGTCCTGCGCGCCGCCCAGGCCGCGGGCCGGACGGCTCAGGCGTTCACCGACCACCTCGTCGAGTCGGCCTGGAAGCCGCTCCTCACGACGATCGACGCCGCCAACGACGACTTCATCCGGACCACCGAGCCGCGGCACATGGCCCGGGTCCAGGAGTTCTGGCAGCACCTCTACGACGCGGGCTTCGTCTACCGCGGCACCTACGAGGGGCCGTACTGCGTCGCCTGCGAGGAGTTCAAGGTCGTCGCCGAGCTGCTCGACGGCGACGGTGGCGTCAAGCTCTGCCCGATCCACACGATCCCGGTCGAGATGCTCAGCGAGGACAACTACTTCTTCAAGCTGTCCGAGTTCGCACCCCGGCTGCTCGAGCACTACGCCGCGCACCCGGAGTTCGTCCAGCCCGAGTCGGCTCGCAACGAGGTCGTGTCGTTCGTCAGCCGCGGCCTGGACGACCTGTCCATCTCGCGGTCGACCTTCGACTGGGGCATCCCGATCCCCTGGGACACCAGCCAGGTGCTGTACGTCTGGATCGACGCGCTGCTCAACTACCTGACCGCGGCCGGCTTCGGGGCCGACGACCAGCTGCTCGACCCCGAGCTCTACGCCAGGCTCTGGCCGACCGACATCCACCTGGTGGGCAAGGACATCCTGCGCTTCCACGCCGTGATCTGGCCGGCCATGCTGATGGCCGCCGGGCTCCCGTTGCCCCGCACCGTGTTCGGCCACGGCTGGCTGCTGGTGGGGGGCGAGAAGATGAGCAAGTCCAAGCTCACCGCGATCCCCGCGAGCCAGATCACCGAGGTCTTCGGCTCGGACGCCTTCCGCTACTACTTCCTGCGCGCGATCCCGTTCGGCCAGGACGGCTCGTTCTCCTGGGAGGACATGGCCGCGCGCTACAAGTCCGAGCTCTCCGACCAGCTCGGCAACCTGGCCTCCCGGCTCACGTCCATGGTCGGGAGGTATCGCGAGGGGGTGCTCCCGCCGGTCGCCGACGAGCCGGCCCTGGCGGGCGCCCTGATCCAGGCCGTCGCCGACGCCGACGCCGCGATCGACCGGATCGACCTGCAGGGGGCCATCGTGGCGGCCCTGGACTTCGTCCGCCTGGTCAACGTCTACCTGGCCGAGCAGGAGCCCTGGAAGGTCGCCAAGGACCCGGAGCGCACAGCCGATGTCGACCGCGTCCTCTACGCGACGGCGGAGGCCCTGCGCGCCATCGCGGTGCTGTTCCATGCCGTCATGCCCAAGGCGACGACCCTCCTCTGGCAGGCGCTCGGCGCCGAGCCCAAGCTCGGAACCCTTGCGGCCCAACGGGTCCAGGACGCAGGGACGTGGGGCCAGCTGCCGGGCGGGACGTCGATCCAGACCCTGGCGCCGCTCTTCCCGCGCATCGACGCGGACGCGTGAGGCGCCGGACGTGAGCGCCGGCTGGCCACCGGCGCCCGAGCCGCTGCCCATCCCGGTGGTGGACGATCACTGCCACCTCGACATCCCGGCGGCCACCCGCGACGAGTCGGCCGAGGAGCGCAGCCTCGACGTCGCCCTCGCCGCGGCCGCCGCCGTCGGCGTACCCCGCGCGGTCCAGGTCGGCTACGACGTCGAGAGCTCCCGCTGGTCGGTCCAGGCCGCGGCCGGCCATCCGCAGCTGCTGGCGGGCGTGGCGCTGCACCCCAACGAGGCGCCCCGGCTGGCCGCCCGCGGCGAGCTCGACGCGGCGTACGGCGAGATCGAGGCCCTCGCCGCGCACGAGCGGGTGCGCGTGATCGGGGAGACCGGGCTGGACACCTTCCGCACGGGCGAGGACGGCCGGGCCGCGCAGGAGGCGTCGTTCCGCTGGCACATCGACCTGGCCAAGCGCACCGGCAAGGCCCTGCAGATCCACGACCGGGACGCCCACGCCGACGTGCTCCGGATCCTGGCCGAGGAAGGCGCGCCGGAGCGTACGGTCCTGCACTGCTTCTCCGGGGACGCCGAGATGGCCCGGGAGTGCGTGCGCCGCGGCTATGTCCTCTCGATCGCGGGCACCGTGACCTTCTCCAACGCGAACGACCTGCGCGCGGCCGTCGCCCTGGCGCCCCTGCACCAGCTCCAGGTCGAGACCGACGCGCCGTACCTCACGCCGACGCCCCACCGCGGCCGGCCGAACGCCAGCTACCTCGTCCCGCTGACGGTCCGCGCCGTCGCCGCCGTCAAGGACTGCGACCTGGACGAGCTCTGCGCCACCCTGGCGGCGACCTCCGATCGGCTCTACGGCCCCTGGTAGCGGCCGCCCCGACTTGATAGCCCACCCAGGTGAGACAAATCGCCGTAGGTCACAAAATGATTTCAAGAACCACGAAGGGTGAGGTTCCCCCCTCTGACCTGCGCCGTTCCCTCCACCCGGCCCGGCGGTCCCGGCGACCTGAAGCGACATATCCCCCATTCCGGCCACGGTGGACTTGACCGGTTGCGCATGCACGCAGTTACCGTTGCGGGCGTTGGCCGGGGTTGGGGAAGATCCCGGGCTGCGCGCACGGGGGTGCGACCGCGAGGTCCACCCCTTCATGCTGTCCGGGCTCCTGCCGAGGTTCTAACGGTGCGGGTCCAGGACACCACCGACCGGTGGGTGCGGCTCAGGAGCCCGATGCCCGGGGAGCTCGAACACTGGAGCGCTGTGCTGCTTGCCCGGAAGTCCACGCTGGCCCGACTGGCCGTGCGCGCCCTCCCGCTGACCTCGAGGATCCCGGTCCCCAGGCGCGGGTTCATGGGTCGCTTCGGCAGCGGTCGCCCGCTGCGGCTGGTCGCCCAGGGTGGCGCCCTGCTCGGCGTGGTGGCCGGCACGGTGGCCTTCGCGAGCTACGACAAGTCGGTCACGCTCACCGTCGACGGTCACACCCACGGCGTCCACGCGTTCGGCAGCTCCGTCGGCGACGTCCTGTCGGCCAAGGGGATCACGGTCGGCCCGCACGACCTGGTCAGCCCGGCCACCACGGCCGCCGTCCACGACGGCGAGCACCTCGTGGTCCGCTACGGCCGCCAGCTCACCATCACCGAGGACGGCCAGCGGCACACCTACTGGACGACCGCGCTCACCGTGAACGGCGCACTCGCCGAGCTCGGCCTGCGCGACGCCAACGCCGCGCTGTCGGTCTCCCGCTCCATGCCCCTCGGCCGCTCCGGTCTCTCGATGTCCCTGACCACCCCGAAGGACGTCGTCGTCACCGTCGACGGCCGCCGGGTCGAGCAGATGACCAACGCCGCCAACGTCGGCATCTTCCTGCAGCAGATCGGCATCACCCTCGGGCCCCAGGACCAGGTGTCCGTGCCCATCACGTCCCCGCTCACCCCGGGCCTGGTCCTGAACGTGACCCGCATCCTGACCCGTACGGCGACGGTCAGCCAGACGATCAAGATGCCGGTCAAGCACCAGAGCGACTCCTCCCTGGCCAAGGGCAAGGTCAAGGTCGTGACCACCGGCAAGGCCGGCAGCCGGCGGATCACCTACGAGTACCTCTACCTCAACGGCAAACTCTCCAAGAAGACCGCGATGACGATCGTCGTCGTCCGCGCCGCCGTGGCCCAGGTCGAGAAGGTCGGCACCAAGGCCAAGCCGTCCACCGGCGGCGGCTCGGCCGGCGACCCGGGCGCGCAGGGCGGCAGCGCCGCGAGCCTGAACTGGGCCGCGCTCGCCAAGTGCGAGTCCGGCGGCAACCCCAAGGCGGTCAACCCGAGCGGGTACTACGGCCTCTACCAGTTCTCGCTGTCCACCTGGCACAGCGTCGGCGGCAGCGGCAACCCGGTCAACGCCTCCTCGGCGGAGCAGACCCACCGCGCCGAGATCCTCTACAACAAGGCCGGCGCCGGTCAGTGGACCTGCGGCAGCCACCTGTTCGACTGACCTAGTCTTCGCGCGTGGACGACGCGCTGCTGGGGCCGGCCGAGGTACGGGCCCTGGCGCAGCGCCTCGGGATCCGCCCGACCAAGACCCTGGGGCAGAACTTCGTCATCGACCCCAACACGGTGCGGCGCATCGTCCGGCGCTCCGGCGTCGAGCCGGACGACGTCGTGCTCGAGGTCGGGCCCGGCCTGGGCTCGCTGACCCTGGGGCTGCTCGACCAGGCCCGCCGGGTCGTCGCCGTCGAGATCGACCCGGTGCTCGCCGCCGAGCTGCCGGTGACCGTGGCCCGGCGGCGGCCGGACCGTGCGGACCGGCTCGAGGTGCTCGCGCAGGACGCCCTCCAGCTGCACGATGTCCCCGGCCCGGCCCCCACGGCGCTGGTCGCCAACCTGCCGTACAACGTCGCCGTCCCCGTCGTCCTCACCCTGCTGGAGCGGATGCCGAGCCTGCGCCGCGGGCTGGTCATGGTCCAGGCCGAGGTGGCCGAGCGGCTCGCTGCCGAGCCCGGGTCCCGGACCTACGGCGTGCCCAGCGTCAAGGCCGCCTGGTACGCCGACGTGCAGCGCGCGGGCAACGTCGGCCGGGCGGTGTTCTGGCCGGTCCCCAACGTCGACAGCGGGCTCGTGTCGCTCGTGCGGCGCGAACCCCCGCTGAGCACGGCCGGGCGGGCAGCGGTCTTCGCCTGCATCGACGCGGCCTTCGCCCAGCGGCGCAAGATGCTGCGCTCGGCCCTGGCCGGGTGGGCCGGCTCCGGCGCGGCGGCCCGGGCCGCGCTCGCCGCCGCCGGCCTGGACGAGACGTGGCGCGGCGAGCAGCTGACCGTCCAGGACTTCGCCGCCCTGGCCGACGCCCTGACCGGCGCCCTCCCCGGCAGCGTCGACCGTAGGGTTGGCCCATGAGCGGAGCCGGGAGCGCGCCCGTCACCGTGCGCGCTCCGGCCAAGCTCAACCTCCAGCTCGCCGTGGGCGCCCGTCGCGCCGACGGCTTCCACGATCTGGCCACGGTGTTCCACGCCGTCGCGCTCTACGACGAGCTCACGGCAGCGGCGCCAGCCGAGCCCGGCACGGGGGTGCGGATCGTCGTCGAGGGCGACCAGGCCGAGCTCGTGCCGCTCGACGACACGAACCTTGCGGTCCGCGCGGCCCGCCTGCTCGCCGCCCGCACCGGTGTCCCGGCCGAGGTGGACCTGCACGTGCGCAAGGAGATCCCCGTCGCGGGCGGGATGGCCGGCGGTTCGGCCGACGCCGCTGCGGCCCTCGTCGCGTGCGACCTGCTCTGGCGCACCGGGGTGCCGCGCGACGAGCTGCACGACCTGGCGGCCGAGCTGGGTGCGGACGTGCCGTTCGCGCTGATGGGCGGCACCGCCATCGGCACCGGGCGGGGCGACTCGCTGACCCCGGCCCTGGCCCGCGGCGACCTGCACTGGGTCCTGGCCCTGTCCGACCAGGTCCTGTCGACGCCGGAGGTCTACGCCGAGTGCGACCGGCTCAGGGGCGAGCGGGCCGTGCTCGAGCCCCGGGTCACCGACCGGCTGATGCAGGGCCTGCGGGCCGGTGACGCCGCGACGGTCGGCGCCGAGCTGGCCAACGACCTCCAGCCGGCCGCGCTCTCGCTGTGCCCGGAGCTGAGGGCCACCCTGGCGATCGGCGAGGAGTACGGCACGCTCGGCGGGGTCGTCTCCGGCTCGGGGCCGACCGTCGCCTTCCTGGTGTCCGATGCCGAGCGCGCCCTCGACCTGGCCGTCGCGCTGAGCGCCTCGGGGGGCTGCCGGGCGGTCCACCGGGTCTCCGGGCCGGCCCACGGCGTCCGCTCGGTCGACCCGCCGCGGGTGCACTGACCCCGGGGGATTCCTTCCAGCGCAAGCACTCCGGGCCGGTCAGCGCTATCTTCTTCGCCCATGACCAGTGTCGGGGTCGAGTGGGGGCTCCAGGGGGCGCTGAACTACGCGTCGCGGGTGGACGTCATCGTCGTGGTCGACGTGCTGTCCTTCAGCACGTCGGTGGCCGTCGCCGTCGAGCGCGGCGCCCAGGTGTGGCCGCATCCGGGCGGCCCCGGCGCCCGTGAGCTCGCCGACAGCGTCGGGGGCCTGCTCGCCGGTCGCCGTACGCTCACCGATGGGCCGTCGCTCTCCCCGACCTCGCTGCTCGAGCTGCCCTCCGGCTCCAAGCTCGTGCTCCCCTCTCCGAACGGCGGGCTGATCGCGTATTCGCTTGCGGCACAAGGGTGTCAGGTCATCGCGGCCGGGCTGCGCAACGCCTCGGCGGTGGGGCGCTACCTGGCCGAGGCGCCGGAGGTGCGGACCGTGGTGCTCGTCCCGGCGGGGGAGCGGTGGCCGGACGACTCGCTGCGCTTCGCCTATGAGGACCAGGTCGGGGCCGGCGCGGTGATCGCGCGGATGCTCGCCGTCGACCCCATGGTCAAGATCAGTGCCGAGGCGGAGGCGGCGATGGCGGCGTACGAGCGGCTGCGGCCGCTGACCGACACGCCCTCCGGGCAGGAGCTGGTCGAGCGGGACTTCGAGGACGACATCGTCCTGGCCTCGGCCGTGGACGTCTCAGCCGTCGTCCCGGTGCTGCGCGACCGCCGCTTCGTCTGGGCCTGACCCGGCCGACGGGGTGCCGGAGTCGAAGGGCGCCACCAGCGTGCGCAGGGCATCGGCCAGGGCGTCCCGGTCGGCCGGCTCGAGATGGTCCAGCAGGGCTCGCTCCCGCTCCAGCAGGTCCGCCATGGCGGCGTCCACGTGGGACTGGCCGTCGGCGGTCAGGCTGACGACGACGCCGCGGCGGTCGGCCGGGTCCGGGCTGCGAGCCAGCAGGCCCCGCTGCTCCAGCCGGTCGATCCGGTTGGTCATCGTGCCGCTGGTGACCAGGGTCTGGGTGACCAGGCGGCCGGGGGAGAGCGCGTACGGCGCCCCGGCCCGGCGCAGCGCGCTCAGGACGTCGAACTCCCAGGTCTCCAGGCCGTGCTCGGCGAACGCCGCGCGGCGGGCCAGGTCGAGGTAGCGGGCCAGCCGGCTGACCCTCGAGAGCACCTGCAGCGGCGCGACATCGAGGTCCGGCCGCTCCCGGTGCCAGGCGCTGACGATCCGGTCGACCTCGTCCTCGTCCAGCCCTCGGGTCGCCACGGGCCGAGTGTAGTGAGCGTCAAGTTTCTTGACATCGAGTTACTTCGGTTGATTGGCTGGGTGAAGATATCTCGACGTCAAGATAAGTCTGGCTGCTGAGGCGGCCCGACAGCGAGGAGCCCGCCATGGTCAGCTGGGACCCGACGACGTACCTGGACTTCGCCGCCGAGCGGTCCCGGCCGTTCGACGACCTGGTGGCGCGGGTCCGCCCGGGGACGGGGCCGTCGTCGGGCGGTCACCCGCTGTCGGTCGTCGATCTCGGCTGCGGGCCGGGCGGCATGACCGCGACGCTGGGGGACCGCTGGCCGGGCGCACGGGTCGTCGGCGTGGACTCCTCGCCGGAGATGATCGAGCGGGCCGCGTCGTACGCCGTCGCCGGGCGGGTGGAGTTCGAGCTCGGCGACGTCACGACCTGGCAACCGCCGCAGCCGGTCGACGTCATCGTCACGAACGCCACGCTCCAGTGGGTGCCGGGGCACCTGGACCTGCTGCCCCGATGGGTGGACACGGCGCTGCGGCCCGGCGGATGGCTCGCCCTGCAGGTGCCCGGCAACCTCTCCGACCCCCTGCACACCCTGCTGCGCGACCTGGCGTCGTCGCCGCGCTGGGTGGACCGGGTGGGCGACGCGGAGCAGGTGCGGGCCGCCGTGGCGGATCCCGCGGGCTACGCCGAGATCCTGGCCGGCGCCGGCTGCGAGGTCGACGCCTGGGAGACGACCTACCTGCACGTCCTGGATCGGGAGGGCCGGCTCGGCCCGGACGCGGTCCTGGCGTGGGCGCAGGGCACTGCACTGCGCCCGGCGCTGGATGCGTTGCCGGACAAGGGATCCCGGGACGAGTTCATCGCGGAGTACGCCGCGTTGCTACGGTCGGCCTATCCACGCCGTCCGTGGGGCACGCCGCTGGCGTTCCGGCGGATCTTCGCCGTGGCCCACAAGCCGTTCTCCCCGGGAGGCCGATCGTGATCAGCGGACTGGACCATGTGCAGGTCTCCTGCCCGCCCGGCTCGGAGGACCTGCTGCGCGGCTTCTACGTCGAGGTGCTGGGCCTGAGTGAGATCGCCAAGCCGGAGGCGCTGGTGGGTCGTGGCGGGGTGTGGTTCCGCGCCGGCACGTGCGAGCTGCACTGCGGCGTCGAGGAGGACCACCGCCCGGCGCGCAAGGCCCATCCGGGCATCGCCGTCGAGAGCAGCGATGATCTCGACCGGCTGGCCGCTCGCTGCGTCGCGGTCGGCCATCAGGTGACCTGGAGCGACGACATCCCGGGCGTCCGCCGGTTCCACGTGGCCGACCCGGTCGGCAACCGGCTCGAGCTCCTGACCCGCATCGCCTGACGCCGGTCGGCCGAGCTGTGGCTCAGGGCTTGCGCTCGGCCATCAGCGTCGGCTTGGCCTCGAGGCCGGCCAGGCCGTTCCAGGCCAGGTTGACCAGGTGGGCGGCCACCTCGTCGCGCTTGGGCTTGCGCGTATCCAGCCAGGACTGACCGGTGAGGGCGACCATGCCGACCAGCATCTGCGCGTAGAGCGGCGCCGCCTTGGCCTCGAGGCCGCGGGCCTTGAACTCCGCGACCAGGATGTGCTCGACCTGGCTCGCCACGTCGTTGATCAGGCTGGCGAACGTGCCGGTCGACTGGGCCACCGGGGAGTCACGGACCAGGATGCGGAAGCCGTCGGTCGACTCCTCGATGTAGGCCAGGAGCGCCAGCGCCGCATGCTCGAGCAGCGCCCGAGGGTGGGCCGCCTGGCCCAGCGCGCTCTGGATCTGCTCGAGCAGCTGCTCGATCTCGCGGTCCACGACGACGGCGTACAAGCCCTCCTTGCCACCGAAGTGCTCGTAGACGACGGGCTTGGAGACCTCGGCCGTCGCGGCGATCTCCTCGACGCTGGTGGCCTCGAAGCCCTTCTCCGCGAACAGCTTCCGCCCGACGGCCAGGAGCTGCTCGCGTCGCTCCTTGCCCGTCATCCGGGCCCGGGACCGCTCGGCCATACGGCTACTGGGCCTTCGCCGCGGCTCGCGCGCGGGACGCCTCGCGGCGATCGACGAACTTGGTCGCCTGCGCGTCCAGGCCGGCCATGAACTCGGCCAGCTCCTCGCGGGCCTGCTCCCCGCGCGGCCCGAAGTCGGTCCGGTCGAAGATCTTCCAGAACCGCAGCACCGGCGTGATGACCTCGTCGTGGTGGAGCCGGAGGTCGTAGATGCCGGCCTTGGCGATGATCACCGAGTTGCGCGCGAAGTCGGTCATCCCCTCGCCCGGCATGGTGAAGCCGATGACCTCGTCGCGGATGGCCTCCATCGTCTCGTCCGGCGCCCGATCCAGCGCTGCCGCAACGAGATTGCGGTAGAAGACCATGTGCAGGTTCTCGTCGACGGCGATCCGCGCGAGCAGCTTCTCCGCCATCGGGCAGCCGGTGGCCTTGCCGGTGTTGCGGTGGCTCACCCGGGTCGCGAGCTCCTGGAAGGACACGTAGGCCACGGTCTGCAGCATCGACTTCTCGCCGGAGTCGTAGCCCGCGGTCATGTGTTCCATCCGCAGGTGCTCGAGCCGTACGGGATCGGCGCCGCGGGTGACGACGAGATAGTCGCGCAGGGCCACGCCGTGCCGGCCCTCCTCGGCGGTCCAGCGGCCGACCCAGGTGCCCCAGGCGCCGTCCCGGCCGAACCGGGTCGCGATCTCGCGGTGGTAGGACGGCAGGTTGTCCTCGGTCAGCAGGTTGGTCACCATCGCGACCTGCGCAACCGGGTCGAGCGGGGAGTCCTCGGGGACCCAGTCCTCGCCGCCGAGGAAGGCGAAGTCCCGGCCCTGGCTCCACGGCACGTAGTCGTGCGGGTTCCAGTGCTGGGCGATCGCGAGGTGCCGGTCGAGCTCGCCGGCGACGACCGGCTCCAGCTCGTGCAGCATCGCGTTCTGCAGGTCGTAGTCGATCTCCCGGGTGACCGGCTCGGTGCTGAAGTCCGTGGTCATGCGGAAACCTCCGATCGGCGGGCCGCGAGGCGGTCCGCTTTGGGCCAGCGTACGGCGGTTGCCCAGCCGAGCCGCTCGAACAGCCAGATGAACCGTGCCGTGGAGTCGACCTGACCGCGCAGCACGCCGTGGCGCGCGCAGGTCGGGTCGGCGTGGTGCAGGTTGTGCCAGGACTCGCCCATCGAGATGACGGCGAGCCACCAGACGTTGCCGGAGCGGTCGCGGCTCTTGAACGGCCGGTTGCCGATCGCGTGGCAGATCGAGTTGATCGACCAGGTCACGTGGTGCAGCAGAGCGATCCGCACCAGGGACCCCC
The DNA here is from genome assembly GCA_963795385.1 of uncultured Actinomycetota bacterium. GTDB lineage: Bacteria > Actinomycetota > Actinomycetes > Actinomycetales > CAVURS01 > CAVURS01. The sequence goes on from CAWCHK010000002.1 coordinate 262,482, forward strand.
AGAAGAACGCCGTGACGGCGCCCTGCCAGGACCAGGAGATCAGCCCGCCGGCGGCGGCCGGGAGGAGCAGCGACACCAGCACGAGCTGCGGGAAGGCCCGCGAGACCCGGACGATGTCCTTGTCCTGCAACAGATCTGGCGCGTACTTGGTCTGCGATGTCTGCTCGACGTCGAACAGCCAGCCCATGTGGGCCCACCACAGTCCCTTGGCCAGCGCACCCATCGACTCGCCGTACCGCCACGGCGAGTGCGGGTCGCCCTCCCGGTCGCTGAACGCGTGGTGCTTGCGGTGGTCGGCCACCCAGCGCACGACCGGCCCCTCGATCGACAGCGAGCCCGCGACGGCCAGGCCGACCCGCAGGCCGCGGTTCGCCTTGAACGAGCCGTGGGTGAAGTAGCGGTGGAAGCCGACCGTGACGCCGTGGCCCGAGATGACGTACATGACGAACGCGATGCTCAGATCGCGCCAGCCGAGCCCCCAGCCCCACGCCACCGGCACGGCTGCCACCAGGGCCAGGAACGGCACCAGGATGAAGATGCCGAGCGCCACCTGCTCCCAGGTCCGCTTCCGCTCGCCCCCGAGGGTCCCGATGGGAGTGCTCCCGCTCGCGCCGGTCTCGATCGCGGCGGGCGCAGCGGCAACAGTGGGCGCAGCGGCAACGGTGGTCGCGGCGGTTGCCGTGGTCGCGGCGGTTGCCGTGGCAGGTGGGGTCATGTGCGGGCGGCCTTCCGGTCGTCGTGGTGAGGCTACGCAACCGTAACCTACGCAACCGTAAGTATGGCAACCGTCCTGGTCAGCGGTCCATCCGCCATCCGTGCGTACCCTGTGAACCGCCGTTCCCCGGTTGGTCTGCTGGCAGGGCCCGCCTGACTTTGAATCAGGATTAGCGACGATGGTTCGATTCCATCCCGGGGAGCTCGACGCCTCGGGCCTGCCGGGCGCCGCGCGCAGGTAGGCTGCCCCGCGTGAGCGACCCCCGGCCCGCGGCCGTCGTCGTCCTCGCCGCTGGCGAAGGCACCCGCATGAAGTCGGCGACTCCCAAGGTCCTGCATCGCATCGGTGGTCGCAGCCTGCTCGGCCACGCCATCGCCGCCGCCCGCTCCGTGTCGCCGGAGCGCCTCGCCGTCGTCGTACGCCACGGTCGTGACCTGGTCGCGGCCGAGGTGGCGTCCGCGGACGCCGAGGCCCTCGTGGTCGACCAGGACGACATCCCCGGGACCGGCCGGGCCGTCCAGTGCGCGCTCGACGTCCTGCCCGACGCCGGCGGCACCGTCCTCGTGACGTACGGCGACGTGCCCCTGCTCGGCGCGGAGGCGCTCGCCGGCCTGCTGGCCGATCACGCGGGCAGCGGCGCCGGCGTGACCGTGGTGACCGCGCTGGTCGAGGACCCCACCGGCTACGGCCGCGTGGTCCGCGACGCCGACGGCGCGGTGGCGGGCATCGTCGAGCACAAGGACGCCGACGAGGCCCAGCGCGCCGGGCGCGAGATCAACTCGGGCATCTACGCGTTCGACGCCGACCTGCTCCGGTCCGCGCTCGGCCGGGTGAGCCGGGACAACGCGCAGGGCGAGATGTACCTGACCGACGTCGTGGCGATCGCGCGGGCGGACGGCCGGCTGGTCACGGGCCACCTGCTCGCCGACGTGTGGCAGACCGAGGGCGTCAACGACCGCGCGCAGCTGGCCCGGCTCGGCGCCGAGCTCAACCGCCGGGTGCTCGAGCGCTGGATGCGGGCCGGCGTCACGGTCCTCGACCCGGCCACGACCTGGATCGACGTCGACGTCGACCTGGCGCCGGACGTCACGGTGCTGCCGGGGACCCAGCTCCTGGGGGCCACGGTCGTCGCGACCGGCGCCACCATCGGCCCGGACACCACGCTGACCGATGTCGAGGTCGGCGCGGGATGCACCGTCGTCCGGACCCACGGCAGCCTGGCGGTCCTGGGCGCCGGCTCCTCGGTCGGGCCGTTCGCCTACCTGAGGCCCGGGACCTATCTCGGCGCCGACGGCAAGATCGGCACGTTCGTCGAGACCAAGAACGCGGAGATCGGCGCGGGGTCCAAGGTCCCGCACCTGACCTACGTCGGCGACGCCACGATCGGCGAGGGCAGCAACATCGGGGCCTCGTCGGTCTTCGTCAACTACGACGGGGTCAACAAGCACCGGACGACCATCGGCGACCACTGCCGGACGGGCTCGGACACCATGTTCATCGCACCGGTGACCGTCGGGGACGGGGCCTACACCGGGGCCGGCACGGTCGTCCGCAAGGATGTCCCCGCGGGTGCGCTGGCGCTCAACGTCGCACCGCAACGCAACGTGGAGGGCTGGGTCATCAGACGACGTCCCGGTACGGCGGCCGCGCTCGCGGCCGAGGCGGCCGAGCAGCACCAGCACGACCAGCGGGATCAGCACGACCAGCGGGATCAGCAGGATCAGCAGGCCGGACCCACAGGGGAGGATTCAGGCCGATGACCGGCATCACGACCACGGGCGAGAAGCGTCTCGTCCTGATCTCCGGGCGCGGGTACCCCGAGCTGGCCGAGGAGGTCGCCCGCGAGCTCGGGATCGAGCTGGTGGCCACGACGGCGTACGACTTCGCCAACGGCGAGATCTACGTGCGGTTCCAGGAGAGCCTGCGCGGCTGCGACGCGTTCGTGATCCAGAGCCACACCACACCGATCAACCAGTGGATCATGGAGCAGCTCATCATGGTCGACGCGCTCAAGCGCGCCTCGGCCAAGCGGATCAGCGTGATCGCGCCGTTCTACGGGTACGCCCGGCAGGACAAGAAGCACCGCGGCCGCGAGCCGATCTCGGCCCGGCTGATGGCGGACTTCTTCAAAATCGCCGGCGCCGACCGGCTGATGTGCGTCGACCTGCACGCGGCCCAGATCCAGGGCTACTTCGACGGGCCGGTGGACCACCTCTTCGCCACGCCCCTGCTCTCGGCGTACGTCGGGAAGCGGGTGGACCGCTCGACCCTGACCATCGTCTCCCCGGACGCCGGCCGGGTCCGGGTCGCGGACATGTGGTCGGACCGGCTGCGGGCGCCGCTGGCGATCATCCACAAGCGGCGGGACCCCGACGTCGCGAACCAGGTCAAGGTGCACGAGGTCGTCGGTGACGTGCGCGGCCGGACCTGTGTGCTGGTCGACGACATGATCGACACCGCCGGCACGATCTGTCAGGCGGCCGACGCGCTGTTCGAGCAGGGCGCCCAGGACGTCATCGTCTGCGCGACCCACGCCGTCCTGTCCGGCCCGGCCGTGGACCGCCTGAAGAACAGCCGGATCTCCGAGGTCATCGTCACCAACACGCTGCCGATCGCCGAGGACAAGCTGTTCGACAAGCTGACCGTGCTGTCGATCGCCCCCTTGCTGGCCCGGGCCATCCGCGAGGTCTTCGACGACGGCTCCGTGACCAGCCTGTTCGAAGGCCAGGCCTAGCCCCCGCCCGCTGCTGCGCCGGCTGCTGCGGGCGAGTTGTCAGCACCTGGTGACCCTTGACCCTCACGCGCCGCTGACAGGTCCCCGCGGCGCTCACGTCATTGCGCCAGGGCTCGGGCCAGGATCCTGAGGACGCGCTGCGGCTCGAGCCGTACGGCGCTCGCCGGCAGCCGGATGACCTGGTGCGGTCCATCGATCACCAGCTCGGCCTGCCGGAGCAGGTCGTCGTACCAGCGCTCGACCTGCAGGTGCCCGACGCCGTCGATCTCCAGCACGAGGACCCGCCCGGAGGGCAGCCGCCACTCCACGTCGAGGTAGCGGCGACGCCCGCTGGTGTCCCGGCGGACCCGCTGACGGACCGGCTCGGGCAGGCCCGCGGCCCGGCACAGCCGCGCGAAGTCGATCTCGGACAGCGCCTGCGCGCCCCCGGAGATGTCCGCCAGTGCGAGCTGCAGCCGCCGGCGATGGCGCACCCGGCCGGCGTCGTCGAGCGCGATCAGCAGCCGCTCGGGCCGGGTCAGCCCTTGCTGTACGACGGCGGCGAGCACGCCGGTCGCGGTGCGGGGGCTGCGGGTCCAGGCGGCGGCATCGACGGCGGCCCGCTCGATGCCGTGGACGGGAATCCCGTCGTGCTGCTGGACGTCGGCCGGGTGGTGCCGCCGCGACTCGTGCACGGTCACCCAGGACATCTGCGGCACGTGCCGGCCCCGGGGCACGACGACGTGAACCGAGGTGCGGTCCCACCCGGCCAGCCCGTGCAGCGCGAGGGCCGTCCACGAGCACAGGGCGGCGTCCCGGCCGGCGGCGAGCACCGCCACCCAGCGCGCGGTCGCGGGCGGCGGTGGACCGCAATGCAGCACCACCACGCCCTCCACCGGCTCCCGCCAGCGGCCGGCCTTGAAGTGACCGTCGAGGTGGCGTGGGTGGACACCGAGGCCGTGCAGCTGGCCCCGGGTGAGCGCCATCGCCTGTCGAGCCGCCAGCCGCGCCAGCGCCTCGTTGGTCCGGAGCACATCCGCCCGTCCGCTCACCCCGCCGGCCTCATCGGGCCACGGTTGCCCGCCCAGCGGGTCCGGCGCCTGCCCGGCGCTGCGACTGTGGACAGCGGGACCAGTCCGGCGGACTGTGGACAGCGGACCTGTCAGCACCTCGTGACCCTTGACCCTCACCACGTGCTGACACTCGAATCCGGTGCGCGAGTTGTCAGCACCTCGTGACCCTTGACCCTCACCACGTGCTGACAGGTTTGCGGGGGCGGGCGCGTGGCGCGGGGCGGGTAGACTTCGCGGGTTACCTCGGCGAGGGACGTCGTACGGCGTGCAGGTTGGCGCGGGAGATGTCCGTGATCGACGCGGTCGGCCGTCCGGCCCCCAGGGCCGGTCGTCGCCCCGTGCAGCGTCCCGCGTCGAGGTCCCACCTCCGCACCAGCAGATGTCGTCACGACGGCAACCGAGACCGGCCGCACCAGGCGGCCCACCACCCCGAAGGCAGGCAGCATCACCATGGCCGAGACCAAGCTCCAGACCGAGCCCCGCACCGAGTTCGGCAAGGGCGCCGCCCGCCGGGTCCGCCGCGACCACCGCATCCCGGCCGTGATGTACGGCCACGGCACCGAGCCGGTCCACATCACCCTCCCGGGCCACGCGACGATGCTCGCCCTCAAGGTCCAGAACGCCCTGCTCACCCTCGACATCGAGGGCACGGACCAGCTCGCACTGGTCAAGGACGTGCAGCGCGACGCCGTCCGGGGTGACATCGAGCACGTCGACCTGGTCGTCATCCGCCGCGGCGAGAAGGTCAGCGTCGACGTCCGGATCCACGTCGAGGGCGACTCCGCGCCGGACACCCTGATCAACCTCGAGGCCCAGACCATCGAGCTGGAGGTCCTCGCGACCAACATCCCGGAGCAGGTCACGGTCGACGTCCAGGGCCTGACCGCCGGCACCCAGATCCACGCCTCCGACCTCGACCTGCCCGAGGGCGCGACGCTCGCGGCCGACCCCGAGCTGCTCATCGTCAACATCACCCAGGCCCAGTCGGCCGAGGCGCTGGAGGCCGAGCTGGCCGAGGCCGAGTCCGAGGCCGGCATCGAGCACGAGGAGCACACGCCCACCGACGAGGAGGCCGCCGCGGAGCCGGCTGCCGACGCCGCCGGCGACGACGAGGCGTGAGTCAGGGCTCCACAGCGCCCAGGCCCGCGAGCGCCGGCTCGACGCCGGGCCCGAACCCCGGGCCGGGCGACGGCCCCTGGCTCGTGGTCGGGCTCGGCAACCCCGGGCCCGGCTACGCCGCCAACCGCCACAACGTCGGCGCGATGGTGCTCGACGTCCTCGCGGCCCGCCTCGCCGGTGGCGGCGGGAGCCTGAAGGCCCACCGCTCCGGCGCCGCGGTCCTGGAGGGCCGGCTCGGGGCGCTGCCGGGCCAGCGGGTCGTGCTCGCCCGCCCCACGGCGTACATGAACGAGTCGGGCGGCCAGGTCAACGCGGCCGCGCGGTTCTTCAAGGCCGAGCCGGGCGGCATCGTCGTCGTGCACGACGAGCTCGACATCCCGTACGGCGACATCCGGCTCAAGCTGGGTGGCGGCGAGGGCGGCCACAACGGCCTCCGCTCGATCAGCCGCGCGCTGGGCACGAAGGACTACCTGCGGGCCCGGTTCGGCATCGGCCGCCCGCCCGGCCGGATGGACCCGGCGGCCTTCGTCCTGCACGACTTCTCGGCGGCGGAGCGCAAGGAGCTGCCGCTCCTGCTCGAGGAGACCGCCGACGCCGTCGAGCTGTTGCTGGCCCGCGGACTCGCCGTTGCCCAGAACCAGGTGCATCCGCGGCCGTTGAGTGATTGACTGGTCACGCACAGCAACGCCCCCAGGTCCATCCGGTGAGTTGTCGACTTCAGGCGTCAACAAGCGGTTACCAGTTGGTGAATTCGCCCTTCAGCGAGTTCCCAAGTTCGCTACTTTCCGTTGAGACGCCAGGGCCGGGGAGCCTTCGCATCTCGGGATTCGGGCACAGAAGGTGGTGGGCATGTCGAGGACAGACGACATGCGCGCATCCGCTCACGCGGGTGGGCAGGACATCTCGATCTCGACGACACCCTCGGTGACGTCCTCGACGACTCCCGGGACCGGCTCGGCGGCAGCGCCGGGCTCCTCCGCGCCCACCTCCGGTACGACGAGCAGCGCCGCCCCGAGCCGGCTGATCCCCTCGCCGGCGCCGGACCACGACACCGGCCCGATCGTCCACCAGGACCCGCTCGACGACCGCGCCGAGGACCACCAGGGCCGGCCCTCCGAGCTCGACGACGACCACGCCGATCGCCGCCGGTTCGCGGCGACCACGCGGCACTCCTGGGCCGCCCAGCGCCCCTACGACCTGCGGGCCGAGAACGACCGTCCCGATGCCGGGTCGTTCGACCCGGTCGCCCGGGCCCAGCAGCGCCGCTCCGCCTGGGTCCGCCCGCTGGTCATCCGCTCGGCGGCCGGCGACGCCCTGATCGCGGCCGGCGTCATGGCGCTGTGCGCGTTCTCGCTGCAGCGCACCCGGCCCTGGTCCCTGCCGCTCGCGGTCGCCTCCGCCGCCGTCTGGGTCCTCGCCGTCCTGTTGTGCCGTGGCTATGAGTCCCGCCGGCTCGGCGACGGCCCGGAGGAGTTCCAGTCGCTGCTGCGCGCGGCCTTCGGCGTCATCGCGGCCATGGGTGTCGTGGCGTACTCGTTCCAGGTCCTGCTGCCCCGGCGGCTGGTCCTGCTCGCGGTGCCCCTGATCGCGCTGCTCTGCGTCGTCAACCGGCACCTGGCCCGCAAGCAGCTGCACAGCCGCCGCTACGACGGCCAGGCGATGCGCCGGACCCTGATCGTCGGCGAGCCGACCGCCGTCCGCGAGGTCGTCGGCGACCTGGCCGCGGTCAAGCACCACGGCTACGAGATCATCGGGGCCTGCGTGCCCGTGCCGGGCCCGGAGATCGCCGAGAACCTCGACCTCAACGTGCTCGGCGGCGTCTCCGAGGTGCCGCAGGTCGTCGTCGACAACGACATCGACAGCGTCATCGTGGTGGGCGCCCAGCTCAGCGGTACGCCGCTGCGCCGGCTCTCCTGGGCGCTCGAGCAGACCGGTGCCGACCTGGTGGTCGCGCCGGGCCTGGTCGAGGTCACCGGCCCCAACGTCACCCTGCGGCCCTCCGCCGGCCTGTCCCTGCTCCTGGTCGAGCCGCCGTCGGCGCGGATGGGCCGGATGCTGCTGAAGTCGATCATCGACCGCGCGGTCGGCGTCGTCATGCTGCTGGTCGCGGCCCCCGTGATCGCCGTGTCGGCCCTGCTCGTGCGGCTGACCAGCCGGGGCAAGGCGTTCTTCCCCCAGCACCGGGTCGGTCTCGACGGGCACACGTTCACGATGTACAAGATCCGGTCGATGGTCGCCGACGCCGAGGCCCGCAAGATCGAGCTGGCGGCGTACAGCGACGGCGACGGCCTGCTGTTCAAGATGCACGCCGACCCGCGGGTCACCAAGGTCGGCAAGGTCCTGCGCCGGTTCTCCCTCGACGAGCTGCCGCAGCTGTGGAACGTCGTCAAGGGCGACATGTCGCTCGTCGGGCCGCGCCCGCCGCTGCCGTCCGAGTACGAGGCCTACCACGACGCCGTGCACCGCAGGCTGCGGGTGCGTCCGGGCCTCACCGGTCTCTGGCAGGTGAGTGGCCGCTCCGACCTGACGTGGGAGGAGTCGGTCCGGATGGACCTGAGGTACGTGGACAACTGGTCGATCGCTCTTGATCTGCAGATCCTCTGGAAGACCGCACGGGCGGTTGTCCAGGGTTCCGGGGCGTACTAGCCCCAGGGTGAGGCACAGTTGTACCCGGTGCGCAGTGAAGCTCGCCGGGGACTGGTTATTGCTGTCGATTCGTTCAGGAGAGTCATGAGTGACGCCGCGTTGGCGAGCGCACTGGCCACCGAAGCCGGGGAGTTCCTCCTCGCGCTGCGGGCGGCCGGAGGCCTGACCCCCGAGGAGCTGCGCTCGCGCGGCGACGCCGGGTCTCAGGAGGTGCTGGCCCGCCGGCTGGCCCAGGAGCGACCGGACGACGCCGTCCTGAGCGAGGAGGCCAAGGACAGCCCTGCGCGCCTGTCGGCCTCCCGCGTCTGGATCATCGACCCGCTCGACGGCACCCGCGAGTACGGCGAGGGCCGGGCCGACTGGGCCGTCCACGTGGCCCTGTGGGTCGACGGCGACCTGGCCGCCGGCGCCGTCGCCATCCCCGCCGAGGGGCTGACCCTCGACACGGCCGACCCGCTGCCGCGACCGGCCCCGGCCGCCCGGATCCGGCTGGCCGTCAGCCGCAGCCGCCCGCCGGCCTTCGTGGCCGCACTGGCGCAGGCCCTGGACGCCGAGCTCGTCCCGATGGGCTCGGCCGGGGTGAAGGCCACCGCGGTCCTGCGGGGCCAGGTCGACGCCTACGTTCACGCCGGCGGCCAGTACGAGTGGGACTCGGCGGCGCCCGTCGCCGTCGCCCGCGCCGCCGGTCTCTACACCAGCCGGGTGGACGGGTCGCCGCTCGTCTACAACCGTCCCGACCCGTTGCTCCCCGACCTCGTCGTGGCGCTGCCCGAAGTGGCCCAGCAGGTTATGCAGGCCGTGTCCGCGATCGAGCTCGAAGAGGTGTCCGCCCGATGACGGAGCTGTCCCGCTACCAGCTGAGCCAGCTGCAGACGCTCGAGGCCGAGGCCATCCACATCTTCCGCGAGGTGGCCGCGGAGTTCGAGCGGCCGGTGCTGCTCTTCTCCGGCGGCAAGGACTCGATCGTCATGCTGCGGCTGGCGGAGAAGGCGTTCTACCCGGCGAAGATCCCGTTCCCCGTCATGCACGTGGACACGGGTCACAACTTCCCCGAGGTGCTGGCCTACCGCGACAAGCGGGTCAAGGAGCTCGGCGTCCAGCTGATCGTGGCCAGCGTCCAGGACGCCATCGAGCGCGGCTTCGTCCGCGAGCTGCCGGACGGCACGCGCAACCGGATCCAGACGCCGGTCCTGCTCGATGCGCTCGAGAAGCACCGGTTCACAGCGGTCTTCGGCGGCGCGCGCCGCGATGAGGACAAGGCGCGGGCCAAGGAGCGGATCTACTCCTTCCGCGACGAGTTCGGCCAGTGGGACCCCAAGAACCAGCGGCCCGAGCTCTGGAACGTCTACAACGGGCGGATCCACCTGGGCGAGAGCATCCGGGTCTTCCCGCTCTCGAACTGGACCGAGCTGGACATCTGGCAGTACGTCGCCGACGAGGGCATCGAGCTCCCGTCGATCTACTACGCGCACGACCGCGAGGTCTTCGACCGCGGCGGAATGCTCTACGCGCACAACGAGTTCTGCCGGCCCAAGGCCGGCGAGACCCTGTTCACCGCCCGGGTGCGCTACCGCACCGTCGGCGATGCCAGCCTCACCGCCGCCGTACTCTCCGACGCCGACACCGTCGAGAAGGTCATCGAGGAGGTCGGCGCGACCCGGATCACCGAGCGCGGCGCGACCCGAGGTGACGACAAGTTCAGCGAAGCATCCATGGAAGACCGTAAGCGCGAGGGGTACTTCTAAACCGATGGACATTCTCAGGTTCGCCACTGCAGGCAGCGTCGACGACGGCAAGAGCACGCTGATCGGCCGGTTGCTCTACGACACCAAGACCGTGTTCGAGGACCAGATCGAGTCGGTCGAGCGGGCCAGCAAGGACCGCGGTGACGACTACGTCAACCTGGCCCTGCTGACCGACGGCCTGCGCGCCGAGCGCGAGCAGGGCATCACGATCGACGTGGCCTACCGCTACTTCGCTACTCCCAAGCGGAAGTTCATCATCGCGGACACCCCGGGGCACATCCAGTACACCCGCAACATGGTGACGGGTGCATCGACGGCCGACCTCGCGCTGGTGCTGGTCGACGCGCGCAAGGGGATCATCGAGCAGAGCCGCCGGCACTCCTTCCTGGCCACGCTGCTCGAGGTCCCGCACCTGGTGCTGTGCATCAACAAGATGGACCTGGTGGACTACGACGAGTCCGTCTACAACCGGATCCACGACGAGTTCCGCGCGTTCGCCGCCAAGCTGCGCATCCCCGACCTCGCGGTCATCCCGGTCTCGGCGCTCAAGGGCGACAACGTCGTCTCGCGCTCCGAGAACATGCCGTGGTACGACGGGCCGAGCCTGCTGCACCACCTGGAGAACGTCCACGTGGCCAGCGACCGCAACCTGATCGACGTCCGGTTCCCGGTGCAGTACGTCATCCGGCCGCAGTCGGACAACTGGCACGACTACCGCGGCTACGCGGGCCAGGTCGCAGGCGGCGTGCTGAAGAAGGGCGACGACGTGATGGTGCTGCCCTCCGGCTTCACCTCCAAGATCGCGTCGGTGGAGACGGCGGACGGCGAGGTCGACGAGGCGTTCCCGCCGATGTCGGTCACGATCCGGCTCGAGGACCAGATCGACGTCTCGCGCGGTGACCTGATCTGCCGGCCGAACAACGCGCCGAACGTCGCCCAGGACATCGACGCGATGATCTGCTGGATGGACGAGACGGCGACGCTCGAGGCGGGCCGGAAGTACACCATCAAGCACACCACGCGCACGGCGCGGACCGTCGTCAAGCAGCTGCACTACCGGCTGGACGTGAACTCGCTGCACCGCGACGAGGACGCAACGGCGTTGGGGCTCAACGACATCGGCCGGATCACGCTGCGGACAACCGTGCCGCTGATGGCGGACGAGTACTCCCGCAACCGCACCACCGGCGGCTTCGTCCTCGTGGACGAGTCGAGCAACCGGACCGTGGCCGCCGGGATGATCACGACCGCGAGCTGACCGCCGGCGCCCCCGGCTGGGCTCAGCTGGGGGCCGGTCGCCGGCGACGTACGGCCCGCAGCGCCGCCAGCTGGAGCTCGTCCCGCAGCCGCCAGAGGCCGATCACGAAGACCACGGTCCCTGCTGCCGCGCCGGAGAGCAGCGCCAGCCAGTTCGAGCCCAGGACGAGCCGGGACGCGAGTGGCAGGGCGAGGTAGGCCACGAGAGTCAGCCCGCCGGCGGTCGCGGTGCTGCGGCCGAACGGACTGAGCCGCAACGCGATCGCGATCTGGGTGAGGGCCGAGAGGTTCTTGGCGGCGATGGCGCAGGACCACCCGATGGCCGCGCCCAGCACCCCCAGGTGCGGGATCAGGATCAGGTCGAGGCCGAACTGCACCGTGAAGGCCACGATGACGTTGATCAGGTTCCAGGACGTGTGCCCGGCCATCGACAGGACCTGGTCGACCATGCCGCAGCCGGTCGCGATGATCATCGAGATCGCCAGCAGCAGCAGCACGGAGGTGCCGGCGTCGTACCCCTTGCCGAAGATGTGCAGGAGCGGCCCGCCGAACACCATGAACATCAGGTACATCGGCCAGGTGACGAGCATCAGCCAGGCGGTCGACACGGTGTAGACCTGGTTCGCGCCGTCGTGGTCGTGCTCGGCCAGGGTCTCGGCGATCCGGGGCTGGGCCGCGAGGGAGATCGCCTGCTGCCCCATCTGCCCGGCGACCACGAAGCGAGTGGCAGCGGCGTACACGGCGGCCGCCGAGGCGCCGGCCATCGCACCGACCAGGACGATGTCGAAGCGCTGCATGGCGGTCTGGATCACGCTCGACATCGCCCGCGGCGCCGTGAACCGCCAGAACTCCGCGGCCACCCGAGGCGGGGCCCCGCTGGCGCTCCCGCTCGGCTTGGCCCGGCGGAGGAACTTCGCGCTGAGCCGGCGCCACCACACCCACGCGAGCAGCCCGGCCGGCAGGTAGGACACGGACCAGGCCCAGCCCAGCTGGCCCTTGGCCGCGACGACCGCCGCCACGACGAGCACGAGCTGCAGCAGCGGCCGGCCGATCTGCTCGACCACCGCATTGGCCCGCATCGTGCCCAGGCCGCGCGTGGCTGCGAGCGTGACGTTCTCGAGCCCGGCGAAGGGGATGAAGACCGCGAGCACCCGCAGGTAGCCCGTGGCCCGCGCGACGTGGTGCGGGCTGGTGAGCTCGGCCAGCTGCGGCGCGAACGCGTAGAGAGCGACGGCCATCGCGAGCGCGGTGAGGATCACCGGCCGCAGCGCGGTGCGCAGGTAGCTCGGGATCAGGTGGTTGCGGCCCAGCGTCCGGCACCGCGAGAGGAAGTAGACCAGCCCGGTGCCGGTCCCGAGCTGCCCGATGACGGTGAACAGCAGGAACAGCGAGGTCGCGGAGAAGAAGACACCCGCCTCCTCCTTGGCCAGCCCGCGGGTCACCGCGATGGTCAGGACGAACTGGCCGACGGCGGTGACGAACGCGCCGACCAGGTTGGCCGTGCTGCCGCGGGCCACCCGGCCCATCCCGGCGGACCCGGCCGCAGCGGCCGGCCGCGAGGCCTTGGTCGTGCTCATCGCGCGTCGACCGGCTCGAAGACGGCCGGCAGCTGCTCGTCCACGACCGGCTCCAGCCAGCGGCTCAACGTGCCCATCCGGGTGCCGGCCTCGGTCTCGCCGTCCTCGAGGTAGCGGGTCGCGATCTCGAGGACATAGAGCAGCACGACCAGCCGGGCCGTCTCGGGCCGGACACCGAACGGCGCCAGCAGGGCGGGCGCGGTCTCGAACACGGCGCGTACGGCGGCCAGGGGGGTCTCGTCCAGGCCGACCACCCGGTGCTGGATGTCCAGGTGGACCGCGTCGAAGCCGACCGGCACGTCGGAGCGGAAGTGCTCCCAGTCCCAGACGAGCAGCTGCTCGCCGGACGCCGTCATGTTCCACGGTGCGAAGTCGCCGTGCCAGGACCCGAAGTCCAGGCCGAGATCGGTCGGCGCGGACGCCCCGGCCCGCTCGAAGGTACGCCGCACGATACCGGCCATGGCCTCGACCGAGCTGCCCGCGCCGGCAGCTGCGGGCAGCTGCTCGACCCGAGCGCGCAGCCCGGACCAGTAGGTGCTGGCGGTCAGGGGGGTGCTCTGCACGCCGCGAACCCGCGCGATCTCCGTCATGGCGGCGACCAGGGCGGGCGAGCCGGCCGGCGCCGGCCCGTCGCCGGACAGCGCGCCCTGCACCAGGATCTCGTGGCCGCGCCAGGCCCCGGCGTGGAGCACCGGCGGCACGACCAGGTGACGCAGGGGCGCAGAGGCGAGAGCGGTCAGCGCCTCGGCCTCACCCCTGACCAGCTCGCAGGTCAGCGGGTTGATCCCGATCTTGGCGTAGCCGAAGGTCTGGCCGCCGGGCGTGAGCAGCTGCAGGATCGGCTTCTGCACCGCACGCGGGACACCGATGTAGAAGCAGAGCAGCACGTCCCGCCCGAGTGCCTGCCGCAGGTGCGCGTCAATGCCGGCGCCCGCCACCGCGCCGTCGCCGGACACCCGGATCCGGTCCGGGAGCAGGCTGGTGAAGCCCAGCCGCGTTGCGGCCGAGAGGGTCTGCAGCTTCAGCCGGGCCAGCCGGCTGCCGGGCGCCTTGTAGTTGCGCAGCGCGGCCGCCGCCGCCCGGCGCGGCCGGCGCGGGAGCAGCAGGGTCGGGCGCTGCACGTTCGGCACCACGACGTACTCGGTCGAGACGCCGGACGCCGTGGGCACCGCTCCCGGCCCGCGGCCCGCGAACCGGCCCACCTGCTCGATCCGGGTCGGCTCCGGCCACAGCTCGCGCAGCATGTCGAAGAGGTACGCCCGGCGAGGGTTCGGATCAGTCGGCCGGCTCTCTGGCTGCCTGGCCGGCACGGCTACTTCCCGTCGGAGGGTGTGCTCAGCACGCCGGTGGTGGATCGCGCGGGCTGGTCCTCGCCAGCGGGCTCGTCGATCTGCTCGAGCTCGTCCAGCTCCGCCATCTCGTCGACGTCATCGGCGGGCGCCGCCAGGTCGGTCAGGTCGGTCAGGTCGGCGAGCCCGGCCAGGTCGGACCGGTCCTCGCCGGGAGCGCCCTCCGTTGCCACCTCGGCCGTCCGGGCCACCCACGGCTCGGTCCGGACCGTGCTGGCCGGGCGAGCCGGAGCCACCGGCGCCTTGGCGCGGCGGAACCGCCGGCCGGAGGGCGCGGTGATGGCGAAGATGCCGAGCAGGCTGACGCCGAGCCGGCGCGAGCGCTGCACGATGTCGGCGACCTCGCGGTGCGTCGTGTGCTTGTCGGCGATCACCAGCAGGACGCTGTCCGCGAACGTGGCGACCGCGTTGCCGTCGTTGGTCGCGGCGGAGGGCGCGGCGACGATGACGTAGTCCGACTCCAGGCTCAGGTGCGCCATCAGGGTGCCGAGGCGCGAGCTGGCGAAGAACTCGCGCCCGTCCTCGGGCCGGGTGCCGGAGCGCAGCAGCCGCAGGCCCTTGGTCTCGATCAGGTCCGGCCGGGCCGTGTCGTCGTCCAGCAGCGCGTCGGACAGGCCGGCCCCCGCCGGGACCCCGAGGACCGCGGCGACGTCGCCCTGGCCCAGCGTGCCGTCGACCAGGGTCACCCGGTAGCCGGCACTGGTGAGGGAGAGGGCGAGGTTGACGGCGATCTCGTCGACCGGCTCGCGCGGCGTCGCGGCGGACACCACCAGGGTCGAGGGCCGGGCGCTCAGGGCGATCACGCCGGCCCGGCCGCGGCGGTAGGCGTCGTACAGCGCGTCGCCGGCTCCGGCGTCGGCCAGGGTCCGCGCGGCGTACGCCGTGAGCGGGGGCAGCTGGGCCAGGACGGGCAGGTCCTCGATCGCCGTCTCCGAGACGGCTCGCACGCGGTCGTCGCGACGCTCGCGCCAGATGGCCAGGGTGATCGCGCCGGCCAACCCGATCATCGCGCCGGCCACGATCAGGAGCAGCGGGCTGAGGCCGGCTGGCTTCTTCGGCAGCGAGGCGGGGGTGACGACGGTGCCCGAGTCGGTGTCGCTGACCTGCAGGTTGCCGATGCTGTCCTGCAGCGTGGCCAGCCGGTTCGTGTAGAGCTGCACCTGGGCCGCGGCGTCGGCCGGCGGCTTGGAGCTCGCTGCGGCCGTGGTGGCCTTCTTCAGGCCCTCGGCCGCCGCCTTGAGCTGGGTCTGCAGGCTGTCCAGCTGGCGGTTCTGGGTCGAGTTGGCCTGCGAGGAGCGGTAGCTCAGGAAGGACTCGGCGAACGCCTGCGCCCCGTTCATGGCGACGGTGGCGCTGCTCGCGCGGTAGGTGATCAGGACGATCTCGGTGTTCGAGGGCACCGAGGCCTTGACGGCGGTCGTGCCGGCCGCGACCTGGATCCGCAGCTTGTCGCTGACCAGCTGGGTCACACCGGGGGAGCTGACGATGCCGGCCTCGGTCTCCATCGCGACCGTCAGCTGCTGGCCGTTGGCGGCGACGTTGGGGCCGAGCGGGTTGCCGGGCAGGGGCCGGACGAGGACCCGGGCGGTGGCGACGTACGCCTTGGGCCGGGTCAGCGCGTACGCCGCGATGGCACCGGCGACGGCGATCGTGATGACCAGGATCAGGACCAGCTGTCGCCTGAGTGCATCGGCCACCAGGTGCAGCCGTACGTCGTCCCGTGGCAGCGATTCCACCAGGTCACCTCTCGGTTGTGTCTTACGTCAGTGTGAAGTGTAAGTGGCCGATGCCCCGTTGCACGGTCTCTTGGTCAAGTCGGTCAGTCGTTCACGAGCACGAGTCCGGCCACGGTGCTGCCGGTGAGCTCGAGCCCGTCCCGGACGTGCAGGACGGAGCGCACCCGCGTGCGTGAGGAGGCCACCAGTACGACGGACTGGTCCGCGGGCTTGCCACGCAGCCGCCCGGCACCGTGCGGGTCACCGGCCGAGGCCGGCCGGCCGCGCGGGCGTGAGGTGCCGGACTCGTCGAGCACCCGGTTCAGGCGCCGCGCGACCGACACGGAGGTGGCGTCGTTGCCGACCCCGAGACACGACGCGGCCCGGAACAGCCGGGCGGCGCTGGTGGCCTCGCCGAGCCAGATCCGCGGATCACCGACGAGGGCGCCCGGGACCTCGGCCAGGATCGGCAGCCCGGTCGTGCCGGTGATGTCCTTGGCCCGGCGGACCCGGACCGTCACGGCGTCCCGGAGCAGGCTGGTCAGCAGGGCCACGAGCAGGCCGAGCATCATCCCGCTCGCCAGGGCCACCAGCCACCGGCCGGTGTCGAGGGTGACGGTGGCCGGGCGGACCAGGTGGCCGACGTCCAGGGGGATGCTGGTCGCCTGGGCGATCTGCGAGCCGACCTGGCCGGCCTCGCTGAGCAGCTCCTGGTTGGTGCGCCGCAGCAGCTCGGCCTTGCCGAAGAGGTTCAGCTCCTTGGTCGAGCTCTTGAGCGAGACGCCCGAGGTGTCGACGGTCTTGATCGCCTTGTCCAGCGCGTCCGCCCGCAGCCGCAGCGCCTTCAGGACCGCGGCCTGGCGAGCCTGCATGTTGCGGGCCCGCAGCTGAAGGAGCGCGTTCGCCGCCGCCGTGACGGCCGACGTGGCCGACTTCGGGTTCGCCGCGGAGTAGGTCAGGTGCAGGATGCGGGTGTTCGGCGTGGCCGTGACCTCGAGCCGGTCCGGGTCGATCTTGGCGTCATGCGAGACGGCGTCGAGGATGGCGTCGCTCACGCTGGTCGAGTTGGCGAACTGGGCCTCGGTGTCGATGGTCACCGGGTGCGAGGCCTTGGCGACGTAGGTCGGCTCGGGCGGCACGAGGACCGAAAGGGTTGCGGTGGAAGGGGTTCCGTGCAGAGCCGGCCAGGCGGCACCGCCGATGAGGCCCAGGACCATGAAGACCGCGATCAGCCGGCGGTGGGCCCGCAACATGCCGAGGTAGCCGCCGACGGTCGGGCCGCTGCCCAGGGCACTGCGGGTCGCGCCGTTCGTCCGCGCCTCGAGGTCGGCCCGCCAGAGCAGCCCGACCGCGCCCATGATGAAGAACATGGAGGGACCGACGGAGTCGTAGACGGGCAGCGTCACGGCGTGGGCGATGATCACGGCCAGGCCCACGGTCACCAGGTCCGAGTGCAACCGGACGTGCCGGGCGAACTGCATCACGAAGAAGCCGAGATAGAGCACCAGGCCGCCGAACCCGGACGAGAAGACCACCAGCCACAGGTGCCCCTGCGTGCCGAGGGCGGGCGGGCTGCACAGGGGACACGACGCGGTCTCGCCCCCGGCGATCGAGGAGAAGCTGCCCTGCACGTTGCGGGTCGAACCGAGCCCGACCACGGGCGAGGCCTGCGAGACGCTCTCGACGGTCTGCAGGCCGAGGTTGGTACGGGTCTCGTTGCTGGACGCGGTGTCCAGCCGGTTCTGGATCTGCGCGCCGACCGGGGTCATGACGAGGACGCCGACCAGGAAGACGAAGATCCCGACCAGGCCGGCCAGCATCTTCATCCGGCCGGCGAGCGCGTAGCGCACCGCGACGAAGACGCCCATGGCGATCAGGGCCAGCCACAGCCCGCGGTTCTGCGACTCCAGGACAGGCACGAGCGAGACCAGCAGGACGACCGGTCCGGCCACGCGCTTCCAGCCCGATCGTGCAGAGCACCAGCCGAGGATGAAGAACGGCACCAGGCAGGCGTAGTTCAGGCCCCAGAGGTTGGCGTAGGGGAAGGGCGCGCTCGGTCGCGCGTTCAGCGCGCCGCCCACGCTGTTCAGCTGCGCGATCGTGGGGTGCAGCAGCACGTGCACGAACGGGGTGTTCGCGAGGTGGTGCGGTAGCACCGCCTCGAGCGCGGACGGGAAGTTCAGGTGCGGCACCAGGATCCCGATGATCCCGCCGGCCACGACCGTGACGAACATCCAGCTGAACGCCCCGGTGATCCGCTCGACCGAGAGCTCGCGCCGCATGTTGCCGATGTAGAGCAGGAAGATCGTCGCCGCGAGGTACCACGAGAACCGGAAGGCGAACGTGAAGTAGCGCGTGTTGGCCGACCCCGCGACGGCGCCCGGCGCGTTGACCTGCAGCAGCAGGACGCCGACCAGGGTCCAGGCCAGGAAGAGCAGCCACCAGCCGAAGCTCTTGGGAGCCGCGATGACCCGGCGCTGCAACAGCTCCAGGAACATCACCGCCGCGGCCGCGAGGCAGGCGATCTGCGCGATGCCGAGCAGCCACCACAACGGGTAGCCGACGAACAGCAGGACCAGCGGCCAGCCGGGCTGGAGGAGGGGCGAACCCCTGCGCCCGCGCCGAGCGGTCCGGATCGGGCTGGTGGACAACCGAGTGGGGGCGCCGGGAGCAGCGAACTGCCGCAACACCGTCACGCGAACTCCCCTCCGGCAGAACCTCAGCACGAGGCTAACGCCCGCCAGGAGCGGATCGCAGGATGTTGCAGGTTTTACACAACCCTTCACACAACCCGCTGACGCCGTACCGGTCGCTGTGTCAGCATCGGCGCTGGCAGGGGGCTGCCGCCGTACGTCGCGGTCCTTCCTGACCATCGCCCGAGTGAGGTTCGATGAAAGCCACAGTCCTGGTCTGCATCCTCTGGTTCGCGGGGTTGCTGATCGTCGGCGGCGTCTGCGCCGTCGTCCTGCCCGGCGTCCACGCGGGCCCCCGCCGGCGCGCCCTCGGTGAGCGGGTCGGCACTGTCGTCAACGCCTCCGTGACGTCGCTGACCCGCCCGGTCACCGCCGCGGTGGTCATGTTCACCGGCATGGCGACGACCGTCATCCTGTGCTGGTGGCTCGGCAAGCTGGCCAAGTGGATCGAGGGACCGCTCGACCACCCGTTCTTCAAGTGGTGGGCCAACCCCAGCCGGCGGGTCGGCGGTCACTGGGACCGCACCTGGCGGACCCTGACGAACATCGGCGGGCTGAACCAGACGCAGGGCCTGGCCGTCGTCGCCGCGGTCTTCTTCGCCGTCGTGTGGTGGCGGATGCGCCGCAAGTGGTGGGTCCCGCCGGTCATCATGCTGGTCGGCTACCTGATGGAGAAGTACGGCCAGACCATCCTCAAGCTGGTCGTCCACCGCGGTCACCCGCCGACGACCCTCGGCACCTACCCCTCCGGCGGCTGCGCCCGCGTCCTGACCGTCTTCGGCCTGACCATCTTCCTGATCCTGAAGTGGTGGCAGCCGCAGAACCGCCGCTGGTGGTACGCCGGCTGGACCGTGCTCGCGCTGTGCCTGGGCATCGAGGCGTACGCCCGGATCTACAACCAGGAGCACTGGGTCACCGACGTGTTCGGCGGCATCGCCTTCGGGACGATGGTGCTGCTCGTGATGATCGCGACGTACCTCGTGCTCGAGCCGCCGCGCCACCCGGCCGAGGCCGACGGAGATCCGAACCAGGGTCGTCGCCGCGCAACGGTCGGCGCGAGGAGCTGACCGCAGCCCGGCTGCCCCACCTGAGCAAGGAGCCGCCCGGCCCACCGTGAGGTGAGCCGGGCGGCTCCGCGCTGTACGGGGCTCGAGAGCTACAGGGTCCAGTGCGGCGGGCGGCCGAGCAGCTCGGCCAGCCTGGCGTCGCACGGTGCGTAGTAGTCGGCCAGCGTGGCGCGGGCCTGCTCGGACATCCCGCTGCCGGGGCGGGCGTTGTGCTGGTCGAAGCGCTGCGGGCGGAACGGCGCGACAGTCCAGGAAGCGCAGGAGGTCGTCGTAGACCCGCTCGGGGTCGGCGAAGAACGCCTCGCTCTCCAGGACGTGGATCTGCTCGCGCGGGAACAGGGCGTACGCCCGCTCCAGCTGCTCGGCGTAGTTGCCCCGCCGCCGGTAGGCATGGTGGCGGTGCGAGAAGCTCTCGTAGGTCAGGTCGTCCCGCATCCGCTCGTACTCGCCCTCCAGCCGCTGGTCCTCCAGCTCGAGCGCGCGGTCGAAGGTGGTCTCGGTCTCGAAACCCCTTGCAAACTCGTGCTTGTACGCCGAGAAGGCTCGCTCCACCGGGTCCCGCAACATCGCCACCAGCTTGACGTCCGGCAGGTCGCGAGCGATCCGCTCCAGGGCGAAGGGGTGGAACATGTAGTAGGTGCAGGCCTCGAAGGCGACCGGCTCGCCGAACCGCGCGGTACGCCGCCGGGCCAGGCTCGCGACGGGGAAGTGGCCGTTGTACCAGCCGCGGCTGCGGTAGTAGTTGAGGGTGAAGTAGTCGATGCCCTTGTCGACCGCCGGCCGCAGGATCTGCGGGTGCTCGGCCAGTCCCTTGAAGATCGACGTCGTTCCGCAGCGCTGGCCACCGATGACGATGAACGACGGCGACAGCCGCAGCGGGGCGGTGACTCGGCCGAGCTGGACGTAGGTGCTCCGGACCGGGCCCTGGAGCTGCTTCGGGACGAGCTCGCGCAACGGCATCGAGCGGATTCCTTCCGTCTGAGGGGATTTCACCACGGTACCCAATGGCCATGGGCGGCGTCCGGCGAACGCGGCGGCCGCCTGCGACCGCCCGGTGGCCGCCTCAACGGCCGGCCAGGGAGCCGGCAGAGGGGTCAGCCCAGGAGCTCGAACGCGGCCGACGCCGGAGCCCGGGTGACGCCTCCGGCGATCGCCTGCCGCAGGTCGGCCTCGGTGAGCGCACCCGGGTCCCGGCTCACTGCGAGACCTCGCCGGTCCAGCTCGTCGGCGATCAGCTGCTGGTGGTCGTCCACGTGCTCGTCGTGGCGATGCAGGCGCGGGAGCAGCACCGGCACGCGGCCGGCGTCGAGAGCGGTGAGGGCCGATCCGATGCCCGCGTGGGCGATCACCAGGTCGGCGGCGGCGACGGCCGCGCGCATCTCGGCAGCCGGAATCGTCTCTCGGGCTTGGATGTTCAGGCCTTCGACGCTCGTCGCGCCGACCTGCCAGAGGATCTCCGCGTCGGCGCTCAGGACGCTGGGCAGCACGTCGACCAGCCGACGCACGGCCCGCTCGAAGCCGTAGGTCCGCATGGTCCCCAGCGTGACGACGACGCGTCGGGCCTCGGCGGGCGAGTCAGTGCGCACAGTGGGCTCGTAGGCGTCGAACAGCGAACCCTGGTAGTGCCAACGGGCCGACGCCCATTGCTCGTACTGCGTGTAGAGCCGGACGCCCGGGATCCGCGCGGCCACCTTGCCGGTCAGGCTGGGGCCCACGGACCGGGCCGCGCTCTCGATGTAGTGGCACCGGACCCGGGCCAGCCGCGCGGCCGAGAGGAAGGGGATCGCGATGCCGGACCCGGTGGACACGACGCGGGCGAACTTGTTGCGCCGCAACAGGTTCGCGGCCATGGTGACGTTGGCGGCGGCGGCACGGTAGCCCCGCGGCGGGACGTAGCGCGCCAGGTGCACCTGCTCACCGGCCAGCAGCGAGCGCACCTGGGGATCGTCGAAGGTGACCCACTCCCGGGGCTCGGCGGCCGGCAGGAGCCGCTGCGCGAGCCGGTGCAGCTCCTCCAGGTGACCGCCGGTGGACGCCACCAGCAGCGTCGCGCCCTCGGCCCGCCGGGACATGCTCAGTGACCGGCGCGCAGGTGCGACTGGACCTCCGCCGCCTTGCCCGCTCCGGTCACCGCCTCGACCAGAGCCGGCGTCCGGCTGAAGCGGTAGTCGCACAGCGGGGTGGATCCGGTGTGGTCCCACAGGCCGATCGCCTTGACCTGCGGATACCGTTGCAGCACAGACGGAATCGCCTTGTACCAGTTCGCCGTCTTGGCCGGCGCGTTGGGGTAGAGCACTGACCCGGCCTCGCTGATCATCATCGGCTTGTTGATGTCCATGCCGATGGCGCTGCCCCGGGCCTTGACCCAGTTGTAGAAGACCAGCATGTCGGCCTCGAACGACGTGTACTTCGAGGTCGTGACCTTGCCGGCCCGGCAGCCGGACTGGTTGTAGACGTCCCAGCTGATCCAGTCGACGGCGTCGTTGCCGGGCCACATCGACTCGGCCCGCGGCAGCGTCGGCGCCCCGCCGAGCATGACCCACACCCAGACGGCGTTCTTGGCGCCGTTCTTCTCGAACACGTCGTGGACGTGCCGCCACGCGGCCTGGAAGTCCGCACCGGTGCCGGACGTCGTCTTGGTGGGTGCGTCGGCCTCGTGGTCGAACGTCACGAAGACCGGCACCTTGAGCGAGGCGATGCCCTCCGCCTGCTGGATGAGGGTGGCGTCGTAGCGGCCGTTGGCCACGTCGGCCCAGGTCACGAGCACACCCGGGGTGCTGTAGTCCGTCGCGTCGATCGTGACGTGCAGGACCTTGC
Organism: uncultured Actinomycetota bacterium; assembly: GCA_963795385.1. Taxonomy (GTDB): domain Bacteria; phylum Actinomycetota; class Actinomycetes; order Actinomycetales; family CAVURS01; genus CAVURS01. The sequence goes on from CAWCHK010000002.1 coordinate 284,968, forward strand.
CCTGCGCGACGAGGGCCCGCTCGGAGTCGTCCGGGATCGGCGAGTCGATGTCGTGGAAGCGGTAGACCATGTCGAACGGCCGCCCGACCTGGCTCTCGACCTGCTCGAGCGACGCGTTGGTCGGCTGCTCGCTGGTCACTCCCCACAGGACGCCGCACGCAGGCACGAGGATGGTCGAGACGGCGCAGCCGCCTGCAGGTGTCGTCGGCGGCGCGGTCGGCGTGCTGCCGCCCGAGCAGCCCGCCACGATCGCGAGGGCCGCGACGAGGCCGACGACTGCGGACAGTCGCCGACGGCCGGGTCGTCGTCCACGCCGCATGAGTTTGGCCCGCCGTCTGGTTCGCTGGTGCAAGCCCGAGGCGAGATGCCAGCCAGGCTGCCGACCGGGTCGATTTCCCTTGTCGTCAAACGACTGTAACGCACGCTCGACGGCTCCGTCCGGGGAGTTGCCAGGCTGGCTCGATCTCGTTGCCGGAAAGGGCAAAGGACGCTCGCGAAGGCTCGCCGGGCGCCTACCCTGGACTCTGTGATCGCCCGTCGTGACCTCGCTCAGCGCGAATCCCTTCTGGTGACAGGGGTTCCGCGTTCGGGCACCACGTGGCTCGCACGTCTGCTCGCCACGGCGAGTGGAACGGCCCTCACCGGGCGTGAGCCGATGAACCCACGTGGGCGACAGTACGCACTGGCCGGCACGCTGCCCGGCTGGGCCCGGTTGGACCGGCCCGACCGCAAGCAGGCGCGCGCGCTGCGGCTGGCGTACCGCGGTCTGAACCCCTGGGTGTACAGCCGCTACGGACGCCGCCAGTGGGCGGCGCCGTTGCCGTGGACCCGGCTCATCGTCAAGGACCCCTTCGCCATGATGTCGATGCCGGCCGTCAGCCGCGAGGCCGGTGCGCGCTGCGTCCTGGTCTACCGGCATCCGGGGGCCGTCCTCGCGAGCTACCGGCGGATGGGCTGGCGCCCGGACCTCGACGAGCTGCGGCCCCTCGTCGCGGCCTACCGCGCCTCCGCCGGACCCGGCGACATCGACCTGCCCGAGCTCCCGCGCCTGGAGGACGTCGGCGAGCCGGAGGCGATGGGCGCCTTCTGGAGCGCGCTGCACGCGATCGCCCTGGCCGGTGCGGATGACACCCCGGGGCTGCTCGTGCTCTCCCACGAGGAGCTGTCCTCGGGTGGGCCCGACAGCGGTCGCCGGCTGTTCGACGAGCTCGGCCTGGTCTGGACCGCGGACTCCGCCCGGGAGCTGGCCCGCGAGGCCACCCGGACCCCGGTGACCGCGCCCCCGGCCGAGCAGCGGCTGCACAACTTCGACCGCTCTCCAGGCGAGGTGGCGGCCGCCTGGCGGGCCAAGCTGGAGCCGGAGGAGATCGAGCGGATCGAGGCCGTGACCAGCGCGGCCCGCGACCGCCTCGAGCAGGTCCGCTTCAAGCTCGGTTAGCGCCTGGTCCTGTCCTCTATATAGAGGACAGGACCACCGGCGGCTCAGATGCCGTGGCCGCGCTTGTTGAGCTGGTTCTGCACCCACTGTCCGGAGACACCACCGACGACGGCCAGCGCCAGGATCGTGCGCGGCTCGCGCCAGTTGGTCCGCAGGGCCCGGCCGGCATAGCGGACCGCCGTACGCCGCTCGCCCATCACCGCGTGACCGAACGCCAGCTTGCTGTACTGCAGGCCGGCCCCGATCTTGTCCGCCCGGATCTCCTCGTGGTGCTCGAGCAGCCAGGCGTGGGCCTCGTTCTTGTCCCGCCACGCGTCGTTGAAGAACGAGCTCTGGCCCCACTGGATCGTGACGAGCGGCTCGTCCACGTGCGCGATGGGCCGCTGGCGGGCGGCCCGCAGGAGCAGGTCCCAGTCCTCGGCCATGCTGCGCGGCAGGGTCTCGTCGACCAGCCCGAAGCCGTCCAGCATCGCCGACCGGCGGAACAGGAAGGACGACGAGTGCAGCATGGCCATCCGGGAGCGGGCCATGTGCTGCACGGTGACGGTGTCCAGGTCGGCCCGCCGGACCGTCTCGGTCCCGTCGAAGTCCACCACCATGGCCGTGGTCACGAACTCGGCGCCGGGCTCGGCGAGCAGCCGCTCGACCTGCGCCGCGAGCTTCCCCGGCCGCCACGTGTCGTCGTCGTCGCAGAAGGCGACCAGCTCGGTGTCCAGCTGGAGGATGCCGGTGTTGCGAGCGCCGGCCAGCCCCCGGCTGCGGTCGTTGGTGGTGACGGTGACCCGGCGGTGCGGGTCGTCGCTGGCCAGGCTCGGGTCCGGCTCGCTCGCGTCGAAGACCAGGACCACGTGGAGGTCGCCGGCGTACTCCTGGCCGAGGATCGAGGCGAGCGCCCGCCGCATCAGCTGGGGCCGGTTGTGGGTCGCGACCACGACGCCGACGCAGGGCAAGGGGGTGCTCGTCACCTGCCCCAATGTAGGGGCCGCTCGCCGTGGCCAGACCGGGATTGGCGAAGTCGGCCCGGCTCCGGACCGATGCCGCCCGCTCGGCCCTGCCCCTCACGCTTCGTGAGCAAGTTTGCCCTCACGGTGAGCGTAAATCGGCCCATGACAACGGTTTCATCGACGGAGGGTGACTTGTTTGCAGATTCACCTGCGGCCCTGATTCACACCGTGCCACATTGACGAACGCTGGTCTTCCCTGGGCCGGCGCTTGGGTGCTGGAAGGGCTCACATGAAGATTCGCTCCACCCTCGTCGGCGTTGTCACGGCGGCCATGGCCGTCGTCACGTTCGCAGCGATCCCCGCGCTACCGGCGCAGGCCGCCCAGCCATCGGTGCCCGCACCGACAGCCGGCGCGATGCCCAGCGCGGTGCCGTCCGCGATCACCCCATCGGTCGACGACGGGGAGGTGGACACGATCTCCCAGGTGGGCAACACCATCATCATCGGCGGGACGTTCACCTCGGTCGGCGGCCAGCCCCGCAACCACATCGCGGCGTTCAACGCCACGACGGGCGCGCTGAGCACGACCTTCGTGCCGCAGTTCAACGGCTCGGAGATCATCGCCTCGGTCCCGGGCCCGTTCTCCAACAGCGTCTTCATCGGCGGTGACTTCAGCACCGTCAACGGCACGGCCGTGGTCGACCTGACCCTGCTCAACGCCACCAACGGCTCGATCATCACCAGCTTCCACACCCCTGTCATCGCTGCCGGCGAGGTCAAGGACCTCGTCCTGCGCGGCAACCGGCTCTACCTCGGCGGCTTCTTCCAGAAGGTCGCGGCCAAGCCGCACTTCGGCCTGGCCTCGCTCAACGCGACGACCGGCGCACTGGACCCCTTCATGAACGTCCAGGTCGCCGGCCGGCACAACGACTCCGGCAGCGGCGCGCAGGGCTCGATCGGCCCCTGGGCCATCGACGTCACACCGGACGGCCAGACGATGGTGGCCATCGGCGACTTCAAGACCGCCGACGGCCTCCCGCGTGACCAGGTCGTGATGATCGACCTGTCCGGCGCGAGCGCCGTGGTCAACCCGAACTGGCAGACCAACCGCTACAACCCCTACTGCTTCAACTGGGCCTTCGACGGCTACGTGCGCGGCGTGAACTTCTCGCCGGACGGCTCGTACTTCGTCATCAACGCGACCGGTGGCGGCAACCCCGGCACCCTGTGCGACGCGACGGCCCGGTTCAACACCAACGACCGCGGCCTGGCCATCCAGCCGGTCTGGGTCGACGAGACCGGTGGCGACACGACCTGGGCCGTCACCATCACCGACACCGCCGTCTTCGTCGGCGGGCACAACCGGTGGAACAACAACCCGCTCGGCGCCGACCGCGCCCTGCCCGGCGCCGTGCCGAGGCCGGGCCTGGCCGCGCTCGACCCGGTCAGCGGACGCCCGCTGACCTGGAACCCGGGCCGCAACCCGCTGGGCACCGCGGTCTACGCGCTGCTGGCGACCAGCCAGGGCCTCTGGCTCGGCTCGAACACCAACTGGATCGGCAACTTCAAGTACCAGCGGCCGAAGATCGCCTTCTTCCCGTACGCCGGTGGCACTCCGGTCGTCAAGACCAACGTCGGCACCCTGCCGGGCACGGCCTACCTGGCCGGCTCGACGTCCAACGGCGTGACCAACGTGCTCTACCGGGTCAACGCCGGTGGCGGGGCCATCCAGTCGCTCGACAACGGACCGGACTGGGCCGCTGACAACAGCGACCCGAGCCCCTACCGCAACAGCGGCAGCAACGCGGCCGGCTGGAACACGGGGGCGAGCGAGACGGCCAACGTCCCGGCCACGACACCGAACGCGATCTTCGACAGCGAGCGGTGGAGCCCGTCGGACAGCCCGGCGATGAACTGGGACTTCCCGGTCCCGGCCGGGACGCACCTGCAGGTCCGGCTCTACTTCGCCAACCGGTGCACCTGCACCAGCGGCAGCAACCAGCGGATCTTCAACGTCTACCTGGACAACCAGCTGGTCATGAACCACGAGGACCTCGTGGCCGACGTCGGCGACCAGCGGGGCACGATGAAGGCGTTCGACATCACCTCGGACGGCAACGTCGACATCGACATCCAGCACGTCGTCGAGAACCCGCTCATCAACGGCATCGAGATCATCAACAAGGACATCACCCCGACGCCGCCGACGGCCGCTGACAACGTCAGCAAGATCGGCTTCGACGGCACGGTGGCGACCCCCGCGAGCTCCGCCCCCGACGGTGGCATCACGTGGAGCCAGGCCCGGGGCGCGTTCATGGTCGGCAACCAGGTGTTCTACGGCTACACCGACGGCTTCCTGCACGTGCGCACCTTCGACGGCACGACGTGGGGCCCGGACAAGGTCGTCGACCCCTACAAGGACCCGGTCTGGGACGGGGTGGACACCAACGACGGCACGACCTTCGACGGCGCCTACCCGAGCTTCTACGGCCAGATCCCGAACGTGACCGGCATGTTCTACTCGGCCGGCCGCGTCTACTACACCCTGTTCGGCGACTCCCAGCTGCACTCGCGCTGGTTCTCGCCCGACAGCGGGATCATCGACGAGACCAACGTGGTCTCCGACAGCTCGGTGAACTTCAGCAACGCCAACGGGATGTTCATGGCCGGCGGCAAGCTGTACTACGTCACCAAGGCTGACGGGAACCTGCACTCGGTCGACTTCAACGCCGGCGTCTCCGGCGCGCAGGGGACGGTCTCCGGCACCCCGGTGGTCGTCAGCGGTCCTAGCGTCGACGGCGACAACTGGAACGGTCGTGGGCTGTTCCTCTACGCCGGTCCTCCGGCCAACGTCCCGCCGGTCGCTGCCTACACCAACACCTGCACCAACGGCAGCTGCAGCTTCGACGGCTCCGGGTCCACGGACAGCGACGGCACCATCGCGTCGTACTCGTGGAACTTCGGTGACGGCAGCCCGCTCGTCACCACCGCGACGGCGAACCACGTGTTCGCCGCGACCGGCACCTACCCGGTGGCGCTCACGGTGACCGACAACAAGGGCGCGCCGACCACGCTGACCAAGCAGATCGCGGTCACCGTGCCGGCACCGACCACCACCGTGAAGTTCCGGGCCTCGGCCCACTCGGCGGCCGGATCCTCGGCCACCAAGTCGGTCACGGTGCCGGCCTCGGCCCAGGTGGGTGACACCGCGCTGCTGTACTTCAGCTCGGCGCCGTCCGCCGGCTGGACCGGCCCGACCGGGATCAGCGGCCTGACCCAGCTCGACACGATCACCAACAGCACGCTGAAGAGCACGGTCTGGGAGAAGACCCTGACGGCCGCCGACCTCGGCGACACCGCCACCGTCTCCATCCCCAGCAGCGGCAAGTCGGTGCTGAGCATGGCGGTCTACTCCGGAGTGCAGGCGGGCAGCCCGATCGCCCAGGGCATCGCGCACGCCGGTGACAGCGCGGTCAGCAACCACGTCTCGCCGACCGTGCAGGCGCTGAACCAGGACGTCGTCGTGTCCTACTGGGCCGACAAGTCCACGGGCACGTCGAGCTGGACGGCACCGGCCGGCACCACGACGCGGGACACCGCGATCGACAACGGCACGACCAACCGGTTCGGCGCACTGATCGCCGACTCGGGGAGCCCGGTCTCGGCCGGCACGTACGGCGGCCTGACCGCGACGACGAACGCTGCCAGCGACAAGGCTGACATGTTCACCATCTCGCTCAGCCCGTCCACGGCCGTCCAGAACGTGCCTCCGACGGCGGCGTTCACGCAGACCTGCACCAACGGGGCCTGCGCGTTCGACGCCTCGGGGTCCCACGACAGCGACGGCAGCATCACGTCGTACTCGTGGGACTTCGGTGACAGCACCCCGCTCGGCAGTGGCCAGAACCCGAACCACACCTTCGCCGCGACCGGCACCTACCAGGTGGCGCTCACGGTGACGGACAACTCGGCTGCGACCACCACGGTGACCAACCCGGTCAGCGTGACGGTGCCTCCGCCGGTCAACCAGGTGGCGTTCCGGGCCGCGGCCCACTCGGCACCGGGTGCCTCGGCGACCAAGTCGGTCACCGTGCCGGCCGCGGCCCAGGCCGGGGACACCCTGCTGCTCTACTTCACCTCCGCACCCGCGGCCGGGTGGACCGGGCCGGCAGGCATCAGCGGGCTGACCCAGGTGGACACGTTCACCAACGGCACCCTGAGGGAGACCGTCTGGAAGAAGACCCTGACGGCCGGTGACCTGGGGTCCACGGCGAGCGTGACCATCGGGACGAGTGGCAAGTCGGTGCTCACCGCCGCGGTCTACTCGGGCGTGCAGTCCACCAGCCCGGTGGCGGCCCAGGTGGCCCACGCCGGCGACACGGCGCAGAGCGCGCACGTCTCGCCGACGGTCACCGCTCAGGCGGGCGACCTGGTCGTGACCTACTGGGCCGACAACTCGGTGGGCACCTCGAGCTGGACCGCTCCGGCCGGCACGACCCAGCGGGACACCGCGATCGACAACGGCACCTCCAACCGGTTCGGCGAGCTCCTGGCCGACTCCGGGGGGCAGGTCGCGGCCGGCTCTTACGGCGGGCTGACGGCGACCACGAACGCGGCCGGGAACCGGGCGGTCATGCTCACGATCGCCCTCAGTCCCACTCCGTGAGACAGGACTGACGACTCAGTCGTCAAGAGACTCCCCCATCAGGCCGAAAGGCCTGGTGGGGGAGTTTTTCGTCCCCAGAAATTTGTCGAAAACGGACTAGTCCCATAGGACGCGGAGGAGCACAAAAAGACTACGCGGCCTAGTTCTTTCGGGTGATGCGGTTGGCCATGCCGTTGCCGATCTGCAACATTGTGTTAGCGCAAGGGCCCGAAAGAGCTAGTCGTCGGTGGTCTCGGGGCTACCGATCGGATAGCACAGACAGCACTCCGCTGGGGGGAAGTTCCGGCTTCGGCCGGCGGCGGGGCCGGACTCCGAAGGAAGTATCAAACCCTCATGACCACACACGACCCGGCGCGCCATCGCGCCCCGGACTCCAGGGCGACGGCAAGCCATCGCCTGGAGATCCTCCCCGCCCGGGTGGTGCGCCTCCACCCCATGTACAGCGCGCCGCTGGCGCTGCTCATGCTCGTGGCCCTGGTCGGCACCCTCACCCTCCGCACCGCGCCGGCTGCCTCCACCGCGACCACCAAGACGCACACCATCCACGTCAACGACAGCGCGGACACCTACGTCCGGCTCAACCAGCCGACCAAGGCCATGGGCTCGGACGTCCAGCTGATCACCGGCGCCAACGCCAAGGCCACCAAGCAGATCCTGCTGTCGTTCGCGGTCAAGGGCCTCCCGGCGAACGCCACGAACATCAAGGCCAGCCTGTGGCTGCAGCGGGACAAGCACCACCTCCCCAACACCACGCTGAAGGTCCAGAACATCCCGGCCTTCAGCGAGAAGGCCGCCACCTGGACCGCGAAGCCCGCCGCCACGGCGACCGCCGTCGGCTCCGCCGCCGTCACCTCGAGCATGAACCAGGTGACCGTCGGTCTCGGCCAGGCGATCAAGGCCAACGGCACCGTCAACCTCCAGGTGAGCGCCTCCACGACCACCGACGAGGCGCGGTTCTGGTCGCGCGAGCACGGCTCGGGCCCGCGCCTGGACATCACCTACACGACGCCGGCCATCACCTCGCCGGGCTCGACCACGACGTCGCACCCGGTGCCGACGACCACCACGACGTCCTCGTCCCCCAGCACCACCAAGACGACGAGCACGTCGAGCAGCTCCAGCACCTCGTCCAGCTCGTCCACGACCACGACGGCGCCCAACAGCGCCGGCTGCACCGTGAGCGCGATCCTGGTGCCGTCCTGCGGCAAGTGGTGGGGCGTGTCACCGGCCGGTGCGGACACCCGCGCTGCCGGCCTGAAGCTGTTCGAGGCCGAGACGAGCTCGCACGCGGACATCTACCACGCGTACCACGAGTCCGGTGACCTGTTCCCGACCGCGGAGGAGATCGGCTTCGCGGCCGACCACCGCCTGCTGCTGGAGAACTGGAAGCCGGAGAGCGGTCACACCTGGGCGCAGACGGCGGCCGGTGCCTCCGACGCGACGATCGACCGGGAAGCGGCGTACATCAAGAGCCACTACACCGCGAAGTTCTTCATGGCGATCCACCACGAGCCGGAGAACGAGGTCATCGCGACCGCGGGCTCGGGCTACACCGCGACGGACTACCGCAACATGTTCCGGCACGTCGTGCAGCGGCTGCGGGCGGACGGCGTGCACAACGCGGTCTTCGTCATGAACTACATGGGCGACCAGGGTCACGGCCTCGAGCCGTGGTTCAAGGACCTCTACCCGGGCGCCGACGTCGTCGACTGGGTGTCGTGGGACCCGTACACCTGCATCGCGGGCAAGGACTGCAAGGACTTCTCGTTCCTGCTCAACAAGCGGTACTCGGCGAACTCGCCGTGGCCGGGGATGTACAACTACGCGGTCAAGAACTTCCCGGGCAAGCCGCTGATGCTCTCGGAGTGGGCGGCGTTCGAGAACGGCGACGCCTCGCGCCAGCCGAACTTCTACAACACCATCGCCGGTCAGCTGGACCAGTTCCCGGCCCTGAAGGCGATGGTCTACTGGGACTCCTGGCGGGGCCCGCGTGGCGACACGCGTCTCTCGCTCAACAAGGGAGCCGCGGCGGCCATGACCAAGCTCGCGAACACGAGCTACTACAAGCAGCAGATGCCGTAGCCGCCGGTCACCATCGGCAGCCGCAGTACCAGCACCACCTCGAGCACCGGCGTCCGGGCATCCGCCCGAACGCCGGTGTTCGTGCGTCCCGGCCGATAAACTGGGTCCCAGACACATCGGCAAGAGTTCGGGGAGAACCATGGTGGACGGCCGACGGCTCGTCTTCGTCGGCGGCCTTCACCGCAGCGGTACGACGCCGTTGACGCGGGCCCTCGCGGAGCACCCCGAGATCAGCGGCCTGACCGGCACCGGTGTCTGGGAGGACGAGGGCCAGCACCTGCAGGACGTCTACCCCAGGATCAAGGCCTACGGCGGGGTCGGCAAGTTCGCCCGGGCCGAGGCCGCCCACCTGACCGAGCAGTCCCCGCTGGTCTCCGAGGAGTCCGCGCAGCGGCTGCTCGCCGCGTGGGAACCGTTCTGGGACATGGCTTCTCCGCTCCTGATGGAGAAGTCGCCGTCCAACATCGTGATGAGCCGCTTCCTCCAGGCGCTCTTCCCCGGGTCGGCGATGATCGTGGTCGTCCGCCACCCGATCGTCGTCTCGCTGGCCACCCACAAGTGGAACCCGCTCCTCGTCGCCCGCAACGGGCACTGGCGCACGTCGCTGCCCAGCCTGGTCGAGCACTGGGTGCGCGCGCACCAGGTGTTCCGGGACGACGAGCCGGCTCTGGGGCGGGTGCACGTCCTGCGCTACGAGGACCTGGTGGCCGACGCCCCCGCCGAGCTCGCCCGGATCCAGGAGTTCCTCGGCCTGCAGCTGCCGATCCCCTCGTCCTCGCTGCGCTCCGGCGCCAGCACCCGCTACGAGGTCCAGTGGGACGCGATGCGGTCGGGAAGCCTGCTGCAGCGCCGGGCCCGGCGCCAGATCGTCGAGCGGTACGCCGAGCCGATCGCCGGCTTCGGCTACGACGTCGAGGCGCTGGACCGCCGGGAGGCGTGGGCTCGGGCCTGACCCCGCTCAGCCCGTGAAGACCACGGTGAAGCACCCGTGGTTGGCACCCGCGCTGGCGTGCAGGTGGTAGGTCCCCGGCTTCGCCACCGGGACCTGGACGTTGTAGTAGCGCCACTTGTCCGCATCGCCCACGCTGGTCGACGTGACCGTCGTCGACGACCCGCTGGCCGTCGTGACCTTGACCTTCAGCGTCGGCATCGTCTTCGAGCTCTGCGGGATGACGTAGAGCGAGACGGTCGGCAGCTCCTGGTTCTTGATCGTGCGGTACTGCGTGCGGGCCTGGGCGAAGTTGCCGGCCGCCAGGCTGCCGGAGCGGACATCCCGGCGCGAGCCCACCGCAACGCATTTCGACGACGAGGAGCCGGGCAGCGTCTTCAGGACCGAGCCCTGGTCACCCGAGCCGCTGGCTGTCGTGGGCGCGGCGGCGCTCGGCGTGGACGACGGTGCGCCCGTCGAGGTCGGCCCGGTCGTCGTCGCACCGGAGCCGCCGGCCTTGCCGGCCGAGGCGGAGCTGCTGCCGGTGCATCCCGCCACCAGGACCGTCAGGGCCAGGGCGGCGACGATCGGGAGACTCGCTCGTGGCCTCATGGGGGCGCTCGCGAGCGCCTGTCGCAGTGTCTGCACGAACCGCCCGTCCTACCCTCGTCCGCCGGGTGGTGCGGATGCCCGACCCTGTCCTACGAATGTACGGCGACCGGGCCCTCCCGCGCGGGTGTTCGGGCTAACGGGTCCGGGACGGGGAGGCCGGGAAGACGGCGTACCGCGCGTCGGTCGTCCCGCCGATCTTGGTGATGTCGCCGCCGATGACCAGGCTGCCGTCGGCCGCCGGGATCATCGCCGCGACGCCGGGGAACAGCGTCGCGGCCGTCGGTGCCCACGGGTCCAGGGCGCCGGTCGTCGCGTCGACCGCAGCCAGGGCGGTGCGGGTGGCGTGGCCGAACGACGGGCCGAAGTGGCCGCCGATGTAGAGGACGCTGCCGATCAGGGCGAGGGCCTGGTTGTCGCCGTCGCTGCCGACCGACCACCGCACGGCCGCCGTGGCGGGGTCGTAGGCCAGGGTGTGGCCCCCCGGGCCGCCGGCGGCGGCGTAGATCGCCGTCGGAGTCGCGACGAAGGCGAAGACCGGGCAGACCTTGGGTGAGGTCCCGCAGGGGTCGCCGGGGTACCAGGGGAGGGTCGCGGCGGTGGTGGGGTCGATCTGCGCGATGTACTTGCGGGCGAGGCCGCCCACCATCGTGAAATTGCCGCCGATCAGCAGGGCCGTGGAGCCCGCCGGCTGCGCCAGCGAGTAGACCGTGTTGTTGATCTTCGGCTTGAACGTCGCGTCGAGCACGCCGGCCGGGCTGATCCGCGCCACGTGCGCGCGCGCCGCCGTACCGATGTGCAGGAACTGGCCGGCGACGTAGATCGTGCCCGCATCGGTCTGGATCATCGACTTCACCAGGGAGTCGGCGCCCGGGTTCCACGCGCCGACCGCGCCGCCGCCCGAGGTCGACACGCTCGCGAGCCGGCTGCGCGCGGCGCCGTCGACGGTCTGGAAGTCACCGCCGAGGTAGAGCAGGGACGTGGTGGGGTCGAGCACCATGGCCCGGATGTCTCCGTCGACCGTCGGCGACCAGGTCGGGTCGGGCGCACCGGTCGCGACACTCAGCCGGGTCAGCCGGGTCGCGGTGACGGTGGCGTGGGTCGTCGGGTTGGTCAGGGAGGTGAAGGCGCCGCCGAGGTAGCGCCAGGTGCCGTCGGCGGCCAGGGCGTGCACGCCGGCGTTGGGGACCCAGCCGACGGCGGGGACGGCGCTGACGGCGGCCATCGAGGCCGTGGCGGTGCCGGTCACGAGGAGGGCGGCGGCTGCCGCCGACGCCACGGCAAGGCGAAGGGGACGCAACGACATCGAGCACTCCGAGGGTGTGGTGGCAGCGGTCCGGCGGGCCCCTTGGGGCGGAGCCTAGGTCGACGATGGGAGAGCTGAAGCCGTTACGCCGCAACGTGTTCGCCCGACCTCGGGCCGTGAGCGAACGGCGGTGGGTACGCCCACCTTTGACCGGCTACGGGGCCGTGCGCTCCGCCGTCTCGAGGGAGTCGCCTGGCGCCTCCGCCGCTCCTGGAGCCAGGCCCGCGTCCGCCTTGGCCCGGGCCGGCCAGCGCCAGGTCGGGAAGCCGTAGTGCCGCCGGGCGAGCATCCACAGCGGGGGCGCGACCAGCAGCGCGACCAGCAGGATCTCTCCGGTGTGCACGGTGCTGAACTTGAACAGCTTCAGCGAGGACGCGAGCAGCACGAACGCCAGCGCCCGCCGGATCAGGCCGCCGGGCAGGCTGGCCGACAGCCGCGCGCCGACGTAGACGCCGGGGATGCTCCCGACCAGGAGCGGCAGCGTGACCGAGAGCTGGAAGTCGCCGAAGAGGATGTGCCCGATCGCGGCCGACGCGACCAGCGGGACGGCCTGCACCAGGTCGGTGCCGACCAGCTCGGAGGCCTTCAACCCCGGGTAGAGCGCCATCAGGGCGATGATGATCAGCGACCCGGACCCCACCGAGGTCATGCCGACGAAGAGGCCGCCGACCGCCCCCACGATGACCGTGGGCACCGGGCGGACGGCGATGCCCGGGCGGCCCTGGGGGAGGGGCTCGGCGCTGCCGTCGCGGCGCTTGGCCCGCTCCAGCAGGCGCAGGAAGGCTCGCGCGGCCAGGCCGACGGCAGCCACCAACAGGGCGATCGCCATGGCGGTCTGGACCAGGTCCTCGACGCCGCTGTCCTTGCCGAGCGCCCGGGTCACGAGGACACCGCAGAACGCCGCCGGCACCGACCCCACGCACAGCCAGGCCACCAGTCGCAGGTGCACCGTGCCGCGGCGCAGGTGGACGAAGGAGCCGACCGGCTTCATCACTGCGGCCGCCACCAGGTCGCTGGACACCGCGGCCAGGGGTGGGATGCCGAAGAAGAGCACCAGGACGGGCGTCATCAGCGCGCCGCCGCCCATGCCGGTGAGGCCGACCACGATGCCGACGCCGCAGGCCGCGAGGGCCAGGGTCCAGTTCCAGTCCATCAGGGCTTGTCCCTCTCCTGGGTGTCCTCGGCGATCCAGCCGCGGGAGTGCATCAGCTCGAGTACCCGGTCCAGGGCGTCCTCGCGCGACATCTGCGACGTGTCGACCGCGAGATCGGCGTCGGTGGGCTCGTCGTAGGGGTCACTGATGCCGGTGAACTCGGTGATCAGGCCGGCCCGAGCCCGGGCGTAGAGGCCCTTGAGGTCGCGCCGCTCGCACTCGGCCAGCGGCGTCGAAACGTGCACCAGGACGAAGTCGCCCACCGGCTCGACCATCGCGCGCACCGCCGCCCGGCTCTCGGCGTACGGCGCGATCGGTGCGCAGATGGCCAGGCCGCCGTGCCGGGCGATCTCGCTGCCGACGTAGCCGATCCGCCGTACGTTCAAATCCCTTGCGGCGTGGTCGAACCCGAGCCCGGACGACAGGAGCCGGCGAACGTCGTCACCGTCGAGGAGGCTCACCGATCGTGGCGTGCGCTCCACGATGTGCGCGGCGAGGTCGCGGGCCAGGGTGGACTTGCCTGAACCCGACAGGCCGGTGAAGAGGATCATCGCGCCACGCTCGGCCGGCGGTGGTCGCCAGCGGAGCATCTCCGCGAGCACGGCGGCGTCGGCGACCGCTGGGAGCGGGTCGCCGGTCCGGAGCGCGGCCAGGAGCGCGGTCCAGTCCGCACCCCCGCTGAGCAGCGTCGTCTCTCCCGCGCCGTACGCCGCACCGACGGCCGCGGCCAGCGCCCGGTCCGAGCCGGCGTCCCGCCAGTGCAGCGGCACCGCCACCACCCGGCAGCCCGGCGCCAGCTGCTCGAGAACGTGCAGCACCGACCGCATCAGGGTCACCGGGGGCATGCCGTCCGGGGTGGGGTTCTCCACCGGCACCAGCAGGAGCGTCTCGTCGTCCGGGGCGTCCGGGGCGTCCGGGGCGGCTGCGGTGGCGAGCGCGGCCACGTCGGCGGTGAGCAGCGGGCGGCCCACGACGACCGCCCGGCGCCGGCCGGCGGGTCGGTCCAGGTCCGCGGGGCGCAGGGCCAGGTCGCGGAACAGCCGGCTCTCGCGCTCCCGCAGCGGCTCGACCCGGCCGGCGACTACCTGCCGGCCGGCCTCCGGGCCCGTGGTGGAGACGTCGTGTCCCCGCAGGCCCGTCAGCAGCGCCACCGGCGTCTGCTCGCGGTCGGTCAGGACCAACGCGGCCGGTGCCCTCCCCTCGGCTGCGGCCTGCGCGGGGACCGCGAGCTCGACGTCGGTCGCCTCGCCGCCGGCCGGCTCGGTCCCGACCGCGGTCCCGTCGGCGGACCCGCCGAGGTCGGGCCAGGGCAGCCGGACGCCGTCGAGCGCGAGCTGGAGGTCGGCGACCGCGGGGTCGGCGAGCTGCACCTGGGGGGCGGCGAGCGGTTGGGGGGTGGTCACGATGCTCCGTCGGAGGGACTGCGGGAGGCATTTGGCTCTCCACAGTTTGGGGCACGGGAGCGGTCGGCGGAGGGTAGATGGCCTACGTCGTAGGGTTGGGGCACGGCCGCCGCGAGCGGTCCGTCGTGCTGCCCTGACCCCTGTTCTCCCGACCTGACCCGACTGTGGAGCCGATGACCCTCACCGGAGTGCTCTCGACGCTCGTGCGTGACCCGGCCATCGCCGAGATCCGCACGAGTGCGCTCGGCGCCCGCACCGGCGCGGACATCTCGGCCGCGCCGGGGGCCGTGGCTCCGCTGCTCGCCCTGATGGCCGCGGCCGAGCCGACTGGTGCCGGGCGGCCGGTGCTGGCGGTCACGGCGACCGGGCGCGAGAGCGAGGACCTGGCGAGCGCGCTGCGCTGCTTCCTGCCGGCCGACCAGGTCGTGGAGTTCCCGGCCTGGGAGACGCTTCCGCACGAGCGGCTGAGCCCGCGCAGCGACACCGTCGGCCGGCGGCTGGCCGTCCTGCGCCGGCTGGCCCACCCGGGGGCCGAGGCCGGCACCGGCCGGGTGGCCGTCGTGGTCGCGCCGGTCCGGGCGTTGCTGCAGCCCCTGGTCAAGGGCCTCGGCGACCTCGAGCCGGTGAGCCTGCGCGAGGGCGACGAGCTGCCGCTGACCGAGATCGTCGAACGGCTGGTCGCGGCGGCGTACGTCCGGACCGACCTGGTCGAGCGGCGCGGTGAGTTCGCCGTGCGGGGCGGGATCCTCGACGTCTTCCCGCCGACGGAGGAGCACCCGCTGCGGGTCGAGCTCTTCGGTGACTCCGTCGAGGAGGTGCGCTGGTTCGCCGTCGCCGACCAGCGCAGCCTGGAGGTCGCTCCGGACGGCCTGTGGGCGCCGCCCTGCCGTGAGGTCCTGCTGACCGACGCCGTGCGCGAGCGCGCCGCGGCCCTGGCCACCCAGCTTCCCGGTGTGGCCGACCTGCTGCACAAGGTCGCCGAGGGCATTGCGGTGGAAGGCATGGAGTCCCTGGCCCCCGCCCTCGTGGACGGCATGGAGCTGCTGGTCGACGTGCTGCCGCAGGCGCTGCCAGGTCGTGCTGTGCGATCCGGAGCGGGTGCGCACCCGGGCCCACGACCTGGTGGCGACGAGCGCCGAGTTCCTGCAGGCCAGCTGGGTCAACGCCTCGGCCGGCAACGCGGTGCCGGTCGACCTCGAGCCGTTGCTGGGCACCGCGTCGTACTGGTCCCTGGGCGACGTCCGCGAGCATGCCCTCGAGCAGGGGGTCCCGTGGTGGTCGGTCGGGCCGTTCACCGCTGACGCCGAGCTCGACATCGACCGCGAGAACGACGTCATGGCGCTGGACCTGCGCCCGGTCGAGAGCTACCGCGGCGAGACCGAGCGCGCGATCAGCGACCTCGGCGGCTGGCTGCGGGAGGACTGGCGGGTCGTCGTCGTCACCGAGGGCCACGGCCTGGCCACCCGCGTGGTCGAGCTGCTGGGCGAGCACGAGCTGGCCGCGCGGGTCGAGGTCGGCGGGCTGCCGGTCGAGCCGGAGGCCGGTGTCGTGCACGCGCTGACCGGCTCCCTGGGCCGCGGGTTCCTCGCGCCCGGGCTGCGGCTGGCCGTCATCACCGAGGAGGACCTCACCGGCTCGACCGGCGCCACCACCACCCGCGACATGCGCAAGATGCCCTCGCGGCGGCGCAACGCGATCGACCCGCTGGCCCTGCGGCCAGGGGACTACGTCGTTCACGAGCAGCACGGTGTCGGTCGCTTCCTGCAGATGGCCCAGCGCACGGTCCAGGGGGCGACCCGCGAGTACCTCCTGATCGAGTACGGCGCCAGCAAGCGCGGCCAGCCGCCGGACCAGCTCTTCGTGCCGACCGACCAGCTCGACCAGGTGACCCGCTACGTCGGCGGCGAGGCCCCGACGCTGAACAAGCTGGGCGGGTCCGACTGGGCCAAGACCAAGGGCCGCGCCCGCAAGGCGGTCAAGCAGATCGCGGCCGAGCTGATCCGGCTCTACTCGGCCCGGATGGCTTCTCCTGGTTACGCATTCAGCCCCGACACGCCGTGGCAGCGCGAGCTCGAGGACGCCTTCGCCTACGTCGAGACTCCGGACCAGCTGGCCACCATCGACGAGGTCAAGGCCGACATGGAGCGGCCGATCCCGATGGACCGGCTGGTCTGCGGCGACGTGGGCTACGGCAAGACCGAGATCGCCGTCCGAGCGGCGTTCAAGGCCGTGCAGGACGGCAAGCAGGTGGCGATCCTGGTGCCCACGACCTTGTTGGTGCAGCAGCACATCCAGACCTTCACCGACCGGTACGCGCCCTTCCCCGTCGTCGTGAAGCCCCTGTCCCGCTTCGTGTCCGACGCCGAGGCGCGCGCCGTGGTGGAGGGCCTGGCCGACGGCTCGGTCGACGTCGTGATCGGCACCCACCGGCTGCTCACCGGCCAGATCCGGTTCAAGGACCTGGGCCTCGTGGTGGTGGACGAGGAGCAGCGGTTCGGCGTCGAGCACAAGGAAGCCCTCAAGACGCTGCGTACGGCAGTGGACGTGCTGGCCATGAGCGCGACCCCTATCCCGCGGACGCTCGAGATGGCCGTGACCGGCATCCGCGAGATGTCCACTCTCGCAACGCCTCCCGAGGAGCGACACCCGGTCCTGACCTTCGTCGGCGCCTACGAGGAGCAGCAGATCGCAGCGGCGATCCGGCGCGAGCTCCTGCGTGAGGGACAGGTGTTCTTCGTGCACAACAAGGTCAGCTCGATCGAGCGGATGGCCAGCCGCCTGCGCGAGCTGGTGCCGGAGGCGCGGATCGCGACGGCGCACGGCCAGATGGGCGAGCACAAGCTCGAGCAGGTCGTCGTCGACTTCTGGGACAAGAAGTTCGACGTCCTGGTCTGCACGACGATCATCGAGACCGGGTTGGACATCTCCAACGCCAACACCCTGGTGAGCGACCGGGCCGACACGATGGGGCTGTCGCAGCTGCACCAGCTGCGCGGGCGGGTGGGTCGGGGCCGCGAGCGGGCGTACGCCTACTTCATGTACCCGCCGGACCGGCCACTGACCGAGACGGCCATCGACCGGCTGCAGACCATCGCCGCCCACACCGACCTGGGCGCCGGCATGCAGGTGGCGATGAAGGACCTGGAGATCCGCGGCGCGGGCAACCTGCTCGGCGGGGAGCAGTCCGGCCACATCGAGGGCGTCGGCTTCGACCTCTACATCCGGCTGGTGGGCGAGGCGGTGGCGGACTTCCGCGGTGACGCCGAGGCCCCGCCGGCCGAGGTCAAGATCGAGCTGCCGGTCGACGCGCACCTGCCGCACGGCTACGTGCCGGGCGAGCGGCTCCGGCTGGAGGCCTACAAGAAGCTGGCGTCGGTCGAGACCGACGAGGGCCTGGACGAGATCCGCTCCGAGCTGGTGGACCGCTACGGCCCGACGCCCCCGGCCGTCGACAACCTGCTCGAGGTCGCGCGCCTGCGGGTCACCGCGCGCCGGGCGGGCCTGGCCGACGTCGGCACCCAGGGCCAACACGTGCGGTTCGGGCCGCTCGACCTGCGCGAGAGCCAGCAGCTGCGCCTGGCCCGGCTCTACCCCGGCTCCCTGGTGAAGCCCGGCGTCCACACGGTGCTCGTGCCGCGGCCGAAGACGGCCCGGGTGGGCGGGCAGCCCCTGCGCGACCGCGAGATCCTCGAGTGGGCCCGCCAGGTCATCCAGGCGGTCCTGCTCGACGACCTGGCCGCTGCGGCTACGGTTGCCTCGAGCACCTGACGACCAGACCGGAAGGACGCCCCGTGAGCGCCACCGCCCGCACCATCTCGGTACGCCGCACGCCCGGCGTGCTGCTGGCCCTCGGCCTGGGCGCCGGCGCCGTGCTCGGCCTGGCCGGCTGCGGGCAGAGCGGGGTCGCGGCGACGGTCGACGGTCACGACATCACCGTCGACCAGGTGCAGTCGGCGGCCAAGAGCCTGCGGGCCGCCGACCCGACCGACTTCGCCAAGGCCACCGACCGGCAGATCCTCAACGTCATGATCATCGGCCCCACGGTCGAGCGGGTCGTCAGCGCCGCGGGGGCCGGGGTGTCCGACGACGCCGTACGGCAGGCCATCCTCTCCGGCGCCCAGCAGGCCGGGACCAAGGGCGTCGACCCCAGCAAGTTGAACCAGGACGCGCTGGCGGCCCTGCGCAGCAACATCGCGCTGAACCAGCTCGACGCCACGACCGGTCCGGAGTACCAGAAGGCGATCGCCTCGGTGAAGGTGAAGGTCAGCCCGCGCTACGGCACCTTCAACGCCAAGACGGGCAACCTCACGGCGGCCACGCCGAACTGGATCCAGAAGAAGTCCACGCCGGCGGCCACCCCGGCGCCCAGCCCGTCCGCCACCGGCTGAGGTCGACCAGGTGTCCGGGGGCCTGACGCTGCTGCTGACCTCGCCCCGGGTCGCCGGGGGGTTGTTGTCCTGGCCGGCCTGGCAGGCGCTGTCGACGGCCGGACTCGTGCTCGCCCGCGACGCGTCGCACGAGCAGGCTGCCGCCCTGGCCGAGGCGTCGATCCCGTTGCGGACCAGCGGGTCTGAGACGATGCGGGACCTGGCGCGCGAGCTGGTCGAGGCGGCGCGGGAGATGCAGGTCGTCTGGTTGGGCTCGGCCGACGGGGACCCGGGACTGACCGACGCCCTGGCCGACGAGCTCTCCCGGGTCGCGCTGCATCAGGACCCGCCGCCGGTCGAGGTCCTGGTCGGCAGCCACGACGTGCCGGGTGCCCGGCTGCTCGACCTGGTCACCGTGATGGACCGGCTGCGCGCTCCGGGCGGCTGCCCGTGGGACGCCGCCCAGACCCACGAGAGCCTGACGCCGTACCTGCTCGAGGAGGCCTACGAGGCGGTCGAGGCGATCGAGTCGGGCGACCGGACGGCGCTGCAGGAGGAGCTCGGCGACGTCCTGCTCCAGGTCGCCTTCCACGCCCGGATGGCCGAGGAGGACGCGGCCGCGCCCTTCGACATCGACGACGTCGCGGCCGGCATCGTGGCCAAGCTCGTCCGCCGCCACCCGCACGTCTTCGGCGGGCCCGAGGCGGGTCCGGCGACCACGCCGGAGCACGTCGAGGCCAACTGGGACCGGATCAAGGCCGAGGAGAAGGGCCGCGAGAGCGTGCTCGACGGCGTCCCCGTCAGCCTGCCGGCCCTGGCCCGGGCCGACGCCGTGCTCGGCCGGCTGGCCCGCGCCGAGCTCGCGGGCGTCGCCGTCGGCCGGCCGCCGCGGGCCCGGCCCGGGACCGGCCAGGACTGGGACGCCGCGGCGGTCGGTGAGACCCTGCTCGATGTGGTGGAGCAGGCCCGGTCCGTGGGCGTCGATGCCGAGGCCGCGCTGCGCGCCGCCGTACGCCGGCTCGAGGAGCGCGCTCGCGACACCGAGCGAAGCGCCCGCGACACCGAGCCGCTGAGGGGGTCCCGATGAGCCAGCCCGACGAGGGGGCACCGGGCGCGCTCGACCGCTACCGCAGGACGGCGACCGGCATCCTCGACGCCCTGCTGGAGGCTGACCCGGTCTGGGCGACCAGCCTTGGCGACCACCGGTTCGACGAGGCCCTGCCGGACCTCTCCGCAGCCGCCGTCGAGCGGCACGCCGCGACACTGAGCGAGGCGCTCGCCGCCCTCGACGGGCTCGACGACGCGGGCCTGGACAGCGACGACCTGGTCGACCTGGAGTCCTTGCGGGGCAAGGTCAGTGGCCACCTCTGGTCCCTCACCGAGCTGCGGCAGCAGGAGTGGGACCCCCTGATGCACCTGCCCGGCGACGCGATCTACTCCCTCGTCGCCCGGGACACCGGCCACCCGGTCGAGCGGGCCCGCGCCCTGGCCGCGCGGCTGAGCGGCGTACCGCACCAGCTCGCCGTCGCGCGCGAGCAGCTGGCCGACATGCCCCGGGTGCACGTCGAGACGGCGCGGCTGCAGCTCGCCGGCTGCCTGTCGCTGATCGCGGGCCAGGTCGAGGAGCTGCTCGAGCGGGCTCCGACCGAGCGGACCCTGCTCGACGAGCCTCGGGAGGCCGCGCGCGCGGCCCTCGTGGAGCACGACGCCTGGCTCGCCGACCGGCTCGAGACCGCCCAGCGGGATCCGCGCCTCGGCGACCGGGCCTACGCCGCGCAGCTCTGGTACGCCCTCGACACCGAGATCGACCCGGACGCCCTGCTGACCCGGGCCGAGAGCGACCTGATGGCGATCGAAGAAGAGATCGCGGCGGTCGCGGCCCGGATCGGCCCCGCCCTCGGCGTCGCCCGCGGCGGCCGCCCGTCGGACACCGTGCGGGACGTCCTGGATGCCCTGGCAGCGTCCGGCCCGGTCACCAACGAGACGGTGTTGCCGCTGTGCCGCCGCTGGCTGAAGGTCACCCGCGACGTCGTCGAGCGGCACCAGCTCGTGACGATGTACGACGACCCGGTGCGGATCATCGAGATGCCCGAGTCGCGGCGGGGCGTGGCCGTCGCCTACTGCGACCCGCCGGGGGCCCTCGAGGGCCGCGGTGCGGGCGACGACGACCGGCCCGTCGAGGACCCGGCCGACATCCCGTCCGGCAAGCTAGGGGGAGGCCAGAACGACGGCCTGCCAACGCTTTTCGCCGTCTCACCGGCCCCAGCCGACTGGGACGCGCCTCAGGTCGAGTCGTTCTATCGGGAGTACAACCGGCACATGCTGCTGGATCTGACCGTGCACGAGGCGATGCCGGGCCACGTGCTCCAGCTGCAGCACTCGCGACGCTACCGCGGCAACACCGACGTCCGGGCCGCGCTGATGAGCGGGACGTTCGTCGAGGGGTGGGCCGTCCACGCCGAGCAGCTCATGGCTGACGCGGTCGCCGCCGAGCCGCCGCCAGGCGTCGACATCGAGGCGCTGCGGATGCAGCAGCTCAAGATGCGGCTGCGCTGCACGATCAACGCGATCCTCGACGTCCGCGTGCACTCGCGGGGCATGACCCGCGATGAGGGCATGCGGCTGATGACCGTCCGCGGGCACCAGGAGGAGAGCGAGGCCGCCGGCAAGTGGCGGCGCGCGCTGCTCACGTCGGCCCAGCTCTCGACGTACTACGTCGGGCACCAGGAGATCTCGGCCATCGTGCGCGACCTGTCCGCGGAGCAGCCGGCCAGCTCGGTCCGCGAGGTCCACGACACGGTGCTGGCCCACGGCTCGCCGTCCCCGCGCCTGCTCCGCCTCCTGCTCGAGCTCGTCTCCGGCTGAGCCCCGCCTTCTCCAGCCGTCGTGGGCCCGAGAGGCCCGCGCGGGCCGCGGGTCGGTGCCGGGGCTGCGCGGCCGGGGCGGTTAGGCTCGAACTCCGTCCGGTCAACGACGCCCGAGCCCAGATCGCCTACCTTCCCCCGTCGCCGCTCCGCTCCCTTCGCGGAGCACCACCTACGTACTCAGGAGTTCCACGTGGCCAGCATCGAGGCCGTCGGCGCCCGCGAGATCCTCGACTCGCGCGGCAACCCCACCGTCGAGGTCGAGGTCGCGCTCGACGACGGCACCATCTCCCGCGCGGCCGTCCCCTCGGGTGCCTCGACCGGCGCCTTCGAGGCCGTCGAGCGGCGCGACGAGGACGCGAAGCGGTACGGCGGCAAGGGCGTCACCAAGGCCGTCGATGCGGTCCTGGACGTCATCCACCCGCGGCTGGTCGGCATGGAGGCCTCGGAGCAGCGCCTGGTCGACCAGGTGATGCTCGACCTGGACAGCACCCCCAACAAGGCCAAGCTCGGCGCCAACGCGATCCTCGGCGTCTCACTCGCCGTGGCCCGCGCGGCCGCCGACTCCGCGGGCCTGCCGCTGTTCCGGTACGTCGGCGGTCCCAACGCCCACCTGCTGCCAGTGCCGATGATGAACATCCTCAACGGCGGCGCGCACGCCGACAGCAACGTCGACGTGCAGGAGTTCATGATCGCGCCGATCGGCGCCGCGACCTTCGCCGAGGCCCTGCGCTGGGGCGCCGAGGTCTACCACGCACTGAAGTCGGTGCTGAAGGAGAAGGGCCTGAACACCGGCCTCGGCGACGAGGGCGGCTTCGCGCCGAGCCTCGGCGCCAACAAGGACGCGCTCGACCTGATCGGCGTGGCCGTCGACAAGGCCGGGTTCACCTTCGGCAAGGACATCGCGGCCGCCCTCGATGTCGCGGCGACCGAGTTCTACTCCGACGGCGCCTACCAGTTCGAGGGCGCGGCCCGGTCCGCCGAGTGGATGACCGGCTACTACGAGGGCCTGCTCGCCGAGTACCCGCTGGTCTCGATCGAGGACCCGCTGTCCGAGGACGACTGGGCCGGCTGGGGTCACATCACCCGGGCCATCGGCGACCGGGTCCAGATCGTCGGCGACGACCTCTTCGTCACCAACCCCGAGCGGCTGCAGCGCGGCATCGACGAGGACACCGCCAACGCCTTGCTGGTCAAGGTCAACCAGATCGGCTCGCTGACCGAGACGTTGGACGCCGTGGACCTGGCGCACCGCGCGGGCTACCGCTGCATGATGAGCCACCGCTCGGGCGAGACCGAGGACACCACGATCGCGGACCTCGCGGTCGCCACCAACTGCGGCCAGATCAAGACCGGCGCACCGGCCCGCAGCGAGCGGGTGGCGAAGTACAACCAGCTCCTGCGGATCGAGGAGGACCTCGACGACGCGGCCCGCTACGCCGGCGGCCGGGCCTTCCCCCGGTACGCCGGCTGAGCCGGGTGACCCTGCGATGACCGCGGCTCGTCGCCCGCCCGCCGCCGGACGCGTACCTCGCGCGGGCTCCCGGCCCGGTGCCGGCACGCGCGCCGGGTCCCGGCCGGCCGCGGCTCCGGCCGGCGGGCGCAGCACCGGCCCGGCCGGCGCGGCCCGCACCCGGCGAACCACCCGGCTGGCGATCCTGGGCCTGATCGCCCTAGCCCTGGTCGTGGCGGTCGCGCCGACCCTGCGGGTCTACCTGCACCAGCGGGGCCAGATCTCGGCGCTGGAGCAGCAGCAGCAGGCGCAGCGCGACCAGGTCGCCCGGCTCCAGGCCCAGGCCCAGCGTTGGAACGACCCGGCGTACATCGAGAGCCAGGCCCGGGCCCGGCTCCAGTTCGTCTCACCGGGGCAGCGCAGCTACGTCGTACGCGACGCCAAGCCGAAGGTCGCCGCGGCGCCGGCCACCGGTGTCGTCGCAGGGGTCACCGGAACCGCCGACCGCTCGTGGATGGACGGGCTCTGGCAGTCCGTGCAGAAGGCCGGCGCGACGTCGAAGTGATCCCGTCGGACCTGGCTGCGGTGCGGGCCCAGCTCGGCCGGGAGCCCCGGGGTGCCCTGGACGTCGCGCACCGGTGTCCCTGTGGCCTCCCGGACGTGGTCGAGACCGCACCGCGGCTGCCGGACGGGACGCCGTTCCCCACGACGTTCTACGTCACGTGCCCGCGGCTCACCGGCCGCATCAGCACCCTCGAGGGATCCGGGCTGATGGCCGAGATGACGGCTGACCTTGGCTCGGATCCCGTTCTGGCCGAGCGGTATTCGGCCGCACACGAGGACTACCTGGCGCGACGGGCCGCCCTCGGTGTGGTGCCGGAGATCGAGGGTACGTCGGCCGGCGGGATGCCCTCGCGGGTCAAGTGCCTGCACGTCCTGGTGGGCCACTCGCTTGCGGCCGGCGCGGGAGTCAACCCGCTCGGGGACCAGGCGCTGGCCGCGCTGGAGGAGGGTGGACCATGGTGGGCGCCGCCCTGCCTGCCCGCCGCAGGTGACGTCGGGCCGACCGAGGAGGAGACCTCATGACGCGCGTCGCCGCGATCGACTGCGGGACCAACTCGATCCGCCTGCTGGTCGCCGACATCGACCCCGTCGCGGGCACGGCGACGGACCTGGACCGCCGGATGGAGATCGTCCGGCTCGGTCAGGACGTCGACCGGACCGGCGCGCTGGCCGCCGAGGCGCTGGAGCGGACCTTCGCCGCCGCGGAGCGGTACGCGGACGCGGCCCGCGAGCTGGGTGTCGAGCGGACCCGGTTCGTCGCTACCTCCGCGACCCGGGACGCCACCAACCGGTCCGCCTTCGTCGACGGCATCCGGGAGCGGCTCGGCGTCGAGCCCGAGGTGGTCAGCGGTGCGGAGGAGGCATCCCTCTCCTTCGCCGGTGCGACGAGAGAACTCGGCTCCGGCGGCGCGGCGGCGCCGTACCTGGTGGTGGACATCGGCGGCGGCTCGACCGAGGTGGTGCGAGGGAGTGATGCCGTCGAGGCCGCACTGTCCGTCGACATCGGCTGCGTGCGGCTGACCGAGCGCCACCTGCACGGGGACCCGCCGACCCACGAGGAGATCGCGGCGGCCTGCGTCGACGTCACCGCAGCGCTCGACCGGGTCGAGGAGCAGGTCCCGCTGGACGGCATCGCCACGCTGGTCGGCCTGGCCGGCTCGGTCACGACGGTGGCGGCCCACTCCCTCGCGCTGGATCGCTACGACTCGACCCGGATCCACCGGACCCGCCTGCCGGTCGCGGACGCCGTGACGGCCTGCGACGACCTGCTGGCGATGAACCGCGAGTGGCGGAAGTCGTTGCCCTACATGCATCCCGGCCGGGTCGACGTCATCGGCGCGGGGGCACTGATCCTGCGCGAGGTGATTCGCCGGGTCTCCGCCCGGGGACACCTGGCCGACGTCCTGGTCTCCGAGCACGACATCCTCGACGGCATCGCCTGGTCGGTCGCGTGAGGTCCATCACGTGAGCGATGCTCATCCGGTCACCGGGGAGCTGTTCGACTCACCGGTGCCGCCGGGGACCGGTTGGCCGGGTGACCCGGCGACCGGTCGAACGCCCGTGGCGCAGTCGGAGGAGGACGTACGCCGCCTGGCGAGGACCGCGCGCGACGTGGCCGGGCTGGACGCCCGGGTGTCGGTCTGCCGAGCCTGCCCGCGGCTGGTCGAGTGGCGGGAGTCGGTGGCCCGGACCGGTCGCCGGGCGTCGTTCGCCGACCAGCCGTACTGGGGCCGGCCGGGGCCCGGATTCGGGGATCCGCACCCGCGACTGCTGGTGGTCGGCCTCGCGCCGGCGGCCAACGGCACCAACCGGACCGGCCGGATGTTCACCGGCGACCGCAGCGGCGACTGGATCTACGCCGCGCTGCACCGGGCCGGCTTCGCCGCAGTGCCCTGGAGCCTCAGCGCCGGCGACGGCCAGGCCCTGGCCGGTGCCCGGATCGTGGCCGCCGTCCGGTGTGCCCCGCCCGCCAACCAGCCGACACCGGCCGAGCGGGCCACCTGCGGCCACTGGCTGGACCGCGACCTCGAGCTGGCCGCGCCGACCCTGCGGGTGATGCTGGCGCTGGGGTCGATCGGCTGGGCGGCCGCGCTGGCGTCGGTCCGCCGGATCGGCGGCCTGCACGAGCGGCCGGTGCCGAAGTTCGGTCATGGCGCGCAGGCGGAGCTCGTTGTGCCGCAACGGCTTCAGGCGGCCGGCGCGGCGTCGACCTGGACCTTGCTCGGGAGCTACCACGTGAGCCAGCAGAACACCTTCACCGGCCGGTTGACCGAGCCCATGCTCGACGACGTCCTGGCCCGCGCAGGCGCCCTGATATCTCGCTTGTGAAGACCTTCACAAGCGGCGTACGGTGGAGATCATGAGCCAGAACGGGAGCACGGGAATCCCGGCGGGCGCAGGGGCTGCCGGTGCAGGAACTCGACCCAAGGTCGCGTCGCGGCCGCGGATCCTCATCCTCGGCGGGGGGTACGTCGGCCTCTACACGGCCATGCGGCTGCTGCGGAAGCTGCGGCGGCGCGAGGCCGACGTCACGGTCATCGACCCGCGGTCCTACATGACGTACCAGCCGTTCCTGCCCGAGGCCTCGGCCGGCTCGCTGGACGCGCGGCACGTCGTGGTCCCGCTGCGCAAGGTGCTCAAGGGCGCCGAGATCCTGAACGCCCGGGTGCTGTCCGTGGACCACGCGCGCCAGGTGGTGCGGGTCGCCCCGCTGGAGGGCCCGGACTACGACGTGCCCTACGACATCGTCGTGGTTGCGCTCGGCTCGATCGCGCGCACCCTGCCGATCCCCGGCCTGGCCGCCGAGGCCGTCGGCTTCAAGACGGTGGAGGAGGCGATCTACCTGCGCAACCAGGTGCTGGAGAGCCTCGACATCGCCGAGTCGACCGCCGACGAGGAGCGCCGCAAGCGGGCGCTGACCTTCGTCTTCATCGGTGGCGGGTACGCCGGCGTCGAGGCGATGGCCGAGCTCGAGGACATGGCGCGGTTCGCAACCCGTTACTACTCGAGGGTTTCCGCGTCCGACCTGCGCTTCGTCATGGTCGAGGCGACCGACCACATCCTGCCCGAGGTGGGCGCGGACATGGGTCGTTGGACCGTCGAGCAGCTGCGCAAGCGCGGCATCGAGATGGCACTCAGCACGCGGCTCGTGTCGTGCGTCGACGGCAAGGTCGAGCTCTCCGACGGGCAGACCTTCGAGTCGGACACCATCGTGTGGACCGCGGGCGTGAAGGCGAGCCCGGTGCTGACTCACACGGACCTCCCCGTCGACGACAAGGGCCGGCTCCGGGCGGAGACCACCCTGCGGGTCGAGGGCGTCGAGAACGCTTGGGGTGCAGGCGATGCGGTGGCCGTGCCGGACGTCACGGCGCCCGGGCAGTTCACCGCGCCCAACGCCCAGCACGCAGTACGGCAGGCCCGGCGGCTCGGCGACAACATCGTCGCTGTGCTGCGCGGGCGCCAGCCGAAACCTTATGTGCACAAGTACGTCGGGTCGGTCGCCAGCCTCGGCCTGCACAAGGGCGTGGCGCAGGTCTACGGCATCAAGCTCAAGGGCTTCCCGGCCTGGTTCATGCACCGGACCTACCACCTCTCCCGCGTACCGACCTTCAACCGCAAGGTGCGGGTCGTCTCGGAGTGGACGCTGGCGCTGTTCTTCAAGCGCGAGGTCGTGCCCCTGGGGTGGCTGGCCAAGCCGTTCGAGGAGTTCGAGACTGCGGCCGGTGCCCCCCAGGAGGGCCGCCGTACGCGTCCCGACATCCGCTGAGCCCGCGGCCGGATCGGGTGGCGGGTCCCTAGGCTGGACGCGCCCCCGTAGCCCAATGGCAGAGGCAAGCGTCTTAAACACGCTCCAGTGCGGGTTCGAGTCCCGCCGGGGGTACGGCCGGGAGTGCCCGCGACCGCTAGGTTGAGGCGCATGGACGAGCTCGTACTCCCCGACCTCGCCCCCGGCGCCGTCGACCGGCTGGTGCCTCGCTGCGACCTCAGCGGCTTCCGCTTCGCCGACGTCGATCTCGCCGGCCGTGACCTGACCGGCGCTCGGCTGATGGAGTGCGAGCTCTCCGCCTGCGGGCTCGAGGACACCCGGCTCGGCGCCGTCCGGCTGGTCGACTGCCGCCTTCAGAACCTCGACGTCGCAGTGCTTCTCGCGGCCCGCCCCACCTGGCGCAACGTCGAGCTGACCAGCTCGCGGATCGGCTCCGCGGAGCTGTACGACGGCGAGTGGACGGCCGTGCACGTGCGGGACTCCCGGCTCGGCTACCTGAACTTCCGGCACGGCAAGCTCATCGACGTCCACTTCACCGGCTGCCGGATCACGGAGCTCGACCTGTCCGGAGCGTCCCTGACCAACATCACGTTCACCGACTGCCAGGTCGACACCTTGACCCTGACCAGCGCGCGGCTCAAGCAGGTCGACCTGCGGGGGGCCGAGCTGACGGTGGTCAACGGCCTCCCGGGACTGTCCGGTGCGACGATCGGTGAGGCGCAACTCGGGCAGCTGGCGCCGCTGCTGGCCGCCGAGGCCGGCATCACCGTGGCCTGACCGGCCGCCCGGATAGCCTGCGGGACATGCGAATCGTGTCCCTGCTGCCGTCGGCGACCGAGATCGTCTACGCCCTCGGGCTGGACGAGCAGCTGGTCGGCGTGACGTTCGAGTGCGACGAGCCGTCGTCGGCCCGGCGGGACAAGGCGGTCGTCGTTGGAGGCCGGGACACCTCGGGGATGGCGCCCGGCGAGATCGACGACTACGTCCGCTCGCAGATGGCAGCGGGGGCTGACCTCTACACGCTGCACGCCGAGGCGCTGGCCGGGCTCGAGCCGCAGCTGATCCTGACCCAGGACCTCTGCCGGGTCTGTGCCCTGCCCTCCGACCACGTCGAGGACGCCTTGGACTACCTCGGGTGCCGGGCCGACGTGGTCTCGCTCGACCCGCACTCGCTGGCGGACGTCCTGGGCACGATCGTCGAGGTCGGGCGGCGTACCGGCACGGAGTCCGCGGCTGACCAGCTCGTCGGCGGGCTGCGCGACCGGCTGGAGGTGGTGGCCAAAGCCGTTGCGGGACAGGTGCGTCCGCGGGTGGCGATCGTCGAGTGGGTCGACCCGCCGTTCACGGCCGGTCACTGGGTGCCCGATCTGGTCGTCGCCGCCGGCGGGGACCCGGTGGCGGCCGGGCCCGGGGCGAAGTCGGTCGAGACCAGTTGGGAGGCCATCGCGGCCGAGCAGCCCGACGTCGTCGTCATCTCGCCGTGCGGCTTCCACCTCGACGGAGCGGTCGCGCAGGCGGGGCTCGTGGCCGACCGCCTGCCGACGGCGGCGGCGATCTGGGGCATCGACGCCGACGGGATCGTGGTGCGGCCGGGTCCTCGACTGGTCGACGGCGTCGAGGCGCTGGCGTCGGTCCTGCATCCGGGAGCCCTGCCGCGGGACGTGGCCGAGTCGGCCGAGGCGCGGGTCCGGCTGGTCCGGCCTCCCCTGGGCTGAGGTCGTCGCCTGCGGCCGGACCGTCGCGGCGCTGTCCACAGGCCGGTAACGGCCGGTCCGAGGCATTCGCTAGGTTTGCCCCATGAGCCGGTGGTCGGCCTGCAGGGGGCCGTTTGCAGTGCGAGCCGCCCTCGCCTGCGCCCTGCTCCTCGTCCTTCTCCTGCCCGCCTGCAGCGGCAGCGGTGACCCCAGCCCCGCCCCCACGTCAACCCCCCACCCCGGGACGGCCCCACCCTCGACCCCACCCCCGACGCCCACCGGCAACCCCGAGGACCAAGCCGCCCAAGCCGCGATAGCCGCAGTCAAGAAGCTCTACGCCGACTTCAACGACGCCCTCATCTCCGGCGATAGTGCCGTCTATCGCGAGGACTTCGCGAAGTCGTGCATCTACTGCGCCGCGAACGCCGAATTGATCGACGCGACGACGGAGAAGAATCGCAAGATCGTCGGTGGTGCCTACAAGCTCACCGATGTGCAACTGGGCACCGTGGCAGGGCAGTTGGTTGTGGTGCAGGGGATGGTTTCCCAACGCGAGGCGAAGCTGATGAAGGGTGGCGTCGTTCTCAGGGTCTACCGCGCGGCGCCTCCGGACCTGTCAACGTGGGACGTCAGGTCGAGTCGCCGGCAGGTGGACCGTCACCAGCGAGGTGATCCCCAAGTGAGGCGTCTCCTCGCGGTCGGCTTCACGACCCTGCTCGCGCTGGTCGCGGTGGTGGTTGTCAACGCCTCCAGCGCCGAAGCATGTACGACAGTGGGTCTCAGCAGTGACAGCCAAGCGTCATCGTGCGGCAAGTTGGACTGGTCGTATGACCCCCATCGTCGCCAGTTCGATAGCAAGACCAAGATGACAGCACCCGACGACCCTGAGGGCTCGAAGTACGTCTATCGCTTGGTGGCAGCGTGTTCGTCGAATGTCACGCAGCCGACGGGGAGTCAGTTGTGCCTGAATGCGTTCGCCTGCCCGCCGATCGATGGTCCGGATGGGCAGCCGGTCCAGGGTGCGAAGTACCAGGGGATGCGGGCGCCTCGCGGCCCGAACGGTGAGCTGAAGGGTGTGATGCAGCCGTACGGGAAGCCGGTGTGCGTGTATCGGGGGCGTTCGGTGCCGATGGCGGCTGTCGTGGCCGCGGTGCGGGACCAGCTGGTCAAGGAGGTCGGCCGCCCGCAGGTGACGGTGCAGCCGGCCACCAGGGGGTTGATCCGGTTCCCGATGTTGTTCTCGGCGCCGGCTCAGCGGGTGACGTCGTTGGCGATCACCCGGCCGCTGGCGGGGGCGATCGTGGCGACGCCGACGTACCGGTGGGAGCTGGGGGAGGGGCAGAGCGCGACCGGCGCCGGCCACCGGTACTTGCAGGCGGTGGATCCCAGTGAACCCTCGAGTGACGGCTACTACGTCAAGGCGACGTATCAGCGCGTCGGAGCCCACAGGGTGCGGTTGCGGCTGACCTGGCAGGCCACGGTCCATCTCGGCCCGGCGGTCGGGGGTCTGGACGTGGACCTCGACCCGATCGTGTTCACCGCGGCCGGCACCGCGACCACCGTCTCGGCCACCAACCGCCTCTACGCGGACCTGCCCCACTAGGCCGGACGGAGACCCTCGTCCACAGGCGGGAACTTCTGGCTTTGCCAAACCATTACTCTGGACAACGTCGTACATCACGGCGCTCGTCAGGGACCCCCGGAGGGGCAGATGGCCATCAAGAACCCGGTGTTCAGCAGGATCGACGCCGAGCAGAAGCAGGGGCAGTTCGCCACATTCCGTACCGAGACCGGGGCGCCCGCAGCGCCCGCCGCGCCGACCGCCCCGCCCGGGACGCTGAGCGCCGGTGACCTGCAGAACATGTACTCCGCGCCACCGGCCACGACCGCCGACACGGGCCGCCTGACCTACGACGACGTCATCATGAAGACGGCCGTCCAGTTCGTGGTCCTGCTGGCCACGGCCGCCGTCTCCTGGCGCTACGTCGCCAGCCTGGACCTCGACCACCAGTCCCGCGGGATCGCCGTGTGGCTGGTCGCGATGTTCGCCGGGCTCGGGTTGGGCCTGGTCATCAGCTTCCGGAAGACGATCTCGGTCCCCCTGATCGTCGGCTACGCGGCGATCGAGGGCGTGTTCGTCGGAGCAGCCAGCGAGTACTTCAACACCTACTACGACGGCGTCGTCGGCCAGGCCGTGATCGGCACGCTCGCGGCCTTCGCCGGCATGCTCGCGGCGTACAAGCTCGGCCTGATCAAGGTCAACGACAAGTTCCGCCGGATCATGGGCATCGCCCTCCTGGGCTACGCGGCCATCGCCCTGGTCAGCCTGGTGTCGGCCTTCGCCGGCGTCGGCGGCGGGTTCGGCTTCTACGGCGTCGGAGCGTTCGGCATCCTGCTCTGCGGTGTCGGCGTCGCCTTCGCGGCGGTCTCCCTGGCGCTCAACTTCGACACGATCGACCGCATGGTCGCTGCCGGAGCCCCGGCCAAGACCTCGTGGCTGCTCGGCCACGGCCTGCTCGTCACGCTGGTCTGGCTCTACATCGAGCTGCTTCGCCTGCTGTCGATCCTGCGCAACAACTAGCCGCTCGCCCGACGGCGGACGGCTCGGCTCTCACCATCAGCACCACGACCAGCTCCTCGGCGGCCTCGGCTGCCGAGGAGCTGGTGCGTGAGCGGGACCGGGTCGTCCAGCGGCTCCGCTCGATGGCCCTGGACGCCGTGCCCGCAGACCTCGTGCTCGACACCGCCCAGCGCATCGCCGACCTCGCCGCCGACGCGTCGAAGGCCGAACCTCGCCGGGTGCCCCCTCTCGCGCCCTACGCCGCCGGGGACCAGATCACCGTGCTCACGGACGAGCTCTCGACCGCCGCTGAGGCACTCACCGAGACGTCGGCGCTCGAGCTGCTGGACCGCTGCCGTACGGCGCTCGCCGACCTTCGACGCGGCTTGACATCCCAACAAGTTTAAGATTCAATTATCTCCATGCCGATCAACCGTCTGAACCACGCCGTCCTCTACGTGCGCGACATCGAGCGCAGCCTGGGCTTCTACCGCGACGTGCTGGGCTTCCGGCCGATCGCGATGCTGCCCGAGGGCTTCCACGGTGCGGCGTTCCTCCAGGCTCCGGGCTCGACCAACGACCACGACCTCGGCCTCTTCGCCATCGGCGACGCGGCCGGGCCGTCCGGCGCGGGGCGGACCACGGTCGGCCTCTACCACCTGGCCTGGGAGGTCGAGACCCTGAGCGACCTGGTCGACCTGGCCGGCCGGCTCTCGGCGGCGGGAGCGCTGGTGGGCTCGAGCGACCACAGCACCACCAAGAGCCTCTACGCCCAGGACCCGGACGGCATCGAGCTGGAGATCGCCTGGATCGTGCCGGCGGCCCTGCTCGACGAGGCCGCGCTCAGCGGTCGCAGCTCGATCCGGGCCCTCGATCTCGACGCGGAGATCGCGCGCTACGGCGCCGAGACCCGCGGCGGAGTCGGCATCAGCCACCCGGCGCCCACCCCGGCCTGACCGGCCGGCAAACCGCCGGCGAGCGACCGGGCCGGCCCTCAGCCGCGCAGGTGCGCGACGGCGGACCAGGCCGGGTCGGGCCGCTGCTCGATCTGCACGCGGCCCTGGTCCCAGCCCTGCACTGCGACCCGTACCTGCTCGGCCGCGGGCGTCGTGCCGTCGACGTAGATGTGCAGCACCCGCAGCCCCTGGTGCGACTGGACCGCGACGACCTCCCCGCTACCGCCCAGGCGGGCCGTGACGTGGTCCTCCAGCGCTCGTAGCGGCTCGAGCGAGTCCGGCCCCGGCAGCCCCTCCGGCGTCAGGTCGGTGTACGGCGCCGCGACGCCGACGTAGGTGTCCAGGTGCGGAGCCGTCGCCGGGCGCAACGGGATCCGGGCCAGCACGAGGACCGGCGACCCGTCCGGCGCCAGGCCCTGCAGGACGGCGAACTGAGGCTCGCCGCCCGGGCCGGTGTGCTCCTCGCGCAGTCCGGCGACCACGGAGCGCAGACCGCCGATCGGCACCGGGTCCAGGGCCGGCAGCTCGCTCGAGCTGACCTCGCCGACCCAGGTCTCCACGGCCTCCTCGCCCAGGACCTGGTCCAGGAGCAGGAAGCTCACCACCGCCCGCTGGTCCTCCGGCAGCCCGGCGAACTGCGGATGGTGCACCGAGACGTCGATGGCCAGGCCGCGGACGTAGGCGTCGACCGAGGCCTCGCCGACGACGTACGAGCGACCGTCCAGGGTCAGGGTGTGAGCGTCGAGGTCACCCTCGACCGGCAGCCGCAGGTCGGCGTAGGCCCACTCCTCGTCGGCCGATGGCGCCGCGACCCGCCAGCGCCGGGCCACCGCGCGCAGCTCCGGCACCCCGGCGGCGGTCACGGTCAGCAGGTGGCGGCCGTCCGGCCCGGCACTGGTCTCCCAGGCCAGGCCCGGCTCGATGGCGTCGACCGCGGCGCCCATCGCAGCGGCCAGCTCATCCGCCGAAGCGGTGCCGGTAGCGCCGTTGGCTACCCCACTGGCCACGCTGGTGGCCAGGGCGCGGCCCTCGTCCCGCCACCACGCCCAGAAGGCGGCGATGGCCTCGCGCTGCCGCGACGCCGGGCTCTCCCTGGCCCCCCGCTTGAACAGCGCCATACCGAAAGCCCCTGTCCGAGAACGGGTTCAGCTCAACCGCTCGAAGATGACCGCCATGCCCTGGCCACCTCCGACGCACATGGTCTCCAGCCCGTACGTCGCATCCCGGGACTGCAGCCCGTTGAGCAGGGTCGTCGTGATCCGGGCCCCGGTCATGCCGAACGGGTGGCCCAGGGCGATCGCGCCGCCGTGCACGTTGAGCTTGTCGTGGTCGATGCCGAGGTCGTCGGCCGACGGCAGGACCTGGGCGGCGAAGGCCTCGTTGATCTCCACCAGGTCGATGTCGTCGATCGTCATGCCGGCCCGGCCGAGGGCCTGCCGGGACGCCTCGACCGGGCCGAGGCCCATGATCTCCGGCGACAGGGCCGAGACCCCCGTGGCGACGACCCGTGCCAGCGGCGTCAGGCCGAGGTCGCGGGCCTTGGTGTCGCTCATGACGACCAGGGCGGCGGCGCCGTCGTTCAGGGGGCAGCAGTTGCCGGCCGTCACCGTGCCGTCGGGGCGGAAGACGGGCTGCAGCCCGGCCACGCCCTCCAGGGTCACCCCCGGTCGCGGGCAGTCGTCGGCGCTGACGACGGTGCCGTCCGGCGTGGTCACCGGAGTGATCTCCCGGGCGAAGAAGCCGTCCGCGATGGCCTTCTCGGCCCGGTTCTGGCTCTCGACGCCCCACTCGTCCTGGCGCTCGCGGCTGATGCCGCGCATCGTCGCGACGTTCTCCGCGGTCTGCCCCATCGCCATGTACACGTCCGGGATGGCCGAGCCCTCGCGAGGATCCGACCAGGTCTGGTTGCTCTCGGCCGTGGCGACCGTACGCTGCTGGGCCTCGGCGAAGAGCGGGTTCTGCCAGGCCGGGTCGATCCGCCCGGCGCCGTCGAAGCGGGGGTAGCGCGAGACGCACTCGACGCCGGCCGAGATGAAGGCGTCGCCCTCGCCGGCCTTGATCGCGTGGAAGGCCATCCTCGTGG
The DNA here is from genome assembly GCA_963795385.1 of uncultured Actinomycetota bacterium. GTDB lineage: Bacteria > Actinomycetota > Actinomycetes > Actinomycetales > CAVURS01 > CAVURS01. Next base: position 319,804 of record CAWCHK010000002.1, read on the forward strand.
TCTGCACGCTGGAGGAGCAGAACCGGTTCACCGTGGCGCCCGGCAGGCGGTCCAGCCCGGCCAGGACGGCGACCACGCGGGCGAGGTTCATCCCCTGCTCGCCCCAGGGCTCGGCGCACCCCAGGTAGAGGTCGTCCAGCTCGGCCGGGTCGAGGTTCGGCACCTTCGCCAGGACGGCCTGGACGGCCGTCAGGGCCAGGTCGTCCGGGCGGACCTCCCTGAGCGAGCCCTTGAAGGCCCGCCCGATCGGAGTGCGAGCGGTCGCGACGATGACGGCCTCGGGCATGGGCGGACCTCCTGGTCCTCTGGGTCCTCTGCGCGTGACGCCGGACGCGGCGTACGGCGGCGGTTGCTCGCTACCGACCCTACGTTGCCGAGACCGCGGAGTCCTCTGCCGGCTCCGCCCCTGCCTCTGCCCCGGTCTCCGCTGTGGCCGCGGTCCTGGGCTCCCGACCGGGCTCCCGACCGGACTCCGGACCTGTCTCCCGGCCGGGCTCCGGACCTGGCTCCTGACCTGGCTCCTGACCTGGCTCCTGGCGCCGGCGCAGCAGCACGGCCCAGACACCCCGGCGGCCGCGAGCACCCGGACGTCCGCCCAGCTCGCTGGCCGAGACCTCCGTGCCCGGGTCGCGGACGGCCCGGACAGCCGCGCGGGACACCGGCTCGACGGCCTCGCCGCGGCGGAAGTCGGGCAGGCGCTCGTAGCCGCCGTCGGGCCAGAGCCCGACCTCGGCGCAGACGCTGGGCAGCATCGCGGCCGCGGCCTTGGCGTAGCCCTTGGCCGACGGGTGGAACCGGTCGGCGCTGAACATCTCGCCTGGGTGGGCGGCGAACTCCGGCCCGAGCAGGTCGCCCAGGGACACGGTGCGCCCGCCGGCCTCGACGACGGCGACGGTCTGGGCGGCGGCCAGGTCACGGCTCCACTTGCGAGCCAGCAACCGCAGCGGCTGGGGGACCGGCTCGATCGTGCCGAGGTCGGGACAGGTGCCCACGACCACCCCGCAGTCGAGCTCGCGCAGGCCCTGGACCGCCTGGACCAGGTTGCGGATGGCGTCGGAGGCCCGGACCCGGTGGGTCACGTCGTTCGCGCCCACCATGATCAGTGCGACGTCCGGGGAGGGACAGGCGGCGAGCATGCGCTCCATCTGCTCGGCCAGGTCACTGGACTGCGCTCCGCTGATGGCGACGTTGACCAGCACGACCTCGCGCTCGGCCGCCGCGGCCAGGCCGGCTGCGATGATCGCGGCCGGCGTCTCCTCGGGCCGGTCCACGCCCAGGCCCGCGGCGCTGGAGTCGCCGAGGACGGCCAGCCGCAGCCGGCCGGGTGCGGCCGGGTCCGCATCGGGCCGGAGGCCGTGGGCGTCGTACACGCCGTCGGCCCGGGGCGCCTGCTCGAACGGCGTCCCGACGGTGCGGCGGGCGATCCTGGCCTCGGTCGAGAGCACGCCGTAGACCAGCGCGCCGAGGCCGACGACCCCACCGCCGCCGTACGCCGCTGTCGTTGCCACCCGACGTGCCCGACTCGCCCGACCCACTGCCAGCTCACCCCTCGATCGATCACCCGACGGCCTGCACTTCGATGGCCGTGCGATGGCCCATCGATGGCCTTGTCCCTCAACGGTAACTCCGGGAGGTGACGGTCCGCTCAGGGTTAACCGCAGTTGCTGGGATGCTGTGACACGTGAAGTACGCAGAACACATCAGCGACCTCGTGGGCGGCACGCCCCTGGTGCGCCTCAACTCCGTCACCCAAGGGATCTCGGCCACCGTGCTGGCCAAGATCGAGTACCTCAACCCCGGCGGCAGCGTGAAGGACCGGATCGCGCTCAAGATGATCCTGGCCGCGGAGGAGTCCGGAGCGCTCCGGCCCGGCGGCACGATCGTCGAGCCGACCTCCGGCAACACCGGCGTCGGGCTGGCCCTCGTGGCCCAACGGCGCGGCTACTCCTGCATCTTCGTCTGCCCCGACAAGGTCAGCCAGGACAAGCAGGACGTGCTCAAGGCGTACGGCGCGCAGGTGGTTGTCTGCCCGACCGCCGTCGCGCCGGACCACCCGGACTCCTACTACTCGGTCTCGGACCGGCTGGTGAAGGAGACCGACGGGGCCTGGAAGCCGGACCAGTACTCCAACCCCGCCGGGCCCGAATCCCATTACGAGACAACGGGTCCGGAGATCTGGAGCGACACCGACGGGCTGATCACGCACCTGGTGGCCGGCGTCGGGACCGGTGGCACGATCACGGGCACGGGGCGCTACCTCAAGGAGGTCTCAGCCGATCGCGGGGCCGGGCCGGTCGTCGTCGTGGGCGCGGACCCCGAGGGCTCGGTCTACTCCGGCGGCACCGGCCGGCCCTACCTCGTCGAAGGCGTCGGCGAGGACTTCTGGCCCTCGGCGTACGACCCGGCGGTGCCGGACGAGGTGATCGGAGTCTCGGACGCCGACTCGTTCGCGATGACCCGGCGGCTGGCCCGTGAGGAGGGACTGCTCGTCGGCGGCTCCTGCGGCATGGCGGTCGTGGCGGCGCTCGAGGTCGCGCGGCGGCTGGGGCCGGAGGACGTCGTCGTGGTGATCCTGCCGGACAGCGGCCGGGGCTATCTGACCAAGATCTTCAACGACGGCTGGATGTCGTCGTACGGCTTCCTCGCTCACCCGGAGTCCGTCACGGTCGGGGACATCCTGCGGGGCAAGTCCGGCGAGCTGCCGGCCCTGGTGCACACGCATCCCTCGGAGACGGTGCGTGACGCGGTGACCTACCTGCGCGAGTACGACGTGTCGCAGATGCCGGTCGTGACGGCCGAGCCGCCGGTGATGGCGGGCGAGGTGTCCGGGTCGGTGTCCGAGCGCGAGCTGCTGGACGCGTTGTTCACCGGCCGGGCCCACCTGGCCGACCCGGTCGAGCGGCACATGGGGCCGCCGCTGCCGCTGGTCGGTGCGGGCGAGCCCGTCGGCACGGCGCGGGCGGCGCTGGAGAAGGCCGACGCGATCCTGGTCGCCATCGACGGCAAGCCGGCCGGCGTGCTGACCCGAGCCGACCTCCTGGCCTTCCTCGCCGACTGACCCCGCTTGTCTTGGCCGTCGGTTCCGGGTTTGGCCGTCGGTTCCGGGTTTTGAGGCCCGATTTCGGCCCCCGGAACCCGGACTCGACCGCCAAAGGCTCTTGCCGTCAGGGCTTGCGGGCCAGCAGGACGATGTCGATCTGGTCGCCGGCCGGCGTCGGGCGCACGACCTCCTCGAGCCGCTCGATGATCAGGCCCTCGGCGGCAGCCCTCAGCCGGTCCTCGGTGTGCAGGTACCTCGGGTCGGTCGGGCCGCCGACGCCGTCGGTCAGGTTGCGAGCCGAGTGCCCGACCACCAGCAGCCGGCCGTCGGGCGCCAGCCAGCCGCGCAGCCGCGGGAAGACGTCGTCGTCCAGGTGGAAGAACGCGCACAGGATCAGGTCGTACGCCGCAGGCTCCGGCCCAGGTCCAGCCCCGGCTCCGGCCCCAGACCCAGCGCCGGGCTGAGCCCCGGGGATCCAGGTCGTGGCATCCGCCACGACCCACTCGACCGGCCGTGCTGTGACGTCGTGCTGGGCGCGGGCCTCCGCCGCGCGGCCCTCCTCGATCGCCACCTGCGAGAAGTCGACCGCCGTGACCTGCCACCCGCGGGCCGCGAGCCACAGCGCATGCCGCCCACGGCCAGCGGCGAAGTCGAGCGCCCGTCCCGGCTCCCGCCCCGCAGCCACCTGGACCAGCGCCGGGTCCGGTCCGTGCGGACCCTCGTGCTGGTGCCCGCCGCCGGCCCCCGCGGCGTACCGCTCGTCCCAGTGCCTCGCGTCGTGGCTCACGCCGTACTCCCATCCGGCCGGTGATCGAGCTGAGATTCGGCCCGGATCACCGGCCGGCGTGGAGCACCGCGGCCGGATGGGAGCACGTCAGTCGGTGGTCTTGGCGACGCCGACCGGGCATGCGACCCCGGTCCCGCCGGCCCCGCAGTAGCCCCACGGCACCTTGGCCAGGTACTGCTGGTGGTAGTCCTCGGCGTAGTAGAACTCGCCGGCGTCCTCGGCCGACCGCAGCTCCGTCGTGATGTCGCCGTAGCGGTGCCGCCGCAGGACGTCCTGGTAGGAGTCGCGGGACACCTCGAACGCAGCCAACTGCTCCGGTGTCGTGTAGTAGAACGCCGAGCGGTACGTCGTGCCGACGTCGTTGCCCTGGCGCATGCCCTGGGTCGGGTCGTGGGCCTCCCAGAAGACCTTGAGCAGCTGCTCGATCGACACCTGCGCCGGGTCGTACGCCACGAGCACCGTCTCGGCGTGACCCGTCCGGCCGGTGCAGGTCTCCTCGTACGTCGGGTTGGGGGTGAGGCCGCCCTGGTAGCCGACGGCGGTCGTCACGACCCCCGGCACCTCCCAGAACTTCTTCTCCTCGCCCCAGAAGCAGCCCAGCGCGAAGTACGCGACCTGGGTGCCCTCGGGCCAGGGGCCGAACATCGACGTGCCCAGGACCGCGTGGGTCGGCGGGACGTCGTACGGGCGGGTGGGACGTCCGGGCAGCGCCTGCTCGGGGGTGGGGAGCTGACGCTTCAGCGCGGAGCCGAACAACATGGTGGTCCTCTCCAGTACAGATCGGGTTGCACCCAGCACAACCCAGCCGCCATGAGGCGTGTTCCGGCGGGGGGCCAGGCGGTGATCGCGCTGTCAGACGACGTACGCCGCGTCCGGCTCCGGCACCAGCACCCCCGGCCGCCCGGACGCCACCGCCGCCCAGGCCTGCGCCAGCAGGCCGATCGCCGTGGAGAGCTCCTCGACCGGCCGGGCGAAGGGCAGCCGCAGCCACGACTCCAGCGTGCCATCGGCGGCGAACCGCGACCCCGGCGTGATCCGCAGCCGGCGCTCGGCGGCCGCGGCCGTGACCTGGCTGGCGACCGGCGCCGGCAGCTCGCACCACAGCACCTGGCCGCCCTCCGGGACCCGGAAGCGCCACGACGGGAGGTGCTCGCGGACCAGCCCGACCAGGGCGTCGCGCTGGCGCCGCAGCTCGCCGACCCGGTAGGCCTGGACCTCGTCGATCTGCTCCATCAGCCGGGCGCACGCGAGCTGCTCGAGCAGCGGGCTGGCCAGGTCCTGCCGCGAGCGCGCCGCCGCCAGCCGGGTGACCGTCATCGGGTCCGAGCGCAGCCAGCCGACCCGCAGGCCGCCCCAGAAGATCTTGCTGGCCGAGCCGATCGTCACGACCGGCCCGTTGCCTGCGAACGTCGCGAACGGTTGCGGCAGAACGGTTCCCGCGTCGAGCGTGAGGTCGACCAGGGTCTCGTCGATGACGGCGACGCTGCTGGCCCGCCGCAGCGCGAACGCCACCTGGTCGCGCTGCGCGGCCGCCATCACAGCGCCGGTCGGGTTCTGGAAGTCCGGGATCAGGTACGCCGCCCTGGGCGACGTCTGGCGCAACGCCGCCACCAACCCCTCGGCCTCCTCGCCGCCCCAGCCGTCGTGCACCGGCACCGGCACGGCTCGGGCGCCGAGGTCGGACACGACGTCGAGCCCGTTCGGGTAGCCGGGCTGCTCGACCAGCACCCGGTCGCCGGGCCCGGCGACCAGGCCCAGGGTCAGCCGGACCGCCTGCAGCGCACCGCTCGTGATCAGCACCTGGTCCGGAGTCGTCGGCAGCCCGCGGGAGGTGAACCGCTCAGCGACCCGGGTCCGCAGCTGGATCAGCCCCCGGTAGTCGTAGCCGGTCCCCGGCAGGTGCCGCGGCAGCTCGTCGAGCGCCGCCGCGTACGCCCCGTGCAGGTGGGGCGGTGCGCTCGGCGCAGCGTGGGCGAGGTCGATGACGCCTGCGGGCGCGGGCTCGGGAGCCCAGGCCGGCACGTCGGTCAGGTCGCTCGGCAGCGTGGTCCAGGTGCCCGACCCCTGCCGGCTGGCGGCGTGGCCGGACTCACGGAGCAGGTCGTACGACGCGGCCACCGTCGTCCGGCTCCGGGCCAGGGCAGTGGCCAGCTCGCGCTCCGGCGGCAGCCGGACACCCACGGGAAGGCGTCCGTCGAGCACCAGCAGCCGCACGCGGGAGGCGAGGGCGGCGTACGCGGGCTGGCCGGGGATGTCCCAGGCGCCGAGCATGCGGGCCAGCTCCCTAGGGCCAATCCGCCGCCCGGACGGACGGCTGGACGCCGAGACGGGGCCTGGCAGGTGAATCACAGGTCCACTGTGGCCCTATTGGCTCTGGATCACAAGGCCAATGCTGGGTCAGACTGCCGACATGTCCCGCTCGTTCACCTCAGCGCCCCGGCGCCTGCACCTGCCGGCCCGGCTGCCCCGCCGTCTGGTCCAGCTCTACGTCGGGCTCGTGGCGTACGCCGTGAGCATGGCGCTGTTCGTGCAGGCCGACCTCGGCGCCATGCCCTGGGACGTGCTCAGCCTCGGCCTGATCGAGCACTTCGGCTACACCCTCGGCTTCTGGACGCTCGTGCTCAGCGGCGTGGTTCTGCTGGCCTGGATCCCGCTGCGCCAGGTCCCCGGCGTGGGCACCGTCAGCAACGTCCTGGTGATCAGCGGGGCCGTCGACGTCGCGCTCGCCGTCCTTCCGGTCCAGCACGCCTGGGTCGGGCGCGGCCTCTTCGTCCTGGCCGGCATCGTGACGAACGCCCTGGCCACGGGCCTCTACGTCGGCGCGCGCCTCGGCCCGGGCCCGCGGGACGGCCTGATGACCGGCCTGGTCCGGCGGACCGGTCGGTCCCTGCGCCTGGTCCGCAGCTCGATCGAGGTCACGGTCGTGGTCGCGGGCATCCTGCTCGGCGGCGCCTTCGGCGTCGGCACCCTGCTCTACGCAGTCGCCATCGGCCCCCTGGTGCAGGTGTTCCTGCCGCGGCTGACCGTCCCGGAGCGGCCGAGCACCGTCGCGGCTCCGCTGCTGACCGTCGATACCCTCGCCGGGTGAGCGACAACCTGAACGGCTCGTCCCCTGGCTTCAGCACCCGCGCGATCCACGCCGGCCAGGAGCCCGATCCCCTGACCGGCGCCGTGGTCCCGCCCATCTATGCGGTGTCGACGTACAAGCAGGACGGCGTGGGTGGCCTGCGCGGCGGCTACGAGTACTCGCGCTCGGCCAACCCGACCCGGACGGCGCTCGAGGAGTGTCTGGCCGCGCTCGAGGGCGGCTCCCGGGGCTTCGCCTTCGCCTCCGGCCTGGCCGCGGAGGACACGCTGCTGCGGGCGGTGACCGCTCCTGGTGGCCACGCCGTCATCCCGCACGACGCCTACGGCGGCACCTACCGGCTCTTCGACAAGGTGGCCGGCCCTTGGGGGCTGGGCTACCAGCCGGCCGACCTGGGCGACCTCGACGCGGCCCGGGCAGCCATCCAGCCCGGGCGGACGACGCTGGTCTGGGCCGAGACGCCGACCAACCCCCTGCTGAGCATCGTCGACATCGCGGCGCTGGCCGAGATCGCTCACGCCGCTGGCGCTCTGCTCGTCGTCGACAGCACCTTCGCGACGCCGTACCTGCAGAACCCGCTCGCCCTCGGCGCCGACGTCGTCGTCCACTCGACCACGAAGTACTGCGGCGGCCACTCCGACGTCGTGGGCGGGGCGCTGGTCACGGCGCGGACGCCGGGAGTCGCGGCGTACGCGGACATCGACGAGCGGATCGGCTTCCACCACAACGCGATCGGGGCCGTCGCGGGTCCGTTCGACGCCTGGTTGGTCCTGCGCGGGCTGCGCACCCTGGCGGTCCGGATGGACCGGCACTCCGACAACGCGGAGCGGATCGCGGAGTACCTGGCCGGGCACCCCCGCGTCGCGCAGGTGCTCTATCCCGGCCGCCCGGACCACCCCGGCCACCAGGTCGCGGCGAAGCAGATGAAGCGGTTCGGGGGCATGGTGAGCTTCCGGCTCCGCGGTGGCATCGAGGAGGCGCTCGGTGCGTGCAAGCGGGCGGAGATCTTCACCCTCGGCGAGTCTCTCGGCGGCGTCGAGTCGCTGATCGAGCACCCGGGCCGGATGACCCACGCCAGCGTGGCCGGCTCCCTGCTCGAGGTGCCGGACGACCTGATCCGGCTCTCGGTCGGCATCGAGGACGTCGACGACCTCATTGCCGACCTCGATCTCGCGCTCTCCTAGGGACGAGCGGGACGACCGAGGCGACGACGGCGTACGCCGGTGAGCCGCGTCCTGTGCGTCGACTTCGGGTCGACCTTCACCAAGGCCGTCCTGGTCGACGCCGACGACGGCTCGCTGCTGGCGACGGCGGCCCACCCGACGACGATCGCGACGGACGTGATGGACGGCTACCACGCGATCCGCGCCGAGCTGGCGGGTGAGCGGGTCGACGAGGTCCTCGCCTGCTCCAGCGCCGGCGGCGGGCTGCGGCTGGCGGTCGTCGGCTACGAGCGGGAGGTCACGGCCGAGGCCGGCCATCGCGTCGGTCTCTCCGCAGGGGCCAAGGTCGTGCACGTCAGCGCCGGAAACCTCGACACCGCAGGGATTTCCGCGCTGAAGGCCGCCCGGCCCGACGTGATCCTGCTCGTGGGCGGCACCGACGGCGGCAACGCCGAGGTCCTGCTCCACAATGCGCACCGGCTCGCGACGGCCCGGGTGCCGGTGCCCGTCGTCCTGGCCGGCAACGTCGAGGCGCAGGAGCGGGCCGTCGACGAGTTGCGCTCGCGCCGCCGCCGGGTGGTGGCGGTCGACAACGTGCTGCCCCGGATCGGCGTGCTGGAGCCGCGGCCGGCCCGGTCGGCGATCCGGGACGTCTTCATCACCCACGTCATCGGCGGCAAGGGGCTGTCCCGTGGCAAGGAGTTCGCGGCGATGGTGCGCGCGGCGACGCCGGACGTCGTCCTGGCGGGGGTCGAGGTGCTGGCCGACGGTGACGGCGAGGTCGCGGGAGCCGGCGACGTCCTGGTCGTCGACATCGGCGGGGCCACGACCGACGTCTACTCGGTGCTCACGCCCGAGGGCGAGGACGCCGGCCTGCGCAAGGAGGTGGTGGAGACGCTGTGGCGGGCCCGCACCGTCGAGGGCGACCTCGGGATGCGGTGGAACGCGCCGGGCATCGTCCTGGCGGCCCGGGCCGAGCACCTGCTGTCCGAGAGCGGGGCCGCGAGCGGGAGCGAACCCGGCGACGTGGCCGGGCTCGCGGCGTACGCCGAGCGGGTCGCCGCCGACCCGGCGTACCTGCCCGCGCCCGGCAGCGCCGACGACGCGCGGGACCTGCGCCTGGCCGCCCTCGCCACGACGGTCGCGCTGCGCCGGCACGGCCGCCCCGCCGGACCGAGCAGCGCTCCGCGCCCGCTCAAGGACGTGGGTCTGGTGATCGGCTCCGGCGGTGTGCTGCGCCATCACGGGCCGGCTGACCGGCGCCGGGTGCTCGCCGCCGCCACCGACGACCACGGCGGCGGCTGGCGCGTTCCCGACGGCGCCCGGATCGAGGTCGATGAGCGGTACGTGCTCTTCGCCGCAGGCCTCCTGGCCACCACGGGCGACGCGGGGCTCGCCCGGGCCGGCGCGCGTCTGGCCGCGCGCGAGGTCGCCCGGACCGGGCAGGATGGCGCGGGTGACTGACCCAGGGGTGGACCGCGACGTCCACATCCCGTACGGCGTGCGCCTGGCGACGTCGTGGGCGTGGCGGCTGATCCTGCTGGCGGTGACGGCCTACCTGGTCCTGCGGGTCCTCGGTCGGTTCGAGGTCGTCGTCGTGCCGTTCCTGATCGCGCTGCTGCTCGTGGCGCTGACCCGGCCCGTGACCGACCTGCTGACCGTGGTGATGCCGCGGGGGGTCGCGGCCCTGCTGACGGTGCTGCTCGTGATCGCGGTCGTCGTCGGCCTGGTCACGCTGGTCGGCACCCAGATCGCCAGCGGCTTCCCCGATCTGGAGAAGCAGGCGTCGTCCGGCCTGACCGAGGTGCAGCACTGGCTGGCCACCGGGCCGCTGCACATCACGACCGACCAGCTGGCCGACTACGTCGGGCGCCTGCAGGCCTCGATCAGCGGGCACACCGGCACCCTGGTGAGCAGTGCGTTCGCCGCCGCCGGCACGGTCAGCGACGTCCTCGCGGCCATCTTCATCGCGCTCTTCTCGACCTACTTCATGCTGGCCCAGGGCGACGTCATCTGGGGCTGGATCCTCAAGGCGCTTCCCGATGCCGCGCAGGACCCGATGGACGTCGCCGGCCGCCGCGGGTGGGTCACGCTCACGTCGTACATCCGGGCGACCGTCCTGGTCGCCGCGACCGACGCCCTCGGCATCGGCATCGGCGCCGCGGTTCTCGGGGTGCCGCTGGCCGTGCCGCTGGGGGTCCTGGTGTTCCTCGGGGCGTTCGTCCCGGTGGTGGGTGCGCTGGTCTCGGGCATCGTGGCCGTCCTGGTCGCGCTGGTGTCGCACGGACCCGTCACGGCCCTGATCATGCTGGGTGTCGTCGTGGCGGTGCAGCAGGTGGAAGCCCATGTGCTGCAACCGTTCCTGATGGGCCGGGCCGTGCGGGTGCATCCCCTCGCGGTCATCCTGGGCATCGCGACCGGAGCGCTCGCGGCCGGCATCGTCGGCGCCCTGTTCGCCGTGCCGGTCATCGCGGTCGGCAACACCATCGGCTCGTCGCTGGCCGGGCGGATCTCCGACGACGACGACCGGTTCGAGTCGGCGGAGAACCCGGTGGCCGACGACAGCGCCCCCGACGAGGCCGAGGTCGACGCCAGCAAGCCCGGCGGGGCCTAGCGGCGAGTTCGCTAGCGCCGGCGCGAGCGCAGGTAGTCGGCCACGACGTACTCGCCCAGGCGGTCGATGTCCGGCGTGAAGACCCGGCCGCCGCTGCGCTTGGCCACCGCGTCCACGAACCGGCGCAGGCCGACGTCCTCGCCGAGCATGAAGAGGTTGAGCTGCGCTCGCTGCCGGGTCAGGACGTCGACCTCGCGGAGCGTGCGGACCAGCGTCTCGTGGGTCGTGGGCCACTGGAAGACGGCCTCGCCGTCGTCCTCCAGATGCGCGGTCGGCTCGCCGTCGGTCACGACGAGGACGACCGGCTCGGCGTCCGGGTGCCGGCGCAGGTGCCGCCCGGCGAGGGAGAGCGCCTGCTGCAGGTTCGTCCCCTGGATCCACTGCGGCTCGATCCCGGCCAGCTCGACCTCGGTCATCGGCCGGGCCCAGCGGTCGAACCCGATGAGCTGCAACGCATCCTGCGGGAATCGCGTGGCCATCAGGTGCTGCAGCGCCAGGGCCGTCTGCTTCATCGAACCCCAGCGCCCCTCGGCGTACATCGACCAGGACAGGTCGACGCACAGCGCCACGGCGGCGGAGGAGCGACGCTCGGTCTCGACGACGGCGAAGTCCTCCGGCGCGAGAGTCAAGAGTGAGCCGGCCTCGCGCGGCGGGTCGGCTGACGCCGTCCGCAACACCGCGTTGGAGACGGTCCGTACGACGTCGAGGGGTTGCTCGTCGCCGAAGGCCCACTCGCGCCAGGCGCCCGTCGGCTCTCCGGCCTGACCGGCGGTGTGGTCCTCGTGACCGCCCCGGCCGTGAGCGGTCAGCTGCGCGAAGACGCGCCGGAGGGCGGTCTGCCCCAAGCGCCGCAACGCCTTCGGCGTCAGCCTGAGCCCCTCGTCGTCCCGGGTCAGCCACCCCTGCCGGCGCAGCTCGCGCTCCAGCTCGCGCAGGGCCTGGACGTCGGTCGTGGCCCCCGCGCCGAGCTGTCGCTCGATCGCCTCGACGTCGACGTCGTCGAGCGAGGCGCCCGGGTAGTCCTGGCCCAGCTGCTCGGCGAGCGCGTCCAGGTCGGCGAGCTCCTCCAGCGCGCCGGTGGCCTCGCCGTACGACAGGGGCTGGTCGCCGTCGATGTCGCCGCGGCTGCGCCAGTCCAGGCCCGGCCGCAGGTCGCGCAGGTTGTCCCGCAGTGCGGCCATCTCGGCGGCAAGGTCGGCGTCGGCCATCGCGTCGGCCATCAGCTGGGCCAGCTCCTGCCGCTGCTGCGGCGACAGCGACCGCATCAGCCGCTCGGCCGCAGCGGCGCGACGCGCGAGGGAGTCGATCAGCTCGTCGACCGACTGCGGGTCGTCCGGGAAGAGGTCGCCGTGCTTCGCCATGAAGTCGTTGAAGGCGTCCGTCGTGTCCTCGCCGCGGGCGTGCCGGGCCAGCAGCTGGTTGAGGTCGGCCAGCATGTCCTTGGTCCGGGCCATCGCCTCGGAGTCGTTGCCCTGCAACGCATCTCGCATCCCCTGGAACTGCTGGTCCAGGACCTCGCGCTGCAGCATGGCCTTGATCTCCTCGTACGCCTCGCGGGCGTCGGGGGAGCGCCAGTCGTAGTCGGCCAGCTCTCGCACCGCTCGCGAGGTGTCCCGGGGGAGGTCGCCGAGCCGCTGCTCGCGCAGCCGCGCGTCGTCGGAGGGATCCGGGAAGAGCGCCTCCTGCTCGGCCGAGATCGCTTGGTCGAGCAGGTCGCGCACCTGCTCGATGGTGCCGGAGAGGTCGCCGGCGTTGCGCACCTCCTGCCGTCGTCGGCGGACCTCGCGCTGCAGGTCGTCCAGGCCGCGCCGGCCCTGGTCGCCGCGCCGGAGCAGGTCGCGGATGGCCTCGGCCAGGCTGCGGCCCTCCAGCACGTCCTGGCCGATCGCGTCGACGGCCTCGCGGACGTCGTACGGCGGCGCGAGCGGGTCCGGGCCGCCGTGCCAGGCGCCGTACCGGTTGCGGGGCACTAGTGCGCCATCCCTAGCCGCCGTAGACCGTGCGGCCGTCGGCGAGCACGTCCTTGGCCAGCCGCCGGGTCAGGTGCAGGCCCTCGAGGACCAGCTCGACCGCGGACGCGGCCTCCCCGGGGGTGGGTGCGTCGCCGAGATCGAGCCGCTCCAGGACCTTGGCCAGACCGGCGACGGTGCCGACCTGGGCCAGCACCTCGGTCGCCGGGACCAGCTCGCCGGTCTCCACCGACTCGCCCTCGGCCACCAGCGCGGTGAAGCCGGAGAGGTCGAGCCCCGCCAGTCGGGCGCGGAACACCTCCGCCACCGCCGTCCGCAGCAGGTGGGCCAGGACCTCCTCCTCCCGCCCCTCGTCGCCGGACTCGAACTCGACCTTGCCGCGCAGGGTCCGGGCCACGCCGTCCAGGTCGCCGACCCGGCCGACGGCGTTGTCCTCGCCGGTCAGCGCCGCTCGCCGAAGTGCCGCTGCCGCGGCGGATTCGGCCGCCGCGACGGCGAAGCGGGCCGAGACTCCGGACCGCTGGTCGACCGAAGGCGACTCGCGGACCCCCCGGGCGAACCGGGCCACGATCTCGAGCAGGTACGTCGGCAGCTCGGCGACGAGCTCGGCCTCCTGGGCGACGAGCTCGACCTCGTCGGCGACCTCGAGCGGGTAGTGGGTGCGGACCTCCGCGCCGAAGCGGTCCTTGAGGGGCGTGATGATCCGCCCGCGGTTGGTGTAGTCCTCCGGGTTGGCGGTCGCGACGAGCAGCAGGTCGAGCGGCATCCGCAGCGCGTAGCCGCGGACCTGGATGTCCCTCTCCTCCAACACGTTCAGCAGCGAGACCTGGATCCGCTCGGCCAGGTCGGGCAGCTCGTTGACGGCGAAGACACCTCGGTTGGACCGCGGCACCAGGCCGTAGTGGACGGTCTCCGGGTCGCCCAGGGTGCGGCCCTGCGCGAGGCGGACCGGGTCGACGTCGCCGATCAGGTCGCCGACGCTCGTGTCCGGGGTGGCGAGCTTCTCGCCGTACCGCTCCGACCGGTGCCGCCACGTGACCGGCAGCTCGTCGCCGACCTCGGCGGCGAGCCGCCGGCAGCGAGGGCAGACGGGGGCCAGCGGGTCGTCGTGGATCTCGCAGCCCCCGACCTCGGGCGACCACTCGTCGAGCAGGGCGGTCAGCGACCGGGCCAGGCGGGTCTTGCCCTGGCCGCGCTCGCCGAGCAGGACCAGGTCGTGGCCGGCCAGCAGGGCCCGCTCCAGCTCGGGCAGCACCGTGTCGTCGAAGCCGACGATGCCGGGGAAGCGGCCGGCACCGGAGCGCAGCGCCTCGACCAGGTTCTCGCGGAGCTCGGTCTTGACGGTGCGGGGCCGGTAGCCGGAGGCGCGCAGGGCGGCGGCGGTCGCCGGGAGGTCATCGGGTGGGGAGGGCGGGAGCAGCTCGCTCGTGGTCGTCACCGCTTGACGGTACGTCGGCCTGTGGACGGCCGCAGCGGGTGGGCCCGGAAGTCGGGCACGATGGCCGTCGGCGTGGGGCCGGACCGGCAGGAGACCATGCCTACAGACCCGCCTAGGAATCTCACAGACCCGCCTAGGAATCCCACAGACCCGCCTAGACAATCTCACAGACCCGCCTTCGGACCGCCCCTGGCTACCCGCGGGAGGCGTGCCCTACCCGGCTCGTTCGGCCCCTGACGTGATCGCGGCCGCCGTCCGGCTCGAGGCGTGCAGCGAGGAGTGGCGTCGGCAGACCCGGCGGCTGGCGGGGATCGGCTTCTCGCCGGCCCTGCGCGGCCGGTGCGCAGTGGCGCTGGAGGCGGCCCGCCGCGAGCTGGTCGGCGAGCTGGACGCCCTGGGCCGGGAGGTCGAGCTGGCGAGCGGAGCTCTCCGGCAGCAGGCCCGCGCCCAGCCGCCGGGTGTCGCATGAGTCTGCTCGCCGTCGACCCGGGGGCGCTGACCGACTGCTCGGCGGCCGTCGCCGCGGTGGCGTGCCGGCTCGACCAGACGAGCGCCGAGGTCCGCGCGCTGGCAGTGCACGCGGGTGCATCCACGGGTCCCGCCCTGCCCGCTCTGGCCGGCCGGATGGCCGCCATCGGCGTACGGACCGCCGGCCTGGCCCGCGTGACGGCCCTGGTCGCCGACGCCCTGGCCGAGACCGAGACCCGCATCGCAGCCACCATGACCGCCAACCCGGACGCTCCGGGCGCCCAGGCCAATCCCCATGCCGCGCAAGGGATCTGGCCCTTCCTCCAGACCCTCGCCCCGGGCGACCTCGCAGCATTGCTCGTCAGCTGCCCGGCGCTGGCCCGGATCGTCGTCGACGGGCGCGCCGCCCTGGCCCCGGGCTCGACGGCCGCGCGCCTGGCCGCCCTGTTGCGCTCGGGCGAGCCGTCGACCGTCGTCCTGCGCCAGGGGCGGGAGCTGCTGCTCCGCCTGTCCGGGCGCGGTCGGCAGCTGCTGGCTCTGCTGCACCCCGCGCTGGTGTCCGGGCTGGCGTCGGCCCCGGTCGCCCTCCGCGAGGTGGCCACGCGCGTCCTGGTCAGCGCCGAGATCGCCCGGCTGCGAGCCCACCTGCTGGGCCGGTCCGCCAGCGTTCGCGCAGCCGGCCTGGGCCGGCTGCGCTGGTACGGCGAGCTGCTCACCGGCACGGTCACCCTCATCCGGCCCGATGGCACGCGCCTGGTCCGGCCCCATCAGCTGCTGGCGTTCGACCCGCGCGGTGACGGGCGGATCATGGAGATCTTCGGTGACCCCGCGACGGCCCGGCACCTGGCGGTCTACGTGCCCGGCACCGGGACCAGCCTCGACCGGTACGCGGGCAACGCCGAGCGGGCGTCGGCGTTCGCCGCGGCCGCGCCGGACCTGGCGGTCGTCCTGTGGCAGGACGCCGACTTCCCGGACCTGCCGCTCGACCACGTCGTACCGCCGCCGGTCGCGTGGTCGCACCCGGTCCTGGCCACGCAGGAGCAGCTGCGGGCGCACGTCCTGTCCGCGGCGTACCGCGATGCCGCCGACCGCGCCGGCCCGCTCCTCGCCCACGACGTGGAGGGGCTGCGGATGGCGCTGCCGGGGCCCGGCGCCGACGTCACGGTGTTGGGCCACAGCTACGGCGGCTCGGTGGTCGGCTCCGCCGAGGCCCACGGCCTGGTGGTCGAGCGGATCGTCCACATCTCCAGCGCCGGCGGCTACGTCGACGACGTCCGGGAGTACGCCGCGGGGGAGTGCGGCACGCGCCGGTTCGCGATGACCGACCTGGACGACCCGATCCAGCTGTCACAGGGCGCAGGGCTCGGGTCGCTCGACCAGGTCGGGCACTCGGTCCGGGCCGTGGCCGGAGTGCTGCCGGCCCCGCTCAAGCCCTTCGCCGCGCCCGTCGTCGGTGCGCTCGGGGTGGTCTCGGGTGGCCCGCTGCACGTCGGTCACGGCCTCGACCCCGACCACATCCCGGCCCTCACGCGGCTCGACCCAGGCGTGCGGGCGGACGGTCACACGCTGGTGAGCGGTCATGGCGGGATGTTCGACTCCGGGTCCACCGGCTGGCACAACCTGCTCGCCGTGATGCGCGGCGGCCCGGTCGGCGTCCTCGAGCCGGAGCGCTGGTCGAGCCGGGTGGTCCCGGCGGCCGTGGACGTCCACGTCGGAGCCGGCGGAGTGGACGTCGCCGCGGTCGTCCCGCACATCGTGGTCACGCGCTCGCCGTACTCCGCGCCGGGCTACCAGCCGCCCGTCCAGGCCTCGACCGGTCCGGTGTGCGCGGGTCCGGGCTCGTGGTGAGCTGGGTCGCCGGGACGCCCGTGGCCGGCGGCGTCGGCCCGGCTCAGCTGCCGAGGTAGAGGCAGAACGGGTGCCCGGCCGGGTCGAGCAGCACGCGGACGTCGGCCTGCGGTTGGTACGCCGCGAGGGTCGCGCCGTGGGCGACGGCATCGGCCGTGGCGGTCGCGAGGTCGTCGACCTCGATGTCCAGGTGCATCATCTGCTGCTGCCGGCCGTCGGCGGGCGGCCAGACCGGTCGCTCGTACTCCGCGGAGGTCTGGAAGCCGAGATAGGCCACGCCGTCCGGCGGTCCCACGGTCGCCCAGCCGGGGTCGCTCCTGGTCACCGTCCAGCCGAGCAGGCCGGCGTAGAAGTCGGCGAGCGCCGGTGCGTTCGGAGCGTCGATGGCCACGCCCCACCACTTGTCCGGCGACCGTCCACGCATGGCCTCCATCGTTGCCGCCCGCGCCCCATGGATCAAACGGCAGTGCCTCGAATGCCTTGATGCCGGACGAGTCTCGCGCCGACCGGGTCACGTCCCCGGGCAGCGGTTCGACTCGGGCGATGTCCTGACATGGATTGACAAAGCGAACATGTGTTCGATACCGTAGTGGGATGATGACGAGGGAGATCCGGGAGCTGACGTCCGCCAGTGGCGCGGATCTTTCCCGTCGCCTCGACGCCCTCGCGACCCGGCTGGATCAGCTGACCGACGCCGAGCGCCTCGAGCTGATCAAGGCGAGCGCCCGGCTGGATGCGTGGACGGCGACTGTCCGCGCCCGGGCGATCGTCGCCGTCTTCGACAGCGCGCGGACCGACATCGCTCAGGCCGCCGCGGAGCTCGAGGCCAGCAGCCCTGGTCGCCCCCCGCGCACCGCGAGGGTGGCCGGCCTGTCGCATGACTACGACGACGAGCGCCTCACCCACCGGCGCGTGGGTACCGAGGTGGCGCTGGTGCTCGGGGTGTCGTCCTGGGTGGCCGACCGCGAGGTCGACCTCGCCCTGCACCTGCGCGAGCGGCCCCAGCTCTTGTCGTCACTCGCGCTGGGCCGGCTGGACATCGTTCAGGCCCGCACGATCCTGGCCGGCGTCGACCTCCTGCGCACCGGCCGCGACAACACCTCCACCCACCGCCGCGCGACCAAGCTCCTGACCAGACTCCTGGGCCCCGACCCCAGCCATGGCATCCAAGACAGCGAGGACAGCGCCAGCGAGGACAGCGCCAGCGAGGACAGCACCGACCTGGTCCGTGAGCTGCGCCGGCCAGGGGTGACCTTGTGGTCGCTGGTCCCGGGCCGGCTGCGCCAGATCATCCGCCGGGAGGTCGCCCGGCTCGACCCGGCGGCGGCCGCGGAGCAGGCGCGGCGGGCCCTGCAGTGAGCGCCGGGTGATCTTCGACGAGCAGCCGGACTTCATGACCGAGCTGCACCTGCGGACGACGACCGACGCAGCTGCGGCCGCGTTCGCCAACCTCGACCTGACCGCTCGGGCCGCGAAGCGGGGCGGGGACGACCGCAACCTCGACCAGCTGCGAGCCGACATCGCCATCGGCTGGCTGACCGAGGGTGCGCACGGCACGCTCGTGCGCCGCCCGGCCGGTGTTTGCGGAGGCCACCTCGTCGGCAACGGTGACGTGGCGACGATGTGCCTGCCGCGACCGTCCGCGGCCCTCCTCAACGTGACGGTCGCGGCAACGACCTTGCTCGAGGTGGACGAGGAGCCGGCCACGTTGCACGGGCCGGCCGGCCCGGTGATGGTGCCGGCGCCGCTGGCGCGGGAGCTGGCCCACAGCCCACGCACCGAGCGGTGGCGACGATTGCTCTACGACAAGACTTCGGGTGTCCTCACCGACGTCAAGAGCGGGTACCACCCACCGCCTCGGATGACGGCCTTCGTCCGTGCCCGCGACGGTCATCGCTCACGGCTCCCGATCAGTTGCGCGACTCACCTCGAGCTCGACCACCTGCGTCCGTACGACCACGGCCGACCGGCCGACGGTGGACAGACCACACCGTCGAACCTGGTCAGCGACGGCCTGCGCGACCACCACCTCAAGTCCGATCGAGCCCTGACCATGACCGGTGACGCGAACGACGTGCTGACCATCACCACGCCCTCCGGCCGCAGCTACCCCTCCCATCCGTACCTCTACGCCGACCCCCACCCTGAGCCCGAACCCCGATGCCGATCCAGCGGTGAGGGGGCGTAGGTCCGGGCCGCCGTACCAGCGCGGTGAGCCGGCTCCTCTCCGGCCGGCGGCATGGCGCCCAGGGCCCGAAGGGGACCAGGAATGCTCAAGGGTGAGCGAAAGGCTTGGCCGGTGACAGACTCAGGCCCATGGCGCCGACGAAGCTGCCCGTCTCACTGGACGACGTCCTGGCCGCCCGTGAGCGGCTGGACGGCGTCGTCCGTCCGACACCGCTGGAGTACAGCCGGGCCCTGTCCGAACGGGTCGGCGGCGAGGTCTTCCTCAAGTGCGAGAACCTGCAGCGGGCCGGCTCGTTCAAGATCCGCGGCGCGTACAACCGGATGGCCCGGCTCTCGGCGCAGGAGAAGGCCGCGGGGGTCGTCGCCGCCAGCGCCGGCAACCACGCTCAGGGCGTCGCGCTCGCGGCCCAGATGCTCGGGATCAAGGCCAAGGTCTACATGCCGATGGGGGCGCCGATCCCGAAGCTGATGGCCACCAAGGGCTACGGCGCGCAGATCGAGCAGCTCGGCCACACCATCGACGAGTGCCTGGTCGCAGCGCGGGCGTACGCCGCGGAGAGCGGTGCGGTCCTGATCCATCCGTTCGACCACGCGGACATCGTGGCCGGCCAGGGCACCGTAGGACTGGAGATCCTGGAGGAGTGCCCGGACGTCCAGACCATCGTCGTCGGGGCCGGCGGCGGCGGGTTGCTCGCCGGGATCGCGACCGTCGTCCGGGCCAAGCGCCCGGACGTGCGGCTGATCGGAGTCCAGGCGGAGAGGGCCGCGGCGTACCCCGCGTCGCTGGCTGCCGGCCGGCCCGTGCCGCTGGACCGGATGGCCACGATGGCGGACGGCATAGCGGTCGGCTGCCCGGGTGAGGTGCCCTACTCGATCGTCGAGGCCCTGGTCGACGAGTTCGTGACTGTGAGCGAGGAGATGCTGTCGCGGGCGCTGCTCTACCTTCTCGAGCGGGCCAAGCTGGTGGTGGAACCGGCCGGCGCGGCCAGCGTCGCGGCCCTGATGGCCGACCCGTCGCTGGTCCGGCCTCCGGTCGTCGCGGTCCTGTCCGGCGGCAACATCGACCCGCTGCTGATGCTCCGCGTCCTGCGTCACGGGCTGGCCGCGGCCGGCCGCTACCTGCAGGTCCGGGTGCGCGTCCCCGACCGCCCGGGCTCGCTCTCCGCACTGCTCGCGATGCTCGCCGAGGCCGACGCCAACGTGCTGGAGGTCGAGCACGTGCGGACCAATGCGACGCTCGGCCTGGACGAGGTCGAGATCGCCGTGCAGGTGGAGACCAAGGGTCGCGAGCACTGCGAGCAGGTCATCGACGCGCTGCGTGATCGTGGCTATCCGGTGGTCATCGGCTGACCGCCGCGACCGTGGTCGCCGGATAACCGTTCGGACCTGTCGGTGCGTTCTGCCAGGATCGCTCCCTATGAGCGATGCAGTCGTGGCCCGCGGGCTGGTCAAGCGTTACGGGTCGGTGACGGCGCTGGACGGCCTCGACCTGACCGTCCCCCACGGATCGGTGCTCGGGGTGTTGGGGCCGAACGGCGCCGGCAAGACCACTGCCGTCCGCGTGCTGACGACGCTGCTGAACCCCGACGAGGGGTCCGCTTCGGTCGCCGGCATCGACGTCCTGCGCCATCCGGACCGGGTGCGCCGCATGATCGGCGTCTCCGGGCAGTACGCCGCGGTCGACGAGCACCTCACCGGCTTCGAGAACCTCGACATGGTCGGCCGGCTCTACCACCTGGGCCGGGCTCCGGCGCGCTCGCGCGCCCGCGAGCTGCTCGAGCGGTTCGACCTGACCGAGGCCGCCGACCGCCCGGTCAAGACCTACTCCGGGGGGATGCGCCGCCGGCTGGACCTGGCCGGGGCCCTGGTCGCCGACCCCCAGGTGCTGTTCCTGGACGAGCCGACGACGGGGCTCGACCCGCGCAGCCGCAACGACATGTGGGTGGTCATCTCCGAGCTGGTCGCGGCCGGCACCAGCCTGCTGCTGACGACGCAGTACCTCGAGGAGGCCGACCGGTTGGCCCACCGGATCGTCGTGGTCGACCACGGCCGGGTCATCGCGGAGGGCACGTCCGACCAGCTCAAGACCCAGATGGGCGGCGAGCGGCTGGAGCTGGTGATCGCCGACGCGAGCCGGCTGGAGGAGGTCCGGGCCCTGCTCGCCGAGATCGGCGACGGCGAGGTCAAGGTCGAGGCGCACAGCCGGGCGCTGTCCGTCCCGGTCTCCGGCGGCACCAGTGCCCTCGTGGAGGCGCTGCGCCGGCTGGACGGCGGCGGCGTGGCCGTGCAGGACGTCGGCGTCCGGCGGCCGACCCTCGACGACGTGTTCCTGTCCCTCACCGGCCACGCGGCCTCCGAGGACGAGCCCGAGGACGGCGCCCCGGCCAAGGGTCGCAACAGCCGCAAGGGAGCGAACGCATGAGCGTCCTGTCCGCACTCGCCGATGGCACGGTCATCGCGAAGCGCAACCTGATCAAGATCCGGCGGGTGCCCGACCTGCTGGTGTTCACCACCCTGCAGCCGATCATGTTCGTGCTGCTCTTCGCCTACGTCTTCGGCGGCGCGGTGTCCGTGCCCGGAGTCAACTATCGCGAGTTCCTGATCGCCGGGATCTTCGCCCAGACCGTCGTCTTCGGTGCCACGCTCACCGGCGCGGGGCTGGCCGACGACATGCAGAAGGGCATCATCGACCGGTTCCGGTCCCTGCCGATGTCGAGGTCGGCGGTGCTGGTCGGCCGTACCGTCTCGGACCTGCTCAACAACCTCATCGTCCTGGTCGTCATGGCGCTCACCGGGCTCGTCGTCGGTTGGCGGATCCACACCAACGTGTGGCACGCGGCGATCGGCTTCCTGCTCCTGCTGGCGTTCTCGTTCGCCTTCTCCTGGATCATGGCCTGCGTCGGCCTGATCGTGCCGACGCCCGAGGTGGTCAACAACGCCGCGTTCATCGTGATCTTCCCGATCACGTTCATCGCCAGCACGTTCGTGCCGCTCAAGTCGTTGCCCGGCATCCTCAAGACCTTCGCCACCTGGAACCCGCTCACCTCGCTGAGCGAGGCCGGCCGCAACCAGTTCGGCAACGTGCCGGCCCAGCCGAGCCTGCGCAACATCTCCAGCGCCTGGTCGATCCAGCACCCTGAGCTCTACACGATGATCTGGGTCGTGATCATCCTGGCCGTCTTCGTGCCGCTGGCGATCCGGCTCTACGCCCGGGCCGCCTCGCGCTGAGCCGGGCCGAGGCCCGTCAGCTCGGCCTCGATCGCCGTCACCAGCTCGGCTGGGCTGATCCCGAGCGAGCTGTTGGTCGCCACGCCCAGCGTCACGGTGCCCGCGTAGCTGAAGATGCTGACGCCGATGCCGATCGGGCCGATGTGCGGCACCCAGAAGACGACGCTGGTCAGCGGTACGCCGCCGAGGGTCAGCGGTGAGCGCGGGCCGGGCACGTTGGTGACGATGGCCGTCGCGACCCGGCCGAGCAGGCTCGCGGCCAGGCCCTGACCCCAGCGCGGCAGGACCCCGACGAGTCGCAACAACCCGTACGACGCGGGCGCGACCGGTGACGACGTGGCCTCGCTCGTCGAGCGGGCCACGGCCGCGACCCGAGCCGCGCGGCTCGGCTCGGCCAACGGCAACGCGACGAAGACGATGCCGAAGCGGTTGCCGAGCTCGGCCGGCACCTCGGCCCCGCGGCGCAGGTCGACCGGCACCATCACCCGCAGGTCGACCGGCGGCTGCTCGTGGTCGAGGAGCCACTGGCGCAGGCCGCCGGCGACGGCCGCCAGCAGGATGTCGTTGACGCTGACCCCGAGACCGCTGGCGGCTTCCTTCACCGAGCCCAGGTCCAGCGGCGTGGTCCAGGCGGCGCGGCGGCCCACGGACGCCCGTCCGCGCAGCCGGCTGTCGGCGTCCGACCGCCCGGCCACGACGCCCGTGACGGTGCTCAGTGCGGCGGTGATCAGGGTGCGTGGGCTCGGGCGCCTGTGAGGTCGGGACGCCCTGCTCGCCGCGCTCGCCGGCTCGGCGCTCTCGACCAGTGAGAGGAGGACTCCGGCCAGGGCGATGCCGTCGGCCAGGCAGTGGTGCAGGCGGGCGACGACGGCCGAGTGGTCCGGCAGCCGGACCAGGGTCAGGGTCCAGGGGGCGTGAGTGAGGTCCAGGGGCGTGCCCATCAGGTCGCCGACGTACGCCATGAGGGCCGCTTCGCCCGGGCCCGCACTGAGATCGACGGCTCCGACGTGGCGGGCGACGTCGAAGTCGGGGTCGTCCTGCCAGGTCGGGCGGACCAGCGGCAGCCGCGAGCGCACCGGGCGCCGGGTCAGCGTTGGGTAGGTCCCGAGCAGACGGTCCCGGACCAGCTCCCGGAGGACGTCGAGCTCGATCCGGCCCTCGAGCCGGAGCACGGCCGTGACCACCATCAGGTGCTCGGGCCGGTCCAGCCCGAGCCACGCGGCGTCGGCCGCGGACATCCGGCCACCCGGGCCCAGGCCGGCGCTGACGGTCAGGGGACGTAGGGCTTGGCCGAGAGGACCTTGACCTCGAACGACTTGCCGTTGGGCGAGGTGTACGACGCGGACTCGCCGGCCTTCTTGCCGATGATGGCCGCACCCAGCGGCGAGGTGGCGCTGTAGACCTCGAGGTCGTCGTCCATCGAGGCCTCGCGGCTGCCGAGCAGGAAGGTCATCTTGTCCCCGGCCAGCTCGACGTCGACCACCATGCCGGGCTCGACGACGCCGGTGTCCCTGGGCGCCTCGCCGACGGTGGCGTTCTCGAGCAGCTGGGTGAGCTGGCGGATCCGGGCCTCCTGCTTGCCCTGCTCCTCCTTGGCCGCGTGGTAGCCGCCGTTCTCGCGCAGGTCGCCCTCTTCGCGGGCGGCCTCGATCTTCTTGGCCAGGTCGCTGCGACCGGGCCCGGCGAGGTGGTCGAGCTCGCCCTTGAGCTTGTCGAACTGCTCCTGGGTCAGCCACCGCACGTTCTCGGTCAGGTTGCTCACGTGTGTACTCACATTCCTTACGGGGATCGTCCAGGGTAACGCCGTCAGTGGCGAACCGCGCAGCCGTTCACCTGGCCGGACGTCGCCCGGTTCGTGGTCCGGACCGTCGCCGTCGTGCGTACGACGCTGCTCGCGGACGGTCCGACGGAGACCTGGACCGTGCCCACGACCGCGAAGCCGGTGTCCAGCGCCTGGACGGTGCAGACGGCGGTCTTGTCCTTCGGCCGGGTCACGTCGAAGGTCACGCGGACCGAGGAGTCATCGACCACCACGAACCCGACATCCGTGCCCGTCGCCGAGTCCCGCCCGGAGTACGCCGCCCACCCGAACCACGCCACTGTGGCGACCAGGACGGCCGCCGCAGCGCCCACGAGCACGGCCCGGCGGGGGCGGGAGGGTCGGCGGCCGTAGCGGTCCACCGGGACCGTCGCCTGCACGGCCCCACCTCCTCGCGTGCCGGGGACTATTCGCGGTGCTGGCAGGATTGTCGCCTACGGCCGGTGCGACCCCTGGCCGGACCTGAACCTGCCGGACTCGAGTTGTGTGTGGAGGAGCGCGGTGAGTGAGCCGTTGCGGTTGATGTGTGTGCACGCCCATCCGGACGACGAGTCCAGCAAGGGCGCGGCGACGATGGCGCGGTACGTCGCCGAGGGCTGCGAGGTCCTGGTCGTCAGCTGCACGGGCGGCGAACGCGGCGACGTGCTGAACCCGGCCCTCAAGGACGACCCGGCCCTGCTGCGCGACATGCCCGAGGTGCGCCGGCACGAGATGGCCGAGGCGGCCCGCATCCTCGGCGTGAAGCACGAGTGGCTGGGCTTCGTGGACTCCGGGCTGCCGGAGGGTGACCCGCTGCCGCCGCTCCCGGAGGGCTGCTTCGCGCTGGAGCCGCTGCACACGGCTACGGAGCCACTGGTCCGCCTGGTCCGCTCGTTCCGTCCGCACGTCATGACGACGTACGACGAGAACGGCGGCTACCCGCACCCGGACCACATCATGTGCCACACGGTGAGCATGGAGGCGTTCGACGCCGCGGCCGATCCGGAGCGCTACCCGCACGCCGGCGAGCCCTGGCAGGTCAGCAAGATCTACTACAACCACACGTTCACCCGGAAGCGCGTCGTCGCCTTCCACGAGGCGTTCCTGGCCGAGGGCATCGACTCGCCGTACGCCGAGTGGCTGGAGAACTGGGAGGACAACCCCCGCGAGGAGCGCAACATCACGACCCGGGTCGAGTGCTCGGAGTACTTCGACGTCCGGGACCGGGCGCTCAAGGCGCATCGCACCCAGGTCGACCCCGACGGGGGCTTCTTCCGGGCGACGCACGAGATGCAGACCCGGATCTGGCCGACCGAGGACTTCGAGCTGGCCAAGGCCAGCATCGAGGTCGAGCTGCCCGAGGACGACCTCTTCGCCGGTCTGCGCGACCCGGTCGACGCATGACCCTGCTCGCCTCGGTCGACATCAACGACCCGAACTCGGTGTCGCCGGGGATCCTTGGCTTCCTCGCGTTCTTCCTGCTCGCCGTCGCGCTGTACCTGTTGGTGCGCAACATGAACGGGCACCTGCGGCGGATGCGCTACCGCGCCGACGCGTCGGAGCGGGCGGAGGAGCCCGGGAGCGACGAGGCGCCCGCGGCGCCCGTGAAGGACGAGCAGTAGCTCTCACGCCCCGAGTTCTTACCGAACCCGAACATCGACCGAACCCACGGCTGAGGCGCCGGCCCTAGCGTCGTCGGTATGAAGCGAACCACAGCCTCCCTCGTCGCCGGCGCCGTCGTCGCCGGCGGCCTCGCCATCACCGTCCCTGCCCTGGCCAGCACGGGGAACCCGTCCACCGCCGCTGCTGCCCGGACGGCAGCGCCGCTGACGTCGGCGCAGAAGGACTCGATCGAGCAGTTCCTGGCCGACCACCCGAACATCGCGCAGGCGCTCGCCGGCAAGGCCGCGGGCTGGGCGAAGTTCCTGGCCGCCAACCCGTCGGTCAAGACCGAGCTGGACAAGGTGCTGGCCCTGCCCGCCGACCAGCGCCAGGCCGAGCTGAAGAAGTGGCTGGCCGCCAACCCGGATGCGAAGAAGGCCCTGCAGACCTACCGCAAGGGCCTGAAGGAGCAGCGCCTCACCCACCAGCAGGCCCGGCTGCAGAAGCGGCTGGACCGCTTGCAGGGCAAGGCCTCCGGCAGCGGGGCGGCCCGCTCCAGCACGAGCAGCTTCACGACCTGAGCCACACTGGCGGGGTGACCAACCGCCTGGGCCGTGCGACCTCGCCGTACCTGTTGCAGCACAAGGACAACCCGGTCGACTGGTGGCAGTGGGGCGAGGAGGCCTTTGCGGAGGCGGCGCGTCGTGACGTGCCCGTCCTGCTCTCGATCGGGTACGCCGCGTGCCACTGGTGCCACGTGATGGCGCACGAGTCGTTCGAGGACGCGGTGACCGCTGCGGAGATGAACGCGGCGTACGTCTGCGTCAAGGTCGACCGCGAGGAGCGGCCCGACGTCGACGCCGTCTACATGGAGGCCACCCAGGCCCTGACCGGTCACGGCGGCTGGCCCATGACGGTCTTCCTGACGCCGCAGGGCCGTCCGGTGTTCGCCGGCACCTACTACCCACCCGCTCCGCGGCAGGGGATGCCGTCCTTCCGGCAGGTGCTGGCGGCGGTGGCCGAGGCCTGGGCCGAGCGGCGCGACGACGTCGTCGAGGCCGGCGACCGGATCGCCGAGCGGCTGGCCGAGCAGGACGCCCCGGCCGGCGACGGACCGCTCGACGCGCAGGCGCTGGCCGGGGCCGTCGTCGCACTCCAGCGCGGGTTCGACGAGCGGCACGGCGGCTTCGGTGGCGCCCCGAAGTTCCCGCCGTCGATGGTCCTGGAGTGGCTCATCCGGCACAGCGCCCGGGACATGTCGTCGCCGACGGCCGGCATCGCCGCGGACATGGCCGGCCGGACGGTCACGGCGATGGCGCGCAGCGGGATGTACGACCAGCTGGAGGGCGGCTTCGCGCGCTACAGCGTCGACGCCGCCTGGGTCGTGCCGCACTTCGAGAAGATGCTGTACGACAACGCCCTGCTGGCCCGGACCTACCTGCACTGGTGGCGGCTCTCCCAGGACGAGGTCGCTCGCCGGGTCGCCGTGGAGACCTGTGACTTCATGGTCGACGGGCTGGGTACGGCGCAGGGCGGCCTGGCCGCCAGCCTGGACGCCGACACGGCCCTCCCCGACGGTCACGGGGTCGAGGGGCTGACCTACGTGTGGACGCCGGCCGAGCTGGCGGAGGTGCTCGGCCCGGACGACGGCGCCTGGGTGGCCGACCTCTGCGCCGTCACCGACGCCGGGACCTTCGAGCACGGGAGCTCGACCCTGCAGCTGCTCCGCGACGAGAGCGAGCTGGCCGGCGCCGACCGGCAACGCTGGCTCGGTGCCCGCGAGCGCTTGCGGGCCCACCGGGCCACCCGCCCGCAGCCGGCCCGAGACGACAAGGTCGTGGCGGCCTGGAACGGGCTGGCCGTCGCCGCCCTGGCCGAGACCGGCGCGCTCACCGGCCGCCCCGACCTGGTGGAGGCGGCTCGACGCGCGGCCGCCCTGCTGCTGGACGTCCACCTGGTCGACGGCGGGCTGCGTCGCGTGTCGCGCCTGGGCGCCGTGGGTGCGCCCGCAGGGGTGCTCGAGGACTACGCCGACGTCATGGAGGGCCTCTTCGCGCTCTACGCCGTGACGGGCGAGAACCGTTGGTACGACGCGGCTTCTGGTCTCATCGACGTCATGGTCGAGCGCTTCTGGGACGACGAGGGCACCGGCTTCAGGGACACCGCGGCCGATGCCCCGGACCCGGCGCTGGTCTCCGCGCTCGGCGGGCGTGGCCGGGCCCACGACCCCACCGACGGTGCGACGCCGGCCGGTACCAGCGCGGCCGCCGGGGTGCTGCTGACCTGGTCGGCGCTGACCGGGTCCCCGCGACATCGCCAGCTGGCCGAGCGGGCCCTGGCCCAGAGCGCGCGGATCGCCACCCAGGCGCCCCGGGCGGCCGGCTGGTCCCTCGCGGTCTCCGAGGCGATGGCCGACGGGCCGCGCGAGGTGGCGGTCGTCGGCCGCACCGACGACCCGGCCCGGCTCGCCCTCGTCCGGGCGGCCCTGGCCGGCACCGCTCCGGGCCTGGTGGTCGCCGTGGGCGACCCGGCGGACTCGGGCCGCGGTGACGCGCGAGGGCCGGCCCTGCTCGCGGACCGGCCGCTCGTGGGTGGGGAGGCCGCGGCGTACCCGTGCCGGGGGATGGTCTGCGACCTGCCGCTCACCGATCCGCGGGCCCTGGCCGGTTGGGTCCAGGCCGGCTGGGATCAGGCCGGTCTGCCCACGGCGAACAGGCTGGATGCAAGCGAGTAATCATGTAATCCTCAGGCATGAGCACAGACAACGACACCACCGCCGCGATCCGCGGCTGGTTCACCGGGCGCCTGCCCGAGGAGTGGACCGCGACCGCGGCCCCCACCATCACCGTCGACCGCGAGGAGATCACGGTCGTCCTGACCATCGCCGAGCCCGCCGTCGGTGAGGACGCGTCCGACGCCGAGCGGGCCGAGGCCCGGGCTGGCCGGATCCGCGGCTTCCGCGAGGACACCCGCGAGCGCCGGATCGAGCTGGCCCGAGAGGTGGAGCACCGGTTCGACCGCAAGGTGGCCTGGGGCGTGACCGCCGGCGAGCGGCGCGAGCTGTTCACCCACCTGGCCGTCCCGGTGATGACCCGGCTGCGCCAGCCCGAGCGCCAGGTGCTCGACACCCTGGTCGCGGCCGGCGTCGCGCGCTCGCGCGCCCACGCGCTGGCCTGGTGCGTGCGGCTGACCGGCGAGCACGCCGAGGAGTGGCTGGGCCAGCTGCGGACCGCGATGGAGCAGGTGGACGAGGTCCGGGCGGCCGGGCCGGAGCTGGCCTGAGGCTGAAGCTGACCTGAGCTGCGGCCGGAGCCCGGGCTCAGGCGGTGGGGTAGACCGACATCGACACGGCGATGTAGTGGACGACGAAGGCGGCCACGGTGAAGACGTGGAAGATCTCGTGGAAGCCGAACCAGCGGGGGCTCGGGTTGGGGCGCTTGGTCGCGTAGACGACGGCACCCAGCGTGTAGAGGCCACCGCCGACCGCGATCAGGGTCAGGACGCCGACGCCGCCGTGCTCGAGGAAGGCCGGCAGGTAGAACACCGCCACCCAGCCGAGCGCGATGTAGACCGGCGTGTAGAGCCAGCGGGGGGCCCCGACCCAGAAGACCCGGAACAGCACGCCGCCGATGGCGCCGCCCCAGACCAGCCACAGGAGCGTGCGCTCCTGCGACGGGGGCAGCAGCAGCACGGCGAACGGCGTGTAGGTGCCGGCGATGATCAGGAAGATGTTGGAGTGGTCCAGCCGCTTGAGGATGCCGGACCAGCGCGGCGACCAGTTGCCGCGGTGGTAGAGCGCGCTGGTGCCGAAGAGCAGCGCCGCGGTGAGGGCGAAGACCGCGGAGGCGACCCGGGCCCTCTCGGTCGGGGCCAGGGCCACCAGGACGATCCCGGCGACGAGCGCGAGCGGGAAGGTCCCGAGATGGATCCACCCGCGCAGCTTGGGCTTGATCGCCGCGACGGCAGTCTCCACCAGCGAGGGCTCTGGTGGGTTCATCGCACCAACTTACGCCTCCGTAGGTTACGGCGGAGTGCGTTCGAGGTGATCATCTCGTGGTGATCGGCCCGCCCCCGGGACGGCGGCGGTAGCGTTCGCGCGGGAGGTCCCGTGTGGCTGAGTGACCTGGTGTACGGCGCGTACGGCCGCCGGATCGCCGCGCAGCTCGACCCTGCCGCCGTACCGCATCACGTCGGTGTCATCGTCGACGGCAACCGGCGCTGGGCCCGGGCCTACGGAGCGCGGACGCGGGACGGGCACCAGGCCGGTGCCGACAAGATCCAGCACCTGCTCGGCTGGTGTGAGGAGGTCGGCGTCGAGGTGGTCACCCTGTGGCTGCTCTCCACCGACAACCTGAACCGCTCGCAGGACGAGCTGACGGAGCTGCTGGCGATCATCGAGGGCACGGTGAGCGACCTGGCCTCGACCCGGCGCTGGCGGCTGCAGCCGGTCGGCGCGCTGGACCTGCTGCCGGCCGCGACGTCCCAGCGGCTGAAGGAGTCGGCCGAGAGCACCCGCGACGTCACCGGCATCACCGTCAACGTCGCCGTGGGGTACGGCGGACGCCGGGAGATCGCGGACGCGGTGCGCTCGCTGCTGCACCAGCAGGCCGCGCGCGGGACCTCGATCGAGGAGCTGGCCGAGATCCTGGACGTCGAGCACATCGCCGAGCACCTCTACACGGCCGGGCAGCCGGACCCGGACCTGGTGATCCGGACGTCGGGGGAGCAGAGACTCGGCGGCTTCCTGCTCTGGCAGAGCGCGCACAGCGAGTTCTACTTCTGCGAGGCCTACTGGCCGGACTTCCGCAAGATCGACTTCCTGCGCGCCATGCGGACGTACGCCGGCCGCGAGCGCCGGCTGGGCCGCTAGCGCCCTGCTGGGCACTGCCGCCGGACGGGAGTCAGGGGCGGGCGGCGAGGCCGTCCATCAGGAGGTCGAGGACGCGGCCGGCCTGCACGTCCGGGCGGAGCGCACCGGTCGCCGTACCGGCCTCGAGCAGGGTCCCGACCGCGCCGAGCAGTCGGCTACGAGTGGCGGGCCAGCAGCGCCGGCGCGCCGTCGCAGAGCTGGGCCAGCTCGCCCTGGTACGCCGCGTCGACCAGGGCCTCGCGGGTGGGGACGTGCCGGTAGGAGCGTGCGCAGATCCCGAGCAGGGACCGTCGTCCGGCCGGCGGAGTGGGACTTCTAGTTCACCCGGCGTACGGCGTGGCGTTGCCTCACTCGGCGGCGTCCGGCCCTTAGCGTCGAAGGCATCCTGCTCAGGAGGCTCACGCGATGCAGCCCACTCGCCGTACGTACGTCCTGGACACCTCGGTCCTGCTCTCCGATCCCCGAGCGCTGGTGCGGTTCGCCGAGCACGAGGTCGTGCTGCCGGTCGTCGTGGTCACCGAGCTGGAGGCCAAGCGTCACCACCCGGAGCTCGGGTACTTCGCCCGGCAGGCGTTGCGGCTGCTGGACGACCTGCGGGTCCAGCACGGGCGCCTGGACGCACCCCTGCCGGTCGGCGACGACGGCGGCACGCTGCGGGTGGAGCTCAACCACACCGATCCGCAGGCGCTGCCCGCCGGATTCCGGTTGGGGGACAACGACACCCGCATCCTGGCGGTGGCCAAGAACTTGGCCGCCGAGGGGTTCGACGTCACCGTCATCTCCAAGGACCTGCCGATGCGGGTCAAGGCGTCGGCGGTGGGCCTGGACGCCGAGGAGTACCGCGCCGAGCTGACCATCGACACCGGCTGGACCGGGATGGACGAGGTCGAGGTCACCGACGAGCAGATGCAGTCGCTCTACGACGACGGCTCGGTCGACGTCGCAGCCGCGGCCGAGCTGCCGTGCCACACCGGCCTGGTGCTGCTGTCGTCGCGGGGCAGCGGGCTCGGCCGGGTGACACCGGACAAGCAGGTCCGGCTGGTGCGCGGCGACCGGGACGCGTTCGGGCTGCACGGCCGCAGTGCCGAGCAGCGGATCGCGCTGGATCTGTTGCTGGACAGCGATGTCGGCATCGTGAGCCTGGGCGGCCGGGCCGGCACGGGCAAGAGCGCGCTGGCCCTGTGTGCCGGGCTCGAGGCCGTGATGGAGCGCCGCCAGCATCGCAGGGTCGTGGTGTTCCGGCCGCTCTACGCCGTGGGCGGCCAGGATCTCGGCTACCTGCCCGGGAGCGAGTCCGAGAAGATGAACCCGTGGGCCCAAGCGGTCTTCGACACCCTCGGCGCGCTGGTCTCCTCCGAGGTGGTCGAGGAGATCATGGACCGGGGGATGCTCGAGGTCCTGCCGCTGACCCACATCCGGGGGCGCTCGCTGCACGACGCGTTCGTGATCGTCGACGAGGCCCAGTCGCTGGAGCGCAACGTGCTGCTCACCGTCCTGTCGCGGATCGGTCAGAACTCCAAGGTCGTGCTGACCCACGACGTCGCCCAGCGCGACAACCTGCGGGTCGGCCGGCACGACGGTGTCGCGGCCGTGATCGAGGCCTTGAAGGGGCATCCGCTGTTCGCCCACGTGACCCTGACCCGCTCCGAGCGCAGCCGGATCGCGGCGCTGGTCACCGAGCTGCTCGAGGGCATCGACATCTGACCCAAAGCGGTCGAAAGGCCCCTGTGGGGTATGCCACACCGGGCCGTCCTGATTTGTCATTGCGGGTGCAACCAGGCACGGTGGTGGACGAATCGCTCGACCGCCGCGTGGGTCCGGGGCCCTGGAGACAGGGTTGCCCGCGGGCGGCCAACGAAGGGTAATCAGTGCTCCGAGCCGTCCTCGGCCGTCCGACCCTGTCCGGCGCCGCGGCCATGGCCGTCGTCAGCTCCGCAGCCGCAGTTGCGGCAGCGACCGGTCATGCGCCGTCAGCGCCGCACGTCGCAGCGGCAGCCGCGACGACGCGGGCCGTCGACGCGGCGTACGGCGGCAAGGGCTTCGCCGTCCAGCAGGGCCGGCCGGCCGGCGGCCGGATCTACCACGCCGTGCAGCGCGAGCTGGCCGCCGAGCGGCTGGTCCGCCTGCACCGGGCCGCACGGGCGGCGCAGCGCCGGGCCCTCACCTCCAGGAACCCCAAGGTCGTCGCGCGGGCCATGCTCCCGAAGTACGGCTGGGGCGCCTCGCAGTTCGGCTGCCTGGACCGGTTGTGGACCCGCGAGTCGAAGTGGTCCCTCACCGCGACGAACCCCTCGTCCGGCGCGTACGGCATCCCGCAGGCGCTGCCCGGCTCGAAGATGTCTTCGGCCGGGTCGGACTGGCGCAAGAACCCGCTGACCCAGATCACCTGGGGCCTGGGCTACATCCGCGCGCGGTACGGCTCGCCCTGCGGCGCCTGGGCGCACAGCGAGGGCCACGGCTGGTACTGACCGACCCCTGTCGCTGGGGCCGGGCGCCCTCGGCCTAGGCGTCCGGGGACCTCGTCATCGCGAGGACGTCGAGGCTCTGGTCGAGCTGTTGCTCGGTGATCTCGCCGCGCTCGACGTAGCCGAGGTCGATCACGGTCTGCCGGATCGTCTTGCTCTGGGCCAGAGCGGTTTTCGCGATCTTGGCCGCCGCCTCGTAGCCCAGCTGCCGGTTGAGCGGGGTGACGATGGCGGGTGACTTCTCGGCCAGCTCCCGGCAGCGCTCGACGTCCGCCTCGATGCCGTCGACGCACTTCGCGGCCAGGAGCCGGGACGCG
Source organism: uncultured Actinomycetota bacterium (assembly GCA_963795385.1). GTDB lineage: Bacteria > Actinomycetota > Actinomycetes > Actinomycetales > CAVURS01 > CAVURS01. The sequence continues at coordinate 352,684 of CAWCHK010000002.1, forward strand.
GCGGCGAGCAGCCGGATCGACTCGAGCAGGTTGCGCGCGATCACCGGCAGCATGACGTTGAGCTCGAAGTTGCCCAGGGCGCCGGCGAAGCCGACGGCCGCGTCGTTGCCGATCACCTGGGCGCAGACCATCGTCGTCGCCTCCGGGATGACCGGGTTCACCTTGCCGGGCATGATGCTCGACCCGGGCTGCAGGTCCGGCAGCCGGATCTCGCCGATGCCGGCAAGCGGGCCGGAGCCCATCCACCGCAGGTCGGTGCAGATCTTGGTCAGGCCGACCGCGATCGTCCGGAGCTGCCCGGACAGCTCGACGAGGGAGTCCTGCGTGCCCTGGGCCTCGAAGTGGTTCCGGGCCTCGGTCAGGGGCAGCCCGGTGTCCGCGGCGAGCTCGGCGATGACCGCGGCGGCGAAGCCCGGCGGGGTGTTGATGCCCGTGCCGACCGCCGTGCCGCCGAGGGGCAGCTCGGCGACCCGAGGGAGCGCGCCCTCCAGCCGGTCGATCCCGTAGCCGATCTGCGCTGCGTACCCGCCGAACTCCTGCCCCAGGGTGACGGGTACGGCGTCCATGAGGTGGGTCCGGCCGGACTTGACGACGTCGGCGAACTCGATCGCCTTGCGCTGCAACGAGTCTCGGAGCGTCTCCAGGGCGGGCACGAGGTCGTGGACGACGCCGGCCGCGGCGGCGATGTGGATGCTTGTGGGGAACGTGTCGTTGCTGGACTGGGACGCGTTGACGTCGTCGTTGGGGTGGACGTCCCGGCCCAGGACCTCGCTGGCGAGCGTCGCGATGACCTCGTTGGCGTTCATGTTGCTCGACGTGCCGGAGCCGGTCTGGAAGACGTCGATGGGGAACTCCGCGTCCCACTGACCGCGGGCCACGTCCCGCGCCGCGGCCTCGATCGCCTGGGCCCGGTCGGTGTCGACCACGCCGAGGCGGGCGTTGACCCTCGCCGCCGCGGCCTTGATCTGCGCGATCGCGTGCAGGTGGGCCGGCTCGAGCGGGCGGCCGGAGATCGGGAAGTTCTGGACCGCCCGCTGGGTCTGCGCCCGCCACTTGGCCCGCGCCGGCACCTGGACCTCGCCCATCGTGTCGTGCTCGGTCCGGAACTCGCTCGCCTCGTCGCCGCTCATCCACTCATCATGGCTTGGCTCGGTGGCCGGGCGCGCTGCGGTGTCCTCTACGGGCGCCTGACGAGGTAGAGCGCGTAGTCCAGGATCCGGCCCTCGCGGCGTACCGCGAGCGGCACCTCCTCGACGACGGCGGACAGCGTCCCCAGGGCGGCCTTCAGGGCCGGTGCCGGGCCGGCCGACCACACCGTGAGTACACCGCCGGGCCGCAGGGCGCGCAGGGCGGACGCCAGCGCGGCGGGCTGGTAGAGCGCTGAGTTCGACTCGTGGACCAGGAAGTCCGGGCCGTTGTCGACGTCGAGCAGGACGGCGTCGACGGACTCGGGGCCGAGCTGCGCGAGGTACGTCGCGATGTCGGCGATGGTCACCGTCATTCGCGGGTCGTCGAGCACGCCGACGGCCGGCGGGACGAGGCCGGCGTGGATCCACTCGACCAGTGCCGGCTCGAGCTCGACCACCTCGATCCGGGCGACCCGCTGGTCGGACCGCAGCTCGCGCAGGGTGAACCCGAGGCCGAGACCGCCGACGACGACCCGCCAGCGGCGCCCCGGCAGCCGGCGCAGTGTCTCGCTGGCCAGCCGGAGCTCGGTGGACACCTCGACCGTGTCCATGGCGAAGGCCCCGTCGACGATCAGCTCGTAGACGTCGATGCCGCCGTGGCCGGCGCCGGGCCGGCGGCGCAGGACGAGCTCCCCGCCGCCCGCAGCAGGCGCGCGGGCCAGCTCGAGCGGCAGGACGTACTCCGGGTCAGGCACGACCTGCGGGGCCGATGTCACCGGACGTGCCCACGATCCGGGTCCGGCCGTCGGCCAGGTCGTAGACCAGCCCGACGATGGCCGTCCGCCCCGCGTCGACGGCGGCGGCCAGTGCGCGGGACCGGTCGACGAGCAGCGCGCCGGTCTGGCGCACGTGCTCGGCCTCGATCTCGTCGGTGGCCGTCCGGCCGGCCTGCCGCGCGGCCAGCACGCTCGGGGTCACCCGCTCGACCAGGTCGCGCAGGTAGCCGCCGGGCATCGGGCCGTTGTCGAGCGCCTCCACCGTGGCGGCGACCGCGCCGCAGGAGTCGTGGCCGAGGATGCCGACCAGGGGGATGCCGAGGACCTCCACGCCGTACTCGATCGAGCCGAGCACTCCCGCGTCGACGACGTGGCCGGCGGTCCGCACGATGAAGAGGTCGCCCAGGCCCTGGTCGAAGATGATCTCGGCCGCGACCCGGGAGTCGGCGCAGCCGAAGATCAACGCGAACGGCCGCTGCCCGCGGGAGAGCTGGGCGCGGGTCGCGGCGTCCTGGTTCGGGTGCGCGTGGGCGCCGCTCACGAACCGCTCGTTGCCCGCTGCCAGCTCGGCCCAGGCCTCGGCCGGGGTGCTCGGCCGCCGGCTCACAGGCCGGGCCGCAACGGGATCGACATCGCCATCGGCCTGGTCACGTCGGCGAAGAAGTCGTTGCCCTTGTCGTCGACCACGATGAATGCTGGGAAGTTCACGACCTCGATCCTCCAGACCGCCTCCATGCCGAGCTCGGGGTACTCGAGCACCTCGACGTGCTTGATGCAGTCCTGGGCCAGGCGCGCCGCCGGCCCGCCGATCGAGCCGAGATAGAACCCGCCGTACGTCGCGCAGGCCGCCGTGACCGCCCCGCTGCGGTTGCCCTTGGCCAGCATCACGAGCGAGCCCCCGGCCTCCTGGAACTGCTCGACGTAGGAGTCCATCCGCCCGGCCGTCGTCGGCCCGAACGAGCCGGAGGCGTGTCCCGCGGGCGTCTTGGCCGGCCCGGCGTAGTAGACGGCATGGTCGCGCAGGTAGTCCGGCATCGGCCGCCCCTCGTCGAGCAGCTCCTTGATCCTGGCGTGCGCGATGTCCCGTGCGACGACCAGTGGGCCGGTCAGCGCGAGCCGGGTCCGGACCGGATGCCGGCTGAGCTCGGCCCGGATCTCGGCCATCGGGCGGGTGAGGTCGATGCTCACGACGTCGTCCACGGCGGCAGAGTTGTCCTCCGACAAGTGCGCGTCGGTGGTCTCCGGCAGGAAGCGGGCCGGGTCGGTCTCCAGCACCTCGAGGAAGACGCCGTCCCGGGTGATCTTGGCCAGGGCCTGGCGGTCGGCCGAGCAGGACACGGCGATGGCGACCGGGCAGGAGGCACCGTGCCGGGGGAGCCGGACGACCCGCACGTCGTGGCAGAAGTACTTGCCGCCGAACTGCGCACCGATGCCGAACTGACGGGTCAGCTCCAGCACCTGGTCCTCGAGCTCGACGTCCCGGAAGCCGTGCGCGGCAGGGGATCCCGAGGTCGGCAGGGTGTCGAGGTACTTCGCCGAGGCGTACTTCGCGGTCTTCAGCGCGAACTCTGCCGACGTGCCGCCCACGACGATCGCCAGGTGGTAGGGCGGGCAGGCCGACGTCCCGAGCGCGCGCAGCTTCTCGTCGAGGAAGCGCAGCATCCGCTCCGGGTTCAGGACGGCCTTGGTCTCCTGGTAGAGGAACGACTTGTTGGCCGAGCCGCCGCCCTTGGCCATGAAGAGCAGCCGGTACGACGTCTCGTGCCCGGGTGCGGTGTCGGCGTAGAGCTCGATCTGGGCCGGGAGGTTGGAGCCGGTGTTGACCTCCTCCCACATCGACAGCGGCGCCAGCTGCGAGTAGCGCAGGTTGAGCCGCGTGTACGCCTCGAACACCCCGCGCGACAACGCCTCCTCGTCCGGACGGCCGCCTGTCGTCAGCACCTGCTGCCCGCGCTTGCCCATCACGATCGCCGTACCCGTGTCCTGGCACATCGGCAGGATCCCGCCGGCGGCGATGTTCGCGTTCTTCAGCAGGTCGAGGGCGACGAACCGGTCGTTGGGGCTGGCCTCGTCGTCGTCCAGGATCCGGCGCAGCTGGGCCAGGTGGGCCGGCCGCAGGTAGTGGGCGATGTCGTGCATGGCCGTCTCGCTGAGCAGCCGCAGCGCCTCCGGGTCGACCTCGAGGAACTCACGGCCGTCCGGGCCGGCCACGAGCCGGACCCCCTCGGTCGTCAGCAGCCGGTACGCCGTCTCGTCCGGTCCGATGGGGAGCAGGTCTTCGTAGCGGAACTCCGGCAGCGGCACGAGGTCAGGGTATTCGTCGTCGCCCTAGAGCTCGCGCCGGTAGGGCGGATCGGCCCCGGCCCGCGAGCAGGTGATCGCCGCCACCCGGATCGCCCGGTCCAGCGCCGGCCGGACCTGGTCGGCATCCGTGACCCCCAGCGCCGCTCGACCAGCCGGCCCCCCGAGCAGGCCCGTCTCCAGCAGCCCGGAGATCAGGGCGCCCATGAACGAGTCACCCGCCCCGACGGTGTCGACCACCTCGACCCGCACCGGCGGCACGCTCAGCAGCTCGCCGCCGACCAGCACCCGGGCCCCGTCCCCGCCCAGGGTGCAGACGACGAGCGCGGGGCCGCCATCGGCCCACCGGCGCAGCACGTCGTCCACCCCCTCCCCCGCGTACAGCCAGGCCAGGTCCTCGTCGCTGGCCTTGACGACGTCGCTGGCCGCGACCAGGGCCTCGATCCCGGCCCGGTGCGGCTCGGGGGCTCGCAGGATCGCCGGCCGCAGGTTCGGGTCGTACGACACGGTCGCCTGGGCCCGGGCTGCGCCGACGATCCGGCGCAGCTGGGTGGCTCCCGGCTCCAGGGCCGTCGCGATCGAGCCGGCGTGGACGTGGACGGCGGCGCCGGGGCCGAGGTCGCCCGGCAGGTCCCAGGCCAGGTCGAAGGTGTATGCCGCGACGCCGGCCTGGTCCAGCGTGGCCGTGGCGGTCGGCGTCCGCTCGGCCGCGAACGACCCGGCGGCGAGGACGACGCCGTCGCGCTCGAGGTGGGCCGCGATCCGCCGGCCCCGCTCGTCGCGTCCGATGTGGGCGGCCAGCTCGACCGGGTCGCCGAGCCGGGCCAGCGCGATCGCGACGTTGGCCCCGAACCCGCCGACATGCTCGCGCGAGGTCCCGTCGGGCGTGACCACGATGTCGACCAGGGCCTCGCCGAGCACGAGGGTCAGGCCGGGGCGGGGCGGTTGGTCCGCAGCCATTCGAGCACCTCCTCGGCATGGGTGTCAGGGGGGAAGACCGGGTACCACACGTGCTCGACGACACCGTCGGTCACGAGCATCGTCAGCCGCCGGAGCAGCCGCTGGCCGGCGACCTCCAGGGTCGGGAGCCGCAGCGCATCGGTCAGCTCGTGCCGCTCGTCCGAGAGGAGGGCGAAGGGCAGGTGCAGCCGCTCGGCCGCCTCACGCTGGTACGCCGGGTCCTGGGTCGAGAGCCCCACGACGCCTGCTCCGGCCGCGACCAGCTCCGCATGGTGGTCGCGGAACGCACACGACTCCGGGGTGCACCCGCGCGCGCCGGGGATCAGGTCCCAGTCCTCCACCAGGTGCGGCTCACCCGGCACGCCGGTCCGCGGAAAGGCGTACACCACAACGGATCCAGCCGTCACCGAGAGATCGACGGCGTCGCCCGACGTCGACGGCAGGACCACCGGCGGCAGGTGGGTCCCCACCAGGTGGTCGGCGGCGCCGTCGTCCTCGGGGACCGGGAGGTCAGCCGGCAGGTGGGTCCAGTCGGTCATGTGTGCGCGCCGGTCAGGCCGTGATGTCGCTGACCTTGGTCTGCTGGTGGGTGGCCTCGACCCGGCGGATGGTCCCGCTCTTGGAGCGCATCACCAGCGAGGACGTCGCGGCACCGCCGGGGAAGTACCGCACGCCGCGCAACAGCTCGCCGTCGGTGATCCCGGTGGCGACGAAGAACGCGTCACCACGGACCAGGTCGTCGACGCCGAGCACCTGGTCGAGGTCGTGCCCGGCGTCGAGGGCCCTCTGCCGCTCCTCGTCGTTGCGCGGCCACAGCCGGCCCTGCAGGACGCCGCCCAGGCACTTGATCGCGCAGGCGGCGATGATCCCCTCCGGCGTACCGCCCACACCGACCATCAGGTCGATGCCGGTGTCCGGCCGCGCGGCCATGATCGCGCCGGCCACATCGCCGTCGGAGATGAACTTGATCCGCGCCCCGCTGGCCCGGATGTCGGCGACGATCTGCTCGTGACGCGGCCGGTCGAGCACGACGACCGTGATGTCCTCGGGGTCCTCGCCCTTGGCCTTGGCCAGGGCCCGGATGTTCTCCCCGACCGGCGCGCCGATGTCGACCACGCCGATCCCCTCGGGCCCGGTCGCGAGCTTGTCCATGTAGAAGACGGCGCTCGGGTCGTACATCGCCCCGCGGTCGGCCACGGCCAGCACCGAGAGCGCGTTGTCCTGGCCCTTGCCCGTCAGGGTGGTGCCGTCGATGGGGTCGACGGCCACGTCGACCTCGGGGCCGCTCCCGTCGCCCACGCGCTCGCCGTTGTAGAGCATCGGGGCCTCGTCCTTCTCGCCCTCCCCGATGACCACGACGCCGTTCATGGCGACCGTGCTGATCATGCTCCGCATGGCGTCCACGGCGGCGCCGTCCGCGGCGTTCTTGTCGCCCCGGCCGACCCATCGGCCGGCCGCCAGCGCGGCCGCCTCGGTGAGGCGGACCAGCTCCAGGGCCAGGTTGCGTCCGGGCTGCGGACCTCGTGTCGTTGCCGAGCCGTGATCGCTCATAGCGCACTCCTTCGTGGCTGACGTGGTGCGTGCGCCCCGGACAGGGCCCCGATGCTAGCGGCCGGTTCGCGCCGCGCTGCGACCGTCGGGGACGATGGGGGTGTGACCCAGTCCGCCGAGACCGCGCCCGCGCCCGCGCGACCCGCCCGTCGCGGCCGGGGCAGCCGCAGCATCGCGGACATGATCCGCTCGCTCGTGGTCGTCGGGGGCGTGGTGGTCGTCCTGGTGCTGATCGTCCCCAGGCCCAGCGCGGTGACCCAGCCGCCGGTCGACGTCGCGGGCACGGCCCAGGGCGTGCGGTCACAGGCGCACTTCGCCATCGACGTCCCCCAGGGCCTGCCGTCGGGCTGGCGGGCGACGAGCGTCCGGTTGCTCAGCGGCGTCGACGGCGTCCAGACGTGGCACGTGGGCTACCAGACGAGCGACGCGCAGTACGCCGCGGTCGAGCAGGCCAAGGACGCGACGACCCACTGGGTGACCAGCAACACCCAGGACGGGACCGGGGTCGGGACCCAGCAGGTGAACGGCGTGACCTGGGCGCAGCTGCTGCACAAGAACCGCCTGCAGCGGACGCTCGTCCGGGTCGACGGCGGCGTCACGACGCTCGTGACCGGGACGGCGAGCTGGACCGACCTGGGCCAGCTGGCGGCCAGTCTCAAGCCCCTGGGCGGATAGCCGAACGCCCACTGCCGCAAGGAAAAGCACGGGCGTCCCGCCGGCTTCGACGGCTATCGTCCGACCATGAGGATCGTCCGACCATGAGCTCGTGGCCCGGCTTCCTGCTGATCGCCGTCGTCGTCAGCCTGAGCCCGGGTCCGGCAACGGCGACGATCATCCGGATCTCGGCCCGGTCCGGGCGGAGGCCGGCGCTCGCGGCGATCGCGGGCAACAGCCTCGGCGTCCTCCTGTGGGGCGTGCTGTCGGCGGTCGGCATCTCCTCGCTGATCCTCGCCTCGCGCGTGGCGTACGACGCCCTGAGGATCGGTGGCGCGCTCGTTCTGCTCGCCTTGGGCCTCCGGTCGCTGCTGCACTCCCGTGGGGCTGGTGGCGCGGGCCGGCCGGAGGGGGCGACGGCACCGGTCAGGGGCATCGGTGCCGGTTGGCGGGCCGGCGTGCTGACGGGCGTCGCCAACCCCAAGCTCGCGGTCTTCTTCGTCGCGCTCTTCCCGCAGTTCCTGCGGCCGTCCGCGCCGGTGCTGCCGTGGGCCCTGCTGATGGCCGGGACCGTCGTGCTGGTCGACATCCTGTGGTTCTCGACCCTCGCGGTCGCGGTTGACCGGGCCGGCGCGATCCTGCGGCCGCGGGTGAACGTCTGGCTGGAGCGAGTGGCCGGCTCGGTGATGGTGGCGCTCGGCCTCCGGCTGATGGTCGAGAGCTAGTCAGTCCTCGCCCGGTCCCGCTGCGGGGCTGCTTCGGGAGGCGTCCGCGGCGGCGCCGTCAGTCCTGCCGACGGCCGCGTCGAGCTTGGCCCGGGCGCCGTCGAGCCAGTCCTGGCAGCGGGCGGCCAGCGCCTCGCCGCGCTCCCAGAGGGCCAGGCTCTCCTCGAGCGTCGTACCGCCGGCCTCGAGGCTGCGCACGACGTCGAGCAGCTCCTCGCGGGCCTGCTCGTAGCTGAGCGACTGGACGTCGGCGGTCTCCGGCACGCGGGCCAGCCTAGAGCCGTGGGCCGCCCCACAGGGCCGGGGTCAGGCCTCGACCCGGACGGCGATCTCGCCCCCGGACAGGCGCACGCGCAAGGCGTCCTTCTCGGTTACGTCGGCCGGCTCGCGCACCACCAGGCCGTCGACCCGCTGCACCACGGCGTACCCGCGGTCCAGGGTCGCCGCCGGCGACAGGGCCCGGACCTGCGCGGCGAGGTGCCGGGCCTCGTCGGCCCCCCGGTGCAGCCGGGTCTCGAGGCCGGCCCGGGCCCGCGCCAGCACCATCTCGACCTCGCTCGCGCGCATCTGCACGATCGAGTGGGGCTGGGCCAGCACCGGCCGCGAGCGCAGCGCCGAGAGGGCCGCCTGCTCGCGGTCGACCCGCTGCTGCACGGCCCGCAGCAGCCGGCCCCGGGCCCGGCCGAGCCCGGCGACCTGCTCCGCCATGTCGGGCACGACCAGCTTGGCCGCGTCGGTGGGCGTGGAGGCGCGGACGTCCGCCACGAGGTCCAGCAACGGTGTGTCCACCTCGTGCCCGATCGCCGACACGATCGGGGTGAACGCCGCGGAGACGACCCGCAGCAGAGTCTCGTTGCTGAACGGCAGGAGGTCCTCGACCGAGCCGCCGCCGCGGGCGATCACGATGACGTCGACGGCCGGGTCGCGGTCGAGCTCCTTGACCGCTTCGGCCACCTCGGTCACCGCGGTGGCGCCTTGGACGGCGACCTCGCGGATCGCGAACTGCACTGCGGGCCAACGCTTCCGGGCGTTCTCGACCACGTCCCGCTCGGCCGCGCTGGCCCGGCCGCAGACCAGACCGACGGTCGCGGGCAGGAACGGCAGGCGGCGCTTGCGCCCCGGGTCGAGCAGCCCCTCGGCGGCCAGCAGGCCCTTGAGGTGCTCGATCCGGGCCAGGAGCTCGCCGACCCCGACCGGGCGGATGTCCCTGGCCGCGAGCATCAGGGTGCCGCGCTTCTCCCAGTACTCCGCCTTGGCGTTGACGACCACGCGGGTGCCCTCGGCGAGCGGGCTGACCAGCCGGTCGAGCACCACCGTGGGCACGGTCACCGACAGGGACATGTCGACGTCCGCGTCGCGCAGGGTGAGATACGCCGTCCGGGTGCCGGGCCGCTGGGTCAGCTGCACGACCTGGCCCTCCACCCACAGCGGCGCCATCCGGGCGACGTACTCGGCGATCTTGACGCTGAGCAGCCGGACCGGCCACGGATGCTCGGCGGTGGTCTCCGACGCGGTCTCGGGCAGCCGGCGGCGGGCCGGCGGCTGCGGCGGTGTGGCACTGCTCACGGCGAGCACCCTACGGCGGGGCACCTACCATGGGTTGGTGAGTGACTCCCTGGCCGACCGGCCCAAGAAGGTCCTGCTGGCGGCGCCGCGTGGCTACTGCGCAGGCGTCGACCGGGCGGTGATCACGGTCGAGAAGGCTCTGGACCTCTACGGCGCCCCGGTCTACGTGCGCAAGCAGATCGTGCACAACAAGCACGTGGTGCAGACCCTGGAGGAGCGTGGCGCGGTCTTCGTCGACGAGACCGACGAGGTGCCCGAGGGCGCCACCGTGATCTTCTCGGCCCACGGCGTCGCGCCGGTTGTTCACGAGGAGGCCCGGGCCCGCTCGCTGAAGACCATCGACGCGACCTGCCCGCTGGTGACCAAGGTGCACCACGAGGCGCGCCGCTTCGCCGGCGAGGACTTCGACATCCTGCTGATCGGCCACGAGGGGCACGAGGAGGTCGTCGGCACGGCGGGCGAGGCGCCGCGGAACATCCAGCTGGTCGACGGGCCGGATCACGCGGACCGGATCGAGGTGCGCGACCCCGAGCGGGTGGTCTGGCTCTCCCAGACGACGCTGTCGGTGGACGAGACGATGGAGACCGTACGCCGCCTGCGGGCTCGCTTCCCGCGGCTGCAGGACCCGCCCAGCGACGACATCTGCTACGCCACGCAGAACCGCCAGGTCGCGGTGAAGCAGCTGGCGCCGGACTGCGACCTGGTGATCGTCGTCGGCTCGCACAACTCCTCGAACTCGGTCCGGCTGGTCGAGGTCGCCCTGGAGCACGGCGCCGAGGCGGCGTACCTCGTGGACTACGCCGCCGAGATCGACCCGGCCTGGCTGACCGGCGTGCGCACCGTCGGCGTGACGAGCGGCGCCAGCGTGCCGGAGATCCTGGTCCGCGACGTGCTGACCTTCCTGGCCGGCTACGGGTACGGGGATGTGGAGCCGGTCGTCTCGGCGGAGGAGTCACTGCTCTTCTCGCTGCCGGTGGAGCTGCGCCGCGACCTCAAGGCGGCTGGGGCGAGCTGACCCGGCCCGGCCCGGTCAGGAGACCTGGTCCTGGTAGGGCTCGGCCGGGTCGACGGGCTCGTCGACCAGCTCGGGCCGCGCGCCGAGATCGTCGAGCAGCTCGCTCGCGGTGAGGGGACGCGGCGTGATCTCGATCGGCCGGGCCTCGGGCAGCGGCCCGCCGGCCAGGTCCAGCTCGCTCATCCGCCGGGCCGACACCAGCACCCGCCGCTCGAGCGTGCCGACCAGGGCGTTGTAGTCCTCGACCGCGCGGAAGAGGGTGCGGCCGAGCTTGGCGCCGTGCGCGCCGAGCGAGCCGAGCCGCGTGTAGAGCTCGCGGCCGACCTCGAACAGCTCGCGGGCGTTGCCGGCCAGTGCGTCCTGCTGCCAGGTGAAGGCCACCGTGCGCAGCAGCGCCATCAGCGTGCCGGGGCTGGCCAGCACGACCCCGCGGGCCAGGGCGTGCTCGTGCAGCGACGGGTCGGCATCCAGGGCGGCCGAGAGCATCGACTCGCCGGGCACGAAGCAGACGACCAGCTCGGGCGTCGGGGCGAAGGCGCTGGCGTAGTCGCGGCCGGCCAGCTGGTCCACGTGACCGCGCAGCGCCCGGGCATGAGCGCGCAGCCGGTCCTCCCGGTGCTCGCCGGGCACGCCCTCGGCGTACGCGTCGAGGAAGGCGGTGAGCGGGGCCTTGGCGTCCACCACGAGCTGCTTGCCGCCGGGGAGGCGGACCACGAGGTCCGGCCGCACAGCGGCACCGTCCGGCGTCCGGCCGCTGACCTGGGTGTCGAAGTCGACCCTGGTCAGCATCCCGGCGTGCTCGACGACCCGTCGCAGCTGCACCTCGCCCCAGGCCCCGCGGGCGTTGGACGAGCGCAGGGCGCCGGCCAGTGACGCGGTCTGGGCCCGGAGCGACTCACCGGCCGCCGCCACATGGCCGACCGAGGCGTCGAGCCGGGCGAACTGCTCGACCCGGTCGCGCTCCAGGGTCCGGACCTGCGCCTCGACCCGGCCCAGGCTCTCGCCCAGCGGGGCCAGGACGGCCGCGAGCTCACGGTCCTGCCCGGCCGCCGACTCCAGGTCGATGACCCGCTGGGCCAGCAGGTCGCGCTCGGCGGTCAGCCCGGCCCGCCGGGCCGCTGCGGCGGTCCCGGCCGCCCACCAGGCGAGCGCGGCGCCGAGCCCGAGGCCGGCCAGCAGCGCGAGCAGTGCCAACAGGGAGGTCATGGGGTTCACCGTGGCAGCCCGCACCGACAGCCGGTCGCTGCCGCGCATGACGGTGGACCGCGAGTGCGCCGGTAGCCTCTTGTCCTCGTGGCCCTCACTATCGGCATCGTCGGTCTGCCCAACGTCGGCAAGTCGACCCTCTTCAACGCCCTGACCAAGAACGACGTGCTCGCGGCGAACTACCCGTTCGCCACGATCGAGCCCAACATCGGCGTGGTCGCGCTGCCCGACCCGAGGCTGGGCCGGCTGGCGGAGCTGTTCGACAGCGCGCGGGTCGTGCCGGCGACGGTGTCGTTCGTGGACATCGCCGGCATCGTGCGCGGCGCGTCGACGGGGGAGGGGCTCGGCAACCAGTTCCTGGCCAACATCCGCGAGGCCGACGCGATCTGCCAGGTGATCCGGGCCTTCCACGACCCGGACGTGGTCCACGTCGACGGCAAGGTGTCGCCGGCCGCTGACATCGAGACCATCAACACCGAGCTGATCCTGGCCGACCTGCAGACCCTCGAGCGTGCGGTGCCGCGGCTGGAGAAGGAGGTCAAGGGCAAGAAGACCTCGGCCGACGTCCTCACGAATGCCGTTGCGGCACAGGAGCTCCTGAACTCCGGTACGACGCTCGCGGCGGGTGCGGCGAAGGCCGGCATCGACCAGTCGGCCATCCGCGAGCTGGGTCTGCTCACCGGCAAGCCGTTCATCTACGTCTTCAACTGCGACACGGACGAGCTGCTCGGACGAGGCGTTGAAGGCCGACCTGCGGGCGCTGGTGGCGCCGGCCGAGGCGATCTTCCTCGACGCGCGGTTCGAGTCCGACCTGGTCGAGCTCGAGGACGAGGCCGAGGCCCGAGAGCTGTTGGGAGAGATGGGGATCGACGAGCCCGGCCTGGACACGCTGGCCCGCGTCGGCTTCGACACCCTGGGCCTGCAGACCTACCTGACGGCGGGCCCGAAGGAGTCCCGGGCGTGGACCATCCACCGCGGCGACACCGCCCCGCAGGCCGCCGGCGTCATCCACACCGACTTCCAGCGCGGGTTCATCAAGGCCGAGGTCGTGTCGTTCGACGACCTCATGGCGGCCGGGTCCATGGCCGAGGCCAAGGCGCGCGGCCGGGTTCGCATCGAGGGCAAGGACTACGTCATGGCCGACGGCGACGTCGTGGAGTTCCGCTTCAACGTCTGAGCCTGCTCGACGTGCCCGCTCGGCGTCGGCGTCCTGGAGGCCTTCGCACCCGACCAAGCGCACTGACCTCGCTACCGACCGAGCTCAGCCCAGGTTTCTGGTCACGCCACGAGTCGTCAGGTGCGCAGGTCGCGCAGGGTCTGCGGGTTGAGGTTGCCCGACCTGAGCTCGTGACGCATCGCGAAGAGGCGCTCGGCCTGGGCGAGGACGGCCAGCTCGGCCGGCGACCAGCGTCGAGGGATCGGCCCCGTGGTCGGTGCGGGCGGGTGGGCCGGCCGCCGGGTAGGAGCCTGGGTGGCGCGGCGGCCGGCGGGGTGGGCGACCGGGGAGCGGCGGTGCCCGGCCGACCGGCGATGGAGCTTGGTCGACGAGGACGATCCGTGGGCCGGGCGGCTGAAATCCTCTGTCACCCAAAGCTTTTCGCCGTCCGACACGACCCCGACGCCGATCTGGGTGTAGTCGCGGTCCAGCATGTTCGCCCGATGGGCCGCCGACGACCAGAAGGCCGACTCCAGCGTCGGGACCGAGTAGCCGACGCCGACGTTCTCCCCGATGACGCTCCAGTTGCTGAGCGCGGTCGACAGGTGCGGGTTGTGGGCCAGCGTGCCGGTGCGCGCCATCGTTGCGGCCCAGCTCGAGGCCAGCGCCGTCAGCGGACCGGTGACGGCCAGCCGCGACCGGTGGTTCGCGGCGCGCTCCGCGTTGATCTGGGCGACGAACGATGCGGCCATCCCCGGCTGCTGACCGCCCGAGGGCGCAGCCACGGCCGGGAGGTCGGGGCCCAGGGCCAGGGCGGCCGTCAGAACTCCGGCCGCCAGGACCTGCGGAGCCGGGTGGTGCGAGTTCGACATCTCTTGCTCTCGGGGCCGGATCCCCTGCATCACCGACGATAAACCCCAATTGGGACGGTGAGAAGGGTACGGTCGAGGCGCCTGGCACGAAGGAGTGCTACTTCGACTACGGCACATGACGTCGGGCGGCAGCGGCCACTACTCGGGCAGTGCGACGACGAATGCCAGCACCAGTGGCGCCGACCGCGTCACGGTCCGGTAGGCGGCCGGACCGTGACCGTGACGCAGTCCGCGAACCGGCCTCAGTACGGCAGGAAGCAGATCCCGCCGTGATTGGTCAGGCCACCGCACTTCTGGGCCTGACCGTCGCTGAAGTTGTCGCTGGCGACCCACAGGCCCGCAGCCGTGACCAGCATGTCCTGCGCGCCGTAGCCGAGGGACCGGGTCGGGTTCCAGGCGGTGGCCAGCCCGTCGACCGGGCTGAGCGAGGCCATGCCGGGACGGGAGACCGCACCCGGGCCGGCGGCGTCGCACCCGTGCGAGTTGTTGGCCCAGCGCTCGTGGCCACCGACGTACACGTCGTTCGCGTCCGCCGCGACCGCGTAGTAGGAGTCGCAACCGGTGTAGTTGATCCAGGTGTGCGTCACCGTCGTGGGCGCCGAGGGGAACGAGAAGGCCGCGTCGCACAGGCCGGTGTTCGCCCCGCCCGCACCGTGGTAGCCCGTCGTGGCGGAGTAGACCGTGTTGTCGTCGGGCGACCAGGCCGCGGCCCGCGCGTAGAAGGACTCACTGGAGACGCAGGACTGGTTGAACTCCGGTGCGTACCAAGGGTCGAGCGTCAACGACGACGCTCCCAGGTCCAGCATCGCCACCTGCTGCCGCGGCACGCCGTTGATCGAGGTGAAGACGCCCTCGATCAGCATCCGGGTGCCGGAGTGGCTGAGCTGGCTGTTGTAGACCTTGGTCGTCACGCCGGGGTAGGTGCCCGCGAAGGCCAGGTTCGCGTACGCGGTCACCTTGCCGGTGGTGGGGTCCATGCTGGCGATGGCCGTCCGCGCCGTCCCGTTCACCTTGCCGAACAGGCCGCCGACGATGAGGCCCTGGGGCGTGTACTGCACCGTGTCGACCTCGTTGGTCGCGCTGTGCGCGAAGGCCGTCTTCACGGCACCCGTCGTCGTGTCGACGGCGACGATGTCCTTGGCGGCCACGCCGCGCACCGTCGTGAAGTTCCCACCGAGGTAGGCCGTGGAGCAGTCCGGTGACAGGGCGACCGAGTGCACCTTGCCGTTGACCTGCGGGTCCCAGGCGCTGACGGCACCGGTCGTGGCCGAGAAGCTGAACGCGTTGCCGCGGGTGTAGGTGTGGTTGCTCTGCCCGATCGCCGAGATCTGGCCGACGGCGTACATCGTGTCGCCGCACTGCACGAGCTGCTGGACCACCTGGTTGACGGTCGTCCTCAGCAGCCACGGCGTGTACGACACGGGCGTCTGGCTGACCGGCCCGGAGCTGGCCGCCAGGGCCGTCGAGGCGGGAGCGGCGCCGGCGATCGCGAGCGCGGTGAGGGCGGCGGCGAGCATTCGGGGCTTGGTCAGGATCATCGGGATCTGTCCTTGGACGAGGCGAGGGTGGCGCGGTCAGTCAACCGGCGCGGCGACTCGGCCGCTGCCACTTTGACCAAAAACTTTACGTTGAGTTACCATTCCGGCACCCAGACACCCCGTTTGCCAGCCTTTGCCACCGCTCGTGATCGCAGCGTGACGCCGACAGGCGGGCGGGGCCCCGCGCCGGTAACTTTCGGCAAACCCTGGCCATCGTCTGAGGAGTGCCCCACATGAGATTTCGGCCGATCACGTCCCTCCTGGCAGCGACGGCCGTGACGTCGGCGGCAGTGGCCCTGGCAGCGCAGGCTCCGGCCCTCGCCGCCCAGGCGCCCGCGCCCAACGTCACCCTCACCAGCCCGGTCGAGGGTCAGGCGATCGTGATCGGGACGACGACCACCATCCACTACACCGTCGCGGGGCACGCCAAGCCGGACCCGAACAACGTGACGTCGATCTCGTGGACCGTGAGCGGCAAGGACTTCTGCTACTACAAGCCGGACGGGCTGAACGCCGCGAAGAGCGGTGACTTCAGCCAGGTGGCCAGCCTGACGCCCCGGGTGGACATCAAGAAGAACAGCTGTGCCGGCCCCGCGGCGTTCACGCTCACCGCGTTCAACGGCCTGATCGACGCGCAGGTCGACCGGACGGTCTACCTCAAGCGGGCGGCCCGGTGGTCCGGGGTCAACGCGACGCCCGAGCCGATCAGGAGCGGCGCTCTGGTGACCATCACGGGCACCCTGGAGCGGGCCAGCTGGGAGGACGGGAAGTACCACGGCTTCGCCTCGACCGTCGCCGCGCTGCAGTTCAAGTCGACCACCGGCACGGCGTACAAGACGTACGCGACGACGACCGGTAGCAACGGGGTGCTGGTGGGCCACATCCACCAGAAGGTCAGTGGCTGCTGGCGTTACACCTACTCCGGCAGCAGCACCACCAACGCGAGCACCAGCGGCGCCGACTGCGTGACGGTCACCGGCTGAGCAGGGCAGGGGCTCAGGTCGACCCGAGATCGGTGGCGCCGCTCTGGCTCTCGTCCGCCTTGAGCGACCTCACCAGCGCGGCCGCGGCCGTCTCCGCCTGCGCGGCGTCGAAGTAGTCCAGCTCGTCGGACCAGTAGATGCTGACCAGGTTCCGGCCGGACAGGACGACCGTCACGAGCGCCTCGTACGACGGGTGGCTGCCGGTCTTGGGGTACCGGACCAGGAACTGGGCCGCCGGCCGGCCGCCGACGGTGCGGAACGTGGGCGGGCCGGGCTGACCGCCGTACTTCGTCGTCCCCGTGGTCTCGTCCGTTGCGACGCGATGCAGGTCCCCGGCGTCCGACGCGGAGCTCTCGTCGGCGTAGACGTCGAGCGCGGCACCGCTGTCGGTGGCGTCGATCGAGACGTGCCCGTCGCCGTCATCGTCGCCGTCGTGCTCCGTGCCGTCGGGCAGGGTGAACGTCGCGTCCGAGCCGTCCGGGAAGGAGATCGACAGCTGGTCCCCCGCGGCGTCCAGGGGTGAGCCGGACGAGCCGGGCGAGTCGGAGCCGGAGCCGGGCTCGGACGAGCCCGCCGGGCCCGCCGCGCCGGACGAGCGGGCCGCCGCCCTGCGGTCGGCGGCCGAGGAGGTCAGGCCGAACAGCGCCGCCGACGACAGGCCGACCAGGACCAGCCCGCAGACGAGGCTCACGGTCACGATCAACCAGGACGGCCAGCGGCGGCGCCCGCGCGACGGGTATCCGCTCGGCGGCCAGGACACCGGCGGCGGCCCCGGCATCGGCTCCGGCGGCGCGAACGGGTTCTGGCTCACGACCGGATGGTCTCAGCAGATCGCCGCCAGGGCAGCAGAACGGGCCAGAACCGGGTGAGATAGGACACGCCGTACGGCCAAGCGGGTGAAGTTACCGACCGGTAACCTATCGGCATGAACGCCATCGCCGAAGCCCTGCAGCAGGTGCTGGACGGACGCTGGGCCGACATCCGTGAGCGGGCCCGTCGGGACCTGCCGGCCGCGCTGTTCGCACCGGTCAGCGACCTCGGCACCGAGGAGCACCGCGAGCGCGTCCACGCCCAGCTGCTGCAGCTCGCCGGCTCGGGGCTGACCGGGCTCGGCTTCGACCGGCGGCACGGCGGGGCGGGCGACATCGGCGGCAGCGTCGTCTCGGTGGAGATGCTGGGCTTCGCGGACCTCTCGTTGATGGTCAAGGCGGGGGTCCAGTGGGGCCTCTTCGGCGGTGCGGTGCAGGCGCTGGGCACGCAGGCCCACCACGCGGAGTACCTGCCCCGGATCATCTCCGGCGAGCTGCTCGGGTGCTTCGCCATGACCGAGACCGGGCACGGGTCGGACGTCGCGATGCTGCGGACCACAGCCACGTACGACGCGGAGACCGGCGAGTTCGTCGTCGCCACGCCCGACGACGCGGCGCGCAAGGACTACATCGGCAATGCCGCCCGCGACGGCCGGGTCGCAGTGGTCTTCGCCCAGCTCACCACGCAGGGCGCCGCCCATGGTGTCCACGCCCTGCTGGTCCCACTGCGCGATGACGCGGGAGAACCGTTGCCCGGCATACGGATCGAGGACTGCGGGCGCAAGGCCGGGCTCAACGGCGTGGACAACGGCCGGATCTGGTTCGACGACGTCCGGGTGCCGCGGACGGCCCTCCTGGACCGATTCGGCCAGGTGGCTGCGGACGGCACCTACAGCAGCCCGATCGAGAACCCGTCCCGGCGCTTCTTCACGATGCTCGGGACGCTGGTGCGCGGCCGGGTCAGCGTCGCCGCCGCGGCCGGCAGCGCGACCAAGACGGCCTTGACCATCGCGACCCGGTACGCCGGTGAGCGGCGCCAGTTCGCCCGGCCCGGTGGCGGCGAGGAGGTCGTCCTGCTCGACTACCTCAGCCACCAGCGCCGGCTCCTGCCCGCGATCGCCACGACCTACGCCCTGCAGCTCACCCAGGAGGAGCTGGTGCAGTCGTTGCACGAGCTGCAGGGTGCCGAGGGGCTGGACGAGATGGCGCAGCGGGAGCTCGAGACCCGCGCCGCCGGCCTCAAGGCCGTGACCACCTGGCACGCGACGTCGACGATCCAGACCTGTCGGGAGGCGTGCGGCGGCCACGGCTACCTCGCGTCGTCCCGGCTGCCGCAGCTGCGGTCCGACACCGACGTCTTCACGACCTTCGAGGGCGACAACACGGTCCTGATGCAGCTCGTCGCGAAGGGACTGATCACGGGCTACCGCAACGACTTCGGTGCCCTCGACACCCTCGGCACCGTGCGCTTCGTCGCCGACCAGCTGGTGGGTGCCATCGTCGAGCGGACGGCTGCTCGGACGCTGGTCCAGCGGATCCGGGACGTCGCTCCCGGCCGGGGCGACGAGGCCGACCTGTGGGACCGGTCCTGGCAGCGGGCGGCGTTCCGGGACCGCGAGCGGCACGTCGTCGAGGGCCTCGCCCGCCGCCTGCGCAAGGCCGGCAAGGACGATGCGGCCGCGTTCGCCGCCTTCAACGGCGCGCAGCCGCACCTGCAGGCGGCGGCCCACGCCCACGTGGCGGTCGAGTCCCTGGAGGCGTTCGTCCGAGCCATTGCGCGCTGCGCGGATCCGGTTGCGGCGCAACTGCTCTCGCGGGTGTGTGACCTCTACGTGCTCTCCGCGGTCGAGGCCGATCGGGCGTGGTTCCTCGAGCACGGGCGGCTGACCGCGACCCGGGCCAAGGCCGTGAGCAAGGCGGTCGACCAGCTCTGCGCCGAGCTGCGCCCGCACGCGCGAACGCTGGTCGACGCCTTCGCGATCCCGGACTCCTGGCTGGGCTCGGACCTGGTGACCTGACCGGCCCGGCGGCCCGACCGGACGGAGGGCGCGGGTCAGGTGATCGTCCCGACCAGGTGGCCGATGCCGTAGGTCACCAGCATGGCCAGGACGCCGCCGAGGACGTTGCGGCGCACGGCGGGCCAGCGCCGCGACCACCCGGCATCGGCACTGACCCGGCCGGTCAGCGCCAGCGCGGCTACGACTGCGGCGAACGTCACGGCGACCCGCCCCGACGCGGGTGCGAGCCCGATGGCCAGCAGGGGCAGAACGGCCCCGATCGTGAACGAGACGAACGACGCGAGCGACGCCTGCCACGGGTTGGTGAGGTCGTCCGGGTCGATGCCCAGCTCGGCGTCCGCGTGCGCACCGAGCGCGTCGTGGGCCGTCAGCTCGGCCGCCACCCGCCGGGCCAGGTCCCGCGACAGGCCCTTGGCCTCGTAGATCCCGGCCAGCTCGGCCAGCTCGGCGTCCGGCGTCTCGGCCAGCTCGCGCCGCTCGAGCTCGAGCATCGCCCGCTCGGTGTCGCGCTGGGTGCTGACCGAGACGTACTCGCCGGCCGCCATCGACATCGCACCGGCGAACAGCCCGGCCACCCCGGCCGTCAGGATCGCGGCGCGGCTGGCCGACGCACCGGCGACGCCGACGACGATGGCCGCCGTCGACACGACGCCGTCGTTGGCGCCGAGGACGCCGGCCCGCAGCCAGTTCAGCCGCGAGGACAGGCTCCCGTCGTGCGGCTCCTGGTGCGCCGCCGGGGCCGGGAAGGCGTCCGGCTCGGTCATGTCGTGCACACGCAGGCGAGGTTGTCCTCCGGGTCGGCGACGACCCACCAGCGCGGGGCGAACTCGTCGCTGACCAGCCGGCCGCCGAGCTCGATCAGCCGGTCCCGCAGCGCCGGCGCCTCGTCGCCCGCGCGGTTGACGTCGAGATGGAAGCGGTCGCGCCCGGACCGGGCCGGCTCCATGGCCTGGAACCACATCGGGGGCCGGACACCCTCGGGATCCTCCAGGGTGACCTCGCCGTCGGCGCCGGTCACCTCGACGTAGCCCAGCGCCTCGCGCCAGAACGGGCGGACGGCGTCGGCGTCCACCACGTCGAGGGCGAGCTCCCAGGTCGGCTGGGGCGCAGTGCCCTCCTTGGCCCCGGCCGTCGCCGCCGCGCGCATGATCTGGTGGGCCAGCTCGACGTCGAGCTGCGTGACGCCGCCGGCCGAGTGGGTCGAGCAGGCCAACCGCACCGTGCGCCAGCGCAGGTCGACGTCGGGGTGATGGTTCATCGACTCCGCGGCATCGCCGATCTCGGCGACCAGCCGGACCGCGGTCGGGAAGTCCGGTGCGTCGTACGACGCGCGCAGAGCCAGCCCGGCGAGGCGCCACCCCGGCAGGTCGGCCAGCTGGCGGGTGATCTCTTCGGAGTCCAGGACGCGAGGGGAGGCCATCCCTCAACGCTTGCGGGCCGGTCCGGCTCCGTCAAGGCGAGCGCAGCGGCACCGTGACCCGGAAGCACGCGCCCCCCTCGGCTGCGACATCGACACCGACGGTGAGGCTGAGCCGGTCGGCCAGGGCCTTGACCAGGGCCAGGCCCAGCCCCGTGCCCACCCGGCGGACGCCGCGGTAGCGGTCCCACAGCGCGGACCGCTCGAAGGCCACGAGGCGGTCGTCGGCGCTCAGCCCGGGGCCGCCGTCGCGGACCTCCAGCACGGCCGTGCCGGACTGCTCGCGCAGCGCCAGCACGATCGGCCGGCCGGCCGGCGTGACCCGCAGTGCGTTCTCGGCCAGCCCGTCCACGATCTGGCGCAGGCGGGTGCCGTCGGTCACGGCCGTGACCGGACCCGCCGCGATCTCGGCGCGGAAGTCGACGCCGACGTCCGCGCAGCGCGCGGCCCAGACCCGCGCGGCCTCGTCGACCAGCTCGGTCAGGTCCACCGGCACCGGCGTGAGATGGAAGTCGTCCGCGCGCAGCCGGGCCAGGTCCAGCAGGTCCGCGACCAGCCGCTCCAGCCGGGCCGCCTCACCGACGATGACCCGGCCCGCACCCTTCGGGTCCGTGCTCACGCCGTCGGCCAGCGCCTCGCCGAACCCCTTCACCGCCGTCAGGGGCGTCCGCAGCTCGTGCGAGACCGAGAGCAGGAAGTCCCGCTCGCGGCCCTCGCTGATCTCCAGCGCCGCCGCGAGCTCGTTGATCGACGTCGCGACCTCGGCCACCTCGGTCGGGCCCTCGGGCCGCACGCGGACGGAGCGCTCACCGGAGGCCAGCCGCCGCGCGGCGTGCGCGGCCCGGCCCAGCGGCGCGGCCAGCCGCCGGGCCAGCAGCACGGCGCCGAGCCCGGCCACGGCGACGCCGATCAGCAGGGCCAGCAGCTCGCGCCGCAGCAGCGCCCGCGCGCTGCTGGTGGCGTCCCCGACGGTCTTGACCAGGACGATCCCGGACCCGGTCGCCAGCGGGCGGCCCTCGACCAGGACGTCGCGACCGCCGACGGACGCGGTGTACGACAGCGACCTCCCCGCGGCCAGGTCGTCCTCGTGGCCGCCCAGGGCGTTGCGCGCGAGGGCGTCACCGGCCACCCGGCCGCGAGCGGTGAGGACAGCGACCTTGGTCTGCTGGGCCCGCAACGCCCGAAGTCCTTGCAGCGCACCGTTCGTGCGGCCCGCGAGCAGGGACTGCGCGACGTCGGCCTGCTGCGAGAGCGTGCGCCGGGCCTGGGTCGTGGCGCTCGGCCGCAACAGCCCGTAGGACACGATCGCCGCCACCAGCGCGGAGACGAGCACCGCCGCGACGCTGACGACGGCGATCCGCCCGGCCAACCGCCTCACGACGGGCTCACGACGGGCTCACGACGGCTCACGACGGGTCCTCGACGGCGTAGCCCACACCGCGCACCGTGCGGATCGGGCTGCTGTCGCCGAGCTTGGCCCGCAGCTGGGCGACGTGCACGTCGACGGTCCGGCTCGCGGCCCCGTTGTATCCCCAGACCTGGGCCAGCAGCTCGTCGCGGCCGAACACCCGTCCCGGCCGTCGCAGCAGGTGGGCCAACAGGTCGAACTCCGTTGCGGTCAGGTCGATCTGCTGCTCGTCGGCCCACACCCGACGGGCCCCGACGTCCAGCCGCACCCGGCCGGCGCGCAGGTCCTGACCGGCCGGCTGCCCCGGGCCGCGCCGCAGCACGGCGCGCAGCCGGGCGACCAGCTCGCGCGGCGAGAACGGCTTGGTGACGTAGTCGTCCGCCCCGAGCTCGAGGCCCAGCACGCGGTCGGTCTCGTCGTCCCGGGCGGTGACCACGAGGACCGGCGTCCAGTCACCGCCCTCGCGCAGGCGGCGGCAGACCTCGAAGCCGTCCAGCCCGGGCAGCCCGATGTCCAGGATCACCGCGGTCGGCCGCAGGCGGCGTACGTCGGCGAGGGCGGTCTCCCCGTCGGACACCGCATGCACCGTGAAGCCCTCGCGGGTCAGGTAGAGCCGGAGCACCGAGACGATGGGCTCCTCGTCCTCGACCACCAGCACGAGGCCCTTCTCCGTGGGCATGCCCCATCCTCCCGTGCGGTCGGTCGCCCGCGGCGCACGGGGAGCCGGTCCGAACAGAACCCGAACATTCACCCGCTCGGTCGGGCGGGGAGTGGGACCAGCGCGGTGGCGCGACCGCCCGCACCCGGACGGCCCGACCGGCTCGCCCTGCACCTGGCGGTAGTACTCGGTCGCCGCGATCGGCTGCCAGATGCCGTTGCTGAGGGCGAAGTCGGGCTCCGCCACCTCCACCTGCGTGGCGTGGGCGCGCAGTGCGGCGACCTTGCGGTCCAGGTACGCCGCGCCGTCGACGGCCGTGGTCACGAGCTCGTCGTCCATCACCATGCTGGTCAGGCCGGGGGCGTCACCGG
Organism: uncultured Actinomycetota bacterium; assembly: GCA_963795385.1. GTDB lineage: Bacteria > Actinomycetota > Actinomycetes > Actinomycetales > CAVURS01 > CAVURS01. The sequence continues at coordinate 375,795 of CAWCHK010000002.1, forward strand.
CGGCCGAGCGCGGCACGGCGACCCAGTAGACCCGCGGTACGGCGAACGCCGAGATCTCGACCGCCCGGGTCAGCACCCGGTGGGCCTGGACGTGGTCCGGGTGGCCGTAGCCGCCCTCCGGGTCATAGGTCACGACGGCCTCCGGCGCGAGCCGGTCGACGAGCTCGGCGAGAGCTGTCGCGGCGACCTCTACGTCGGCCGAGGCGAAGGCGTCCGGGTGGCCCGCGGGCGGCGTACCGGCCATGCCCGAGTCCCGGTAGTGCAGCCGGGTGCGGACGCTCGCCGAGGCCAGATCGTCCAGGTACCAATGGTTCTCGACATCCAGTGCGGCCAGGGCCCGGCGCAGCTCGCCGACCCGGTACGGGCCCAGCGCGCCGTCGCGGTCGTCCTCCAGGTAGGACAGCCCGGCGGGGATGACCTCACCCTCCTCGCCGCGCGTGCAGGTCACCAGTGCGACCGGCACGCCCTCGGCGGCGTACCGGGCCATCGTGGCGCCGGTCGTGATCGTCTCGTCGTCCGGATGCGCGTGGACGAGGAGCAGACCGCTCACATCTGCCCTCGCTTGGCCCGGGCCCGGGCCTTGTCACGGTCGACGGCCGGCAGCACGACGGTGCGCAGCCGGATCGCGGCCGGCGTGACCTCGACGCACTCGTCGTCACGGCAGAACTCCAGCGACTGCTCCAGCGACAGGCGCCGCGGCGGGACCAGCCGCTCGAGCTCCTCGCCGGTGGACTGGCGCACGTTGGTGAGCTTCTTCTCCTTGGTGATGTTGACGTCCATGTCGTCGGAGCGGGAGTTCTCGCCGACGATCATCCCCTCGTACACCTCGGTCGTCGGCTCGACGAACAGCGTCCCGCGCTCCTGCAGGTTGAACATCGCGTACGACGTCGCGACGCCGGCCCGGTCGGCCACCAGGGAGCCGGTCGGCCGGGTGCGCATGTCGCCGGCCCAGGGCTCGTAGCCCTCGAAGACGTGGTGCGCGATGCCGGTGCCGCGGGTGTCGGTGAGGAAGTCGGTGCGGAAGCCGATCAGGCCGCGGGCCGGGATGAGGAACTCCATCCGGACCCACCCGGTGCCGTGGTTGGTCATCTGCTCCATCCGGCCCTTGCGCGCAGCGAGCAGCTGGGTGATCGCGCCGAGGTACTCCTCGGGGGTGTCGATCGTCAGCCGCTCGACCGGCTCGTGCAGCTCGCCCGTCGATCTCCTGCGTGACGACCTGGGGCTTGCCGACCGTCAGCTCGAAGCCCTCGCGCCGCATCGTCTCGACCAGGATGGCCAGCGCCAGCTCGCCGCGGCCCTGGACCTCCCAGGTGTCCGGCCGCTCGGTCGGCAGCACCTTGATCGACACGTTGCCGATGAGCTCGCGGTCCAGCCGGTCCTTGACCAGCCGCGCGGTGATCTTGTTGCCCTTGACCCGGCCGGCGAGCGGCGAGGTGTTGGCGCCGATCGTCATCGAGATGGCCGGCTCGTCGACCGTGATCAGCGGCAGTGGCCGCGGGTCGTCCGGGATCGGCCAGCGTCTCGCCGATCGTGATCTCCGGGATGCCGGCGACCGCGACGATGTCGCCCGGCCCGGCCGACTCGGCCGGCACCCGCTCCAGCGCCTCGGTGATCAGCAGCTCGGTGATCTTGACCTGGCTCATGCTGCCGTCGCGACGGCACCAGGTGACCTGCTGGCCCTTGCGGATCGTGCCCGGACCGGACGCGGCACAGGGCGAGCCGGCCCAGGAACGGCGAGGCGTCGAGGTTGGTGACGTGGGCCTGCAACGGCACCGCGTCGTCGTACGTCGGGGCCGGGATGGTCTCCAGGATCGTGCGGAACAGCGGCTCGAGGTCCGGCCCGTCGGGCTGGCCGCCGTCCTCGGGCCGGGTCAGGCTGGCCCGGCCGGACTTGGCCGAGGCGTAGACGATCGGGAAGTCCAGGGCGGCCTCGGCCGCGCGCCGGGTCGTCGTGGTCGTCGGCCAGGTCGAGGAACAGCTCGTAGGTCTCGTCGACCACCGCGGCGATCCGCGCGTCCGGCCGGTCGACCTTGTTGACGACCAGGACGACGGGAAGGTGCGCGGCGATCGCCTTGCGCAGGACGAACCGGGTCTGGGGGAGCGGGCCCTCGCTGGCGTCGACCAGCAGGACCACGCCGTCCACCATCGACAGGCCGCGCTCGACCTCGCCGCCGAAGTCCGCGTGGCCCGGGGTGTCGATGATGTTGATGATCATGCCCCCCGCTGGAGCTCCCGGCCCGGCGTACCGGATCGCGGTGTTCTTGGCCAGGATCGTGATGCCCTTCTCCCGCTCCAGGTCGCCGGAGTCCATCGCGCGCTCCTGGATGTGCGCGTGCTCGCCGAACGCTCCGGACTGCCAGAGCATCGCGTCGACGAGGGTGGTCTTGCCGTGGTCGACGTGCGCGACGATCGCGACGTTGCGGATGTCGTCGCGGCGTGGTGATGGGCATGGTGAGAGGCGCTCGATCTGGCTGGGGGTTGGGCCTTCATCCTAGGGGTCGCCGCGGTCCTGGCCGCACCGCGCGGCTGCGCAGATCGGGACGGCTGTGAGCGCCGGAGCGACGTCCTGACACGCGGTTGGCCTAATCGTGACCAAGCCGTGTAGGCTAGTTGTCCAGATCGTGACCATTCCTGGGCAGCGCGGACGGCCGTCGACGCGGTAACAATTGCGTGGACCAGGCGCTGGGCCTGAATTCTGTGACCTAGCGTGTGTGCCGAGACGGCAGCCAGTTCGATCTGGCTGACGCCGAACGCAGTAACGACAGTCGAAACTGATCGGATGGAGACGCTCGAATGCAGCGACGCAGGTTCATAACGCTGGCCACGGCCAGGGTGGCCGCACTCGCCGTTGTCACCGCGTGTGGTGGCAGCAGCGGCGGCAAGAGCGGAAGCTCCACCAAGAGCTCCGGTCCAGTCGTCATCTACGGCTGCAAGCCGCAGAACCCGTTGATCCCCGGCAACACGAACGAGGTCGGCGGTGGCAACATCCTGGACGCCGTCACCCGCGGGCTCGTGAAGTACAACCCGGACACCGCCGCGCCAGAGATGGCCATGGCCGAAGTCGATCACGCCCGACGCGGCGAAGACGGTCTGGGATGTCGAGCTCAAGTCCGGGCAACACCTTCCAGGACGACACGCCGGTCAACGCCGACAGTTCATCAAGTCGTGGAACTGGACCGCGTACGGCCCCAACGGCGCGCTGAACAACTACTTCTTCGCCCCGATCGCCGGCTACGACGCGATGAACCCCGCCGACCCCGACGGTGACGGCCCGAAGAAGGCTCCGACGCCCTCGGCGAAGGACCTCACCGGCCTGAAGAAGGTCAGCGACACCGAGTTCACGATCACGCTGACGACGCCGCAGTCGTTCTTCCCGACCGAGCTCGGCTACACCGCGTTCGCGCCGCTGCCGGACTCGTTCTTCGCGGACAACGGCAAGGCGTTCGGCAAGAAGCCGATCGGCAACGGCCCGTTCCAGGTCATCTCCGGCGACGGCGACACCGGGCTTCACGCTGCAGAAGTGGGCCGGCTACAAGGGTCCCGACACCCCCAAGGTCGACAAGGTCCAGTTCAAGACCTACCAGTCGCCCGAGGCGGCCTACGCCGACCTGCAGGCCGGCAACCTGGACTTCATGGACCAGGTGCCCGCGGCTGACCTGGTCAACGACCAGTACAAGAAGGACTTCCCCGGCCGCTCCTTGAACAAGCCCGTCGGCGTCATCAACACGATGACGGTGCCGTCGTACAACAAGGACTTCAAGGACCCGAACACGATGAAGGCCGTCTCGATGGCCATCGACCGGGCGACCATCGTGAAGTCCGTGTTCAACGACGGCCGGACCCCGGCCACCGGCTGGGTCTCCCCGGTCGTGCAGGGCTACAAGGCTGGTGCGTGCGGCGAGTACTGCACGTACGACCCGGCCAAGGCCAAGCAGCTGCTCGCGCAGGCCAGCTTCAAGGGCCCGTTCACGTACAGCTACAACAGCTGACGGCCCGGGTAACAAGGAAGCCGCCGAGGCCATCTGCAACAGCATCAAGAACGCGCTGGGTGTCGGCTGCACGCCGAAGCCCTACGTCGACTTCGCGACCTTCCGTGCGGACGTGACGGCGTTCAAGATGAACAACCTGTTCCGCACCGGTTGGCAGATGGACTACCCGTCGATGGAGGACTTCCTGGAGCCGCTGTACGCGACCGGCGCCAGCTCCAACGACGGCAAGTACAGCAACCCGGCCAGTTCGACGCCGCCATCAAGAAGGCGAACGGCGAGGACGGCGACGCTGCACTGGCCACCTACCAGCAGGCCGAGGCGCTTTTGGCCAACGACATGGCTATCATCCCGCTGTGGTACAAGGCGCAGCAGTCGGCATGGTCGACCCGGGTGAAGAACGTCCACGTCACGCCATTCAGCACCGTCGACCTGTCAGCTATCACGCAGAGCTGACACCGGACAGAGGCGAGTAAGCGCAATGGGGCGTTACGTCGCCCGGCGCACTCCTACAGATGGTGCCGGTCCTGATCGGCACGACATTCCTCATCTTCGCGATGGTGTATGTGTTGCCGGGCGACCCGTTCGCCGGGAGGTGCGGCCAACGGCCGTGCCCCCCGGCGTTCGTCCAGGCGCGAGACGGCCGCGCCTGCACCTGGACCGGTCCCTGCCGGTCCAGTACGGGTACTACATGGTCGAACCTGGCGTGGTGACTTCGGGACGACCTCGAGCGGCCAGTCCGTGCTCGCCGAGGTCAAGCACGCCTACCCGACGACCATGAAGCTGACCGCGGTCGCGATCCTCTTCGAGATCGTGGTCGGGATCGGTGCCGGGATCATCAGCGGGCTGCGGGCGGGTGGTTGGTTCGACAACTTCGCGCTGATGATCAGCCTGGTGGCCATCTCGTTGCCGGTGTTCGTGATCGGCTATCTCTTCCAGTACATCCTCGGGATCAGGTTCGGCTTGTTCCGGGTGACCGTCAGACCCGGGTCGCCCTGGGGGGACCTGATCATGCCCGGGTTCGTGCTGGCGACGCTCTCCATGGCCTTCGTCGTGCGGTTGATGCGCGGCGGCCTCATCGAGGTCATGGGGGCCGACCACGTCCGGACGGCGATCGCCAAGGGCCTGCCACGTCAGCTGGTGATCCGCCGGCACGTGGTCCGCAACGCCCTCATCCCGGTGATCACCTTCATCGGCACCGACGTCGGCTTCCTGCTCGCCGGGGCGATCATCACCGAGGGTGTCTTCAACATCTCGGGCATCGGCGGCCTGGTGTTCCAGGCGTCGCGGCTCCGCGAGGGGGCCGACGGTCGTCGGCGTGTCGACGATCCTGGTCCTCATCGTGCTGCTGGTGAACCTGCTGGTGGACCTCCTGTACGCCGTCCTCGACCCCAGGATCCGCTATGACTGACCAGGCCCATCTCGACCTCCAGGCGACCGGCAACCTCGCGGGGCAGGTCGACACCGGCGACGCCGTGAGCGCACTGCCGTCGCGCTCGCTCGGCCGCGACGCGTGGATCGAGCCTCCGCTCGAACTGGGTCTTCTGGTTCGGCCTCGTGCTGATCACGATCTTCACGGTCATGGCCATCGCGCCCGGGCTGATCGCCCACACGGACCCGCGCGCGTGCAACGCGCTCCAGGCCCGCCTGGGCCCCTCGTCCAAGGCCTGGTTCGGTTACGACGTGCAGGGCTGCGACGTGTTCTCCCGGACGGTCTACGGTGCGCGCGCGTCCATGGTGGTGGGTTCGCTGGCCACGATCTTCGCGCTGGTGCTCGGCGCGGGAGTGGGGATCTACGCCGGCTTCTTCGGGGGCGTCGTCGACGCGATCCTGTCCCGGATCACCGACATCTTCATCGGCATCCCGATCATCATCGGCAGCATCATCATCCTGACCGCGATCTCGCCGTCGACGACCAACCAGATCCTGGACATCTTCACGGTCGCGGTGGCGATCGCCGTCCTCGGCTGGACGTCGACGGCCCGGATCGCCCGCTCGGCCGTGATCCAGGTCAGACACGCGGACTTCGTGCTGGCGGCCCGCTGCCTCGGCGCCGGGCGCTGGTGGACGATCCGCAAGCACATCATCCCGAACGCCGCCGCGCCGGTCATCGTGATCACCACCATCAGCCTCGGCGGCTACATCGGGGCCGAGGCGGCACTCTCCTATCTGGGCATCGGGCTGCAACCACCGGTGATCTCCTGGGGCATCGCGATCAACGACGCCCAGTCCTACGTCCGCACGACACCGCACATGCTGTTCTTCCCCGCCCTCTTCCTGTCCTTGGCCGTGCTGGGCTTCATCTCCCTGGGGGATGCAGTCCGCGAGGCCCTCGACCCGAAGTCGCTGTAGATGTCGGAAACGACGACCTCCGAGCTGGAGCTCGAAGAGCGGGGATATCCCGGGGGCGCCCCTCCTGCAGGTGCGCGACCTCGAGGTGGTCTTCCACACCCGCGACGGCGACGCGAAGGCGATCAACGGGGTGGACCTCGACCTGGCCGAGGGCGAGACCCTCGCCATCCTGGGCGAGTCCGGGTCGGGCAAGTCCGTGACCGCCCAGGCGATCATGGGGATCCTGGACATGCCGCCGGCGGAGATCCCCCGCGGCAGCGTGCAGTTCCGCGGCCAGGACCTGCTGCAGCTGCCCGAGGACCAGCGGCGACTGTTCCGCGGCCAGCGGATCGCCATGATCTTCCAGGACGCGCTGTCCGCGCTGAACCCGGTCTACAACGTCGGCTACCAGATCGGTGAGATGTTCACCGTTCACCGGGGGATGAGCCGCAAGGACGCCAAAATCAAGGCCATCGAGCTGATGGAGAAGGTCCGCATCCCGGGGGCCCGCTCCCGCGTGACCGACTACCCGCACCAGTTCTCCGGCGGCATGCGGCAGCGGATCATGATCGCCATGGCGATCGCCCTGGAGCCGGACATCCTGATCGCCGACGAGCCGACCACGGCGCTCGACGTCACCGTCCAGGCCCAGATCATGGCCCTGCTCGCCGACCTGCGGCGGGAGTCCGGCAACGGCCTGATCCTGATCACCCACGACCTCGGGGTCGTGGCCGAGGTGGCCGACCGGATCAACCTGATGTACGCGGGCCGGACCGTCGAGCACGCCCTCGCGAAGGAGGCCTTCGCGCGGCCGGCCCACCCGTACACGCGCGGCCTGCTGGACTCGATCCCCCGGCTGGACTCCGAGGACCGCCGGCTCTACGCGATCAAGGGCCTGCCGCCGAACCTCCTGCGGATCCCGGCCGGCTGCCCGTACGCCCCGCGCTGCTACCGGGCCGAGGACATCTGCCGCCAGGACCCGCCGCCCCCGGAGCGGGAGATCGCCCCCAACCACACGAGCGCGTGCCACTTCGCGGAGGAGGTGTACGCCGGTGAGCGCCCCCGTAGCTGAGCCGAAGCGGTACCTCAACCAGGACGGCCTGGGCGAGACCGTGCTCGAGGTGAAGGGCCTGGTCAAGCACTACCCGCTGCGGCAGGGCGTCCTGGTCCGCCGCCAGGTGGGTGCCGTGCAGGCCGTGGACGGCGTGGACCTGACGATCCGCCGCGGCGAGACGCTGGGCGTCGTCGGGGAGTCCGGCTGCGGCAAGTCCACGCTCGCCCGCCTGATGGTCGGGCTCGAGCCGCCCACCTCGGGCTCGGTCGAGGTGCTCGGACAGGACATCGCCAAGGCGCGCGGCAAGGGCCTCAAGGCCATCCGCCGCGACATCCAGATGATCTTCCAGGACCCGTACACGTCACTGAACCCGCGGATGACGGTTGGCGACCTGATCGGTGAGCCGTTCGAGATCCACAAGGGCGTGGTGCCCAAGGCCGACCGCGAGAAGCGGGTGCGCGAGCTGATGGATCTCGTCGGGCTGCGGCCGGAGCAGATCGACCGCTACGCGCACCAGTTCTCCGGCGGCCAGCGCCAGCGCATCGGGATCGCCCGCGGCCTGGCCCTGAACCCCAAGATCCTGGTCTGCGACGAGCCGGTCTCGGCCCTGGACGTGTCGGTCCAGGCCCAGGTCATCAACCTGCTGCAGGACCTGCAGGAGCGGCTCGGCCTGGCCCTGATCTTCATCGCACACGACCTGTCCGTCGTACGGCACATCTCGCACCGCGTGCAGGTGATGTACCTCGGGCGGGTCGTCGAGCTCGGCGACGAGGACGGCGTCTACGCCCACGCGACCCATCCCTACACCCAGGCGCTGCTCTCCGCGGTGCCCGTGCCCGATCCGCAGATGCGTGGCAAGGGAACCCAGATCGTGCTCCAGGGCGACCCGCCCAGCCCGGCGAACCCGCCGTCCGGCTGCCGGTTCCACACCCGGTGCTGGCTGGCGCAGGAGGTCTGCACGACCAAGGACCCCCGGCTCGAGATGCACCTCGGGCACCTGAGCGCCTGCCACTTCGCCCAGGAGCTCAAGCCCAGTACGCAGGTCATCGAGGCCCCGGCGTCCCCCGAGGACCAGCTCGACCCGTGACGCTGCGTCAGCATCGGTGACACCCATGTGGGCCAGTCGGGTGGACCGCTCCGCTGATCCGCTCTCTCGCTGGGTCGGGAGCCCCTAGCGGGTGAAGACTGCCGCTGTGAGCGCCCCCCTGGTCAGCACACCGCCCGCGTCGGACCGGATCTCGCTGGCGGGGGTGGACGTCGCCCGCAACCGCGAACGGGTCCGGCAGCGGCGACTGGTACGCCTCGGCGCCGGGCTCGCGCTCGTCGCGGCCTACCTGTGGATCCGGCTGCTGGCCGGCGACCCGGCCGGGTGGCCGCGCCCGCCCCATGTCGACCCCCTGATCGTCGCGCCGCTGCTCTTCTTCGCCGCGCTCACCGGCATGACGGTCTTCACCACCATGGGCATCGGGCGCTCCCCGCATGTCACCTACCGGCCCGAGCAGATCGAGGTCGGGCTGGACGACGTCGTCGGCATCGACGTGGTGAAGGAGGAGGTCGTCCGCACCCTGCAGCTCTTCCTCGACCACCAGTCCTTCGCCGAGCGGATGGGCGGCCGGGCCCGGCGGGGCATCCTCTTCCAGGGCGGGCCGGGCACGGGCAAGACGCTGACCGCCAAGGCCATGGCCGCGGAGGCCGGCGTGCCGTTCCTCTTCGCCTCCGGGACGTCGTTCCACTCGTCGTACCAGGGTGCGACCCAGCGCAAGGTCCGGCGCTACTTCAAGGCGCTGCGCAAGCTGGCCCGCAAGGAGGGCGGCGCGATCGGCTTCATCGACGAGTTCGATGGCATCGGTGGGGCGCGAGTCGGCATGGGGGGCAACGGTTTCGGGTCGGCTTCGCAGACGACGCAGCGGACGCCGGGGTCGGCGATCTCCTGTTGCGGCGGGCTCGAGGGCTTGCAAGGTGCCCCCACGACCACGACGAGCGCGCGGGCCCGGTTCGGCTCGGAGCAGACGGCGTACAACGGTGGTGGCGACCTGCAGATGGCCGTGAACGAGCTGCTGGTGCAGATGCAGAGCTTCGACGAGCCGTCCGGCAGCCAGAAGGCCCTCGGCTGGTTCATCGACAAGGTCAACCTGCTCCTGCCGATCGGCCGGCAGATCCCGCGGGCCAAGGTCACGGTCCCCAACCTGCTGCTCGTGGCCTCGACCAACCGGGCCGACGGGCTCGACCCCGCGCTGCTGCGGCCGGGCCGGTTCGACCGCGCGCTGACCTTCGACCTGCCGACCAAGGCCGGCCGCCGTGCGCTCGTCGACCACTTCCTGAAGGGCAAGTCGCACGCGCCCGAGATGGCCGAGGACGACCGCCGCGACGCGCTGGCGGCGATCACGACCGGCTACAGCCCGGCCATGATCGAGGGCCTGCTGGACGAGGCGTTGATCAGCGCCGTACGCCGCGGCTCCGACGTCATGTCGTGGGCCGACGTCGAGCACGCGCGCCTGGTGTCCGAGGTCGGGCTGGGCCAGCCGGTCGACTACACCGAGCACGAGCAGCGGCTGATCGCGACCCACGAGGCCGGCCACGCGACGGTGGCCTGGCTGGTCGCGCCGCAGCGCCGGCTCGAGGTGCTCACCATCATCAAGCGGGCCGGGGCGCTCGGCCTGCTCGCGCACGGTGACCGCGAGGACGTCTTCACCCGCTCCCGCAAGGAGCTCGAGTGCCTGATCCAGATCGCCTTCGGCGGCCAGGTGGCCGAGGAGCTGTTCTTCGGTGACGTCTCGACCGGCCCGAGCAGCGACCTGGCCTACGCCACGAACGTGGCGGTCCAGATGGTCGGGGCCTCCGGCATGAACGACACGCTGGTGTCCTTCGCGGCGATCCAGGGATCGGCGATGACCGACGCGGGCCTGGTCGGGCGGGTGCTCGGCGACCACGACGCGCGCGCGATGGTCGAGGGCCTGCTGGAGCGGCAGAAGGCCGCCGTCCGCGGGCTGCTCGGCGCCAACCGGCATCTCGTGATGGCCCTGCGGGACGCCCTGCTGGAGCGGCACGAGCTGGTCGGCCACGAGATCACCGACGTCCTCGAGGCCGCCCGGGAGGCCCAGCAGGAGCTCTCGAGTGGTCGCGCCGCGGTCAGCCTCGCCTCCGAGCGGGCCCGGCGCCTGGGCGTCATCGACCTCCGCGACCCCAGCCGCGACCGCACCTGACCGAGCCTTCGCCGCCGGCCCGGTCGGGTAAGCGGTGCCGACCGGGCCGGGCCGGGTGGGGCGGCTTAGGCTCACCTCATGAGTGCGCTGCCGGCGGGTCCCGAGTCGTACCCGGCGCCCGACGGCTCGGCGTACCGGCGGGCGATGGGCCGCTTCGCCAGCGGCGTCACCGTCGTCACCGCGCGGGTCGGCGAGATCGATCATGCGATGACGGCCAACGCCTTCGCCTCCGTCTCGCTGGAGCCGCTGCTCGTCCTCGTGTGCGTCGAGCGGGAGGCTCGCTTCCACGACGCCGTGATGGCCGCCGGCGCCTGGGGCGTCAGCGTGCTCGACGGCTCGGCCCGCGCGACCTCGGAGTGGCTGTCCACGCGGGGTCGCCCGCTGCACGGGCAGCTGGACCGGGTGGCCCATCACGCCGGTCCGGTCACCGGGGCCGCGTTGCTGGACACCTCGCTCGCGACGATGGAGTGCCGCACCTACGCGGCCTACCCGGGCGGCGACCACACCATTGTCGTCGGCGAGGTCGTGGCGATCGCGACGCGGGACAGCGACGACGGCGGCCTGGTGCACTTCCGCGGGCGCTACGACCGGATCCACTGAGCGGAGCCGCTGAAGCGCGCGGTCAGCCGGGCTGGATCCGGTAGTGGTAGCCGCTGTGCGGGACATAGCCGAGCCGCTCGTAGAGCGCGACTGCGCCGGCGTTGGCCCGGGCGACCTGCAGGTACGACGCGGTCGCGCCCTGCTGGCGGGCCCAGTCGCTCAGCGCGGCCATCACCTGCGTGCCGAGGCCGAGCCGCCGCCGGTCCGGCGCGACCTCGACCGCCGTGACGCCGGCCCACCCGCGCGAGATCGCCCCGCGCGCGACGGCCACGGCCCGGCCGCCCTCGCGCAGCGAGACGAACGCCGGCTGCGCCGCGTTGGTCAGCACCCGGACCGCGACCGGCGGCAGCTCCTGCCCCCGGTAGTGGTAGAGCTCGAGCCACGCCGCATCCGGCGTCGCCCGCACGTCCACGCGGAGCCGCTCGTCGGCCGGCTGCCGCTCTCCTGACTCGCCGGTCAGGGGAGCCGTCATCACGAGGGTCGGCGTGTCCAGCACGTACCCGCGCCGGACCAGCTCGCGCTCCAGCGGGTCGGTGCCGTACGCCGGGTCACCGGGTCCCGAGCCCAGCGGCCACGGCACGCAGAACCGCCCGGGCAGCGAGCGCTCGGCGTACCAGCCCTCGACGTGGTCGACCGCCTCCGGCACGGCCCCCGGCGGGTCGCCCAGCGGCAGGACCGAGTTGGCCCGGCCGGTGAACCCCTCGGCCGCGCGCAGCCGCCACCCGCCGTGGTCGGCCCGCTCGAGCGGCTGCCAGCCGTCGGCCATCACGTCCTGCATCGCGCTCACCGACAGCGTCCGTCGGGGCCGCGGCGCGGGTGGGGGCGGGACCGCCTTGCCCATCAGGATGTCCGCCAGCGGCACGCGCACCTCTCCGCGCGACGTCGCAACGCGGGCGTACCCGGCCGAATCGTCCCAGGCCACCAGCTGCCCCAGCACGTCCGTCGCCCGCCCGTCCGGGAGCAGGTGGCGCAGCACGACGCGCCGCCCCACGGTTTCGGGTCCCAGGCGCACGCTGCGATACTAGGTCGCGAACCGCCCAGCTCCGTCGACTAAGGATCCAGCCCGTGACGTACGTGATCGCTCAGCCCTGCGTGGACCTCAAGGACCGGGCCTGCATCGAAGAGTGTCCCGTCGACTGCATCTACGAGGGCGAGCGCTCCCTCTACATCCACCCCGACGAGTGCGTGGACTGCGGCGCCTGCGAGCCGGTCTGCCCGGTCGAGGCCATCTACTACGAGGACGACGTCCCGGAGCAGTGGAAGGACTACTACAAGGCCAACGTCGAGTTCTTCGACGACCTGGGCAGTCCCGGCGGGGCGGCGAAGCTCGGCGTGATCCCCAAGGACCACCCGATCATCACGGCCCTCCCGCCGCAGGAGCACGACGAGTAAGTTGCGGCTGCCCGACTTCCCCTGGGACACGCTCGCGCCGTACGGCGAGCAGGCCCGGGCTCACCCGGACGGCATCGTCGACCTCTCGGTCGGCACCCCGGTCGACCCGACGCCCGAGCTGATCAGGCAAGCGCTCGCCGACGCGGCGGACGCGCCGGGCTACCCGCAGACCTACGGCACGCCGGACCTGCGGGAGGCGGTCGCGGCCTGGTTCGCCCGGCGTCGAGGCGTACCCGACGTGGACCCGGACGGCGTCCTGCCGACGATCGGCAGCAAGGAGCTGGTGGCCCTGCTGCCGACCCTGCTGGGCCTCGGCGCGGGCGACGTCGTCGTGCACCCGGAGGTGGCCTACCCGACGTACGACGTGGGGGCCCGGATCGCCGGCGCGGAGCCGGTCGCGGCCGACGGCACGGCCCAGCTCGGACCGCTCGCCTCGCGGGTCGAGCTGGTCTGGGTGAACTCGCCGGCCAACCCGACCGGCCGGGTCCTGGGGGTCGAGCACCTGGCCAAGGTCGTCTCGTGGGCCCGGCAGCACGGCGCGGTCGTGGCCAGCGACGAGTGCTACGCCGAGCTCGGCTGGACCGGCGAGCCGGTCCCGAGCATCCTCGACCCCGAGGTCTGCGGCGGGAGTCACGAGGGCCTGCTGGCGGTCTACTCGCTCTCCAAGCAGTCCAGCCTCGCGGGCTACCGGGCGGCGTTCGCGGCCGGCGACGTCGGCCTGGTCCGGCGGCTGCTCGAGGTCCGCAAGCACGCCGGCCTGATCATGCCCTGGCCGGTCCAGCGAGCCATGCTCGCAGCCCTCCGTGACGACGAACACGTTGCGGTGCAACGAGCTACGTACGCCGGGCGGCGAGCGGTGCTGCGGCCGGCGCTGGAGGCGGCGGGCTTCGAGGTCCAGCACTCGCAGGCCGGGCTCTACCTCTGGGCGACCCGCGACGAGGACTGCTGGGCCTCGGTCGCCTCGCTGGCCACGCTCGGGGTGCTGGTGGCCCCGGGCTCCTTCTACGGGCCGGCCGGGTCGCGGCACGTGCGGGTCGCCCTGACCGCGACCGACGAGCGGATCGCGGCCGGGGCGAGCCGCCTCACCCCCGTGTGAGACCGAGTCAATCACATATTGCCTATCGGAATAGCAGACTTTCGCTAAACTGGCGCCCATGGCTCGGCCGGACTTCTTCGTCGTCGGGGTGCCCAAGGGCGGCACGACAGCCTTGCATGCCCTGCTGGCACAGCACCCCGGCCTCTACCTGTCGCCGGTCAAGGAGCCGAAGTTCTACCTCTGCGACGGCCGGCCGCCACCCCGGGAGCGGCAGCGCGGCCCCGGCGACGCGCACAGCGCCCGGGAGTGGATCTGGCGGCGCCGGGACTACGAGGCCCTGTTCGACGCCGCGGCCCCGGGCCAGCTGAAGGGCGAGTCGACGCCGTTCTACCTCTACGACCGGGGCGCTCACGAGCGGATGGCGTGGGACGTCCCGGACGCCAAGATCATTGCGATGCTTCGGGATCCGGTCGACCGGGCGTACAGCAACTGGAACCACCTTCGCTCCGACGGCCTGGAGACCGTCCCGAGCTTCCTGGACGCGCTCGCGCTCGAGGACGAGCGGGTCGCCCGCGGCTGGGCGCCGTTCTGGCACTACCGGCGGCTGGGGCGCTACGCCGAGCAGCTCCGCTCGCTCTACGACTTCTTCCCGCGTGGGCAGGTGCTGCTGCTGCGCTACCGCGAGCTGGTCGACCAGCCGGTGGCCACGCTCGCCCGGGTCGACGAGTTCCTCGGCCTGCCGGTGGAGGGCGCCCGAGTGGCCAAGCCGGAGAACGTCCACCCCTTCGTCGGCGACACGGCCCGGGTCCGGGCCCTGGGGACGGTCGTGCGGACCGGCGCGGCCGTGGGGTCGTGGCTGCCGCCTCGGGCCTGGCGCACGATGGAGAGTGGCCTGCTGAAGGCGTTGCACAGCAACGGAACCCGCCGCCCGAGGCTGTCGGCCCAGGACCGGGCGGCCGCTCGCGAGGGCCTGGCCGACGACATCCGCGACCTGGAGCGGCTCACCGGCACGTCGTACGCCGACTGGCTCGGGGACTCCGGCGGCGGCGACTTCGTCCAGCGCCGGGTGCCCCAGCCGCGCAACGAGTCCGTGCCCGGCGGCTAGCTCTCGCCGGCCAGCGCCCGCAGCTGCTCGACGTCCAGCAGCTGGGTGCGGAGGTCGTTGCCGCCGGACTCCGCGGCCGCCTCGAAGTAGACCCGCAGGCCACCGTCCGGCAGCGCGACCGTCGAGGCGTAGCGCAGGGTGCGCTGCCCGTACGGCGACTCCGCGAGCGGCTCGGTGCCGACCGGTGCGAAGCCACCCGAGGCGTCCCGGCGGGCCAGGCCGGTGCGCTCGTACCAGTTCTCGGCCGCGCTGGCCCGGCCGTCGTAGAGTGCCAGGTCGCCCGCGGGGGTGTGCCCCGGGATGACCGCGGCCAGCCGCGTCCCTCTCGAGTCCCAACGGCCCGGGGCCGGGCGCATCGCCTCGCCCTGCCAGCTCCAGGTCAGCCCGTCGGCGCTCGTCGCGTGGCGGGTCGTCATCCGGTCAGTGGCATCGGGGTCCTCGAGCGGGTGGCAGCAGACCCAGGCCTGCCACCGGTCGCCGTCGTGCCGCACGACCGGGTCCTTGGGGGCGAAGGTGCGGGGGTCGCCCGGCCAGACCGGGTGCGGCTCGGCGGCGGCGAGACCCTCGATGTCGTCGGCGTCCAGCGCGACGACGCTCCAGTGCTTGGTCCCACGGGTGGCCAGGCTCAGATAGATCCGCCAGCCGCCCTCGGGCCGTCGCACGAGAGCCGGGCGCTCCAGGGAGTCACAGCCGAAGTCGGTCGCCGTCAGGGTGAGGAGCGGCTCGAACCCGACGCCGTCGTCGGACCGGGCCACCACGTTGGCGTAGCCGCGGCCCTCGCCGACCGGCCGCCGCAGCCGGTAGGCGAGGAAGAACCCGCCGTCGGCGTACACCGCGCTGGGCCCGCCCGCCCAGTAGCCGTCACCCACGCCGGGAGCCGCGATCACGCGGACGCTGGCGGCGACGGAGGGCAGAACGCCTGGTGCCAGTGGTGTCTGTGTCACAAGCACGAAGGTAGTGGGCGTGGCGCTGCTCCAGGACCGGTTCGCCGACACATGTGACCGGCGGGTAACGTCAGAGACCACACCAGGCCCGCCCCGCGTCATCCACGTGCGACCTCCGGCTCGAGGGAGACCCCCAATGCCCGACGTACCCAGCGAAGCGACACTCCAGTACGGCGACACCGAGCTGGCCCTCCCGCGGATCGGGGCGAGCGAGGGCAACGACGCCGTCGACATCTCCAAGCTGATGAGCAAGACCGACCTGGTGACCCTGGACGTCGGGTTCGTCAACACCGCGTCCTGCCGGTCGGCGATCACCTACATCGACGGCGACGAGGGCATCCTGCGCTACCGCGGGTACCCCATCGGCGAGCTGGCCAAGGGCTCGACCTTCCTCGAGGTCAGCTACCTGCTGATCTACGGCGAGCTGCCGACGCCGAGCGAGCTGGACTCGTTCACCGACCGGGTCCGCCGGCACACGCTGCTCCACGAGGACCTGAAGAACTTCTTCAACGGCTTCCCCCGCGATGCGCACCCGATGCCCGTCCTGTCCAGCGCCGTCAGCGCGCTGTCGACCTTCTACCAGGACAGCCTCAACCCGTTCGACCACGAGCAGGTCGAGCTGTCCACGGTGCGGCTGCTGGCCAAGCTGCCGACCATCGCGGCGTACGCGTACAAGAAGAGCATCGGCCAGCCGTTCCTCTACCCGGACAACTCCCAGGGGCTGGTCGAGAACTTCCTCGCGATGACCTTCGGTCTGCCGGCCGAGCCGTACGTGCCGGACCCGGCCCTGGTGAAGGCGCTGGACCTGCTCTTCATCCTGCACGCGGACCACGAGCAGAACTGCTCCACCTCGACCGTGCGCCTGGTGGGCTCCGGCCAGGCCAACCTCTTCGCGTCGGTGTCGGCCGGCATCCACGCCCTGTCCGGCCCGCTGCACGGCGGCGCGAACTCCGCGGTCCTGGAGATGCTCGACCAGATCAAGGACGACGGCGGCAACGTCGACACGTTCGTGAACCGGGTCAAGAACAAGGAGCAGGGCGTCAAGCTGATGGGCTTCGGCCACCGGGTCTACAAGAACTACGACCCGCGTGCGGCCATCATCAAGCAGACGGCCGACCAGATCCTGGGCTCCCTCGGCATCGACGACCCGCTGCTCGACATCGCCATGAAGCTGGAGCAGGTCGCGCTGTCCGACGACTACTTCATCGAGCGCAAGCTCTACCCGAACGTCGACTTCTACACCGGCCTGATCTACAAGGCGATGGGCTTCCCGACCCGGATGTTCACGGTGCTCTTCGCCATCGGCCGGCTGCCGGGCTGGATCGCCCAGTGGCGGGAGATGATGGAGGACAAGGAGACCAAGATCGGCCGTCCGCGCCAGCTCTACGTCGGTGCCACCGAGCGGTCCTACGTCTCCGCCGAGAACCGTTGAGGCCCTAGCGCTTCCGTCGCTCGACCCGCACCGACAGGCCGCCCTTCGGGCCGAGCGTGATCCGCGGCTGGTAGGCCGGGAACGCCGCCTGTGCGGGCTGGACCGACCAGTCCCGGCTGACCACGGCCAGGACGATCCGGGCCTCGAGCAGGGCGAAGTGCTCGCCGATGCAGAGTCTCGGCCCGCCCCCGAACGGCAGGTACGCCGTCTGCGGCCGTCGCCGGGCCGGGTGCGCCGTCCCAGCGGGAGCGAACCGCTCCGGCCGGAACGCCTCGGCATCCGGCCACAACGCCGGGATCCGTTGGGTCACAAAGGGACTGATGACCAGGGTCGACCCGGCCGGCAGGTCGTGGCCGCCGAGGCGGGCCGCGCGGTCGGTGTGCCGCAGGATCAGCCAGGCCGGCGGGTAGAGCCGCATCGACTCGTCCAGGCAGGCCGTCAGCCACGGCCGTCCCGCGATCTCGAGCGGCGTCGGTGCCGGGTCGGCGGCGTACGCCTCGTCCAGCTCCGAGCGCAGCCGGGCCTCGGCGCCCGGGTGGTGGGCCAGCAGCGCGAACGCCCAGGACAGTGCGTTCGTCGTCGTCTCGTGGCCGGCGAGCAGCAGGGTCAGCACCTCGTCCTGCACGTCCTGCTCGGTCATCCGCTCGCCGGTGTCGGGGTCGACGGCCCCCAGGAGGAGGGACAGCACGTCGTCACCGTCACCGCCCCAGGGCGTGGCGCCGGGCCCGCCGCGGTCGGCCACCATCCGCGCGATCACGGCCCGCGCGGGCGCCATCGCCGCCCGCACCTCGGGCATCAGCCGGGCCGCGCCGGCGCGCGTGCGGGAGCGGATCAGCCCGCGCACGCCCGCGAGCCGCTGCCCGGCCGTGACGGCGGAGCGGATGTCCCGCACCGCGGACGGCGGCAGCGGTGCGTCGAACACGGTGCGGGTGAGGATGTGCAACGTCACCTCGGAGAGCGCAGCGGTGAGGTCGACCACCTCGCCGTCGCTCCAGCCCGCCGTCAGCCGCTCGGCCTCCTCCGCCATCCGCGCGGCGTACCCGGCGACCGACCCGTGCGAGAAGGTCGGCTGCATCAGCCGCCGCTGCCGGGCATGGTGCGGCCCGCTGCTCGACAGCAGCCCGTTGCCGAGGGCCAGCGCCAGCGGCGGCCCGGGCTCCGGGTCGTCCAGGTCGTGCGCCATGCCCTTCGGGAAGTCGTGCTGATGGGCCAGCACGTGCTGCACCTCGGCCGGGCCCGCGACGACGTACGCCGGCCGGCGGCCGAGGCGCAGGGGCGTCACCGGACCGCCGGCGATCGCCCGGTGCAGCAGGAAGCGCGGCGGGTCGGCCGCGAACGCCGGCAGGTCCCACGGCACGAGACCCGGACCGCGAGCCATCGCCGGTCAGGCCACCTGGACGAGCACGTGCCCGGGGGCCAGCGCCCCGGCGCTCTGGTCGACCCAGCGGTTCGGGTTGTCGGTGCGGCTCCAGCTGCGGCCGGCCGTGCCGACGGCGACGACCTCCAGGGCCTGGCCCCGCGCCACGGCCCACTGGGCGACGGCCCAGCCGGTGGTCGGCGTGGCGGCCGGCAGGTGCAGCTCGAGCGAGCGCCCCCCGGCGCCGCTGGCGGTCACCGTCGCCCCGAGCTCGCGCTCGGCGGCGTGAGCCAGCGCGCTCGCCCGCGGCGTCATGCCGTCACCGAGCTGGCTCTGCCGGTGTGCGGTCGAGCCCGGCAGCACGCAGGTGAAGGCGTGCGGGGAGTAGCCGGACAGCACCGAGGCCAGCACCCGCGCGTCGGCCTCGTGCGCGGCGTACGCCGAGGGGAAGGCACTGCGCTGGACCTTCTGCGCGGCCTTGGTGACCGGCAGGTTGCGGTAGCCCTCGACCTTGACCAGGACGTCGTAGAAGGCGTTGGCGGCGTAGACCGGGTCGGTCACCTGGGCCCTGGTGCCCCAGCCCTGCGAGGGCCGTTGCTGGAACAGGCCTAGTGAGTCCCGGTCGCCGTAGGTCAGGTTGCGCAGCTTGGACTCCTGCAGGGCGGTCGCGATCGCGATCGTCGCGGCCCGGGCGGGCAGCTTGCGCCGGACCGCCACCGCCGTGATGGTCGCTGCGTTGCCGGCCTGCTCGGCGTCCAGGGTCACGGTCCGCCCGTTGGCGACGGCCGTGCAGCCGCTGCCGAGGACGGGCGCGTCGAGGCGGTGCGCGACGTACCAGGCCGTGCCCCCCGCGGCGACGAGGACGGCCACGGCGGCGGCGATCGCCAGCCGCACCCTCCGGCGCTGGCGCCAGGGCGCCCCCGTGGCGGCCACGTCGTCCTCGGCGCCGGCGTCGCCGCTGTCGGCGGCGGTGGCGGTGGCGGTGGACGGGATCCGCCGCCCGCGGGCCGATGCGGCCAGCGTGTGGTCAGCCGTTGGCATGCAGCGCCTCGTTGAGCGCGATGCCGCTGCCGGTGCGGGACACCGCCTCGACCGAACCGCTCAGGGAGTTGCGGCGGAACAGCAGGCCCGGCTGCCCGGAGAGCTCGCGGGCCTTCACCGTCCGGTCCGACCCGCCCGGCGCCGCGACCCGGAGCTTGGTGCCGGCCGTGACGTAGAGCCCGGCCTCGACCACGCAGTCGTCGCCGAGGGAGATGCCGACGCCGGCGTTAGCCCCGATCAGGCAGCGCCGGCCGATCCGGACGACCTCGGTGCCGCCGCCGGAGAGCGTGCCCATGATCGACGCGCCGCCGCCGACGTCCGACCCGTCGTCCACGAGGACGCCGGCGGAGATCCGGCCCTCGACCATCGAGGTGCCGAGGGTTCCGGCGTTGTAGTTGACGAAGCCCTCGTGCATCACGGTCGTGCCCGGGGCCAGGTGGGCGCCGAGGCGGACCCGGTCGGCATCGGCGATGCGGACGCCGGTCGGTACGACGTAGTCGACCATCCGGGGGAACTTGTCGACCCCGAGCACGGTGACCGGGCCGTCGGCGCGCAGCCGCATCCGGGTCCGCTCGAAGCCCTCGACGGCGCACGGGCCGGCGCTGGTCCACACGACGTTGGCCAGGACCCCGAAGACGCCGTCCAGGTTGATCTGGTGGGGCTGGACCATGCGGTGCGAGAGCAGGTGCAGGCGCAGGTAGGTCTCGGGCACCTGGGCCGGCGCGGCGTCCAGGTCGGCCTCGACCCGCACGACCTGGGTGCGCACCCCCCGCCGCGGGTCGGTCGCCTCTAGGGAGGCGAGCTCGCGGGGGATGCCGTACGGGCCGGTGTCCTTGGGCGCCTCACCGAGGGCCGGTGCGGGGAACCACGCGTCCAGGACCTGCCCCGCGTCCGTCATGGTGGCCAGGCCGTAGCCCCAGGCCGAGCGCGATCCGGTCATGCGGCCAGGCTACGTGACGGGATGTGCCCCGACGGTGCTCGAACTGTGTCCACGAGGCGAGGTTCGGGAGGTGGGTAGGGTCGCGATGTGCCCCAAGCCCCCCTGAACGCCGCGCCTCGGCTGGACCTGCGCGCCGACGTGGTGGACCTCACCCGCGCGATCTGCGACATCGAGTCGGTCAGCGGCAACGAGGGCCCGATCGCCGACGCGGTCGAGGCTGTGCTCTCCGACCTCGAGGGCCTGGAGGTCGTCCGCGACGGCAACGTCGTGGTCGCCCGCACGGCCCTCGGGCGCGACGAGCGGGTCGTCCTGGCCGGGCACCTCGACACGGTCCCGCTGGCGGCGGAGCCGAACCTCCCGACGTACGTCCGGGGGGAGGACGTCTACGGCCGCGGCACCTGCGACATGAAGGGCGGGGTGGCGGTGCAGCTCAAGCTGGCCGCCGCGCTCGCCGGTGCGGGGGAGCGGCAGACCCGCGACGTCACCTACGTCTTCTACGACGGCGAGGAGGTCGAGGCCGAGCGCAACGGCCTGGGCAAGATCGCCCGGACCCAGCCCGCGCTGCTCGACGCCGACTTCGCGGTGCTGCTCGAGCCGTCCAACGGCACGGTCGAGGGCGGCTGCAACGGCACGATGAAGGCCGACGTCCTCGCGCGGGGCCGGGCGGCCCACAGCGCTCGCAGCTGGATGGGCCACAACGCCATCCACGAGGCGGCGGCGATCCTGACCCGGCTCACATCGTACGAGCCGCGCTCGGTCGAGGTGGAGGGGCTGACCTTCCGCGAGGGGCTCAACGCCGTCGGGATCGCTGGCGGCGTCGCGGGCAACGTCGTGCCGGACCGGTGCGTCGTCACGGTGAACTACCGGTTCGCGCCCAGCCGGTCGGTCGAGGAGGCGCTCAGCCACCTGCAGGAGCTCTTCGAGGGGTACGACGTGGTGCTCGTGGATGCGGCGCCCGGTGCCCGCCCGGGGCTGGATCAGCCTGCGGCGCAAGCGTTCGTGGCCGTCGTGGGCGAGGCTCCGACGGCGAAGTACGGCTGGACCGACGTGTCGAGGTTCAGCGCGCTCGGGGTGCCGGCGGTCAACTTCGGGCCGGGCGACCCGAACCTCGCCCACACGGACGACGAGCACTGCCCGATGGCCCAGATCCGGCACTGCGAGCAGGTGCTGCACGGCTGGCTGACCAGCTGATGCCGGCCCCGCCCGGGGCCACCGCGGTCGTCGAGGGGCCGCCGCCCGGCGACACGCTCCACGCCGTCACCGCGGGGGTCGTGACGTCGCTGGTGGGGTTCACCGGCGCGTTCGCGGTCGTCCTCGCCGGGCTCCGGGCGGTCGGGGCGACGCCGTCCCAGGCGGCGTCCGGGCTGTTGACGGTCACGGTTCTGATGGGGGCCTGCTCGCTGGTCCTGTCCGTATGGCAGCGGTTGCCGCTCGTCATCGCCTGGTCGACGCCGGGCGCGGCGCTGCTGGTGGCGACCGGGGCCTCGCACGGCGGCTGGCCCGCGGCAGTCGGAGCCTTCGTGATCTGCGGCGCGCTGCTGGCGGTCGTCGGGGTCTGGGCCCGGCTCGGCCGGCTGATCGCACTGATCCCGGTGCAGGTGGCGTCCGCGATGTTGGCCGGTGTGCTGTTCCACCTCTGCCTCACGCCGGTCCTGTCGCTGCCCGACGCCCCGCAGCTCGTGGGTCCGGTGATCGCGGTCTGGCTGGCGGCGTACCGGCTGGCTCGTCGCTGGGCCGCGCCGCTGGCGATGCTGGTGGCGTTCGGGCTGGCCTGCACGTCCTCGTCGGTGAGATCCCTTGGTGCCGAAGACTTCTCGCCGCACCTGGTCTGGACGACGCCCACGTGGTCGGTGGCGGCGGCGGTGTCGATCGCGCTGCCGCTCTTCGCCGTGACGATGGCGTCGCAGAACATCCCGGGCGTGGCGGTGCTGGCCAGCTTCGGCTACCGCGCGCCGGTGCGTCCGGTGCTGCTCGTGACCGGTGGATCCACGGTGCTGGGGGCGGGCTTCGGTGCGCACGCGCTGAACTTCGCGGCGATCAGCGCCGCGCTCTCGGCCGGGCCCGAGGCCGGTCCCGACCCGGCCCGGCGGTGGCGGGCGGCGGCGGTGTCCGGGGGCTTCAACATCGCCCTGGGCCTGGTCTCGGCGGGCCTGGTGGCGATCGTCCTGGCGGCACCGCACGGCATCGTGCTGGCCGCGGCCGGGCTCGCGCTGCTGCCGACCTTCGCCAGCAGCCTGCGGGCGGCGTTCGGGCCGGACGAGCGCGGTGCCACCCGGGTCGAGGCGGGTGCGGTCACCTTCCTCGTCGCGGCCTCGGGGCTCACGGTGTGGGGAGTCGGCGCGGCGTTCTGGGGCCTGGTCGCCGGGATCCTGGTCAGCGTCGCCCTCACGGCCGCGCCGCGCTGAAGCCGCCCCGGGCCGCGCCGCCGGGTCGGGCCACTTCGTCGGTCGACCTGCGGCGCCGTCCGGGTCCGGGGTCGTAGCCTCGCGGGCATGAGCGAGCAGGGCAGCGACGGCGTCGAGCACCACACCGGTCCGATCACGCTGCGGGGTGCCATGGTCCCCGCGACCACCACGGACCAGCGGCTGCTGGACTCCAAGGGGACGGGGTCGTTCATCCATTCGGACACCTGGCGGGTGCTGCGGATCCAGAGCGAGTTCGTCGAGGGCTTCGGGGCCCTGGCCGAGCTCGGGCCCGCGGTCAGCGTGTTCGGCTCCGCGCGGACCCGGCCGGGCCACCCGACGTACGCGCTCGGCGTGCAGGTCGGCGCGGCCCTGGCCCGGGCCGGCTACGCCGTCATCACCGGCGGCGGCCCGGGGTCGATGGAGTCGGCCAACCGGGGGTGCATGGACGCCGGCGGGGTCTCGGTCGGGCTGGGCATCGAGCTGCCGTTCGAGCAGGGCCTGAACAAGTACGTCGAGCTCGGCGTGAACTTCCGCTACTTCTTCGCCCGCAAGACGATGTTCGTGAAGTACGCCGAGGGCTTCATCGTCCTGCCGGGCGGCTTCGGCACGTTCGACGAGCTGTTCGAGGCGCTGACCCTGGTGCAGACCCAGAAGGTCACGTCGTTCCCCATCGTGCTGATCGGCCGATCGTACTGGCAGGGCCTGCTGGACTGGCTGGGGACGGTGGCCGTCGAGCACGGCACGATCAACGAGCGCGACCTCGCCCTGATCTCGATCACCGACGACGTCGACGAGGCGGTCGCGCGGATCGTCACCGCCAACCGGGGGCCGCTGGCCCCGCCCTGATCGACCCGCCGGCAGGCGGGCGTCCGATGGGCTCGCCGGCCGGACAGGGCCGGTCGGCTCTTGGCGGGATGCCAGGTCGGTGCGCACACTGGAGCCATGTCGGTCACCCCGGCCCCGCACCGCGGCACCGTCCTGGTCGGACGGGACGTCGCCGGGCGCGCGCTGCGGGTCAGCTCCCACCCCGAGCACGGCCGGGTCGTGCTCTCGATCTGGCAGGACGACCGCTGCCTGGCGACGGTGCGCCTGCTCGAGGACGACGTGCCCGACCTGGTCCGGGTGCTGACCGCCAGCCTTCTGCCGGAGCACGGAGCGGAGCACGCCACCGGCTGAACCCGTCCCGTCGCGACGTCCGACCCCGCCCCTGAGGCTTGACGAAGTAGAAACTGACTGTCACTCTCAAATTAGAGAGACACCGATTTAGGTCTGACAGTCAGGAGTGATCATGAGTACCAGCTCGAACCGGCGGTGGTGGGCGCTCGGCGCCATCTCGCTGAGCCTGCTCGTCGTCGGGCTCGACTCCACCGTGCTCACGGTGGCCCTCCCGAGCATCGCCACCTCGCTCGATGCGACCAACGGGCAGCTGCAGTGGTTCGCCGACGCGTACCTGCTGGCGCTCTCCGGCCTGCTGCTGCCGGCCGGGAGCCTCGGCGACCGCTACGGCCGCAAGCGGCTGATGCTCGGCGCGCTCGCCGTGTTCGGCCTCGGCTCGCTCTGGTGCGCGTGGGCCGGCTCCCCCCTCGCCTTGATCGCCGCCCGGGTCCTGCTGGGCGTGGGCGCCGCGGTGCTGATCCCGCTCGCGATGTCGTCCCTGGTCGTGATGTTCGAGCCGCACGAGCGGCGTACGGCGGTCTCGGTGATGGGTGGCGCGACGATGATCGGCCTGCCGCTCGGGCCAATCGTCGCGGGGGCGCTGCTGCAGCACTACTGGTGGGGCTCGGTCTTCCTGATCAACCTCCCCGTCATCGCCGTGGCCCTGGTCGCGACGGCGGCGCTCGTCCCCGAGAGCCGGTCCAGCCGGCGCGGCCGGTTCGACGTCCTGGGCGTGGTCATGTCCGTGGTGGGACTGGTCGGCGTGACGTACGGCGTGATCGAGGGACCGGTACGTGGATGGACGAACTCCATTGTCCTGCTGTCGATCTCGGGCGGTCTGGCCGTGCTGGTGGCCTTCGTCGCATGGGAGCGGCAGCTACGGGGGGCCGAGGCGATCCTGGACCTGGCGGTCTGGCGGGACCGCGCTTTCCGCTGGGGGTCGATCGCGGCGGCCGTGGCCAGCCTCGCGTTCTTCGGCGTGATGTTCGCCCTCCCGCTCTACCTGCGCTCGGTCGAGGGCGCCGACGCGCTGGCGACCGGCGTCCGGACCCTGCCGATGCTCGGAGGCCTCGTGGTCGGCATCCAGCTCGCGGTGCGGGCCTCGCGCTCGATCGCGGCGCACGCCCTCACGGCCATCGGCTTCGCGGTCGTGGCCGCGGGGACCGCGATGGGCGCGACGACCGACCTCGACAACGGCTACGGGTGGACCGCGGTGTGGACCACCGTCGTCGGGCTCGGCATGGGTCTGGCCCTGGTCACGGCCCAGACCGCGGCCCTCGACCCGCTGACCAAGGAGAAGGCCGGTGCCGGCGCGGCGCTGATCCAGACCCTGCGCCAGGCCGCCAGCGTCATCGGCATCGCGGCGCTCGGGGCGGTCCTGAACGCCGTCTACCGCTCCGGCGTCGACGTCCACTCGCTGCCGGCGGGGTCGGCGGCCGCGGTCCGGGACAGCGTGGCCTCGGGCGTCCAGGTCGCGACCGCGGCGCACGCGCCGGAGCTGTTGCACTCCGTGCGGTCGGCGTACGTCGGCGGGATGGACGCCATGCTGTGGGTCAGCGCGGCGGTCGCGGTCGTGGGCGTGCTGGTCTCGCTGCGCTTCCTGCCGCGGGTGACCGCCCGGCCCGACGACGTGCCGTCGGCCGAGATCGATCCGGATCCAGCACAATCGGGTCATGCCACCGATGCCGTCGATGCCGCAGTCGGACCGTCCGCCGAAGCCGTCCGCTGAGGTGGCACCGCGGCCGGGCCTGCGCGAGCGCAAGAAGGCCCGGACGCGGGCGGCGATCCAGCAGCACGCCCTCCGGCTGTTCCGGGACCAGGGCTACGCCGAGACGACGGTCGAGCAGATCGCCGAGGCGGCGGAGATCTCGCCGAGCACCTTCTTCCGGTACTTCCCGACCAAGGGTGACGCGGTCCTCTCGGAGTTCATCGACGCGCGGATCTTCGAGCTGCTGACCGATGCGCCGCAGGACCTGGACCTGTTGCAGGCCTTCCGGTACGCCCTCCATCGCGCCTTCGAGGAGATGACCGACGAGGACATGGCGCTCGAGGTCGAGCGGAACGCGCTGATCGCCTCGGTGCCCGAGCTGCAGAAGGGGGTGATGGAGGAGCTGGTCCGCCCGATCCGGATCCTGGCCCAGGCGTTCGCCCTGCGGCTCGGCGCCCCGCCGGACGACCAGATCGCGCTGGCCTACGCCGGTGCCGTCGTGGGCACGATGATCGCGGTCGCCGGGCCGATGCAGGACAGCGGCCACCACCAGAGGCCCGGTGAGGGTAGGGCTGAGCGGACGGATGAGGGGACCTACGACTACCGGCAGCGGCTGGAGCCCGCGCTGGACCTGCTGGAGCAGACCCTCGTCCGTCGCATCTGAGCGCCGGGCGGGACCCGGCATGGCACCATCGGCGGCGTGACGTTCTTCCACCTGCTCATCGTGCTGGCGGTCCTCGCGGCCGTGGCGGCCGTGGCGGCGGGCCGGGTGCGCGGCGGGCTGCCCGAGCCGACGTCGACCCGGCCGGAGGTCGAGCTGCCGGCCGAGGCGATCGGCACCCGGGACGTCGACGCCGTGCGCTTCTCGGTCGGCTTCCGCGGCTACCGGATGGACGAGGTCGACGACGTCCTCGACCGGCTCGGCCTCGAGCTGGGCGCTCGCGAGGAGGAGATCCGCGAGCTCCGTGAGCGTCTGTCCGGCGGGCCGGAGACCTTCACCCGGCCGCCGGCAGCGCCGGCGGAGGAGGCGGAGCCGGCTCCGGCGGGGCCGCCCCCGGTCGACTCGCCGTGACCTCGTTCTCCGTCTCCCGCGAGGTCCGCGCGCCGGCGGGAGAGCTGTGGGACCTACTGGTCGACTGGCCGCGGCACGGCGGCTGGGTGCCGTTGACGTCCATGCGCGTCGACGAGCGGGAGGGGCACGGCGTCGGGTCCACGTTCGTCGGCCGGACCCGGATCGGCGCCGTCGGGTTCGACGACGAGATGCGCGTGCTGGCCTGGCGCCCGCCCGAGGGCGACGGGGTGGGGCGGGTGCGGATCGCCCACGAGGGCAACGTGATCGGCGGCTCGGCCGAGATCGAGGTGCGTCCGGTCACGTCGAGCCGCTGCACGGTCACCTGGTGGGAGGACGCCATCCTGCTGCCGAACCTGCCGCCCGGAGTCGCGAAAGTCGTTGCGCTGCTGGGCGGCCCGGTCAACGTGCTGGCCGGGCGGATGATCTTCGGGCGGGTCCTCCGGCTGGCCGCCGAGCAGGCCGAGCAGGCCTACGCCATCACCGAGCAGGAGCGCTCGTGAGCGGCCTGGTCCGGGGCGAGGACGGCCGGGCCCGATGCGCCTGGGGCGCGAGCACGCCGGACTACACGGCCTACCACGACACCGAGTGGGGGCGCGCGGTTCACGGCGAGCGGCCGCTCTTCGAGCGGTTCACCCTCGAGGCGTTCCAGTCCGGGCTGTCGTGGCTGACCATCCTGCGCAAGCGCGAGGCCTTCCGGGCCGCGTTCGCCGGCTTCGACCCGGAGGTCGTCGCGCGGTACGCCGCCAAGGACCGTGCGCGGCTGATGGCCGACACCGGGATCGTCCGCAACAACGCCAAGGTCGACGCTGCGATCGCGAACGCCGCAGCCGTGCTGCGGATCCGCGAGGCCGGCGGCCTGGACGAGCTGGTCTGGTCGCACGTGCCGTCCGGCCGACGACGGGCGCCGCGCAGCCTCGGCGACGTGCCGGCCAAGACGCCGGAGTCCATCGCCCTGGCAAAAGCGTTGAAGCGCAACGGGTTCGTCTTCGTCGGCCCGACGACGGCGTACGCCGCGATGCAGGCCTGCGGGCTGGTCAACGACCACCTCGTGGGCTGTCACGCCCGCGCCCAGGCCGGTTGAGCCGTGGCCACCACGACGAGCGACGCGGACCTCGAGCAGGACCGCCCCGACTCCGCGGCGTACCGGGTGGTCGAGCGGTTCTGGGCTCTCCCGTGGTGGGTGAGCGTCCTCATCGTCTACGGCTTCACCCGGCTCTGGGCCGGCCGGGTCATCCAGCTAGCCGCGCGGGGCCAGGTGCCGAACGTCTGGACCTCACCGCACCCGGGCTACTTCGACCTGGGCGTGCAGTGGGACGGCTCGTGGTACCGCTACATCGCCGAGAACGGCTACCCCCGGCTGCTCCCGCACGGCCCCACCGGTGCGCTGCAACAGAATCCGTGGGCCTTCTACCCGGCGTACCCGTATGCCGTCCGTGGTGTCATGCGGGCCACCGGCCTGAGCTTCCCGGTCGCGGGAGCCATGACCAGCCTGGTCCTGGGTGCGCTGGCGATGCTCGTGATCTACCAGCTCTTCCACCGGTACGCCGGCCAGCGAGCGGCCCTGGGCGGAGTCCTGGTGATCGGTGCGTTCCCGGCCAGCCCCGTCCTGCAGATCAGCTACACCGAGAGTCTGGCCCTGCTGATGCTGGCCAGCGCGCTGCTGCTGCTGGTCCAGCGCCGCTACCTGCTGGCGATGCCAGTGGTCGTCGGCCTCGCCCTCACCCGCCCGGTCGTCCTGCCCTTCGCCGCTGTCGTCCTGGTCCACCTGGTCGTCCGTTGGCTGCGCCGGTCGGCCGACCCGCTGCCCGTGCGCGAGGCGGCCCAGGTCGTCGGTCTGGGCCTGCTGTCCTTCGCCTCGGCCTGGCTGTGGCCGGCGATCGCGTGGCACACCACCGGGATCCGCTCGACGTACACCGACACCATGGGCACGTGGCGCTCGGCCGGCAAGGTCGAGTACTTCACGCCGTGGTGGTTCATCGCGACCTACCTGCTGCACAGCAAGTGGCACGCGGCCCTGGCCCTCGTCGGGCTCGCCGTGCTGGTGCTGGTGCTCACCCTCGGGCCGTGGGCGCGGCCGCTCGGCCCGGAGCTGCGGGCCTGGTGCCTGGCCTACCCGGCGTACCTCGCGGCGGTCCTCGAGCCGTGGTCCAGCATCTTCCGGTACGCCGTCATGCTCTTCCCGCTGGCGCTGCTCGGCGCCGGGTCGCGGAGGCCGCGGCTGCGCGGCGGGGTGCTGGGCCTGGTGGTCGCGGTGTTCCTGGTGGGGCAGTTCGTCTGGGTGTTCTGGCTGCTGAAGTTCGTCCCGCCGACCGACCTGCCACCGTGACGTGCGGCCGCCGCCGGCTGCGCTGCCGGTCTACCGGCCGGTGAAGGTCGGCGCGGTCTTGGCCACGAACGCCTGCACCGCGGCCAGGTGGTCGGCGCTGGCGCCGGTGAGGCGCATCAGCTCCTCCTCGTTCGCCAGCGACGCCGGCAGGTCGTGGCCGGCCGAGAAGGCGACGGCCCGGCGCATCGAGGCGTAGGCCAGGGTCGGCCCGGCGGCCAGCCGAGCCGCGAGCGCCGCGGTCTCGGCCGCCAGCTCGTCGTCCTCGACGACCCGGGTCGCGAGCCCCAGCTGCAGCGCCTCCTCGGCCCGGACCGTGCGCGGCAGCAGCAGGAGCTCCTTGGCCTTGGCCACGCCGACCAGGCGGGGGAGCCACCACGAGGACCCGGTGTCGCAGGAGAGCGCCACGCCCGCGAAGGCGAGGTTGAAGCCGCCGCTGCGCCCGACCAGCCGCAGGTCGCAGGCCATGGCCATCGCCGCGCCGGCGCCGGCGGCCACGCCGTTGACGGCCGCCACGACCGGCTTGGGCATCGTGGCCAGCAGCGTCGCGATCGGGTTGAAGTGCCGGGCGACGGTCGACATCACCTCCGCCGGGTCGTCGGCGAGGTTCGCGATGTGGTCCTTCAGGTCCTGCCCTGCGCTGAACCCGCGCCCGGTGCCGGTCAGCACGACGCAGCGCACGCCCTGGTCCTGCGCGGCAGCCTCCAGCGCGGCCAGGAGCGCCTCCTTGGTCGCGGTGTCCAGCGAGTTCAGCCGGTCCGGCCGGTTCAGGGTCACGGTCACGACGGCCCCGTCGACGTCGTACCGGACTGCGCCGTCGGCACCACCGGCGCCACCGGCCTCGGCAGCATCGTTCGGTCGGCTCGGCTCGGTGGTCATACCGGCTCCTTGGTCGTGGGTGCGGACGTCCGGCCGAGGCACAGCTCGACGTACCGGTCGGAGGCGGGCAGCAGCTCACCGGCGGCCCGGTCGAACAGCTCCGCCGCCCGATGCCCGGGCCATCCGGGGGGCAGTACCGCGTCCGGCAGGCCCGGGTCGAGGAACAGGAAGCGGCGCCACTCGTGCACCAGCCGCGAGCGGGTCGCGAAGGCGGAGCGGTCCTCGCTCGGCGCCACCTCCAGCAGCCGGCCGGCCTCCGCCTCGAACCGCTCGTACGCCGCGGCGACCGCGGCCAGGTCCCAGGCCCGCCGGGCCAGGGCCGGTCCCTCCCCGTCGTACGCCGCCGTGAAGACCTCGGCCCGCACGCCCTCGGCCGCCAGGGTCGGCTCGGCGTCCGGGTGCGGTCGCGGTGCCACCCAGGTGCTGGCGCTGAGCGGGGCGTAGCCGAGGAAGGCCAGCGCGCCGGCCAGGCGCTCGCGGGAGGTCCGGGTGGCCGGCCGGCCGGAGACCAGCACGTGCCACCGCCCGTCCCACGGCTGGTCGGCGGTGCGGTAGATCCGGGCGTACGCGTCGTCCAGCCGGCGCCCGGCCCGCTCGGTCAGCTGGTAGCCCGGGCCGTCCGCCGTCGGCACCGGCGCGAGCCAGCCCTGGCGGACCATCCGGCTGATGGCGGTGCGCACGGCCGGGGCCGCGATGTCGAGCGCCGACAGCAGGCGGATCAGCGCCGCGACCGGCGCGCTGCCGCCCCGCCGGCGCAGGTGGTCGCCGTACACGTCGAAGAGCGCGGAGCGGGCCTGCACCCGGACAGTCTCGCGCACCGGATCCGGCCGCCGGGCCTGTCCGGGGTGCATCCTGGGCCCTCTTTGCGGCGCCGGATGATGGGCGCTCGATTTCCCTGCCGGGTGCGCGACGCGGGATACTGGTCCTCGAATGAGACCGGGGCTTCCTAGGTGGGGCCGGTGGAAGCACGGTGCAGCGACGAGAGGGGAGCCGCATGGCGGCCATGAAGCCGAGGACCGGAGACGGTCCGCTCGAGGTGACCAAGGAAGGGCGCGGCATCGTCATGCGCGTCCCCCTCGAGGGTGGCGGCCGCCTGGTCGTCGAGATGACGCCGGACGAGGCCAACAACCTCGGCGACGCCCTGAAGACGGCGGCCGGCTGACGCCGACCGACCGCACGGCGCGATCCGCGCGATGACCCCCGATGATCTCCCGGTGACGTGTCGGTGAGCGCGTCGGTGAGCGCGTCGGCCCGCTTGCCCCGGGTCGAGCTGGTCGCCGGGGAGCTGTCGCCCGCAGTGATCGGCTCGGCGGGTACGGCGGTCGCCCTGTGCGTCCGTCGCGGGGCTGACGGCCCGCAGGCCGCCCGCGGCTCCGGCCAGCTGGCCCGCCGGCTCGGCCTCGACCTCGCCGAGCTCGCCCGCGAGGAGCACGCCGGCACCAGCGCCGGCGACGTGACTCGGGTGCCGTGGGCCGGCGGACCCGACCGGCCGGGACAGGTCCTCCTGCTCGGTGTGGGCGACGGCAGCGCCGCGGCGCTGCGGACCAGCGCGGCCGGGCTGGTCCGGGCGGTCCGGCGGGCCGGGGTGCTGGTCACGACCCTGGCGGCCGGCGCCGGCGCGGAAGGCGTGGAGGCCGTCACGGTGGGGCTGCTGCTGGGCGCCTACCGGGTGCCCCGGGAGGTCTCCCACCACGAGCCTGGCGACGGGCCCGAGCAGCCGCCCAGCACGGTCCAGCTCGTGGGCGTGGCCTCGCCGGACGGCGTACGCCGCGGGGGCAGCCTGGCCGCGGCGACCGTGCTCGCCCGTGATCTGGCCAACACGCGCTCCTCGACCAAGGGTCCGGCGTGGCTGGCCGGCCAGGCCCGGCGGGTCGCCCGCGCGAGCGGCGTCCAGGCGCGGGTCTGGGCCGAGGCCGACCTGCGGCGCGAGGGCTTCGGCGGGCTGCTGGCGGTCGGCGGCGGGGCCGCGCGCGGGCCTCGCCTGGTGCAGCTCGAGTATCGGCCGGGTGAGGGCAGCGCGGGCCCGGGGGCGCGCCGTCCGCACGTGGTCCTCGTCGGCAAGGGCATCACGTTCGACACCGGCGGCATCTCGCTCAAACCCCGGCCGGCCATGCTGGGGATGACGACCGACATGACCGGCTCGGCCGTCGTGCTCGCGGTGCTCGCCGCCTGCCGGGACCTCGGCGTCCAGGCGCGGGTGACCGGGCTGATGCCGCTGGCGGAGAACGCCCTCGGGGCCGGGAGCTACCGGCCCGGCGATGTCGTCACGACGTACGACGGCACGACCGTCGAGGTACGCAACACCGACGCCGAGGGGCGGATGGTCCTGGCCGACGCGATGGGCTACGCCCGGACCCGGCTGCGGCCGGACCTCATGGTCGACATCGCCACGCTGACCGGTGCGGCCTCGCAGGCCCTGGGTCGCACCCATGCTGCGCTCTACGCGACCGACGAGCGGCTGAGCCGGGGGTTGGTGCGGGCCGGTGAGGCAGCGGGGGAGCGGCTCTGGCCGATGCCGCTCGTGCCCGACTACCGGGGGCTGATCGACTCCGAGGTCGCCGACCTGTGCCAGATCTCGACCCTGCCGGCGGCGCGGGCCGGGTCGGTCATGGCCGCGCTGTTCCTGCGCGAGTTCGCCGGCGACGTGCCGTGGGCCCACCTGGACATCGCCGGGCCGGGCCGCTCCGAGCGGGACCGGGGCGAGATCAACCGCGGCGGCACGGGCTTCGGCGCCCGCCTCCTCCTCCGCTGGCTCCAGACCTTGCGATCCCTCTGACCCCAATGCCCCTGACCCTCAGACCCTCAGACCGTCTGACCCTCAGACCGTCTGACCCGCGACTTGTCAGCCCCTCCGGTAGGCATACCCCCTGCCGGGGCTGACAACTCGGGTAGGCCCCGGGTGTGTCAGGCCCTCCGGTAGGCATACCCCCTGCCGGGGCTGACAACTCGGGTAGGCCCCGGGTGTGTCAGGCCCTCCGGTAGGCATACCCCCCGGAGGGGCTGACAAGTCGCCGGGCCTGCGCGGCGAGGGCAGGGAGCAGGGAGGGGGCCGCCGGGGCTCAGGCGCGCTTGACGGCGGCGAGCAGGCCGTCGCCGACCGGGAGCATGGCGCTGACCAGCCGCGGGTCGTCGCGGACGGCCTTGCCGAGCTCGCGGATCGTCGTGGTGGACTCGTCCCGCTGGGCCGGGTCGGCCACCCGGTCGTGCCACAGCGCGTTGTCGAAGGCCACGACCCCGCCGACCCGCAGCAGCCGCAGGCTCTGCTCGAGGTACTCGGCGTACTCCGTCTTGTCCGCGTCGCACACGACGAGGTCGTAGGCCCCATCGGTCAGTCGAGGCAGGACGTCCAACGCCGGACCGCTGATCAGCCGGGTGCGGTTCGGCGCGATTCCGGCCTCGGCGAACGCGTCGCGCGCGGCCTTCTGGTGCTCGGTCTCGATGTCGATGCTGGTCAGTACGCCGTCCTCGGGCATGCCGCCGAGCAGCCAGAGCCCCGAGACGCCCGTGCCGGTCCCGATCTCGACGACGGTGCGCGCGTTCAGGGCCGCGGCGAGCAACCGCAGCGCCGCCCCTGCGCCCTGCTGGACCGGCACGCAGCCGAGCTCCTCGGCCCGGCCGCGGGCCCGCTCGAGCACGTCGTCCTCAGGGATGAATCCCTCGGCGTAGGCCCAGGTCGCTGGCTTCTGTCCGGTGATGTCGGCCTCCCTCGTGATGCCGGTCGCGCCGGCTGCTCCGCCCTGCGCCAAGCCTAGTGCGGCGGCGGCTTCCCTCCGCCGGCCTCCGCCGGGGCCAGCCGCCGCCAGCCGCCGCCAGCCGGGGCCGAGCCGGTGGGAACCGGGCGGGAACCGGGGGCCCGCGCCCGCCGTTGGATCCCTGAGAGGCAGCGACCTGCCGCGGCCGTGAAGGGCTGGTGCAGGTTCGGCCGTCGAGCAGTGAGGGAACCCGCCGGCGCGAGCGCGACGGTGGACGGGAAGGACGGGACCGGAGACGATGTTGGCCACGCTTGAGCGGCCGGCCCGACCGCGGACGGTGCGACCAGCCGAAGGAGTGACCGTGCAACCCGACCCCCAGACCGCCGACGCGGTCGAGGCTGTCGAGCCGGTCCAGGCTGTCGAGCCGGTCCAGCCGGTCGAGCCGATGGAGCCGACGGGGGCGATCGAGCCGTGGGTCCCGCCCACCTGGCAGGAGGTCGTCGAGCAGCACTCCGCGCGGGTCTACCGCCTGGCCTACCGGCTCACCGGCAACGTGTACGACGCGGAGGACCTCACCCAGGAGGTCTTCGTCCGGGTCTTCCGCAGCCTGTCGACGTACACGCCCGGCACGTTCGAGGGCTGGCTGCACCGGATCACCACCAACCTCTTCCTGGACCAGGTCCGCCGCAAGAAGCGGATCCGGTTCGACGCGCTCGCCGAGGACGCCGACGCCCGGATGCCGGGCCGCGAGCCGGACCCCTCCCGCGCGTACGACGACACCCACCTGGACGACGACGTGCAGGCCGCCCTCGACGCGCTGCCCCCGGACTTCAGGGCCGCCGTGGTGCTGTGCGACATCGAGGGCCTGACCTACGAGGAGATCGCCGCGACGCTCGGCATCAAGCTCGGGACGGTGCGCTCCCGGATCCACCGCGGCCGCGCCCAGCTGCGGGATGCCCTCGCGCACCGCGCGCCCCGCACGGCGACCCGCCATGCGAGCGCTGCCCGGCTCGGGTTCGGCACCGTCGCGGGGGAGGCGCTGTGAGCGCGGCCCCGGACGAGATCTGGCGCAACCCGCTGACCCCGAGCGACCCGGCCGGCTCGGTCAGCCCGGTCGGGCCACACCTGGGCGAGCGGGTCAGCGCGCTGGTCGACAACGCCATGGCGGACGACGCCCGCGACCGCGCGCTCGTGCACATCGCCGGGTGCGACCTCTGCCGCGAACAGGTCGAGTCGGCCCGGCTGCTGAAGCGCCGTCTCGCCGTACTGCCGGCGCCGGCCGTGCCCGCCGGCCTGACCGCCCGCCTGCTGTCGATGGCCGACCCCGGCGGCCCGATCCCGCCGCGACCCGCCCACCTGCCGGGCCAGCCTCGGGTCACCCCGAGCGCCGTCCGCCCGATCGCCACGGTCCCCGACCGGCCGGCGGCCGGACGTCCACTCGGCACCCGTCCCGCCGGCCGAGCCTCGCGCGGCAACGGGCGCAGCGCCCGCCGTACGGTCCGGCTGGCCGCCCTCGCCGGCGCCGCGCTGTCGACGATGGTCGTCGCGGTCGTGGGCCTGAGCGGCGCGGTCGGCCCGGAGTCTCAGCCGACGACGCCGCTGACCCAGCTGACCTCCAGCGTCGGCGGCGCGAGCGACCCGTTCGTCGAGGTGAGCCAGACCCTCAAGCGGGTCACGTCGCCGGGAGCCTTCGCCCGTACGCCGTAGCCACTCGACCGGCCGCGGACCTGGTGCGCGCCGGGCTGCCGGGTGCGGCAGGATCAGCACGTGAGTGAGGGTGAGCAGCCGGTCGAGCCGACGCAGGCAGTCGGGCCGGCAGCAGCCCTCCCGCCGGCCACGGAGCCGCCGGTCGAGCCAGACCAGCTCGAGCCACAGCCGGTCGAGCCACAGCCGGTCGAGCCACAGCCGGTCGAGGCTGCTCCGGACGAGTTCGGGCTCGAGCTCGAGCCGCCGGCACCGGCACCGGCACCGGCGCACCAGCACCGGGCCCCGTCCGCGCTCCCGCTGCGGGCGGTGCTGGTCCTCGCCACCGTCGTCGCCCTGGTCGCCGGCCTGCTCGGCGGCCTGGCCGGGGCCTACCTGCAGAACCGCGGCAGCCACGAGCACGTCACCCTGCCGCCGGCGCCGAAGGGGACGACCGCGCGCGCCCCCGACTCGATCGCCGGCGTCGTACGCCGCGTGCTGCCCAGCGTCGTGACCCTGAAGGTCAAGGGCAGCCAGGTCTCGGACACCGGGTCGGGCTTCGTGCTCAGGTCCAACGGCTACGTCGTCACCAACAACCACGTCATCGCCGCCGCCGCGTCCGGCGGGACGATCAGCGTGGTCTTCTCCGACGGCAAGAGCGCCAAGGGCACCATCGTCGGGCGCGACACGTCGTACGACCTGGCCGTCGTCAAGGTCGACCGCGACGGGCTGCCCGAGCTGGCTCTGGGCGAGTCCAAGGACGTCGTCGTCGGCGACCCGGTGATCGCGCTCGGCGCCCCGCTGGGCCTGCAGGGGTCGGTGACGACCGGCATCATCAGCGCGCTCAACCGCCCGGTGTCGGCCAGCGGCGAGGCCAGCGCGGACTCGTCGTTCATCAACGCCATGCAGACCGACGCGGCGATCAACCCGGGCAACTCCGGCGGCCCGCTGGTCAACGCGAGCGGCGATGTCATCGGCGTGAACTCGGCGATCGCCCAGCTGCCCGGCGGGAGCCTGGAGGGCACGCAGTCGGGCAACATCGGCGTCGGCTTCGCGATCCCGAGCGACCAGGTGCGGATCACCGTGCAGCAGCTGATCAGCACCGGCAAGGCCGTGCACCCGGTGATCGGGGTCCTGCTGGACCAGGAGTACGCCGGCGACGGGGTCCGGGTGGCCACCAAGGCGGGGGCGAGCCAGGCGCCGGTCACCTCCGACGGGCCGGCCGACCGCGCGGGCATCAAGGCCGGCGACGTCATCACGGCCCTCGACGGCCAGCCGGTGACCGACCCGGACGAGTTCGTCGTGGCCATCCGCTCGCACGCGCCGGGGGACGTGATCACCCTGACCGTGCGCACGGGATCGCACCAACACAGCGTGAAGGTGACCCTGCAGGGATCGACCGGCTGACCGGCGGCCGGCCCGCGTCGCGGTTCGGCAGACCCTCTCGGGGGCGTGGGGCACAATCGCCTGGTGTTCGACATCAACGGTGGCGAGATGCTGGTGCTGGCCGGCGTCGCGCTCGTGGTGCTCGGGCCGGACAAGCTCCCGGGGTACGCCGCGCAGGCGGCCCGGTTGATGCGCCAGCTCCGGACGATGGCCGACGGCGCCAAGGACCAGATGCGCGAGCAGATGGGGCCGGAGTTCGACGACGTGGACTGGAAGGCCCTCGACCCGCGCCAGTACGACCCCCGCCGGATCGTCCGCGACGCCCTGCTCGGTGACGACGACGCCGAGCCTCCGGAGAAGCCGGTCAGCCGTGGCGGCCCGACCCCGGCGCCGACCGCGACCGGCGAGGGGGACGGCAGCAGCGAGACCTCGGCCGGGGCGGCGCGGGCCGCGGCGTACGACGAGGACGCGACCTAGCCCCTGGCGGTGCGCCCAGTGCCAGGCCCAGCGCCGGGCCGAGTTGCCGGGCGCCCAGTGCCAGGCCCCCTGCCGGGCCGAGTTGCCGGGCCGAGTTGCCGCACATCGCGGAGGCACGACAACGGGGCAACTACGCGTCAGCCCTGACGCAGAGTTGCACCGATGCGGGGAAGAGAGGGCTGAGCGCGGGCGCACGCCGCTCGGGCGCGGCGTACGCCGCCGGGCTAGCGGCTGACCGGGGTCAGGCCGAGCGATCGACCGGAGAGGCCACGGGCCCGGCGGGAGAGCTGGCGGGCCACACCCCGCAGCACGACAGCGGACGCCGAGTCGGGATGCGAGAGGACGACCGGTACGCCGCTGTCGCCTCCCTCGCGCAGGGTGACGTCGAGCGGGATCTGCCCGAGCAGAGGGACGGGAGCACCGACCGCTCGGGTCAGCGAGTCGGCCACGACCTGTCCGCCGCCGGAGCCGAAGACGTCCATCCGGCTCCCGTCGGGCAGCTCGAGCCAGGCCATGTTCTCCACGACGCCGACGATGTGCTGGTGGGTCTGCAGCGCGATCGCGCCGGCCCGCTCGGCCACCTCGGCCGCGGCCTGCTGCGGCGTGGTCACGACCAGGATCTCCGCGCCGGGCACGAGCTGGGCCACCGAGATGGCGATGTCGCCGGTGCCGGGCGGCAGGTCGAGCAGCAGGACGTCGAGGTCGCCCCAGAACACGTCGGCCAGGAACTGCTGCAGCGCCCGGTGCAGCATCGGCCCGCGCCAGACCACCGGCTGGTTCGGCGGGCACGAACATGCCGATCGAGATGACCTTCACGTCGTGGGCCAGCGGCGGCAGGATCATGTCGTCGACCTGGGTGGGCCGGTGCTCGACGCCCAGCATCCGCGGCACCGAGAAGCCGTAGACGTCGGCGTCCACGACCCCGACCCGGAGCCCTTCGGCCGCCATCGCCGCCGCCAGGTTGACCGTGACGGAGGACTTGCCGACGCCGCCCTTGCCCGAGGCGACGGCGTACACCCGGGTCAGCGAGCCCGGCTGGGCGAACGGGATGTCCGGCTCGCCCTGCGCCGCCGCGCAGCTGCTCGCGCAGCCCCCGCCGCTGCTCCTCGCTCATCACGCCCAGCCGGACGTTGACCGAGCTGACGCCCTCGACCGCCGAGACGGCGCTGGTCACGTCGCGGGTCAGGGTCTCCTTCATCGGGCACCCGGCGACGGTCAGCAGGATCTCGACGTCGACCAGGCCGTCGGTCGACCTGGACGTCGCTGACCATGCCGAGGTCGGTGATCGGCTGGCGGATCTCGGGGTCGTTCACCGTCTGCAGGGCACGCTGGACGGCGTCGAGCTGAACCGGGGACATCCCCTCATCGTACGGACGGGTGTCCTAGGCTCGGAGCGTGAGCGTCGCCGCACGCAGTGTGCGCCTGTCGAAGGACCAGCTCGGCTCGTGGCGGGCCTTCCTGCGGGCCCACGCCGCGGTGACCCGCCAGCTCGAGGCCGACCTGCTGGCCGAGTGCCAGATGCCGCTGGCCTGGTACGACGTGCTGGTGCAGCTCGTGGAGGCGCCCGACCGGCGGCTGCGGATGACCGACCTGGCCGGCGAGGTGCTGATCTCGCGCAGCGGGCTGACCCGGCTGGTCGACCGGCTGGTCAGCGAGGGACTGGTGCGCCGGGAGCGCGCGCCCGATGACGCCCGCGGGACGTTCGCCGTGCTGACCGACGAGGGCTACAAGCGGCTGCGCAGCGCGACCCCTACCCACCTGCGCGGGGTCGCGACGTACGTCGTCGAGCGGGTCTCGCCGGCCCAGCTCGGCTCCCTCGGCGAGGCCTGCGCGCTGATCGCCGACGCCGGCCGCCGAGGCCACACCCGGCTAGTCGCCCGCGTCGGCGTCCCCGTCCGCGGGGCGCAGTCCGCCCCGCTCCTCCATCTCCTCGAGCAGTGAGCGCAGCTCGGACCGCACGAAGTCACGAGTCGCCATGTCCCGCAACGCGATCCGCAGGGCCGCGACCTCGCGCGTGAGGTACTCGGTGTCGGCCAGGTTGCGCTCGTCGCGGCTGCGGTCCTGCTCGCCGACGACCCGGTCGCGGTCGTCCTGGCGGTTCTGCGCGAGCAGGATCAGGGGCGCGGCGTACGACGCCTGCAAGGACAGGATCAGCGTGAGCAGGGTGTAGTTCGGGCCCGCGGGTCGAACTGCAGGTGCCGCGGGGCGAAGGTGTTCCAGATCAGCCACAGCAGCACGAAGCCGGTCATGTAGACCAGGAACCGGGCCGTGCCCATGAACCGCGCGAACCGCTCCGAGATCCGGCCGAACTTCTCCGGGTCGACCTGCGGGCGGCTCAGCAGCGGTCGGCTGGTCTCCCGCGGCTGGTCCAGCCGCGGCGTCGTCCGGGCCCGCCGCCGCTCACGCGCCATGGCGTCCGCTCCGCGGGGCGCGTCCCTCGTGCAGGACGCTCGCGGCCGCGCGCGCCTGCGCGTCGACCTCGGCCTCGACCGCGGCCGTGTCGTCGGCCTCGTGGTCGTCGATGTCGCGCCAGTCGTCCGGGAGGATGTGGTCCAGCACGTCGTCGACGGTGACCGCTCCCAGCAGGTGGCCCTCGTCGTCGACCACCGGCACGGTGACCAGGTTGTACGTCGCGAGCAGCCGGGTGACCCGGCCGAGCGGCGCGTCCGGCGACAGCGGCTCGACGTCCTTGTCGATGACCGTGCCGACCGCGGCGGCCGGCGGCTCGCGCAGCAGCCGCTGGATGTGCACGAGCCCGATGAACCGCCCGGTCGGCGTCTCCAGGGGCGGCCGGCAGACGAAGACGGCGCTGGCCAGGGCCGGGGTCAGCTCCGCGCGGCGTACGACGGCCAGGGCCTCGGCGATCGAGGACTCCGGCGCCAGGACGACCGGCTCGGTCGTCATCAGGCCGCCGGCGGTCTTCTCGTCGTAGGTCAGCAGCCGGCGCAGCGGCTCGGCCTCGTCCGGCTGCATCAGCTGCAGCAGGGTCTCGGCGGTCTCGGGCGGCAGCTCGCTGAGCAGGTCGGCCGCGTCGTCGGGCTGCATGGCCTCGAGGACGACGGCGGCCCGCTGGCTCTCCAGCTGGGTGAGGATCTCGACCTGGTCGTCCTCGGGCAGCTCCTCCAGGACGTCGGCGAGCTTCTCGTCGTCGAGGGCGGCCGCGACCTCGACCCGCCGCTTGGACGACAGGTCGTGGATGACGTCGGCCAGGTCGACGGCCTTGAGGCTCTCCATCGTCGCGAGCAGGCTGACCGCCGACTGGGCGGCCGAGGTGGCCAGGCCGGTGACGTCGTCGATGTCCGCGATGAAGGTCTCGCCGCGCCGCCGCAGCCGCCCGCCGAGCCCACGGGTCAACGGTCCGCGCCGGCAGAACAGCTTGGTGATGACCCACTCCCGGGCCCGCTCGGGCTCGATGGCCAGGTCCTCGACGACCGCGCTGCCGCCCCCGTCTCGCAGCTGGACCACCCGGTCGAGCAGCTCGGCCAGCACGAGCGTCTCGGCCGCTCGCTGCTCGAACCGGCGCATGTTGACCAGCCCGGTCGTGATGACCTGGCCGCCGTCGATGTTCGTGACCCGGGTCATCGGCAGGAAGACCCGCCGGCGGCCGGGGACCTCGACGACCAGGCCGATGGCCTGCGGCCGGGCCCGGCCGGGCCGGAAGACGACGACGACGTCGCGCACGCGACCGACCTGGTCCCCTTGCGGGTCGAAAACCGCCAGGCCGGACATCCGCGCGACGAAGACTCGGCTCGGCGCTCCGCTCACGGTTCACAGGCTAGTCAGCCGGACCCGGCTTCCCGGTCAGTGACGACCGCTGGGCCCAGCGTGGCGGGCCGGTCACGGGGCACCGCGTCAGTGCTGGCGGCGGGCGATCCGGCGGGCGTTGCGGCGGGTGTCGCGACGCCCACCGGCGTGCCAGGGCACCCAGTGGCTGGTCGTCGCCTCGGTCGGTGGCGGTGCGGCCGACCCGGACGACTCGTCGTAGTGCCCCGGCTCCTCGAGCACCGGACCGCGCGGCTGCAGCCGGGTGATGGTGTTGCCGGCGGCCCACCGCTCCAGCAGGCCGTCCGGGTCGGGTGCGTTGAGCCGCTTGGCCTTCAGGGCGGCGGCGACCTCGGCCCACTCGACGTCCTGCGGAGCCACCGTCGTCGCCGCGGCCCGCAGGGTCACCAGCCGGGCCCAGGTGTCCTTGCTGCGCAGGATCAGGTCGACCTCGCCCGCGAGCGGCGGCAGCTGTTGCTCGCCCGGCCCGCTGACGACGTACGCCGCGCCGTCCAGCCACACGTGCCAGGCCGGCCACGCGCGCTCGGGCGCCGGCCGCACCCAGAGGAGGTCGCTCTTCGCCGCAGCCTCCGCGACGAGAGCCGTCACGGCGCCGTTGTCTGCGCCGTCCGCTACTCCGTGCTCTGCGCCGTCCGCGGGCGGCCCGGTTCCGGTCACGGGGCCGAGCCTGTCACAGTTCGCGGGTGAGTGACGAGCGGCCACGGCCGGCACCCGGACCAGGCGCCGACTCCGCCGGGGTCACGGTCCTGCTCATCGTCTTGGGCGGTGGCCGGGGTGTCGTTCTCGGCGCCGATCGTCGTCGAGCTGGCGATCCCGGCCCTGGCGGTTGCCTTCTGGCGCAACGCGTTTGGAGCATCTGGCGAGCGCGCCGTACATCGCCCTGCGCAGCCGCGCCGAGTGGCGCGGCCTCTGCCGCGGCGACCGCTCGCGCGCTCTGACCGCCGTCGCCGCGGGCTGCGCCCTGGCGCTGCACTTCGCGCTCTGGATCCCGAGCCTGCGGATGACCAGCGTCACCGCCTCGACGGCCATGGTCACCACGACGCCGATCTGGACGGTCGTCCTGGACAAGGTCCGGCGCCGGGCCGTGCCGCGCGGGGTCGTGGTCGGCGTCGCCCTGGCGATGGTGCGGAGTCCTGGTGGTCACCGGCGTGGACGCCGGCCGCTCGGGCCGGGCCCTGACCGGCGACGTCCTGGCGCTGCTCGGGGGCATGGCCGGCGCGGTCTACGTCTCGGCCGGTGAGTCGGCCCGGCGGTCGATGAGCACCGCGTCGTACACGCTTCACGGCGTACACGTCTGTGCCGTCGCGGCTGCTCCTGCTGCTCTGCCTGGCCTCCGGCCAGCGGGTCGCGGGCGCCGGCTACGACGCGCGGACCTGGGGCCTGCTGCTGCTGCTGACCCTGTGCGCGCAGCTGGTCGGGCACACCCTGCTCAACCGCGCGCTCGCGCGTCGCCGGTGCGACCACGGTGTCGCTCGCGATCCTGCTCGAGGTGCCGGGCGCGGCGCTCGTCGCGTGGGTCTGGCTCGGGCCAGGAGCCACCGGTGCTGATCGTGCCGGGGGCCGTGCTGGTCCTGGCCGGCATCGCGCTGGTCGTCCTCAGCCGGCGCGGGTGACCGTCACGTCTGCGACTGAGCCGCCCGGCTGACCGCCGCTCTGGGTAAGCAACGTCACGGTGACCGCGGGGCGGCCGCTCGGTACGGCCGACCATGACCGCCGACCGCCCGCTGCGCCCGCGCCGCTCCAACCTCGCGGTGCCCGGGTCGAGCCCGAAGATGCTGGACAAGGCCCGGGGCCTCGCGGCCGACCAGGTGTTCCTCGACCTCGAGGACGCGGTCGCGCCGCTGGCGAAGCCCGAGGCGCGCAAGAACATCGTGGCGGCCCTGAACGAGGGCGGCTTCGACGGCAAGGTCCGCACGGTCCGGGTCAACGACTGGACGACGCAATGGACCTACGCCGACGTCGTCGAGGTGGTCGAGGGCGCCGGAGCGAACCTCGACGCCGTCATGCTGCCCAAGGTGCAGACCGCCGACCAGGTGGTCGCCCTGGACCTGTTGCTGACCCAGATCGAGCGGTCCTGCGGCTACGACGTGGGCCGGATCGGCATCGAGGCGCAGATCGAGAACGCGTTGGGACTGGTCAACGTCGACGCGATCGCGGCGGCCAGCCCGCGGGTCGAGACGGTGATCTTCGGGCCGGCCGACTTCATGGCCTCGATCAACATGAAGAGCCTGGTCGTCGGTGAGCAACCGCAGGGATACGACGTGGGCGACGCCTACCACTACATCCTGATGCGGATCCTGATGGCGGCCAGGGCTTTCGGAAAGCAGGCGATCGACGGGCCGTACCTGCAGATCCGCGACGTCGAGGGCTTCCGGCGGGTGGCCGGCCGGGCCGCGGCCCTGGGGTTCGACGGCAAGTGGGTGCTGCACCCGGGCCAGCTCGACGCGGCGAACGAGGTCTTCAGCCCGCGCCAGGAGGACTACGACCACGCCGAGAACATCCTGGACGCCTACGACTGGTACACGTCCGAGGCCGGCGGCGCGCGCGGTGCGGTGATGCTCGGCGACGAGATGATCGACGAGGCCTCCCGCAAGATGGCGCTCGTCATCGCCGCCAAGGGCCGGGCCGCCGGCGCTGACCCGCAGCGCGCGCTGGACGCCGCCGTCGGCACCGCAAGCTCGACGTCAGCGTGACGAGTCGTATCAAACGCTAGGTCGCAGCCTCCTGCGGTGGCAGGATCCGCGTGGTCCACCCGGACGGCGCACGGGAGGGCGGTGACATGCGCGGCCGCATCGGCAAGCGGGTCGCCAGCGTGGTCGCGGTGCCCTTCTGCGGCGTATTGCGTTCCACGCCAAGCGGATCACCGGGAACGCGAGCCGCGGCTTCTTCCTCCGGCTGCTCCTCGGGCTGTTGCTGTGCGTCCTCCTCTCCGC
Source organism: uncultured Actinomycetota bacterium (assembly GCA_963795385.1). Taxonomy (GTDB): domain Bacteria; phylum Actinomycetota; class Actinomycetes; order Actinomycetales; family CAVURS01; genus CAVURS01. The sequence goes on from CAWCHK010000002.1 coordinate 419,712, forward strand.
GGTCGTCGTCACCCTGATCGAAGGCCGCAAGGACACGGTCGGCCACTACCTTCAGGACCTCGGGGCCAGCTTCTACTGGGCCGTCACGACGGTCATGGGGTCTGGCGACGCGTCGTACGTGACGAGCTGGCCCGGCTACATCGTGAGCTGGCTGCTCGTGCTCTTCGGCGTCGCCATCGTCGCCTCCATCACCGGCGCCCTCGTCGGTTTCGTCATCGACTTCCTGCTCAAGGAGGGCCAGGGCATGGGTGCTTCCGGATACCGCGACCACATCGTCGTCTGCGGGTGGAACAGCACCGCGCGGGACCTGATCGCCGAGCTCGAGCGGCGACGAGTACCAGACCAAGATCGTGCTGCTGCACCCGTCGCGAGAAGAACCCGGCCGGAGCCGGGGTCTACTTCGTCACCGGCGACGTGACCAACACCGACGACCTGCGCCGCGCCGGGATCGAGGAGGCGATGGCAGCGGTGATCTGCCCGCCCGACGCGTCCAACGAGGCCGACATGCGCTCGATCCTCACGGTCATGGCGATCGAGTCCATCGCGCCACAGGTGCGAACCGTGGCCGAGGTCAACAACCCGGCGCACGTCGAGCACTTCAAGCGGGCCCACGCCGACGAGATCCTGGTGACGTCGCGGATCGCCTCCCGGCTGCTCGCCCGGTCCTCGCTCTATCCCGGCCTGAGCGAGCTGGTGACCGACATCGTCTCCGGCGGCGAGGGGTCCGAGCTCTACCGGGTCACGTTGCCGGACAGCTACATCGGGCTGTCGGTCGACGAGCTCTCGACCCAGCTGCGGGCCGACCACCGGGCCACGCTGCTGGCGGTGAGCCGCAACGGATGCGCCCACGTCAACCCGCCGACCGACTTCCGGCTGCAACTCGGCGACGACGCGGTGGTCGTCGCCGAGTCGCTGGGTACGCTCGCCCCGCTCAAGCTCCAGCACGACGGCCCGGTGCCGGCTGGCTGACGAGCACCGCGTCGTCGTCGATGTCGGCCTCCGGCCCGCCGGCAACCGCAGTCTTCGGCAGCAGCAGGCACAGTCCGGCGCAGACCAGGTACCCGACGACTGCGTACGGCGCGGCCCGCCCGAACGACGCGGCGAACCCGTGCCCCGGCAGCCAGCCGAAGAACACCGACGTGAGGACCGCCGCGCCCACGGCACCGCCCAGCTGTTGCGCGGTGCTGAAGAGTCCCGACGCCGAGCCGGCCTGGTCGGACGGGACCGCGACGAGGACCACGTTGATGAGCGGTACGACGAGCAGGCCGAGCCCGAGCCCGGCGACGAGGAGCGGCGGGGCGAGCTGCCACGCGCTGACGCCGTGGGTCGAGTGCTGCGCGGCGAGCCACAGGCCCTCGGTGCCGGCGGCCATCAGGACGGCACCCGCCGCGAGCACCGTGCGGCCGAACCTGGGAGCGAGCGCGTCCGACAGGGGCGCCGTGACGATGGTGCCGAGTGCGAACGACGTCATCACGAGGCCGGCGTGCAGCGGCGACCAGTGCTGGCCCGACTGCACCCACAGGGTCAGGACGAGGATCGACCCGGTCATCGCGGCCGAGAAGACCAGCTGCACCGCGATGCCCGCGCCGAAGGCCGGCACCCTGAGCAGAGGGGTCGGCAACAGCGTTGCGGCGCCTCGCCCCTGGTGCCGGGAGTCGACGAGGAACAGGCCGACCAGCAGGACGACTCCGGCGCCGAGCAACAGCCAGCACCAGGCCGGCCAGCCGCGGCTGCGGCCCTCCAGCAGCGGGTAGACGACGGCGACGATGCCGGCCGCCATCAGCGCCGTCCCGACCACGTCCGGCCGCAGCGGGTTGGGCACGCGCGTCTCCGGGACCAGGGCCAGCGACAGGGCCAGGATGGCCAGGGCGATCGGCACGTTGACGATGAAGATCATCCGCCAGCCGGTGCCGAACAGGTCCGCCGAGGTCAGGGCGCCGCCCGCGATCAGGCCGACCGAGGCGGCCAGGCCGCCGACCGCGCCGTACAGCGCGAAGGCCTGGCCCCGCTCCTCGCGGGGGAAGATCACCCGGAACGTCGCCAGCACCTGGGGTGCGACGGTGGCCGCGGCCGCGCCCTGGATGACCCGGAACGCGATCAGCTGCCCAGGCGTCTGGGCGAGGGCGCTGGCCAGGCTGGCGACGCCGAACGCCGCCGTACCGAGCAGGAACAGGCGCCGCCGGCCGAACCGGTCACCGAGCTGGCCGGCCGTGATCAGGGCGGCGGCGAAGGCCAGGAGGTACGCCGAGACGACCCAGGCCAGCTGATCGCCGGTCGCCTGCAGGTCCCGTTGGATCGTGGGGAGCGCGACGTTGACGACCGTGCCGTCGAGCAGGTCCATCAGGGCCGCGACCATCATCACCGCGGCGACCAGCCAGCGGCGGGGGACCGGAGCGCCGGGCGGGGCGGCAGCGCCGGGCTGCGCGGGAGCCACGGCGGGGGATCGGTCTGGTGTGGCAGACATCTCGTGTCCCTCCAAGGGGTTACAGTTGGTTCGGCTGCTCGGATAGTTCGGTAGACCGAAAGATCCGGCTGACGGAATATTACGTGAAACCGAGAGAAAGGCAAGCCCGGTGCCGAAGGTCGAGCCGGAGGCGGAGCTCGCCGACCAGATCGAGGTCGGGATCCGGCAGGTCATCGCCTCGGCCGTGCTCTTCAACTACGAGGTGGCCGAGCGCACCGGGATGAACATCCGGGACGCCCAGGTGCTGGGGCTGTGCCAGCTGCACGGACCGCTGACCGCCGGCCAGATCGCGACGCTGGCGCAGCTGCCGAGCGCCACCGTGACGGGAGTGATCGACCGGCTCGAGGGCCTGGGCATGGTCCGGCGCGGGCGGGACGCCAAGGACCGGCGCAAGGTGATCGTCGAGGTGGACGAGGAGCACCTGTTCCGGACGCTGGGGCCGTACTACGTCGAGCAGTCGGCCCGGCTGCGGACCGTGCTCGCGTCGTACTCGCTGCGGCAGCAGAAGGTCGTCCGGGACTTCCTGCGGGACGTCATCGCGGCCCAACCCGGGCAGTCGGACTCGTGACCGCCGGGGTCTGGGACCGCGAAACCATCGCTGTTAGTGTCCGTCCCGGCCGGTATGAAACTTGACGAAGGGGATCTCCATGACCATTCGGCGCGTCGCTGTCGTCTGTTCCGCCTTGGGCATGGCGCTGACCGGGGCGGTCTTCGCGCCCGCCCGGGCCACGAGCTATGTGAGCGGCAACTGCACCGTCTCGGGCTTCCTAGGCGGCCTCGGCGTTTACTACGCCAGCTACAGCAGCACGTACTGGAAGCTCGACCACACGATCTACCAGCTGACGCCGGCGGACTCCAGCAGCGACAAGAACAACGTGAGCCAGTCGCTGTACGGCGGCTCCTCCACGGCCAAGCTGGCGAGCACGGGCTCGGCCCACCGCGACGGAGCCCGGCACACCCTCTGGACCGTGGGGAGCGTCAACTACATCGGCAAGAAGGGCGGCTCCGCGTACGTCTCCGAGCACGTGATCTTCGACCGGTTCGGCTCCGACCCGAACTGCACGACGTACGCAATCCTGCCCTGAGCCGCGTGCCTGTCCTCGACTCCACTGACGTCCGCCCGGGCGGCCGGGGCCCTCGGGCGGGTCCAGGTCGCCCGGGCGCCCGCGTCCTCGTGCCGGTCGCCGTCGTTGTCGTCGCCCTGGTGGCCTTCCTGGCCTGGTCGTTCCGTCCCGCGGCCTCGGTGGACCCCGGGGTGCCCGGGGTGCACGGTCAGCGCGCGATCCTGATCGACGCGTCCGGGTCCGCGGCCCTGGTCCAGCTGGCCTCGGCTGCCGGGCCGGCGCAGGCCCAGGTCGTGGCGTGGGCCCGGACCGGTGAGCGGCTGTGGAGCAACACCGCACTGAACTCCCGCGTGATCGTGGCGTGCGTCGAGGGCTGTCAGGGGGCGCTCGGGTCCAGCACGTCGGACTCGTTCACGCGCCCGGAGGTGGCCGACCCCCCGGTGCTCCTGGTGGACCGGTCCGGGGCTCGCCCCGCGGCCGGGACGAGCCGGCCGCGCGACCGGGTCCTGTGGGCCTCCACCGGTGGCAACGAGATCGTGTCCTCGGCGGACCAACTGGGCACCGCGCTCTCGATCGACTCGATCGCGGGCTCCCATCGGACCCATCTGGTCGATGACGCCGGCGGCGATGCGTTGACCTTCGTCCAGGGCAGCCACGGCGCCCTGCTCTTCCGCCCCGACTCCGGGAGCGCGGCCGTGGTGATGCTGGCGAGGACGGCACACGGATGGCAGACCGACGGCTCCCCGGTGACCGTGCCGCCGTACTCCGGCGGGTGCTTCGGCGTCTACGGTTCCGGGCCAGCCCTCGTCACCTACGCGGAGACCACGTCGACCATCGTCCAGGGCGGACGGGCGCGCGCGATCGCGAGCTCTCCGAACGTCGGGGAGTGCGCGCTCGCCGGCGGAGGGCCGGTGCTGGCGTCGTTCAACGGCATGGCCTCGACGCAGCTGCGCCAGGTCGGGCTCGACGGCACGACCCGTTGGACCCGCGCGGCCAGGGGCACGGCCGAGCTCTCCGCAGTGGCGTCTCGGGACAGGGTCGCGATCGCCGACGCAGCCACGGCGACGGTCACGTTCGTCGACGGCAGGGGTCGGGTGGTCGCGACCCGGCCGGGGGTTGCGGCCCGGATCGTCGGGGCTGACGTCGTCCTCCTGGCGGCGGACGGACGGCCGTCGTGGATGCTTCTGCCGTGACCGGTGTGCGCTGGGACGAGGCGCTGATCCGCCATCGCGGCGGGATCACGATCGGCCCGGCGTCGATGAGCTGCGAGACCGGGCGGGTGCTCGGGCTGGTCGGTGGCAACGGCGCCGGTAAGACCTCGCTCCTCAAGGCGGTGTGCGGGCTGCTCCCGCTGGTGTCCGGCAGCGTCATCACCGGTGGGGAGCCGGTCCGGCCCGGGCGGATGCCGGCGGGGGTCGGGGCGATGATCGAGGAGCCACAGTTCCTGCCGCGAGCCAGTGCCGAGCAGAACCTGCGCCTGGCGGCGGCCGGGCGGGCCTCCTGGCTGACCCGGTTGCCACAGGTCCTCAGCGACGTGGGCCTCGGCGAACGCGGCGGGGACCGGGTGGCCGACTTCAGTCAGGGGATGCGGCAGCGGCTGGGGATCGCACGGGTCCTGCTGGGTGACCCGGAGGTAGTGATCCTGGACGAACCAACGAACGGCCTTGACCCGGAAGGGATCCGGTGGACGCGCACCCTGATCCGCGACCTGGCCCGGGGCGGGCGGGCCGTCGTGCTGTCGAGTCACCTGCTGGCCGAGGTGCAAGTCCTGGCCGACGACATCGCCGTCATCGCCCAGGGCTCCGTGGCGACCTATGGACCGGCGGCCGAGGTGCTGCGCTCCGAGGCCACGCTGGAGCAGTTCTACTTCGAGACCGTCGCGAGCACCGAGCAGGCGCGTTGAGCGATCCGGCCGCCTTCCGGCCGGCCTTCGTCGCGGAGCTGAATGCGGCCGCCCGCGGCGACGGTGCCGCCCTGCCGGCCGGCGGCGCGATGGTGCTGCTGACCCTGACGCTGCTGGCCGGCCGCCGCGTCTCGCAGGGCGCGCTGGAAGGCAGCGCGGCCTTCGACGTCACGGTGCAGGTGTTCCGCGAGCTGCTGCCGCTGGTGGTCATGACTGTTGCCGGGCTGCGGTACGCCGCCCGGCGACAGCACGGTGTCGACCAGGCCCTCTATCTCAGCGGCGTCCCCCTCGCTACCCGGCTCGCTGTGGTGGTGGCCGATGCCACCGTCCTGCTGGTCGCGGCCTGGGTCGCCGAGCTGGGCGGCATCCTGCTCGGCGCTGGAACCCTTGCGGCGCAACCGGTTCGGGACGTGGGAACCCTGGTCATCGGTACGGCCCTCTGTGTCGTGGTCGTGGGGTGCCTGAGCGCCGCGACTGCCCGGCGCGCGACGACCACCGCCGCCTACCTCGCCCTGGCCCTCGCGGCCCCGCTGGCGGGCTCGCTGCTGCACTGGACCGGGTCGGTCTACCCAGCTGTGGACGTGCTGGCACAGGCCTGGCCCTGGCAGGCGTCGACGGTGTTCATCTCGGCCACCTCCCAGGGGCGATGGCTGATCGGCGCCAGCTCGGCCACCATCGCGGTTGCCGCTGCAGGGTGGCTGCTCGCGCACAGCGGGGACGGCGCCGGCCGCCAGGCGTCAGTGGGCGCCCGTCGCCCGGCCGGCTCGCCGGGCGTGTCCCGGCTGCGCCGAGTGGCCCTGAGCGGGTGGTCGCTGTGGCCGGTCGCCACGCTGGCCTGGGGGGTCGCCGTGCCGGCCACCCTGTCGCCGTTCGTGCCCTGGTACCTGCGACCGCAATGGCTCACCGAGCAGGCGGCGCACACCTCGAGCCAGGACGTGGCCGTGGCGTGGCTGCGCGCCGTACAGGCCGGCGACCTGGTGCGCGCGGACCAGCTGGCGTTGCGTCCGGCGAGCGGCCTGGCCGGTCCGCTCGCCGCGCGGCTCAGGCTGCAGAACCCGGCCACGGCGGCGATGGACCGCTCCTACTCGGGCGACCCGGGGAGCGTGGCCTTCGACGACAGCCGCGCCGGCCGGCCGGCCAGCGCTTCGGTCTTCGTCTGCCTGGCCCGCACCCACGGCCAGTGGAAGGTCAGCGCCGTGCGATCGCAGGACGACTGCCCCAAGGCGCGGATATGACTGCGCTGCAGGCAGATCCGGGCATCCGCCAGAGAGCGGCCACAATGGAGTATCTCCGCTCCTCGATCCGGCGGCCGGGGGTCCACGCCGCCCTCGGTGTCCAGGCACTGGCCGGCGTCATCGGAGCGAGCCTGCCGACCGCGCTGCTGGCCCGCGAGCGCGGCGCCGGGCTCGGGCTCGGTCTCAGCTGGGGGTTGACGGGTGCGACGTACGCCGGCCTGGTCACCGGGCCGCTGCTCCTGGCGGCCCTGGCCCAGCGGGACGGACCCGACGCGCGCGCGCTCTACCTCAGCGGCTGGTCCCGGCCGCGCCAGTTCGGGGCCGGAGCCGTCGCGGCGGTCGGGCTGTTCCTGCTCGGTGCGGCCCTGGGCGGGGGGCTGGGGATGCTGGTCGGCCTCGGGGACTCGCTGCGCAGGGGCACCACGCCGTTCACGGGAGCCGAGCTGCCGCACGCGCCGGGCTGGCTGCTGCTGGCCCTGACCCTGGCGACTGCGGCCCTGCTGGCCCGCGGGCTCTCGGCGCCGGCCAGTGTGGCCGTCAGCCTGGGCGGGAGCGCCGCGTTCCTCGCGGTCCTGCCGCTGACCTGGGGATCCCCCCTGCGGCCGCTGCTGGAGCTGTGGCCGCTGGCACCGGCGTGGTCGGCGACGTATGACGGCGTGAGTGCCCGGCTCCAGCTGGCCACGTTCCCTCTGGGCAGCGCGCTGGTGGTCGGCGGATGGCTGCTCGTGGCTGGCGTGTTGTCGGTCACGGGACTGCGCTCGCGCCGCTAGCCACGCGCCATACTCGCGGTTGACCATCTCGAGGCGAGGGGCCACCACCAGCTGGGAGGCATGTCGATGGGCCGGCTGCAACACACGGACGGGTTGACCGAGGACCAGGTCGAGCTGCTGAAGCTGGTCCGCGAGTTCGTCGACGAGCAGATCCTGCCGGTCGCGACGGCGCTCGAGCACGCCGACGAGTACCCCACCGAGATCGTCGCGGGCATGAAGGAGATGGGGATCTTCGGCCTGATGATTCCCGAGGAGTACGGCGGCCTCGGGGAGTCGCTGCTGACGTACGCGCTGACCGTCGAGCAGATCGCCCGCGGCTGGATGAGCGTCAGCGGGATCATCAACACGCACTTCATCGTGGCCTGGATGCTGCTGCAGCACGGCACCGAGGAGCAGAAGCAGCGCTACCTGCCGAGGATGGCCACCGGTGAGGTGCGTGGTGCCTTCTCGATGAGCGAACCGGGTTGCGGCTCGGACGTTTCCGGCATCCGGACCAAGGCCGTCCCGGACGGTGACGGTGGGTGGACCATCGACGGTCAGAAGATGTGGCTGACCAACGGAGGCTCGGCCAACCTGGTCGCGGTCCTCGTCCGCAGCGACCCGGACGCGGAGTCGCCGCACAGGGGCATGTCGACCTTCCTGGTCGACAAGAGGCCGGGCTTCGGCGAGACGGCGCCCGGCGTCACCGTGCCGGGGAAGATCGACAAGATGGGCTACAAGGGAGTCGACACGACCGAGCTGATCTTCGATGGTTACCGCACGACAACCGACCAGTTGCTGGGGGGCGAGCCCGGCCGCGGCTTCTACCAGATGATGGACGGCGTCGAGGTTGGTCGGGTCAACGTCGCGGCCCGGGCCTGCGGGGTGGCGATGCGGGCGTTCGAGCTCGGTACGGCGTACGCGCAGCAGCGGGAGGCGTTCGGCAAGAAGATCGCCGAGCACCAGGCCGTGCTCTTCCGGATCGCCGAGATGGCCACCAAGGTCGAGGCCGCGCACCAGATGATGGTGCTGGCGGCGCGGACCAAGGACGCGGGGCAGCGCAACGACCTCGAGGCGGGCATGGCGAAGTACCTGGCCAGCGAGTACTGCTCGCAGGTCGTCGAGGACTCGTTCCGGATCCACGGCGGCTACGGGTACTCCAAGGAGTACGAGATCGAGCGGCTCTACCGCGAGGCGCCGATGCTGCTGATCGGCGAGGGGACGGCGGACATCCAGCGGATGATCATCGGCCGGCGGCTGCTCGAGGAGTACCGCCTGAAGGCCTGACGTCGCGCCGGGACGTGCTCACAGCAGACTCCCAGACTACGGTGTGAGCATCGAACCAGCGCGGCGCCGGACGAGTCGGGCCGCACAGCGGAGGTGACTGTCGTGGCCGGACCCATGGGAGCCGCCGGGATGCCGAGACCCGGACTGGCGCTGGAGTACCCCATGTCCTTGGGTGTCTTCGAGAAGTACGACCAGGCGCAGCGCGCCGTCGACTTCCTCTCCGACGAGCAGTTCCCGGTGCAGAACTGCATGATCGTGGGCACCGACCTGCGCCAGATCGAGCGGGTCACCGGTCGGCTGAACTACCAGCGGGCGGCGATGGGCGGTGCGGCCTCCGGCGCGTGGTTCGGACTGTTCATCGGCTTCATCTTCGGGCTCTTCGCGACGGGCTCGAACTTCTTCGCGGTCATGCTGGTGAGCCTGCTGGTCGGCACGCTCTTCGGGCTGGTCTACGCCGTGGCCGGGTACGCCGCGACCCGGGGGCGCCGGGACTTCACCTCGGTCAGCCAGGTCGTCGCGACGCGCTACGAGGTGCTGGTCGAGCACAAGCTGGCCGAGAACGCCCGGGCGATCCTGGCCCGGATGCCCGGTGGAGTCACGCCGTACACCGCTTGAGCCGCAACGGTGCTGGTCGCAACGGTTCTGGCCTGGAACGCTTCTGGCTCAGGGCTTCAGTGACGCCATCCAGGCCTCGACGTCCGCAGCTGTGCGCGGCAGCGCTGCACTGAGGTTCTCGCAGCCGGTCTCGGTGATCAGGACGTCGTCCTCGATCCGTACGCCGATCCCGCGCAGCTCCTCGGGTACCGCCAGGTCGTCCGGCTTGAGGTAGATCCCCGGCTCGACGGTCAGGACCATGCCCGGCTCCAGGACGCCGTCGAGGTAGGCGTCCTTGCGGGCGAGGGCGCAGTCGTGGACGTCGAGGCCGAGGTGGTGGCTCGTGCCGTGGACCATCCAGCGCCGGTGCTGCTGCCCCTCGTCGGTGAGCGCCTCCTCGATGCTGACCGGCAGGAGCCCCCACTCGGCGAGCTTCTCGGCAATGACGGTGATCGCCGCCGTGTGGACGTCTCTGAAGGTGTTGCCCGGCTTGGCGGCCGCCAGGCCGGCCTCCTGCGCGTCCAGCACGGCCTCGTAGACCTGGCGCTGCTGCTCGGTGAAGGTGCCGTTCACCGGGAGGGTGCGGGTGACGTCGGCGGTGTAGAGGGAGTCGGCCTCGACCCCGGCGTCGACGAGCAGCAGGTCGCCGTCGTGCACGTCGCCGTCGTTGCGGATCCAGTGCAGGGTGCAGGCGTGGTCGCCGGCTGCCGCGATGGTGTCGTAGCCCAGGCCGTTGCCCTGGTGCCGCGCGATCAGCTCGAAGACGCCCTCGATCCAGCGCTCCCCGCGCCCTCGACGGACCGCCTCGGGCAGTGACCGCGCGATCTCGGCGAAGCCCTCGACGGTTGCGGCGACGGCGATCCGCATCTGCTCGATCTCGAACTCGTCCTTGACCAGCCGCAGCTCGGACAGGAAGCGGGCCAGCTCCAGGTCCGGCGAGAGCTGCGGCGTCGCAACGGCGCTCGTCTCAGCGTCCGTCTCCGTCTCAGCGTCCGTCTCCGCCTCGGTCGTCGACTCAGCCTCCGATCCGGCCTCGGCCTCGGTGTCCAGCTCGGCCCGGAGCTCGTCCAGCAGCTCGGCCAGGTCGTGGTCGGCGTCCCGGACGATCCGGACCCCGATCGCACCCAGGTCCTTCTTCAAGGCCCCCGCCAGCTCGTCGATGTGCCGGGCGCTGATCCCGAGCTCGGACTCGACCTCGGCCAGGCTCGGCCGCACGCCGACCCAGAACTCGCCGTAGCGGGAGTCGCCGAAGAACTCCTTGCTGTCCCGCTCCGCGCGTGGCCGGAAGTAGATGACCGCCTCGTGGCCGCGGTCGCCCCCGTCGTCCCCGTCGTCCCCATCGTCCCCATCGCGCCGGTCACGCGGCTCCAGAACGAGGACGGCGTCCGGCTCGCGGTCGGTGCCGAGCCCGGTCAGGTGTGCGAAGGCCGAGTGCGGGCGGAAGCGGTAGTCGGTGTCGTTGCTGCGCACCTTCAGGCCGCCGGCCGGGATCACCAGTCGCTCGCCCGGGAAGGCGCGCGAGACGGCGTCCCGGCGCCGGGCGGCGTACGGTGCGGCCTCGATCAAGGGCCGCTCGGTGTCCCCGCGGGGAGCCCACTGGCTCGACACGAACGACAAGAACGCGTCCGACGAGGGCTTGCTGCGGTGATCAGACTCACCCGGGACGGTTGGCTGCTCTTCACTGCTCATGGAAATCATCGTGCCACCATGAGCCATGCAGTTCGGACGCGCCTACGAAGAGTTCGAGGTCGGTGCGGTCTACCGGCACTGGCCGGGCAAGACCATCACCGAGTCCGACGACCACCTGTTCTGCCTCATCACGATGAACCACCACCCCCTGCACCTGGATGCGCACTACGCCGAGACGTCGACCCAGTTCGGCCGGAACGTCGTGGTCGGCAACCTGGTCTACTCGGTCCTGCTCGGCATGTCCGTGCCCGACGTCAGCGGCAAGGCCATCGCCAACCTCGAGGTCGAGTCCCTGCGCCACGTCGCGCCGACCTTCCACGGCGACACGATCTACGGCGAGACCACCGTGCTGGACAAGCGGGAGAGCGCCAGCAACGACGACCGCGGGATCGTGCATGTCGAGACCCGCGGCTACAACCAGGACGGCACGACCGTCTGCGTCTTCCGGCGCACGGTCATGGTCCCCAAGCAGGCCTACCTGGACGCTCGCGGCGGCGACCAGCCCGGCCGGCCCGTACCCACCGCCGAGGCCTGAGGCGCGTCCGGCCGGACGTCCGTTCGGACCGGGTGCCGGAGCGCGCACGAAAAAGTTGAAATTCGCACCGCCTGCGCGGAACGGCATCGAAGTCCCTCACGGTGTGCTCTGAGTCCGGTCAGGACTCAGAGCAGATCGCGCGCGAAGAACATGGTGTTGCGGCTGGCTGTCGCGGAGCGTATTTCGCGTTGACGCTCAGTCATCGAGGGCTTGACGCTGGCCCGAGGGGGAGAGCACCGTCTGACCTGTGTCGGCCGCGCCGAGCTGCCCGCGCTGCCGCGGCAACCTTGTCGCCCCGGGGCTGATGCACAGTGCCTGGACCTGCGCGGAGCACGGCGCGGTCGCCCCGCTCCACGCGCCGCATCCCGGCACGAGCGAGCGCCTGGCGCAGGTGGCCGCGAGGTCCGGCGTCCCGGTCTGGCTGCCGTGGCCGCTCCCGGTGAGGTGGCTGGTGACCGGCCTGCAGCACGCGGGCGACGACCGGAGCGGGCCGATCGCGTCGGTGGTCGCGCTCTCGGGGCCCAACCCGCTGCCGGAGCGACTCGGCGGAGGGGCCCACCGCGAGCGGGCCGCGCAGGAGCCGACGGCCGACCTGCTCCTGGTGGCCGAGCAGCCGGCCGTCGGGCTGGGGGCCAGCCTGGCCGGGCTGCCGGAGGTGGACGCGGGTGACTCGCTGTCCGGAGCGCTCGTGGCGGGCGGCCCGCAGGCCAAGGTCCATGCGGCCGGCCATCCCACACCTCTGTGGCACGTGCCCGCCGAGTCGGACCGGGCGGCGTACGTCGGGGAGGCGCACGGCGTGTGGCTCTGGCTGATCATGTGGCCGCCGAGCGCCGGGGCGATGGTGCTGGAGGGGCTGCGGCTGATCGACGCGCGGGACCCCGGTCACCCGCTGGACATACCCACAGGCGCACCGAGCCCGCGGCTGCGGTGAGGCCGGCGGCCTAGTCTGGCCGGGTGTCCGGCCCTGCTCGCATCGACCTGCACGCCCACACGGCGGCGTCCGACGGGACGGACGCACCCGGGGACCTGGTCGCGGCGGCCGCGGCGGCGGGGCTCGATGTCGTCGCGATCACCGATCACGACACCACCGCAGGCTGGGCCGACGCGGTCGCCTCCGTCGCGGGGGAGTCGGCGAGGGGGCGGGGAGTGGCGCTGGTGCGCGGCATGGAGATCTCCTGCGCGGTCGGCGGCATCAGCGTGCACCTGCTGAGCTACCTGCACGACCCGGCCCACCCGGGCCTGCAGGACGAGGTCGACGCCGCGCGGGAGAGCCGGGAGCATCGGGCCGAGCACATGGTGACGCTGCTCTCCCGGGACTTCGACATCTCGTGGGCGGACGTCCTGGCCCACGCCCGCCCGGGGGCCAGCCTGGGCCGCCCACACATGGCCGATGCGCTGGTACGCAAGGGAATCGTCGCCGACCGCGACGAGGCGTTCGCCGACATCCTCTCCTCCCGGGGCCAGTACTACGTCGGCCACTACGCGATCGACGCGCGGCAGGCCGTCCGGCTCGTGCGGGAGGCCGGCGGCGTGCCGGTCATGGCCCACCCGATGGCGCACCGCCGTGGTCGGGTCGTGAGCGACCAGGTGATCGAGGAGCTGGCGGAGGCTGGGCTGGGCGGGATCGAGGTCTTCCACCCCGATCACGACGACACCAACGTCCGCCACGCCCGCGCCGTCGCGGAGCACCTCGGCCTGCTGGTCACGGGCTCGAGCGACTACCACGGCACGGGCAAGGTCTCGCGGCTCGGCGACCGGATGACCGATCCCGCTGTGCTGCACCAGATCGAGGCCGAGGCCACCGGCGTACCGGTGGTGCGCCCGTGAGCTCGGTCATCGACCTGCAGCTGCTCGGCTCGGCCTTCGTGACGCTGTTCGTCATCATGGACCCGCCGGGCACGGTGCCGATCTTCATCTCGGTGACCGCGTCGATGACCTCGAAGCAGCGCATCCGGGCCGCCCGGCAGGCCGTCGTCGTGGCGTTCTGCATCATCGTCGCGTTCGCCGTCTTCGGGCAGCAGCTGCTGGCCTACCTGCACATCAGCCTGCCCGCGCTGCAGGCCGCGGGCGGCCTGCTGCTGCTGCTCGTCGCGCTGGAGCTGCTGACCGGCCGGGAGCAGGCTCCGGGAGGCGCCGAGGGCGTCAACGTCGCCCTGGTCCCGCTCGGCACCCCATTGCTGGCGGGCCCCGGCGCGATCGTCGCGACGATGGTCTTCGTCAAGCGGGCCGACGGCTTCGGGCAGTACGTCGCGGTGGCGCTCGGCGTGCTGCTGGTCCACGTCTGCCTGTGGCTGGCGATGCGCTTCGCCAACCGGATCCACCGGCTGCTCGGGGACGGCGGCACGACCCTCGTCACGCGCATCGCCGGCCTGCTGCTCTCGGCGATCGCGGTCCAGCTCGTCGCCGACGCCGTCCGCGCGTTCATCACAACGGGTGCGTGACGTGACGGTCCCGGCCGGCCAGGGCCAGCTCCCAGGCATGCCCCGCCGGCTCTACTCCGCGTCGCCGTCCCGGCTGCTGGCCTGGGTGGACTGCCCGCGGCGCTACCGCTTCCAGTACCTCGACCGGCCTCGGCCCCAGCCGGCGCCGCAGCGGGCCCACACCAGCTTGGGGGTGGCCGTCCACACGGCCCTGGCCCGCTGGTGGGACCTCGACCCGGCCCGGCGTACCCCGAGTGCAGCCGCAGCCCTGGTCCGCAGCTCGTGGGTGCGGGCCGGCTTCCGGGACGAGGAGCAGTCCGAGCGGTGGCGGTCGAGGGCGGCGGTGCAGACCGCGGCGTACGCCGAGCGCCTGGATCCCGCCGTGCAGCCGCTCGGGATCGAGCGGACCGTCGCGCTGCGCACCCCGGTGATGGTCGTCAACGGCCGGGTCGACCGGCTGGACGACCGGGACGGCGAGCTCGTCGTCGTGGACTACAAGACGTCACGGTCCACCCCCGGGCCGGACGAGGCGCGCACCTCGCTGGCGCTCGGCTTCTACGCCTCGGCGGTGTCGGCGATGTTCCGCCGGGCGTGCCGCCGGGTCGAGCTGCACCACGTGCCGACCGGCGAGGTCGCGGTGCACGAGCACACGCCGGAGTCGTTGTCCCGCAAGGTGTCCGAGGCGGAGTCGATCGCGGCCGACCTGGTCAAGGTCGATGCGGCGTTCGCCGCCGGAGAGTCCGGGGACGATGTCTTCGCGCCGCGGATCGGCCCGCTCTGCGGTTGGTGTGACTTCAGGGAGCACTGCCCCGAGGGCCGCGCCGCCGCGCCGCGGAAGTCGGGCTGGGCCGCGCTGGAGCCGGGCGCCGGCTGACGCCAGGTTGGCTCGCGCCGACCGGTCCTCAAGCCCCTTCGGAGGACTTGGTCTCGGCGCTCGCCGCGCCGGCCGCGCCGGATCCGCCCGAGCCACCGCGGGTACGGCGGCGGCGGTTGCGGGTGCGGCCGCCCTCCTTGCGCTCCGCACCGGCCGCGGGGCCGGCTGCGTGCTCGCCCTCGGACCGGGCCCGGCCGCCACCGCGGCTCTCGTGACCGCCCTCGCGGGGAGCCCGGGTGCGTCCCGCACCGCCGCGCGATCCGCGCCCGTCGCCGCCGCGATCGCCACCACGATCGCCACCACGATCGCCGCGGCCGTCGCCACGACCCTGACCGTCCCGCTTGGCTCCTGCCCCGCCACCGCGCTTGCCGGTCTCGCCGAGGTCCTCGACCGCCTCGGCGGCCAGGCCGGCCCGGACCCGTTGAGCGCCTGGGAGGGTCGCACCCGTGCCGGTCGGGATGCCGAGGTCGATGTAGAGGTGGTCGGAGTTCGAGTACGTCTCCTGCGGCTCGGGGATGCCGAGGTCGAGGACCTTGTTGATCAGGCCCCAGCGGGGCAGGTCGTCCCAGTCGACCAGGGTGATCGCCACGCCCGCGTTGCCGGCCCGGGCCGTTCGGCCGATCCGGTGCAGGTAGGTCTTCTCGTCCTCGGGGCACTGGTAGTTGATGACGTGGGTGATGCCCTCGACGTCGATGCCGCGAGCGGCCACGTCGGTGGCCACGAGCACGTCGACCTTGCCGTTGCGGAACGCGCGCATGGCCTGCTCGCGGGCCCCCTGGCCCAGGTCCCCGTGGATGGCCGCCGAGGCGAAGCCGCGGATGGCGAGCTCGTCGGCGACCTTCGCGACGGTGCGCTTGGTGCGGCAGAAGATCATCGTCAGCGCGCGGCCCTCGGCCTGCAGCACCCGCGCCAGCAGCTCGACCTTGTCCATCGCGTGGGCGCGGTAGACGAACTGCTCGACGGCCGCGACGGTGGCGCCGTCGTCGGTCGGGTCGATCGCTCGGATGTGGGTGGGCTGCGACATGTACCGGCGGGCCAGGGCGACGACCGCGCCCGGCATGGTGGCCGAGAAGAGCATGGTCTGCCGCGAGTCGGGCGTCAGGCCCAGGATCCGCTCGACGTCGGGCAGGAAGCCCAGGTCCAGCATCTCGTCGGCCTCGTCGAGGACGACGCCGCGGACGTAGCCCAGCTGCAGCAGCCCCTGCTGGGCCAGGTCGAGCAGGCGTCCCGGCGTACCGACCACGAGGTCCACGCCGCGCTTGAGCGCCTCGACCTGCGGCTCGTAGGCGCGCCCGCCGTAGACGGTGAGGACGCGTACGCCGCGCTGCTTGCCCGCCGTCTCCAGGTCGCGGGCCACCTGGGTCGCCAGCTCGCGGGTGGGGACCACGACGAGGGACTGCGGCTTGCCCGGCGCCGGCAGGGCGTCGTACCCCTCGTCGGTCGCGACGACGGTCTGCTGCAGCAGCGGGATGCCGAAGCCGAGCGTCTTGCCGGTGCCGGTCTTGGCCTGGCCGATGATGTCGTGGCCGGACAGCGCGACCGGCAGGGTCATCGCCTGGATCGGGAACGGGTGGGTGATGCCGGCCTCGGTGAGGGCCGCGACGATGTCGGGGTGCACGCCGGCATCGGCAAAGGTTTTGTTGTCGCTCACGGTGAACTTCCTGGTCAAGCGGGGGCCACACGCTGGTGAGGAGTCACTCCTCAGCGGGCCGCACCTGCTGCGATTGGAGCCGATCGGGGTTCGCAGCAGCGACCGGTCATCCGTTGTCCCGGGCAGTCTACCGGTCGGCCACTAGGTTGGACGCCATGAGCGACACGGCCCGGGACACCGGCGGCGACCCGTTCGCGGAGCCCACCTATCACGCGGCCATCGTCGACCTGCTGGGCGGTCTCGCGTACGGCGAGCTGACGGCGTTCTCCCGGCTGGCCGGTGACGCCGAGCTGGCGCCGACCCTGGACGGCAAGGCCGCGCTCGCGCGGATGGCCGCGACGGAGTTCGGCCACTACGAGCGGATCGAGCGCCGGCTCAAGGACATGGGTGTGGACGCCCGGGCCGCGATGGAGCCGTTCGTGGCGGCGATCGACGCGTTCCACGACCGGACCTCGCCCAAGACCTGGCTCGAGGGCCTGGTCAAGGCGTACGTCGGCGACGGCATCGCGAGCGACTTCTACAAGGAGATCGCGGCGTACGTCGACCCGAGCACCCGCGAGCTGGTGCTCTCGGTCCTCGACGACCTGGGGCAGTCCGAGTTCGCGGTCAACGCGGTGCTCGAGGCGACCCGGGCCGACCCGTCGGTCTCCGGCCGGCTGGCCCTGTGGGGGCGCCGGCTCGTGGGAGAGGCGCTCTCGCAGGCCCAGCAGGTCGCGGCCGAGCGGGACGCGCTCACGACGCTGCTGGTCGGCGGCGGGACGTTCCCCGGCGCCGACCTGGCCGAGCTGGCCCGGATGTTCGCGCGGCTGACCGACGAGCACACCAACCGGATGCAGCGGCTCGGCCTGACTCCCTGAGGGTCCGGTCAGACCCGCGCGCCGCCGCGCATCGCCGCGACCCGCTCGTAGAGGGTCACGAGGACGGCGGCCGCAGCGATGCTGATGACCAGCCGGATCCAGTCGATCCCCTTGGTGTCGTTGACGCCCAGGGCACCCGCGATCCAGTAGCCCAGCAGGGCGCCGACGATGCCGATGATCACGGTGACGAGGACGCTGACCTTCTGCTTGCCCGGCAGCACGAGGCGCGCCAGGACGCCGATGACGGCGCCGAAGATGATCGTCCCGATGATGGTTCCCATGGCGCGGAGCCTGCCACGGGGCGAGCGTTACAGCGCGCCGAAACCGACCTTGCGGCCCTCGGGGGCGCCGATCTCGACGTAGCCGATGACCCCGGTCGGGACGACGACCATGCGGCCCTTCTCGTCGGTCAGGCGCAACGTGCCACCGGCCTTCAACGCGTCGTCGACGGCCGCGGCCACGTCTTCTGCGGACTGCGCCGACTCGAGAGTGATCTCCCGCGCGACGTTCCGGACGCCGATCTTGACCTCCACGGTCAACCTCTTCCGTTGGTTCCTTCGATGCCGCGGTGTCCCACTGCCCGCGAGGGGTGCGGTGACACCTGTCGCCGAAGGCTAACCGCTCGACCGCGGCTGGTGTTCCGCGGCCGCGGTCAGCGGGAACGCCCCCAGTCCGCGCCAGGACAGCTGGGCGACCAGGCGGGCCGCCTCCTCGCGGGGGATGCCCTCGCCGCCGGTCAGCCAGTAGCGCGCCGTGACCTGGGCCATGCCGGCCAGGGCCGTGCCCAACAGGGTGGCCTGCTGCGGCGGCAGTGCGGTGTCCTCCGCGATCACCTCGGCGATGGCCTGCGCGCACTGCATGTTCACCCGGTCGACGCGCTCGCGGACCGACGGCTCGTTGGTCAGGTCCGACTCGAACACGAGCCGGAACGGCGCGCCGTCGCGGTCGACGAACTCGAAGTACGCCGCGATCGTGGCCTCGACCCGCTGCTTGTTGTCGTGCGTGGAGGCCAACGCGCCGCGAACGGCCTCGATGAGGTCGGCCGAGCGCTGGTCCAGCAGGGCCAGGTAGAGCTCCAACTTGCTCGGGAAATGTTGGTAGAGAACGGGTTTGGAGACTCCCGCGCGATCGGCGATGTCATCCATCGCGGCGGCGTGGTAGCCCTGCTGAACGAAGACCTCCTGGGCCGCGCCGAGCAGCTGGGCCCGCCGAGCGGTGCGCGGCAGGCGGGTGCCGCGGCTCGCCGTCTCGGTCATCGTCGCATCGTAGTCGCGCGCCGGACTTGTCCCGAAGGTTAGGCTCGGCGACCGTGATGCTGCGCCGGCGGTCCCGACGCCACGCCGGCGGCCCCGCCCTCGCCCTGGTGGCGTGCGCCGTTGCCCTGGCGGCCTGCGGCTCCGGCTCGCGCCCGGTCCGGGCGTCGAGCGCCACGACGGTGTCCGGCACCGCTACGCCGCCGGCGGCGGCCAGCCCCGGCTCCTCGGCCGGCGCGACGACGGCCACGCAGCCCGGCCCGAAGGCCACGCCGACGGCGATACCCACCCAGCACACGGCCAGCAAACCCTCGAGGGTGACCGCCTCGACGACCGGGACGGGGCACTTCACCGTCGTACCGGGTCGGGTGGCAGCCCCCGGCCACGGCCGGGTCCGGACCGTGGAGGTGGAGATCGAGGGCGGGGTGGAGGTCGACCCGGCCGGCTTCGCCGACTTCGTGATGGACACCCTGAACGACCCCCGCGGCTGGGGCCACGACGGGACGATGACGTTCGCCCGCACCGACCGGCGGGGCCAGATCGTGGTCCGGCTGGCCAGCCCGGTGACCTCCGCTGCGCTGTGCCGCCCGCTGGTCACCTACGGTCGGCTCTCGTGCAGCCAGGGGCAGTACGCCAACCTCACGTCGTACCGGTGGTTCCACGGCCAGAGCGAGTTCGACAGCCTCACCCAGTACCGCCAGTACGTCGTGGACCACGAGGTCGGCCACGTGCTCGGCCACGGCCACCTGCAGTGCGCGGGGGCCGGCCGGCTGGCCCCGGTCATGCAGCAGCAGACCAAGCGGGTGGCTCCCTGCCGGCCCAACGCCTGGCCGTTCCCCTGACCCGTGCCGCACCCTGG
The DNA here is from genome assembly GCA_963795385.1 of uncultured Actinomycetota bacterium. Taxonomy (GTDB): domain Bacteria; phylum Actinomycetota; class Actinomycetes; order Actinomycetales; family CAVURS01; genus CAVURS01. The sequence goes on from CAWCHK010000002.1 coordinate 439,146, forward strand.
AGCCATGACCACCGAGACCGAGCCCGAGACCGAGCCCGAGACCGAGCCCGAGATCGAGCCCGAGACCGAGCCAGAGGCCGAGCCCGAGGCCGAGTCGGCGGCCGAGTCGGCCCGCGCCCGGCGCAGCGGTGTCCTCGGGCCACTCGTCGAGCCCGCCACGGACCTGTCGACCGCGGAGGTGCGGCGCTACGCCCGGCACCTGCTCGTTCCCGACGTCGGGGCCGTGGGGCAACGGCGCCTGAAGAACGCGCGGGTCCTGGTGGTCGGGGCCGGCGGCCTGGGCTCCCCGGCCCTGCTCTACCTCGCCGCGGCCGGCGTCGGGACGATCGGGATCGTCGACCCGGACGTCGTCGAGGAGTCGAACCTGCAGCGCCAAGTCGTCCACGGCGGCGCCGACGTCGGGCGGCTGAAGGTCGACTCCGCGCGCGAGCGGGTGGCCGAGGTCAACCCGTTGGTACGCGTGCAGACCCACCCGGTGCGCCTGGACTCGACCAACGCCCTGGACCTGCTGTCGGCGTACGACGTCGTCGTCGACGGGTCCGACAACTTCCCGACCCGCTACCTGGTGAACGATGCCTGCGCGCTGCTGGGCATCCCCTGCGTGTGGGGGTCGATCTACCGGTTCGACGGGCAGGCCAGTGTCTGGTTCGCCGGTCAGGGGCCGTGCTATCGATGCGTGTTCCCCGAGCCGCCTCCGCCGGGGCTCGTGCCGTCCTGCGCCGAGGGCGGGGTCCTGGGTGTCCTGTGCGCGGCCATCGGCTCGATCCAGGCGACCGAGGTGGTCAAGCTGGTGACGGGCATCGGGGACTCGCTGGTCGGCCGGCTCGTGGTTCACGACGCCCTGCGCTCGACGTGGCGCGAGGTGCGCGTCCGGGCCGATCCGGGCTGTGCACTGTGCGGGTCGGAGCCGACGGTCACGGAGCTCGTGGACTACGACGACTTCTGCGGACTTCCCTCTGCGACAACGGAATCGGACTCGACCAGCTCGCCGGGCGGGGATTCCGACCTGGTGACGGCGCGCGAGCTGTCGGCCCTGCTGGCGGCCCGGGACGCCGGGTCCGTCGGGGCTGAGGACTTCGTGCTGGTCGATGTCCGGGAGCCGGGGGAGCGCGAGATCGTCTCCATCCCGGGGTCGGTGGCAGTGCCGCGGGCGGCCTTCTTCACTGGTGCCGCATGGCAACAGTTGCCCTTTGACAAGCGAGTGATCCTGCACTGCCGGTCCGGCGTACGGTCGCGGGAGTGCCTGGACCGCCTGCGCGCGGCCGGCCATCCCGACGCCGCGCACGTCGACGGCGGCGTCCTGGCGTGGGTGCAGGACGTCGACCCGTCCCTGCCGACGTACTGATGCCGTTGCCGAGCCGAGCGTGAGCCCGCCCTCCCGTCAGCCGAGCCGGGCGCTGGAGCCGCCGGCGTACGCGCTGGAGGTCCTGGAGGTCGTGGAGCGGATCCCTGTCGGGCGGGTGATGAGCTACGGCGACGTGGCGGAGTACCTCGGGGCCGGGGGCCCGCGCCAGGTCGGGTGGGTGATGTCGCACTTCGGCAGCGGGGTGCCCTGGTGGCGGGTGCTGCGCGCCGACGGGACGCCACTGGCCGGCCACGAGGCCCGGGCGGTCGCGGCGTACCGGAGGGAGGGAACCCCCCTGCGCCCGGACGGGACCCGCGTCGACATGCGCCGGGCCCGCTGGGACGGCACCTGACCCCCCCGTGCTCCCATCCGGCCGCGGCGCTCCCATCTGGCCGGTGATGTCCGCTCCGGAGGGCCTGGATCGCCGGCCGGAGTGGAGCATGGCGGCCGGATGGGAGCACGAGGGGGGAAACGTCGGTGCGACGTGGTGAGATCGACGTCGTGCCCAGCCGTCCGAACGCGTCCGCCGGCCCGGCCGGTGAGCCGCGGCTGCGGTTGCTCCGGGCGGCCCGCCCGCCGCTGCCGGCACCGGCCCTCGACCCGGAGCAGCAGGCGGCGGTCGCGCACCGGGGCGGCCCGCTGCGCCTGCTCGGCGCCCCCGGCACCGGCGTCACCACGACCCTGGTCGAGGCCGTCGTCGACCGGGTCGAGCGCGACGGCCTGACCCCCGACGAGATCCTCGTCCTCGCCCCGACCCGCCGGGCCGCGGCCGACCTGCGCGAGCGGGTGACCGGCCGGCTCGCCCGCACGGCTCGCGAGCCGATCGCCCGCACGCCGGCCTCGCTCGCGTTCGGCATCCTGCGCCGCGCCGCCGCCGCCGAGGGCCGACCGGCGCCGCGGCTGCTGTCCGGCCCGGAGCAGGATGTCGTGCTCCGCGATCTGCTGGCCGGCCACGCCGAGGGCGCCGGCCGCGCACCGGACTGGCCGGACGAGGTGCGGGCGGCCTTGCGGACCCGCGGCCTGCGGACCGAGCTGCGCGACCTGATCATGCGGGCCGTCGAGCGTGGGGTCGGGCCCGAGGAGCTGGCCGGGCTGGGGCGGACCCACCACCGGCCGGAGTGGGTGGCGGCGGCCCAGCTCCTGGCCGAGTACGACGAGGTCAACGCTCTCGGCAGCGCGACGGCCTACGACCCGGCGCTCATCATCGGGGCGGCCGAGCGGACCCTCGCCGACGATCCCGACCTGCTCGACGACGTACGCCGCTGTGCCCGGTTCGTGGCCGTGGACGACGCGCAGGAGATGACGCCGGCCGTGGCCCGGCTGCTCGCCACCGTCGTCGGCCGGGGCGGCGAGCTCCTGCTGGCCGGCGACCCCGACGCGACGACGCTGGGCTTCCGCGGCGCGGACCCGACGGTGCTGGCCGAGCAGGCCGACGACTTCGCCGGCACCGGGCCGGGCGGCGCCGACCGTCGTCCTGCGCACCGTCTGGCGGCACGGCCCGGAGCTGCGGCGGGCCGTGCAGCGAGTCGTCGACCGGGTGGGCGTCGCGGGCGCGGGCTCGCACCGGCGGGCCACCCCGGCGGTCGGCCTGGCGCCGGGCCAGGTCGACGTCCACCTGCTCCGGTCCGCGGTCCAGGAGGCGGCGTACGTCGCCGGCGAGCTGCGTCGCGCCCACCTGGAGCGCGACGTCCCGTGGGGCGAGATGGCCGTCATCGTCCGGGGTACCGGCCGGGCGGCCACGATGCGCCGGGTCCTGGCCACCGCGGGCGTCCCGGTCCAGGTGCCCGCCACCGAGCTGCCGGTTCGCGACGCCAGCGCGGTCGTCCCGCTGCTGGACGCCTTCGCGGCCTGCCTCGACCCCTCGGCCCTGGACGTAGAGCTGGCCCTGCGGCTGCTCACCTCGCCGATCGGCGGCGCGGACGCGGTCGCCGTACGCCGGCTGCGCCGGGCCCTGCGCGCGGAGGAGCGCGAGGGGGGCGGCGGCCGGATCTCGGACGAGCTCCTGGTCGAGGCGGTCGCCGAGGTCGACCGGGTCGAGACGCTGCCCAGTGCGATCTCGCTGCCGGCCCGCCGGGTCGCCCGGGTCCTCGCCGCCGGCCGCGGACCGCGCCGCCGCCGGACCCGGCGCAGGGAGCAGGGTGAGCGCGGAGACCGTGCTCTGGGCGATCTGGGAGGCGTCGCGGCTGGCCGAGCCGTGGCGGCGAACGGCGCTCGCCGGTGGCCCGTCCGGGGCGCGGGCCGACCGTGACCTGGACGCCGTGGTGGCGCTCTTCGACGCCGCCGCACGGTTCGTCGACCGGCTGCCGCAGGCCGGCCCGGGGGAGTTCCTGGAGCACCTGCGCGGGCAGGAGGTCCCCGGCGACACCCTGGTCGAGCGGGCGCCGTCGGACGACGCGGTGGCCCTGCTGACACCCCAGGGCGCGGCCGGCCGCGAGTGGCGCATCGTCGTGGTCTCGGGCGTCCAGGTCGGGGTCTGGCCGGACACCCGGCTGCGCGGGTCGCTGCTCGGCTCGCAGGCCCTCGTGGACGTGCTGGCCGGTCGCGGTGACGGCTCGCCCGAGGCGTTGAGGTCGGCCCAGGCAGCCGTCCGGCACGAGGAGATGCGGCTCTTCCACGTCGCGGTCAGCCGAGCCAGGGAGCAGCTGCACGTCACGGCGGTCGCGGGGGACGACGAGCAGCCGAGCGGGCTGGTCGACCTGGTCTCCCCGCTCGACGTCTCCCCGCTGGACGCCGCCGCACCTGACGGCTCGGCCGGGCACGACGACGAGCGCGTGCACACCCGGCTGCCGCGGGCGCTGTCCCTCCCGGCCGTGGTGGCCCGCCTGAGACAGGTGGTCACCGCCCAGGAGCCGGACAGCGACGCGGCCGTCGCCGGGCTCGCCCGGCTGGCCCGCGAGGGCGTGCCGGGCGCCGCACCCGGACGAGTGGTACGGCCTGGAGCCGGTCTCCGACGACGGGCCCCTGGTCCCGGGCGACGGCCCGGTCCACGTCTCGCCGTCCCGGGTCGAGAGCTTCGAGGAGTGTGGGCTGCGCTGGGCCTTGGAGGCCGCCGGCGGCAAGGTCCCGGCCCAGCTCGCCCAGAACGTCGGCATCCTGGTCCACGACATCGCCAAGGACCTGCCCGAGGCCGGCGAGGACCAGCTGCGCGACCGAGCTCGCGGCCCGCTGGCCCCGGCTGGGCCTGGCCCGCGGCTGGGTGACCGACCAGCAGCGGGCCCGGGCCGAGGAGATGGTCGTCAAGCTCGCGGAGTACTTCGGCCGGATGCGGGCCGAGGGCCGCCGCCTGGTCGCCGTCGAGCAGGACGTGAAGGTGCAGATCGGTCGGGCCGTCGTGACCGGCCGGGTGGACCGGCTGGAGCGGGCGGCCGGCGGTGGCCAGTACGTCGTCGACCTCAAGACCGGCAAGTCGACCGTCCCCGTGGGTGACCTGCCCGAGCAGCCGCAGCTCGGGGTCTACCAGCTGGCGGTCGAGGCCGGTGGCTTCCCCGGCGAGCCGGTCAGCGCCGGCGCGGAGCTGGTCATGCTCGGGACGGGCACCGTCAAGCTGCCCGACCGCCGCCAGCCGGCCCTGTCCGATGCCGCCGAGCCGGGCTGGGCCGCCGAGCTGCTGGCCCACGTCGCCGACGGGATGGCCGGCTCGACCTTCGACGCGCAGCAGGGGCCGCAGTGCCGCCGCTGCCCGGTCCGGACCAGCTGCCCGACCCAGCCCGAGGGCCGGCCGGTGACCTCATGAGTCCGAGCCGCTCGAGCCGCTCGAGCCGCTCGAGCCGCTCGAGCCGCTCGAGCCAGCAGGGGATGCCGCTGCCGGGCCTGATCTCGGCCCGTGACATCGCCCGGGCGACCGGCCGCCCGCAGCCGACCGACGAGCAGGTCGCGGTGATCGAGGCCGAGCCGGGTCCGCTGCTCGTGGTCGCCGGTGCCGGCTCGGGCAAGACCGAGACGATGGCCGCCCGGGTCGTGTGGCTGGTGGCCAACCAGGTCACCACGCCCGAGCGGGTGCTCGGCCTGACCTTCACCCGCAAGGCCGCGGGCGAGCTGGCCGAGCGGGTACGCCGCCGGCTGCGCCGGTTGGCCGCCGCGGGCCTGGTGCCCGACCTGGGCGAGGCCGACGGCGACGCCGACATCTCGACGTACCACGCGTTCGCCGGCCGGCTGGTCCGCGAGCACGCCCTCCGGCTGGGCATCGAGCCGGAGAGCCGGCTGCTGACCGAGGCGGCCGCCTGGCAGTACGCGCACGAGGTCGTCGATCGCTGGGACGGCGACATGACCGGCGTCGCCATCACCCCCGCCACGGTGGTCGACCTGCTGCTGCGGATGTCGGCCGAGTGCGCCGAGCACCTGGTGGACCTGGACCGGCTGCAGGCGCATCTCGACCAGCTGGAGGACCGCGTCCTGACCCTGCAGGCGGCGACGGCGAGGGTGGCGAAGGCCGGCAAGGTCCCGGAGCTGCTCAAGGCGGTGCGGACCCGGCAGCGGCTCGTCCCCCTGCTGCAGGCCTACACGGACCGCAAGCGCGCCAACGAGTCCCTGGACTTCGGCGACCAGCTGGCGCTCGCGGCCCGGCTGGCCCGCGACTTCCCGGACATCGGGCGCTCGGAGCGGACCCGCACCGACACCGTCCTGCTGGACGAGTTCCAGGACACCAGCCACGCCCAGCTGGTGATGCTGCGCGAGCTGTTCGGCGGGGGCCACTCGGTGACCGCGGTCGGCGACCCGCACCAGTCGATCTACGGCTGGCGGGGGGCCAGCGCCGGCACCCTCTCGCGGTTCGCCGAGGAGTTCGCCACCGCCACCGGATCCCTTGCGCCGCAACGGACTCTGGCCACGAGCTGGCGCAACGACCTGGCCGTCCTCGACGTCGCCAACGTCATCGCGGCGCCGCTGCGGGCGCAGGCCGAACGGGCCGGCCGGCTCGAGGTTCCCGCCCTGAGCGCCCGCCCCGGGGCCGGGGCCGGCCAGGTCCAGGCCGGGCGCTGGCTGACCATGGCCGACGAGGCTGCGGCGGTCGCCGCCTGGGTCGCCGAGCGCTGGAACGCCCCGCACTCCACGGCCACGGCCGCCGTGCTGTGCCGCACCCGCGCGCAGTTCGTCACCATCGAGGCGGCCCTGCGCGCGGCCGGCCTGCCGGTCGAGGTGGTCGGGCTCGGCGGGCTGCTCAGCACCCCCGAGGTCGTGGACGTCGTCTCGGCGCTGCACGTGATCGCCGACCCGGACCGAGGCGACGCCCTGATGCGGCTGCTGACCGGGCCGATGTGCCGGCTCGGCGCGCGTGACCTGCACGCGCTCGGCCGCTGGGCCCAGACCCAGCGCCAGCGCCAGCTGACGACGCCGTACGACGGGCCCTCCGGTGGGGACGCGACCCCGCCGCCGACGGATGCGGACGGCGGGGGCGAGGCCGAGGCGGCGGGCGCCCTGCTGTCGGACGACGTCGAGGTCATGCCGGACGTCGTGGACGAGGCGAGCATCGTCGAGGCGCTCGACTCGTTGCCGCGGCCGGCCTGGCGCGACCTGTCCGGGCAGGGGCTCTCGACCGCGGGCCGCGAGCGCCTGGTCCGGCTCTCCGAGCTGCTGCGCGGCCTGCGCTCCAGGGCTTCGCTGCCACTGGCCGAGCTCGTCGTGGAGGTCGAGCGCGGCCTGCTCCTGGACATCGAGGTCGCGGCGCGGCCGGGCGTGGGGGCCGCCGGTGCTCGGGCCCACCTGGACGCCCTGGCCGAGGTCGCGGCCGGCTTCGCGGCCAGCGCGGACCAGCCGACGCTCGGCGGGTTCCTCGCCTGGCTCGAGGCCGCGCAGGTGCGCGAGCGCGGCCTGGCGCCGGGCCAGGCCGAGGGCGAGGACGCCGAGGTGCTGCCGACTGACCCCCGGCCCAGCGACGTCGACGTCAGCCGGGTCGCCGTCCAGGTGCTGACCGTCCACGCCGCGAAGGGCCTGGAGTGGGACGTCGTGGCCGTCCCGGGCCTGGTCGAGGGGATCTTCCCGATCTGCGCCAAGGCACCGAAGAAGGACGGCGACGGCTGGCTGGCACCGGCCGACACCGTCGACACGGACAGCGGCTGGCGGCCGAGCTCCAGGGGCGGCATCCCCTACCCGCTGCGCGGCGACCAGGACTCGCTGCCGATGCTCGAGCTGGACGGCTGGGTCGACAGCAAAGAGCTGGAGGCCTCGATCGGCCGGTTCGAGGTGGAGTGCGGCCGGCATGTGGTCGCCGAGGAGCGGCGGCTGGCGTACGTCGCGTTCACCCGGGCCAAGGCCGAGCTGCTGCTGAGCGCCCACGTGTGGGGTACGCCGAAGCGGAGCCCGCGGCTGACGTCACGGTTCCTGACCGAGGTGCTGGAGGCGCCCGCGACGCTCGGCCCGACTGGTGCGGCGGGAGCGGCGGGAGGGCGGCGGGGAGCGGCTGGGATGGCGGGAGAATCCGGCCTGGTGCTGGCGCTGCCGGACTGGGCGCCGATCCCCGACCCGGCGCCGGACCTGCAGAACCCCGCGCCGATGGACCAGGCCCGGGCCACCTGGCCGCTCGACCCGATCGCCGGCCGCCGCGAGGCGATCGAGGGCGGCGCGGCACGGGTCCGCGCGGCGCTCGCCGCCCCGGCCGGTACGGCGGGAGAGGCCGTGGGCGCGGACGAATCGGATGGCGCGGACCGCCCGTTCGGCGCGGACGACGCGGCGCAGCGATGGGCGGCCGAGATCGAGGTCCTGCTGGCGGAGCGCGACCGCTCGCACTCGCTCGAGCTCGAGGTCCAGCTGCCCACGCACCTGTCCGCCTCGCGGCTGGTCCGGCTGGCCGAGGACCCGGTCGCGCTGGCCGGTGACCTGCGCCGGCCGATGCCGCGGCCACCTGCGCCGGAGGCCCGGCGCGGCACGGCCTTCCACGCCTGGGTCGAACAGCGCTTCGGGGTGACGGCGATGGTCGACGTGCTGGAGCTGCCGGGCGCCGCCGACGAGGGCCCGGCGCAGGACGAGCGGCTGCCCGAGCTGCAGGCCAACTTCCTGGCCAGCGAGTGGGCCGACCGGGTGCCGTCCGCGATCGAGGTGGCGATCGAGACGCCGGTCGCGGGCACGGTGCTGCGCGGGCGGATCGACGCGGTCTTCCCGGCCGGCGAGGGCCGGTGGGACGTCGTGGACTGGAAGACCGGCTCGGAGCCGCACGGCCGGGCGGCGACGGCCCGGGCGGTGCAGCTCGCGGCGTACCGGCTGGCGTGGGCCCGGCTCCAGGCAGTGCCGGTCGAGCAGGTCGGCGCGGCCTTCTTCTACGCCGCGACCGGTAGGACGGTGCGCCCGGTCGACCTGCTGGACGAGGCGGCGCTGACCGCGCTGCTGACGGGCAGCTGAGGTTCCTGCTGCCGGTCAGCTGACCAGGTTGCGGCGGCGACCGACTACCGGCTGAGGTCGACCACGATGGCCCGGTGGTCCGACACCTCGCCGCGCACGGCCCGGGCGTGGACGCCGTGCGCGCGCTCCAGACCGTCGGCCAGCACGTGGTCGAGCTGGGTCCGCGGCCGGTGTGCGGGGAAGGTCGGCGCCGCCGCCAGCCGGCGCCACCCGGTGATCCGGGCCGGCGCGCCGCCGGGGAGGTTCAGGTCGCCCATCAGGACTCGCGGCCCGGGCAGCTCCCGGGCCCAACGCGCGGCCGAGCGCAGCTGGCCGATCCCCCGCGGGGGCAGGAACGACAGGTGCGTCCCGACCACCGTCAGCGGCCCGAGCTCGGTCTCGAGGACGGCCGCCACCGCCGCCCGCGGCTCGTCCGGGACGAGCAGCGGCACGACCCGCCCGTTCGGGGTCGGGATCAGCATCGGCATCCGGCCCCACCAGGAGCCCCAGCGCAGCGAGTGCCAGGACAGCACCGGCATCCGGGTCAGCAGGGCGATGCCGTACGACGCCTGCTCGACGACCGTCCCGACGTCCGACGTCGCCGCGGTCCAGGACCGGCCGAGGTCCGGCGTACCGAGCACGGTCGGCACGAACTGGCCGGTCCACTGCTCGCCGCCGGCCGACAGTCCGGCCAGCAGGTCGGCCACCTCGTCGCGGCCACCCGAGCGGGCCTGGAGGCAGTCGACCTCTTGCAGCGCAACGACATCCGCGTCCAGAGCGGCGACGCTGCGGACCAGCGGCGCGGGGTCGAACCCCAGGGCCGGGTCGGCGCCGGGGACCCGGCCGGAGAGGACGTTCCAGGTGGCGAGCCGCAGCATGGTGGAGGCCGCCGCTCAGCCGTCGAGCGGGTCGGTGACCGCGACCCGGGCCGCGAGGTCACGCATGGCCGCGTGGGCCTGGTCGACGATGTCGTCGTCGCCGGCGGCGGAGCCGGCGTTGAGCCAGCGCACGAGGGCGAGCTCGCCGGCCAGCCGGGCCCGTTGCATCAGGTGCCGGTCCGGCTGCTCGCGGCGCGCCATCACGTAGGCCTCGAGCACGGTGTCGATCGCGCGCTCGTCGGCGGTCAGCGTCACCCAGGCCAGGTCGTCGGCCGGGTCGGCGACGCAGGCGTCACCCCAGTCGATCAGGCCGCTGACCCGCGCGTGGACCGGCCCGCGCGCGCCGGCGCGGTCGACCAGGATGTGCTCGGCCGCGAGGTCGCCGTGGATCGGCGTCGCCACGAAGCGCCAGAGGCTGACGTCCTCCAGGGTGCGCTCCCAGCGGGCCAGCAGCGGGGCCGGCAGGTCGCCGACCCGGGCGGCGATGTCCAGCTCGCCGAGGCGGCGCTGCCGGTAGTCCTCGGCCGAGTACGCCGGTACGCCGGCCTGGTCGAAGACCTCTGGGGGCACCTCGTGCACGGCCGCGATCACCCGGCCGACCTCGACGGCCAGCCCGCTCCCGGCGGCGATGTCGGCGGCGTGCAGCTGGTCGCCCGCGAGGTAGGGGTAGATGACCGCCCGGCCGCCCTCCGGCAGCGCGACGAAACCCACCGGCTCGGGCACCGCGACCGGGAGCCGGCGGCGCAGCTCGGTCAGCACCTGGGCCTCGGCCTCCAGGGACAGGGCGGCCGAAGTACGACGCGGGGCTCGGACCACCCAGCGCGTCCCGCGGTCGTCGTCGACGAACGCGATGTCGTACTCGCCGTAGGCGTAGTCGGCCGGCGACTCCACCCGCACCGGGTTCAGCCCGGGCACGGCGGCGCTCGCCAGGGCGGCGAGTGCGGTCGGCGAGCGGGTCACCGGTCCACCGTAGGGCGCGCGGCCGCTCCTATCGTGGAGGCGTGCAGACCCGCGGAAGCCTCGGCCCGCCCCTCGCCCACCTGTCCCTCTCCCGCTCCGACCTGCTGCGACGCGGCGAGCGCCGGGTCGAGCCCGACCTCCTCACGCGGCTGCTCGCCGACCCGGCGACCCGGGTGCTGGAGGTCGCCGACGGCCGGACCCCGGTCGCCGGAGAGCGGCTGGCCCTGCGGGCGCCACGGCCCGGCGACGACCCGCACGCCGCGGCGTACCTCGGCGAGGACGGGAGCGGGACGGCGTACGTCGTGGTGTGGCGCGAGACGCCGGGCGAGGGCTGGCGGTCGCTGCGCGAGGTCGGCATCGACCTCGACGACCGGCAGGCCGGCCTGATGGCCGAAGGGGTCGCGCTCTCGAACTGGCACCGCAGCCACAGCCACTGTCCCCGCTGCGGTGCGCCGACCGAGGCGGCCCAGGCCGGGTGGACCCGGGTCTGCACCAACGACGGCTCCGAGCACTACCCGCGCACGGACCCCGCGGTGATCATGGCGGTCGTCGACGACGACGACCGGCTGCTGCTCGGCCACGGCGCCGGCTGGCCGCAGGGCCGGATGTCGACGCTCGCCGGCTTCGTGGAGCCGGGGGAGTCGCTGGAGGCGGCGGTGCGGCGCGAGGTCGCCGAGGAGGTGGGCGTCGGGATCGGTGACGTCCTCTACCGCGGCAGCCAGCCGTGGCCCTTCCCGGCCTCGATCATGCTGGGCTTCCGGGCCTATGCGACGACGACGGACATCCAGGTCGACGGCGACGAGGTGGACGACGCGCGGTGGTTCACCCGCGACTCGATGGACCAGGCGATCGCCAGCGGTGAGCTGCTGGTCTCTCCGTCGATCTCGATCTCGCGGCGGCTGATCGAGGACTGGTACGGCGGCCCGATCACCTCGCCGCCCAGCGAGCCGCTCTAGGAGGTGGCGGCCGGCGTCGCCGCCGTCAGTGGTCGGGCTGGCGGCCGGTCAGGGCGAGCAGGCGGTCCTGCAGTGGGGCGTCGTCCGGGACCGGTACGGCGGGGCCGAAGACACCGATGGCCCGCCACTCCTCGGCGTGCGGGGCGACCTGGTCCCAGATGCCCTGGACGAGCGCGTCCGGGAGCTCGTGGTCCTGGCCGACCGCCTTGGCGATGTCGTGGGCGCGCAGGCCGCGGAAGAGCGTGATCTGCCAGAAGTACTCGCGGACGGTGAAGTCGCCGAAGGACAGGTGCACCTGGGCGTCCAGGTCGGGCACGGCTTCGGCTGCGGCACAGGCCCCCTCGACGTACGCCGCGAAGTAGCCGGCGTGGTCGTCCGGCGCCGAGCCCAGGAGGTCGCCCCGGTGCTGGTCCTCGCCGACCTCGGCCATCGTCCGGCCGGCCAGCATGTCCGGCACCCAGGCGTCGTCGTACGCGTGGTAGTTCACGATCTCGCGCAGCGTCGGGGTGTGGTCGGCGGCCCGGGTCCGGAACTCCGGCGGCATCGCCATCGACCACTGGTCGGTGCGGATGCCGTTGACCACCTTCAGCAGCGTCCGGTCGGCGAGTACGAACAGCTGTCGCTCATCCATGGCCGACAGTGTTCCGACTGGTGGACGCGGATGCACGCGCGAGGGCGTTAAGCACGATCCTGGTGCGGTGTTCCGCACCGTGCTGGTCGCCAACCGCGGCGAGATCGCCGTCCGCGCGTTCCGGGCCGCCTACGAGCTGGGCGCCCGCACCGTCGCGGTCTTCCCCTGGGAGGACCGCAACTCCGAGCACCGGCTGAAGGCCGACGCTGCGTACGAGATCGGTGAGCGCGGACACCCCGTGCGGGCCTACCTCGACCCCGAGGCGATCGTCGGTGCGGCGCTGACGGCCGGGGCCGACGCGGTCTATCCGGGCTACGGGTTCCTCTCCGAGAACCCCCTCCTCGCGGAGGCGTGCGAGCGCGAGGGGATCACCTTCATCGGGCCGCCGCCCGGCGTCCTGCACCTGACCGGCAACAAGGCCACGGCGATCACGGCCGCCCGTGAGGCCGGGGTGCCGGTGCTGGAGAGCGTGGCGCCGTCGGCGGACGTGTCCGAGATCGTGGGGCGGGCCTCCGGGCTGGACTTCCCGGTCTTCGTCAAGGCGGTCGCGGGCGGTGGGGGCCGCGGCATGCGGCGGGTCGAGCGGCCGGAGGAGCTGCAGGCCGCGGTCGAGGTGGCCATGCGCGAGGCCGAGTCGGCCTTCGGGGACCCGACCGTGTTCCTCGAGCAGGCCGTGGTCGAGCCGCGTCACATCGAGGTGCAGATCCTGGCCGATGCATCGGGTGACGTGATCCATCTCTTCGAGCGGGACTGCTCCGTCCAGCGCCGCCACCAGAAGGTCATCGAGATCGCTCCGGCGCCGCACCTGGATCCGGCTCTGCGCGAACGGATCTGCGCCGACGCCGTCGCCTTCGCGCGGCGGATCGGCTACGTCAACGCCGGCACCGTGGAGTTCCTCGTCGACCCGGCCGGGCGGCACGTCTTCATCGAGATGAACCCGCGGATCCAGGTCGAGCACACGGTCACCGAGGAGGTGACGGACGTCGACCTGGTGCAGTCGCAGATGCGGATCGCGTCGGGGGAGACCCTGGCGGGGATCGGGTTGCGGCAGAGCGAGATTCGCGTGCGCGGGGCGGCGCTGCAGTGCCGCATCACGACCGAGGACCCGGCCAACGGCTTCCGGCCGGACACGGGCCGGATCACGGCCTACCGCTCGCCGGGGGGCGCCGGGGTGCGGCTCGACGGCGGCACGACCTTCGCCGGTGCCGAGGTCAGCGCGCACTTCGACTCGCTGCTCACCAAGCTGACCTGCCGGGGGCGCGACTTCCCGGCCGCGGTGGCTCGGGCCCGGCGGGCCGTGGCCGAGTTCCGGATCCGCGGCGTGGCCACGAACATCCCCTTCCTGCAAGGGGTTCTGGACGACCCGGACTTCAACGCTGGTGGCGTCACGACGTCGTTCATCGAGACCCACCCGGCGCTGCTGACAGCCCGGGCCAGCGCCGACCGTGGCACCAAGGTGCTGACCTATCTGGCCGATGTCACGGTCAACCAGCCGTACGGCCCGCCGCGGGCCAGCCTCGAGCCGGCGACCAAGCTGCCGCCGCTGGACGGCCGGGTCGGCGTCGCGGGCGACGCCCCGCTACCCGCGGGGGGCCGGAACCTGTTGCGAGAGCTAGGGCCCGAGGCCTTCGCCGCCCGGCTGCGGGCCGAGACCGCCGTACGCGTGACCGACACGACCTTCCGGGACGCCCATCAGTCGCTGCTGGCGACCCGGGTGCGCACGCGCGACCTGGTCGCCGTCGCCGGCCACGTGGCCCGGCTCACGCCGCAGCTATGGAGCGTCGAGGCCTGGGGTGGTGCGACGTACGACGTCGCCCTGCGCTTCCTTGCCGAGGACCCGTGGGAGCGGCTGGCGGCGCTGCGCGGGTCGATGCCGAACCTCTGCCTGCAGATGCTGCTGCGTGGACGCAACACCGTCGGCTACACGCCGTACCCGGTCGAGGTCACGGATTCCTTTGTGGCCGAGGCGGCTTCGACCGGCATCGACGTGTTCCGGATCTTCGACGCCCTCAACGACGTCGAGCAGATGCGGCCGGCGATCCGGGCCGTGCGGGCGACCGGGACGGCCGTCGCGGAGGTGGCGCTCTGCTACACGGGCGACCTGTCCGACCCGGGGGAGCGGCTCTACACGCTCGACTACTACCTGGGGCTGGCCGAGCGGATCGTGGCGGCGGGCGCGCACGTCCTGGCGATCAAGGACATGGCCGGCCTGCTCCGAGCGCCGGCGGCCCGCACTCTCGTTGCGGCACTGCGGGATCGGTTCGACCTGCCGGTGCACCTGCACACCCACGACACCGCCGGCGGCCAGCTCGCGACGCTGCTCGCCGCGATCGACGCCGGCGTGGACGCGGTGGACGCCGCCAGCGCCCCGATGTCGGGCACGACCAGCCAGCCGTCGATGACCGCGCTGGTCGCGGCGACCGACCACAGCCCGCGCGAGACCGGGCTGGACATCGCCGCGGTGATGGCGCTGGAGCCCTACTGGGAGGCGGTGCGGCGCCTCTACGCGCCGTTCGAGTCGGGCGTGCCGGCGCCGACCGGCCGGGTCTACGTCCACGAGATCCCGGGGGGTCAGCTGTCCAACCTGCGCCAGCAGGCGATCGCGCTCGGCCTGGGCGAGAAGTTCGAGCAGATCGAGGACATGTACGCCGCGGCCGACCGGATCCTCGGGCACATCGTCAAGGTGACGCCGAGCAGCAAGGTCGTCGGGGACCTGGCGCTGCATCTCGTCGCGGTGGGGGCCGACCCGGCGGAGTTCGCAGCCGACCCGGCCCGGTTCGACATCCCGGACTCGGTCATCGGCTTCCTGTCCGGCGAGCTCGGGGACCCGCCGGGCGGCTGGCCCGAGCCGTTCCGCAGCAAGGCTTTGGCCGGTCGCAGCCCCAAGCCGCGCGAGGAGGCGCTGTCCGATCAGGACCGGGCCGCGCTGGCCGCCGAGCCCCGGGCCGCCCTGAACCGGCTGCTCTTCCCAGGTCCGACCCGGGACTTCACGCAGTCGCAGTCGCAGTACGGCGATCTGGCGGTGCTGCCGACGCTGGAGTACCTCTACGGCCTGCAGCCCGGCGAGGAGCACGAGGTCGTGCTGGAGGAGGGCGTGCGGCTGTTCGCCGGGCTCCAAGCCATCGGGGAGCCGGACGAGCGGGGTGTGCGCACGGTGATGTGCACGCTGAACGGCCAGCTCCGGCCGGTCCAGGTCCGCGACCGGGCCGTGGCCAGCGCCGTACCGGCGACCGAGAAGGCGGACGCGTCCCAGGCGGGCCAGGTGGCGGCGCCGTTCGGCGGTGTGGTGACGCTGGGCGTGGCCGAGGGCGACGTCGTGGAGGCCGGCCAGACGGTGGCCACCATCGAGGCGATGAAGATGGAGGCCTCGATCACGACACCGGTCGCGGGCACGGTGACCCGGCTCGCCCTGTCCCAGGTCGCGCAGGTCGAGGGCGGGGACCTCCTGCTCGTGGTCACCCCGTCCTGAGGTCGCGGAGCCTCGCCCGCCCCCACCCCTCTTGGCCGTCGGTTCCGGGTTTGGCGGTCGGCTCCGGGTCAAAGGGGCCCTCAGGGGGCCTAAAACTCCGGACTGGACGGCCAAACCCGGACTCGACGGCCAAGACAAGCGGGGGTCAGGGGGTCACGAGGGCGGGGTGCTTCGGGTCCTCGAGGCGGGTGAGGTACGCCGCCCGCCGGGCTGGCGCGGTCTCCTCGACGTAGCGCGCCCACGACGCCGAGACGCGGGCGACCTCCTCCGGCGGGCAACGCCGCGCGAGCGCCGGCGCCGAGACGTCCAGGTGCAGCACGAGGTCGAACGCGTCGGCCAGCTCCCACCGCAGCAGGTACGGGCCGTCCACCACGACCACCGTCCCCGGGGCCGCCGTCAGGCGGTCGGCCCGCACGGAGCGGTCGCGCTCGGCGTCCCACAGAGCGGGCAGCAGGCTCATCCCATCGGCGCTCGCAGCAGCGGGGCCCAGCGGGTCGAGCACCTCCCGCCGGAGCGCACCGTCGTCGTACCAGCGCTCCCACTCGGCCTGGGCGTCCCCCGGTCCCAGCTCCAGCCGGACCGACCGCGGCCGCAGGAAGTCCCGCCGCCGCACCCGCACCGCCGGGCGCCCGGCGTCAGCCACGGCGCCGGCGATCGCGTCCGCCAGGTCGCCCGCGTCCCCCGCCAGGGCGCCGTCGACGCCCACCCGCACGCCGTACGCCGGCCGGGCCGAGCTCGCGTCGAGGGACAACGACACCGCCGCCCCGGCCACGAGTGCGGCCAGGGCGGCGGGAGAGAGCGGGGTGACCTGCAGGTCAGGCCGCGAGACGGCTCTTGACGTCCTGCAGCGTCGGGTTCGTCGCGGCGGACCCGTCCGGGAAGACGACGGTCGGCACGGTCTGGTTGCCGCCGTTCACGCTCATCACGAAGTCCGCCGACGCGGCGTCCTCCTCGATGTTGACCTCGGTGTAGCCGATGCCCTCGCGGTCCAGCAGCGTCTTCAGCCGGCGGCAGTACCCGCACCACGTCGTGGAGTACATCGTGACGGTCCCGGCTGCGGGGTTCTGCGGCATTGCGGCGAGCTCCTTCGGCGGTTGTTGACTGGTCAACGACCAGTTTCTCCTGCGGAGAACGTCGGCGCGCGCCGACTTCTTCCTGAGGCCCGATCCCGCACGCCGCCCCGGGCGCCCCGGAGTCCACCACCGGCCCGGAGTCCACAGCCGGCCGCCCGAGCCTCCCGGGTGTCGCCGCCGGCTGCGAGGATGGCCGCGATGTCCAGCGACGCGATCCTCGAGGCGCTCGACCCCGAGCAGCGCGAGGTGGCCACCAGCCTGACCGGGCCGCTCTGCGTGCTCGCCGGCGCCGGCACGGGCAAGACCCGGGCGATCACCCACCGGATCGCCTACGGCGTCCTCTCCGGCGTCTTCGCCCCGCAGCGGGTGCTCGCGGTGACCTTCACGGCCCGGGCCGCCGGCGAGATGCGCTCGCGGCTGCGCGACCTGGGCGTCGCGGGCGTCCAGGCCCGGACCTTCCACGCCGCGGCCCTGCGCCAGCTGCACTACTTCTGGCCGCAGGCCATCGGCGGCGCGGCGCCCGAGGTCCTGCCGCACAAGGCCGGCCTGGTCGCCGAGGCCGCCTCCCGGCTACGGCTCTCGACCGACCGGGCCGCCGTCCGCGACCTCGCGGCCGAGGTCGAGTGGGCCAAGGTCAGCCTGCTGACCCCCGAGACGTACGCCGCGGCCGCCCGCACCGCCGGCCGTGACCCGGCCGGCCTCGACCCGACGACCGTGGCCCGGCTCCTCGAGGGCTACGAGGAGGCCAAGGTCGAGCGCGGGGTGATCGACTTCGAGGACGTCCTGCTCGTGACGGCCGGCGTCCTGCAGGACAACCCGCAGATCGCGGCCACGGTGCGCGAGCAGTACCGCCACTTCGTGGTCGACGAGTACCAGGACGTCAACCCGCTCCAGCAGCGGCTGCTCGACCTCTGGCTCGGCGGCCGCGAGGAGCTCTGCGTCGTGGGGGACGCGGCCCAGACGATCTACTCCTTCACCGGCGCCAGCCCGCAGCACCTGCTCGGCTTCTCCCGCCGCTTCCCGCAGGCCCGGGTGGTCAAGCTGGTCCGGGACTACCGCTCGACCCCGCAGGTGGTGGGCCTGGCCAACGGCGTCCTGGCCCGGGCCGGCGGCGTCGCCCGCAGCGCCCGGCTGGAGCTGATCGCCCAGCGGCCGGCCGGGCCCGAGCCCCAGTTCACGCCGTACGCCGACGACGTGGCGGAGGCGGCCGGGGTGGCGACCAGCGCGGCCAAGCTGGTCGCGGACGGTACCCGGCCCAGCGAGATCGCCGTGCTCTATCGCACCAACGCGCAGTCCGAGCCGCTGGAGCAGGCGCTCGCCGAGGCCGGCGTCCCCTACGTGCTGCGGGGCGGTGAGCGGTTCTTCGCCCGCCGCGAGGTCCGGGACGCGATCGTGCTGCTGCGCGGCGCGGCCCGCTCGGCCGACCCGGGCCAGCCGCTGGGCGAGGCCACCCGCGACGCGCTGTCGACGGCCGGCTGGTCGCTGGAGCCGCCGTCCGGCACGGGCGCGGTCCGGGAGCGCTGGGAGTCCTTGCAGGCGCTGGCCGCGCTGGCCGACGAGCTGGCGACGGCCCGCCCCGGAGCGGGCCTGGCCGATCTCGTGGCCGAGCTGGACGAGCGGGCCGCGGCCCAGCACGCGCCGACGGTCGAGGGCGTCACGCTGGCCTCGCTGCACGCCGCCAAGGGTCTGGAGTGGGACGCGGTCTTCCTGGTCGGGCTCAGCGAGGGGCTGCTGCCGATCAGCTTCGCCGAGGGGCTCACCGCGGTGGAGGAGGAGCGGCGGCTGCTCTACGTCGGCGTCACCCGGGCCCGCGAGCACCTGTCGCTGTCCTGGTCGCGCTCCCGCACGCCGGGCGGCCGGGCCTCGCGGCGGCCGTCGCGGTTCCTCGACGGCCTGCGTCCGGCCGATCCCGATCTCGACGAAACACGCTCCGGCACCAGCGGATCCGGCGGTCGTCGCAGCCGCGGCCGGGCGATGCCGACCAAGTGCCGTACGTGTGGCCGGGCCCTGATGACGGGCGCCGAGCGCAAGGTCGGCCGCTGCTCGGACTGCCCGCCCACCTACGACGAGGCGACCTTCGAGGCGCTCCGGGCCTGGCGGCTCGAGACCGCCGGCGAGGCCAAGGTCCCGGCGTACGTCGTGTTCACCGACGCGACCCTGACGGCCATCGCCGAGACGCGGCCAGGGACGCTCGGCGAGCTGGCCGGGATCGCCGGCGTCGGCGCGACCAAGCTGGAGCGGTACGGCCCGGCCGTCCTGGGGCTCCTGAGCGGGAAGGAACCTGGTCCGAGCCCCTCCGAGGATCACGATCCGACGACGGAAAAGTAATCCGCGGGAAAAATGCGTTGTGCGGGCTCGGGGCCCTCACCTACTCTGTCCGAGTGCCGCCCGGAGGGCGGCCGTACGACGACGAGAGGAGGTGTGTCATGGAGAGCTTCATCGCGCTGGCGGTGCAGGACGTGCACTCGAGCTGCAGCGAGACCTCCTGGCGCGCCTTCTCGCGTGTCAGCCCGGTGATCAATGCGGTCCCCGCCGCCACTGACAAGGGGACAGCTCTGTCCATCACCGGCACCCGCGTCGCCATCGCTCTCGGCTCGACCCTCGGCTCGACCCTCGGCTATGGCGTCCCGCAGACGGATGACGACACGACCAAGGCCCCCATCTCGGGTTACCTCTCCTGGAGCCCACCGGTCTAGCACTTGACCGGTCACCTTCAGGCCGCGGAACCCGAGACCCGGGATCCGCGGCCTTTTCGTTGTCCTGATCCACCGTTCGACCCGCTCGACGAGATCCAACAGATCGCAGATGACAACAGATCCGACAAGAACAGATCCGCAAGGACGAGGCCGCACAACGGCATCGATGACAACTCAGGAGGTGACCCCCATGCAGCTCTCGGCTCTGCTCGACGCGCTGGTCGACCCGGAGGTCGACGAGAACGTCGCGCTCAGCGAGATCCCGTGCCGGGCCTACGACGCCGAGCTCTGGTTCGCCGAGCTCCCCGCCCAGGTCGAGGAGGCCAAGTCGCTCTGCCGGTCGTGCCCGGCCCGGGCGGCCTGTCTCGCCGGCGCCCGTGAGCGGCAGGAGCCGTGGGGGGTCTGGGGTGGCGAGCTCTTCATCCAGGGTGTCGTCGTACCGCGCAAGCGGCCGCGGGGACGGCCCCGGAAGAGCGAGGTCGCCGCATGACAGCAACCCGCGCTCGAGCCCGCTGACGGCTCACACGAAGGACGCAGACATTCAAAAGCATTGCAGACCAAGGAGATTCACCATGTATCAGCTCATGTTCGAAGACCTCGCCCGGGGCCGACAGCAACAGCTCCAGGACGAGGCCCAGCAGTCCAGGGCAGCCCGACAGGTGGCCAGGATGGTGCGCGCCGAGCGGAGGGCTCAGCGCGCCCGGAAGGCCGGCGAGCGCGCCCACCGCAGGTTGGTTGCACTGAACGTCTAGGCCGAGAGGTCAGGCGCGGTGAACCGACAAGAGGAAGGGCCGGTCCCCGGGAGCGAACGCCAGCTCCCCGGGCCCGGCCCTTCGTCGTACGGCGGTCGATCATTCGTCGTACGTCGGTCGATCAGAGGTCGGGGAGATCCAGGCCCGGGAGGTGGGCGGCCAGGATCTCCCGGGCGGCGACCTCGCCCTCCAGCTGGCACAGCACGCCGATGCCGCCGAGCCAGACCCGGTGGATCAAGAGGTAGGACGGCGGGAGGTTGAGCTTCAGCCCGACCGTCCACTGCGGCCGTCGGGGGTCGTGCACGTGCTGGAAGAGCCCGCGCAGCCATCCCCGGGTGAACTGGAACCGCGGCACCAGCATCGGCTCCAGGAACGGCGCGAGGTAGCCCAGCAGCGCGTCCCCGTCGATGTCGATCGAGGACTTGATGAAGCCCTCGTCCCGCAGGCCCGCCACGACCGAGTCGCCGTCGCCGCGCAGGGCGATCGAGAGCAGCCGGCCGGTCTCCGGCGGCAGCCCCTGCGGCAGCCGGTTCACCGCGCCGAAGTCGAGGATGCCCAGCCGCCCGTCCGGCGTCATCCGGTAGTTGCCCGGGTGCGGATCGGCGTGCAGCAGCTTGGCCCGCTGCGGCCCGGCGAGCAGGAACTCCAGGTAGAGCGCGGACGCCTCGTCGCGCTCCTCCTGCGTCCCCGAGGAGATCAGCCGGGACAGCGGCCGGCCCTCCAACCACTCCGAGACGATGACCCGCTCGCCCTTGGCCACGACGGCGGGGACGGCGAAGTGCGGGTCGCCCGCGAACGCCTTGGCGAAGGCGGACTGTGACTTGGCCTCGAGCTCGTAGTCCAGCTCCTCGCTGACCCGGGCCTTCAGCTCGTCCATGATCGGCTTGACGTCCAGGCCGGGGATCCAGCCGGCTGCGACCCGGGCCACCCGGGCCACCTGGTTCAGGTCGCTGAGCAGGGCCGGCCCGGCGCCGGGGTACTGCACCTTGACCGCGACGTCGCGCCCGTCGCGGTAGACCGCCCGGTGCACCTGCCCGATCGAGGCCGCCGCGGCCGGGAAGTCCTCGAACGAGCGGAACCGCTGCCGCCAGCGCGGCCCGAGGTCCTCGGCCAGCACGGCGTGGACCGTGCTCGCGGGCATCGGCGGCGCGGCGTCCTGCAGCTTGGTCAGCGTCGCGCGGTAGGGCCCGGCCAGCTCCTCGGGCAGCGCGGCCTCGAAGACCGAGAGGGCCTGGCCGAACTTCATCGCCCCGCCCTTGAGCTCACCCAGGACCTTGAACATCTGCTCGGCCGTGCGGGCCTGCACCTCGGCGGCGACCGCCTCGGCCGGCGCCCCTCCGACCCGCTTCCCCAGGCCGATCGCCGTACGCCCGGCGAAGCCCAGCGGCAGGCTGGCCAGTCGCGCGGTCCGGGTCACCGCGCGTCGGGGGAGGTCGGCCATGGGCTCATTGTCACCCGCCGGGCGGTGCGCCGCTGGCAGCGCCCCCAACCAGGTCAGCCGGCAGGGATGCCGAGAGCCATCCGCAGCCGCAGGCTGGGTGCATCGTCCAGGCCCGTCGGGTGGCCAGCCCGTCCGGCAGCGTGACGGTCAAGGTGGCGCCGAGGCTCGCCGGCGTACGGCGCCCGTCCAGCCAGCAGGCGACCTGCAGCGCGAGCAGTCCGGCGGCGAGCTCGGTCAGCGTGGTCTCGCCCCGCTCAGGTGCTCCGGCCGGCCCGAGCTGGGCCGCGACGACCGGCCAGGAGGGGTCGCGGTCGGTCCGGTGCAGCTCCAGGCAACGCAGGCAGGGCGAGCGGCCGGGCACCACCAGCGGGCCGACCGTCGCGCGGTCGGTCCCGGCGACGACGGCCAGGTGCGGCACCTGCGCGCCCAGCAGCGCGGCCCCGACGGCGGTGCTGACGGCGTCCTCGCCGACCAGCAGCGCGAGGCCGCAGTCGGCCGGTCCGACGGCGAGCGGGAGCTCCGCGGTGGCCCGGACCTCGATGCCGGTACGCCGCAGAGCGCGCTGGGCCGCGCCGGCGATCCGCCCGCGGCCGACCAGGAGGACCCGGTGCCGGACCCGGCGGGCCAGCAGCTCGAAGCCGTCGCCCGCGTCCGGGTAGACCACCGACCAGGCCAGCGCGTCCGGGCGCAGCCGCCGGCGCTCGCCGTCCCCGAGCCGGTGCAGGTGGGCCCGGTCGGTCGGCGGCCCGGTCAGCACGCCGGCCCGGCCGAGCAGCGCCACCAGGGCGGCGACCCGGGCGGCGTCGAGGCCGCGGGCGTCGGCCCACGCGGTCAGCTCGCTGAGCCGGTGGGTCCCGTCGAACCGGTCGAGCAGGTCGGCCTCGCCCGCCTCCAGCCCGGCCACGACCACGCCGACGTCAGGGGTCAGCCCGATCTGGACGGTGTGCGCGTCCCGGGTGACCCGCCGCAGCCCGGGCTTGATCTGCGGCCGCGGCGATCCCGGCTGGCCGTCCTCGTGCTGCATCCGCGCAGCGTGCCAAAGCCGGCCGCCACGGGGGCGGGGCCATCCACAGGCGCCAGGGCCTGGCGGGCATGACAGTGAGTAGGCCCGACAGCGAGCCGGCCCGACCGCGAGCGGGCATGACAGTGGGCGGCCACCAGGGACCCTGTCCCCTGATGACCGCCCACGTCGTACCGGCAGCTGTGCTGGCCGGTCTGGTGCTGCTTGCGGCCTGCGTCTGGCTCGGTGTCAGGCCTTGCCGAGGATGCGGTTGAGGTTGGTGCCACAGACGGGGCAGGTGCCCTTCGCCATGCGGCGGCCGTTCGTCTCGACGACGCGGCCCTCGGCCTCACGCTTCGCCTTGCACTTCACGCAGTAGAACTCGCCCTTGTACGTCTCGGCGGTGTCCGCCATCTCGCATCTCCTCGTTGTTGGTAGTGGGTCCTGTCACCCATCAATAGCCGCGGTCGGGTCGTGCACCCCGGCGCACGTGGTCCGACCGCTTGAAGCGGACTTGCTCAGCCCACGGCTCAGGACCGGCACTCACCCTAACCCAGCACGGTTCGTGCTCGGCGCACGCGGGGCTCGTGCTGCGGCTCGGGTCGGTCCCCGCGGACCCTCCGTCCGGCATGAGTCGAGGCCACCGGGGCAGTCCATGCCCTTCCCACACCTTCCCCAGCGCGGGAGGACCGGATGCCCCGGAGGCCTCGTGCCGGCGACGCTAGGGGCCGCGCACCGGGCCCGTCAACGGCCACCGGCGAGTCGGTCGCCGGTGCCGGTGGACGGGCCTGTGGGTGGGCTGGGGAAGACTCGCCCGACCTGGTGGAAAGGATCGTGACCGTGGTGGAGAGCGCTGTGGACAACTCGTCGATCCGGACAGACCGGACCGGGCGACAGGCTGTTGACCTGCACAAACGTCATCCACCGCCTGTGCGGCGAAATTCCTGGCCACAATGGGGCCCGTGACCGAGCGCGCTGAGGCGGTGGGGCCCGAGGTCGAGGTGCGCCGCAGCGGCCGTCGGCGGCGTACGGTCAGCGCCTACCGCGACGGCGCCCGGATCGTGGTCCTGATCCCCGCGTCGTTCTCCCAGGCCGAGGAGCGCCGCTGGGTCGCGGCCATGGTCGAGCGGCTGCGGGCCCAGGAGAGCCGGCGCAAGGCGCCGTCCAGAGACCTGGTACGCCGCGCCGAGGAGCTGTCCCGGCAATATTTCGCTCACCGCGCACGGCCGGTCTCCATCCGCTGGGTCGACAACCAGCAGGGCCGGTGGGGGTCCTGCACGCCTTTGGACGGGACGATCCGGATATCGTCCCGCCTGCGCGAAATGCCCGGCTGGGTGGTCGACTACGTGATCCTGCACGAGCTGGCCCACCTGCTGGAGCCCTCGCACAACGCGCGGTTCTGGACCCTGCTGCAGGCGTACCCGAAGCTCGAGCGGGCCCGCGGCTACCTCGAGGGCGTCGCGGCGGCGGCCGACCTGGACATGGAGCCGATGCACGAGGGCGAGCTCGCTCCCGGCGTCACGACCGCTGACGACGTCGTCGACGGCGGCGGCCGGCTGGGCGGGCGCGATGGCCTGGCGGAGCAGCAGCCCGAGGTGGCGGCCCGGTTCTCGGGGGACGAGCCCCCGGAGCCGCCGCCGGTCGCCGCGGACCCGACCCGCCTGTTCTGAACGTCGGCCGAGGCTGCGTCAGCGCGCGGTCGTGTAGGTCAGGGCGAGGACCCCGGTCGCGAAGGCCTGGCTGGCGGTCAGGGTCAGGTCGGTCCGCTCCGGCACCGAGAAGAGCGGGATCGACCCGCGCAGCACGACCGGGTAGACCAGCAGCCGCAGCTCGTCGACCAGGCCGGCGGCCAGCAGCGCGTTGAAGACCGACGAGCTCCCGACGACCATCAGGTCGCCGCCGTCCCCGGCCTTCAGGGCGGCGACCGCCTCGACCAGGTCGCCGCCCGGGTCGGGCAGCAGGGGCGCCGAGTTGGACCACTCGAAGTCGGTGCGGGTGCGGGACGCGACGTGCTTGGCCATGCCGTTCATCTCCCGGCCGCCCTGGTCGTCCGGGACCGAGGGCCAGGCGGCCGCGAACCCGTCGTACGTCGTGCGGCCCAGGATCATGCCGTCGGCCCGGGTCATCTCCTGCGACTTGAACTCGGCGATCTCGTCGTTCCAGAACGGGAACGTCCAGGTGCCGGGCTCGTCCATGAACCCGTCGAGCGAGGCGAACTGGGTGGCGAAGATCGTGCGCACGGGCCTACCTCCTGCTGTCGATGTGACTTGCTCCTGCCCTCTCTACGAAGCCGGCGCCCCCGATCCGACCGTCCCCGGCAGGGAGGCTCAGCCGCGGGCCAGGATCCGGCGCAGCCGCCCGGGCAGGTCGGGGACCACGGCCTCGGGCAGCGCGTCGACCGGCCACCACGCGACGTCCAGGCTCTCCTCGCTGAGCACCGGCTGGGCCCGATAGGGCGCCTGCACGACGTACGACGCGTCCAGGTGCTCGCGGCAGCGGCCGAAGGCCGCCGGCAGTCGGTGGCGGTGCAGGTCGGCCGGCCCGATGACGTGCAGGCCGTCGATGCCGGACTCCTCGGTCGCCTCGCGCAGGGCGGCGGCGGACAGGGTGGAGTCGTCCGGCTCCAGGTGGCCGCCGCACTGGACCCAGAAGCCGCCCTTGCGGTGCAGCGTGAGCAGGACCTGCTTGCGGGCCGGGTCGAGGATGAAGGCGCTCGCGGTCAGGTGGCTGGGCGGCCCCTCGCGCCAGAGGGCGTCCGGGTGCTCGGCCAGATGTGCGAGGTACGCCGCGCGCAGCCGGGCCTCGGCGGCGTCGGCCACCGGCCAGGACGCCAGGGCCGCGCGGGCCCACTCGAGCAGGTCGTGCCCGGGCCCGGCCGCCGGCGCATAGCGCGGCCCGGACCGCTCGGCGCTACTCACCGTCGCGGGGCTGGTCGCCTTCGCGCAGGAGCGCCTCGATGGCCGCGTCGACGTCGGCGCTGTCCTGCGCCGCGTCGCCCGCCCGCCCGGCGAAGCCCGTCGGGTCGTCGAGATCCTCGGCCGTGGGCAGCAGGTCGGGATGGGCCCAGACCGCGTCCCGGCCCTCGGCCCCCCGCTCCTGGGCCAGGGCGCCCCACAGCGCGGCGGCCTCGCGCAGCCGGCGGGGCCGCAGCTCGAGCCCGACCAGCGAGGCGAACGTGTGCTCGGCCGGCCCGCCCGCAGCCCGGCGGCGGCGGACCGTCTCGCGCAGCGCGTCGGCGTGCGGCAGGTGGCCGCGGGCGGCGGTGTCGGTGACCTGCTCGACCCACCCCTCGACCAGCGCGAGCAGGGTCTCCAGCCGCAGCAGGGCGGCCTCCTGGGCGGGGGTGTTGTGCGGCTCGAACAGGCCCTCGCTCAGGGCCTGCTGGATCGAGGCCGGGTCGCTGCCGTCGACGTCGCGGATGGCCGTCTCGATCGCGTCGGAGTCGATCCGGATGCCGCGGGCGTAGGCCTCGACGGCGCCCAGCAGCTGCGGGCCGAGCCACGCGACGTGGGCGAACAGGCGGGCCCGGGCCGACTCGCGCAGCCCGAGGTAGAGCCGGAGCTCGTCCAGCGGGATGTCCAGGCCCTCGCCGAACGCCTTGATGTTGTCGGGGAGCAGGGCGACGGCGCCGTCCGGCACCAGGGGGAGCCCGACCTCGGTGCCGCTGACGACCTCGCCGGCCAGGGCGCCGATGGCCTGCCCGACCTGGAGGCCGAAGACGCTGCCGCCCATCTGCCGGATCATCGGGCCGGCCAGCTCGGCGACCGCGGCCAGGTCGGCGGCTTCGGGCGGCGCCTGCTGGGCCATCACGTCGGACATCGCGACCGCGACGCTCTCCGCGACCGGCTCGACCAGGCGCTGCCAGACGGGCAGGGTGCCCTCGACCCACTCGGCCCGGCTCCAGGTCAGGGCTCGCGCCCCGGCGGCGGACAGGCTCGTGACCGGGTCGAGCCACAGGTCGGCGAGGCGGAGGGCCTCCTCGACCGCGCGGCGGTCGGCCGCGCCGACGCTGGAATCGCCTGCGGCAGAGACGGTTTGGCGGGCGACGTTCGTGGCGAGGGTCCAGTTGACCGGGCCGTCGCCGCCAGTGGCCATCATGGTCTGGAGCTGCGTCATCACCGACTGGAGCATCGCGGGGTCGAGCTCCTGGCCGCCGGTCGCCGCCCCCAGGGCCTTGGCGATCTCCTCGCCCGCGGCGCCTCCGCCGAGGAGCTGCGCGAACATCTCGTTGAGCGCCTCGCCGGGATCCGGCTGGGCGCCGGACGAGCCGTCGTCGTCGCGGTCGTCGTCGCGGTCGTCGGGGTGTTCGCCGCCGGGTCCGAAGCCGATCGGGTTGTTGCTCATCGCGGGGCTCTCCTGCCGGGCCTGAGAGGATGGTCGTCGGCGCCGTCCAGACCCTGGGCGGTGCCGATGTCCAGGTAACCACGGAGGCCCGAGGTGAGTTCCGCGCGTACGCCCGCCCGTACGTCGGTTCGCTCTCGGCGCAGCCTCCTGACCGTGGCCGTCACCGGGGCGGCCAGCCCGCTGGGCGAGGCCATGACCTCGGCCCTCGTCGCCGCGGACGGCGTCGGGCGGGTCATCGCCGTCGACGAGCGCCGCGGCCGCGCCGACGCAGTGACCTGGCGGCTCGGTGACGTCACCTCGCCAGGGGTGGCCGACCAGCTCCGCGGGGCCAACGCCGTCATCCACCTGGCCGCGCCCACCGACCTGGACGCCTCGCTGCAGGACACCCAGCGCCGCGAGCGCGCGGTCCGGGCCGTGCAGGCGGTCACGACGGCCAGCGCCGCCGTAGGGGTACGCCGGCTGCTCGTCGTCACGAGCGCCATGGTCCTGGGTGCCTCGCCCGACAACGCGGTCCCTCTGGGGGACGACGCCCCGGTCGCCGCTGCCCCCGACAGCGGGGTGGTGGGCGACCTGCTCGAGGTCGAGCGGATCCTGGCCCGGACGCCGCGCGTGCACCCCGGCCTGTCCGTGACGGTCCTGCGGCCGGCGGCTCTGGTCGGCCCGGACATCGACACGGTCGTGACCCGGCACTTCGAGGCGCCCCGGCTGCTGAAGGTCAAGGAGACCGAGAACGCTTGGCAGTTCTGCCATTTCGACGACGTGGCTACGGCTGCCGTGACCGCGCTGACCCAGGAGCTGGACGGCGGCCTGACCGTCGGCTCGGAGGGCGTGCTGGACCAGGAGCGGCTCGAGCGGCTCACCGGGATGCGCCGGATCGAGCTGCCCGCCGCCCTCGCGCTCGGCACCGCGCAGCGGCTGCACCGGGTCGGGGTTCTGCCCACTCCGGCGAGCGACCTGGCCTTCGTGGTCTACCCGTGGGCCGTCTCCTCGGACCGCCTGCGCGCGGCAGGGTGGACCGCGGCGTACGACAACGAGACCTGTGTCGGCGTGCTGCTCGAGCAGATCCGCGGGCGGCACGCGGTCGCGGCCCGGCGGATGGACCGCAAGGACGCCGCGCTCGGTGCGGCCGGGGCGGCGGTGGCCCTGATGGGTACGGCGGCCCTGATGCGCCGCCGGCGCAAGCGGGGCAGCTCATGAGCGAGCCGGACGCCGTGCGGCTGGTCGCGATCAGGGACGTGCCCCTGTCGGTCGACGAGGTGCTGGCCGCGGTCAGCGACCCGCGGGCCGGCGGCATCTGCCTGTTCGTGGGCACGATCCGGTCCGAGGACGACGGGCGCGAGGTCGAGGGCCTGGGCTACTCGGCCCACCCGAGTGCGCAGCAGGCGCTGGAGGCCGTCTGCGAGCAGGTCGCGGACCGGCACGACGTGACCGCGCTCGCGGCGGTGCACCGCGTGGGTGACCTGGCCGTCGGCGACCTGGCGACGGTCGTCGCGGCCAGCGCCCCGCACCGCGGTGCCGCCTTCGCCGCCGGTCAGGACCTGATCGACACCTTGAAGACGACGGTGCCGATCTGGAAGCACCAGCGGTTCAGCGACGGCGCGACGGAGTGGGTGGGCCTGCCGTGACGGCCCCGTTCGGCTCGACGACGACGACGGCGTACCGGCCTCCGCGCAGCGGTCCCGGCGGGGTGGTCGTCATCTGCGCCTTCGCCGCCGTGCTCTGCGGTGCCGTGATCGGCATCGTCAAGGCGCCGTACGCGATCCTGGCGCCGGGCCCGGCCACCAACACCCTCGGCACGATGCAGGGCCAGCCGCTGATCCAGATCAGCGGGCATCCGACGTACCCGGCGAAGGGCGCGCTCGACTTCACCACGGTGAGCATCTACGGCGGCCCGGGAGCGCACGTGAACCTCTTCACCGAGCTGCAGGGGTGGTTCTCCCGCAGCGACTCGGTGATCCCGGAGGAGCAGGAGTTCCCGAAGGGTCAGACCAGCCAGCAGATCGACGAGCAGAACGCCCAGGACATGACGACGTCCCAGGAGGACGCGGCGGCGGCCGCGCTGCGCGAGCTGGGGATCACGGTGCCCGAGACGATAACGGTCACCGACGTCACGGCGACGGCGCCGGCGGCCAAGGTGCTGCGCAAGGGCGACATCGTGACCAGCATCGACGGCACCCGGTTGACGACCAACGACCAGCTGCACAGTGCGATCGAGCAGCACCGGCCGGGCGACGTGCTGCGGGTCGGGCTGCTGCGCAACGGCAAGGCCCTGACCGTCTCGGCGAAGACGACCAAGGACGGCGACCGCACGCTGCTCGGCATCACACCGGGGATCACTTACAAGATGCCGTTCACCGTCAAGATCGACACCCATGACGTCGGCGGGCCGTCGGCGGGGACGATGTTCGCGCTCGGTGTCTACGACAGCCTGACGCCGGGCAGCCTGACCGGGGGCAAGCGGATCGCCGGCACCGGGACGATCGACCCCACGACCGGCGCGGTCGGCGAGATCGGCGGCATCGCTCAGAAGATGGTCGGCGCGAGAAGGGTTGGGGCGCAGTGGTTCCTGGCGCCGGCGAGCAACTGCGCGGACGTCAAGGGCCACGTTCCGGACGGGATGCGGGTCGTGAAGATCGCGACCCTGCACGAGGCCCGGACCGACGTCGAGGCGATCGCGGCCGGCCGGACGTCGTCGCTGCCCGGCTGCGGCTAGCTCGGCTGCGGCTGGGTCGGCTGCGGCTGGGTCGCTGCGGCTGGGTCCTAGTCACTGAAGGTCGCCAGGAGGGCGTGGACCAGGCCGGGCACCAGGTCGGGAGCCACGGCCACTGCCGCGTCCTCGTCGTGCAGCCGCTGGCGTAGGGCGCACATCGCGGTGCCGTCCCGCAGGACGCCGACGACGAGCCGCACGTCGCGGCGGTCGGCGTGGGCCGCCAGGTGCTCGATGGCCTGCTCCGGGTCGACCGGGAGGTCGCGCTCGGCCTCCGGCGGCACCACGACCCGCTCCAGCGAGATCGCTGCGCCGTCGACCTCCGGCGGCCAGGCCAGCGTCCCGAGCATCGACTCGACCGAGGACGTCGGCGCCAGCCCGTCCTGCTCGACCGCGGTCAGGTGTCCGGGCTCGGGGTCGCCGAGCTGGGCCGCCAGCCCGGGCTCCCGCGCGATCAGGTCGGCGGTGCGGACCAGGGCGAACAGCCGCGGCGGCTGGTCCCAGCCGAAGCCCGCGACGTGCCGCTCGGCCTCGACCACCGCCGCCCGCAAGCCGGCCGCGACCGGGCCGCCGGGCCCACCCGGGTCGCTCACCCCGGCCGTCCCGCCGACGGCCTCCGGCTCCGTCTCCGGGTGCCTCTCCGGGTCTGTCCCTGTGCCTGTCTCTGGGCCTGCCTCTGGACCGGTCGCCATGCCGACATGGTGCCCGACCTGTTACCGAACGCGGGAACCTCAGGTCGAGTAGGTAAGTTGCCCACAGGACGGGTGCCGACGATGGCTGCCCGCGTGCGTCAGGAGAGCGTGTGGGACCCGATCCGTCGTTCGAAGGACCAGCGCGTCCTGGACGACCCGGCCCTCCCGGGCGGCCCGTCATGGTCCGCCGCCGGCGGGGGGCGCTCATCCCGACCCTGCTGATCCTGGTCGCCCTGATCATCCTGGTCCTGATCGGCGCGCAGTTCTGGACCGACCTGCTGTGGTACCAGTCCGTCGGCTTCGGCCACGTCTTCACGACCGAGCTCTTCGCCAAGATCCTGCTCTTCGTCCTCGGCGGGCTGATCTCCGGCGGAGCGGTGTTCTCCAGCCTGATCATCGCGTTCCGCACCCGGCCGGTGTACGCGCCGGTGTCGCCGGAGCAGGCCAGCCTGGACCGTTACCGCGAGCAGATCGAGCCGCTGCGCAAGATCGGGACGATCGTCGTCCCCGTCGCCGTGGGCCTGCTCTCCGGCGGTGCGGCCGCCGGCCAGTGGAAGACCTACCTGCTGTGGCGGCACCGGGTGCCGTTCCACACCAAGGACCCGCAGTTCCACCTCGACGCCGGCTTCTACGTCTTCACCCTGCCGTGGCTGCGCTTCCTCCTGGGCTTCCTGATGACGGTGATCATCGTCTCCGGGATCGCTGCTGCCGCAACGCATTACCTCTACGGCGGCCTCCGCGTGCAGGGTGGCTCCGGCCGCACGACGACGTCGGCCCGGGTCCACCTCTCGGTGATCCTCGGCATCCTCGTCCTCCTGCGGGCCGGCAACTACTGGCTGGAGCGCTACGAGCTGGTGACCAAGAGCTCGTCCAGCCTCGGCATCAACGGCCTGACCTACGCGGACGCGCATGCCCTGCTGCCGGCGAAGGCCGTGCTGGCCGCGGCCTCGGTGATCTGTGCCGCGCTGTTCTTCGCCACGATCTGGACCGGCTCGTGGCGGCTCCCGGGGGTCGGCGTCGCGCTGCTCCTGGTGACGGCCATCGTCATCGGGCTGATCTACCCGGCCCTGGTGCAGAACCTCAAGGTCCGGCCCAGCGCCCAGACCCTGGAGCGGCCGTACATCTCGCGCAACATCGAGGCCACGCGGACGGCGTACGGGCTGACTGCCGTGCAGACGCAGGCCTACAACGCCGAGACGACGGCGACCTCGGGCCAGCTGCGCAACGACGCCGAGACGATCCCCGGCATCCGGCTGCTGGACCCGGCGCGGGTCTCGGACACGTTCCGCCAGCTGGAGCAGGTGCGGCAGTACTACGCCTTCCCCGACTCCCTGGACGTCGACCACTACACGCTGAACGGCAAGAGCGCCGACACCGTCATCGCGGTCCGGGAGCTGAACCTCGACGGCATCAGCGCCGGGCAGCGGAACTGGCTGAACGACCACACGATCTACACCCACGGCTTCGGCGTCGTCTCGGCGTACGGCAACCAGCGCACCGACGATGGCAAGCCGGTCTTCTCCGAGGGCAACATCCCGCCGACCGGTGCGCTGACCATCACGCAGCCGCGGATCTACTTCGGCGAGCAGTCCCCGGACTTCTCCATCGTCGGCGCGCCCACCGGTGCGACCCCGCGCGAGCTGGACTACCCGAACGCCAGCAGCTCGGGCCAGCAGAACACGACGTACACCGGTGACGGCGGCGTCAAGATCGGGTCGTTCGCCCGGCGGCTGGCCTATGCGATCAAGTACAAGGACGAGAACTTCCTGCTCTCCAACGCGATCAACAAGGACAGCGAGATCCTCTACGACCGCACGCCGCGCGAGCGGGTGCAGAAGGCCGCGCCGTGGTTGACCCTGGACGGCGACCCGTACCCCGCGGTCATCGACGGCAAGGTCGAGTGGATCGTCGACGGCTACACCACGACGTCGAACTACCCCTACGCCAAGACGACCACGCTGGAGGGCGCGACCTCCGACTCGCTCACCGAGACGACCAGCTCGGTGGTGGCCCTGGGCGCGCAGAGCGTGAACTACATGCGCAACTCCGTGAAGGCCACGGTCGACGCCTACACGGGCAAGGTCACGCTCTATGCGTGGGACGCCACCGACCCGCTGCTGAAGGCGTGGATGGGGGCCTTCCCGGGGTCGGTCAAGCCGCTGTCGGACATCTCCGGTGACCTGATGGCGCACCTGCGCTACCCCGAGGACCTGTTCAAGGTCCAGCGCAACATGCTGGCGAAGTACCACGTCACCGACCCGGCCGCCTTCTACGGCGGGCAAGGGTTCTGGACCGTCCCGCCGGACCCGACGGAGACCGACGGCAGCACCCAGCCGCCGTACTACCTGACCCTGAAGATGCCGGGGGCGAACACTGCGGACTTCTCGCTGACGTCGACGTACATCCCGGCCGGCTCGGGGACGCGGTCGGTGCTCACGGCGTACCTCGCGGCTGATGCCAATGCCGGCAACCAACCGGGGACGGTCGCGGACGGCTACGGCACGATCCGGATGCTCGAGCTGCCGTCGGACACGGTGGTCTCCGGCCCGGGCCAGGTGCAGAACGCCTTCAACACCAACGCCGCGCAGAACACGCTGCGGCTGTTGAACACCGGCGGCTCGAAGGTCGAGTCCGGCAACCTGCTGACCCTGCCCGTGGGCGGTGGCCTGCTCTACGTGCAGCCGGTCTTCGTCCGGGCGACGGGTGAGACGACGTACCCGTTGCTGCGCTACGTCTTCGTCTCGTTCGGCGACAACATCGGCTTCGCCCCGACGCTGGATGCCGCGCTGGACCAGGTGTTCGGTGGCAACTCGGGCGCGAACGCGGGCGACTCCGGCCAGAACAACGGCACCGGAACCGGGACGGGGACGGGCACGGGGACGGGCACCGGCACCGGAACGCCGGCGCAGACGGCGCAGCAGGAGCTCGCGTCGGCGCTGCGCGCGGCGAACGCGGCGGTCAAGGCCAGCTCGGACGCCTTGGCCAAGGGCGACTTCACGGCGTACGGCGCGGCCCAGAAGCAGCTCGCCGACGCGGTCAAGAAGGCCCTGGCGGCGGAGCAGAAGCTGGGCGCGTCGCCGGGCTCGACGGCCACGAGCGGGAGCTCGCCGACCAGCAGCCCGTCGGCCAGCGCGTCGCCGTCGTCGTCCGCGCCGCCGGCGGGGTAGCGGGCTGGGCCCAGGCCAGGCCCAGACCCAGGCCCCAAGCCCAGGCCAGGCCCAGGCCCAGGCCCAGGCTCAGGCCCAGGTAGTGGCGCGGCGGGCGACGTCGTTGATGATGACCACGTCGTCGTCGGTGAGCCGCGGCGGCAGCGCGCGCAGCCAGGTGCCGAACTGGCGCAGCGAGACCACGGTGATGCCGTCCGGCCGGGCCCGGTGCTTGAGGTCGTGCGAGGTCACGACGATGACGCCGTTGACGAAGACGGGGAAGCCGGCTGCGAGCGAGAGCAGCCGGCCGGCCTGCTCGGCGTCGTCCAGGGCGTCGGAGAGGTAGGGCGTGGGCCGGCCGTCGACCCAGACCCCGCGGCTGTCGACGACGACCCGGCGGCCGAGGTGCTGCTTGAGGTTGAGGGTGAAGACGCCACCGGGACCGATGGCCAAATGGTCGATATGGCCCTCGGTGCTGCCGATGTCGGCGGAGCTGAGATGGTGCCAGCCCTCGACCTCGAGCTTGGCCAACCGGGCGCCGAGGCCGTCATCGCCGTCGGAGCCTCGTCGCCAGAAGCGCGCGTGAATGTCGTTGCCCCGCAGCCGGTCAGCGATGCCTGAGAACGGCGCGGAGGGAGCGAGTTCGGTCCATGGGCTCAGCCTCCCAAGGGGACGCCCGGCGGGCTCACTCATAGTAACCGTGTCGTCGCTTCACTTGGAGTGCTTGAACCCGTTGGGGCAGAACGGCTTTCAAACCGCCCAATACGGGTCACGCCCGAGCATTGCGACGAGTTGGTCATGGGCGTACTCCGAGTCGGTGTCGACCGGACCGTTGAAAGCGGCAGATGCGCTGTAGTCGCTCGGATGGTTCTTGACGTGGTCCAACACGTGCATGACGACGGCGCCGTCCAGGGCCTCACCGACCCCGGCGCCGCGCTGGAGGTCCCAGCGGTGGACGGCGAGGTCGGTCAGGACCTGCTCCGCGTAGTCGCCGGCCCGGACCCGGCCGGTGGAGAGATGCACGCGCGCGTCGAGGTCGGCCAGCACCCAGGCCTGGCGGGACGTCGACGCGGCGGCCTTCCAGGCCCCGATGGGGTCCGAGCCCAGGACGTCGCCGTCGTACGCCGTACCGACCTCCTCGACCCGCTCGCCGGCCAGGAGCCGGGGAACCCAGAGGTGCTCGCTGGTCACATGGTTGACCAGGTCGCGGACGGTCCAGTCCTCGCACGGCGTCGGGTTGTCCCAGGCGTCGTCGGGGACGTGGATGACCGTGGCGGTGAAGGCGATCAGGGCGGAGGCGATCAACTCGCGGACGTCGGTCATACGACTGGTCTAGCGGCTGCGGCTGCGTCGCGCGCGTCGAGCCCGCTCCGCTCTCGTGCGTCCGCCGCGATCTCCTGTCAGCACCTCATGCGGGTCAAGGGTCACCTCGTGCTGACAACTCCGGGGCCGGGGCCCTGTGTCAGCACCTCGTGCGGGTCAAGGGTCACCTGGTGCTGACAAGTCGCAGGGGCGTGAGCGGTTCAGCGCCAGGTGGTCGAGATCCGCGCGACGTCGAAGATCTGCTCGACGGTGTCCGGCGTGAGCTGGGCCGGCTGTCGCTTGAGCCATCCAGCGAGGTCTCGACGACCCACGACCTTGACCGGCTCGGGGTGACCCCGATGGGTGAGCTCGTCCGCGAGGACCACGACCACTGCGACCGCAAGGACCGGCCGGCCGGCCGCTGCCGTGAGAAGCCGGCTGGCCCGCTCGGCCTCGTGCGTCGAGTTCCGGACGTACGGCACGCGCTGGCCGCTGACCCGGACGCCGTTGCGGTTGACGTAGACCCGCTTGCCCAGGTGGTTCTTGGTGTTCAGGGTGAAGACGCCGCCGGAGCCGATCGCCACGTGGTCGATGTCGGAGGCACCCTTGCCGACGGGCACCGAGTGCAGGAACCGCCAGCCCTGCCGCTCGAGCTTGCTCAACCGGGCGGCGACGGCTTCCTCGCCCTCGGCGCCGCGACGCCAGGCCCGCTCGTCCGTGTGCTTGTCGACGAGGCGAGCCAGAGCGAAGCGGAGCCGTGAGCTCTCCTTGGCCGCGATGAGCTCCTCGCGGGCCCTGGCCCGGGCCGCCTCGCCGCCGCGGTTGCCGGCCAGGTCCGTGCCGTTGGTGGTGGCCAATTGCTCTTGAGGGCTGCCCGTCATGTCCCGGATGTCGACCTCCGGGGCGCCGGACTTGAGGTCCCGTCCGCGGACCTACGCCGCTCGTGTCAGCACCTCATGCGGGTCAAGGGTCACCAGGTGCTGACAAGTCCCGGCGGCCCGCGCTGTGTCAGCACCTCATGCGGGTCAAGGGTCACCAGGTGCTGACAAGTCCCAGGGGCGGGGATGCGTCGGGCTCAGCCGTGGGCGAAGCGGCCGATGGCGACGTACAGGAGGGCAAGGATCAGGGGCACGTTGATCAGCAGCATCCGGGTCTCGCCCCGCCGCAGGTGTACGACGATCGCGCCGACCTGCAGGAGCACCAGGCAGCAGGCGGCGATCGGCGTGAGGATCTCGGCCCGGCCGGTGGCCTGGGGCAGGATCAGCCCGAAGACACCGAGCAGCTCGAGCGCCCCGATCCGCTTGATCGATGCCTCCGAGAAGTCCTCGGCCCAGCCCAGGTTGTCCTGCTTGAGCAGGTCCTCCTTGGACTGCCCGAGCTTGGACATCGCGGCGGCGAAGGAGATGGCGGCCGCGACGGCGGCGACGACCCAGAGGGCGGCGTTCACAGGGGCAAGGTAGCCCGCACCCGCCCGCCCTCGGGCCTCGGTCCGGCCTCCAGCGTGCCGGCCCCGTGCTCGCACCTCTCCCGTATCGACGACAGTCCGACCCCCACGCGCCACGGCCCCACCGGCCTCGTTCGGCTCGGGCCGGGGCTGGGGCTGGCGCGGCGGGCTGACGGCCTGAGGGATTTGCTCGGACCGGACTCCGGCACGTAACCTGACGGAGTCCGGTCGGCGCCAGCCTCCGGATCACCCGACGCGGGGTGGAGCAGCTCGGTAGCTCGCTGGGCTCATAACCCAGAGGTCGCAGGTTCAAATCCTGCCCCCGCTACGACGCATTTCCGCAGGTCAGAGGCCCTCTCGCCGGTTCCGGCAAGAGGGCCTCAATCTGTCCAGGGTGGCAGCAGGGTGGCAAAGGTCGCGGCCGGAGTGTCAGGGCCCGACCCTCCCAAACGTGACGAATGCCTCCCTAGGCTCCGCGTGTCCCCGCCGACAGCCTCAGGTAGCACGTGATCGGCTTCGGTCCGTGGTCGAGGTGGAGGCGCTCTCGGAGCGACAGCTGCGGGTTCTCCGTTGGATCGGCGATGGCTGCCCGGACGGAGCTTGGCCAAATGAGAGCCACAAACACACAGCCCGCGCGCTGGCGAGTCGCGGACTTGCAGAGGTTCGTCGTCGCAACAAGGTGTGGACCGCCACGGTCACAGAAGCGGGCCAGTACTACCTCGCGCACGGGCGACCGATGCCCCGGCCGGATCCACCCGCCCGCGGTAGAGCGGCCGGGAGGCTGCCCCCGATCGAGCGCGGCCAGCGTCAGCGCGAATCCTGGCCGGCAGACGCCACGGCAGTGGCCATGCGCCGCGTTGCCTCTCGACCGAAGCCAGCAAGACCCAAGCAATCCAGGCGCGAGATTGAGGAGACCGACGTGCGTTACAAGGTGGTCGTCACGAGGGTCCAGGTCGCTGAGCGCTTCGTGCGCGCCACCAGTGACGAGGACGCAGCGGCAAAGGTGCAGGCCGAGTTCGACCGACCTTACGGCTATTTCGGCTCCTGGAAGACGACGACGTCAGAAGTCGATGTCGTTGAGGCGGAGCAGACCACGGTCATCGGCCCGACCCATCTCTCGAACGACGGGCCTCTGCTGCTGAGCCTCAAGGACGCGGCGAAGTCGCTTGGCGTCAGCTACTCGACGATCTACCAGATGGCGAATCAGGGCGACATCGAGTGGGTGCTCATGGGCTCCCGGAAGTTCATCGCGCGAGACGCCCTCATGCAGTTCATCAAGGCCAACACGCATCGCGGTTACTACGCGGCCCGCTAGCGCGGCGAGCCGGCTGGCCGCTAGCGAATCTCGAGCACCGGATGCACGTTCGGACGTGCCCGGTCGGAGCCCGGGGCCTTTCCAGCG
Source organism: uncultured Actinomycetota bacterium (assembly GCA_963795385.1). Taxonomy (GTDB): domain Bacteria; phylum Actinomycetota; class Actinomycetes; order Actinomycetales; family CAVURS01; genus CAVURS01. The sequence goes on from CAWCHK010000002.1 coordinate 476,692, forward strand.
GACACGATCGGGACGCTGGGGCGCCAGCTTGGCGATCTCGACGAAACTCGGACCAGGTCATGGTGATCAAGCCCGCACCCGGAGCGGCCGAGTCTTAGGCCATGGGCCAGGAGCTTCGAATCTGATGTCGCTCATTGCGAACGCCCTGCGAGCGCGGCAACTGGCCTCGGACCGAAGGGCCGGGAGTTGGGCCCGTGGTCGGGCATGGAGACGGCAGATCGCGTTCGTACGGCGACGGTGGCACCCTTTGGGTGGCGCGCTGATCGCGTCCATCGTCCTCGCGGCGCCCGGGGTTGCGCTCACTCCAGCCGGTTTCGCTCGCGGCTTCGTCGCAGGCGGGTTCCTCGTGGCAGTGGCCGCCACCTTGTGGGCTCACGTCGTCCGGGCGACCGGAACTGGTCCGACGATGATGGGCGATCTCGCCGAGCAGTGGACGGCCTCGGACTTGCGCCGCCTGCACAAACACGGATGGCGACTGGTCAACGGCGTCCGCCTCGGCGTCGAGATCGACCACGTGCTCATCGGGCCGGGCGGCATGATCGCTGTCGAGTCCAAATGGTCCGGCTCCTCGTGGGCCGATCCATGGCATCGAGACCGGGTCGAATCGGCGATCGATCAGGTACGGCGCGGGGCCAGGCAGCTCGGTCTGCTCAGCGACCTGCGGCGGTGCGGTGTCCAGAAGGTGTCGAGTGTGGTCGTCGTCTGGGGCCAGAACGCCGAGGCTGTCTCGCGGCCCGGCGACTGTGTCGAGGATACGGTCGTCATTGCCGGCGAGGACCTGCCCAGGTGGAGTCGACGCCTGCCACTCGGCGTACTCACCCAGGACCAAGTCAGCGTCGCCTGGTCGGTGGTGGAGGAGCGGTGCCGCAAGGCCGACGCCTGGTCCCGCCAACGGGATGCTCCGCCACCGGCGTTGACTCGCGGCGTCACGGTTGCCGCGGCGACTGCGAGCAGTGCAGTCGCCGGGCTGCTGGTGGCCACCCGCTGCGTGGCGTCTGTGGACAACCTGCGCTGGTGGACGCTTGGCCTGCTCGCCCCGTCGCTGGCCCTCGGTCCGGTCTTCGACCGCCTCGCGCGGCTCCGGACGATCCGGCCAATCGTGTGGGCCTGGACGCTGGGGGCTGCCGCGAGCGCGCCGCTCGTCGGCCTGATCTGGCTGGTCAACCTGGCTCGATGATCCAGTCCACTCGGCCGCCTAGGTCGATAAACAGCACCGAGACGCCGGCCCGGCTCAGACTTCGCCGCACTCGTTGATGCAGGCGGCGGTAGGTCTCGACATCCGGCAGCGCGATGACCGACTCGTAGTTGGGATGGTCGTCGGCAGTCATTAGGGCCTTGAGCAGTGCATGCGAGAAGTACTGTCGCGCCTGCGTCGCCGGTGAGGTGGACTTGGCCTCCGCAGCGCGTCGCGGATCGGCATACCGTGAGCCTGGAAAGCCTTTCACCTCGATGGCGACGGTCCGATCGTCTCGATCTCGCCTGGCCAGGACGTCGACTCCGTGCTCTCTGGTGGCCGTATCCGCGACCCGCAGGATCGACCACCCCTCCGCCACGAGGAACGTCACGACTTGCGCTTGCACGGCTGCTTCGTCCAGAGGCGCTGACGACTTCGGTCGGGCTATCTCGCCTGCGGTGGCCGGGGGCGCGGTCGGCCGGTGCCGATCGGTCGCCGCAGAAAGGTCGGCCTGGGTGTTGTCGTGTCGTGCGAAGGTGACCCGCTCGCTTTCGAGGCTCACGCTCGCTACCTTCCACCCCGCTGCCTTCCACGCTTGAGCCTGCGTCTTGTCGTCGTTGGCCCACCAGGCCCGGTGGACGTACGCCGAGTGCGGCAGTGCGCCGACAAATTTCTGAATCTCGTTGAAGGACAATGTGACCGTCGCGCTCGTTGTAGTACGTAAGAGCTGGGTGAGCGGCTCGTACTTGCCCATCAGGCCTCCCTCGCCTTCAACGTGTAGACCCGGCCGCTGACCTGGAGGGTTGACACGGTGGGGTCGGGTTGGATGACGATCTCGCCGGCGTCGCAGAACTCGTCGCACGGGGATAGCTGGACTCGACTGCCACTGAGCAGGAACGGCGAGCCGGCGAACAGCGCGGGCCGTTCAACGACGAGGTCGGATAGCCGTTCTTGCGAGACGCTCGGGATCTTGGCGGCCAGCAGCTCGGCGACCCGGCCCTGGTCAGTCGCTGGTGCCCCGGCGTGGAGCGCGCACAACACCCCGTCGACGAGGGCCTCGCTGAGCGCGGGGGCCGAGCGAGGCCCACGCAGCGGCGCCCGGACGGTGAGGCTGAGCCCGAACCGGGTGCCGTCCGCGACGGGCCCGCTCGGCAGCGCCAAGCGCCCGTCGACCACGGCCTCACGTAGGGCCAGCCACATCGGCCGGGCCGACCCGTCGTCGGGCAGCCTGCGGGGGACTCCGGACCAAGACGCCAACTCTTGGTCGGGCTCCCAGACCTGGAAATCGGGCTCCGCGGCGTATCCGTAGTAGTGGACCCCGGCCGCCAGGTCGGCGACCGGGGACGGCGGGGGCGGCGGCTCGGAGCCGCGCTCCCACCGGATGGCCAAGGTCCCCTCCGGGAAGGTCGCTGCTCCAGGGTTGGTGAACAGGCGGTTCTCCGCGTCGCAGCGGCCGGGGACGCTGGTGCTGTAGGTGCCCGTCAGTGCGTGGTCGGATCGCGGGGGCAAGTCGAACAGCGCCACCTTCAGCGCGCGGACTAAGTCGCCCTGCCAGTCGTGGCGGCGCATTCCGTCGAACTGGATCTGGTAAGCCGACCAGACCTCAGCCCTTCTTGAGGTTGACTGCACGACGTATGGCTTGGACGCAGTCATCTGAGCAGGTGGGTGGACGGCGGGGTGCCGACCATGCACATACCCGACCTGCTCCTCATGTCGTCGGCTCCCGTAGATAGGTGATACCGAACCCCTTGACCTCTCGATACTTCTGGTACTTCGTTGCGAGGTCGAAGGGGCTGTCGACCATCCGCTGGAAGATGTCGAGGCCGCGGCCGAGCAGGATCTTCCAACCGGTGTCGGTCGTGATCGAGCGGTCGTGGATGGCCTGGGGATCGACCAGCTCGACGTCGAAGACGATGCCGAGCACCCCCGCGCTCTTCTTGATCTGGAGCAGGTATCAAGTTGTCGCTGCAGCTTCTCCGGGCCGTCCTGGTTCTCGACGGTGACGAGCTTCAGCAGGACCTCGTCGGCCGGATCCTTTCCACGCGCGATGCCCTCGACCAGCTCCATGAGGTTCCTGGCCTGATGGAACATCCGCACATACGGATCGACGATCGTGATCTGCGGCGGCGCCCCGCAGGTACGGGACAAGGAGCGAGTCGAACGAGACCCCGCGCTGACCCTCCTGGAACTCCATGTGGCCTTGGAACATTCGGGCTCAGCGTGCCGCCCGCCCCCTTTCGGGCGACTCGGGCGTTCGGCCGTGTCGGGCCCGCCGCCGAACGGGTCGGCGTCCCTCGGCGTCTTCGTGTCGTTCTCGCTCAACGACGTAGTAGTGCGTCGGATATTCGTCTTCCTCGAGTGTCGTGACCGCGCGCCACGTGCCGTCGGCGTCGAAGTAGCCGAACTTTACGTCGGGCATGGTCGAGTCGATGCGAAGGATCTGGTCCTTCACCTGTTTGCGGCCCTCGATGGCGAACCGAAGGATCTCCTCCAGCTCTTCCTCCGTCGCCTCGCCGTCCGGGTAGAGGATCTTCATCAGGCCGGAGAAGGTCTTGTGGATGCCATCGCGGTCGCGGGTGGAGATGTCCGGAGAGAAGGTGAAGTGCTGCTGGTAGCGGTCGGAGTAGTCCTGGGCCTGCATCGACTTCAATACTTCAGCGATGTAGTCAACGACGAAGCCGTAGCCGTTGGAGAACATCTCGCCACGGATGATGTCGACTTCCCAGCCCGGGATGTAGTGGTGCAACCGATCGAGGTAGGCGGGGTCGTGATACGCCTCGGGCAGCTCATCGAACAGGTCCGAGTTCTTGAGCATGAACGGCACCGTGTGCGAGGTGTTGCCGATGAAGACCATCGAGGCCTCAGCGCCCAGGGTCTCGACACCTCGAGAGAAGGACTTGTTGGCCATGTAGTTCTTCATGATGTC
>CAWCHK010000003.1:0-830331 GCA_963795385.1 uncultured Actinomycetota bacterium
TTATATCGCTGCCTGGCCGGCGAGCGGGTCGACATCGCGCTGAGCCGGCTGTTCGGGCTGTCCCGCAGCCGGGCCGCGGATCTCGTGGCCGAGGGCGGCGTCCAGCTGGACGGTCGGTCCCGGCCAAGTCCGACCGCGTGCACGCGGGGTCCTGGCTCGAGGTGACCCTGCCGGACCCACCAGGAGCGGTCGAGGTCGTCGCGAAGGCGGTCGACGGTCTGGTGGTGGTGCACCAGGACGACGACGTGGTGGTGGTGGACAAGCCGGTCGGGGTCGCCGCGCACCCGAGTCCCGGGTGGTCCGGCCCGACCGTGCTGGCCGGCCTCGCGGCGTACGGCATCGGGGTCAGCACGTCCGGCGCGGCCGAGCGGCAGGGGATCGTGCACCGCCTGGACGTGGGGACGAGCGGGCTGATGGTCGTGGCGAAGAGCGAGCGGGCGTACACCCTGCTCAAGCGCGCCTTCAAGGAGCGCACCGTCGACAAGACGTATCACGCGCTCGTGCAGGGACACCCGGACCCGAGTCGCGGCACCATCGACGCGCCGGTGGGCCGGCATCCCGTCCACGACTACCGCTGGGCCGTCGTCGCCGGCGGCAAGGACAGCGTCACGCACTACGAGACGATCGAGGCCTTCGCCGCGGCGTCGTTGCTCGAGGTCCACCTCGAGACGGGGCGGACCCACCAGATCCGGGTCCACTTCTCGGCGTTGCGTCACCCGTGCGTCGGCGACCTCACCTACGGCGCGGACCCGACCCTGGCGGCCCGGCTCGGCCTGCAGCGCCAGTGGCTGCACGCCGTACGGCTGGCGTTCGAGCACCCGGCCACCCGTGAGCGGGTCACCTACGAGAGCGCCTACCCGGCCGACCTCGCCCATGCCCTGGACGTCATCCGCGACGCCCAGTGGTGCCACGAGGGGACCCGATGAGCAGCCCGCGGTCGCCCACGCCGTACGACGACGCCCTCGACGTGGCCCACCGACACGCCCTGGCGTGGCTGGGGACGGTGCAGAGCCGACCGGTGGCCGCACGCTCGGACATCGCGGAGATCACCCGGTCCTGGGCGGGGAGCTGCCGGACGGGCCCACTCCGGCCGCCCAGGTGGTCGACGAGCTGGCCGCAGCTGCCGAGCCGGGCCTGGTGGCCATGCGGTCGGGCCGGTTCTTCGGGTTCGTCATCGGCGGCACGCTGCCGGCCGCCCTGGGCGCGGACTGGCTGACGAGCGCCTGGGACCAGAACACCGGGATGCGCGAGGTGACGCCGGCGGTGAGCGCGCTCGGTGACGTGGCGGCGCGCTGGCTGCTGGAGCTGCTCGACCTGCCCCGGGACACGAGCGTCGGCTGGGTCACCGGTGCCACGACGGCCAACTTCTCGGCCCTGGCGGCGGCGCGGTACCGGGTCCTGCAGCGGGCCGGCTGGAACGTCGAGGCGGACGGGCTGCAGGCCGCACCCCGGGTGCGGGTGCTCGCTGGTGCCGAGGTGCACAGCTCGGTCGAGCTCGCGCTGCGGATGCTCGGCTTCGGCGCGCCCGAGCTGGTGCCGGTCGACGTCGAGGGCCGGCTGCGGCCCGACGCGCTCTCGGCCGCCCTGGTCGAGCAGCCTCCGGGCCAGCCGTTGATCGTCGTGCTGCAGGCGGGCAACGTCCACTCCGGCGCGTTCGACGAGTTCGCCGCCCTGGTCGAGATCGCCCGGGGGGCCGGCGCGTGGGTGCACGTCGACGGTGCGTTCGGGCTGTGGGCCGCGGCCTGCCCAGGGCTGCGACATCTCACCGACGGCATGGCCGGCGCCGACTCCTGGGCCACCGACGCGCACAAGACGCTGAACGTGCCGTACGACACGGGTGTGGTGATCTGCGCGGACCCGGTGGCGCACCGGGCGGCGCTCGGGGTCCAGGGGCCGTACCTGATCCAGTCCGAGGTGGGCGACCCGGCCGACTTCGTTCCGGAGCTGTCCCGGCGGGCGCGCGAGATCGTCGTCTGGGCGGCGTTGCGCTCCCTCGGCCGCTCGGGCGTGGAAGACCTGATGAGCCGGGCTGGCGGGTCGGCGGCCGGCGGTTCGCGGCCGGCGTGGCCCGGATCCCCGGCGCCGAGGTGCTCAACCAGGTCCACTACACGCAGGTCTGTGTCGGCTTCGGCTCGGACGAGCTCACCCAGCGCGTCGTACGCCGCGTGCTGGCGGACGGGACGGCCTGGATGAGCGGCAGCCGGTGGCACGACCGGGCCATCCTGCGGGTCTCGATGAGCAACGCCCTCACGACCGACGAGGACGTGGACCGGAGCCTGGAGGTCCTGGCCCGGATCGCTGCCGAAGAGACCGACTTGTCAGGCTCTCCGGGCGGTGGGTAGCCCGGAGGGGCTGACAGGTCGGGGGACCACAGCCGACGCGCCGGGGCGACACGCCGTACGGGCTGGGCGGTCGTCGTGGCGACCGGAAAGTGTCTGTGCCGCAACATAAGATCGCGGCTATGCCCGGTGGTTCGAACGACTCCTTCGTCCACCTGCACGTGCACACCGAGTACTCCATGCTGGACGGCGCCGCCCGGATCGACGACCTGTTCGAGGAGGCCGCCCGGCTCGGGATGCCGGCCCTCGCCACCACCGACCACGGGTACGTCTTCGGCGCCTACGAGTTCTGGAAGAAGGGCCTGGCGGCGGGGGTCAAGCCGATCATCGGCGTCGAGGCCTACGTCACTCCGGGCACCCATCGCAGCGACCGGACCCGGGTCAAGTGGGGCGATGCGACCTCGGCCAGCCGGGACGACGTCTCCGGGTCGGGCGCCTACACCCACATGACCTTGCTCGCCCGGACGACGGGCGGCATGCACAACCTCTTCCGGATGGCCTCGCTGGCCTCGCTGGAGGGCCACTACTTCAAGCCGCGGATGGACCGCGAGCTGCTCTCGACGTACGGCGAGGGCCTGATCGCCACCACCGGCTGCCCCGGCGGTGAGGTGCAGACCCGGCTCCGGCTCGGGCAGTACCGCGAGGCGCTGGCCGCCGCATCGGACTACCGGGACATCTTCGGCGCGGGCAACTACTACTGCGAGCTGATGGACCACGGCCTGCCGATCGAGCGCGGCGTCCGGGCCGACCTGCTGAGGCTGGCCAAGGAGCTCGAGCTCCCGCTGGTCGCGACCAACGACCTGCACTACACCCGGGCCGAGGACGCCAAGGCGCACGCGGCCCTGCTCTGCGTCCAGTCGGCCTCGACCCTCGCCGACCCCAACCGGTTCAAGTTCGACGCCGACGACTTCTACCTGATGACCGCGGAGCAGATGCGGCACACGTTCCGCGAGCTGCCCGAGGCCTGCGACAACACGCTGCGGATCGCCGAGCAGTGCGAGGTCTCGTTCGAGCAGGGCGAGGGCCGCTACATGCCGCGGTTCGACTGCCCACCCGGCGAGGACGAGCAGTCCTGGTTCGTCAAGGAGGTCGAGCGCGGCCTGCAGGCCAGGTACCCGCAGGGCGTGCCGGACTACGCGCGCCAGCAGGCGGCGTACGAGACCGAGGTCATCGTCGGCAAGGGCTACCCCGGCTACTTCCTGGTCGTCGCCGACTTCATCAACTGGGCCAAGGACAACGGCATCCGGGTCGGCCCCGGGCGCGGGTCCGGCGCCGGCTCGATGTGCGCCTACGCGATGCGGATCACCGACCTCGACCCGGTCAAGAACGGCCTGATCTTCGAGCGCTTCCTCAACCCCGAGCGCCCCTCGATGCCGGACTTCGACGTGGACTTCGACGAGCGCCGGCGCGGCGAGGTCATCCGCTACGTCACCGAGAAGTACGGCGCCGAGCGGGTCGCGCAGATCGTCACCTACGGCACCATCAAGGCCAAGCAGGCGCTGAAGGACTCGGCCCGCGTGCTGGGCCACCCGTTCGCCGTGGGGGAGCGCCTGACCAAGGTGATGCCGCCGTCGGTCATGGGCAAGGACATCTCGCTGGCCGGCATCTTCGACCCGGCCGACAAGCGCTACAAGGAGGCCGACGAGTTCCGCAAGCTGCACGCGACCGACCCGGAGGCGCAGGAGGTCGTCGCGACCGCGCTCGGCCTGGAGGGCCTGAAGCGCCAGTGGGGGGTCCACGCGGCCGGCGTGATCATGTCCAGCGAGCCGCTGGCCGGCCTGATCCCGATCATGAAGCGGGAGCAGGACGGGCAGATCATCACCCAGTTCGACTACCCGAGCTGCGAGGCCCTCGGCCTGGTCAAGATGGACTTCCTCGGGCTGCGCAACCTCACCGTCCTGGACGACGCCCTGCGCAACATCGTCCTCAACGGCAAGGACCCGGTGGTCCTGGAGTCGCTCGCCCTGGACGACGGCCCGACCTTCGAGCTGCTCAGCCGCGGCGACACCCTGGGCGTCTTCCAGCTGGACGGCGGGCCGATGCGCGCACTGCTCCGCTCGATGCGGCCGGACACCTTCGAGGACATCTCCGCCGTCGGGGCGCTCTACCGTCCCGGGCCGATGGGGATGAACTCGCACAACGAGTACGCCGACCGCAAGAACAAGCGCAAGCCGGTCATCGCGCTGCACCCCGAGCTCGAGCTGCCGCTGGCGGAGATCCTGGGGGAGACGTACGGCCTGATCGTCTACCAGGAGCAAGTCATGGCGGTGGCCCAGAAGGTCGCCGGCTACTCCCTCGGTGCCGCGGACCTGCTGCGCCGGGCCATGGGCAAGAAGAAGAAGGCCGAGCTGGACGCGCAGTTCGAGACCTTCGAGGGCGGCATGCAGGAGCGAGGGTTCTCCGCGGGCGCGGTCAAGGCCCTCTGGGACACGCTGCTGCCGTTCTCGGACTACGCCTTCAACAAGGCCCACTCCGCGGCGTACGGGCTGGTGTCCTACTGGACCGCCTTCCTGAAGGCGAACTATCCCGCCGAGTACATGGCTGCCCTCCTGACCAGCGTCCGCGACGACAAGGACAAGTCCGCGCTCTACCTCGGCGAGTGCCGGCGGATGGGCATCAAGGTCCTGCCGCCGGACGTCAACGAGAGCTCGGCCGAGTTCACGGCCGTCGGCACCGACATCCGGTTCGGCCTGTCGGCGATCCGCAACGTCGGCGCCAACGTGGTCGACAAGATCGCGGAGGCCCGCCAGGACAAGGGCCACTTCACGTCGTTCAAGGACTTCCTGCGCAAGGTCGACGGCGTCGTCTGCAACAAGCGGACCGTGGAGTCGCTGATCAAGGCCGGCGCCTTCGACTCGCTGGGGCAGGGCCGAGCGCCGCTGGCCAACCACCACGAGCGGTACGTCGAGGCCGCCGTCGCCGCCAAGTCCGGCAACAAGGACCAGGGCTCGCTGTTCGACTTCGACCTGGGGCCGGCCGAGGAGCCGCTCCTGGACGAGTTCGCCGGGCTGCCCGAGCCGGTGGGCGCAGAGTGGGAGAAGTCGACCCTGCTGCAGTTCGAGCGGGACATGCTCGGGCTCTACGTCTCCGATCATCCGCTGTTCGGGGTCGAGCACGTGCTGGCCCGGCTGGTCGATGCGCCGATCGCCCGGATCATGGCCGACGACTCGCGCCCCGACGGGTCGGTGCTGAGCATCGCCGGGCTGGTCACCGGGCTGCAGTTCAAGACCACGAAGCAGGGCAAGCCCTGGGCGCTGGCGACGATCGAGGACCTCGAGGGCGCGATCGAGGTGCTCTTCTTCCCGCAGACCTTCGAGCAGGTCCGCAACCTGCTCCGCCAGGACCTGATCTGCGTGGTCCGTGGGCGGCTGAACCGGCGCGACGAGGTGCCGACGCTGTACGCGATGGAGCTGACCATCCCGGACGTCTCGGAGGGGCCGCGAGGCCCGGTGGTGATCTCGCTGCCGCCGACCCGGCTGACGCCGCCGATGGCGGAGCAGCTCAAGGACGTGCTGGCCGACCACCCCGGCATCACCGAGGTGCACGTCCGGCTCGAGCAGCCCGGGCACGCGACCGTGCTCCGGCTCGACGACGGGCTGCGGGTCACGCCGAGCCCAGCCCTCTTCGGGGACCTCAAGCACCTGCTCGGCCCCGGCAGCCTCGTCTCCTGACGGGGATCCCGCCAGATCTACACGGCCGCGCGCTCGACCGGGCAGCGTGACGGATTCGAGACCCGGCCCGGGTGAAGGCACCGGGCAAACGTGTCGATACGGTCCCTGGTGCGGCCGGACGGGGTCGCGCACAGCAGCGAGGGGACACCGCACTCATGACCGATCACTGGGGCACGCAGCCGCAGCCCAGCCAGCCGGACCCGGGCTCCCAGCCCGAGGTCCTGAGCGACCAGCCGTACGCCGCGCAGCCCGCCGGGCAGCCGGTCTACGGTGCGGCCACCGGCACGTTCCTCCCGGCCGAGCCCGCCCGCGCGGGCGCAGGCAAGGCCAAGTTCGTCGTGGCCGGCGTCGGAGCCCTGGCGATCGCAGCGGTCGGAGTCGGCGCTGCCTTCGCGGCCGGCGCCTTCGGCGGCGGTGGCACCCAGCCGGACAAGCTGGTCCCGGCGAGCGCCGTGGCGTACTTCTCGGTCGATCTGGATCCCTCGCTCGGCCAGAAGGTCGACGCGCTGCGCTTCCTGCGCAAGTTCCCGGACGCCAAGAAGTCGCTCGGCAGCACCGACGACCTGCGCCAGTGGGTCTTCGACTCCGTGTCGAAGGACGACCCGGACCTGTCCTCGCTGAGCTACGCCAGGGACGTCAAGCCGTGGATCGGCGACCGCTTCGGGGTCGCCGTCGTCCCGGCCGGGACCTCCGGGGCCGAGCCGGACGCGCTCGTCATCGTGCAGGTCAAGGACGCCGCCAAGGCCAAGGCCGGCCTGAAGAAGCTGATGAGCGACCCGGGCGACGGCACCTGCTCGATCAGCGACGGGTACGCCGTCTGCGCCCAGACCCAGGCCATCCTGTCCGCCGCCCAGTCCGCCGCCAAGGCCCACCCCCTGTCCAAGGACGCGCACTTCTCGGCTGACGTCTCCTCGGCCGGCGACCGCGGCATCGTGCTCGCCTGGGGCGACGCGGGCAAGCTGAGCAAGCTCGTGCCGAGCATGGGCGGCGGGCTGGCCGCACCGCTGGGCCTTTCCTCGGCCGCGAGCCGGGCGGCCAACGGGCGCTTCGTCGCCTCGGTCCGCTTCTCGGGCTCCAACCTCGAGGTCAAGGGCACCTACACGGGCGCCACCAAGACCGCCTCCGCCCCGGCCGGGACCGGGGTCGAGAAGCTGCCCGCCAGCACGCAGGCCGCGTTCGCCGGGTCGGTCGACCCGGCCGCCGTCACCAAGGCCTGGAGGCAGTTCCAGACCGGGCTGGCCGGCGCGGGCGCCGGCGACCAGGTGCAACAGGGCCTGAGCCAGTTCGGCCTGCACCTGCCGGGCGACCTGAACGCGCTGCTCGGCAGCAGGTTCGCCGTGGCCTTCGGCGGCATGCACGCCGGCGTGCCCCTCGTGGGCATCCGCAGCGATGCCAACGCGGCGAAGGCGGGTGCGGTCCTCGACAAGGTCGGCACGGCCCTGCGGCAGAACGGTGTGCCCTACCAGCTGCACCACACACCGGCCGCGGACGGCTATGCGGTCGCGCTGGACCCGGCGTACGCCAAGGAGCTGGCCGCGAACGGCAGCCTCGGCAGCTCGGCGGCCTTCAAGGCAGCCGTGCCGGATGCCTCCTCGGCCAACGTCGTCCTGTTCGTCAACGTCGCCCGGCTGCTCAGCGACAGCAACCTGGCCTCGTTCGGGCAGTCGGCCGGCTCGATCGACGCCAACGTGAAGGCCGTGTCCGCGGTGGGTCTCAGCGCGAGGAGCGACTCCCACGGCGGCTCGACCTTCCGGCTGGACGTGATCACCCGCTGAGGCACCTACCCTGGTGCGGTGACCGACCACCTCGCCGCGCCAGGGCCGGCCACCACGGGCCGCCCGCCCTGGGTCGTCGGCGTCGTCGGCGCCGTCGTGATCGTGCTGGCCGGTCTCGCGAGTGGCCTGCTCTGGTCCTGGGTCGCGCCGACCGCGGCGACCACGATCGTGGACGGCTCGATCTACCTGCGCGGGCACGACGACCTGATGGCCTCCCAGGACGGCTGGTACGCCGTGCTCGCGGCCGTCACCGGTGGCCTGCTCTCCGCGGTCTGGGTCCCTCTCACCCGCAGGTCGCCGGTCGCCGGTGTCATGGCCGGCCTGCTCGGCTCGGCGGCGGCCGCCCTGGTCGCGTGGTGGGTCGGTACGGCGCTCGGCCCGGACTCGCTGACTGCGCAGTACCACGCCGGGGTGAAGGCCCCGATCACGCCGATCGTCCTGCACACGCCGATCGCGGTGCTGGTCGCGCCGATGGTCTTCGCGACCGTGCGGGTGCTGATGGAGCTGGTCGCCTACGCATTCGCCAACGTGCACACACCGACACCGGAGCCGGCCGGGTCGATGTCAGCTGCGCAGGGCGTCCACGTCCAGCAGGGGCAGTGACGGCACCACGGACATGATCGCGACCTCCTGGCGCAGGAAGCGGTTGACAGCCCCCAGGCGGGCCGCGTCGGTCGGTGCCGCGAGCAGGCTCTGGCGCTGGTCCAGCGGCATCACGACTGCCGTGGTGAGCAGGTAGGACAGCGGGCCGGGGTCCTCGGGCAGGTCCTGCACGACCTGCGGGCCATAGCCGCCGAGCAGCTCGGTGTACCGCGCCCACAGGGCCCGGCTGCGCATCGCCGTCGTCGGCTCGAGACCGCCGTCGAGCTCGTCCAGCCACTCCACCAGACCGGTGAGGTACGGCGTCTCGGACTCGACGTCCAGGTCGAGCAGGCGGAACCGCCGGACACCGGTCGACAGGATCTGGCTGCGGCCGTCGGCCGACGTCGTGACCTGCTGCAAGGTGGCGGCGCACCCCACGTCGTAGAGCGCCCGCAGGCTCCCCGACCCGACCTCGCCGCCCTCGCGGATGGCGACGACACCGAACTCGCGCTCGTCCTCGGGCAGGTCCTCCAGGTCCGCGACCAGCTGCCGGTAGCGGGGCTCGAAGATGTGCAGCGGCAGGACCAGTCCCGGCACCAGGACGGTGCCGAGGGGGAAGAGCGGGAGTCGCTGCGCCACGACCCCAGACTATGGGCGTAGGGCCGACCTAGACTTGCCGGCGTGATCTCCCGCATCGACCTGCGTGGCCGTGCCCTCGACCCGGCTGACCTGCGCGCGGTCCTGCCGAGGGCCGATCTGGACGTCGAGGCCGCGCTGGAGACGGTCCGACCGATCTGCGCGCAGGTCCGCTCCGGCGGCGCGGGTGCCCTGCGCGACCTGGGCGAACGCTTCGACGGCGTACGGCCGGTCGACCTCCGGGTGCCCGCCGCGGCCCTGGCGGCCGCGCTCGCCGACCTCGACCCGGCCGTCCGGGCCGCACTCGAGGAGTCCATCCGCCGGGCTCGCCTGGTGCACCGCGACCAGCGACGGGCCGATGTCACGACCCAGGTCGTGCCCGGAGGCACGGTCAGCGAGCGCTGGGTCCCGGTGGCGCGAGTCGGCCTCTACGTGCCCGGCGGCCTCGCGGTCTACCCGAGCAGCGTCGTGATGAACGTCGTGCCCGCCCAGGAGGCCGGCGTGTCCTCGCTGGCGGTCGCCTCGCCGCCGCAACGGGACAACCCGACCGGGTTCGCCGGCCTGCCGCACCCGACCATCCTGGCCGCCTGCGCCCTGCTCGGCGTCGAGGAGGTCTACGCCGTCGGTGGCGCGCAGGCGATCGCGATGTTCGCCTATGGCGCGCACGAGACCGAGGGGCCCTCAGCCGGTGAGACCCTTTGTGCCCCAGTAGATCTGGTCACCGGCCCGGGCAACATCTATGTCGCAGCGGCGAAGCGTGCGCTCAAGGGCCTGATCGGCATCGACGCGGAGGCCGGGCCGACCGAGATCGCGATCCTGGCCGACGCCACGGCCTCGCCGGTGCACGTCGCCGCCGACCTGATCAGCCAGGCCGAGCACGACCCGCTCGCGGCGGCCGTCCTGGTCACCGACAGCGCCGCCCTGGCCGACGCGGTCGACGCCGAGCTGGAGCGGCAGGTCCCGTCGACCAAGCACGTCGAGCGGGTCCGGACGGCGCTGGCCGGGCGGCAGTCCGGGACGGTCCTGGTCGACGACCTGGACGTCGGGCTGGTCGTCGTCGACGCCTACGCGGCCGAGCACCTGGAGATCCAGACCGCCGACGCGCGGGAGCGGGCGGCCGCCGTACGCAGCGCGGGTGCGATCTTCGTCGGCGCCTACGCCCCGGTGTCGCTGGGGGACTACTGCGCCGGGTCGAACCACGTCCTGCCGACGGGGGGCTGCGCGCGGCACTCCAGCGGCCTGTCGGTGCAGACCTTCCTGCGCGGCATCCACGTCGTGGACTACGACGAGGCGGCCCTGCGCGAGGTGGCCGGTCACGTCACCGCCCTGGCCGAGGCCGAGGACCTGCCGGCCCACGGCGCGGCGGTTCGGGCCCGGTTCGGCTCCTAGGCCGCGGCGCCGGTCGGCGGGTGCCCGAGGGTTCGGCGCCGCTCCCTAGACTTGCCGGGTGATCGCCGAGCTTCCCCTGCGCGCGGACCTGCGCGCCACGACGCCGTACGGCGCTCCCCAGCTCGACGTCCCGGTCCGGCTGAACACCAACGAGAACTCCTACGACGTGCCGCAGGACGTCGCGATCGCAGTGGTCGAGGCCGTCGCGGGGCAGGTCCAGCACCTCAACCGCTACCCCGACCGTGAGTTCACGGCTCTGCGGGAGGCGCTGGCCGGCTACCTGGCCGGCCCGGCGGGCGAGCCGGTGGACGTCGACCAGGTCTGGGCGGCGAACGGCTCCAACGAGGTGCTCCAGCAGCTGCTTCAGGCGTTCGGCGGCCCAGGACGGACGGCGGTCGGCTTCACCCCGGCCTACTCGATGCACCCGCGGATCGCCCAGGTGACCGGCACGGCCTGGGTCGACGCGCACCGCGGTGGCCCGGGCCGGGCCGACTTCGACCTCACACGGGACGAGGCGACCCAGCAGGTCCGCGAGCTCGACCCCGACGTGGTGTTCCTGTGCTCGCCGAACAACCCGACCGGCACTGCCCTCGCCCTCGATGTCGTCGAGGCGGTCTACGCGGCCAGCGACCGCGCGGTGGTCGTCGTCGACGAGGCCTACGCCGAGTTCGCCCGCACCGGCACCCCTAGCGCGCTCTCGCTGCTGCCCGGACGCCCGCGGCTCGTCGTGACCCGGACCATGAGCAAGGCCTTCGCGTTCGCCGGTGCCCGCCTGGGCTATCTGGTCGCCGACCCGGCCGTCGCAGACGCGCTGCGCCTCGTACGGCTGCCGTACCACCTCTCGGCGCTCACCCAGGCCGCCGCCTGCGCCGCAATCGCCCATGCGCCAACGCTTCTCGCCACGGTGGAGGCGATCAAGACCGAGCGGGACCGGATCGTCGCGGAGCTGCCCGGCCTCGGTCTCTCCCCCGTCCCCAGTGACGCGAACTTCGTCCTGTTCGGAGGGCTGGCCGACGAGCGCGCGACCTGGGAGGGTCTGCTCGCTCACGGCGTCCTGGTGCGTGACGTGGGCCTGCCCGGCCATCTGCGCGTCACCGCCGGGACACCAGCCGAGACGTCGGCGTTCCTGGACGCCCTCCGCGCCGTCCAGCCGGCCCGGGACCCGGGCGGACGCGACATCGACAGCCGGGGAGTGGCCGGCCGGACCGAGGAGATCGCGTGAGCCGACGAGGGGCCGCGGGACGCAGTGCGACCGTGACGCGCGCGACGCGGGAGAGCCAGGTCGAGGTCACCCTCGACCTGGACGGCACCGGCGCCTCGCAGATCGCCACCGGCGTGCCGTTCTACGACCACATGCTGACCGCACTGTCGGCCCACTCGCTCGTCGACCTGCGGGTCCAGGCGCAGGGCGACGTCGACGTCGACGCCCACCACACCGTCGAGGACGTCGCGATCGTCATCGGCGAGGCGCTCGGCCAGGCGCTCGGCGACAAGAGCGGCATCAGCCGGTACGGCGACGCGCTGGTGCCGCTGGACGAGGCGTTGGCCCAGGTCGTGGTCGACCTGTCCGGCCGGCCGTACTTCGTGCACGAAGGCGAGCCGGACGGCATGGCGTACGTCCTGATCGGGGGCGGAGGGACGCACCCGCCGTACGCCGGCTCGTTGACCGGGCACGTGTTCGAGAGCCTGGCCCATCACGCCGGCATCACCCTGCACGTCCGGGTGCTGGCCGGCCGGGACCCGCACCACATCGTCGAGGCGCAGTTCAAGGCACTGGCCCGGGCGCTGCGGCAGGCCGTCGAGACCGATCCGCGGCGCAGCGGGGTGCCCAGCACCAAGGGCAGTCTCTGAACCCGCCGACGACACCCACGCCTCCCACGAGACCGAAGGCACCGCAGACTCCGATGCCGAACGACATGCGTCAGCCCGGCCCGCCGGCTGCCTCGTCCAGCGACCGGGTCCTCGTCCTGCTGCGCGACACCCGTGGCTCGGCGACCGCCTGGGCCCGGCGCGGGCTGGGGCCGGTGACTGTGGTGCCCGGCCTGGCCTGGACCCTCGTCGTGCCGGCCGGACCGGCCCGCAGCGCAGCGCCGTACGACGACCCGATGGCGGTGCTCGCCGGCCGGCCCGTCCCGCGCCGGCTGCGCCCCTCGGCCTGTCTGGTCGCCGGGCCCGACCGGCTCGCGCTGCGGGTGCAGGGACCGAGCTGGCGCGCGACCTCCCGGTGGCTGGTCTGGACGCGCGGCGTCGGGCTGAGCCGAGTGCCGGACCTGGAGATGGCGCCTCCTCCGCTGGTGGCGCGGCTGCTGGCGCCGACGAGGGAGTCCGGCGCCCGGCTGACCGACGTGCTGGCCCAGGACAACCGGCTCCCGACCCAGGTCGGCGACGAGCTGCTCGAGTGCCTGGCGCTGCCCGGTGCGGGCGTGCTGAGCCGGAGGGTCGACCCGAGCGGCCTGCCGGGTGCGGTGCTGGTCGAGCCCGAGGAGCACCTGGTCGCCCGCTTCGACGCGCAGGCCCGGGACGAGCACCAGGCGGCCAAGGAGCGGGGGGAGCAGCGGTGAGGGCCGGTGTCGTCGTCCTGGACTACGGCTCGGGCAACGTCCGCTCGGTCGTGCGCGCCCTGGAGCGGGTGGGTGCCCGGGTCGAGCTCACCGCTCGTCGCGACCAGGTCCTGGAGGCCGACGGCCTGGTCGTCCCGGGCGTCGGCGCGTTCGGCGCGTGCCTGGACGCACTGCAGTCGGTGCGCGGCGGCGAGCTGATCGGACGCAGGCTGGCCGGAAGCCGGCCAGTGCTCGGCATCTGTGTCGGCATGCAGGTCCTGTTCGACTCCTCGACCGAGCCCGCCGCCCACCAGGTCGACGGCAAGGCCGTGGTACCCGGGCTGGGGGAGTGGCCAGGGGTGGTCGAGCGGCTGGAGGCGCCCGTGGTGCCGCACATGGGCTGGAGTCCGGTCAGGCCGCCGGCCGGCACCCGCCTGCTGCGGGGCGTCGAGGGGGAGCGGTTCTACTTCGTCCACTCGTACGCCGTCCGTGACTGGGTGCTGGAGACGCCGCACGACTCGCCGATCGCCGCCCCGATGCTCACCTGGGCCGACCACGGCGGGCCGTTCGTGGCAGCGGTCGAGAACGGCCCGCTCTCGGCGACCCAGTTCCACCCGGAGAAGTCGGGCGACGCCGGTGCGACGCTGCTGGAGAACTGGGTCCGGTCGCTGTGAGCGGCGACAGCTGGCTGGTCACGGGCGATAGGTTCCGCGCGTGACCACCCGACGGCGCTCCCCGGCGCGGACCGCTCGCTCGCGGACGACGAAGACGAGCCGGACGACGAAGACGAGCCGGACGGGCAGGTCCACGCGGAACCGGACCACGACCACCAGCAGGAGGCGGCGGGCCGGCACGGCCAGCACCATCGGCGCCGGGGTGGGAACGCTCGTCGTGGCGGCCGTGCTGGGCGCCTCGTGGACGATCCGGATCCTGTTGGTGGCGTTGGTGATCCTGCTCGGGGTCGGCTACCTGGTGTGGACCCATCGGGCCGAACCGCCGGAGGCCCAGCGGTGAGCCAGCGGCTGGTGCTCCTGCCCGCGGTCGACGTCGCCGACGGCCAGGCGGTGCGCCTCGTGCAAGGTGAGGCGGGCAGCGAGACGCACTACGGCGACCCGCTCGCCGCGGCGCTGGCCTGGCAGGACGCCGGTGCGGAATGGATCCATCTGGTCGACCTCGACGCCGCCTTCGGCCGCGGGTCCAACCGCGCGCAGCTGGCCGACGTCATCGCCCGGCTGGACGTCGACGTCGAGCTGTCCGGCGGCATCCGCGACGACGACTCGTTGGCCGCGGCGCTGGGGACCGGGTGCCGGCGGGTCAACCTCGGCACGGCCGCGCTCGAGGACCCGGACTGGACTGCGTCCGTCATCGAACGACACGGCGACGCGATCGCTGTCGGGCTGGACGTGCGCGGGACGACGCTGGCCGCTCGCGGCTGGACCAGCGAGGGTGGCGACCTCTGGGAGACGCTGGAACGCCTCGACGCCGTCGGATGCGCGCGCTACGTCGTGACCGACGTGACCAAGGACGGCACCCTGCAAGGACCGAATCTTGCTCTGCTGCAACAGGTATGCGCGCGTACGCCTGCGCCTGTCGTGGCGTCGGGTGGTATCGCCAGCCTGGCGGACCTGCAGTGCCTGAAGGACCTCGTGGGCGACGGTCTCGAGGCGGCCATCGTGGGCAAGGCGCTCTATGCCGGGGCGTTCACCCTCCAGCAGGCGCTCGACGTCGCCGGACGGACCTGACGGTCCGTGCGGATCCGGCTGGGAGGACGTACTACGGTCGCCGGGTGCTGACGGGGGACTCGGGCGGTACGCCGTGGGCCGGGCGCGACCTGCCACCGGCCCTCTTCGCCGGTGACGACGGGGCGCCTGACGCCCCGCTGGTCGAGGCGCTGGAGGCGCTGGAGGCGCTGGAGGCGCTCATGACGCCGGTAGGGGCCGAGGCCTCGGGCGAGGCCGCCGTCGTGGCCGCCCTGGCCCGGGCGCGGGTCTTCGTGGGCGTCGTCGCGATGACGGGGGACGACCCTGCCATGGCCGTGATGACGGTGACCGGGGCAGACGGCCGCCGGGCCCTGCCCGTCTTCACCTCGCCCGCGAGCCTGACCGCGTGGCGGGCGGACGGGCGACCGGTGCCGGTGCCTGGGCCGCGCGCGGCGCTCTCCGCCGTCGCCGAGAGCTGCGAGCTGCTCGATCTGGACCCGGCCGGCCCGAGGCGTTACGTCGTGCGCAGGCCAGCCGTCTGGGCCCTCGGGCGCGGCCTGCCGTGGGCCCCGTCGTACGCCGATCCGATTGTGGCGCAGGAGGTTTCGACGATCTTCGCGGCCGAAGGCGCGTCGGCCCGCTGCGAGAAGGGGACGGCCGCCGAGCTGCGCGTCGTCGTGGGCGTGAGGCCTGGGCTCACCGTTGAAGCCGTCGGGGCGCTGACGGAACGGCTCGGCCGGCGCCTGGGCCGCAGCGAGGTCGTCGCGGAGCGGGTCGACTCGCTGGAGCTGTCCGTACAGGCAGCTCCCGGCTGACCCGTCGCGCCCGAACGGGTCACTCACCCGGAAGGCCCCGAGTCGCGGTGGTCTGCCAACCTTTGGCACGATGCGCGTGATGCCCCTCTCGAGGATACCGCGCCGTGCTGCGCGCGCCCGGAGTCCTGGGGCTTCTCTTCGTGGGCTTCATCGCCCGGGGGCCGGTCATCGCGGTCAGCGTGGTCCTGACCTTGCACGTCGTGCTGACGCTGCACCTGAACTATGCCAGGGCCGGGCTGCTGGCGACCGCCCTGACCGTGGCCACCGCGGTCGGCGCCCCCTGGCGCGGCCGGGTCATCGACCGGCTCGGGCTGCGCCGGGCGCTGGTCCCAGCCATCGTCCTCGGCGGCGGCACCTGGCTGGTCGCGCCGTTCGTGAGCTATCCGGCCCTGCTCGCCCTGTCCGTCCTGGGCGGCGTGTTCGGCCTCCCGGCGTTCGCGGTCGTCCGCCAGGCCCTGGCGGTCGCCGTCGGGCCCGAGCACCGGCGTACGACGCTGGCGCTCGACTCGATGAGCGTCGAGCTGTCCTTCATGAGCGGGCCGGCCGTCGCCGTCGTGGCGGCCACGGCCTGGTCGACGCGCGGCGTCCTGGTGGTCGTCGGGGTCGCGCAGATCCTGGCGGGGATCGCGTTGTGGGTGCTCGACCCGCCCGTCCGCAGCGCGGCCCCGGCCCACGACGGCGCCTCGTCCGAGCTCGGGGGCGAGCCGGTCGCCGACCGCGCGCCGGCTCCGGAGCGCAGGCACCCCGGGCCGGGCCGGCACCGCTCCAAGGCCCGAGGCGGCGAGCCGGCCCCGGCCCGGACGGCGTGGTTCTCCCTGCCGCTGCTCGCGGTCTTCGCGAGCGGCACCGGCGCCGCGCTGGTGCTCTCCGGGAGCGAGGTCGCCGTGGTGGCCCAGCTGCGCGAGCTCGGTCACCTCTCGTTCACTGGGGTGGTCTTCGTCGTCTGGGGGGTCACGTCGATCGTCGGCGGCTTCGTCTACGGCGCCCTGCACCGGGAGGTCACGCCGCCGTTCGTGCTGCTCGGACTGGCCGTGCTGACCATCCCGATCGGCCTGGCGGTCGGGCCGTGGACGGTCGCCCTGCTGGTCGGCGTCTCCGGGCTGTTCTGCGCACCGGCCCTGACCGCGACATCGACCGCGGTGACCCACCTCGTGCCGGAGGAGTCGCGCGGCGAGGCGATGGGCTGGCAGGGGGCGGCGATGACGCTCGGCAGCGGCCTCGGAGCACCTCTGGCCGGCTTCGCGGCCGACCGGGCGGGCGCGTCCGGCGGTTACGTCGTCTCGGGCGCCGTCGGGCATCGCCCTGGCCCTCGCCGCTCTGGCCCTGACGGCCGTGCTGCGATCCGGCCGCTCGCAGGAGGGACCGGACGGCGATTCGCCGCACGCGCGGAATACCGCCGCCTCCGTGCCTGCTGATAGCCTTACTGACTGACCCACCGAGGTTCACCTTTTGGTGACCCTGTGGTGCGCAAAGTGGAGTTTCGCTCCCACCCGCGTCGACCGACGAGATCCCGGACCTGGTCCGGGCCGGTCATCACGACCATTTCGTCTCCGTCGCCGGGTCCGGTCACCGCCCGGCGCCTGCGTCGGGTGTTCGGCGTACGGCGATGCCGTGCTCCGGAACCGGTGCGAGGCTCCCAGTTGCAGGCGGCGACGGGAGCCTTTCTCGTTGCCGCGGGTCACCCGTTCGAGCACGAGGAGAACCACATCAGCGAGCCCCGCATCAACGATCGCATCCGGGTCCCCGAGGTCCGGTTGGTCGGCCCCAACGGTGAGCAGGTAGGCATCGTCCGGGTCGAGGACGCGCTCCGGCTGGCGGCCGAAGCCGACCTGGACCTGGTCGAGGTCGCCCCGACCGCGCGTCCGCCCGTGTGCAAGCTCATGGACTTCGGCAAGTTCAAGTACGAGTCGGCCATGAAGGAGCGCGAGGCCCGGCGCAACCAGACCAATACGGTCATCAAGGAGATCAAGCTCCGGCCGAAGATCGACCCGCACGACTACGGCACCAAGAAGGGCCACGTCGAGCGATTCCTCAAGGCCGGCGACAAGGTCAAGGTGACCATCATGTTCCGCGGTCGCGAGCAGTCGCGCCCGGAGCTGGGCTTCCGGCTGCTGCAGCGCCTGGCCGAGGACATCGGCGAGCTCGGCTTCGTCGAGAGCACGCCGAAGCAGGACGGCCGGAACATGATCATGGTGATCGGCCCGACCCGGAAGAAGGCCGAGGCCAAGGCCGAGGAGCGCCGCCGCCGCGAGCAGGCCCAGGCCGAGCGCTCGATCCCCGCGGCTCGCAGCCCGCAGGCCGCGCCAGCCGCTGCCACCGTGCCAGCCGCTGCCCGCGCCCGCGCCCGCTGCCGCTCCGACCGACGAGAGCGCACCCGTCGCCGTGGTCGACGTCCCAGCGGCGGACGCCCCAGTCGGCCGACGCCCGGTGGCCGACGCCCCGGTGGCCGACGTCGCTGTGGCCGAGATCCGCGGGCCCGGCATTGCCGAGCCCGATGTCTCCGAGCCCGAGGCCGCCGCGGAGCCTGCGACACCCGCCACCCCGGCTCCGGCCGCTCCGGCCGCTCCGGCCGGGCCGGCGAAGCCGACGGCCCCGGCCGCCAAGAAGGCTCCGGCGAAGAAGGCCGCGGCCAAGAAGGCGCCCGCGGCCAAGGCCGCCACCAAGACCGCCGCGAGCGAGCCGGCGGAGCCGGCCCCCGCCGCGGCCGCGCCGAAGGCTCCGGCCAAGACGGCGGCCAAGCCCGCTCCGAAGCCCGCCGCCAAGAAGTCCGCTCCGGCAGCCGCGGAGAGCTGACGGCGGCAAACCGTCGGCGGCCGCCCGGTCGCCGAGCAGCACACCGGCCAACCCCGTTGGCCACCGAGGCCCACCCGATGCCACCCGGCACGGCTGAGTGAAGGAGAACGGCAGACCATGCCGAAGATGAAGACGCACAGCGGTGCGAAGAAGCGCTTCCGGGTGACCGGGAAGGGCAGGCTCATGCGCGAGCAGACCAACGTCCGGCACTACCTGGAGCACAAGTCGTCCAGGCGCACGCGCCGGCTGTCGATGGACGTCGACGTGGCCCCGGCCGACGTCAAGAAGATCAAGAAGCTGCTCGGCCGCTGAGGCCTCCCCACACCACCAGCCAGCCCTGGTCGGCCACTGACGGCCGACGGAGACTGGGTCGACACAGATAGGCAAGGAGTTCTCACGTGGCACGCGTGAAGCGGGCGGTCAACGCCCAGAAGAAGCGCCGGGTCGTACTCGAGCGGGCCAGCGGCTACCGCGGGCAGCGCTCGCGGCTCTACCGCAAGGCCAAGGAGCAGGTCACCCACTCGCTGGGGTACGCCTACCGCGACCGCCGGGCCCGCAAGGGTGACTTCCGGCGGCTCTGGATCCAGCGGATCAACGCCGCGGCCCGGGCCAACGGGATGACGTACAACCGGTTCATCCAGGGTCTGAAGGCCGCCGAGATCGAGGTCGACCGCCGGATGCTCGCCGAGCTCGCGGTCAACGACGCGGCCGCGTTCACCTCGCTGGTCGAGATCGCCCGGGCCCACGTGCCGGCCGTCGCCAGCGCCGGGGCCGCCGCGAGCGACGCGGCCGGCGACGCGGCCTGACCGGGGCCGGCCCGACGAACCGCGCCGTACGACGTCGTCGACCGGCACCGGCCGGGACGCCGTGCTGACGAACGCCCGCTCCGAGCGAGTGCGTTCGTTGCGCGGGCTGTCCCGGCGGGTCGCGCGCGAGCGGTCCGGGCGGTTCCTCGCCGAGGGCCCGCAGGCGGTTCGCGAGGCGCTCGCCGAGCACGGCCGGCGGACGTCGAGCGGTCGCGCGGCACTGGTGCACGAGCTGTTCGTCGACGGTCCGGCCGCTGACCGGTACGCCGACCTGCTCGACCAGGCGCGCGGCAGCGACGTCCTGGTCACCGACGCCTCGGCCGAGGTCGTCGGCACGCTGTCGGACACGGTGCACCCGCAGGGCCTGATCGCGGTCTGCAGCCTGGTCGACGTGTCGCTGGACCAGATCGCTGCCACCCGTCCCGGCCTGGTCGCCCTGATGTCCCGGGTGCGCGACCCCGGCAACGCGGGGACCGTGCTGCGCGCGGCCGACGCCGCGGGCGCCGACGCCGTGATCCTCACGGACGAGAGCGTGGACGTGCACAACCCCAAGTGCGTGCGGGCCTCGGCCGGCAGCCTGTTCCACCTGCCGGTGGCGGTCGGCGTCCCTCTCCAGGACGTCGTGAGCGCACTGCGCGCCTCCGGTTGCGTGGTGCTGGCGGCCGACGGCCGCCCCGACGCGACCGACCTCGACGACCTGCTGGACGCGGCCGAGGCTGGCGAAGGCCCGCTGCGCCGCCCGACCGTGTGGCTGTTCGGCAACGAGGCCTGGGGTCTGGACGACCGCGACCTGGCGCTGGCCGACCAGGTCGTGCGGGTGCCGATCCACGGTGCCGCGGAGAGCCTGAACCTGGCCACCGCCGCGGCCGTCTGCCTCTACGCATCCGCCCGGCTACGCCGTGAGAGGTGAACTGGTGAACTCGCCCGCGCAGGCTAGAGTCGCGCCCATGGGCACGGGGGTGGACCGGGGTGGAGCTACGGGCCCTCGGTCCGCGACGACACTGAGCCCCGATGAGCTGCCCGACGGGCTGGTCCTCATCGGGGCCGATGCCTGTGTCACGGCCTTCAACACAGCAGCCGAGCGGATCACCGGCCTGCGGGCCGAGGACATGGTCGGTGCCGACGTCCGTGAGGCCCTCCCCTTGCAGGACCGCGAGGGCAACAACTGGTGGACCGCCACCGATCCGTGGGGCGGCCTGTCGACCCGGTCCGGCCACCGCGAGCGGCTGCTGCTCCTGGCCGGCTCGCGCGAGCTGCTGGTCACCACGCGCTACGTGCGGCCCGGTCGCGGCCAGCCGGTCGAGCGCGTCCTGGTCGGCCTCCGGGACACCGAGAACCGCCGTCGGGCCGAGGTCGCCCAGGCCCAGCTGCTCTCGACCGTCGCGCACGAGCTGCGCTCGCCGCTGACGTCGGTCAAGGGGTTCTCGGCGACCCTGCTGCGTCGGTGGGACCGGTTCAGCGACGACCAGAAGCGGTTGATGCTGGAGACCATCGAGGCCGACGCGGACCGCGTGACGCGGCTGATCGGCGAGCTGCTGGACATCTCCCGGATCGACGCCGGCCGGCTCGAGGTACGCCGCCAGCCGGTCGATCTCGTGGCCGTCGCCCACAAGCACGTCGAACGGATGGTCGCCAGCGGCTACGACGGCGAGCGGTTCATCGTCACCGCGCCCAAGGCGCTGCCGGAGGTCTGGGCCGACCCGGACCGGGTCGACCAGGTGCTGGGCAACCTCCTCGAGAACGCCGTCCGCCACGGTGCCGGCACCGTCACCCTGACCGTCCTGCCCGGTGCTGCGGACCCCATGTCCAACGGCGGCGCTCCCGCCGGCGACGCCGCGAGCGCGGTGTCGGTGTCCGTGGCCGACGAGGGCGAGGGCATCCAGGAGGACCACTACCCCCTGGTCTTCACCCGGTTCTGGCACGGCCGCAGCCGGGGTGGCACCGGGCTCGGTCTCTACGTCGTCCGCGGTCTGGTCGAGGCCCACGGCGGCCGGATCTCGGTCGGCAAGGCCGACAGCGGCGGGGCGATGTTCCGATTTACCTTGCCCGCGGGCGCCCCCGAACACCTCGCCTGACCTCGCTCTGAGGCTGGCACCGGGACCGGGCCGCGCCCTGGGCCGCCCTGCACCCGCCGTCGCTCGCCCCGACTCACTTAGACTCACCCGTCGGTGCCCACGGTCCCGGCCCAGTCGGCCGGCTCCCCGCGCGCGCCGTTCGCCCCCAGCTGATGGAACGGATCGATGTCCGCACCCAACAAGTCCTACGACCCGGTCGAGGTCGCCGCCTTGGCGCCCGAGGCGCTCGACGGCGCCGTCGCCGCTGCCCTGCGCGCATTCGCCGAGGCGACCGATCTCGACGCGCTCAAGGCGGCCCGGCTGGCCCACGCCGGGGACAAGAGCCCGCTGTCCCTGGCCAACCGAGAGATCGGTGCGCTGCCGCCTGCGGCCAAGGCCGAGGCCGGCAAGCGGGTGGGGCAGGCCCGCGGCCGGGTGGGCCAGGCCCTGGCCGAGCGCCAGGCCGAGCTCGACGCGGAGCGGGCCCAGCGCGTCCTGGTCGAGGAGACCGTTGACGTCACACTGCCGACCGAACGGCTGCCCCAGGGCGCCCGGCACCCGCTGCAGACCCTCCAGGAGCAGATCGCCGACATGTTCGTCGGCATGGGGTGGGAGGTGGCCGAGGGGCCCGAGGTCGAGGCCGAGTGGTTCAACTTCGACGCGCTCAACTTCGACGCCGACCACCCGGCCCGCCAGATGCAGGACACCTTCTTCGTCGACCCGCCGGAGTCCGGGCTGGTGCTCCGGACGCACACCTCGCCGGTCCAGGTGCGGGCCCTGCTCGAGCGCGGCGCGCCGACGTACGTCATCTGTCCCGGCAAGGTCTTCCGCACCGACGAGCTGGACGCCACGCACACGCCGGTGTTCCACCAGATCGAGGGCCTGGCGGTCGACAAGGGCCTGACTATGGCCCACCT
Source organism: uncultured Actinomycetota bacterium (assembly GCA_963795385.1). Classification (GTDB taxonomy): domain Bacteria; phylum Actinomycetota; class Actinomycetes; order Actinomycetales; family CAVURS01; genus CAVURS01. The sequence goes on from CAWCHK010000003.1 coordinate 22,018, forward strand.
CAAGGGCACGCTGGAGCACTGGGCCCACCTGATGTTCGGTCCCGACATCACGCTGCGACTCCGGCCGTCGTACTTCCCCTTCACCGAGCCCAGCGCCGAGCCCGACCTCCTGTGCTTCGTCTGCAAGGGAACGGACCCGGGCTGCCGGACGTGTGGCGGCAGCGGCTGGATCGAGTGGGGCGGATGCGGCATGGTGCACCCCAACGTGCTCCGGGCGTGCGATGTCGACCCGGACGAGTACTCCGGCTTCGCCTTCGGGATGGGCGTCGAGCGGACCCTGATGTTCCGCAACGGCGTCGCCGACATGCGGGACATGATCGAGGGCGACGTGCGGTTCAGCCGGCAGTTCGGAGTGGGGGACTGATGCGCATCCCGATCGGCTGGCTGGCCGAGTACGCCGACGTGGCGCAGGGTTCCGGCGCCGCCGAGGTGGCGGCGGCCTTGTGGCGCGTCGGCCTGGAGGAGGAGGGCGTCCACGGCGGCTCGCTCACCGGCCCCGTCGTGGTCGGCCGAGTGGTCGAGTTCGTCGCCGAGCCGCAGAAGAACGGCAAGACGATCCGCTGGTGCCAGGTCGACGTGGGCGAGCACTCACCCGACGGACCGCGCGGAATCGTCTGCGGCGCAGCGAACTTCGCCATCGACGACCTGGTCGTCGTGGCGTTGCCCGGAGCAGTGCTCCCCGGTGGATTCGAGATCGCGGCCCGCAAGACCTACGGCCACATCTCGGACGGCATGATCTGCTCGGCCCGCGAGCTCGATCTCGGCGACGACCACGCCGGCATCCTGGTGCTCTCGACGATGGGCTTCGGCCCGGCCCAGGGTGCCGCCCCGGGCGTCGACGCCATCGCCCTGCTCGGCCTGGCCGAGGAGGTCCTGGAGATCAACGTCACGCCGGACCGCGGCTATTGCTTCAGCCTGCGCGGGGTGGCGCGGGAGTACGCGACCGCGACCGGCGGTGAGTTCCGCGACCCGGCATCGGTCGAGCTGCCGGCGGCCGAGGGGCCCGCCTTCGAGGTGCGGCTCGAGGACGCCGCCCCGCTCCGTGGCCGGATCGGTTGCGACCGCTATGTCGCGCGGGTCGTCCGCGGCATCGACGCGTCCCGGCCGTCGCCGTTCTGGATGCAGCGCCGGCTGCGTCAGGCCGGCATGCGCGCGATCTCGCTCGGTGTCGACGTCACGAACTACGTGATGCTTGCCACCGGGCAACCGTTACACGCCTTCGACCTGGCCACCCTGGGCGGCCCCATCGTCGTCCGCCGCGCGGCCGCGGGCGAGCGGCTGACGACGCTGGACGGCGTCGAGCGGACCCTCCACGGCGAGGATCTGTTGATCACCGAGGGCGGGACCCACGTCCTGGCCATCGCCGGGGTCATGGGCGGCGCGAGCAGCGAGATCAGCGTCTCGACGCGGGACGTCCTGATCGAGGCGGCCCACTTCGACGCGGGCACGGTGGCCCGGTCGGCGCGGCGGCACAAGCTGTCGACCGAGGCCAGCCGGCGCTACGAGCGTGGCGTGGACCCCGAGCTCGCGCCGTACGCCGCGCAGCTCGCCGTACAGCTGCTGGCCGAGTACGGCGGAGGCAGGGCCGAGCCGACCGTGACCGACGCCGGTGAGCGCGAGCCCGTCGCGGCCGTAGAGCTGCCGGTGGACCTGCCTTCGCGGCTGGTCGGCCTCGACTACCCCCAGGAGACGGTCGAGCGGGTGCTGCACGCCATCGGTGCCGAGGCCAGTGCCCCCGCGGACGCCGACGGCGGCATCTTGACCGTCGTACCGCCGACCTGGCGGCCGGACCTGCGCCTGGCCGTCGACCTGGTCGAGGAGGTCGCACGGCTGGAGGGCTACGACCGGATCCCGTCGGTGCTGCCCGTGGCGCCCCCTGGGCGGGGGTTGACCGCCGCTCAGCGGGCCCGCCGCTCGGTGTCGAGGACGCTGGCCGACCGGGGGTGCGTCGAGGTGCTGAGCTACCCGTTCGTGGCGCCGGAGATCCACGACGCCTTCCGGCTCCCGTCCGACGATCCGCGACGGCGCGCGCTCCGGCTGGCCAACCCGCTGTCCGAGGAGCAGCCGGAGCTGCGCACGTCGCTGCTGGCGACCCTGCTGCCGGTGCTGCGCCGCAACCTCAGCCGGGGCAGTCGCGACCTGGCGGTCTTCGAGCTCGGTCTGGTGACCCGGCCCGGCCCGTCGCCGACCGCTGCACCGCAACCGAGTGTGGACCAACGACCGTCGGCGGCTGAGCTGGCCGCGCTCGAGGCCGCGGTCCCCGCCCAACCGGGCCGGATCGCGCTGGCCCTGGCCGGCGAGCGGGAGACTCGCGGCTGGTGGGGTGAGGGCCGGCCCGCCGACTGGTCCGACGCGGTCGGCCTGGCCCGCGCGGTCGCCGAGACCCTCCGGGTCGAGGTCGTCGTGATTGCCGACGCCGGCCATCCGCCGTGGCATCCGGGGCGGTGCGCCGCCCTGCACCTGCCCGACGGCCGGCTGGTCGGCCATGCCGGCGAGCTGCACCCGCAGGTCCTCGAGAGCCTCGAGCTGCCGCCGCGGACGTGCGCGGCCGAGCTGGACCTGGACCTGCTGATCGCGCAGGCTCCTGAGGCCGTGGCGGCCCAGCCGCTGTCGACCTACCCGCTGGCCCTGCAGGACGTCGCCCTCGTCGTGGCTGAGGCGACGCCGGCGGCCGATGTCGAGGCGGCGCTGTGGGCCGGCGGGGGCGACCTGGTCGAGTCGGTCCAGCTCTTCGACCTCTACTCCGGCCCGCAGATCGGCGCGGGCCGCACCTCACTGGCCTATCGGCTGGGGCTCCGGGCCCCGGACCGCACCCTGTCGAGCGAGGAGACCGCCGCGGTCCGCGATGCCGCGGTGGCCGAGGCGGCGCGGCGCACCGGAGCCGTCCAGCGCACCTAGCTCTGCTCGGTCAGCGCGGGAGCAGCAGCACCTTGCCCGTCGTCCGGCGACCCTGCAGGTCCTCGTGCGCCTTCCGGGCCTGGTCGAGCGGGTAGGTCGCGCCGACCCGGACGTCGAGCTGGCCGGCCAGGACGGCGTCGAAGAGCTCGCCGGCCCGCCACAGCAGCTCCTCCCGGGTGGCGACGTAGTCGCCGAGGGTGGGCCGGGTGACGAAGAGCGAGCCGGCCGGGTTGAGCCGCTGCAGGTCGAACGGCGGCACCGGCCCGCTGGACGCGCCGAACAGCACGACGATCCCGCGCCGCCGGGTGCAGGCCAGCGAGGTCTCGAACGTCTCCGCACCCACGCCGTCGTACACCGCAGGCACTCCAACGCCCGAGGTCACCTCCCGGACCGTGTCGGCCAGCTCGTCGTAGGCGACCACGTGCTCGGCCCCCGCGCCGCGGGACAGCTCGGCCTTCTCCGGCGTTGAGACGGTGGTGATGACGTGCCCACCGAGCGCCCGCACCTGCTGGGTGAGCAGCAGGCCGACCCCGCCGGCTCCCGCGTGGATCACGACGGTGTCGCCCTCCTGCACGGCGTACGTCGAGCGGCACAGGTAGTGGGCGGTCATGCCCTGCAGCAGGATCGCCGCCGCGACCTGGTCGCTGACGCCGTCCGGGACCGGCACGCACCGGCCCGCGGGCACCGCAGCCTGCTCCGCGTAGCCGCCCGGGCTGCCCTGCCAGGCGACCCGGTCCCCGACCGCGAGGTCCGTCACCGCGTCGCCGACGGCCACGACCCGCCCCGCGCCCTCGGCGCCGAGCACGAGCGGCAGCGGGAGCCGGTACAGGCCGGACCGCTGGTAGGTGTCGATGAAGTTCACGCCGCTCGCAGCGACCTCGACGATCACCTGGTCCGCTGCCGGCTCGGGGTCGGGCAGCTCGGTCAGCTCGAGGACCTCCGGGCCGCCGGTCGACCGGATCTGGACTGCACGCATCGGCACCTCCGCCAGCAGGGCCGGAACTTCACTGGAGAGCCCCGACTGAATGAACTTGCAGTTCTGTGTATGATCATGCAGAGCGGCGCGGGCAGCGCGCCCGACCAACAGTTTCAGGCAGGAGCGGCACGTGGGCATCCGGGTGGGGGTGGCGGGGGCGAGCGGGTACGCCGGGGGCGAGCTGCTCCGGCTCCTGCTCGGGCATCCGGAGGTCCAGGTCGGTGCCCTCACCGCGGCCGGCTCGGCCGGCTCCCGGCTCGGCGCGCACCACCCGCAGCTGGTGCCCCTGGCCGACCGGGTGATCGAGGCGACCACGGCCGACGCCCTGGCCGGTCACGACGTCCTCGTGCTCGCCCTGCCGCACGGCGCCTCCGCCGCCCTCGTGGCCGACCTGCCGTCCGACGTGGTGGTCGTCGACTGCGGCGCGGACTTCCGGCTGGCCGATCCCGCGGCCTGGGAGAGCTTCTACGGTGGTGCGCATGCCGGCAGCTGGCCGACCGGGCTGCCGGAGCTGCCCCTCGCGAGCGGCGGCAAGCAGCGCGACCACCTGGCCGGGGCCCGGCGGGTCGCAGTGCCGGGCTGCTACCCGACGGCGATCGGGCTCGCCCTCGCGCCCGGCTTCGCGGCCGGCCTGCTCGAACCCGACGACGTCGTCGTGGTCGCCGCCTCCGGGACGTCCGGCGCGGGGCGCTCGCCCAAACCGCACCTGCTGGGCTCGGAGGTGATGGGGTCGATGACGCCGTACGGCGTGGGTGGGGTCCACCGGCACACGCCGGAGGTCGAGCAGTACCTCCTGGCCGCGGGCGGCGAACCGGTCACGGTGTCGTTCACACCGACCCTCGCGCCGATGGCCCGCGGCATCCTGGCCACGACCACGGCCCGGGTCCGGCCCGGAGTCGACGAGACGGCCCTGCGCTCGGCCTGGGGCGCGGCGTACGGCGACGAGCCGTTCGTGCACCTGCTGCCCGCCGGTCAGTGGCCACGGACCGCCGACACCCTCGGCGCCAACGTCGTCCACCTCCAGGTGACGCTCGACGCGCGCGCGGGACGCGCGGTCGTGGTGGCGGCCATCGACAACCTGACCAAGGGCACGGCCGGCGCGGCCGTGCAGAGCCTCAACCTCGCCCTCGGCCTGCCGGAGACCTTGGGCCTCCCGCTCGTGGGGCTGGCGCCGTGAGTGTGACTGCGGCCCAAGGGTTCCGGGCCTCCGGCGTCGCCGCCGGGCTGAAGTCCAGCGGCGCCCCCGATGTGGCCCTGGTGGTCAACGACGGCCCGGCCGCCGCGGCCGCTGCGGTCTATACGATCAACCGGTGCCGGGCCCATCCGGTGCTGTGGAGCGAGCAGGCGAGCTCGGACGGTGTGGTGCGGGCCGTGGTGCTGAACTCGGGTGGGGCGAACTGCTACACCGGCACCGCCGGCTTCCGCACGACGCACTCCACGGCCGAGCGGGTGGGGGAGCTGCTATCGATCTCACCCGTGGACGTGGTCGTCTGCTCGACCGGCCTGATCGGTGAAAAGCTAGATGAGTCAACGCTTTTCGCAGGTGTCGACGGTGCAGCCGCGGCCTTGGCGGCGGACGGTGGGCTGCTCGCCGCGACCGCGATCATGACCACCGACACCCACCCGAAGCAGGCCGTGGCCCAGGGCGACGGCTGGGTGGTGGGCGGCATGGCCAAGGGGGCCGGCATGCTCGCACCGGCCCTCGCGACGATGCTCGTGGTGCTCACCACCGACGCCGATGTGGACGCCGAGACCTGCGACCGGGCGCTCCGGGCGGCCACCCGCACGACCTTCGACCGGCTGGACTCGGACGGGTGCATGTCGACCAACGACACCGTGCTGCTGATGGCGAGCGCGGCCGCCGGGATGGCGCCCTCCGAGGCCGCCTTCGCGGCGGCGGTGCGAGCCGTGTGCCACGACCTGGCCCAGCAGCTGATGCGGGACGCCGAGGGCTCCGACCACGACATCGCGATCGAGGTGACCGAGGCGGCGACCGAGGACGACGCGGTCGAGGTCGGCCGGGCCGTCGCGCGCAGCAACCTGTTCAAGGCTGCGGTCTTCGGCCGGGACGCCAACTGGGGCCGGATCCTGGCCGCCGTCGGGACGACGCAGGCGGAGTTCGAGCCGGGCGCGCTCGACGTCGCCATCAACGGCGTGTGGATCGCGCAGGGCGGCGAGCCCGGCCAGTCCCGGGACCTGGTCGACCTCTCCGGCCGCGACGTGCACGTGGTCGTCAACCTGCACGCCGGCTCCGCGGCGGCGACGGTGTGGACCAACGACCTGACCCACGCCTACGTGCACGAGAACTCGGCCTACAGCTCATGAGCGCCATGCCGACGTGGCCGGCCGAAGCCAAGGCCCAGGTGCTGGTCGAGGCGCTGCCGTGGCTGGAGCGCTTCCACGGGGCGCTCGTCGTGGTGAAGTACGGCGGCGCGGCGATGGTCGATCCGGCGCTGACCGCCGCCTTCGCCGAGGACATCGTCTTCCTGCGCCACGCCGGGCTCCGGCCGGTCGTCGTACACGGCGGTGGCCCGCAGATCAACCAGATGCTCGGCCGGCTCGGCATCAGGAGCGAGTTCAAGGGCGGCTTGCGGGTCACCAGCCCTGAGGCGATGGACGTGGTCCGGATGGTCCTGACCGGCCAGGTCGGGCGCGGCCTGGTCGGGCTGATCAACCGGCACGGGCCGTTCGCCGTCGGAATGTCCGGTGAGGACGCGCACCTGTTCGGAGCCCGTCGCCGCGGCACCGTCGTCGACGGCGAGGACATCGACCTCGGGCTGGTGGGCGAGGTCGTCGAGGTCCGCCCGTCCGCCGTGCTCGACCTGCTCGAGGCCGGCCGGATCCCGGTCGTGTCGACGGTCGCGCCGGACCTGGACTCCACCGACGGCCAGGTGCTCAACGTGAACGCGGACTCCGCGGCCGCCTCGCTCGCGGTGGCGCTGGGCGCCGCGAAGCTGGTGGTCCTCACCGACGTCGAGGGGCTCTACGCCGACTGGCCCGACCGCACCTCGCTGGTCAGCCGGGTGACAGCCGGGGAGCTCGCTCGCCTGCTGCCCTCGCTGGAGGCCGGCATGGTCCCCAAGATGGAGGCCTGCCTGCACGCCGTGCGGGGCGGCGTCCCTCAAGCGCACGTCGTCGACGGGCGGGTGGCCCACTCGATCCTGCTCGAGGTCTTCACCTCCGAGGGGATCGGGACCATGGTGCTGCCGGACGAGGTCGCCGCCCATGAGTGACCTCGCGACCCCCCCGAGCATCGATGCCGCGCTGCCGGCGACCGGCGAGGACTCGACGCGATGGCTCGAGCGCTACGCCGGGTCGGTGATGCCGACGTACGGCCGGCCGCAGCGCGTCCTGGTCCGGGGGGAGGGCTGCTGGGTGTGGGACGCCGACGGCCGGCGCTACCTCGACCTGCTCGGCGGCATCGCGACCTCGTCGCTCGGCCACGCCCATCCGCTGCTGGTCTCGACCGTGACCGCGCAGCTCGCCACCCTCGGCCACGTCTCCAACTTCTTCGCGACGGCCCCGCAGGTCGCCCTGGCCGAGCGGCTGCTGGGCATCCTGGAGGCGCCGGCCGGCTCGGCGGTGTTCTTCTGCAACTCCGGGGCCGAGGCCAACGAGGCGGCGTTCAAGATGTCGCGGCGTACCGGCCGCACCCGGGTCGTCGCGGCCGAGGGCGGCTTCCACGGCCGGACCATGGGCGCCCTCGCGCTGACCCACAAGCCGGCCTACCGCGAGCCCTTCGCGCCGCTCCCGGGCGACGTCGTGCACGTGCCCTACGGCGACGTCGAGGCGTTGCGGTCGGCGGTCGACGGGACCGTCGCCGCCGTGGTCCTGGAGCCGATCCAGGGCGAGGCGGGTGTCATCCCGGCGCCCGACGGCTACCTGCGGGCCGCGCGCGAGCTGACGACGGCGGCCGGCGCGCTGCTGGTCCTCGATGAGGTGCAGACCGGGATCGGCCGCACCGGAGCCTGGTTCGCGCACACCCGGCACGGCGTCGTCCCGGACGTCGTCACCCTCGCCAAGGGGCTCGGCGGCGGCATCCCGATCGGTGCGGCGGTGGCGCTCGGCGGGAGCGCGGCGGCGCTGCTCGGCGCCGGGCAGCACGGCACGACGTACGGCGGCAACCCCGTCTCCTCCGCCGCGGGGCTGGCGGTGCTGCACGCCATCGAGCGGGACGGGCTGCTGGGCAACGTCCAGCTGGTCGGCGGCCGCCTTCGTGACGGCGTCCTCGCCCTGGGTCACCCGCTGGTCGCCGGAGTCCGCGGCGAGGGGCTGTTGCTGGCGATCGGGCTCCGAGCGCCGGTCGCCGCAGCGGCGGCGGCCTGCGCCCTGGAGGCCGGCTTCATCGTGAACGCCGTGACGCCCGACACGCTGCGACTCGCGCCCGCGCTGGTCCTCGGGCCGGAGCAGGCAGACTCCTTCGTCGCGGCGCTCCCGGCCATCCTGGACGCAACCTCGACGAAGGGCGACTGACGTGCTCCGACACTTCCTGCGTGACGACGACCTCACACCGGCCGAGCAGCTCGCGGTGCTCGACCTCGCGGGAGCGATGAAGCAGGAGCGCTACGCCCGCCGGCCGCTGGACGGCCCCCGGGCCGTGGCGGTCATCTTCGACAAGCCCTCCACCCGCACCCGGGTGTCGTTCAGCATCGGCATCGCCGAGCTCGGCGGCTACCCGCTGGTCATCGACGCGCAGTCCAGCCAGCTCGGCCGGGGCGAGCCGATCGCCGACACCGCAAGGGTGCTCGACCGGCAGGTCGCGGCCATCGTCTGGCGGACATTCGGCCAGGAGCGGATAGAGCAGATGGCTGCGGCCAGCTCGGTGCCCGTCGTCAACGCGCTGACCGACCAGTTCCACCCCTGCCAGATCCTGGCCGACCTGCAGACCGTGCGTGAGCACCGCGGCGAGCTGCCCGGCCTGACACTGACCTATCTCGGCGACGGCGCCAACAACATGTCGCACTCCTACCTCCTGGGTGGCGCGACCGCGGGCATGCACGTGCGGGTCGGCGCACCCGAGAGCTACCAGCCCGACCCGGCCGTCCTGGCCGCAGCGGCTGAGATCGCCCGCGGCACAGGGGGTTCGGTCCTGTTCACCTCCGACCCGGCCGCCGCCGCCGACGGAGCCGACGTCCTGGCGACGGACACCTGGGTCTCGATGGGGCAGGAGGGCGAGAAGGCCGAGCGCGCCTCCGGGCAGAGCCCGTTCGCGCCGTACGCCGTCGACGCCGAGGCCCTGGCGCGGGCCGATGACCGAGCGGTCGTCCTGCACTGCCTCCCGGCCTACCGCGGCCTGGAGATCGCGGCCGAGGTGATCGACGGCCCCCATTCCGTCGTCTGGGACGAGGCGGAGAACCGGCTGCACGCGCAGAAGGCGCTCCTGACCTGGTTGCTCGAGCAGCGATGATCGCCCTCACCAAGACGGCCCGACACCAGCGGATCGCGGAGCTGCTCGAGCGCGAGGCCGTCCGGTCCCAGCCCGAGCTGGCGCAGCTGCTCGCCCGGGACGGCGTGGAGGTCGCCCAGGCCACCCTCTCGCGGGACCTGGACGAGCTGGGCGCGGTCAAGGTGCGCTCGGGGTCAGGTCTCGTCTACGCCCTGCCGGCCGAGGGCGGTGACCGGACGCCGCGGGTCGGCATCGGCCAGGAGGCCCTCGACGCGCGCCTGGCCCGGCTCTGCGCCGAGCTGCTCGTGACCGCCGACGGGTCGGCCAACCTGGTGGTGCTGCGGACGCCGCCCGGCGCGGCGCAGTTCCTGGCCTCGGCCCTGGACCACGCCGCCCTTGCCGGCGTGCTCGGCACGATCGCCGGCGACGACACCGTCCTGGTGATCACCCGGGCCCCCGACGGCGGCGCGGAGCTGGCGGAGCGGCTCGTCCTGCGGGCCGGCGAACCGGCCGACTCCCGCTGAGCCCGGGGGCCGACCAGCCGGCCGTACCGACCGGCGTACCGACGGACACAGCAACCCAAGGCACCGACCGACGTAGCGACGACAGCGAAGAGGGCATCGACGATGAGCAAGGTCTTGACCAGCCTCCCGGAGGGTGAGCGGATCGGCATCGCGTTCTCCGGCGGCCTGGACACCTCAGTGGCGGTGGCCTGGATGCGGGAGAAGGGCGCCGTGCCGTGCACCTACACCGCCGACATCGGCCAGTACGACGAGCCGGACATCCAGGGGGTGCCGGCCCGGGCCCTGCAGTACGGCGCGGAGCTGGCCCGCATCGTCGACTGCCGGGCCGAGCTCGTCGAGGAGGGCCTGGCCGCGCTCGCCTGCGGCGCGTTCCACGTCCGCTCGGGCGGCCGGACGTACTTCAACACGACCCCGCTGGGCCGGGCGGTCACGGGCACGCTGCTCGTCCGCGCGATGCACGAGGACGGCGTCGACATCTGGGGTGACGGCTCGACCTTCAAGGGCAACGACATCGAACGGTTCTACCGCTACGGGCTGTTGGCCAACCCCTCGTTGCGGATCTACAAGCCCTGGCTGGACGCGCGGTTCGTCGACGAGCTCGGAGGCCGGGCCGAGATGAGCCAGTGGCTCACCGAGCGCGGCCTGCCCTATCGCGACAGCCAGGAGAAGGCCTACTCGACCGACGCGAACATCTGGGGAGCGACCCACGAGGCGAAGACGCTCGAGCATCTCGACGTCTCGCTGGAGTCGGTCGAGCCGATCATGGGGGTCCGGTTCTGGGACCCCGCCGTCGAGATCGCGCCCGAGGACGTCACCGTCCGGTTCGAGCGCGGGCGTCCCGTCGCCATCAACGGCGTCCGCCACGCCGACGCCGTCGCCCTGGTCCACGAGGCCAACACCATCGGCGGGCGGCACGGCCTCGGCATGTCCGACCAGATCGAGAACCGGATCATCGAGGCCAAGAGCCGTGGCATCTACGAGGCTCCCGGCATGGCCCTGCTCTGGGCGGCCTACGAGCGGCTGCTCAACGCGATCCACAACGAGGACACGATGGCGAACTACGCCGCGCAGGGGCGACGCCTCGGCCGGCTGATGTACGAGGGACGCTGGCTCGACCCGCAGTCGCTGATGCTGCGCGAGCCGCTCCAGCGCTGGATCGCCTCCGTGGTCACCGGCGAGGTGACGTTGCGGCTGCGCCGCGGCGACGACTACACGATCGTGCGCACCGAGGGGCCGGCCTTCTCCTATCACCCGGACAAGCTGTCGATGGAGCGGACCGAGAGCGCGGCGTTCGGCCCCACCGACCGGATCGGCCAGCTGACCATGCGCAACCTCGATATCGCCGACTCCCGTGCCCTGCTGGAGCTCTACGCGGCCCAGCCGCTGGACCAGGGCCAGGTCCTCGTCGAGCACGGCACGCTGTTCGGGGAGCTGCCCGCGGGCGGCGCCGACCGGATCACGGCCAACCCAGGGGTCGCCGGCGACGAGGAGGCTGCGCTGGAGAGCGCGGCGATGGAAGGCGGGACCGACTGATGGCCGGTCAGCCGGGGCGGCCGAGGTCCGAAGGGACGAACGCGGGCGCGCTGTGGGGCGGCCGGTTCAGCGGTGCACCGTCCGAGGCGCTGGCGGCCCTGTCGAAGAGCACCCACTTCGACTGGCGGCTGGCCCGGCACGACATCGCCGGCTCGCGGGCCCACGCGCGGGTGCTGCACGCCGCCGGGCTGCTCGACGACGTACAGCTGGCCGCGATGGTCGCGGCCCTCGACGCCCTCGAGGCCGATGTCGTCTCGGGTGCGTTCGGGCCGGAGCCGTCCGACGAGGACGTGCACAGCGCGCTGGAGCGCGGTCTGATCGAGCGGACCGGCGCCGAGCTGGGCGGGCGCCTGCGGGCCGGCCGCTCGCGCAACGACCAGATCGCGACGCTGGTCCGGATGTACCTGCGGGAGCACGCGCGGATCGTCTCCGGCAACATCCTCGATGTCGTGGACTCCCTTGTCGCACAAGCGAAGTCACACGATGACGCCGCGATGCCCGGGCGGACGCACCTGCAGCACGCGCAGCCGGTGCTGCTGGCCCACCACCTGCTCGCTCACGCCTGGCCGCTCCTGCGGGACGTCGACCGGCTGCGCGACTGGGACCGCCGGGCCGCCGCGTCGCCGTACGGCTCGGGTGCTTTGGCGGGGTCCTCGTTGGGGCTGGACCCGGCGGCGGTGGCGGCCGACCTCGGCTTCGACCGGCCGGTGGAGAACTCCATCGACGGTACGGCGTCGCGCGACGTCGTGGCCGAGTTCGCGTTCGTCGCAGCCATGGCGGGGGTCGACATCTCCCGGCTGGCCGAGGAGGTGGTGCTCTGGGCCACCAAGGAGTTCTCCTTCGTGACCCTCGACGACGCCTACTCCACGGGGTCGAGCATCATGCCGCAGAAGAAGAACCCCGATGTGGCGGAGCTGGCCCGGGGCAAGGCCGGCCGGCTGATCGGTGACCTCACGGGGCTGCTGGCGACGCTCAAGGGGCTGCCGCTCGCGTACAACCGCGACCTGCAGGAGGACAAGGAGCCGGTGTTCGACCAGGTCGACACCCTGGAGGTGCTGCTCCCGGCCGTCGCGGGACTGGTCGCCACCCTGCGCTTCGACACCGACCGGATGTCCGCCCTCGCGCCCCAGGGCTTCGCCCTCGCCACGGACGTCGCGGAGTGGCTGGTCCGGCGCGGCGTGCCGTTCCGGGTAGCGCACGAGGTGGCCGGTGACTGCGTCCGGGCCTGTGAGGCCCAGGGGATCGAGCTCTGGGACCTCACGGACGACCAGCTGGCCGCGATCTCGGCCGACCTCACGCCGCAGGTCCGCGAGGTCCTGTCGGTCGAGGGCTCGCTGGCGTCGAGGGACGCGGTCGGCGGGACCGCACCCGCCCGGGTCGCCGAGCAGCTGATCGCCGCCGAGGCCGCACTGGCCGAGGCCCGGCTCTGGGCCGCCGGCTGATCGGCTGACCTCCCCTCGCACCAGCCCTCGCACCAGCCCTCGCACCAGCCCTCGCACCAGGCGCGCGGGCCGCCCGGTCCGATGGGGCAGAGCCAGTGTGGAAACAGTCACACTCCGCCAGGCCCCGAATCCTTTGCGGTACGGCGGTCGCGTCGGCAGACTGCGCATTGGGGTTAGCGACGGTGCGACCCCGGCCTCGAAAGGTGCGTCGATGAGTGTGCAGGACAAGCCGGCGATGTCGGCGGGTGTCGGCCATCCGGGCCGGGCGCAGATCCCGGAGCGGACCCTGCGTACCGACCGCTGGTGGCTCTCGCCGCTGCTCTACGTCATCGGCTTCACGGCCTGGCTGCTCTACGGCGTGATCCGGGCCGCGATGCAGACCGACTACTGGGTGCCGGCGTACCACTACCTCACGCCGTTCGCGTCGCCCTGCCTGTCGTCGTCGTGCGCGCCGGGGTCCAGCGTCTTCGGCACGCCGCTGCCGGACTTCCCGGCCCTGATCCCGTTCGCGGTGCTGACGCTGCCGTTCCTGCTGGCCTTCCGGCTCACCTGCTACTACTACCGCAAGGCCTACTACCGGGCGTTCTGGCTGTCGCCGCCGGCCTGCGCGGTGGCCGAGCCGCACACGGCGTACACCGGGGAGCGGCGCTTCCCGCTGGTCCTGCAGAACGCGCACCGGTACTTCTTCTACGCCGCGGTCCTGATCTCGCTGATCAACACCTGGGACGCCATCGACGCCTTCCACGGCAAGGACGGCGGCTTCGGCATCGGGCTCGGCACCGTGATCATGGTCGCCAACGTGGTGCTGCTCTGGGCGTACACGGTCTCCTGCCACAGCTGCCGCAGCATCATGGGCGGCAAGCTCACCCACTTCTCCAAGCACCCGGTCCGCTACCGGCTCTGGGTCCAGATCTCCAAGCTCAACGGCCGCCACATGCAGCTGGCCCTGGTGACGCTGGTCTCGCTGGTCGTGACCGACGCCTACATCGGCCTGGTGGCCGCCGGCCACCTCTCGGACCTGAGGATCATCAATTGACCGACATCGAGCGCCACTCCTATGACGTCGTCGTCATCGGTGCCGGCGGAGCGGGACTGCGGGCTGCGATCGAGGCCCGCGAGCAGGGCCTGCGGACGGCGATCGTCTGCAAGTCGCTCTTCGGCAAGGCGCACACCGTCATGGCCGAGGGCGGCATCGCGGCCTCGATGGGCAACGTCAACTCCAAGGACAGCTGGCAGGTCCACTTCCGCGACACCATGCGCGGCGGCAAGTTCCTGAACAACCCGCGGATGGCCGAGCTGCACGCCAAGGAGGCGCCGGAGCGGGTCTGGGAGCTCGAGACGTACGGCGCGCTCTTCGACCGCACCCCCGAGGGCAAGATCAGCCAGCGCAACTTCGGCGGCCACGAGTATCCCCGGCTGGCCCACGTCGGGGACCGCACGGGCCTCGAGCTGATCCGCACCCTGCAGCAGAAGATCGTCTCGCTCCAGCAGGAGGACGAGCGCGAGCTCGGTGACCTCGACGCCCGGATCCGGGTCTACGCCGAGTGCACCGTCACCGACCTGCTGCGCGACGAGTCCCGCGAGGCCGGCCCGATCTCCGGAGCCTTCGCCTACTGGCGCGAGTCCGGCCGGTTCGTGCTCTTCGACGCTCCGGCCGTGATCCTGGCGACCGGCGGCATCGGCAAGTCGTTCAAGGTCACCAGCAACTCCTGGGAGTACACCGGCGACGGCCACGCGCTGGCCGCCCGCGCCGGCGCGACCCTGATCAACATGGAGTTCATCCAGTTCCACCCGACCGGCATGGTCTGGCCGCCCTCGGTCAAGGGCATCCTGGTCACCGAGTCGGTCCGCGGCGACGGCGGAGTCCTGCGCAACAGCGAGGGCAAGCGCTTCATGTTCGACTACGTGCCCGACGTCTTCCGGGCCCAGTACGCCGACACGGAGGACGAGGCCGACCGCTGGTACAAGGACCCGGACAACAACCTCCGGCCGCCCGAGCTGCTGCCCCGCGACGAGGTCGCCCGGGCGATCAACAACGAGGTCAAGGAGGGCCGCGGCTCACCGCACGGCGGGGTCTTCCTCGATGTCTCGACCCGGCTGTCGGCCGACGAGATCACCAAGCGGCTGCCGTCGATGCACCACCAGTTCAAGGAGCTGGCCGACGTCGACATCACGGCCGAGCCGATGGAGGTCGGGCCGACCTGCCACTACGTGATGGGCGGCGTCGAGGTCGACGCCGACACCCAGGGCACGCGGGTGCCTGGGCTGTACGCCGCCGGTGAGGTCTCCGGCGGCATGCACGGCTCGAATCGGCTGGGCGGCAACTCGCTGTCGGACCTGCTGGTGTTCGGCAAGCGGGCCGGTACGGCGGCGGCGGCGTACGTCTCGACCCTCGGCTCGGACCGGCCCCAGATCGACGGCGCCGCGGTCGACGCGGCTGCGGCCACCGCCGTACAGCCGTTCGGCACCGGCGAGCAGCCCGCCACCGGTCAGGCGGAGAACCCGTACACGCTGCACCAGGAGCTGCAGCAGTCGATGAACGACCTGGTCGGGATCATCCGCCGGGAGCACGAGGTCCGCGAGGCGCTCGAACGCCTGCAGGGCTTCAAGGAGCGGGCGACGCGGGTCCAGGTCGAGGGACACCGGCAGTTCAACCCCGGCTGGCACCTCGCCCTGGACCTGCGCAACATGCTGCTGATCTCCGAGTGCGTGGCGATGGCCGCCCTGGAGCGCACCGAGAGCCGCGGCGGCCACACCCGCGAGGACCACCCCGACATGGACCCGGAGTGGCGCCAGGAGAACCTTGTCCTGGAGACCACCGGCACCGGACCCACGGCGGGCATCGCGCTGCACCACCAGCCGGTCCCGCAGATGCGGCTCGACCTGTTCCAGCTGTTCGACCCCAAGGAGCTGGGCAAGTACTTCACGGAGGCCGAGATGGCTCGGCTCGATCCGTCCGACGGGCCCGATGGATCCAGTGGACCCGATGGACCCGATGGACCCGATGGACCCGATGGACCTGCTGCGGCTGGTGCGGCCGGGTCGAGCGAAGGAGACCCGGCGTGAGCTACGACGCGCACTTCAAGGTCTGGCGCGGCGACAGCGACGGCGGCGGGCTCCAGGACTTCACGGTCGAGGTCAACGAGGGCGAGGTCGTCCTCGACATCATCCACCGGTTGCAGGCCACCCAGGCCCAGGACCTGGCCGTGCGCTGGAACTGCAAGGCCGGCAAGTGCGGCTCGTGCAGCGCCGAGGTCAACGGCCGGCCCCGGCTGCTGTGCATGACCCGGATGAGCACCTTCAGCGAGGGCGAGACGATCACGGTCACGCCGATGCGGGCCTTCCCGGTCATGCGAGACCTGGTGACCGACGTGTCGTTCAACTACACCAAGGCCCGCCAGATCCCGGCGTTCGCAGCCGCCGGCGACCGAGCCGGGCGAGTACCGGATGGCCCAGGTCGACGTCGAGCGCTCGCAGGAGTTCCGCAAGTGCATCGAGTGCTTCCTGTGCCAGGACACCTGCCACGTCGTCCGTGACCACGAGGAGAACAAGGAGGCCTTCGCCGGCCCCCGGTTCCTGATGCGGATGACCGAGCTCGACATGCACCCGCTGGACCAGCGCAAGAACCGGGCCAGCGAGGCGGTCGACGACTTCGGGCTCGGCTACTGCAACATCACCAAGTGCTGCACCGAGGTCTGCCCCGAGCACATCAAGATCACCGACAACGCCCTGATCCCGCTGAAGGAGCGCGCGGTCGACCGCAAGTACGACCCGCTGGTCTGGCTCGGCCGCACGATCACCCGCCGCAAGGGCTGACCACCCGGTGCTCCCATCCGGCCGCCATGCTCCATCCCGGCCGGTGATCGGGCCTCGAATCGCACGAGATCACCGGCCGCGATGGAGCACCCGAGTGCGTCTGGTTCGATCAGGCCGTGCGCGCCGGCCGGAGCTTCTTCGCCCGGTCCTCGCTGCAGGTCGCTCCGGACCTGCTCGGCTGCCTGCTCGTCGTCGACCGCCCGCCCGGGCCGGTCACCGTCCGGCTGACCGAGGTCGAGGCGTACGACGGTGAGACCGACCCCGGCTCGCACGCCTTCCGCGGCCCGACGCCCCGCAATGCGGTGATGTACGGCGCCGGCCGGCCACCTCTACACCTACTTCACCTACGGCATGCACTGGTGCGCCAACATCGTCTGCGGTCCGCCCGGGGGTCGCGACCGCCGTGCTGCTGCGCGCGGGTGAGGTGGTGGAGGGCGTCGACATCGCCCGGTCCCGCCGGCCCCCGTCCGCGCTCCGACGCGCGACCTGGCGCGGGGACCGGCCCGCCTCGCGTCCGCGCTGGCCCTGGGCCGGGCCGACAACGGCGCGGACCTGTGCGCCGCCCCGTCCGGCATCCGGCTGCGCCGCGCCGGCCCGGTGGACGAGGCCCTGATCCGCCGGGGGCCGCGGGTCGGTGTCTCGGGCGACGGCGGTGACGCCACGGCGTACCCCTGGCGGTTCTGGATCGAGGGGGACCCGACCGTCTCCGCGTACCGCCCGGCGAAACCGCGGCGACCCCGCACGTCATGATCGGGCAGGCTGGGGGGAACGACTCCGCGTCGCACCCGCGAGCCGCCCGCCCCCGATGCCACCGGCCCCACCGCCACCCGACCGAAGGACCGACGTGACCGACATCGTTGACGAGCTGCGCTGGCGAGGGCTGCTCGCCCTGTCGACCGACGAGGACGCTCTGCGAGCCGCCTTGGCCGCCGGGCCGGTCACCTTCTACTGCGGGTTCGACCCCACCGCGCCGAGCCTGCACATGGGCAACCTGGTCCAGCTGCTGACCATGCGCCGGCTGCAGGACGCCGGGCATCGCCCGCTCGCGCTCGTCGGCGGCTCCACCGGGCTGATCGGCGACCCCAAGCCCACGGCTGAGCGGGCCCTGAACTCCAAGGCGACCGTCGCCGAGCCTGGGTCGAGCGGCTGCGCGAGCAGGTCGGGCGGTTCCTGGTCCTCGACGGTGAGAATCCGGCCCGGATCGTGAACAACCTGGACTGGACCGCGCCGATGTCCGCGCTCGACTTCCTGCGCGACGTCGGCAAGCACTACCGGGTCAACACGATGATCCGCAAGGACGCCGTGGCGGATCGGCTGCGCTCCCAGGAGGGCATCTCGTACACCGAGTTCAGCTACCAGATCCTGCAGGGCCTGGACTTCCTGGAGCTCTACCGCCGCTACGGCTGCGTGCTGCAGACCGGCGGCAGCGACCAGTGGGGCAACCTCACCAGCGGCGTCGACCTGATCCACCGGGCCGAGGGCGTCGCCGTCCACGTGCTGGCCACGCCCCTGGTCACCAAGGCCGACGGCACGAAGTACGGCAAGACCGAGGGCGGCGCGGTCTGGCTGGACGCGGAGATGACCTCGCCGTACGCCTTCTTCCAGTTCTGGCTCAACGCCGAGGACGCCATCGTCGGCACGCTGCTGCGGGTCTTCACCTTCCGCAGCCGGGAGGAGATCGAGGCGCTCGAGGAGTCGGCCCGCGAGCGGCCGCACCTGCGGGAGGCCCAGCGGGCCCTGGCCCAGGACGTCACAGCCCTCGTGCACGGCGCTGCCACCGCCGAGCGCGTGGAGGCAGCCGCCCGCGCGCTGTTCGGTCGCGGGGACGGCTCGGAGCTGGCCGGCCTGGACGCGCAGACCCTCGGGACGCGACGGCGGAGCTGCCACAGGCGGTCGGCAGCCTGGGGGACCGGCTGGTCGACCTGCTCGCCGCGACCGGTCTCGTGGCGGGTCGCAACGCGGCCCGGCGGGCGGTCGCCGAGGGCGGGGCCTACCTCAACAACGCCAAGATCACCGACCCCGAGGCCGTGCTGAGCGAGCAGGACCTGCTGCCTGGCGGGGTCGTGCTTCTACGGCGCGGCCGGCGCTCGCTGGCGGCGGTCACCGTGGAGCAGCAGGAGGCCTGATCCGGGCCTGCGTCCGGCATCACCGCGCAGTCGAGACGGGCCCGGGCCCGGTGTCGAGCACCCTCGGGGAGGTGCTACTGTTACACCCGAACCCCAGCAGTGAACCTCGATCCGTCGCGCCGGGCTGGACCCGGAAGGCGGTTTGACTCACTGTGACGGCTCAGATAAGTTAGAACGGTTGCCCTGAGACAGGTCGAGAGACCTCGATCAGTGCGCGCCCGCTCCTTGAGAACTCAACAGCGTGCCAAAAAATCGATGCCAGATTTAACCCCGCGCACGACGGGGGTCGCGACCAACCGGTCGGGGCTGCCGACGTGCCGGATTCCTTTGGTATGAACCAGTATCCGAGAAATCGGATCTGCTCATTGCCAAGATCACCAGCTTCGGCTGGTTCTTCAGATGTCGACGTGGGCCCGCTTGCGGGTCTGCGTCGAAAAGACATCAACGGAGAGTTTGATCCTGGCTCAGGACGAACGCTGGCGGCGTGCTTTACACATGCAAGTCGAACGGTGAACTCGGTGCTTGCACCGGGGGATCAGTGGCGAACGGGTGAGTAACACGTGAGCAATCTGCCCCTAACTCTGGGATAACTGCGGGAAACCGCAGCTAATACCGGATACGACCCAGGGAGGCATCTTCACTGGGTGGAAAGTTTTTCGGTTAGGGATGAGCTCGCGGCCTATCAGCTTGTTGGTGGGGTAATGGCCTACCAAGGCGACGACGGGTAGCCGGCCTGAGAGGGCGACCGGCCACACTGGGACTGAGACACGGCCCAGACTCCTACGGGAGGCAGCAGTGGGGAATATTGCACAATGGGCGAAAGCCTGATGCAGCGACGCCGCGTGAGGGACGAAGGCCTTCGGGTTGTAAACCTCTTTCAGCAGGGAAGAAGCGAAAGTGACGGTACCTGCAGAAGAAGCACCGGCTAACTACGTGCCAGCAGCCGCGGTAATACGTAGGGTGCAAGCGTTGTCCGGAATTATTGGGCGTAAAGAGCTCGTAGGCGGTTTGTCGCGTCTGCCGTGAAAACTCAGGGCTTAACCCTGAGCCTGCGGTGGGTACGGGCAGACTAGAGTGTGGTAGGGGAGATCGGAATTCCTGGTGTAGCGGTGGAATGCGCAGATATCAGGAGGAACACCGGTGGCGAAGGCGGATCTCTGGGCCATAACTGACGCTGAGGAGCGAAAGCATGGGGAGCGAACAGGATTAGATACCCTGGTAGTCCATGCCGTAAACGTTGGGCGCTAGGTGTGGGGCTCATTCCACGAGTTCCGTGCCGCAGCTAACGCATTAAGCGCCCCGCCTGGGGAGTACGGCCGCAAGGCTAAAACTCAAAGGAATTGACGGGGGCCCGCACAAGCGGCGGAGCATGCGGATTAATTCGATGCAACGCGAAGAACCTTACCAAGGCTTGACATACAGGGAAAACTGTCAGAGATGGCAGGTCCGCAAGGGTCCTGTACAGGTGGTGCATGGTTGTCGTCAGCTCGTGTCGTGAGATGTTGGGTTAAGTCCCGCAACGAGCGCAACCCTCGTTCTATGTTGCCAGCGGATAATGCCGGGGACTCATAGGAGACTGCCGGGGTCAACTCGGAGGAAGGTGGGGATGACGTCAAATCATCATGCCCCTTATGTCTTGGGCTTCACGCATGCTACAATGGCCAGCACAAAGGGCTGCGAGACCGCAAGGTGGAGCGAATCCCAAAAAACTGGTCTCAGTTCGGATTGGGGTCTGCAACTCGACCCCATGAAGTCGGAGTCGCTAGTAATCGCAGATCAGCAACGCTGCGGTGAATACGTTCCCGGGCCTTGTACACACCGCCCGTCAAGTCACGAAAGTCGGTAACACCCGAAGCCGGTGGCCCAACCTTAGGGAGGGAGCCGTCGAAGGTGGGACTGGCGATTGGGACTAAGTCGTAACAAGGTAGCCGTACCGGAAGGTGCGGCTGGATCACCTCCTTTCTAAGGAGCATCTGGCGCCTCTCGAGGCGTCCAGTGCCCCGCTTCGGCCGTTCGAGCCGGAGGGGGAGCTCAAGGGTGGAACATCGATTATTTGGCGTCGTGCTTCGCGACCGTGCTCAGTACTCCTCTCCTGCTTGCAGGACAGGGTGGAACCAGCTCGGGAGCTCGGTACGGCGCCTTCGGCACGCTGTTGGGTCCTGAGGGAACGGGCATCGCCCGGAACCTCTGCGGACCGACACCCCCGCGAACCGCCGCTGCGCGGTCTCTGGAGCCAAGCTCCATGGATCACGCAGCTGCAGGCGCGGACCAGGTGCTCGGGACCGCCCGTACCTTGAGAACTGCACAGTGGACGCGAGCATCTTTGTGGCCAAGTTAATAAGGGCACACGGTGGATGCCTTGGCACCAGGAGCCGATGAAGGACGTAGGAACCTGCGATAAGCCTCGGGGAGTTGGTAACCGAACTGTGATCCGAGGATTTCCGAATGGGGAAACCCAGCTGGGGGATAACAAAGCCCAGCTACCCATGCCCGAACACATACGGCATGCGGAGGGAACGTGGGGAAGTGAAACATCTCAGTACCCACAGGAAGAGAAAGCAACCGCGATTCCGTGAGTAGTGGCGAGCGAAAGCGGAACAGGCTAAACCGATCATGTGTGATAGCCGGCAGGCGTTGCATGGTCGGGGTCGTGGGACTTTTCAGTTGCTACTGCCGTAGCAGCAGGGAGTTACAAAGTTGCGTCATAGTCGAAGGGCATTGAATGGCCCGGCATAGAGGGTGCTACCCCCGTAGACGAAATGGCGTGACCTCCCGAGAAGCATCCCAAGTAGTACGGGGCCCGAGAAATCCCGTGCGAATCTGGCAGGACCACCTGCTAAGCCTAAATACTCCCTGGTGACCGATAGCGGACAAGTACCGTGAGGGAAAGGTGAAAAGTACCCCGGGAGGGGAGTGAAATAGTACCTGAAACCGTGTGCTTACAATCCGTCGGAGCCTCCATAGCAGGGGTGACGGCGTGCCTTTTGAAGAATGAGCCTGCGAGTTAGTGTTACGTGGCGAGGTTAACCCGTGTGGGGAAGCCGTAGCGAAAGCGAGTCCGAATAGGGCGATTCAGTCGCGTGATCTAGACCCGAAGCGAAGTGATCTACCCATGGGCAGGTTGAAGCGCGGGTAAGACCGCGTGGAGGACCGAACCCACCAGGGTTGAAAACCTGGGGGATGACCTGTGGGTAGGGGTGAAAGGCCAATCAAACTTCGTGATAGCTGGTTCTCCCCGAAATGCATTTAGGTGCAGCGTCACGTGTTTCTTACCGGAGGTAGAGCTACTGGATGGCCAATGGGCCCTACAAGGTTACTGACGTCAGCCAAACTCCGAATGCCGGTAAGTGAGAGCGTGGCAGTGAGACTGCGGGGGATAAGCTCCGTAGTCGAGAGGGAAACAGCCCAGACCACCAGCTAAGGCCCCTAAGCGTGTGCTAAGTGGGAAAGGATGTGGAGTTGCCTTGACAACCAGGAGGTTGGCTTAGAAGCAGCCACCCTTTAAAGAGTGCGTAATAGCTCACTGGTCAAGTGATTCCGCGCCGACAATGTAGCGGGGCTCAAGCACACCGCCGAAGCTGTGGCATTCACACATTGCCCGGCACGACCTTGGGGTCGTGTCCAAGCGTGTGGATGGGTAGGGGAGCGTCGTGTGGCGAGAGAAGCGGCGGAGTGATCCAGCCGTGGACGCCACACGAGTGAGAATGCAGGCATGAGTAGCGAATGACGGGTGAGAAACCCGTCCGCCGAATGACCAAGGGTTCCAGGGTCAAGCTAATCTGCCCTGGGTAAGTCGGGACCTAAGGCGAGGCCGACAGGCGTAGTCGATGGACAACGGGTTGATATTCCCGTACCGGCGAGAAACCGTCCATACCGAACCCAGTAATGCTAAGAGCCTGAAGCCGGCCAACTCTTCGGAGGAGGCATGGTGGAGCGCTCGAACCGAGCTGGTAGTAGGTAAGCAATGGGGTGACGCAGAAGGGTAGCCTCCGCGTGGCGATGGTAGTCCACGTCTAAGGGTGTAGGGCGAGGTGTAGGCAAATCCGCACCTCACATAGCCTGAGACCTGACAGTGACCGCGATAGCGGGAAGAGGGTAATCCCATACTGCCGAGAAAAGCCTCTAGCTAGGTTAAAGCCGCCCGTACCCCAAACCGACTCAGGTGGTCAGGTAGAGAATACCAAGGCGATCGAGTGAATCGTGGTTAAGGAACTCGGCAAAATGCCCCCGTAACTTCGGGAGAAGGGGGGCCCGCAGGGTTACAGCACTTGCTGCTGAAAGCCCTAACGGCCGCAGAGACCAGGGAGAAGCGACTGTTTACTAAAAACACAGGTCCGTGCTAAGTCGCAAGACGACGTATACGGACTGACGCCTGCCCGGTGCTGGAACGTTAAGGGGACGGGTTAGTTCTTCGGAGCGAAGCTCAGAACTTAAGCGCCAGTAAACGGCGGTGGTAACTATAACCATCCTAAGGTAGCGAAATTCCTTGTCGGGTAAGTTCCGACCTGCACGAATGGCGTAACGACTTCTCCGCTGTCTCAACCGCGAACTCGGCGAAATTGCACTACGAGTAAAGATGCTCGTTACGCGCAGCAGGACGGAAAGACCCCGGGACCTTTACTACAGTTTGGTATTGGTGTTTGGTGCGGCTTGTGTAGGATAGGTGGGAGACTTTGAAGTCGGCACGCCAGTGTCGGTGGAGTCAACGTTGAAATACCACTCTGGTCGTTCTAGATATCTAACCTCGGTCCGTGATCCGGATCAGGGACAGTGCCTGATGGGTAGTTTAACTGGGGCGGTTGCCTCCCAAAAGGTAACGGAGGCGCTCAAAGGTTCCCTCAGCCTGGTTGGCAATCAGGTTTCGAGTGTAAGTGCACAAGGGAGCTTGACTGTGAGACAGACATGTCGAGCAGGGACGAAAGTCGGAACTAGTGATCCGGCGGTGGCTTGTGGAAGCGCCGTCGCTCAACGGATAAAAGGTACCCCGGGGATAACAGGCTGATCTTGCCCAAGAGTCCATATCGACGGCATGGTTTGGCACCTCGATGTCGGCTCGTCGCATCCTGGGGCTGGAGTCGGTCCCAAGGGTTGGGCTGTTCGCCCATTAAAGCGGTACGCGAGCTGGGTTTAGAACGTCGTGAGACAGTTCGGTCCCTATCCGCTGTGCGCGTAGGAAACTTGAGAAGGGCTGTCCTTAGTACGAGAGGACCGGGACGGACGAACCTCTGGTGTGCCAGTTGTTCCGCCAGGAGCACGGCTGGTTAGCTACGTTCGGAAGTGATAACCGCTGAAAGCATCTAAGCGGGAAGCACGCTTCAAGATGAGGTTTCCATGGGGTGTTCCCCGAGAGGCTCCCAGCTAGACTACTGGGTTGATAGGCCGGATGTGGAAGTGCGGCAACGCATGAAGCTGACCGGTACTAATAAGCCGATAACTTGATACAAAGATGCTACGCGTCCACTGTGCGGTTCCCGAGATACGGTCGGTTGAATCGCAACGAAAAGCACTGCCATATCTCCATAGAGTTTCGGCGGCCATAGCGAAGGGGAAACGCCCGGATCCATTCCGAACCCGGAAGCTAAGCCCTTCAGCGCCGATGGTACTGCGCGGGTGACTGCGTGGGAGAGTAGGACGCCGCCGGACATACTTCACAGATGACCACCCGGGTAACCGGGTGGTCATCTGTCGTTGTGGTCTGCTGGACGACGAATGCCGTACGAGACACGACAAGGAACGGCGAGAGGACATCCGGTGCCACCCGAGGACCGCCCCCAGCGACGCGAGGGCCCCACGCGCGGCCGGGGCGACGGCCCGGCGCGGGGACGAGACGGCGGACGAGACGGGGCACGAAGCGGCGGGCAGGACGGCGGGTCCCGGCGCGGTCCCGAGCGCAGCAGCTCGCGGCCGGCGCGGGACCGGGCCCAGAGTGGCCAGGGCGGGACGGGGCAACCGGTCGACCGTGGCCGTGGCCCTGGCCGCGCGCCGGGGGCCCGCGCCGACCGGACCGATGCCCCGGTCGCCGGCCCGCGCCGGTCTTCGCCGACCGAGCCGCGCCTGCCCGACGACGTCCGTGCCACAGACCTGGACCGGGCCATGCGCGCGGAGCTGCGCACGTTGAGCGCCGTCAACGGCGAGACCGTGGCCCGCTACCTGGTCCAGGTCGGGCGCTTGCTCGACGAGGACCCGGAGGCGGCGTACGCGAACGCCATGGCGGCTCAGCGACGGGCCGGTCGGGTGGCGATCGTGCGCGAGGTGACCGGATTGGCGGCGTACCGGACCGGCCGCTACGCCGAGGCGCTGGCTGAGCTGCGCACGGCCAAGCGACTGTCCGGCTCGGTCCACCTGCTTCCCCTGATCGCCGACGCCGAGCGTGGTCTCGGCCGGCCGGAGCGAGCCCTCGAGCTGGCTGCGGGGCCGGAGGCGAAGCGGCTGTCCGTCGCCGGAGAAGGTCGAGCTGGCGATCGTGGTCTCCGGCGCGCGGCGTGACCTCGGCCAGCTCGAGGCCGCCGTCGTCGCCCTCCAGCTGCCCGAGCTGCGCCAGGAGCGCTCGCCCTGGTGGCCTCGCCTCGCCTATGCCTACGCCGACGCCCTGCACGCTGCCGGCCGGGTCGAGGACGCTCGCGGTTGGCTCACCCGCGCGGCCGTCGCCGATGTCGACGGAGAGACCGACGCCGCGGAGCGGCTGGCGGAGCTGGACGGTGTGGGGGAGCTGCTGGACCTCGACCCCGACACCGGCGACGACTCAGACAACGACTCGGGCACCTCACAGGGCGCTGGCTCGGACCCGGGCCCTGCTCACTAGCGAGTTGTCCACAGCTTCATCGGCTCGTCCCACCGTCCACAGGGACCCTCCCGGGGACCTCGCGCTGTCCCCACCTTGGCGAAGGCTCGGCAACACGTCATCAGGGAGGCAGACATGGGACGAACATCTGCGCCGGAGCCCGGGTCCGACCCGGCCGCTGCGAGCGTCAACGAAGTGCACCTGGTCGGTCGGGTGGCAGCGGTAGCGGCCAGCCGGGAGCTGCCCAGCGGGGACACCGTGACGGTGCTCCGCCTGGTGGTGCCCCGTGCACCCGATGCGCGGCGGTCGGCGCGGATGCCGGCACTCGACACGCTCGACTGCGCCATCTGGACCGCGCGCCTGCGGGCGCGGGCCGCGAAGCTCGCACCGGGCACGGTCGTCGAGGTCGAGGGAGCCCTCCGCCGCCGGTTCTGGCGTTCGCCAGGTGGGCCGGCCAGCCGTTATGAGGTGGAGGTCCGCAGCCTGCGCCGGGCGGTCACGTCGTCCCCTCGTGCCGGGTGAGGCCCGGCTGACGAGCCCTGGCCTGCACCTGGTACCAAGGGGCCGGCGACCGCGGAGTCCCGCGGCCGGCTCGTCGGGCGTCCGGGTGGTCCACCGGCTGACATGTTGTGGAGGTCGGTCGTGGCTGGCGTGTCCTCCGTGAGCTGGGGTTCGACAACGGGTCCGCTCGCGGGTGAGTTCGACCTCCTGCTGCTTCGACCTCGACGGCGTCGTGTACGTCGGGCAGCACGCCGTTCCGGGGGCGGCCGAGAGCATCCGGCAGGCGCGCGAGGCCGGTTTGACCTGCAGCTTCGTCACCAACAACGCCTCCCGCCCACCGCAGGTCGTCGCACAGCATCTGCGCGATCTCGGCGTCGAGGCGGCGGACGAGGACGTGGTCACGAGCGCGCAGGAGGGCGCCGAGCTGCTGGCGTCGCGGCTTCCGCGCGCCGCCCAGGTTCTGGCCGTCGGCGGGCCGGGTGTTGGCGACGCCCTGCGCGAGGCGGGCCTCCAGCCGGTCACCCGGTACGCCGACGGTGTGGTCGGCGTGCTGCAGGGATACGGCGCCGACGTCGGCTGGCGCGACCTGGCCGAGGCGACGTATGCGGTCGCTGCGGGCGCCGACTGGGTGGCGACGAACCCGGACCTCACGGTCCCGACCCCACGCGGCCCCGCACCGGGTAACGGACAGCTGACCGCGGTGGTGCAGCGGACGACGGGCGTCGACCCCGACGTGACCGGCAAGCCGGGGCCCGGGCTCTTCCAGGCCGCGGTGCGGCGGGCCGGCGGAGGACGCGCCCTCGTGATCGGTGACCGGCTGGACACCGACATCGCGGGAGCGATCGCCGCCGACCTCCCCTCCCTGCTGGTGCTGACAGGGGTCTCGGGGGTGGCCGAACTCCTCGCCGCTGGGCCTCGCGAACGCCCGACGTACCTCGCCCAGGATCTGTCCGGCCTCTGGACCGACCATCCGGACGTTCGCCTGGAGGCCGTGGCCGACGGCGCGTGGTGGGTCTGCGGTGCCGCCCGGGCGCGGGTGGTGGACCAAAGGGTCGAGACCGCCGGCGATGGCTCGGCGGCCGGGCTGGACCGGCTCCGGGTCGCTGCGGCGGCGGCCTGGGCGGCAGCCGATGCAGGGGCCGAAGTCGACCTCCATGCCACGATCGCCGATCTGGATCGGCTCGACGGGTAGCGTTGACCGGTCGCGACCCGGACGCACGAGGCGTCCCGGAGTACGCGCCGGATGGGAGGGCACCGTGCTGGATGCCATGCGCGGCTATCTGCACGCCGCCAGCGGGCTCACCGAGTTGACCCGCAAGCGGGCCCAGGTGCTGGCCCAGGAGCTGACCCAGTCGCTGGCCTCCAGCGGTGCGGCCGGGGGGACCGGGGCCGTGGCCCACCAGGTCTCGTCGCTGGCCGAGGACCTGCTGTCGGCCGCGAAGTCCAACCGGAGCGCCTTGCGCGAGATGGTCCGGGGAGAGGTGGAGATCGCCGTGGCCAGGATCGGGCTGGTTCCGGCGGCCGAGCTCGCATCGGCCCATCGACAGATCGCTGCGCTGGAGGCGGCGGTGGCCGATCTCCGAGGCGGCACCGTGGGCGCGGAGCCGGCCGCCGCGGCGTCCGCGCCGAGCCGGCCGAGAGTCAAGCGAGCAGCGGTACGACGGGACGCCGTCCGGGCCGCGGGCAAGACGTCGACCGCCAAGGCGACGACGCCCGCGAAGAAGGCGACGGCGAAGAAGGCGACGGCGAAGAAGGCGACGGCGAAGAAGGCGACGGCGAAGAAGACGACGGCGAAGAAGACCGCTGGCCAAGAAGGCAGTGGCCAAGAACGCGGCACCTGCCAGGAAGGCAACGGCGAAGAGGCCTGCGGGCACGTCCGCAACGCCATCGGCAGGAGCGAGGACCCGCCCGTGAGTGAGCAGAGCCCGGACGGCGGCGGGCCGCCCTCCACCGGGGACCCGGCGGTGGATGCGGCCCTGGCCGAGGCCGCCGCCGCCGGCGAGGCCGAGCCCGCCGAGCAGCTCGAGGTCTACGTCGGCACCCACCGCTCGCTCCAGGACCGGCTCGCCGACTCCGGCGCGTGACGGTGGCCGGGACGCTGACCCGCATGACGACCGATGCTGCCAGGACGCGGATCGACGCCGAGCTGGTCCGGCGCGGGCTGGCCCGGTCGAGGGCGCAGGCCGGCGAGCTGGTCCGGGCCGGCCGGGTCCGGGTCGACGGCGCCCGGTCGGACAAGCCGGCCCAGCCGGTGCGGCCCGACGCGAAGATCGCGGTGGAGAGCGCGCCGGGCGACGGTGACGTGGGCCGTGGCGCCGGCAAGCTGCGGAGCGCTCTGGCCGAGCTCGAGCCCGGCCCGCAGGTCGAGGGCCGACGCTGCATCGACGTCGGCGCCAGCACCGGCGGCTTCACCCAGGTCCTTCTCGAGCAGGGCGCCCGGTCCGTGCTCGCCCTGGACGTCGGCCACGGCCAGCTGGCGCCGTCGGTGGCCCGGGACCCGCGCGTGGTCGAGCGGTCCGGCACGAACGTCCGCGATGTCGCGGTGGCCGACCTCGGTGGCCCGTTCGACCTCCTGGTGGCCGACCTGTCGTTCATCTCGCTCACCCTGGTGACAGAGGTGCTCGCAACCCTCGTCGGGACGGGCGGTGACCTGGTCCTGCTGGCCAAGCCCCAGTTCGAGATCGGCCGGGACCGGCTCGGCCGGGACGGCGTCGTCCGCTCGGAGCAGCAGCGCCAGGAGGCCCTCGACGCCGTCCAGACGGCGGCCGTGCGGGCCGGCCTGACCGTGCGCCAGGTGGTCCCGTCGCGGTGGCCCGGGGCGACCGGCAACGTCGAGTACTTCCTCTGGTGCCGGCGATGAGCGACATCGCGCCCCAGCGCCTCGACCCGTGGCCACCGCCCGGCGAGCGCCGCCGGGTCCTGATCGTGACCCACACCGGCCGACCCGGCGCCGTGACCGAGGCGACGGGCATGATCGCCCGGCTGCTGGACGCCGGCCTCGAGGTCGCGCTGCTGCCGGCCGAGGCCCGGGACCTGGGGACCGGCAACGACGGCATCGTCGTGGTGGACCCGGAGCAGCCGGGAGCGGGTTGCGAGCTGATCGTCTGTCTGGGCGGCGACGGCACGATCCTGCGCGGGGCCGAGCTCGGCCGCGACACCGGCGTCGCCGTGCTGGGGGTGAACCTCGGTCACGTGGGTTTCCTGGCCGAGGCCGAGCAGGAGGACGTGCACCTCTCGGTCGACCGAGTGGTGGCTCGCGACTACGACGTCGAGGAGCGGATGGCGATCGACGTGATCGTCACGGTGGCGGGCGCCGAGGTCTTCCGGTCCTGGGCCCTCAACGAGGCGACGGTCGAGAAGGCCGCACGGGAGCGGATGCTCGAGCTCGTCGTCGAGGTCGACGGGCGCCCGCTGTCGACCATCGGCTGCGACGGGGTCGTGCTGGCCACGCCGACGGGCTCCACGGCGTACGGGTTCTCGGCGGGGGGACCGGTCATCTGGCCCGAGGTCGAGGCGATGCTCTTCGTGCCGATCTCGGCGCACGCCCTCTTCGCCCGGCCGCTGGTCGTGTCGCCGGGCTCGACCCTGGCGGTCGAGGTCCTACCCGACACGGAGGGCTCGGGCGTCCTGTGGTGTGACGGCCGCCGCCGGTTCGAGCTGCCGCCCGGAGCCCGGATCGAGGTGACCCGCAGCGGCACTCCGGTCCGGCTCGCCCGGCTCACCCGGGCGCCGTTCACCGATCGGCTGGTCGCGAAGTTCAACCTCCCGGTCAGCGGGTGGCGGGGCGGGCGCGACCGGCGGGCCGCGCCGGGTGCCTGACCTCGCCTCGGGCTGCACCTAGGCTGGCCGACGTGCTCGAGGAGATGCGGATCCGCGGCCTCGGTGTCATCGGTGAGGCCGTGCTGGAGCTGGGCCCGGGGCTGACCGTCGTCACCGGGGAGACGGGCGCCGGCAAGACCATGGTCGTGACCGGGCTGGGGCTGCTCCTGGGCGCTCGGGCCGATGCCGGTACGGTCCGCTCGGGGGCCGGGTCGGCCGTGGTCGAGGGCGTGCTGCGGGTCGACCCCGAGGGGCCGGTCGCGGTCCGCGCCCGCGAGGCCGGTGCCGAGCTGGACGACGCGACGCTGGTCATCGCGCGCAGCGTCACGGCCGAGGGCCGCTCCCGCGCCCACCTGGGCGGCCGGACCGTGCCGGTCGGGCTGCTGGCCGAGCTCGCGCCCGAGCTCGTCGCCGTCCACGGGCAGGCCGACCAGATCCGGCTCCAAACGCCGGCCCGCCAGCGCGAGCTGCTCGACCGCTACGCCGGGGCCGCCGTCGCCGGTCCGCTGGGTGGCTACGTCGAGGACTTCGACCGCCTCCGCGCGGTCGAGAGCGAGCTGGACGAGGTGCGGACCAAGGGCCGCGAGCGCGCGCAGGAGGCCGACCTGCTGCGTCACGGGCTGGAGGAGATCGAGGCCGTCGACCCCCAGCCGGACGAGGACAGCGCGCTGGCGGCCGAGCTGGCCCGGCTCACCCACGCCGACGCCCTGCGCGAGGCCGCCGAGCTGGCCCACCGCGCGCTGAGCGGGGACCCGGAGGCGGGCGCGGAGGACAGCGGGGTGACGGCGCTGGTGGCCGCCGCGGGCCGATCGCTGGAGCAGGGCGCGGCCCTCGACCCCGCGCTGGCCGAGCTGCAGACCCGGGTGGCCGAGGTGGGCTTCCTCGCGGCCGACCTGGGGGCCGAGCTCGCGTCGTACGCCGCTGGTGTGGAGGCCGACCCGGCCCGGATGGCGGTGGCGCAGGACCGGGTGGCGGCGCTGCGCGGGCTGACCCGCCGGTACGGCGCAGAGACCGGCGACGTGGCCGGTGTGCTGGCCTGGTCGGCCGACGCGGCCAAGCGGCTGGCCGAGCTGGACGACGACGGGTCGCGGCTGGAGCGGCTGCAGGCCGACCGGGCCGGCCTGCGGAGCCGGCTGGCCGACCGCGGCGGCACGCTCAGCGCGGCCCGGCTCGAAGCCGGACTGCGGCTGGGTGAGCTGGTGGGCGCCGAGCTGGCCGACCTGGCGATGCCGCACGCCCGACTCGAGGCCGCGGTCACCCAGCGGGAGAGCGACGAGGGCCTGGAGCTGGCCGACGGCCGCACCGTGGCCTTCGGCCGGCACGGCGTCGACGACGTCGAGCTGCTGCTCAGCCCGCACGAGGGAGCTCCCGCGCGGCCGCTCTCCCGCGGCGCGTCCGGGGGCGAGCTGTCGCGGGTGATGCTGGCCCTGGAGGTCGTGCTGGCCGGCTCCGACCCGGTGCCGACCTTCGTCTTCGACGAGGTGGACGCGGGCGTCGGCGGGCGGGCGGCGGTCGAGATCGGCCGGCGGCTGGCCCGGCTGGCCGGCACCGCGCAGGTGCTCGTCGTCACTCACCTGCCGCAGGTCGCGGCGTACGCCGATCGGCACCTGGTCGTGACCAAGGCCGAGGACGGCAGCGTCACCGAGAGCGGGGTCGAGCGGCTGGACGAGCGCGGCCGGGTGCAGGAGCTGGCCCGGATGCTGGCCGGGCAGGAGGACTCGCGCTCCGCACGGGCCCACGCCAAGGAGCTGCTCGCGGCGGCCCGGGCCTGAGGCGGCTTCCGGGGCGGGCTGCCATCGGTGCTGCGTGGAAGGATGGGCGCGATGCGCATGCCCCTGGTGCGAAGGCGCCCCCGCGAGCCGTCGGCGGCGGGGCTCAGCGGCATCGCCCGGGTCGACGCCCGGACCAAGAACCTCACCAAGCGGTTGCAGCACGGGCAGATCGCCGTCATCGAGCACCTGGACATCGACAAGGTGTCCGCGGAGGCATTGATCGCCTGCCACCCGGCCGCGGTCATCAACGCCGTCGCGAGCACCAGCGGGCGCTACCCGAACCTCGGCCCGGAGATCCTGGTCGAGGGCGGCGTGCCCCTGATCGACCAGGTCGGCCACGAGGTCATGCTCGAGATCCAGGAGGGCCAGCTGGTCCGCCTGGAGCAGGGCCGGATCTACGTCGGTGACCGGCTGGTGGCCGAGGGGACGGTGCAGACCCCCGAGACGGTGGCGGCGGCGACGGTCGACGCGCGGGCCGGGCTGGCGGTGCAGCTCGAGTCGTTCGCCGCGAACACGATGGAGTTCCTGCGGCGCGAGCGGGAGCTGCTGCTGGACGGCGTCGGCGTGCCGGACATCAAGACGGGCATGGACGGCAAGCACGTGCTCGTCGTCGTCCGCGGCTACCACTACAAGGACGACCTGGCGACCCTGCGGCCGTACATCCGGGAGTTCAAGCCGGTCCTGATCGGTGTCGACGGGGGAGCCGACGCGCTGCTCGAGGCGGGGCACCACCCGGACCTGATCGTCGGCGACATGGACTCGGTCTCCGACCACGCGCTGGAGTGCGGGGCCGAGATCGTGGTCCACGCCTACCGGGACGGCCGCGCGCCGGGCCTGGAGCGGGTGCACGCGCTGGGCCTGGAGCCGGTGATCTTCCCTGCGACCGGCACCAGCGAGGACGTCGCGATGCTGCTGGCCGACGACAAGGGCGCGGAGCTGATCGTCGCCGTCGGCACCCACGCCACCCTGGTGGAGTTCCTCGACAAGGGCCGCTCGGGCATGGCCAGCACCTTCCTGACCCGGCTGCGGGTCGGCGGCAAGCTGGTCGACGCCAAGGGGGTGAGCCGGCTCTATCGGGCGAGCGTGTCGAACCTGCAGATCACCATGCTGCTGCTGGTCGGCCTGCTCGCCGTGGTCGCGGCGCTCGCGTCGACACCGAGCGGCAACGTGCTGCTCGGCCTGCTCGGGGCGCGGTGGGACGACTTCGTGTCCTGGCTGCAGGGCCTGTTCTGAGCCGACGGCTCCCGCCAACCAGGAAGGCCCGCAGATGACGACGATCGGCAACCTGCCCGAGGTCGTGTCCCGCGAGGAGTGGCTCGCCGCCCGCAAGGAGCTGCTGGCCAAGGAGAAGGAAGTGACCCGCGCCCGGGACCGCCTCAACGCCGACCGCCGCCGGCTGCCGATGGTGCGGGTGGACGCGCCGTACACGTTCGACGGCCCGGACGGGAGGGTCGGGCTGCTCGACCTGTTCGAGGGCCGTCCGCAGCTGGTGATGCACCACTTCATGTTCGCGCCGGACTGGGAGCAGGGCTGTCCGAGCTGCTCCTCCGCCGCCGACGGGATCGGCCGCCTGCGGCAGCTGCACGTCCGCAACACCACGCTCGTCGCGGTGTCGCGGGCGCCGTACCCGAAGCTCGAGGCGTTCAGGCGGCGGATGGGCTGGGAGTTCCCGTGGTACTCGTCCCACGGCAGCGACTTCAACTACGACTTCCACGCCACGCTGGACGACCGGGTCGCCCCGGTGCTGCTGCACTTCCGCACCCAGGCCGAGCTCGCCGAGGCGGGAACGCCATGGACGGGTGGTCCGTGGGAGGACAGCATGAACGGCGAGGAGATGCCGGGGATCAGCGCGTTCCTGCGGCTCGGCGACGAGGTCTTCCACACGTACTCGACGTTCGGGCGTGGCATCGAGGAGTTCCACAACGCCTACCAGCACCTCGACCTCACCGTTCTCGGGCGCCAGGAGGCCTGGGAGGAGCCGGAGGGGCGCGCAACCCCGCTCGGCCTCCAGGTCGGCGGCCCGGCGATGCGCGTGCCGGACGAGTACG
Organism: uncultured Actinomycetota bacterium; assembly: GCA_963795385.1. Lineage (GTDB taxonomy): Bacteria > Actinomycetota > Actinomycetes > Actinomycetales > CAVURS01 > CAVURS01. Next base: position 55,640 of record CAWCHK010000003.1, read on the forward strand.
ACGCCTGACCGGTGCGTTGCGCTCGGTAGGTTGGGGCCCATGCTGCGGCGGTTGCTGGTGCGGGGCGTGCTGAGGGCCGTCGCATGATCGACTTCCGCTACCTGATTGTCACGATTGTCTCGATCTTCCTGGCGCTCGCGGTCGGGATCGTGCTCGGGGCCGGGCCGCTCCAGGGGCAGATCGGCGACCAGCTGAGCAAAGAGGTCTCCGGGCTGCGCAAGACCAAGTCCGACCTCAACGCCCAGCTGCGCGACGCCAACCAGCAGGTCAGCAACGCCGACGACTTCGCCAAGGCGCTGGCTCCCGAGCTCGTGGCGACCCGCCTCGCCGGGCGCTCGGTGACGCTGGTCCGGCTGCCCGGCTCCAGCGACGGCGTGGCCAAGGGCGTCAGTGACGTCCTGGCCCAGGCCGGCGCCGCGGTCAACGGGACGATCAAGGTGACGAACAGCTGGACCGACCCGGCCAAGAAGGACTTCCGCGACACGCTCGCCCAGAGCCTGGCGCCGCTCGCCCGCACCCAGGAGCCGACCGGTGCCACCCAGGATCAGGACCTGGCCGGGATCCTCGCGCGGGGCGTCGTCGTCTCGGACGAGTCCGCCGCCAACAAGAACGACTCCGGGGCCACGACCGCACTGCAGGGCCTGAAGACCGGCGGCCTGATCGACTACTCGGGGACCCCCAAGACCTCGGCGCTGGCTGTCGTCATCGCCGGCGGCCCGACCGCCAACGAGAGTGGCAAGCTCCAGCAGGACGAGGCCACGTCGTACGCCGTGCTGACCCGCGCCCTCGACGCCCAGAGCCTCGGCGCGGTGGCCGCCTCCGACCCCTCCGCCGACGACCCGGGAGGCACACTCCAGGCCCTCCGCACGGACAAGCAGGCGAGCGCGGCCGTGTCGACGGTCGACGACGCCGACCAGCAGATGGGCCTGATCACCGTGGTCCTGGCGCTGCGCGAGCAGCTCGAGGGCAAGGCCGGCCAGTACGGCGTCGGCGCCGGCGCGACCCGGATCCTCCCCGACCTCGCGGTCCCGTGAGCCGCCGGCTACTGACCGCCGCGCTGTCCGCCGGCGCGACCGCCCTGGCCGGGCACCTGCTGGTCGCCAAGCCGCCCGGAGGTGCCGCACTCTGGGGCCGGCGCAACCACCGGGACGAGCCGGTGACCCTGCTCGAGGGCCCCGCCTACGCGACGGGAGCCCTGGCCGGCGCCCTGCTCGCCCCCGGCCTCACGTCGCGGACCCGGGCCGCTGCCGCGGTGGCGACGGCGGGCGGTGCGCTGCTCGGCGGGTACGACGACCTGGCCGGTGACGGCTCGAGCCGCGGCCTGGGCGGCCATCTCAAGGCCCTGCTGCGCGGCGAGGTCAGCACCGGCGCGGTCAAGGTCGCCGGGCTCGGTCTCTGCGGCCTGGCCGCCGCGGCCATCCTGCCCACCCGGCCGGGCTCCCCCGCGGCCCGCCGCGGGACGGTGCGCGCGCTCGACGTCGCGACGTCCGCGGCGCTGATCGCCGGGACCGCCAACCTGGTCAACCTGCTCGACCTGCGCCCGGGCCGAGCGCTGAAAGGCGTTGCGGCACTTGGGCTCCTGACCGCAGTCCCCGCGGGTCCCGGCGCCGGCCTCGCCGCCTCGGCCGCCGGAGCCGCCGCGGCTGCGCTGCCGGCGGACCTGGGGGAGCGCGCCATGCTCGGCGACACCGGCGCCAACGCCGCCGGCGCCCTGCTCGGCACCGCGTGGGCGGCGTCGATGTCGCGGCCCGCGCGGCTGGCGGCCCTGACCGTCGTGACAGCGCTGACGCTGGCCAGCGAGCGGGTCAGCTTCACGGCGGTCATCGAGCGCACGCCCGCCCTGCGCGCCCTGGACCAGCTGGGCCGCCGGCCGCCCGCACCCGCGCCGTGAGCGCGCGGCGCAGCGCCGGCCTGGTCGGCGCCGCCGGGCTGATCGCCGCCGTGACGGTGCTGGCCCGGGCCGTCGGCTTCGGGCGCTGGCTGGCGTTCTCGCACTCGGTCGGCGCGACCTGCACCGGCTCGGCGTACTCCACGGCCAACCAGCTGCCGAACGTCCTCTACGAGGTCGTCGCCGGCGGCGCGCTCTCCGCGGCCGTGGTGCCCCTCCTGGCCCGCCCCCTGGCCGCGCGCAACCGGGACGAGGTCGACCGGGTCGCGTCGGCGCTGCTGACCTGGGCCGTGGTGCTGCTGGTGCCGGTAGCCGTCCTGCTCGCCGTCGCGTCCGGCCCGCTGATCACCGCTCTGGAGCCGCAGGGCGGCTGCGCGACCAGCGGGCTGCACGCCGCGGCGGTGCGGATGCTGCTGGTCTTCGCGCCCCAGGTCGTCCTCTACGGCATCGGCATCGTCCTGACCGGGATCCTGCAGGCCCATCGCCGGTTCGTCTGGCCCGCCGCCGCCCCGCTCCTGTCCAGCGCGGTGGTCATCGCGTCGTACCTGCTGTTCGGTGCCCTCGCCGGTGCGGGGCGGGACGACCTGTCCCGGCTGCCGCGGGGGGCCGAGCTGGTCCTGTCGGTGGGTACGACGTTGGGGGTCGTCGCGCTCAGCCTGCCGCTGTTCGTGCCGGTGGCCCGCTCCGGCGTGCGGCTGCGGGCGACGCTGACCTTCCCGCCCGGGGTCGCGCGGCGGGCCCGGCACCTGGCGGCCGCCGGCGTCGTGACCCTGCTCGCCCAGCAGGTCGCCGTGGTCGTGACCCTGGTCCTGGCCAACCACCGAGGTGGGCCGGCCGCGCTGAACGTCTACCAGTACGTCCAGGCCGTCTACGTGCTGCCGTACGCCGTCCTCGCGGTGCCGCTGGCGACGTCGGCCTTCCCGCGGCTGGCCGAGCACGCCAGCTCCGGCGACGACACCGGCTACGCCGCGACCCTGGCCCGCTCGACCCGGCTCGTGGTCCTGGCCGCGCTGAGCGGGGTGGCGCTGCTCGTGGCCACGGCCCCCGCGGTGGGCGCGTTCTTCTCGGCGATCGACGCCGGCCGTCGCGGTGCGGGCGCGGGCACCGGCGCGGCCGCGCTCGGCGGCCTGGGCCTCGCGCTGACCGCGTTCGCCCCCGGCCTCTGGGGCTTCGCCCTGATCGCCCACCTGGGGCGCGCGCTCTACGCCGACGGTCGCAGCCGCTGGGCGGCGGGCGCGACGGCCGCCGGGTGGCTGGTGGCTGCGGCGGCGTCCGTCGTGGTGGTCCTGTCGACCGTCGACGGCACGGCTGACCCGCGCCGCACCCTCCTCGGCATCGGGATCGCGAGCAGCGCCGGCATGACGGTCGCCGGGGGCTTGCTGGTGTGGGGCGTGATCAGGACCCGAGGCCCGTCGGCCCTGGCCGGCGTCCCGCGGGCCCAGACGGTGGCCCTGGCCGCGGCCGCCGTCGCCGTCGTCGGAGGCCGCGTGGTCACCGACGCCGCTGGGTCGGCCGGTGTCGGGCGGAGCCTGCTCGCCGGGCTGCTGGGCGCCGTCGTCACGGTGGCCCTGCTGGCGATCGTCGTCGGTCTGGCCGACCGAGGTGACGCGCGGGCCCTCCTCGGCCGGGTCACCGGAGGCGCGCGATGAGCCGGCCCCTGCGGATCCTGCTCGTCCTCGGCACGAGCGGGGGAGGGGTGGGACGCCACGTCCGGCACCTCGCGGAATCGCTGGTGGCCCAAGGGAACTCGGTGGTCGTGGCCGGACCGCAGAGCATCCACGACTCGCTCGACCTGACGTCCGCCGGCGCGCGGTTCGTGGCCGTACCCATCGCCGAAAGGCCCTCCCTCACCGGCGACCCCAGGACGATCCGGACCCTGCGCCGGCTGGTCCGGGGCTGCGACGTCGTCCACGCGCACGGGCTCCGCGCCGGGGCCCTGGCCGCCCTGGCGCGCGGGCGCAGCGGGCCGCCACCGCTGGTGGTCACGCTGCACAACGCGCTCGTGGCCCGGGGCGCCGTCGCGGCGGCGTACGGCGTCCTCGAGCGCATCGTCGCGCGACGGGCCGATGTGGTGCTGGGCGTCTCCGCCGACCTCGAGGAGCGTCAGCGCGCGCTCGGCGCCCGAAGGGTCGCCCACGCCGTGGTGGCCGGGCCGGCGCCGCGGCCGCTGCGGCGGACGCCGGAGCAGACCCGCCGGGATCTCCGTCTCGACGGCGGCGTGGACTCGCGCGCCGAGGTCGAGCCGGGGCCGGCGCTCGTCGTGTCCGTCGCGCGGCTGACCGCCCAGAAGGGCCTGCCCCTGCTGCTCGATGTGGCGGCCCTGCTGCAGGACCCGGTGGACCAACCGCTGATCGTGGTCGCAGGTGACGGTCCGGCGAGATCCGTTCTGCAGCAACGGATCGACGACGAGGAGCTCCCCGTCCGGCTGCTCGGCTGGCGCGACGACATCCCCGAGCTGCTGGCCGCTGCGGACGTCGCGGTGTCGACGGCGGTCTGGGAGGGGCAGCCGATCTGGCTCCAGGAGGCGCTCTCGGCCGGGTGCCCGGTGGTCGCCACGGACGTGGGTGGCACGGCCCAGGTGCTGGGGGGCGCCGGCGTCCTGGTGCCGCCGGGGGACGCGGCCGCGGCGGCCCGTGCGGTGGCCGTCCTGCTGGCCGACCCGGGCGCCCGGGACCGGCTGGGGGAGAGGGCCCGGGCCCGAGCCCGCGAGCTGCCCGACGCGGCCGTCACCCGCGACGCGGTCCTCGCCGTCTACGCCGGCCTGCTCACCGATCGGCCGGACGACTGTTAGAGTCGAAGTCCGTGGCGCAGACCAAGCACATCTTTGTGACCGGGGGCGTGGCCTCTTCGCTCGGCAAGGGGCTGACCGCCTCGAGCCTCGGACATCTCCTGAGGGCGCGCGGGCTCCGCGTGACCATGCAGAAGCTGGATCCCTATCTCAACGTGGATCCGGGAACCATGAACCCGTTCCAGCACGGCGAGGTCTTCGTGACCGACGACGGCGCCGAGACCGACCTCGACATCGGGCACTACGAGCGCTTCCTCGACGTCGACCTGGACCGCCGGGCCAACGTCACGACCGGCCAGGTCTACAGCGAGGTCATCGCCAAGGAGCGTCGCGGTGAGTACCTCGGCGACACCGTCCAGGTCATCCCGCACATCACCAACGAGATCAAGTCGCGGATGCTCGACGTCGGTGAGGGCGTGGGGGGTGCGCCGGCCGCGGACGTCGTGATCCACGAGATCGGTGGGACGGTGGGGGACATCGAGTCGCTGCCCTTCCTGGAGTCGGCCCGCCAGGTGCGCCAGGACGTCGGGCGCGACAACGTCTTCTTCCTGCACGTCTCGCTCGTGCCGTACCTCGCGCCGTCCGGGGAGCTGAAGACCAAGCCGACCCAGCACTCGGTCGCGGCGCTGCGCCAGGTCGGCATCCAGCCGGACGCGCTCGTCTGCCGGGCCGACCGCGAGATCCCGGCCGGCATCAAGCGCAAGATCTCGCAGATGTGCGACGTCGACATCGAGGGGGTCGCCACAGCCGTCGACGCGCCGAGCATCTACGACATCCCGAAGGTCCTGCACTCCGAGGGCCTGGACGCCTACGTCGTACGCCGGCTCGGCCTGCCCTTCCGCGACGTCGACTGGCATGACTGGGACGAGCTGCTCCGGCGCGTGCACGAGCCGGAGCACGACGTCGAGGTGGCCCTCGTCGGCAAGTACGTCGACCTGCCGGACGCCTACCTGTCGGTCACAGAGGCGTTGCGGGCCGGGGGTTTCCGCAACGATGCGAGGGTCCGGCTGCGCTGGGTCGCCTCGGATGAGTGCTCGACCCCCGACGGTGCCCGCCGGGCCCTGACCGGTGTGGACGCGATCTGCGTTCCGGGCGGGTTCGGCGTGCGCGGCATCGAGGGCAAGGTGGGTGCACTGCGCTGGGCCCGCGAGCAGGAGGTGCCGGCACTGGGGCTCTGCCTCGGGTTGCAGTGCATGGTGATCGAGTACGCCCGCAACGTCGCGGGCCTGGCCGATGCGTCGTCGACCGAGTTCGACCCCGACAGCGAGCACCCCGTCATCGCGACGATGGAGGAGCAGAAGCACATCGTCAGCGGGGCCGGCGACATGGGCGGCACGATGCGGCTCGGCCTCTACCCCGCGGCCCTGCTCGAGGGGTCGACCGTGCGCGCGGCGTACGGCTCGAGCCAGGTCTCCGAGCGGCACCGTCATCGCTACGAGGTCAACAACGCCTACCGCGCGGACCTCGAGCGGGCCGGGCTGGTCTTCTCCGGCACGTCGCCGGACGGCTCCCTGGTGGAGTTCGTCGAGCTGCCCCGCGACGTGCACCCGTACTACGTCTCGACGCAGGCGCACCCCGAGCTGCGGTCCCGCCCCAACCGGGCCCACCCGCTGTTCGCCGGCCTGATCGCCGCCGCCGTCGACCGGCAGCGGGAGAGCCGGCTGGTCGAGGTCGAGCGGCACCGCGAGGCTGCGATCTCCGTCTCGTGAGCGGGAGTGCGGCGGGCGGCGACGACGTCCCGGGGCAGGGCGGCGACGCGATCCGCGACCTGATCGCGCCGCGGCCCGTCCTGCGGCACGAGCACCTGCTCAGCGGCATGGTCTGGGACGTCGAGGCGGACACGGTCGACCTCGGCGACGGCGGGGTGGTGCGCCGGGAGTACGTCAAGCACCCGGGCGCGGTGGGTGTCCTCGCCGTCGACGAGCAGGACCGGGTCGCGGTGATCGACCAGTACCGGCACCCCGTCGGCATGGTGCTGTGGGAGATCCCCGCCGGACTGCTCGACGTCGCGGGTGAGCCGCCACTCGCCGCCGCGCAGCGCGAGCTGGCCGAGGAGGCCGACCTCGTCGCCGGCAGCTGGCACGTCCTGGCCGACTGGATGCTGTCGCCGGGTGGGACGTCGGAGGCCTTCCGGTGCTTCCTGGCGCGCGACCTGTCCGAGGTGGCCGAGGGCGAGCGGCACCAGCGGGAGAGCGAGGAGCTCGCGATGCAGCTGCGGTGGGTGCCGCTGGAGGAGCTGCGCGACGGCGTCCTGGCCGGGCGGCTGCACAGCCCGAGCCTGACCGTCGGCGTCCTGGCCGCCCTGGCCGCGCGGGCCACGGCCGGCGGGTGGGATGCCCTCCGGGCGCCCGATGCGCCCTGGCCCGAGCACCCGTCGTACCGCTGACCGACCTCGACGCACCCGGTCAGGCGGGCGGGCGGATCCCGGCGGCCCGGAGCTCGAGCAGGGCCAGTGACCGTACGACGTCGCGGTCGCCGCGCCGCCAGGCCCCGACCGGGTCCGGGCTGACCCGGGCGAGCACGTGCATCGGCTGCACCGCCATCGCCCGCAGGGCGAACAGGTCCAGGTCGGCGTCCGCGTCGACGAACCGCTGGGCCGCCCCGGCCCGCCGGGCGAACCGCAGCCGCCGTGGCAGCCAGAGGGCCAGCGCGATCGCGATCGGGATGACCGCCACCGCGACACCGAGGACCGTGGCCAGGTGCCCGACCGCGCTCTGCTGCTCGACGCCGGCCCGGGCCAGGCTGGTGGAGGCCCGGGCGACGGCGTCGAACGGCGTCTGGAGCCTGTCGCCGACGAGGGGCACGCCAGCGACCTGGTCCGAGGCCGAGCGCATGTTCCGACCGATGCCGTTGCCCGCGTCCTGCATCTGCCGCCCGGGGCCGGCCAGCCGGAGCGTGGCGTCGTGCAGGTCCTCGCCCACCCGGACCCAGACCACCACCCAGGCGATCACCAGCAGGTCCAGCAGGATCTGTCGGCTCCGGCGGGCCGGCGCGTCGGCGTACAGCTTCATGGCGGCTCCTCTCGCTCGCGGCCATGCTCCCGTCCGGCCGGTCCTCGCGCCGTTCGAGCGCCCCGATCACCGGCCGGACGGGAGCAACGCGGCCGGAGGGGAGCACGGAGGGAGGGTGCGGACCGGTGAGGCCTAGACTTCGCGCCAGCCGCCCCGGCGGCCCGGTTGACGGCAACGGCGCCGTCTTCGGCGGACAGCAATGGAGCCCAGCGTGAAGGTCGGTATCCCTCGCGAGGTCAAGAACAACGAGTACCGGGTGGCCATCACTCCGTCGGGGGTGCACGAGCTGGTGGCCAACGGCCACGAGGTGTTCGTCGAGCGCGACGCCGGTGTCGGGTCGTCGATCCTGGACGAGGACTACGTCGCGGCCGGCGCCTCGATCCTGGACACCGCCGACGACGTCTGGGAGACCGGCGACCTGATCCTGAAGGTCAAGGAGCCGGTCGAGCAGGAGTACCACCGGATGCGCGAGGGCCAGACCCTCTTCACCTACCTGCACCTGGCCGCGGACCGGCCGCTGACCGAGGAGCTGGTCAAGCGCAAGGTGACCGGCATCGCGTACGAGACGGTCGAGCTGGCCGACCACTCCCTGCCGCTGCTGGCCCCCATGTCCGAGGTGGCCGGCCGGCTCGCGCCCCAGGTCGGGGCGCACACGATGATGCGGGCCCAGGGCGGGCGCGGGGTGCTGATGGGCGGGGTCCCCGGCACGTACGCGGCCAAGGTCGTGGTCATCGGGGCCGGGGTGGCCGGGCAGAACGCCGCCGCGATCGCCCTCGGCATGCAGGCCGAGGTGCTGCTGCTGGACCGCAACGTGGCCCGGCTACGGCAGATGGACGCGATCTACCAGGGGCACTGCCAGACCATCGCCTCCAACGCCTTCGAGGTCGAGCGGGCCATCTCCGACGCCGACATGGTCATCGGCGCGGTCCTGGTCCCCGGCGCCAAGGCCCCCAAGATCGTGAGCAACGAGCAGGTCTCCCGGATGAAGCCCGGCAGCGTGCTCGTGGACATCTCGATCGACCAGGGCGGCTGCTTCGAGGACTCCCGCCCGACCACCCACGCCGACCCGACGTACCCCGTGCACAACTCGGTCTTCTACTGCGTGGCCAACATGCCAGGCGCTGTCCCGCACACCTCCACCTACGCCCTCACCAACGTCACGCTCCCGTACGCCGTCGAGCTGGCCAACCGCGGCTGGCGCAAGGCGCTGCAGGCCGATCATCCCCTCGGCCTGGGCCTGAACACCCACGACGGTCACGTGACCTACGGCCCGGTGGCCGAGGCTCACGGCATGGACTCGGTGACCCTGGACGAGGTCCTGTCCTGACCCAGGCCGTCCCGGACCACAGGCGACCGGGGCCTGCCTCGCCCCCGGCGCCGACCGCCGCTGGAGCGGGCGGCCACCGGCTGGCTGGAGCATCTGCAGATCGAGCGCGGTGTCGCGGCGAACACTCTGTCGTCGTACCGGCGCGACCTGCGGCGCTACCTGGCCTTCTTGCAGGACAACGGAGTTCGCGAGCCGGGCGCCGTCCGCGAGGCCGACGTGACGGCGTTCCTGGCGGCGCTGCGCGAGGGCAACGAGGACCATCCGCCCCTGTCGGTGTCCTCGGCGGCCCGCACCCTGGTCGCCGTCCGCGGGCTGCACCGGTTCTGGCTGCTCGAGGACGTGACCCCGACCGACCCGGCCGCCGGGGTGCGACCCCCGACTCCGGCCAAGCGGCTGCCGAAGGCGATCTCGGTCGACCAGGTGGAGGCCCTGCTGGCGGCAGCCGCCCTCGGGGACACGCCGACGTCCCTGCGCGACCGCGCCCTGCTCGAGGTGCTCTACGGCAGCGGGGCCCGGATCTCGGAGGCGGTCGGCCTGGACGTCGACGACCTGGACCTCGAGGCCGGCGCGGTCCGGCTGCGCGGCAAGGGCGGCAAGCAGCGCGTCGTACCGCTCGGGTCGTTCGCCCGCGAGGCCGTCTCGGCCTACCTGGTGCGCGGCCGGCCGGTCTTCGCCGCGAGGGGCGTGGGCACGCCGGCGGTGTTCCTGAACAGCCGCGGCGGCCGGCTCTCGCGGCAGAGCGCCTGGACGGTGCTGCGGGCGGCGGCCGAGCGCAGCGGCCTGGCCGGCAAGGTCAGCCCGCACACGCTGCGGCACTCGTTCGCCACCCACCTGCTGGACGGCGGGGCGGACGTCCGGACGGTGCAGGAGCTGCTCGGGCACGCGTCGGTGACCACGACCCAGATCTACACGCTGGTGACGGCGGAGAAGCTGCGGGAGGTCTACGCGGCCGCCCATCCCCGCGCACTCGGCCGGAGCGTCCGGCGGGGCTGACGGGACCGGCGGGGCTGGCGTGACCGGCGGGGCGGGTTTGCCGTCAGGGCCGTATGACATCGACGGCGTGCCGGGGTTAGGGTCGCCAGCGTCTTGGGAGAGACTGGCCAGGCGGGGGGACCGGCCGGCGGCCGGTCGCAGTGCCCCGCCCGAGCACCACGACGGACGCCGTACCGAGCTGGAGAGCAGACCCACCGTGAGCACCGAGACCGAGCGGCCGGCGGCCGAGACGGCTGACGTGACGCTGAGCGTCGAGTCCGGTGTCCAGACCGCTGCCGAGGGCGCCGTCCAAGGCGCGGTTCAGCCGGACGCCGGCCTCGAGGTCGCGCCGGGCATGGGACCCACCGGCCGGCCCCTGCCGACCTTCCCCGTGCCGCCACCGCTGGCCTCGCACGGTCCGGCCCGGATCATCGCGATGTGCAACCAGAAGGGCGGGGTCGGCAAGACGACGACCACGATCAACCTGGGGGCTGCGCTCGCGGAGTACGGCCGCAAGGTGCTGCTCGTCGACTTCGACCCGCAGGGTGCGCTCTCGGTCGGGCTCGGGATCAACGCCCACGAGCTCGAGGTCACGATCTACCAGCTGCTGATGGACCGCGGCATCGACATCCACGGCGTGATCCAGCCGACGGCGGTCCCGGGTCTCGACGTCCTGCCGGCCAACATCGACCTGTCGGCCGCCGAGGTCCAGCTGGTCGGCGAGGTCGCGCGCGAGATGGTGCTGGCCCGGGTGCTGCGGCCGGTCCTCGACGACTACGACGTCATCATGATCGACTGCCAGCCCTCGCTCGGGCTGCTCGCCGTCAACGCCCTGACTGCGGCGCACGGCGTGCTGATCCCGCTCGAGTGCGAGTTCTTCGCGCTGCGCGGCGTGGCCCTCCTGGTCGAGACGATCGAGAAGGTCCAGGACCGGCTGAACCCCCGGCTCGAGATCGACGGCATCCTCGCGACGATGTACGACAGCCGCACCCTGCACAGCCGCGAGGTCGTGGCCCGCGTCGTGGAAGCCTTCGGGGACAACGTCTTTCACACGGTCATCGCCCGGACGGTGAAGTTCCCCGACGCCACGGTCGCCGCGGAGCCGATCACGTCGTACGCCGCAACGCACCCCGGCGCGGAGGCCTACCGCAGCCTCGCCCGTGAGCTCATCGCCCGTGGCGACGCCGCCTGAGCCGGCAGCGGCCTCGCAGCAGATGACCCAGATGACCCGGACGCCCGAGCAGGACCAGCCGACTGAGCCGACCGAGAAGACCGGGCCGACCGACAAGACCGGGCCGACCGACAAGACCGGGCCGACCGATAAGACCGGCGGCGTCCCGGGTGGCGTGCTGACGTCCCGCTCCTCGGGGGTGGCCTTCGAGGTCCACCTGGACGTCTTCGAGGGGCCGTTCGACCTGCTGCTGGGGCTGATCTCGAAGCACAAGCTGGACATCACCGAGGTCGCGCTGGCCAAGGTGACCGACGAGTTCATCGGCTGGATCAAGGCCTACCGCGAGGTCAACGGCGAGGACTGGGACCTGGCCAAGGCCAGCGAGTTCCTGGTGGTCGCGGCGACCCTGCTCGACCTCAAGGCGGCCCGGCTGCTGCCGTCGGCCGACGGGCCGGACGAGGAGGACCTCGCACTGATCGAGGCCCGCGACCTGCTCTTCGCCCGGCTGCTGCAGTACCGCGCCTTCAAGGGCATCGCGGCGGTCTTCGAGGCCCGGATGGCCGACCGGGCCCGGCGGCTGCCCCGGCAGGTCGGGCTCGAGCCGCACCTGGCCCAGCTGCTGCCGGAGCTGGTGTTCGGGATCACGCCCGAGCAGCTCGCCGCCCTGGCCGCGACGGCGATGACCCCCCGGCCGGAGGTCGGTATCGGGCTGGAGCACCTGCACGCGCCGGCGGTCAGCGTGCGCGAGCAGGCAGCCATCGTCGTGGAGCGGCTGCGGCACTCCGGGACCGTGAGCTTCCGGTCCCTGGTGGCCGACTCCGAGATCGGGGTCGTGGTGGCGCGGTTCCTGGCCCTGCTCGAGCTCTACCGCGAGGGGGCGGTCGCGTTCGAGCAGGTGGACGCGCTGGGCGAGCTGTCGATCCGGTGGACGGCGGAGGACGACCGCGAGTTCGGGGTGGGCGACGAGTTCGACGCCGGGGCCCGGGCCAGTGATGGGACGACCGAGGTGGAGCAGCCGTGAGCGACCAAACCGACAACCTGTCAGCCCCAGCGGGGGGTATACCCCCCGGAGCGGCTGACAACTCCGAGCTGCTCGAGGGCCAGGGCGAGGTGTCAGCCCCAGCAGGGGGTATACCCCCCGGAGCGGCTGACAACTCCGAAGGGCCGCGGGGGCCGCAGGGGCAGGTGGTCGACGTCGACGACCTGCCGGGCGGTGCGGCGGGCGCGCTCGAGGCCGTCCTGATGGTCATCGACGAGCCGATCACCGACGTTGCGCTCGCGACGGCCCTGGGCCTGACCCGGGACCGGGTCCGCGAGGTGCTGGCGACCCTCGCCGCCGAGTACGTCGAGTCCGCCCGGGGCTTCGAGCTCCGCGAGGTCGGCGGCGGCTGGCGGTTCTACAGCAGCCCGGTCTACGCGCCGGTGGTCGAGGCCTTCGTGCTGGACGGCCAGCAGGCCAAGCTCACCCAGGCGGCCCTGGAGACGCTGGCCGTCGTCGCCTACCGGCAGCCGGTGGCCCGCGGACGCATCTCGGCGATCCGCGGGGTCAACGTCGACGGGGTCATGCGGACCCTGGTCTCCCGGGGCCTGGTCGAGGAGACCGGCTCCGACCACGAGACCGGCGCGATCCTCTACGGCACGACCACGCTGTTCCTGGAGCGGATCGGCCTCTCCAGCCTGGACGAGCTGCCGGCCCTGGCGCCGTACCTGCCCGAGGTGGACGCGCTGGACGACCTGGCCGGTGACCGCACGGGATGATGGGGTCATGAGCCCTCAGCCGCACCGCGGCCGCACCGGCAAGCCCGGGACTCCCACCAAGCGGGCCCGACCCGGCGCCTCCGTGCCCGGCCGGGGCCGTGTCCGCAGCGCCACCGACCCGGCCCGGTCGAAGGCGAACGCCAAGACCAAGGTCCCCGCCAAGGACGTCCACGACCCGGACGGCGTGCGGCTGCAGAAGCTGCTCGCCCAGGCCGGCATCGGCAGCCGCCGGGCCTGCGAGGAGATCATCACCGCCGGCCGGGTCACCGTCGACGGCCAGCTGGTCCGCGAGCTGGGGGTGCGGGTCGACCCCGAGCGGGCGGTCATCCACCTCGACGGCCTGCGGGTGCAGCTGGACGAGTCCAAGGTGTACCTGGCGATCAACAAGCCCCCGGGCGTCGTCTCGACGATGGACGACGAGCGCGGACGACCGGCCCTGTCCGACTTCGTGGGGCAGCGCAAGGAGCGGCTGTTCCACGTCGGCCGGCTCGACATCGACACCGAGGGGCTCCTGCTCCTGACCAACGACGGCGAGCTGGCGCACCGGTTGCTGCACCCGTCGTACGGCGTCCAGAAGACCTATCTGGCCGAGATCCGGGGCCCGGTCGCGCGGGACGTCGGCAAGCGGCTGCGGGCGGGGGTCGAGCTGGAGGAGGGCTCGGTCAGCGTCGACAGCTTCCGGATCGTGGACTCCCAGCCGGGCAAGGCACTCGTCGAGGTCGTCGTGCACGAGGGCAAGCACCACGTCGTACGCCGACTGCTCGAGGCCGTGGGCCATCCCGTCCTCCAGCTGGTGCGCACCGACGTCGGCCCGATCCGGCTGGGCGAGCTCCGGTCGGGCAAGGTGCGGTCGCTGACGCGGGACGAGGTCGGCCGGCTCTACTCCGCCGTCGGGCTCTGAGAGGGTTTGCGCTGGAGCATCTGACCGAAAGGGGAGGACCCGTGGCGGTACGCGCTGTGCGAGGAGCGGTCCAGCTGGACCGTGACGAGCGCGAGCACCTGCTGGAGTCGGTGCAGGAGCTGGTCCGGGCTGTGTTGCAGGCCAACGACTTCGGCACCGACGACCTGATCAGCGTGCTGTTCACGGCGACCCCGGACCTGCACAGCGAGTTCCCGGCCCTGGCCGCCCGCGAGCTCGGGCTGGGCGACGTGCCGCTGATGTGCACCCAGGAGCTGGACATCGCCGGCGCGATGCCGCGCGTGGTGCGGCTGATGGCGCACGTGGACACCGACCGGTCCCGCGCCGAGATCCAGCACGTCTACCTGCGCGGCGCGGCGGCCCTGCGCCGCGACCTCGCCCAGTGAGCCAGCGATGACGGCGCCGGCGCGATGAGCCTGCCCGAGCCCGCGGCGCTACCCCCCGGCCTGCCCGCCGCCGTGCGGATCGTCGGCACCGGGCTGCTCGGCACCAGTCTCGGCCTGGCCCTGCGCCGGCGCGGTGTCGCGGTCGAGCTGTCCGACCCGTCGCCGACGGCGTTGGCGCTGGCGGTCGATCTCGGGGCCGGTCAGGCCGAGCGCGACGGCCAGGGCATCGACGGGCCCGACTCGCTGCCGATCGGCCTGGTGGTCGTCGCCGCCCCTCCGGACGTCGTGGCCCGGGTCGTCGCGGCCGAGCTGGAGCGCCGGCCCGAGGCGGCCGTCACCGACCTGGCCAGCGTGAAGGCCGGCCCGCTGAAAGCGTTGCAGGACAGGGGAATTGACCTCTCTCGCTATGCCGGCGCCCACCCCATGGCCGGGCGCGAGCGCTCGGGAGCCGTCGCGGCCCGGGCTGATCTCTTCGCCGGCCAGCCCTGGGTCGTCTGCCCCCACACCGGGAGCTCGCCGGAGGCCGTCGCCGCCGTCCGCGCCCTCGGCCAGACGGTCGGCGGCATCCTGGTCGAGCTGGCCCCGGACGCCCACGACGCGGCCGTGGCCCTGGTCTCGCACGTGCCGCAAGTGCTGGCCAGCCTGGCCGCCGCGCGTCTGGGCGGCGCCCCGGACTCGGCCCTCGCCCTGTCCGGCCAGGGCCTGCGCGACGTCACCCGGATCGCCGCCAGCGACCCGGAGCTGTGGACCCAGATCCTCGGTGCCAACGCCGCAGCTGTTGCCGGAGTCCTCCAGGCGGTCCGCGGTGACCTCGACCAGCTGCTCGCCGCGCTCGAGGCCCTGGCCACCGAGTCCTCGGCGGCGCCGGCTCGCGGGGCCCGGGCCGCGGTCGCGGGCCTGGTCGCGCAGGGCAACGCGGGCCAGCACCGGATCCCGGGCAAGCACGGCGCACCGCACACGGCGTACGCGGCCGTGCCGGTGCTCGTGCCCGACCGTCCGGGCGAGCTGGCCCGGCTGCTGCACGACGTGGGTCAGGCCGGGATCAACCTGGAGGACCTACGGCTGGAGCACAGCCAGGGCCAGCCGGTGGGTCTGGCCGAGGTGATGGTGGTGCCGGGCGCGGCGCTGACCCTGGTGGCCGCCCTGCGCGAGCGCGGCTGGACCGTCCACGACGCGGACCTGACCAGCGCCTGAGCAGCGCCTGACCAGCGCCTGACCAGCGCCCGGGCGAGCGGCCAACTGTCTTCGGACCGCCACCAGCAGTTAACCTCACGGCGTGCCATCCGACCCTTCCCGCCGCATCGTGGTGGCCATCGACGGACCCAGCGGGTCCGGCAAGTCGAGCGTGTCCCGCCGGGTCGCGACGCGGCTCGGCCTGAGCTTCCTGGACACCGGGGCGATCTACCGCGCGCTGACCTGGTGGTGCCTGGAGCAGGGCTGCGACCCGGCCGACCCGGCGAACCGCGACGCCGTGGCCGAGCTGGCCCGCAGCCTGCCGCTGGCGATGGGCACCGACCCCGCCGACCCGACCGTGACCGTCGACGGCCGGGATGTCGCCCGGGCCATCCGGGCGCCGCGGATCGCCACAGCCGTCAGCGCCGTCGCGACCAACCTCGAGGTGCGCGAGGAGCTGCGCGGCCTGCAGCGCAGGCTGATCGCCGCCGACCCGCGCGGGACCGTGGCCGAGGGCCGGGACATCACCACCGTGGTCGCGCCGGACGCCGACGTACGCATCCTGCTGACCGCCGACGAGCAGGCCCGCCTGGCCCGCCGGGCCGCCGAGCTGCACGGCCGCACCGACCAGTCCGCGCTGGACGCGACCAGGGACCAGGTCGTACGCCGGGACCGCGACGACTCGTCGGTCTCGAGCTTCATGTCGGCGGCGGACGGCGTGTTGACGATCGACTCCTCCGCGCTGTCCCTGGAGCAGGTGGTCGACGCCGTCCTGGCCGAGGTGGCGGCACGCACCGGCGTGCGGCCGGACGGGGTGCGGGCATGAGCACTCCGGTGCCGGGGCCGCGAGGGGCGAGGGCCGGGCACGGGATCGGCGCCGTACTGTTCCGCACCGTCTGGCGGGGCCGCTGCTACGGCGGCTCGAACGTCCCGCAACACGGGCCGGTGATCTACGCCGCCAACCACACCGGCTTCATGGACGGGCCGCTCGTCTTCGGGCTGGCGCCGCGGCCGGTGCACTTCATCGTCAAGAAGGAGATGTTCCACGGCCCGATCGGCTGGCTGATCACGACCGTCGGCCAGATCCCGATCGACCGAACCGTGGCTGATCGCGGTGCCCTGACCGCAGCGCTGAAGGTGCTCAAGCGGGACGGCTGCGTCGGCATCTTCCCGGAGGGCCGGCGTGGCCGCGGCGACGTGGCGGAGGCCAACGCCGGCACGGTCTGGCTGGCCCTCGCCTCGGGCGCACCGGTGGTCCCGGTCGCCGTGCTCGGCACCCGCCGGACCGGCCAGTCGATCAGCGGCTTCCCGCCGCCGCTGCGTCGGGTGGCCACCGTCTTCGGGGCCCCCATCTCCCTGAAGCGCCCCACGGGCGTCCCCGGCAAGCAGGCCATGACCGACCTGACCGAGGAGCTCCGGGTCCGCCTGTCGGCGCACGTGCTCGATGCCAGCCAGCGCCTCGGCCTGCCGCTGCCCACGGACGACCAGATCGAAGGCAGCGCGTGAGCGACACGGACGGCACAGAGAGCACAGAGAGCACAGAGAGCACAGAGAGCACGGCGGGCACGGCGGGCACGGACGGCACCGTGGGGGCTGACGGCGCGAGCGGCGGACTGGCCGAGAGCCTGCTGGCCGGCCTGGAGCAGTACGAGCTGGACGAGGAGGACGTCGCGCTGCTGGAGCACGGCGTCGAGGGCGGCCCGGCGGGGGAGCCGGCCGGCCCGCTGCCCGTCCTGGCCGTCGTCGGGCGCCCCAACGTTGGCAAGTCGACGCTGGTCAACCGCATCCTCGGCCGGCGCGAGGCCGTCGTCGAGGACGTCCCGGGCGTGACCCGCGATCGCGTTGCGTACGAGGCGAACTGGTCCGGCCGGCGGTTCACCCTGGTGGACACCGGCGGCTGGGAGCTGAAGGCTCATGGCATCCAGATCCGGGTGGCCGAGCAGGCCGAGATCGCCATCGAGCTGGCCGACGCCGTGCTGTTCGTCGTCGATGCCACGGTGGGAGCGCTGGACGAGGACGCGCAGGTGGTCCGGGTGCTGCGCCGCGCGGGCAAGCCGGTGATCCTGGTGGCCAACAAGGTCGACGACCTCAGGGGCGAGGCCGACGCCGCCACCCTGTGGTCCCTCGGCCTCGGCGAGCCCTACCCCGTGTCGGCCCTGCACGGGCGCGGCAGCGGTGACCTGCTCGACGCCGCCCTGGCCGTGCTGCCCGAGGTGAGCGCGGTCGGCGGCCCGTACGCCGAGGGCGGCCCGCGCCGGGTGGCCCTGCTCGGGCGCCCGAACGTCGGCAAGTCCAGCCTGCTCAACAAGCTGACCGGCACCGACCGGGTCGTCGTGGACGCGGTCGCGGGCACGACGCGCGATCCCGTGGACGAGCTGGTCGACCTCGGCGGCCGCCAGTGGAGGTTCGTCGACACGGCCGGCATCCGGCGGCGGGTGCACCAGGCCAGGGGCGCCGACTTCTACGCGTCCCTGCGCACCCAGGCCGCGCTCGAGAAGGCTGAGGTGGCAGTCGTTCTCGTCGATGCCCAGGAGCCGATCGCGGAGCAGGACGTGCGGGTCGTGCAGGAGGTCATCGACTCCGGCCGGGCCCTGGTGATCGCGTACAACAAGTGGGACCTGCTGGACGAGGAGCGCCGCTACTACCTGGAGCGCGAGATCGAGAAGGAGTTCGTCCAGGTGCCGTGGGCGCCGCGGGTGAACCTCTCGGCCCGCACGGGGCGCCACCTCGACCGGCTGGTGCCCGCCCTGGACGTCGCGCTGGCCTCGTGGGACAGCCGGATCCCGACGGGGCGGCTCAACGCGTTCCTCGGCGAGGTCGTGGCCGGGCACCCGCACCCGGTCCGGAGCGGCAAGCAGCCCCGGATCCTGTTCGCCACCCAGGCCGCGACCCGGCCGCCCCGGTTCGTGCTGTTCGCGAGCGCCTTCCTGGAGGCCGGCTACCGGCGGTTCGTGGAGCGCCGGCTGCGCGAGGAGTTCGGCTTCGAGGGGACGCCCATCGAGGTCAGCGTCCGGGTCCGGGAGAAGCGCGGCCGCCCCACCGTACGGCGCTGACCGCACTCATCCGCCGCGGGCAGCCCGGCCGCGGGTCTGAGGTAATCTGCTGCCTGCCCGCGCGAGCGGGATCCCGGGATGTGGCGCAGCTTGGTAGCGCACTTGACTGGGGGTCAAGGGGTCGCAGGTTCAAATCCTGTCATCCCGACCGGGTATAACTGCAGGTCAGAGGGCGTTTCCGAGACATCGGAGGCGCCCTCGCTGCGTCTCCCTGACGTCATCTGACCACCATTCTTGACGGCGATCGACAACGGGACCGCTACCGCGGAGGACTTCTCCCACGGCGCTGCTCGTCGCCCGGCGATTGCACCGGTACGCGGTGAACCTAGGGGGCGGCCGAGCGGGGCCTGTCGCACCTGGAGCTCTGACAGCTGGTTGGACATCGAGGCCGTTCCCGGCCCCTCGGGTCCTGGTCAATGCGCATGGGGGAGGTCTTTCGGTGGACTACGCCGAGGTCGTCGAGGCGGCACAGCGACGCACTGCGCCAGCCTTGGAGGGCTGAGCCGGCCCCAAGGGGTAGTGGGGGCGACAGCTGTCCGCCCAGCCGATCCGCGCTCGCTCCGCGGCACATGCGGACGTGGGCGATCGCTAGGTTGACTGGGTGCAGTGGTTCGAAGAGGACCGAGACCCTCCTGTGGCGGGAGTGATGCTGGGGCAGTCACTTCTGACGATCTGGAAGGAGTTCGGACCCGAGTTGGTCCTCAGGACCGACGGACCGGTCTTCCGACCGCAGCCGGGGGGAGCCCTCAGCTGCGAGGCCGTTGGCGTAGAAGTGGAGGCGGCCAATATTCGGTTGCTGTGGGTGCCGGGTACGACGCATCGCAGTCATGCCTGGGATATCGGAAATCCCTCTGCCAAGCTCGCCTGGGCCAGCCGCCTGAAGGCGGCCTACCTGCCCAACAGCGCGCTCGACACGATCCGCGCCCCGAGAACCAGCGCTGGCTGCGCGTCGGTGGGTCAGCGACGGCGGTGAGAGGGTCATGGTCTTCGAGACTGGCTGCTGACGCGCACTCGCACGGTGGCGGCAGAACCGCGACCACTCCGCGGCAGGTGGGCCTTGGTGGTCGAACCGCCAGGAGGTCAGAAGTGCGATCGAGTCGGCCTCGAGGTGCTGGCTCGGGCGGTTCTGCCCTCCGTTCGGCGCAGACCATCCGCTCATCGGCAGATCCGGACAGTCGCCGGCATCAGACGCCCTTGAGCGGCCCCGGCCTGGGCGCCCCCACGATCGTCGCGGCCGCCCCGCGCGAGGTGATGCGCGAGCTGACGATTCAGCAGCGCGACGCGGTCGCCGTGTGCCAGCTCTCGAGCATCGCGATCTGATGAGCTCCGCGCTAGAAGGTGAAGGCCTTGCGGAACGAGGCGGCCGTCGACGCGCACGCCAGCAGGGGCAGCTTGAGCACCTCTTCGGCTGTCCGCAGCGTCGAGCAATGGTTGTAGGCGGTGGCCGAGGTCACGGCGTGCGTGGTCTTGGTGACGACCACCGTCGGGATGTGGTTGCTCGAGGACGAGCCCTCGTCCCACGTGATGATGACGGCCAGCCGGGCCTGCTGGAAGTCCTTCGAGGCGATGATCAGCGGCATCCACCTGGCCAGCCAGCTGTCGCCCTTCTTGATCACCGATGTGGTGCAGCTGGGAGCCCCGTGCATGTCATCGCAGGCGTTAGGGGTCACGATCGAGTACGCCGGCAGGCCGGACGCGAGCGCGCTGTGCAGGGCACCGCTCGTCGTCGTACCCGCCGGCACGTCCCAGGTGTTGCAGCGGGTGGCCTCGCTGGTGAAGTACGGCGGCGGTGCGTGCCGGACGAGGTAGAGCCCGTCGGTCGTGTTGGTCCGCCGGCAGTTCGTCGGCATCGACTCGGCGTACTGCCGCCACTGCAGCCCGGCGGTCGCCACCTGCTGGAAGATGTTGTCGACCGACAACTGATGCACGCTCGGGTTCTTGTCGTCGCAGATGCCCTGCTGACCTCCGCTCGTGAACATGATGTAGGCCGCGAGCGAGGGGCAGCTGACCGGGTAGTTCGCCGTCATGTTGGTGGCCTGCCCGTAGGTCTTGGCCAGCTTGGTGAGGTACGGCGCCTGGCTGGAGCCGATGACGGCGCTCTCCGTCTCGTTCTCCTCCGGGATCACCATCACCTTGTCGTACGACGAGGTGATGGTCGGCGCCAACGGCTGGCTGCTCAGCGTCGACGGCGGCCCGGGGTAGGACGCGGGGGCCACCGCGTGGTGCGTCCCTTGGCCGGTCTGGCCACTGGGCCCGGCGCACGCGGCGACCGCCAGCGCTACCACGGCCATGAGGACCGCCGCCGGGGCAACCCGTCGCCGCCGACGGCCGGGCCGTGCTGTCGGGGCGAATGCAACGGTCATGCGGTCCAGCCTGCGCGCCATGGGTCCATCTGACCAGGGATGCGGCCCGATCGCCCGCGGATGCGGGGCCCGGCGTCGTTTAGGCTCGGCTGCGGCGGCCTGCGACCGGGGCTGCATACGGGGGCAGCACGTGGGCCGACACGGTGGCCAGGACGGGAGCGCATGAGCGAGGACGGCACCACCGACCGCGTGCTGACCGTGCCCAACGCCCTCTCGGCGCTGCGGCTGGTCGGCGTACCGGTGTTCCTCTGGCTCATCCTCGAGCACCACGACGGCTGGGCCCTGGTCGTCATCATGGTGGCCGGTTGGACCGACTACTTCGACGGCAAGATCGCCCGTCGCTACGGCCTCATCTCGCCCCTGGGCAAGCTGCTGGACCCGGCCGCGGACCGGCTCTACATCCTGGCGACCCTGCTCGGGCTGGCCTGGCGGCACATCGTGCCTTGGTGGGTGGTCGCGGTCCTGCTCGCCCGCGAGGTCTTCATCGCCAGCCTGCTGCCGATGCTGAAGTCCCGCGGCTACACCGCCCTGCCGGTCCACTTCCTCGGCAAGGCCGCGACCTTCTGCCTCCTCTACGCCTTCCCCCTGCTCCTGATCGGCAACTACGACAACGTCGCCGGCGACGTCGCCCAGCCGATCGGGTGGGCCTTCGTGTGGTGGGGGACCGGCATGTACTGGCTGGCCGGCATCCTCTACGCCCGGCAGACCCGTCAGGTGCTGCGCACGGTGCCTCGCCCGCTCCGGACGGCGTCGTGAGCCCGGCCGCACCCGCGGCGCCGCCCCCGAGGACCCAGCCGGCGCCCCGGCGGGTGGACGCGTCGATGTCCCTGCTGTCCGAGGCGATGGAGCGACCGCTCGACCCGGGCTACGCCGCGGCCGCCGAGCGGCGCCGCCTCTCGCCCGAGACGAACCAGCGCCCGGCCGTCCACGCCCTGACCCTCGTGGTCCTCGCCGTGATCGGCCTGCTCACCGTCGCAGCCGTGCTCTCCCTGCGTGCGCCGCAGCCGCAGGCTGCGACGGCGAAACAGGCTCTGCTGCAACGCATCCGGGCCGAGACGGCAGCCGCCGACAAGCTGCAGAAGGCCAACGACGGACTCCGCCTCGCCAACGACAAGGCCCAGGCCGAGCTGCTGCGGCTGACCACGCAGGGCGGCCTCGCCGACCAGATCCAGCTCCTCGGCATCGTCTCGGGATCCCTCGCCGTCCGGGGCCCGGGGCTGAGGGTCACCGTCGACGACGCCCCGGGTTCCGCGCCCACCGCGAACGCCGACCCGCGCGAGCAGGACCAGGACGCCCAGGGCCGCGTGCAGGACCGCGACCTGCAGACCGTCGTCAACGGGTTGTGGGCGGCCGGTGCCGAGGCGATCGGGGTCAACGGCCAGCGGCTCACCGGCCTCTCCGCGATCCGCTCCGCCGGGCAGGCGATCCTGGTGGACTTCCGGCCGCTCTCCCCGCCGTACGTCGTCAGCGCCGTCGGCTCCTCGGACTCGATGCGGGCCGACTTCGCCGACGGCAGCGGTGGGCGCTACCTGCGCTCCCTCTCGGACAACTTCGACATCCCGAGCGACGTCGAGAGCGTCAAGTCCATCTCGCTGCCGGCGGCGAGCGGCCTGACCCTGCACGACGCCAAGCCGATCACCGCGCCGAAGCCGACCAGCAAGGCCTCCTCGGACCCGACCTCGACCAGCTCGGAGCACTCCTCGTGATCGCCGCCCTCGGACTCCTCGTCGGCATCGTCGCCGGCGTCCTGCTGCACCCGACCGTGCCCTTGTGGCTGCAGCCCTACCTGCCGATCGCCGTCGTGGCGGCGCTGGACGCGGTGTTCGGCGGCGTGCGGGCCGTGCTCGACGGGATCTTCGACGACAAGGTCTTCGTGGTGTCGTTCCTGTCCAACGTCGTCGTCGCCGCGGTGATCGTCTATCTCGGCGACCAGCTCGGCGTGGGCTCCCAGCTCTCGACCGGCGTCGTCGTCGTGCTCGGCATCCGGATCTTCTCCAACGTCGCCGCCATCCGCCGCCACCTCTTCCGCGCATGAGCGAGCAGCCGCCGCGGAGCCATCCCGAGCACCTGCCGGAGCACCCGCCGGAGCACCTGGCGGTCGAACCCGAGCCCAGCGCCCGGTCGGCCTGGGCCCGGCTGTGGCGGGCCGGCCGGCCGCGGGCCTCCCGCGCCCAGGCCCTGGCCGGGGTGCTGACCCTGCTGCTCGGCTTCGCCGTGGTCACCCAGGTGCGCCAGACCCAGCAGGAGGGCCTGTCCGCGCTGCGCCAGGACGACCTGGTCCGGGTGCTCGACGACGTCAACCAGAGGGAGACCCGGCTCGAGGACGACGCCCGGCAGCTGGAGTCGACCCAGCAGCGGCTCCAGTCCGGCTCGAACTCCTCGCAGGCGGCGCTCGAGGCGGCCCAGTCGCGCCTGGACACCCTCGGCATCCTGACCGGCACCAAGACGGCCACCGGCCCGGGCATCCGGCTGATCGTCAGCGACCCGAAGGCCGGCGTCACCGCGGCCAGCCTGCTGGACGCGACGGAGGAGCTGCGGGACGCGGGGGCCGAGGCGCTGCAGATCGGGACGGTCCGGGTGGTCGCCAGCACCTCGTTCGTCGACGGCTCCGACTCCGGCTCCTCGGGGATCGTCGTGGACGGGACCACGCTGCACGCGCCGTACGTCTTCCTGGCCGTCGGGGACCCGCAGACCCTGGCCGCCGCGCTCGACATCCCCGGCGGTGTGCTGGAAACCTTGCGCCAGCACGGGGCCGATGGCACGGTCACGAGCGAGCAGCAGGTCGACATCACGGCCTTGCACACCGTTTCACCGCCTCGTTACGCTCGCCCGGCTCCGACCCCCTCCGGATCGGCCGGCTGACACGACAGAAGGGCACGGCCATGAGCTCCCTGGAGTACCCCGACGACCTGCACTACACGCCGGAGCACGAATGGGTCCGGTCGGCCGCGGCCGACGGCGGCGCCGTCCGGGTCGGCATCACGGCCTACGCCCAGGACGCCCTCGGCGACGTGGTCTACGTGACGCTCCCGGAGGTCGGGGCCAGCATCACCGAGGGCGAGGCGTGCGGCGAGGTCGAGTCGACCAAGAGCGTCAGCGACCTCTTCGCCCCGCTGTCCGGCGAGGTGACCGCCCGCAACGAGACGCTCGACGCCACCCCCGAGCTGGTCAACACCGACCCGTACGGCGAGGGCTGGCTGTTCGAGCTCGCCCCGACCGACGCCGACGCGGCGGCCGGCCTGCTCGACGCGGCTGCCTATCGTGCCCAGCTGGGCTGAAGCGCGTTCCACGGCAGGGCGTGGACGGGCTACCGTTACCACTTCTCTACCCGAGGGGAGGACCGATGGCTGGATCGTCTGACGAGACCGACATCGTCTTCTCTCCCGACGGCGGCTCCGCCGGAGGCAGCGAGCCGGCCGGGCCCGCCGCGGAGGGCCCCCGGGCCACCGACAACGCCGACACCGCGGCCGACACCGGCCGCGAGATCGAGCTGGCGCCGGACGCCAACGAGCCCGGCCTCAGCCCCGCCGACCAGGCCACGGTCGAGGCCCTGCACGCCGGCACCGCGCTGCTCCTGGTGAAGTACGGCCCGACCTCCGGCGCGCGGTTCCTGCTCGACGCCGAGATCACGACGGTGGGCCGGCACCCGGGCAATGACATCTTCCTGGACGACGTCACCGTGTCGCGCAAGCACGCGCAGTTCGTCCGGACCGCGGAGGGCTTCTCGGTCCGGGACGTGGGCAGTCTCAACGGCACGTACGTCGGGCGCGAGCGGATCGAGGGGGAGAAGCCGCTGCACACGGGCGACGAGGTGCAGGTGGGCAAGTTCCGGTTCCTGTTCCAACAGGCCAGCACCGCGTGAGCTCGGCGGCCCCGCGCCGGGACAGCTCGCGGCCGGCCGCGCACGCGGCGACGCTCAGCATCGGGGAGGTCCTCGAGCAGCTGCGCCAGGACTTCCCGGACGTCAGCATCTCCAAGATCCGCTACCTCGAGGCCGAGGGCCTGGTCGAGCCGGCCCGCACTCCCTCCGGCTACCGCAAGTTCAGCCAGGAGGACGTCGAGCGACTGCGGTACATCCTGACCTTGCAGCGCGACCACTTCTGGCCGCTCCGGGTGATCCGCGAGGCGCTGGACGCCTACGACCGCGGCTTCGACCCACCGGGGGACGGCGCGCCCGGTCCGCGGGCCCCGAGGGCGGTGGCCGCCGGCGACTGGCCCGACCCCTCGTCCTTCGTCCGCCGCGGGCAGGCGTTGCGGATGACCCGGGCCGAGCTGGCCGTAGCCGCCGGCCTGGAGGAGCCGGAGGTCGCGCAGCTGGAGACCTTCGGGCTGCTCACGGCCGGGTCCGGCGGCTACTTCGACGAGACCGCGCTCACCATCGCCCACGCGGCGGCCGAGCTCGCGGCGTACGGCATCGAGCCTCGGCACCTGCGGCCGTTCCGGACCGCCGCGGACCGCGAGGTCGGCCTGGTCGAGCAGGTCGTGACGCCGCTGTCCCGCGGCCGCGGTGACGACGCGCAGGCCCGGGCGAGCGAGGCCGCGCGGGAGATCTCGGCCCTGTGCCTGCGGCTGCACGCGGCGCTGGTCAAGGCCGGCCTCGGTCCTCGGCTCGGCTGACCGGGGCACCCCGTCCGGCGCGGGTTAGGCTGACGAGGTGCGCGAGCTCGATGTGGTCGGAGTCCGGGTCGAGATGCCCAGCAGTCAGCCGATAGTGCTGCTGCGCGAG
Organism: uncultured Actinomycetota bacterium; assembly: GCA_963795385.1. GTDB lineage: Bacteria > Actinomycetota > Actinomycetes > Actinomycetales > CAVURS01 > CAVURS01. Next base: position 81,175 of record CAWCHK010000003.1, read on the forward strand.
CGCGACGGCGACCGCTACCTGCCGATCTGGATCGGGGCGGCCGAGGCGACGGCGATCGCGTACGCCCAGCAGGGCGTCGTGCCTCCGCGGCCGTTGACGCACGACCTGTTCAAGGACGTCCTCGAGGCGCTCGACCGGACCCTGCAGGAGGTCCGGATCGTGGCCCTGCGCGACGGGGTCTTCTACGCCGACCTGATCTTCGACGGCGAGGTCGAGGTGAGCGCCCGCTCCTCGGACGCGATCGCCCTCGCGCTGCGCACCGGCACCCGGATCGTTGGCAGTGACGAGGTGCTCGAGGAGGCTGGTGTCGCGGTCGCCGGCGAGGAGGAGGACGAGGTGGAGAAGTTCCGCGAGTTCCTCGACCAGATCTCCCCGGACGACTTCGAAGCACCCTCAACCTGAGGTTGAGGGTTAGAGTCGCGCCTGGGACCGGGACCGGCCCGCGACACGCGGAGCCGAACCCTCAGGTTGTCGTTGACGGCAGCCACCGTGCGCCATACCTTCACAAGTGAACGCCCTCGCTGTAGTTCCATCCATGTGGTCCGCCCTTGGCGGCAGACCACGCGCCCGGCCGGTGCTCCGCGCCGCTCGGGCAGGCGGAGCTACTTCCCCCGGAGGGCGATGAGGACGAGGAGGTTCGCGTGAGCGGATCCGGCGACGCCACCACCCCCGATCGTGGGGCCGGCCGCCCAGTGCCTGCCCAGGCGCAGGGACTGCTGTTCACCGACGACCTGCCGAACATCCCCGAGGACGCGGGCTACCGCGGGCCGACGGCCTGCCACGCAGCCGGCATCACCTACCGCCAGCTGGACTACTGGGCTCGCACCGGCCTGGTCGAGCCCTCCGTCCGAGGCGCCACCGGCAGCGGTACGCAGCGGCTCTACAGCTTCCGCGACATCCTGGTCCTGAAGGTCGTCAAGCGGCTCCTGGACACTGGAGTCTCCCTCCAGCAGATCCGGACGGCGGTCGTCCACCTGCGTGAGCGGGGGGTCGACGACCTGGCCCAGATCACCCTGATGAGCGACGGCGCCAGCGTCTACGAGTGCACCTCCGCGGACGAGGTCATCGACCTGGTCCAGGGTGGGCAGGGCGTCTTCGGGATCGCGGTCGGCCGGGTCTGGCGCGAGGTCGAGGGTGAGCTGGCCTCGCTGCCGAGCGAGCGGGCCGACGAGGACGCGCCGGGTGAGCACCCGGGCGACGAGCTGGCCCAGCGCCGCGCGACTCGCAAGACCGGCTGAACCTCCTCCCGCGGCTAGGCTCGCGGCCGTGCCGAGGCTCCGCATCACGGACGACAGGCTGATCCTTCATCTCAACCCGTTGGAGAAGTTCGGTGCCTTGAGCCGCGACGTCCAGGTCCCGCTGAGCGCCGTCCGCAGGGTCAAGGTCGTCCAGAAGCCGATGCCCAAGTGGCTCAAGGGGCTCAAGGTCAGTGACCACGACCGGACCTCACCCCTGAAGATCTTCGTCCTGAAGAAGTTCAAGTTCCAGGACGGCGGCCGCAAGGCGATGGTCGCGGTCTACCTCAACCGTCCCGCCCTGGTCATCGACCTTGCCGATCCGGCGCTGAGGCGGATCGTGGTCACCCACAAGGACCCCGAAGTCGTTGCTGACGCGATACGGGCCGCGGCGTCCTTGTGACGGCGTAGAGGCCAGGACACCCTCAGCAGTGCCCGCATACCCCTGCATCGAGAAGGTGCGGAAGGCCGTGCGCTCTGACGGCTACCAGCATCAAGAAGGGCGTGACTCCTCGTCCTGGGGCCGAGGGGTGTCTCGTGGACGTCAAGTCACACATCACCGATCTTCGGCAGACGGGTGCGTGCCGCAAGGCCGCCGTCATCCTGCGGTGTTAGCGTTGTCCTGCTAGCGACTCCGCGTGGGAGAGCCCGGGCGACCGGGCGCCGAAGGGGCAAGACTCCCCATGAAGCTCTCAGGCCACAGGACCACGCGGACGAGGCAACTCTGGAACCGGCGACGGTGACAGATGGGGGAGGCCAGCAACCGTCCGGTGCGATCCGCCGGCCGTCGACAGGAGCCTCCTTTGTCCGACCGACGCCGATCACGCCGACTCCACCCCGGAGTCGCTCACCGCGCTGGAGGCCGGAGTCCCGTTCGCCGCCCGGCACATCGGGCCGGCGGCCGCCGACGAACGGCGGATGCGCCAGGTCGTGCTCGGTCCGGCCGCGGCTGACGACCTGTACGCGGTGGCCGACCGGGTCGTGCCCGACACGATCCGGATGCGCGAGCCGCTGGGGCTGGCTGGGGCCCGCAGCGAGCCGGACGTGCTGATCGAGCTGCGGGCGATCGCCGCCCAGAACACCGTGCTGACCTCGATGATCGGCCTCGGCTACTACGGCACCCACACCCCGGCCGTGATCCGACGCCGGGTGCTGGAGAACCCCGCCTGGTACACCGCCTACACGCCCTACCAGCCGGAGATCAGCCAGGGCCGGTTGGAAGCGCTGCTGAACTTCCAGACGATGGTCTGCGACCTGACCGGGATGCACACGTCGAGCGCGTCGATGCTCGACGAGTCGACCGCTGCGGCCGAGGCCATGACACTGATGCGCCGTACGAGCAAGGCCGCCGCAGACGCCGTCCTGGTCGTCGACGCCGACGTCTTCCCCCAGACCCTGGCCGTGATCGGCACCCGGGCCGAGCCGCTGGGACTGACCGTCGTGGTCGCCGACCTGTCCGCCGCCACCGACGCCGAGCGGGCCGGAGCGCTCATCGACACCGCGGCGGACGGTGCGGCCGTCTTCGGGGTGCTGGCGCAGTACCCGTCGGCCGCCGGCGTGGTCCGTGACCTCGAGCCCCTGGCCGTGGCGGCGCACGAGCGCGGGGCCCTGCTCACCGTCGCCGCAGACCTGCTGGCCCTGACCCTGCTCCGGACTCCGGGGGAGATGGGTGCCGACATCGCGGTCGGGACCAGCCAGCGGTTCGGCGTGCCGATGGGCTTCGGCGGCCCGCATGCGGGCTACCTGGCCGTCCGGGAGGGCCTGGAGCGGGGACTGCCCGGCCGCCTGGTCGGCGTGAGCGTCGACGCGGACGGGGCCCCGGCGTACCGGCTGGCCCTGCAGACCCGGGAGCAGCACATCCGGCGCGAGCGGGCGACCAGCAACATCTGCACGGCGCAGGTCCTGCTGGCCGTGATGGCGTCGATGTTCGCGATCTACCACGGCGCCGAGGGGCTGGGCCGGATCGCGCGGCGGGTCAACGCCTATGCCGCCCTGCTGGCCGGCGCGCTGCGCGACGGCGGGGTCGAGGTCGTCCACGAGGCGTTCTTCGACACGCTGCTCGTCCGGGTGCCGGGCCGGGCCGAGGCCGTCGTCGCGGCCGCCCGCGACCGCGGGGTCAACCTGCGGCTCGTCGACGCCGACCTGGTCGGCATCAGCATCGACGAGACGATCGAGCGCCAGCACCTCGAGGCCGTGCATGCGGCCTTCGGCCTCCCTGCCGCCGATCTGCGGCAAGCGTTTGACGCGGCCGAGAAGTCGTTGCCGGACAACGGGTTCGGGCTCCCGGCGGCGTTGCTGCGCGAGTCCGACTACCTGACCCACCCGGTGTTCCGCACCCACCGCAGCGAGACGGCGATGCTGCGCTACCAGCGGCGGCTCTCCGACCAGGACTACGCCCTGGACCGCGGGATGATCCCGCTGGGCTCCTGCACGATGAAGCTGAACGCCGCCGTGGAGATGGAGCCGATCTCCTGGCCCGAGTTCGCCGACCTGCATCCCTTCGCGCCGGCCGAGCAGACCGCCGGGATCCGCCGGCTGGTGGACGACCTGAGCGAGTGGCTGGCCGAGATCACCGGCTACGACGCGGTGTCCCTGCAGCCCAACGCCGGCTCGCAGGGCGAGCTCGCCGGACTGCTCGCCATCCGCGCGTACCACCGGGCCAACGGTCAGGGCGCGCGGACCGTCTGCCTGATCCCCGCGAGCGCGCACGGCACCAACGCCGCGAGTGCCGTGATGGCCGGCATGAAGGTGGTCGTCGTGAAGACCGCCACCGACGGCTCGGTCGACCTCGACGACCTGCGGGCCAAGGTCGAGACGCACGCCGACGACCTCGCGGCGATCATGGTGACCTACCCGTCCACCCACGGCGTCTACGAGGACACGATCTCCGAGCTGTGCGCCCTCGTGCACGACGCCGGCGGCCAGGTCTACGTCGACGGCGCCAACCTCAACGCCCTGGTCGGTCTCGCGCAGCCGGGCCGGTTCGGCTCCGACGTCAGTCACCTCAACCTGCACAAGACGTTCTGCATCCCGCACGGCGGAGGTGGGCCGGGGGTGGGGCCGATCGGCGTCCGGTCCCATCTGGCGCCGTACCTGCCGAACCACCCGCTCGCGCCGGAGGCCGGGCCGGAGACCGGGATCGGGCCCGTGTCCGGTGCACCGTACGGCTCCGCCGGGATCCTGCCGATCAGCTGGGCCTACGTCCGGCTGATGGGGGCGGAGGGCTTGGCCGCCGCCACCCGGACGGCCGTCCTGTCGGCCAACTACGTTGCGGCGCGGCTGCGTTCGCACTATCCGGTGCTCTACTCCGGCACCGACGACCTGGTCGCGCACGAGTGCATCCTGGACGTCCGCCCGATCACGAAGGAGACCGGCGTCACTGTCGACGACGTCGCGAAGCGGTTGATCGACTACGGCTTCCACGCGCCGACCATGTCGTTCCCGGTCGCCGGCACGCTGATGGTCGAGCCGACCGAGAGCGAGGACCTGGCCGAGCTGGACCGGTTCTGCGACGCGATGATCGCGATCCGCGGCGAGATTGACAAGGTCGCGTCGGGGGAGTGGGACCGCGAGGACAACCCGCTCGCGGGCGCTCCGCACACGGCTCTGATGCTGGCCGGCAAGTGGGATCACGGGTACACCCGCGAGGAGGCGGCCTACCCCCATGGAGTGGACCCGGTAGCGAAGTACTGGCCGCCGGTCCGCCGCGTGGACGGGGCCTACGGCGACCGGCACCTGATCTGCTCGTGCCCGCCGCCGGAGGCCTTCGCCGACTGACCGGTCGGCTCCTAGGGGAGCTGGCGGCCCATGATGACGGCGTCCCAGATCTCACCGGTCCGGCGACGGTAGTGCCGACGCAGGTAGCCCTCCTGCTCGAAGCCGCAGCTGCGGTAGAGCGCGAGGGCAGCCGCGTTGTGCGGCCAGGCCTGGAGTTCGATCTTGTGGACGTCGGAGCGGGCGAGGGCCCAGGCGATCGCGTCGTCCATGAGACGCCGGCCGATCCCCCGGCCGCGGTAGTCCGGGGCCAGCATCATGCCGAGATCGGCCACGCCGTACGACGCCACGGCCATCTGCAGCTGACCGACGACCGCACCGCTCGGCTCGCCGCCCTCCGCCACGATGGCGACCAGCGAGAGGTGAGCTGGGTCCGAGACGTGGGTCAGGAAGCGGTCGGTGACGCGCTGCACGTCGATCGGGGACTGGGTGCCGATCCAACGGCCTTCTGCTGCAACGGTTTCGGTCAGGGCGAGAATGCCGGCCAGGTCCTGCGCCGCAGCGCTCCGGATGCGTACCTCGCTCACGCGGCGCCGGCCTCCTGGACGACGATGCGGGAGCCGCTGCGGGACTTGCGCACCTCCAGCTGGGCCGGGATCCGGGTCCGCAGGTCGGCGACGTGGCTGACCAGCCCGACCGAACGGCCGCCCTCGCGCAGCCCGTCGAGCACCGTCATCACCTCGTCGAGCGTCTCCTCGTCCAGCATCCCGAAGCCCTCGTCGATGAACAGGGTCTGCATCACCGCACCGCCGGCCTCGGCCTGCACGGCATCGGCCAGGCCCAGCGCGAGCGACAACGAGGCCAGGAACGACTCGCCGCCGGACAGGGTCGCCGTGTCGCGCTCGACGCCGGTCCAGCCGTCGACCACGCGGAGCCCGAGGCCGCTGCGGACGCCGCCCTTGGCGAGGGCATCGGTGTGGACCAGGCTGTAGCGCCCGTCGGACATCACCAGCAGCCGCTCGGTCGCGGCGGCGGCCACCTCCTCCAGCCGGGAGGCCAGGACGTAGGACGAGAGCCTCATCCGCAGCACGTTGTCGCCGCCCGTGCCCTCGACGCAGCGGGCCAGGTCGTCGACCAGGGTGCTCTCCTGCAGGAGCCCGGCGCTGCGCTCCTCGTGCTCGACCAGCTCGGCGGCCAGCCGTTGCAGGGCCACCCGGGCCGACTCCACCCGGGCGTGGGACTGGTCGGCCGCGCGTCGCCGGGCGGCTGCCGCCGACTCGGCTTCGAGCAGCGCCGACAGGACCGGAGGGGGCGCCGCGGCCGCGGCCATCAGGGCGGGGTCCTGCAGCTGGGCGTGCACGCCGGCGACCAGCTCGTCGTGACCGGCCACAGATTCGGCCAGGGCGGTGATCTCGCTGTCGGGCAGGACGGCACCGATGGCGCTCGACAGGTCGTCGAAACCGGCTGCAGCGCAGGCCTTCCCGGCGTCGGCGATGGCGAAGCGGGTGGCCTCGTCCAAGCGTTCGTGGTCCGTCAGGGCCTGGAGCAGTCGGCTCAGGGCCACCACCTCGCCCTCGATCCGGGCCGCGCGGGCGTCGACGTCGGCGTCCGCGCCGCGCAGCCGCTCGAGGCGGGCGGTCAGGCTCCCGGCCTGGTTGGCCGCCGCCGTGGCCGTGGCCGCGTGCGCGGCCGACTCGGCCCGCATCCGGGCGGCCAGCCGGGCCAGCTCTTCGACCTGCCCCTGCAGGGCCAGCAGCTCACCGGCGTGCGCCGCGACCCGGTCAGCGGCGTCGACGGTGGCGGCGAGGTCGGCCTTGGCCGTGGCGATCTGTGCCTTGACGCCCTTCACCGTCGCTCCGGCCGCACGCCGCGTCTCGTCATCCAAGCCGGACCGCAGCGAGGCGAGGTGCTCGCGGGCGCTGCCGAGCGCCTGGTCGGCGTCGAAGGCCGCCTGCTGGGCGGCCCGCTCCGCGACCTCGCTGACCGCGACCGGGTTGGCCGCCGCCGGCGCTGGGTGCTCGTGTGCGCCGCAGACGGGGCACGGCTCACCGTCGACCAGGACGGCGGACAGCTCGGTCGCGATGCCGGCGAGGCGCCGCTCGCGCAGGGTCAGCCAGTGCTCCTTCAGCGTCAACGCCTCGTCCCGGCGCTCGCGGGCAGAGACCTCGGCCGTGGCGACCTCGGCCTCCAGCCGGGTCCGCGCCGCGAGCGACCGCTGGAGGCGCTCGAGGTCGTGCAGCGCCGCCTCGGCCGCGGGCTGACGCGCGGCCGCGGCCTTCAGCTGGTCCAGGCGCTCGAGCGATGCCGTACGGCGCTGGCCGGCCTTCGCCTGCTCCGCGAGCGCCGCGTCGGCGGACAGCGCAGCGGCGGTGGCCAGGCCGGTGGCCTCGGCCTGCAGGGCCCGCTGCTCCGCCAGGGCCGTGGCGGCCTCCCGCGCGTCGGTGAGCCGGCCCAGCTCCTGGCGGCCTTCGGCGGCGGCCGTCTCGATCGCCAGCCGACCTGCGCCCGAGAGAGCGGCGGGGACGGCGGCCCGGGCGCCCTCGAGCGCGCTGGCCGCCGCCTGCACCTCGGCGTCCAGCCGGGCGGTCGTGGTGAGGTGCGGCACGAGCGGTGCCGCGCGGCGGGCCCGCGCCAGCCGGACCCGGCGCTCCTCCTGCTCGGGCTCGCCGTCGAGCAGGTGCGCGGCCTCGGCGGCCAGGGTCGCCAGTCGGGCCTGGCGCGCCGCCAGGTCGCGCCCGGTCGCCAGCGCGGCAGCAGCGGCCTCGGCGTCGGCCGTCGCGGACAGCGCCTCCTGGGCGGCCGTCTCGACCTGGGCGGCGGCGTGCGCGGCCAGGTCGGTGAGCCGGGCCGCCGGACCGTCGCCGGGCGGGCCGGCCTCGGCGGCCTCGCTCGACCCCGTCGGCTCGTCCGGGTCGCCCGGCTCATCGGATCGCTCCGGGCCGGGCAGCTGAGCCGCGTGCTCGTCGGCGCGGGCGAGCAGCTCGTCCCTGCGGCTGCGTACCGCGGCCACCTCGCGGCCGAGCGCGCGGCGGCGCTCGGACAGCCAGGCCTCGACGTCCGAGTAGAGCCGGGTCGCGAACAGCTGCTCGAGCAGCCCTCGCCGCGACTCCGCGTCCGCTCGCAGGAACGCAGCGAACTCGCCCTGCGGCAGCAGCACGACCTTGGTGAACTGGTCCAGCCGCATGCCCACCAGGTCCTGCAGCAGCAGGCCGGCCTCGTCGGCCCGGGTCGTCACGGTCTCCCACCGCTGGCCGACCTGCTCGCGCAGGATCACCGCGCCCTTCTCGGCGGTGGTGCCGGTGCCGCGCTTCTTCGGCCGGTGCCACTCCGGACTGCGCGTGATCTCGAGCCGGCGCCCGGCGAGGGTCAGCTCCAGCCGCACCTCCGGGCGCGCAGTGTCGGGTGCGTGGTCGCTGCGCAGGTGCGGCCGCGCCGTGCCGCGCGCGCCGGGCAGCCGGCCGTAGAGCGCGTAGCAGACCGCGTCCAGCACGCTGGACTTGCCGGCCCCGGTAGGCCCGTGCAGCAGGAAGAGACCGGATGCCGCGAGCTCGTCGAAGTCGACCGACTCGGCTCCCGCGAACGGGCCAAAAGCGTTGAGCTGCAAGCGATGTAGCCTCATGCGGCACCTGCGTCCCGGCCTGCGGCGGGGGGCCGGAGTGGCTCGGCGCCAGGATCGCGCACGGCCTCGAGGGCGGTCTGCAGCAGGGCGCGCTCGGCGTCAGTGGCGGGGCTGCCACCACGGGCGTGCTCGAGGAAGTCGCAACAGACATCCAGGTCGTCGCGCCCCCGCACCCGGGTGGCGTAGTCGCGCAATGACGTGGCGGCCCCGGCCGGCTCGAACGTCAGCACCAGGGTGTGGGGGAAGCGGGCCCGCAGCCGGTCCATCGCAGAGCGCGGCCGCCCGGCGTCGGTCAGTGTCACCTGGCAGTACGCCGACTCCGCCGCGGTCAGTGTGGGGTCGTCGAGCAGCTGCTCCAGCTCGCCGCGGAGCACGGCGAGCGGCCGGGTCACCGGGGCCGCGACGAAGTCCACCCCGCGTACGCCGCCGGCATCGAGCTCGACCAGCCACGACCCCTTGCGCTGGTCGACCTCGGAGAACGAGTAGGCCACGGGCGACCCGGAGTAGCGGACGGTCTCGGCCAGCGACGTGCGGCCGTGCAGGTGACCCAGCGCCACGTAGTCGACCCCGTCGAAGACGCCGGTCGGCACCGCCGCCACGCCGCCGACGCTGATGTCCCGCTCGGAGTCGCTGGGCACGCCGCCGATCACGAAGGCGTGGGCGGCGACGACCGAGCGCGGGCCCGGGGAGCGGCCGGCCAGGTCGGCCCGGACGGCGTCCATCGCCCGGGACAGGACGCTCTGGTGGGACAGCACGGCGTCCGGCGGGAGGCCGAGCGCCGATCCCACCAGGCTCGGCTCGAGATAGGGGATGGGGTAGATCGCGACCGGGCCGTGGTCGTCCTCGAGCAGCACCGGCCGGCCGACCTGCCGCGGGTCGGTGCGCACGTGGACGCCGCCGAACGCCATGACCCGGGAGCCGAAGCCGAGCCGCTGGGCCGAGTCGTGGTTGCCGCTGCTCAGCACCACCTGGGCGCCCGCCTCGCGCAGCCGGACCAGGGCGTCGTCGAGCATCGCCACCGTGTCCACCGACGGGAGGGCGCGGTCGTAGACGTCACCGGCGACGAGCACGACGTCGACCTTCTCGGCGGCCACGACCTCGACCAGGTGGTCCAGGAAGCGGGCCTGGGCGTCCAGCATCCCGACCCGGTGGAACGTGCGTCCCAGGTGCCAGTCAGAGGTGTGGATCAGCCGCACGCCAGCGAATCTAAAGCCCGTCGGCGACACTCCCCGGGACCCGGGACGGCGAGGCGGGAAGTGACAGGGGGTGAGACGAGGTCTGGCCCCGACCTCCCGCGTGTGATTGGGTCCGGCCATGGGTGACGAGGTCGCATCGCGGGCGTACACGCGGGAGGAGCGCCAGCGCTACCGCAAGCGGGTGCGCGAGTGCCTCGACGTCTTCGAGCAGATGCTGGCCCACTCGAGCTTCGACGTGGACAAGCCGCTGACCGGTCTGGAGATCGAGCTCAACCTCGTGGACCGGGACTTCATCCCGGCCATGGCCAACGAGTCGGTGCTGGAGAAGATCGCCGACCCGGACTTCCAGACCGAGCTCGGGCAGTACAACATCGAGCTCAACGTCTCGCCCCGCCCGCTGTCCGGCGACAACGCCATCGAGCTCGAGCGGCTGCTCCGGGCCAGCCTCAACCACGCCGAGGCGCAGGCCAACAGCGTCGGCGCGCATATCGTCGCGATCGGCATCCTCCCCACCCTGACGCCGGAGAACTTCCACAACGAGTGGATGAGCGCGAACCCCCGCTACGCGATGCTGAACGAGGCCGTCTTCGCCGCCCGCGGCGAGGACCTCTTCATCGACATCGCCCACCCGGAGCCCGACGGCGAGCGGCTGGCGATGTACGCCGACAGCATCGCCCCCGAGTCGGCCTGCACCAGCGTCCAGCTGCACCTGCAGGTGAGCCCGCAGGCCTTCGCCCCGACCTGGAACGCCGCCCAGGCGCTGGTCGGCCCACAGCTGGCGCTGGGCGCGAACTCGCCGTACTTCTTCGGCAAGCGGCTGTGGGCCGAGACCCGGACCGAGCTCTTCCTGCAGGCGACCGACACGCGCTCGGTCGAGCTGAAGAACCAGGGGGTCCGCCCGCGGGTGTTCTTCGGCGAGCGCTGGATCACCTCGATCTTCGACCTGTTCGAGGAGAACGTGCGCTACTTCCCGGCCCTGCTCCCCGAGTCGACCGAGGAGGACCCGGCGGCGATCCTGGCCGCCGGCAGCGCGCCGCGGCTGCAAGAGCTGCGGCTGCACAACGGCACGGTCTACCGCTGGAACCGGCCGGTCTACGACCTCGTCGACGGCAGGCCCCACCTCAGGGTCGAGAACCGCGTCCTGCCAGCGGGTCCCAGTGTCGTCGACACCGTGGCCAACGCGCTCTTCTACTACGGCGTCGTGCGCGTGCTCACCGAGGAGGACCGCCCGGTCTGGACCAAGATGAGCTTCGACGCCGCGCGGCACAACTTCACCGAGGGCTCGCGGCGCGGGATCGACGCCAGCCTCTACTGGCCCGGCTACGGCGAGCTCCCCGCGGACGAGCTGGTGCTGCGCCGGCTGCTGCCCCTGGCGCAGGAGGGGCTCAGCCGGTGGGGCGTCTCCGGCGCCGCCGTCGACCGCTATCTGGGCATCATCGAGGCCCGCTGCACCGGTGGTGTCAACGGTGCCTCCTGGCAGATCGCGGCCGTCGAGTCGCTCGAGGCCAAGGGCGCCGACCGACGTGCGGCCCTGCGGCAGATGCTCGAGCTCTACTGCCAGGGGATGAATGCCAACGAGCCGGTCCACACCTGGCCGGTCCCGTAGGCCGCCGGAACCCCGACGAGCCGCGAACGACGTTGTCCTCCAACGAGATCAGGGTCTACGCGCTGCCCGCACGGCGACCGTCGACGGCGGCCGTCGTCGCGCTGGTGCGAGAGGTCATGGCCGAGGGGGCCGCGCTCGGGTGGGCGGGTGTCCCCAGCGAGGAGCAGGCCCGGAGCTGGTGGGAGCGCGTCACGGCTGCCGCCACCTCGGGCGACGGCGCGATCTCCGCGGCGTACGACGGGGACGAGCTCGTGGGTCTCGCACAGTGGCAGCGCTACGAGCTCGCACCCCAGGCGCACAACGCCGACCTGGACAAGGTGCTGGTCAGCAGCCGGTGCCGCGGCCGCGGCGTCGGGGCGGCGCTCGTCGAGGACATGCTGGCCCAGGCCCGCGCCGCCGGCGTGGAGACGGTGACGCTGCAGTGCCGGGGCAACAACCACGGCGCGATCCGGCTCTACCGGCGGTGGGGCTTCGCCGAGTTCGGCCGGCTGCCCGACTTCGTGGGAGTGGGCGACGAGCGGTGGGACAAGGTCCTGATGGCGGTCGATCTGCGGACCGGCGACGAACCCCTGGTCCGGCACGGCGATGACCCGGTGGGCGACGGCCACTCGCTGTGACAGCGCGGCCTCGGCCGGGGTCCGGGGCCGGGTCAGAGGGAGCGGCGGCGGCCGGGCCGGGGGAGCTCGGCCAGGACGTCGTGGGCCGTCGTCGTCTCGTCGACCACCAGCAGCCGGACCGGGCCGACGCCGGCCTCGTCCAGCTCCTCCAGCAGGGCAGCCGTCCCGCTCTCGCCGTTCGACTCCAGCTCGGCCAGGACGACGGCGTGCCCGAGCTCGGCGTACTCGCGGCTCAGCCGGGCGGCCAGCCGGGCCCGCCACTCCAGTCCGGCGCCACCGTCGCGGTCGTCGCCGACCTCGGTGCCGATGATCGCGCGGGCCAGCAGGTCGCCGCGGACGATCGCCGCGCTGGGGACCTCCTTGGCCAGGTCGCGGGCCAGCGCCGCCACACCGCCCATGCCGGTCAGCACCAGGACGCCGGGCCAGGGCGCTGACACGGGGCCCTTGGCCGGGGCTGCGGCCGGACCCGGATCGGCCGGATCGGCCGGATCGGCCGGGTGGGCCGGGTGGGCCGGTTCCGGCGGGGCGGTGGGGAAGAGCGCGGCGCCCTCGGGCAGAGCCGGCGCGGGGGCCTCACCGGCCTGGCCCTGCGGCTCGGTCTGAGGCTCGGGTTCAGCCTCCGGCTCGTCGAGCGGCTCCAGCAGCCGGCGGACGACGGCCCGGGACTGCTCCTTGAGCTGATCGTCGTCGGCGGTCCACCACCAGGCCCAGCTGAGCGTCCCGTCGCGGACGTCGATCACGACGCCGACCTGCTGGCCGTCCAGGCTGCCGAAGACGCCGGCCTGACCCTCCTGGAAGGAGAGCGGCTCCCCCTGACCGGCGAGCGTGGACTCCAGCAGCACGTGCCCGGAGTCGTTGCGCCGGATGACCGCCCGCTCGGCGTGCTGCAGGCCTGCGCCCTGGGTCCAGGCCTCGTAGTCGAGGTCGACCGCGCCGGACCGCCTGGCGATCACGGTGACCCGCGCGACGAAGGGGCCGGAGTGGGGGCCGTCCCCGCTGCCCCAATAGGTCCCGGGCACGGCGCGCAGCCGTTCCAGGATCGTCATGCGGGCTTCCTTCGGTTCCAGGTGGGGGTCCGCTCAGCGTAGCGGCCCGGGCGCGGGCGGCCGGACGGCGCCGAAGGTACTCAGCGGCCGACGGGCCCGGCGTACGGCCGGTCGAACCGGGCATCGTGACGGCCGTGCCAGGCTGGCCCGATGGGCGACCTGGTGCTGCTGCGTCACGGCGAGACGGAGTGGTCGAGGTCCGGACGTCACACCGGGCGCACGGACGTCCCGCTGACGGCGTACGGCGAGCAGCAGGCCCGGGCCGCCGGCGCCCTCCTGGCCGGACGGACCTTCTCCCTGGTCCTGACCAGCCCGCTGCAACGGGCGGCTCGCACCGCGCAGCTGGCCGGGCTGGGCCACGCCGAGGTCGAGCCCGACCTGGTCGAGTGGGACTACGGCGGGTTCGAGGGCCTGACGACCCCCGAGATCCGCCAGGCCGGCCGGCCCGGGTGGCGGATCTTCCACGACGGCGTCGCGCCCGGCGGCCCGGGGCAGACGCCCGGCGAGGACCTGGCCGACGTCGCAGCCCGCGGCCTGCGGGTCCTGGAGCGGGTGCGGCCGGTCCTGGCCGATGGTGACGTGGCGCTGGTCGGCCACGGGCACGCGTTGCGGGTGTTGGCGACCGTGTGGCTGGGCCGGCCCCCGGACCTGGCGGCCCAGATCGTCCTCGGCTCCGGGTCGGTCAGCGAGCTCGGTGAGGAGCACGACGTCCCGGCCATCCTGAGCTGGAACCGCGCCGGCCCGCAGTGAGCCTCGGCGCCGTCCAGGTGTTGTCCGACCCGGCGGATAGCCTGCCGGTCGTGCCGGACCTGTTCTCCACCGAGGCCGACGACCCCTTCGGCGGTGCGGCCGGCTTCGCCGAGGACTCCGACGAGCCGGGGTCGACTCGGCCGCGGGCGCCCCTGGCGGTGCGGATGCGCCCGCGCAGCCTTGACGAGGTGGTCGGCCAGCAGCACCTGCTCAAGGACGGCGCCCCCCTGCGTCGGCTGGTCGAGGGCGCCGGTGGCCGGGCCGGCGCCGCGTCCGTGATCCTCTGGGGGCCGCCGGGCACGGGCAAGACCACGCTCGCCCATCTGGTGGCTCGCGCGACCGGCCGGGCGTTCAGCGAGCTGTCGGCCGTCACCGCTGGCGTCAAGGATGTCCGCCGGGTGATGGACGAGGCGCGCACCGCACGCGACCTGCACCACCGCGAGACCGTGCTCTTCCTCGACGAGATCCACCGCTTCACCAAGGCCCAGCAGGACGCCCTGCTCCCAGGGGTGGAGAACCGCTGGATCGTCCTGGTCGCGGCCACCACCGAGAACCCGTCGTTCAGCGTCATCTCGCCCCTGCTCTCGCGCTCCCTGCTCCTGACCTTGCGCCCGCTGGAGGACGACGACATCCGGGACCTGCTGGGGCGGGCCGCGACTGACGAGCACGGCCTGGCCGGAGAGGTCACCCTCGACGAGGCGGCCACGGAGCACCTCGTGCGTACGGCGGGGGGCGACGCCCGGCGCGCGCTGACCGCTCTCGAGGCCGCGGCGGGCGCCGCCCTGGAGCGGGCCGGCGATGGTGCCCGGCGACCGGTGTCGATCACCCGGCCGGATGCCGAGTCGGCGCTCGACCAGGCTGCTGTCCGCTACGACCGGGCGGGCGACCAGCACTACGACGTCGCGAGCGCGCTGATCAAGTCGATGCGCGGGTCGGACGTGGACGCCTCACTGCACTATCTGGCCCGGATGCTGGAGGCGGGCGAGGATCCCCGCTTCGTGGCCCGGCGGATCGTGATCGCGGCGAGCGAGGACGTCGGGATGGCCGACCCCTCGGCGTTGCAGACAGCAGTCGCGGCGATGCACGCCGTGGCCCAGATCGGCATGCCCGAGGCGCGGATCGTGCTGGCGCAGGCTGTCGTCCACCTGGCGATGGCGCCGAAGTCCAACGCGGCGTACCGCGGGATCAATGCGGCGATCTCCGACATCCGTGAGGGCCTCGGCGGCCCGGTGCCCGTGCACCTGCGCGGCTCGGGCTACGCGGGAGCGCAGCGGCTCGGCCATGGCAAGGGCTACGAGTACCCGCACGACGACGAGCTCGGCGTGCTGGCGCAGCAGTACGCGCCGGACGACGTGGTGGGCCGGGAGTACTACCAGCCGACGGATCGGGGCGCCGAGCGCGAGCTGGGGACCCGGCTGGCCCGGCTCCGGCAGATCCTGCGCGGTCAGTAGCGCGGGTCCTGCGCGGTGTCCCTGGTCGTCGAGCACCCTGCGCGCCGAGGCGGGTAGGGTCGGCGGGACAGCTCGACCGAGCACTCGGTCGACGAATTCCGATCGCCCAGCCCCGCGCCGTGCGGGGCCCGAGCCGGGGAGTGCCGATGTCGGCTGGTGATGTCGCGGGCCTGATCGCGGCGATCGCTTTCGTCCTCCTGGTGGGCGCGCTCGCCTACCCGATCGTGAAGGTGGGCAAGCTGGTCGAGGACCTGCGGCACACGGTGCAGGGCGTCTCGGAGCAGACCATCCCGCTGCTGGCCGAGGTGACGACCACGGTGTCCACGACGAACGCGCAGCTGGTCCGCGTCGACGCCATCACCTCCAACGTCCAGCAGGTCACGACCAACGTCTCCGCGCTGACCTCCCTGTTCGCCGCGACGCTGGGCTCGCCGCTCGTCAAGGTGGCGGCCTTCAGCTACGGCGTCCGCCAGGCGATGTCCGGGCGCGGCGCCAGCAAGCGCCGTCAGGGTGGCCGCTGATGCGACGCCTGTTCTGGCTCGGCCTGGGCGCGACGGCCGGCGTGCTCGTCGTCCGCCGGGTGACCCGCGCGGCGCAGGCGTACACCCCCGAGGGCGTGGCCCGCTCGATCTCGGGGCTCGGCGACGGCCTGCGCGAGCTCGCCGCCGCCGTCCGCGAGGGGATGGCGGAGCGCGAGGCCGAGCTGCGGGCGGCCCTCGGGGCCGACGCCGACGCCGCCTGAGCGCACGCCGATCGGCCGGCCGCACCGAAAACCCTGCGGGACCCGGCAGGATGGCCGGGCAGGATATGACTCGACACGCGTCGCCCCGGTAGGTCCGGACCGGCGCAGGCAATCGCCCAGCAAGTCCGACGAAGGGACGTCCCGGGATGCAGACGGCAGAGATCCGCCGTCGGTGGCTGCGGTTCTTCGCGGACCGCGGCCACGAGGTCGTGCCCAGCGCGTCGCTGGTGTCCGACGACCCGACCCTGCTCTTCACCGTCGCCGGCATGGTCCCCTTCATCCCGTACTTCACCGCGCAGCAGACCGCGCCGTGGCCGCGCGCGACCAGCGTCCAGAAGTGCGTCCGGACGCTGGACATCGAGGAGGTCGGCAAGACCACCCGGCACGCGACCTTCTTCCAGATGAACGGCAACTTCTCGTTCGGGGACTACTTCAAGGAAGAGGCGATCGGCTTCGCCTGGGACCTGGTGACCGGGTCGCAGGCCGAGGGCAAGCTGGGCTTCGACCCGGACACCTTGTGGGCGACGGTCTTCGAGACCGACGACGAGGCGTACGACATCTGGCGCCGGGTCGCCGGCCTCCCGCCGGAGCGGATCCAGCGGCGCGGCATGGCCGACAACTACTGGTCGACGGGCCTGCCCGGACCGGCCGGCCCCTGCTCGGAGATCTACATCGACCGCGGTCCGGAGCACGGACGCGCGGGCGGCCCGATCGCCGACGAGGACCGCTACCTGGAGATCTGGAACCTCGTCTTCATGCAGGACGAGCGGGGCCCGGGCGACGGCAAGTACGACTTCCCCATCCTCGGGCCGCTGCCGAGCCGCAACATCGACACCGGCATGGGCCTGGAGCGGGTGGCGTACCTCCTGCAGGGCGTCGACAACCTGTACGAGATCGACGAGGTCTACCCCGTCCTCGAGCGGGCCGCCGAGCTGGCCGGCAAGCGCTACAGCGGCCGTCCCGGCGACCGCGCCGACGAGGGGCCGGACCAGGGCGACGACGTCCTGCTCCGAGTCGTCGCGGACCACGTCCGCAGCGCGCTGATGCTGATCGGCGACGGCATCCTGCCCGGCAACGAGGCCCGCGGCTACGTCGTCCGCCGGCTGATCCGGCGCGCGGTGCGCTCCATGCGGCTGCTGGGCGTGCACGACCCGGTGCTGCCGGAGCTGCTGCCGATCAGCCGCGACCGGATGTCGGCGTCCTACCCGGAGATCGCGGCCGACTTCTCCCGGATCAGCCAGGTCGCGTACGCCGAGGAGGAGGCGTTCCGGCGCACCCTGACGGCGGGTACGACGATCCTCGACGTGGCCGTGCAGACGACGAAGAAGGCTGGCGCCCAACGGATCTCGGGTGAGCAGGCGTTCCAGCTGCACGACACCTACGGCTTCCCGATCGACCTGACGCTGGAGATGGCTGCCGAGCAGGGCGTGGGTGTCGACGAGGACGGCTTCCGCCGGTTGATGACCGAGCAGCGCGACCGGGCCAAGGCCGACGCGCGGTCCAAGAAGCAGGGGGCCGGGGGTGCGTCGGCGTACCGCGGGATCGCGGACGGTCTCGGCGGCCCGGTCCGGTTCACGGGCTACGACGAGGTGACGTCCGAGGGTCGCGTGGCCGGCCTGCTCGTCGACGGCGAGCCGGTCCAGTCGGCCGGCGAGGGCGACGCCGTGGAGCTGGTCCTGGACCGGACGCCCTTCTACGCCGAGGGTGGTGGCCAGCTGGCCGACGCCGGGCGGGTGGAGCTGGCCAGCGGCGCGGTGGTCGAGGTCGAGGACGTGCAGCAGCCGTTCAAGGGGCTGATCGTGCACCGGGCGCGGGTCGTGTCCGGTCAGGTCGACGTCGGCTTGGAGGCGCACTCGATCGTCGACGTCGACCGGCGCAAGGCGATCAGCCGGGCCCACACCGCGACCCACATGGTGCACAAGGCGATCCGGGATGCGTTGGGGGACACCGCAACCCAGGCCGGCTCGGAGAACGCACCCGGCCGCTTCCGGTTCGACTTCCAGGCCTCGTCGGCGGTGCCGCCCAGCGTGCTCTCCGACGTCGAGGCCGAGGTGAACGCGATGCTTGCGGAGGACCTGGCCGTTCACGCCGAGGTCATGACGCAGGCGCAGGCGCGCGAGATCGGCGCGATGGCGCTCTTCGGCGAGAAGTACGGCGACGAGGTCCGGGTCGTCTCGGTCGGCGACTGGGCCCGTGAGCTCTGCGGAGGCACGCACGCGCAGCGGTCCGGCCAGCTCGGGCTGGTGAAGCTGTTGGGAGAGAGCTCGATCGGCGCGGGTGTGCGCCGGGTCGAGGCCCTCGTCGGCGCCGACGCCTACGGCTTCCTGGCCCGCGAGCACGCGTTGGTGGGACAGCTGACCGAGGCGTTGAAGGTCCGCCGCGAGGAGCTGCCGGAGCGGGTCGCGTCGATCGTGAGCCGGTTGAGGGACGCCGAGCGCGAGATCGAGGCGATGCGGACCCAGCAGGTGCTCTCGGACGCGGCCGCCCTGGTCGACGGGGCGACCGACGTGTTCGGCGTCCGGGTCGTGAGCCGCAACGCCGGCGCCGGCGTCGGGGCCGACGACCTGCGCACGCTCGCGCTGGACATCCGCGGCCGGATGGGCGACTCGGGCCCGGCGGTGGTCGCGCTCGCCGGTGTCAGCAACGAGCGGCCTGCCGTCGTGATCGCCACCAACGAGGAGGCCCGGCGCTGGGGCGTCAAGGCCCACGAGCTCGTGCGCCTCGCGGCGCGCACCATGGGTGGCGGCGGGGGCGGCAAGGACGACATCGCCCAGGGCGGCGGCACCGACGTCACCAAGGTCGACGAGGCGCTGTCCCTGGTCGAGCACGCGGTCGGCGAAGCGGTGACTCGCAGCTCGTGAGGCCCGGCGTGCGGCTCGGCGTCGACGTCGGCAGCGTGCGGGTCGGCGTCGCAGCCAGCGACCCGGGCGGCCTGCTGGCGACACCGGTCGACACGCTGCGCCGGGACGACGGGGGCAGCCAGGACCTCCGGCAGATCGCCGCGCTCGTCGTGGAGCGCGACGCGGTCGAGGTCGTCGTCGGGCTGCCGCGCGGGCTGTCCGGACGGGACGGTCCGGCCGCCGCCATCGCCCGGGCCTACGCCGGAGAGCTGGCCGTGCTGGTGGCGCCGGTCCCCGTACGGCTGGTGGACGAGCGGCTCAGCACCGTCAGCGCCCATCAGGCCCTGCGCGCATCAGGTGTGCGTGAGCGCAAGGGCCGCAAGGTCGTGGACCAGGTCGCGGCGGTGATGATCCTGCAGCTCGCGCTGGACACCGAGCGCGCGACCGGCCGGCCCGTCGGAGAGGCCGTCGCGGTGGCGGGGTGAGCGGCCTCAGCCGCCGGCAGGCGCTCCGGATGGCGGCCGGTGGAGTCGCCGTCGGCCTGGTCGCCGGCTGCACCAGCGGGAGCGGCCAGTCGAAGCCGTCGCCGTCGCCCGCGGCCCCGACCACCACGGGCGGGTCGGGCGGTGGCTCGGGCCGGCTGACCGAGGCCGACTGGACGGCGCTGGCGGCCGGCCTGACCGGGTCCCTTGTGCGGCCCGGCTCGGGCTCGTTCGTCGCGGCGCACCGGCTCTACGACCCTCGGTGGGACACGGTCACGCCGGCGGCTGTGCTCCGCGCCGCGTCGGCCGAGGACGTTGCGGAGGCCGTGCGGTTCGCGGCCCGGCACGGGCTCCGCCTCGCGCCTCGAGGCGGAGGCCACTCCTACCTCGGCGGGTCGTCAGTGTCCGGCGGCCTGGTGGTGGACACCCGAGCGATGGGATCCGTGACGTACGACGCCGCCACGGCCACGGCCACGATCGGCGGCGGCGCGCTGCTGGGCGACGTCTACGCGGCGCTCGCTGCCCATGGCCGCGGCATCTCGGCGGGCACCTGCCCGACCGTCGGCCTGGCCGGGCTGGCTCAGGGCGGCGGCTTCGGGGTGTTCGACCGCGCTCATGGCCTGACCTGCGACGGCATCGTCGAGCTCGACGTGGTCACGGCCGACGGGTCGGCGAGAACCGTTGACGCCGAACGCGATCCGGACCTGTTCTGGGCGTTGCGCGGTGGAGGCGGGGGTGACTTCGCCATCGTCACCGGCCTGCGGACCAAGACCTTTGCGGCGGGCGACGTCGGCCGCTGGTCGGCCCGTTGGCCGTGGTCCCGGGCCGTCGCCGTAATTGCCGGGTGGCAACAGTTCATCCAGGCGGCGCCGGACGAGGTCTGGGCCAACCTGCACCTGGACGTCGTGCCGGGATCGGAGCCCGGCGTCGTGGTGATCGGGGTCGCGCATGGCGGCCGGCACCCGCAGGCCGACCTCGACGCCCTGGTCCGTCGGGTCGGCAGCACCCCGCGTTCGACGACGGCCTCGGTGCACACGCATCTGGACACGGTGCTCTCCCTGGCCGGCTGCTCCACCAGCGCCGGCTGCCACCTGCCCCCGGCGGGCTCGATCGCGCGCGAGTCGTTCGTGGCGGGGAGCTCGGTCCCGACGACGTGGCTCGGCCCGGCGGGCATCCAGCGTCTCGTCGCCGCGGTGTCGCGGGGGCACGGGTGGTCGGGCGAGCGGCACGCGATCTGCGACCCGCTGGGTGGCGCAATCGCGCGCGTACCGGCGAGCTCGACGGCCTTCCCGTGGCGGGCGGCGCCCTTCACGGTGCAGTGGTACGCCAAGCTCCCGGTGTCCCACCCGGCCGCGGACGTCCGGGCCGCGCAGGAATGGGTCGCGGCCGCGCGCGCCGGGACGGCCGCGGACAGCCCGGGCGCCTACGTGAACTACCCCAGCCCGGACGTCCAGCACCCCGCGACGTACCGCGGCCAGAGCTACGCGCGGCTGCGCCGGGTCAAGGCGACGGCCGACCCGGGTGGCCTCCTCAGGCCGCCCTCAGGCGTGCCGGGGTAGAGTGACGCGATCTCGGCGGGGGCCAGGACAGCTGGACAGCTCAGGACGAAAGGCGAGCGCTCCTCATGTCGGAGCTCCACCCGCTCGACGCCCTCGTTGGCGGTGAGCCCGTCGCTCACGCGCACCGGGCAAGCCGTCGGCGACGCCGCCGCAAGCGTCGCGGTCGACGGCTCCTCGTGCTGCTGGTCGCCCTGGTCGTGGTCGGCGGGGCGGTCTTCGCGTCGATGACGTTCATCAAGCCGATCTACGACTCGGTCACGGCGAGCAAGGACTACAAGGGTTCGGGCACCGGCACGGTCAAGGTGCAGATCCAGCCCGGGCAGTCCGGCCGGTCGATCGGGCAGACCCTGGAGCAGGACGGCGTCGTCAAGACCGCCGGGGCGTTCGCGTCGGCGGTGTCCGGCAATCCGGACGCGGCGGAGCATCCAGCCCGGCACCTACCAGCTGCACTCCAAGATGAGCGCCTCGAGCGCGCTCGCGCTGCTGCTCGACCCGTCGTCCCGGATCACCGAGCGGGTGACGGTCCGCGAGGGTCTGCGCGCGAGCGCCATCATCGCCTTGCTGGCCAAGCAGACCGGCCAGCCGCTGAGCGCCTACCAGGCGGCGCTGAAGAACCCGCAGGTGATCGGCCTCCCGGCGTGGGCGCACGGCAAGGTCGAGGGTCTGCTCTGGCCCGCGACGTACACGTTCGAGCCGAAAACCACTGCGGCCAACCAGCTCTCGATCATGATCGGCGAGGCGACCAAGCAGCTGACCAAGGCGAACGTGCCGGACGCGCAGGCCCTGAAGGTGCTCACGATCGCCTCGATCGTCCAGGTCGAGGCGCGAGCCAAGGCGGACGGGCTCAAGGTCGCGCGGGTGCTGGACAACCGGCTGGCGATCGGCATGAAGCTGCAGCTGGACTCGACCGTCAGCTACGTCACCGGCAAGCCCGGAGTGGCGACCACGGCGGCCGACCGGGCCAACCCGTCGCCGTACAACACCTACAACCACGTGGGACTGCCGCCGGGCCCGATCAGCAACCCGGGCCTGGACGCGATCACCGCCGCGCAGCACCCGGCCGCCGGCTCGCTGGCTCTACTTCGTCACCGTCAACCCGACGACCGGGGAGACGAAGTTCGCGACCACCAGCGCCGAGGCGGCCGCCAACACGGCCGAGTTCAACGCCTGGTGCTCGGCGCACGCGGCGGCCTGCAGGGGCACCGGCTAGCCATGGCGCACGGACCGCCGGCCGGACCTGCCCGGGCCGCCGGCGTGATGGGCTCACCTATCGCGCACTCCCTCTCGCCCGTCCTGCATCGCGCGGCGTACGACGGTCTCGGGCTGACCTCCTGGACCTACGACGCGATGGAGGTCGACGAGGCCGCCCTGCCGGCCGCGCTGGACCGGCTCGGGCACGGAATGGGTGGGTGTGTCCCTGACCATGCCGCTGAAGCAGGCCGTGCTCCCTCTGCTGGACGGCGTCAGCGATCTGGCGCGAGCCGTCGGCGCGGTCAACACCGTGACCCTCGCGTGCCGGACGTCGGCTCCGGGGACAACACGGACGTCGCGCGGCATCCTGGCCGCGCTCGCCGGTGGTGGCGTCGACCGGGCCACCGGCTGCGGTCGTCCTCGGCGGAGGGGCCACTGCGGCGTCCGCACTGGCCGCCCTGGCCGCGGCTCGGCGAGCCTCGAGCCGGTCGTGGTCGTGCGGTCGTCCGCGCGTTCGGCGCCCCTGCTCGAGGCGGCGGGCCGGCTCGGCGTCCGCCCGCAGCTGGTCGGATGGGACGCGGCCCCCGAGCTCGCCGTCTCGGCATCGGTCGTGGTCAGCACCGTGCCGCGCGGGCGCGGCGGACGCTGCTGGCGGCCGGTCTGGGCGGCGCGACGCGGGAGTCCTGCTCGACGTCGTCTACCGGCCCTGGCCGACCCCGCTCGCGACCGCCTGGGCAGCCGGTGGAGGCGAGGTGGTCTCCGGGCTGGAGATGCTGGTGCACCAGGCCGCCGCGCAGGTCGAGCACTGGACCGGGCAGCTCCCGGACACCGATGCGATGCGCTCGGCGGCGCGCGCCGCCCTCCAGGCGGACGCTCCTCGACACCCTCACTGAGCGTCACTAGGCCCGTTCCCGTCAAGACCCGCAGGTAACGCGCCGATAGGCCAACTGGTGGTCCCCTCCTCACGTCATCCGGCGTGGGGGCAGTCGTGGGACCTGGGCGGGAGGAGCCGGTAAGCCATGCAGCTGACCGACATCTTGCTGAATGACGGCCTCGTGTCCGAGTCCCAGCTGACAGCGGCGTACGACGAGCACCAGCGGGACGGGCGCAGCCTGGGCCGCGTGCTGGTCGACCAGGGCGTGCTCTCCGAGTCGCAGCTGGTGGCGGCGCTGGCCCAGCAGGTCGGGCTGCCGTTCGTCGACCTCAGCGAGTACTCCGTCGACGGCTCCGCCATCGGGCGGGTTCCTGGCGGCGTCTGCCGCCGGCACGTGGCCCTGCCGATCGCCTACGAGGACGGCCGGCTGCTCGTGGCCATGGCCGACCCGGGCAACGTCTTCGCCCTCGACGACTTCCGTTCGATCACCGGCATGGACGTGCGGCCGGTCGTCGCCACCAAGGGCGACGTGCTCGCGGCGATCGACCGGTTCTACCGCGCCGACGCCGACATGGACGACATCACGGCCTCGATGGAGGTGGACGCGGAGGAGGAGGACCTCTCCAAGGTCCGCGAGGTCGTCGAGGACGCGCCGATCGTCAAGTACGTCAACCTGTTGATCACCCAGGCGATCCAGGACCGCGCGTCGGACATCCACATCGAGCCGGGCGAGTTCGACCTGCGGGTCCGCTACCGGATCGACGGGGTGCTGCACGAGGTCATGCGCTCGCCCCGCGCGATCCAGTCCGGCGTCATCTCCCGGCTGAAGATCATGGCCGACATCAACATCGCCGAGCGCCGCATCCCCCAGGACGGCCGGCTGTCGGTCTCGGCTCACGGCAAGAAGATCGACCTCCGGGTGGCGACGCTGCCGACCGTGTGGGGCGAGAAGGTCGTCATGCGAGTGCTGGACAACAGCACGGCGCGGCTGGACCTGGCCGACCTCGGCTTCGGCGCCTCGAACTACGAGCGCTACTCCAAGAGCTTCACCAAGCCCTACGGGATGATGCTCGTCACCGGTCCCACCGGTTCCGGCAAGTCGACGACGCTCTACGCCACGCTGAACATCGTCAGCAAGCCCGAGGTCAACGTCATCACCGTCGAGGACCCGGTCGAGTACCGGCTGCCCGGCATCAACCAGGTGCAGACGCAACGCCAAGGCCGGCCTGACCTTCGCCTCCGCCCTGCGCTCGATCCTGCGATCGGACCCCGACGTCGTCCTCATCGGTGAGATCCGCGACCACGAGACGGCCCAGATCGCGGTCGAGGCCTCGCTCACCGGTCACCTCGTCCTGTCCGACCCTGCACACCAACGACGCGCCCAGCTCGATCACCCGGCTGACCGAGATGGGCATCGAGCCCTTCCTCGTCGGCTCCGCGCTGGACTGCGTTCTGGCCCAACGGCTCACCCGCCGGCTGTGCGACAAGTGCAAGGAGCGCCTACACGCCGGAGGCCGAGCACCTCGAGCGGGTCGGCTACCCCTGGAGCCCGGGGGAGCAGCTGCCGACGCTCTACCGGCCCGTCGGCTGCTCCGGCGTGCTCCAAGACCGGCTACAAGGGCCGGATCGCGCTGCACGAGGTCATGGAGGTGACCGAGGACATCGAGCGACTCACCGTCGAGCGGGCCTCGGCCGCCGCGATCGGCGAGATCGCCCGCGCCCAGGGCATGTTGACCCTCCGCGCCGACGGCATGACCAAGGTCGGCCAGGGCGTCACCTCGATCGAGGAGATCCTCCGCGTCGTCGTCTGAGCCCACCGGCTCGAGGTCGTGACGATCACGCTCGCTCGCAAGCCTCAAGACGTGCCTTCGCGTACGCCGATAGCCCATCCGAGGGCTGCTCACCGCGGTCCACCCGAACCAGCACCAACTAGCTCGCACGCGACCGGCCGGTCGCAACGAGGGGAGACCCGTGGACAGCTACGGCCAGCAGGCGTCCGGTGCGTTACACGCCGGACAGCTACGCCTACTCCCTCGATGCCGACGGCAGTCCGACGACGGCGCACCTCCCGCAGCAGAACGGCCACGGCGCCGTCGCTGTCGACGACGAGGTCGACGTCGCCGGCTCGGCGTACCGCCGGGCGAGCACCGAGCGCAGGTGCCGAGGTCGGCGACATCAACCTGCACGACCTGCTGATCACGGTCCTGGAGCGCAAGGCCTCCGACCTGCACCTCACCGCAGGCGCGGTGCCGATGCTGCGGCTCAACGGCGAGCTGACGCCCCTGGACGACCACGAGCCGTGCAACCCGGCCGAGCTGCAGCGCGTGCTGTTCGCCGCGCTCACCCAGAAGCAGCGGGAGAAGTTCGAGGCCGAGCTGGAGCTGGACATCAGCTACTCGGTGCCGGGCAAGGCGCGCTTCCGGGTCAACCTCTACCGCCAGCGCGAGTCGATCGGCGCGGCCTTCCGGCTGATCCCCTACGAGATCAAGAACCTCGAGTCGCTCGGCATCCCGCCGGCCGTCAAGAACTTCGCCAGCATGCCGCGCGGCATGGTCCTGGTCACCGGCCCCACCGGCTCCGGCAAGTCGACGACGCTGGCCGGCCTGATCGACCTGGCCAACCGGACCCGCCGCGACCACATCATGACCGTCGAGGACCCGATCGAGTTCCTGCACCGGCACAAGCAGTGCCTGGTCAACCAGCGCGAGGTCGGCGAGGACACGCACTCGTTCGCCGCTGCCCTCAAGCACGTGCTGCGCCAGGACCCGGACATCATCCTGGTCGGCGAGATGCGTGACCTGGAGACGATCTCGGTCGCACTCACCGCGGCCGAGACCGGTCACCTGGTCTTCGCCACGCTGCACACGCAGGACGCCGCGCAGACCATCGACCGCGTCATCGACGTCTTCCCCGCCGAGCAGCAGGAGCAGGTCCGCACCAGCTGGCCGGCGCGATCCAGGGCGTCGTCTGCCAGACGCTCTGCAAGACCGCCGACGGCAAGGGCCGGGTCGTCGCGACCGAGGTGCTCGTGGCCACGCGCGGCCGTTCGCAACCTGATCCGCGAGGGCAAGACCCACCAGATCTACTCCGCGATGCAGGCCGGCGCCGCAGCACGGCATGCACACGCTCGACCAGCACCTCGCCGAGCTGGTGCGCACCAACCAGATCACGTACGAACACGGCCTGGAGAAGTGCCACCACGTCGAGGACTTCAACCGCCTGCTCGGCCGGATCTAGGGAGCGCCACCATGCCGACGACAAAGTTCGAGTACGCCGTCCGGGACCGGTCCGGCAAGCTCGTCAAGGGCACCCTCGACGCCGAGAACCAGGGCCAGGTCGTCGCCAAGCTGCGCACCATGGGCTTCGCGCCCGTGAGCATCAGCGAGGCCAACGCCGGCATGAACAAGGAGCTGAAGATCCCGGGCTTCGGCAACCGGGTCAAGCTCAAGGACCTGGCGATCATGTCGCGCCAGTTCGCCACGATGATCTCGTCCGGGCTGTCGCTGCTGCGCGCCCTGACCATCCTGTCCGAGCAGACGGAGAACAAGGAGCTCGGCCCGCGTCCTGGGCCTGGTCCGGGCCGATGTCGAGGCGGGGCAGTCGCTGTCGTCGGCGCTCGCGCAAGTTCCCGAAGGTCTTCCCGCCGCTCATGGTCAACATGTGCCGGGCCGGCGAGGTCGGCGGCTTCCTGGACAGCGTGCTGCTGCAGATCGCCGCGAACTACGAGGCCGAGGTCAAGCTGCGCGGCAAGATCAAGTCGGCGATGACCTACCCGACCGTCGTCTTCTGCATCGCGATCATCGCGGTCATCGGCATGCTGCTGTTCATCGTCCCGGTCTTCGCCAAGATGTTCAAGCGACCTGGGCGGCACGCTGCCGGCGCCGACCCAGATCCTGGTCGACGATGAGCAGCGTCGTGAAGTACGGCTTCCCGTTCCTCATCGTGGGCGTCATCGCGCTGATCGTCGTCTGGGGCCGGATCAAGCACAAGGAGTCGGTGCGCGCGGTCTTCGACCCGTTGAAGCTCAAGATCCCGGTGTTCGGCAACCTGTTCCAGAAGGTCGCGCTCAGCCGGTTCAGCCGCAACCTCGGCACCATGCTCAAGTCCGGCGTCCCGATCCTGCAGTCCCTCGACATCGTCAGCGCGACGACAGCCAACATCGTCCTCGAGCGGGCGCTCAAGGACGTGCAGGAGAGCGTCCGTCGCGGCGAGTCGCTGGCCGGCCCGCTCGCCGAGCACTGGGTCTTCCCGCCGATGGTCGTGCAGATGCTCGCCGTCGGCGAGGACACCGGCGCCATGGACACCATGCTGGAGAAGATCGCCGAGTTCTACGACCAGGAGGTCGAGGCGACGACCGAGGCGCTGACCAGCCTGATCGAGCCGCTGATGATCGCGGTCCTCGGCGGCATCATCGGGTCGATGATCATCGCGCTCTACATGCCGATCTTCAAGGTGTTCGACCTGATCAAGTAGGCTCGATCGAGCCTAGCGACCATCTCGAAAGGGTGACCGCCTCCGGGCGGTCACCCTTTCGGCGTAGTCCACGGAAAACGTCTGGCAAATGGTCCGTTCGGACGCTCAAGACCGAGCGGGCGGGCGTCGATAAACCATCTTGTAAGCGAGCCGTGCCTCCCGAACATGAACCGGGGACCGCGGGCGGCTCCGTCTCATATCAGAAAGGGAGCAGCAGATGCTCGCTCGCATCCGTAAGTCGATGGAGGACAAGGACAGCGGCTTCACCCTGATCGAGCTCCTCGTCGTCATGATCATCATCGGCATCCTCGCCGCCATCGCCATCCCGGTCTTCCTGTCGCAGCGCAAGAAGGCGTCAGGACACCGCCGCCAAGGCCGACGTCTCGACCATCGGCAAGGAGGTCGCGACCTACTTCGTCGACGGCACCGCGTCCCGGCCGTCACGATCGCCGGCGGCCGCTACCGGCACTGGACGTCCCGGCGGTCATCGACGCCGGCAGAGTCGGCCATCGTCGCCCGAGCGACCTCGTGCAAGGCCAGCGACAACGGCACGCTCGGCTTGCGGCCACGCACCTACGTGGCACCGACCAGCACCGCGTGGTGCGTCGACGATCGACGAACGCCAAGGGTGACAAGGCCGTAGGCGGCGTCAAGCTACTCCGCGACCAACGGGCTGCAGCCAGGCCGTGCACCTCCGCCACGCCGGCTGATCGACTAGGCACCAGCTGAGCAGCTCAGCCCACCCCCACGGTCTGGGCGGTCCCTTCCGGCAGGCCGCCCACCTCGGGCCTTGCCGGACCTCACGAAGGGTCGGACGTCATGCGCAGCACGGTGCAACGCAGCGATCTGCAGGACAGCGGCTTCACGCTGATCGAGCTGCTCGTCGTCATGATCATCATCGGCATCCTCGCTGCGATCGCCATCCCGATCTTCCTCTGCCAGCGGGAGAAGGCACGCGACACCGCCACCAAGGCGGACGTCTCCCGGCTGGGCAAAGAGGTCGCGACCTACTTCGTCGACGGCACGGGCACGCTGACCCTGGACTACACAGCGTCCCCGGGCTCGGTCGTCGGCTCAAGGACGGCGCCGACGACCGTCACCACCGCTGCTGCTCACCAAGGGCACGGCGTCTGCCACCAGCGACCGGCCTCGGCAACTCGACCGGCTGGTGCGTCTCGCTGACGAACCCCAACGGCGGACAAGAGCCTACCAGTACTCCGCGCGGAGCGGCCTTCAAACCGGCGCCTGCTGACCAGCGGCTGCGCCAGTCGGGTGGCGCGCCGCCCTGGTCATCAAGGCAAGTCACCGCACAGACCGACAGGACACGCGAGCAACTGAAGGGAGTCACCGTGGTCACTCGACCGCAACACGCGGACGACGGCTTCACCATCATGGAGGTCGTCGTCGCCGCCGTGATCTTCGCCCTGGCCGCAACCGTGCTCGCCGGTCTGTTCGACCAGGACTCTCGACTCTGGCGCAGAGCAACACGCAGCGCACCACGGCCGCAAACCTCGCGACCCAGCAGGTCGAGAAGCTGCGGACGGGCCGCGCCCTCGGACATCCCGGACGGCGGACCACATCGGCCCAGTCACGGTCGGCGGGACCGCCTACACGATCAACCAGATCGTCCACGTACGGTACACCGCAACGGTACGGCTTGCAGCGGCACCGGGGGCGACCATCACCTCGAAGCGCATCACCCTCATGGTGACCTGGCCGAACATGGGCAACGTCCAGCCGGTGCGCAGCGACACGATCCGCGCGCTGGGCACGGGACGCGACGACCTCGAGCACGCCACTGGGGTCGGCGGCCGTCTCGGTCCAGAGCGCCGTCGGCGATGCGGACCAGCGGCGTGATCGCGTGACGCTGAAGACAGCGCCGGGCGGCACCGTGGTCGGCACGCAGACCGCCGGGCACTGACGGCTGTGTCGTCTTCGCCGGTCTGCCGGCCGGCAACTACACGGCGTCGGCCAACACGCCGGGCTACGTCAACCTCGACGGCACCCAGGCGACGACCAGCGCCGCGTTCGGCGTGACAGCCTCGACCGTGACCAAGGCGGTCCTGCCATACGACCTGCTGGGCGGCCTCGACGTCACGCCCGTCTCCCTCCGGCGGCTACACGCCTCCCGACCGCGCTGCGGCGTCACGCTGACGACCTCGATCTGGTCACCCAGCCAGAAGCCGCGCGTACGTCACCTGCGTCGGCGCTGCCGTCCAGGGCTGTGTCTCCGGCTCCGGCGACCGGCTCGCCGCCTCGCTCTTCCCAGCCAGCTACGGCGCCTGGGCCGGGACCTGCGCTGAGAGCGCGTCGCCCGGCCGGCACACCACACTCGTGCCTGTCACCAGCGGCACCACCGCGGCGTACAACGTCACCAACCTTCGGGCGGGTCAACGCCGTCGTCGGCCGGTGGCGGCCGGCAAGCACCTCTACGCCGTGCACGCCGCGGACGCGTCTGTGCCAGCCGGCGAGGTCTACGACCTCGGCGTCGTGACGACCGGTCAGACGGTCAAGGTCGCGCTGCCGTAGGGCCTGTGGCGGATGCAGCTCACGTCCACCGGCAACGTCCCGACCCAAGCAGTCACGCTGTCCAGCGGAGCATCACGCCGAGCACGGTGGCGGTGCTCCTGTGATCCGGCGCGGCGTCGGGCTGCGCGGCGCATGGGGACGAAGGCCTGAGCCTGGCGGAGATGCTCATCGCGATGATGATCGCGTCCGTTCGTCATGTTGGCCGTGGGCACGCTGTTTGTCAGCAGCCTTCGTGAGAACCGCACCGTGATCGCCAAGACAACAAGCACCGCCGATGCGCGCATCGGGCATGGAGGCGCTCACCCGCGCGCTGCGGGTCGCAACCTAGCCGCCCGGCCAGACCGCGGCGTTGATCTCTGCGACGCCCACTGCGTATCAGCTTCTACAGCAGCCTCGGGACAACGACGGCGACCGCTGACCCCCAGCCGTCCCTCGTGTCGTTCACGATCGACGCCACCCGTCGTTGCCTGTGGCGGGAGATCACGCCGGCGACCGTGGTCGGCACGACGTGGAGCTGGCCAGCGGCGAACAAGGTCGGCACGCTGCGTCGCGCCGGGGCGACATCAACACCAACGGTTCCGCGTTGTTCACATACTACCCGCTCAACGCCGACGGCACCATCAGCGCGACCGCCTACGCGACCGCGGCAGATCAGCGGCGAACCTGGCGAACATCGCAGCCGTCGGGATCAACCTCAGCGTCACGGACACGGACAACACCGAAAGTCAAGCCCACCGACCTTCAGGACCAGGTAACGCTCATCAACGTCGCTACCGCTCTCCAGGCAGGCTGATCATGAACGAGCTTACGCGGCTGTCGCTCCGTCGGCGTTCTGCCGCGACGACGAAGGCTTCGTCCTGATCGCGGTGATGGGCGCGATGATCGTGCTGTCGTTGTTCGCACTCGCCACGCTGGCGTATGCCCTCCAGGGATCCGGCCCAACCGGCGCGACCAGGACGCCAAGGCGGCCCTGGCCGCTGCGCAGGCCGGCATCAACGACTACCTCGTCGCGTCTCAACAACGACCCGAGCTACTACACGCTGGGCTCCGACAACACGAACCCGGCCTCTCACAACGTCGACACCGAACGCCTGCGGGTACGGTGGCCTCAGGGACCACCGTAGGCGCGACGTACAAGTACAAGCTGCTCACCAGCGCCGGCGACACGGTCTCGTCCGGCTACATCCGCATCAAGTCGACGGGCACGAGCACGGCGTCTCGCGCACGTTGACCGCGCGACTGTCGCCCGAACAGCTTCCTCCAGTACATCTACCACACGGACAAGGAAGACCTGGACCCCGTTCTCTACCCCAACGTCACCGCGGCCACGCAGGCCAAGTGCAACCAGTACTACTACGCCTGGGGTTCCAACCCGGGGCGTAGCTCGTACAGCCCCGACCCGTGCACGGAGATCCAGTTCGCCGCCGGCGACATGATCAACGGCCCGATGCACACCAACGACGCCATGCAGATCGGCGGCTCCATCCTGTTCACGGACCCGAAGACCGAGACCAGCTGGAACACCAGCGCGACCAACAAGTGGTGGGGGTCGGGCACGCCGAGCTCCTCGGGCTACAAGCCGAAGTACGCGCCGCTGGTGACCATCCCGCCGTCGAACGCGAGTCTGCCTGGCCAACGCCACGACGTACGGCTGCGTCTACTCCGGCGCGACCAAGATCACCTTCACCAGCGACGGCAAGATGACGGTGCTCAGCCCGAACACGGCGACCTCGACCGGCTGCTTCCCGTCGGGCAGCGACAAGTCGGTCCCGACCACAGGGGTGACCGTGCCGCCGGTGATCTACGTGCAGGACTACACCGGCACCTGCGCCAAGAAGGGCGGCAACACGATCGGCCTCGGCTACCCGCTGAGCGGCGAGCTCCCGACCACGGACACCGACTACATCGGGCCGGACTACGCGTGCAACAAGGGCACCGCGTACGTGTCCGGCGTCGCTGAACGGCACGACGACCGTCGGTTCGGCGCAGGACATCGTCGCCGTCGGGAACATCACCTACTCCGACCAGTCCGCGACCAGCAACGACATCCTGGGCCTGATCCCGACCCACTTCATGTGGGTCTACCACCCGGTGAAGGCGTCCAGCGAGGCCAACATGCTGAGCACCCCGGTGACCGAGATCGACGCGCGCGATCCTCGCGGTGTCGGACAGCTTCATCGTCCAGAACTACAACCTGGGAGCGGCGATCTCCTCGGGCTCGTCGAACAAGCTGACCGTGCATCGGCGCCATCGCGCAGAACTACCGCGGCACGGTGGCCACGAGCAACAGCGGCGTGATCAAGACCGGCTACCTGAAGAACTACGTCTACGACACGCGGTTCCAGCACGGCGCGCAGCCGCCGTACTTCCTGCAGCCGGTCTCGACCCAGTGGACCGCCGGCCAGGTCAGCGACGGCTGACCACCAGAGCCCTTCTCACCTGTCCTAGGCTGACCGTCCCATGTGGTTCCTCGTCGTCGCCGCGCTCGTCGTCGGACTGGCCATCGGCTCGTTCCTCAACGTCGTGATCTGGCGCGTCCCGCGGGACGAGTCGGTGTCGCACCCGGCGAGCCACTGCCCCTCCTGCGACAACCCGGTCCGACCCTACGACAACCTGCCTGTGCTGAGCTGGCTGGTCCTGCGAGGACGATGCCGGGACTGCAAGGAGCCGATCAGCCCGCGCTACCCACTCGTCGAGGCCGGCACGGGAGCGTTGTTCGCGCTCACCGCTTGGTACTTCGGCTTCAGCTGGGCCCTCCCGGCGTACCTCTACCTGGTCGCGATCGGTGTCGCCCTGGCGATGATCGACCTCGACGTGCAGCGGCTGCCGAACAAGATCGTCCTGCCGTCATACGGCGTCGCGGCCGCGCTGCTGGTCCTCGCGTCGTGGGGGACAGGTCGACTGGGATGCGTTGCTGCGAGCCGGGATCGGCGGCGCGGCGCTCTACGCGTTCTACTACGTCCTCATGGTGATCAAGCCCAAGGGGATGGGCTTCGGAGACGTCAAGCTGGCTGGAGTCCTAGGGATGTACCTGGGCTGGCTCGGGTGGGGCCAGCTGGCCGTCGGTGGCTTCCTGGGCTTCCTGCTCGGCGGCCTGGTCGGCGGTGGTCTGATGGCCCTGCGCCTGGCTACCCGCAAGTCGAGGATCCCGTACGGCCCGTTCATGATCGTGGGGGCCTACCTGGCCGTCCTGTTCGGCGCCGGCCTGACCAGCCTCTACCTCGACGCCTTCGTCAGCTGAGACGGCGACCCGCGGCCGACACTCGTTCGGCCTAGTGACGGGCCAATCCCAGCCGTTCGGCTCAAGGCCCTCCTGACTCCCACCGATCACCCTTTTGACGCAGCCCCTGCCTGGGGCGACGCGGAACTGATTGCGCGGAAGGGGTACGACGTGGCTGGACGCACTGCCATCGGTCTCGACATCGGGACCTCCGGCGTTCGCGCGGCCGAGCTGTCGTTCGGCAAGGGCGGGGTCACACTCGAGAGGTTCGGCCAGATCGCCGTGCCCGAGGGTGCAGTCCGGGACGGTGAGGTCATCGACACGACCGCCGTCGCCCATGCCATCAAGCAGCTCTGGTCGCACACCCGCTTCTCGCACAAGAACGTCGTCATGGGGGTGGCGAATCAGCGCGTCATCGTGCGCCAGGTCGACCTCCCCTGGATGCCCGCTGCCGAGCTCAAGGAGTCGCTGGCCTTCCAGGTGCAGGACTTCCTGCCCATGCCGGTCGAGCAGACCCTCCTGGACTTCCACCCGCTCGAAGAGGTCACGGGCGCCGGTGGTGCGCGCCTGCAGCGCGGCCTGCTGGTGGCCGCCGCTCGCGAGATGGTGCTGTCGAACGTTCGCGCGGTCGAGCAGGCCGGACTCAAGCCGACCATGGTCGACCTGACGTCGTTCGCGGTGCTCCGCGCGGTCGCGAACGTCGGCGTCGTCGACAACGAGATCGAGGCGCTCGTCGACATCGGTGCCCGGGTCACGAACATCGTCGTCCACAGCGGCGGCGTTCCCCACTTCGTGCGCATCCTGCTGATGGGTGGCCAGGACGTCACCGACGCGATCGCCAGCAACCTCGGCGTGACCCACGAGCAGGCCGAGGCGCTGAAGCACGAGCTCGGTGGCGGGTCCAACTCGGACAGCGCCGTTGCCGCCGGCCGGGTCGCCGACGTCACCGCGGCGTCGCTGGTCGACGAGATCCGCGGGTCGCTCGACTACTACAGCTCGTCCACGCCGCACGGTCCTGTGACCAAGGTCGTCCTCACCGGCGGCGGCTCGCGCCTTCGCGGGCTGGTCGACCGGATGGCTGCATCCACCCGCGTGCCCGTTGTCGTCGGCGACCCACTCGGTTCGCTGCACCTCGGTCGGACCGGCTTGTCCGACGACCAGGTCCGTCATGTCCAGCACCTCGCCGCTGTGCCGGTGGGTCTCGCGCTTGGAGCCGCGTCATGAGCCGCACGAAGGTCGACACCGTCGAGACGCTGACGACGGGTCACGCCCTCCCTCGGGTCAACCTGCTCCCGCCGGAGGTCCACGAGGCCGCGCAGCTGCGCCGGCTGCAGGCCGGTCTTGGCGTCGGCGTCGCCTTCCTGGCCGTCGCGGTCGGCGGCGTTCTACCTCATGGAGGTCCAGGCCAAGAACGACGCGGCGAAGAGCCTCGCGACGGCGCAGGCGCAGGGCACGACGCTGCAGGCGCAGAAGGCGCAGTACGCCCAGGTGCCAAGACCCTCGCTGCGATCGAGGCCGCCGAGGACGCGCGCGCGACGCGCGATGGCCGAACGACGTGCAGTGGTACCGCTACCTGAATGACCTGAGCTACGTCACGCCGAAGGACACCTGGCTGACAGACGCTCAGCGTCACGTGACGCCGCAGCGAACGCAGCGACCGCGGACCCGATCGCGCACCCAGGCATCGCGACGGTCACCGTCACGGGGGCCGCCAAGAGCGCATGTCGACGTCGCGGCCTGGCTCGACGCCCTCGCCAAGGAGCACGGTCTGGCGGACGCCTACTTCACGAACTCCACCAAGGCAGCCGTTCAGGACGCCACGGACGTCAAGTTCTCCTCGTCGGCAACGGTGACCGCCGACGCCCTCTCCCACCGCTTCGACCGAAAGGCCGGCTGACATGTCCAACACTCGATCCTGGCTGCTAGCCACAGCGGCGGTGAGTGTCGTCCTCCGGTCGCCGGGTGGTTCCTGCTGATCTCGCCCGAGCGCGGCAAGGCGTCCGACCTCTCTGACCAGCGGGTCGGCCAGGAGCAGACGAACCAGCAGCTCACGCTGGACATCGCCCAATTGCAAGGCTCAGAACAAGACCCTGCCCGCCAAGCAGGCAGAGCTCGCGGTGATCAAGAGCCAGCTCCCGAGCAACCCCGGCCTGCCGACGCTGATCCGCACCTCTCCAGCATCGTCGAACGCTGCCGGGACCGACCTGGTGTCCATCGCTCCTGGGACGCCGGCCGCGTTGGCCGCACCAGTCGCGGCCGCCGGGGCGGCTTCGACTACGGCGCCTGCAGCCAGCGGTCTCGTTGAGATTCCTGTGACGGTCGTCGGTCAACGGCGGCTACGCCGAGACCGAACTGTTCGTGCAGAAGCTGCAGAACTCCATGACGCGGTTGATGTTCGTCAGCGGGCTTCAGATCGCGCCCGCCCCGGACACCGCTTCCGCCGCCTCGACCTCGACGAGCACAGCCAACCAGCTCAACGGTGATCACCTGACCACCACCATCACCGGCGAGATCTTCGTTCTGCCCGACTCGGCGACGGCCATCACTGGAATCACCGGTGGCAACGCCGTATCCACCACCACCGGCTCAGCGAGCTGAAGGGATCAGCATGAGCATCATGACTGGACCTGCGACCACGCCGGCTCCCGCGCCGCCGGAGGCTCTCGCGACAGAGGCCGTGTCCGGCAACTGACAGCCGCAGGCGCGTCCTACTGCTTGCCGGCGGCGGGCTTGCCCTGCTGCTGGTCGCCGGCGCTCGCGTACTTCTTTCTGCTCGGCGGGTCGGACACTCCGGCGCCGTCGGCGGCATTGCCGGCCCCCGGCGCCGAGCTAAACCCAGCCCGTCCGCGGCGGTCCCGGCGCAGAAGCCGCTGAAGACCTTCGCTGGCAAGACGGCCAAGAACCCGTTCCACGTGCTGGTTCAGCCGAAGGCGGCACCAGCACCACGAGCGGCACCACGTCAACGGGCAGCACACGGGGACCGTCGAGCTCGACACGACGACCGGCGGGACCAACACCACCACGACGACCACCACTCCTCCGGCGACGTCGAGCGTGCCGCTGACCCTCGTCCTCACCGGCGTCGACACGAAGGGCGCCGACTTCACCATCCAGACGGGCACCAGCAAGACCAAGAAGCCGTACTCGCCCTCCATCGGCGACTCGTTCGGCACGTACTTCAAGCTCAACGGCGTCGTCTCCGACCTGTCGGGCAAGCCGCAGTGCGGGCTGATCGAGTACGGCGACACGTCCTTCACGCTCTGCAAGGGCGCACCGACGTTGAAGATCCAGTAGAGTCCCACCCCGCTGGCAGTCCTGAGGCCGGTCCTCCCGCATGGGAGGATCGGCCTCATGCTTCGCTGGATCACCGCGGGCGAGTCACACGGGCCCGCGCTCGTCGCTGTGCTCGAAGGCCTGCCCGCCGACGTCTCCATCACCACTGACGACATCGGCGCCGCGCTGGCCCGACGCCGGCTGGGCTACGGCCGCGGCGCGCGGATGGCCTTCGAGCAGGACGCGGTCGAGGTCCTCGGCGGCGTGCGCCATGGCCGGACCCTCGGCAGCCCGATCGCGATCCGGGTCGGCAACACCGAGTGGCCCAAGTGGGAGCGGGTCATGAGTGCCGACCCGGTGCCTGCGGCCGAGCTGGCCGAGCTGGCCCGCAACGCACCGCTCACCCGCCCTCGACCGGGCCATGCCGACCTCGTGGGCATGCAGAAGTACGGGTTCGACGACGCGCGACCGGTGCTCGAGCGGGCGAGCGCCCGGGAGACCGCGGCCCGGGTCGCGCTCGGCGCGGTGGCGGCGGCGTACCTCGAGCAGGCGTTCGGCATCCGTCTCGTCTCGCACACGGTCTCGGTGGGCACGGCGGCAGTGGCCGAGGGCAGCGAGCTCCCCGGTCCCGATGACGTCGAGGCCCTGGACGCCGACCAGTTGCGGGCCTTCGACCGCGACGCATCGGCCCGGATGGTCGAGGAGGTCGAGGCCGCCCGCCGCGACGGCGACACCCTCGGCGGTGTCGTCGAGGTGCTGGCCTACGGGCTGCCGCCCGGGCTGGGCAGTCACGTGCACTGGGACCGGCGGCTGGACTCCCGGCTCGCCGGTGCCCTGATGGGGATCCAGGCGATCAAGGGCGTCGAGGTCGGCGACGGCTTCACGACGGCGGCCCGCCGCGGCTCGCAGGCGCACGACGAGATCGAGCATGCCCCGGACGGCACGCTGCGCCGCCGGTCCGGCCGCGCAGGTGGGACCGAGGGTGGGATGAGCACCGGTGACGTCCTGCGGGTCCGGGCTGCCATGAAGCCCATCTCGACGGTCCCGCGCGCGCTGGACACGGTCGACGTGGCGAGCGGGGAGCCGGCCAAGGCGATCAACCAGCGCTCCGACGTGTGCGCTGTGCCGGCGGCCGGGGTCGTCGCCGAGGCCATGGTGGCGCTCGTGCTCGCCGACGCGTGCCTGGAGAAGTTCGGCGGAGACTCCGTGGCGGAGAGCGCGCGCAACCACCGCGCCTACCTCGACGCCGTACCAGAAGCGTTGCGGGCGTGGTGAGCTCGTCTCCGACCCGGCCGCGGGTGGTCCTCATCGGCCCGCCGGGCTCGGGCAAGAGCACCGCCGCGGTGGCCGTCGCGGAGCGGTTGGGGCTGCCGGCCCGCGACACGGACGACGATGTCGAGGCGGTTGCTGGGCGGACCGTTGCGGAGATCTTCGTCGAGGAGGGTGAGTCGCGGTTCCGCGAGCTCGAGCACGCGGCGGTCATCGAGGCCCTGTCGTCGCACGACGGCGTCCTCGCTCTCGGCGGGGGGCTGTGCTCGACCCGCGCACCGAGGCCGCCCTGGCCGGGCACACGGTCGTCTTCCTCGACGTCGGGATCGCCGACGCCGCAACGCGAGTCGGCTTCAACAAGGAGCGCCCGCTCCTGATGATGAACCCTCGCGCGCAGTGGGTGGCCCTCATGGAGGGCCGTCGCGCGACGTACGAGCGGGTCGCGACCGTCCGGGTCGACACGGCCGGCCGTACCCCGGCGGAGGTGGCCGACGCGATCGAGCAGGCTCTCGTCCGGATCGAGTCGGAGCGCTCGGCCGGATGAGCGGGACCACGCGGATCGCGGTCGGCGCCGGACCGGCGGCGTACGACGTCGTCATCGGATCAGGGCTCGAGGGCCTGCTGCCGGGCATCCTGGGTGACCAGCCCCGACGGGTGCTCGTCGTCCACCCGGAAGCCCTCTCCGGGCGCGGCCTGGCGGTACGGGATGAGCTGCGGCGCAACGGGTTCGACGCTTCGGCCGCCCAGCTGCCGGAGGGGGAGTCGGCGAAGACCGCCGAGGTGGCGGCGAGGCTGTGGGGGGTCCTCGGCCAGGCGGGCTTCACCCGGACGGACGCCCTCGTCGCCGTCGGAGGTGGGGCCACCACCGACCTCGCGGGCTTCGTGGCAGCGACCTGGCTGCGCGGCGTACCGGTCGTGCATCTGCCGACGACGCTGCTGGGCATGGTCGACGCCGCGGTCGGCGGCAAGACGGCCATCAACACGGCCGAGGGCAAGAACCTGGTCGGATCGTTCCACCCGCCGCTGGCCGTCGTGTGCGACCTCGCGACCCTGAAGACGTTGCCGCGCAAGGACTTCACCGCTGGACTCGCCGAGGTCGTCAAGTGCGGGTTCGTCGCCGACCCTGTCATCCTGGACCTGATCGAGGCCGACCCGGAGGCGGCGGCCAGCTGGGACGGCGCGGTCGTGCGCGAGCTGGTCGAGCGCAGCATCCAGGTCAAGGCCGATGTCGTGACCGCCGATCTGCGGGAGGCGAACCTGCGCGAGGTGCTCAACTACGGCCACACGTTCGGCCACGCGATCGAGCAGGTCGAGGGCTACACCTGGCGACACGGGGAGGCCGTGTCGGTCGGCCTGGCCTTCGTCGCCGAGCTGGCCCGGCTGGCCGGTCGCCTGGACGCCGGTGTGGCCGGGCGGCACCACGAGGTGCTCGGCCGCCTCGGGCTGCCGACGACCTATGCCGCCGGCCGCTGGGACGCCCTGCTGGAGGCGATGCGGCGGGACAAGAAGGCCCGCGGCGACCGGCTCCGGTTCGTCGTGCTGGACGGCCTGGCGCGGCCCGGCCGACTCGAGGGCCCGGACGAGGCCCTCCTGCGCGCCGCCTACGCCGCCGTCTCGACCGCCTGACCGCCCGTCCGCCCGACCGCCGGGCCGTCCGGCCGACCGCCGGCCGACCGGCCCACCGGCCGGAGGGCAGAAGCCGGGTCTGATCGCCCGGAGCTCGCTCCGCGGACCGTTTCTGCCATCCGGTCCGCCCCTCTGTGGATAGACCGATCCCGCCGCGCAGGGCAGGCCGCAGACTCGGGCGATGGCTGGCCTCGACGTCGTCGACGTGATGCGTCGAGTCGACGGGACCGCACGAACGGGGTCACTCGTCGCTCTCTGCGGCCGTCCGGCCCTGCTCCGGGCAATCGCTGGCGGAACCATCATGCGCGTCGCCCGTGGTCGCTACGCGCTGGCCGACTGCCCTGACCCATGGGTCACGGCGCATCGCCTCGACGCTGTCGTCTCCCACGCCAGCGCGGCTCAGGTGTGGGGGCTCGGCGTCCTGTCGGCCCCGGTCGTCCCGCACGTCATCGTCGGACGGCATCGTCACGACCTCGCACGCGTCCCGGCCGCCGTGCACTGGGCCAACCTCGCCCCGCAGGAAATGGATGGGCGGCTGCGCGTCACGACGCCTCTGCGAACCGTGCTGGACTGCGCGCGAGCGTTGCCGTTCGCCGACGCACTCGCCATTGCCGACTCGGCCCTCCGCTCCGCCCTCGTCGGTGGGAGCGAGCTGCGCGCGGCGGCCCTCGGGCTGCGGGGGGCGGGGCGGCGGAGGGTCCTGCGGGTGGCGATGTCGGCCGACGGGAGAGCTGCCAGCCCGCTGGAGTCGGCGATGAGGTCGGTGTTCATCGAGGCGCAGATCTCGGGGTTCGAGCCGCAGCTCGTCGTGCGGGACGGACCCTTCTACGCGCGCGTCGACCTGGGGGACGCGGCGCGCCGGATCGTGGCGGAGGCGGACAGCTTCGAACATCACGGCCATCGGGCCGCCCTGGCCCGGGACTGCCGCCGGTACACCGAGCTCGTCATCCGGGGTTGGCGGGTTCTTCGGTTTGCCTGGGAAGACGTGATGTTCGACCGGGCCTGGGTGGTCGAGGCCGTCCAGGCCGCGGTCGAAGGGTCGGCCCATCGCCCGGCCGGAGGGCAGAAGTCCCCGCTCTCCCGTCGGGCCCTCGGCGGAGGTGAGGTTCGGCCATCCGGTCGGTCGGCATGAGTCCGCCGAGCGAGGGGCGCTGGCCGCCTATGCTCGGCGGATGCGCCGCGTCCTGGTCCTCAACGGGCCCAACCTCGGCCGGCTGGGCTCGCGCGAGCCGGACGTCTACGGCAGCACCTCCTACGCCGACCTGGCGGACACCTGCCGGACGCTCGGCGCCGAGCTGGAGCTGGACGTCGAGGTCCGGCAGACCGACGACGAGGCCGAGCTGATCGGCTGGCTG
Source organism: uncultured Actinomycetota bacterium (assembly GCA_963795385.1). Classification (GTDB taxonomy): domain Bacteria; phylum Actinomycetota; class Actinomycetes; order Actinomycetales; family CAVURS01; genus CAVURS01. The sequence continues at coordinate 121,842 of CAWCHK010000003.1, forward strand.
CACGAGGCGGTCGACGCGCAGACCGACGTCGTCCTCAACCCGGCGGCCTTCACGCACTACTCCTACGCGACGCGGGACGCCTGCGCGATGGTGACCGCCGCCGGGCTCGCGCTGATCGAGGTGCACCTCACCAACCCCTTGGCCCGCGAGGCATTCCGGCACACCAGCGTCGTCGGCGGCGTGGCCACGGGCACCATCGCCGGCTTCGGCGTCGACTCCTACCTGCTGGCGCTGCAGGCTGTGGCCGCCCGGGCGACGACGGCCTGAACGCGGCGTTGACGGCGCCGCGGCCGGCGACCCCCGGCGACCTGGACGCGATGGCTCGACTCTGGAACGCCGCGGACGTCCAGCGCCGCGTCACGACGGGCGTCCTGGTCGACGCAGCCCCCGAGCTGCAGGAGCGCTGGCGGGCCCTGCTCGCGGCGTACTTGCACGATCCCAGCGCCGACGCGCTCGTGCTCGACGTAGACAGACCCGCGACTGCCGGTGATCCGACCGCCGCGGTCAGCGCGATGATCGTTGGCCTGGCCGCCCGCGCTGACGAAGGGGGCAGCACCGACCCGGTGCCCGGCCTGCTGCACGTCACGATGGTCGCGACCCGCCGGTCTGACTGGGGCCGGGGCTCGGCGACGAGGCTGCTGACCACCCTGCTTGAGCGGGCCGGGTCCCGAGGCTTCACCGATGCGCAGCTGTGGACGCATGCCGCCAACGACCGCGCGGTGAGCCTCTACGGGCGCCTCGGATTCGTCCGCAGCGGCCGCTCCAAGGTGGACATCGACGGCGAGACGCAGGTCCACCTGCAGCGGCGGATCTGACTGCGGCCGTACCCGGCCGGTAGCATGAGCCCGATCCCCCGATCCCCCGAACGACCGATGACCCCCGCGTGCCCGCACCACGGCGCCGCGGCAACCGAGGAAGCGACGACGTGGCCACCACCAACGACCTGAAGAACGGCATCGTGCTCAACCTGGACGGCCAGCTGTGGGCCGTCGTGGAGTTCCAGCACGTCAAGCCCGGCAAGGGCGGTGCCTTCGTCCGCACGAAGCTCAAGAACGTGCTCTCGGGCAAGGTCGTCGACCGGACCTTCAACGCCGGCACGAGGGTCGACACCGCCACCGTCGACAAGCGCGACATGCAGTACCTCTACAAGGACGGCACCGACTTCATCTTCATGGATTCCTCGTCCTACGAGCAGATCCCGGTCGCCGAGGTCACGGTCGGCGACGCCTCGCACTTCCTGCTCGAGAACCAGACGGCCACCGTCGCGACCCACGAGGGCGTGCCGCTCTACGTCGAGCTGCCGACGTCCGTCGTCCTGGAGATCACCTACACCGAGCCCGGGCTGCAGGGCGACCGCTCCACCGGCGGCACGAAGCCGGCGACGCTGGAGACCGGCTACGACATCCAGGTGCCCCTGTTCCTCGAGACCGGCACCAAGGTCAAGGTCGACACCCGGTCCGGGGACTACCTCGGCCGGGTCAGCTGATCGGCGGCTGAACCCACCTCATGCCGGCCCGGACCAAGGCCCGCAAGCGCGCCCTCGACGTGCTCTTCGAGGCCGAGCAGCGCGGGCTCGACCCCGTGACCCTGCTCGACCAGCGGGTCGAGACGGCTGACCCTCCCGTCCCGCCGTACGCCGCCGAGCTGGTCCGCGGGGTCGTCGCCCACCGCGAGCGGCTGGACGAGCTGATCTCGACGTACACCCAGAGCTGGCCGCTGGAGCGGATGCCGTCGGTCGACCGGGCGGTCCTGCGGCTGGGCGCCTTCGAGCTGCTGTTCGTGGACGACGTGCCGGACGCGGTTGCGCTCAGTGAGGCCGTCCTGCTCGCCCGGCAGCTGTCGACCGACGACTCCCCGGCGTTCGTCAACGGGCTGCTGGGCCGGCTGCTGACCCTGAAGCCGACGCTCTCGCTCTGACTCGACAGCGGCCCGGCGACCGCGCGGAGCTTACGCTGCGTGCGCGGCCGGCCGGGCCGGTAGGTCGTGCGGTCGACGGACGGTGAGCCCGCCGGCCGGTGATGCGCCGGTCAGGCCTCGGGGTGCATGGTCGCCTCGACGGCCCGGCGCGCGTCGGCGTCCAGGACCCCCCAGGTGATCAGCTCGTCGGCCAGCGCGGCCGGCGGCATGTCGTAGATGACGGCCAGTGTCCGTAGGTCGTCCTGCCGGATCGAGAGCACCTTGCCGTTGTAGTCGCCGCGCTGGCCCTGGATTGTCGCGGCATAACGGGCAAGCGGCCCGGCCCGCTCGGCCGGGACCGACCCCAGGGCCTCGAGGTCGATGACGAGTCGCGGCGGTGCCTCGACGACGGTGCCACCACCGGCATCCGGCAGCAGCGCGCCGACCGGCACTCCGTAGAAGTCGGCCAGCTCGGCCAGCCGCTGGACCGTGACCGCACGGTCGCCCCGCTCGTAGCTGCCCACGACGACGGCCTTCCAACGGCCGCTCGAGCGCTCTTCGACTCCATGGAGTGACATGCCCTGCTGGGTCCGGATGGCGCGCAGCCGGCTACCCAGAGCCCTCGCGTAGTCGGTTGCCATAAGTCTGATCCCTCCCGTTGAACCCACGTCCCTGGTGGGTCCGGCCCGTCGCGGTGACGCACCGTGTTCGCCCCATCGTCACTGAGCGTGATCTGGGCCGTCAAGCCAAACCCGGTAACTGGCCCCCAACCCGTGCTGGATTAGGGCCAACTGGGTGATGTTTCCTGCAGCCGAAGCATGCTAGGGGGTCCGCCGGGCGACCCGACACGAGGGCGAGCGGACCCGCCGTCGGCGTGGGGCCAGGACGCGGTACGGTCTCCTCGTCGGCCCTCGGCCGGCATCAGGTGACGTCCTTTAACGACCCGTCCGGTGAGGCGGGGAAGGAGGTCGGGTCGGTGAACCGTGCCCGAACGGTGCTCGAAGCACCAGACATCCAGCGGGCCTTGACCCGCATCGCGCACGAGCTGCTGGAGCACAACAAGGGCCCCGCAGACCTCGTCCTGCTCGGCATCCCGACCCGCGGCGTGGATCTCGCCCGTCGGCTGGCGGAGCGGATCACCAGCGTCGAGGGCACCGCGGTGCCGTACGGCTCGCTGGACGTCACGATGTACCGCGACGACCTGCGCCGGCACCCGGTGCGCACCCTCGAACGCACCCACATCCCGGAGTCAGGGGTCGACGGCAAGGTCGTCGTCCTGGTCGACGACGTGCTCTTCTCCGGGCGGACCGTGCGGGCCGCGCTGGACGCGCTCTCCGACGTCGGCCGGCCCAGCGCCGTCCGGCTCGCCGTGCTGGTCGACCGGGGCCACCGTGAGCTGCCGATCCGCGCTGACCACGTCGGCAAGAACATCCCGACGTCCCTGACCGAGCGGGTCAGTGTCCACCTGGTCGAGTACGACGGGCTGGACGAGGTCGTCCTGTCTGACGGCGAGGTGGGGCCGGAGGCCGCCGCGGGCATCCCGGATGCCCGCGTCGGCGCGGAGGGGGTGGCCTGATGCGGCACCTGCTCTCCGCGGCGGACCTGACCCGCGAGGAGGCCGTGCACGTCCTCGACACGGCCGAGGCGATGGCGGCGACCCAGCAGCGGGAGATCAAGAAGCTCCCGACCCTGCGCGGCCGCACGGTCGTCAATCTCTTCTTCGAGGACAGCACCCGGACCCGGATCTCGTTCGAGGCCGCCGCCAAGCGCCTGTCGGCCGACGTGATCAACTTCTCGGCCAAGGGCTCGAGTGTCTCCAAGGGCGAGAGCCTCAAGGACACGGCGCTCACCCTCGAGGCGATGGGGGCCGATGCGGTGGTGGTCCGGCACCACGCGAGCGGCGCGCCGCACCGGCTGGCCAACTCGGGCTGGATCAACGGCGCCGTGGTCAACGCCGGCGACGGCACCCACGAGCACCCGACCCAGGCGCTGCTGGACGCCTTCACCATGCGCCGCCGGCTCGGCGAGGGAGACGTCGCGGGCCAGGACCTCACCGGTCGTCGGGTCGTCATCGTCGGGGACGTCCTGCACAGCCGGGTGGCACGCAGCAACGTCCTGCTGCTGCAGACCCTGGGGGCCGAGGTGACCCTGGTCAGTCCGCCGACCCTGCTGCCGGTCGGCACCGACGCCTGGCCGTGCGCGACGTCGTACGACTTGGACGCCGAGCTCCCGAAGGCCGACGCGGTGATGATGCTGCGGGTGCAGCGGGAACGGATGAACGCGTCGTTCTTCCCCAGCGCCCGGGAGTACTCGCGGCGCTACGGGCTGGACGCGCGCCGCCTCGGCCTGCTGCCGGACCACGCGATCGTCATGCACCCCGGCCCGATGAACCGCGGCCTCGAGATCGCCGCCGAGGCGGCCGACGGCGCGCGGTCGACCATCGTCGAGCAGGTCGCCAACGGCGTCTCCGTGCGGATGGCCGTGCTCTACCTGTTGCTGTCCGGAGAGGTCGAGGGGGAGAGCGCACCGTGAGCGCCACGACGAAGGACACCACGACGTACGTCGTCCGCGGGGCCCGTCTGCTGGGCCAGGGCGCGGCCGACCTCGTCATCGAGGACGGCATCATCGCCGAGGTCGGGACCGGCCTGAAGCGCTCTGGCGCAACGGTTCTCGACGCCGACGGGCTGGTCGCACTGCCCGGCCTGGTCGACCTGCACACGCACCTGCGCGAGCCGGGCCGGGAGGATGCCGAGACGGTCTGGTCGGGCACCCGCGCCGCGGCCCTCGGCGGGTTCACCGCGGTGCACGCGATGGCCAACACGGACCCGGTGGCCGACACGGCCGGCGTCGTCGAGCAGGTCTGGCGGCTGGGCCGCGAGGCCGGCTGGGTCGACGTGGCGCCGGTCGGCGCGGTGACGATCAAGATCGCCGGCGAGCAGCTGGCCGAGCTCGGCGCGATGGCCGACTCGGCGGCCCGCGTCCGGGTCTTCAGCGACGACGGGCACTGCGTCTCGGACGCCGTCCTGATGCGCCGGGCGCTGGAGTACGTCAAGGCGTTCGACGGCGTCATCGCCCAGCATGCGCAGGAGCCCCGGTTGACCGAGGACGCCCAGATGCACGAGGGCGAGCGGTCCGGGGTGCTGGGACTGCGAGGGTGGCCGGCCGTCGCCGAGGAGGCGATCATCGCGCGGGACGTGCTGCTGGCCGAGCACGTCGGCTCACGGCTGCACGTGTGTCACGTCTCCACTGCCGGGTCGGTCGAGATCCTGCGCTGGGCCAAGGGCCGTGGGGTCGACGTGACCGCCGAGGTGACGCCGCACCACCTGCTGCTGACCGACGCCCTCGTGGCGACGTACGACCCGCGCTACAAGGTCAACCCGCCGCTGCGCACCGACGAGGACGTGCAGGCCCTGCGACTCGCCCTGGCCGACGGGACGATCGATGCGGTCGCGACCGACCACGCGCCGCATGCGAGTGAGGACAAGGACTGCGAGTGGGCGGCGGCGGCGTTCGGCATGACCGGCATGGAGACGGCGCTGTCCGTGGTGCAGGCCGCCATGGTGGAGACCGGGCTCCTCGACTGGGCCGGCGTCGCGGACCGGATGTCGTTGCGCCCGGCCCGGATCGGCCGGTTGCGCAGCCACGGTCGAGGCCTCGACGCCGGCGCCCCTGCGCACGTCACACTGGTCGACCCGGCCGCGCGCTGGACGGTCCGGCCGGAGCTGATGGCCAGCACGAGCCGGAACACGCCGTACGCCGGTCAGGAGCTGCCTGGCCGGGTGGTCGCGACCTTCCTGCGCGGGCGCCCGACGGTGCTGGACGGCGCCGCCGTCGTGGCTCCCGAACGACGCGCCGGCGGAGAGGACGCGGCGTGAGTGGGTCCGCGGTGCTGGTGCTCGAGGACGGCCGGACCTTCCGCGGCGAGGCGTTCGCGGCGGTCGGGCAGACGGTCGGCGAGGCGGTGTTCACCACCGGCATGACGGGCTACCAGGAGACGTTGACCGACCCGAGCTACCACCGCCAGGTGGTCGTGCAGACGGCGCCGCACATCGGCAACACGGGCGTCAACGACGAGGACGGTGAGTCGGCGAAGGTCTGGGTCGCGGGCTACGTGCTGCGCGATCCGTCGCCCCGGCCGTCGTCCTGGCGCTCGCGCCGCACCCTGGAGGCCGACCTGACCGCCCAGGGCGTCGTCGGGATCAGCGGGGTCGACACCCGCGCCCTCACGCGGCACCTGCGCGAGCGGGGCGCCATGCGCGTCGGCGTCTTCTCCGGCGACGCAGCGTCCGGTCGAGCCGAGGAGCTGCTCGCCGTCGTCCGCGCTGCGCCCGAGATGAGTGGGGCCCAGCTGGCCGAGCAGGTCTCCACTCGCGAGCCGTACGTCGTGGAAGCATTGGGAGACAAGCGATTCACCGTCGCGGCGCTCGACCTCGGCATCAAGGCCATGACCCCGCACCGGATGGCCGAGCGCGGCATCGAGGTGCACGTGCTGCCCGCTCAGTCCTCGCTAGAGGATGTCCTGGCCGTCACCCCGGACGGCGTCTTCTTCTCCAACGGGCCGGGTGACCCGGCGACGGCCGACGGGCAGATCGCCCTTCTCCAGGACGTCCTGAGCCGCGGCCTGCCGTTCTTCGGCATCTGCTTCGGCAACCAGCTGCTCGGCCGGGCGCTGGGGCTCGGCACGTTCAAGCTCGGCTACGGCCATCGCGGCATCAACCAGCCCGTGATGGACCGCACGACCGGCAAGGTCGAGGTGACCGCCCACAACCACGGCTTCGCCGTCGAGGCGCCACCCGGGGGGTCCGCGCACACGCCGTACGGCGTGGTCGAGGTCTCCCACGTGTGCCTGAACGACGACGTCGTCGAGGGACTGCGACTGCTCGGGCCGGACGGCCGGGTCACGGCCTTCTCGGTGCAGTACCACCCGGAGGCCGCGGCGGGCCCGCACGATGCCGGCTATCTGTTCGACCGGTTCGGCGAATTGATGGCGTCGGCCCAGGGGAGCGTGGCCTGATGCCACGCCGGACCGACCTCACGAGCGTCCTGGTCATCGGCTCGGGCCCGATCGTCATCGGGCAGGCGTGTGAGTTCGACTACTCCGGGACGCAGGCCTGCCGGGTCTTGCAGGAGGAGGGCATCCGGGTCGTCCTGGTCAACTCCAACCCGGCCACGATCATGACCGACCCGGAGTTCGCCGACGCGACGTACGTCGAGCCGATCACGCCGGAGGTGGTCGAGGCCATCATCGCCAAGGAGCGCCCGGACGCGGTCCTCGCGACGCTCGGTGGCCAGACCGCACTCAACACGGCAATCGCGTTGCACGAGAGGGGGATCCTCGACAAGTACGGTGTCGAGCTGATCGGCGCCAACGTGCAGGCAATCCAGCTCGGCGAGGACCGCGAGGCGTTCAAGGGCGTGGTGGAGCGGTGCGGCGCGGAGTCGGCCCGGAGCCAGACGGCGCACACCATCGACGAGTGCCTCGCCGTCGCGGAGCAGCTCGGCTACCCGGTGGTCGTCCGCCCGTCCTTCACGATGGGTGGGCTCGGCTCCGGCTTCGCCCACGACGAGGCCGAGCTGCGGCGGATCGCCGGCACCGGCTTGCACTCCTCGCCCACCACCGAGGTCCTCCTGGAGGAGTCGATCCTGGGGTGGAAGGAGTACGAGCTGGAGCTCATGCGCGACCACGCCGACAACGTCGTGGTCGTCTGCTCGATCGAGAACCTCGACCCGATGGGCGTCCACACCGGCGACTCGATCACCGTGGCGCCGGCCATGACCCTGACCGACCGGGAGTACCAGCGGCTGCGCGACATCGGGATCGCGGTCATCCGCGAGGTCGGCGTCGACACGGGTGGCTGCAACATCCAGTTCGCCGTCCAGCCCGAGACGGGCCGCGTCATCGTGATCGAGATGAACCCGCGGGTCTCCCGCTCCTCGGCCCTGGCCTCCAAGGCCACCGGCTTCCCGATCGCCAAGATCGCGGCCAAGCTCGCCGTGGGCTACACCCTGGACGAGGTCCCGAACGACATCACGGCCGAGACGCCGGCGAGCTTCGAGCCGGCCCTCGACTACGTCGTGGTCAAGGTGCCGCGCTTCGCCTTCGAGAAGTTCCCGGCGGCCGACTCGACGCTCACCACCACGATGAAGAGTGTCGGCGAGGCGATGTCCATCGGCCGGTGCTTCACCGAAGCCCTGCAGAAGGCGTTGCGCAGCATCGAGCAGGCCGGCTCGTCGTTCCACTGGCGGGGCGAGCCCGGAGACGTGGAGGAGCTCCTGCGCACGGCGGCGCGGCCGACAGACGGCCGGATCCTGGTGGTGCAGCAGGCGATCCGTGCCGGAGCCACGGTCGAGCAGGTCCATGACGCCACGGGGATCGACCCGTGGTTCCTCGACCAGATCCAGCTGATCGACGCGCTGGCCCGCGAGGTGCAGGATGCCGCAGAGCTCAGCCCGGCGCTGCTCCGGCGGGCCAAGCGGCACGGCTTCTCGGACGCGCAGCTCGGGGCGCTGCGAGGCCTGCCGGAGCCGGTGGTTCGGGGGGTCCGGCACGCGCTCGGGATCCGGCCGGTCTACAAGACCGTCGACACCTGTGCCGCCGAGTTCGCCGCCACGACGCCCTACCACTACTCGGCGTACGACGAGGAGACCGAGGTGGCGCCGCGGGAGCGCCCCGCGGTCCTGATCCTGGGCTCCGGCCCGAACCGGATCGGCCAGGGCGTCGAGTTCGACTACAGCTGCGTGCACGCGAGCTTCGCCCTGCGCGACGCGGGCTACGAGACGGTGATGGTCAACTGCAACCCCGAGACCGTGTCCACCGACTACGACACGTCGGACCGGCTCTACTTCGAGCCGCTGACGCTCGAGGACGTGCTCGAGGTCGTGCACGCCGAGACCCAGGCCGGCCCGGTCGCGGGCGTGATCGTGCAGCTCGGCGGTCAGACGCCACTGGCCCTGGCGCAGGCCCTCAAGGACGCCGGCGTACCGGTGGTCGGCACCACGCCCGAGGCGATCAACCTGGCCGAGGACCGCGGCGCCTTCGGGCGGGTCCTGGCCGAGGCCGGGCTGCCTGCGCCGCGGCACGGCATCGCCTACTCGGCGGCCGAGGCGGTCGAGGTGGCCCGCGAGATCGGCTACCCGGTGCTGGTGCGCCCCAGCTACGTCCTCGGCGGGCGCGGCATGGAGATCGTCTACGACGACGTGACCCTCACGGGGTACGTCGAGCGGGCCACTCACGCCTCGGCCGAGCATCCGGTCCTGGTCGACCGTTTCCTGGACGATGCCATCGAGATCGACGTCGACGCGCTCTACGACGGGCACGAGATGTACCTCGGTGCCGTGATGGAGCACATCGAGGAGGCCGGGATCCACTCCGGGGACTCGGCCTGCGTCCTGCCCCCGGTCACGTTGGGGCACAGCGAGATCGACCGGGTGCGCGCCTCGACCGAAGCCATCGCCAAGGGTGTCGGCGTGCAGGGACTGCTCAACGTCCAGTTCGCGCTGGCCGCCGACGTTCTCTACGTCCTGGAGGCCAACCCGCGGGCCAGCCGGACGGTGCCGTTCGTCAGCAAGGCGACAGCGGTGCCGTTGGCCAAGGCGGCGGCCCGGATCGCGATGGGCGCGACCATCGCCGACCTGCGGGCCGAGGGCCTGCTCCCGGCGGTGGGGGACGGGACCCACCTGCCGCCGGACGCGCCGGTCTCGGTCAAGGAGGCCGTGCTGCCGTTCAAGCGGTTCGTGACGCCGGAGGGTCTGGTCGTCGACACGCTGCTGGGACCGGAGATGCGCTCCACCGGTGAGGTCATGGGCATCGACGACGACTTCGGGACGGCCTTCGCCAAGAGCCAGTCCGCGGCGTACGGCGGGCTACCGATGAAGGGCAACGTCTTCGTCTCGGTGGCGAACCGAGACAAGCGGGCGATGATCTTCCCCGTCAAGCGGCTGGCCGACCTCGGCTTCGAGATCCTGGCGACCCAGGGCACGGCGGATGTGCTGCGCCGCAACGGAGTCCAGAGCACCGTCGTGCGCAAGTACAGCGAGGGCACGGGTCCGGACGGCGAGCCGACCATCGTGGCCAAGATCCTGGCCGGCGAGGTCGACATGGTCGTCAACACCCCGACCGGGCCGGCCGCCAGGCACGACGGCTACGAGATCCGGGCCGCGACGACGAGCATGGACCGGCCGATCATCACGACGGTCCAGCAGCTGGGGGCTGCCGTCCAGGGGATCGAGTCGGCCCGGTCCGGTGAGATCCGGGTCCGGTCCTTGCAGGACCACGCGAAGATCCTGACCCGCCTCTGGGGCCGGGACGCCGACGCCGGATGAGCCGCCCGTGACCTACGAGCGCCTGGTCCGGCCGCTGCTCTTCCGGTTGGACGCCGAGCGTGCCCACCGGGTGGGCCTGGCCGGTCTGGCCGCGGTCTCGGCCATCGGGGGACGGAGCCGGCGTACGCCGGTCGAGAGGGGCTGCGGCACAACGGCGTTCGGGATCCGCTTCCCTTCACGGGTCGGCCTCGCGGCGGGGCTGGACAAGGACGGCCGGGCCCTGCGGGCCTGGCCGAGACTCGGCTTCGGCTTCGTCGAGGTCGGCACGGTCACGGCCCACGCGCAGCCCGGCAACCCGGAGCCGCGGCTCTTCCGGCTGCGCCAGGACGCCGCCATCGTCAACCGGATGGGCTTCAACAACGCCGGTGCGGCCGCGCTGGCCGTCCGCCTGGACCGCCTGGGGCAGCTCCCGGTGCCGCTCGGCATCAGCATCGGCAGGTCCAAGATCACGCCGGCGCAGGACTCGGTCGGTGACTACCTCACGTCCCTGCGGCTGCTGCACCGGTTCGCCGACTACGTCGCGATCAACGTCAGCTCCCCGAACACGCCGGGACTGCGTTCGCTGCAGGACGCCGGCGCGCTGGCCGACCTCGTCGATGCGCTGGTCAGCGAGAGCCGCGTGCTCGCCGGCGCGGCCGGACCGCCGGCCCCGTTGCTGGTGAAGGTTGCCCCGGACCTGTCCGACGGCGCGCTCGAGCAGCTCGTCGACGTCTGCCTCCGCCACGGCGTGAGCGGCCTGATCGCGACCAACACCACGCTGGACCGCGGCGCCCTGCGGCACCTGGACCCGCGAGCGGCAGAGGCCGGCGGGCTGTCGGGGCCGCCGCTGGCGCACCGCGCGGTGGAGGTCGTGGCCCGGATCCGGGCTCAGGCCGGCGATCGCCTGCCGGTGATCGGTGTCGGCGGCATCAGCGGCCCCGACGACGCGCTGCGGATGGTCGACGCCGGTGCGGTGCTCGTCCAGCTCTACACCGGGCTGATCTACCAGGGGCCCGGCCTGGTGCGCCGGGTCTCCCGGGCCCTCGACCCGCAGGAGGCGGCCGATGACCGAGCCATCGACGACGACGTACGGCGCCCGCCTGCACGCGCTGACCCGGGTGCGCGGATCGCTCTGCGTCGGGATCGACCCTCACCCGGGACTGCTGAGCGCGTGGGGGCTGCCCGACAACGCCGGCGGACTCGAGCGCTTCGCGCTGACCTGTGCCGAGGCGCTGGCCGGCGAGGTCGCGGTGATCAAGCCGCAGTCGGCGTTCTTCGAGCGACACGGCTCGGCCGGGGTCGCGGTCCTCGAGCGGACGCTCTCCGCGATCCATGCGGGCGGCGCGCTGAGCCTGCTCGACGTCAAGCGCGGCGACATCGGCTCGACCATGACGGCGTACGCGCAGGCGTACGTCGACCCGGCCAGCCCCCTCGCCGCCGACGCCGTGACCGTCTCGCCGTACCTCGGCTACGAGTCGTTGCGGCCGATGATCGACCTGGCGCTCGCCGGTGGCCGCGGGGTCTTCGTCCTGACCCTGACCTCGAACCGCGAGGGTCGGACGGTGCAGCACGCCCGCGACGATGACGGTGTCAGCATCGCGGCCCAGGTCGCTCGCGGTGCCGGCGCGGACAACACCGGCGCCGAGCCGCTCGGCTCGGTCGGTCTCGTCGTCGGGGCGACGGTCGGGACGGCGGTGCAGGACCTGGGCCTGGACCTGGTGGCGGTCAACGGCCCGCTGCTCGCGCCGGGGGTCGGGGCGCAGGGGGCCGGGCCGGCCGAGCTGCGCGAGGTCTTCGGCGCCGCGCTGGCACAGGTGATCCCGAGCAGCAGCCGGGAGGTGCTGGCTGCCGGTCCGGACATCGTCGCCCTGCGAGCGGCCGCCCGCGCGGCCGCCGAGCTGTACCGCTAGGCACCTGTCCACAGGGAGATTCCGGTCGATTGCGACCTTCGGTAGGTTATCCGGATGAGCCGGATCCTCCCGGCCCGCAGGGGGCAGCAATCGACGGCCGTCGGATTCGGCCTGGCCGCGGTCGCGCTGCTCCTGGCGGTGCCCGCCTGCAGCAACGGTGACCAGCCGTCGCCGTTTCCCACGTCGACGGGGCACGCGGGTACGGCGCCACCGAGGACGGTCACCGGCGGTCCGGCCGGCAGCCCGTCGACCGGAGCCGGGACGCCGGCCTCCTGGCCAGAGCTTCCGGCCGTCGCCAGAGCTCATACACCGGCCGGCGCCGAAGCCTTCGCCCGCTACTACTTCGTGGCTGTCAACTACGCCTGGACCCGACCTGACCCCACCATCATCGCCGCGCTCGCATCGCCTGCCTGCAAGTCCTGTGCCAACGACGAGTCGCTCGCGGCGTCCCTCCTGGCCAAGGGCGAGCGCTACCGCGATGACCCAGGAGAGACACCGTCGTCCCAGCTCGTCAAGAACGGCCTGACGAACCCTCAGGACGTCGAGGTGGTCTGGCGGTCCAAGGGCCTCGATGTCGTCGACGGCGAAGGGACGGTTGTCCGTACCGAGAGTCACGCGTCGGCGATCTTCCGTGTCTCCCTCTCTTGGACCGGAGATGTCTGGCGGGTCCGGAAGATCTACGTCGACACTGTCGGGAAGTGACAGCATTGCGCGGGCCGGTCGCTAGCTGCGGAGCAATAGTGGCCCTGGTCGCCACCCTGTTGATCTCGATACCGGCGTGGGCGGGCCCAGGGGACAACGCGGGGATCTCCAACCGCCTCAACGGCGACGGGGCCGACGTCTCATCGAAGGCGCCGCGTCCGGCGATCCCTGACAAGCGAGGATCGCTGAACGCGGCGATCCGAAAGCCGACGACGGAGCGGCGGTTGATGCCGGCGTGCACGGCGAACACTGCCGAGGGTCCGGGCATTCTGTGTGACTACGCGATGACTGCCTGTCAGTTGCTGGGGAGTGCCGGCGTTCGGGTCTATGTGTTCGTGCGCGGGATCGATGCCCGGGGCCGGGCGACCGGGCCGTGGCGATTGGACGGCCAGGCTTGTGTGGGGCCGCGTGATGCGCCTGCTCTGGTGACCCCGGAGATGGTGCTGGCAGCGTTTCGGCACCTGCCGTTCACGCCGCCGTCGGCGGTGATCGAGCCGGTGGGTGGCCGGACCCTGGTGAACCTGCCGACGTACTACCGGGCGAGGTTCGCGCGGGTGCGTGTGAACGGTCGGGCCAGCGTCGGGCCGGGCGCCCGGGGGAGGGTCCTGCTGCTTGGCCACAGCGTGGTGATCGTGCCTGAACCTCGTTCGTACGTCTATGTTTTCGGCGACGGTGGGCGGCTGGGCCCGACCTCGGACCCGGGTGGTGCGTGGCCCACCGGGAGGGTCACCCACACCTACGGGGCGACCGGTCAGCGCCCGGTCCGGGTGACCGCGACCTACGGCGGTAGGTACTCGATCGACGGCGGCCCGATGATCCGGCTGCACGGCACGGTCGACATCACAGGACCGCCGACCGTCCTGACCGTCCTCAGCGCGACCAACCGCCTCTACGCCGCCCAGCGCTAGATGGCCCCCTTGATTCGGTGCCGGCCGACCGGCGGAAGTCACGGGCAGCCGGCCGCCAGACGCGGCCTGATCGCCTCGTTCGGTCTGGCGATGGTCGCCGCGCTGACTGCCTGTACCAGTGGTGACCCTCCGTCGCTGTCCCCGCCGTCGAACGGCCATGCAGGTACGGCGCCACCGAGCACGGTCACCGGCGGTCCGGCCGGCAGCCCGTCGACCGGGGCCGGGACGCCGGCCTCCTGGCCAGAGCTTCCGGCCGTCGCCAGAGCTCATACACCGGCCGGCGCCGAAGCCTTCGCCCGCTACTACTTCACTGCACGCAACTACGCGTGGACTCGTCCCGACCCCACGATTCTCACCGCCATCTCTGAACGGGGCTGCAAGACCTGTGTCAACGACGTGGGCTTCGCGGCGGAGCTGCAGTCCCGGCACCAGCGGTACGGCGGTGCGCCCGGCGAGCGTCGTCACGTCACAGCCGGCCAGCGCGAAGTTGACCCAGCCGCAGGACGTGATGCTCGGGTGGCGATCCAAGAGCCTGTCGTGTCGTGGACTCGACGGGGCATGTGGTCACGTCCTACCCCAGAGGCAGCCGCCATCTTCCGGGCCTCCCTTGATTGGACCCCCACCGGCTGGCGAATGCGCGAGCTCTACATCAGTGAGGTCGGGCAAGTGACGGAGTCGTTAGCCAATGACGGCGCTGACCCTGGCTGGCCGTGGCTGCCTCCTCGGAGTGGTCCTTGGTCGGCCCGGCCGCGGCCGAACCGACAAGCCCCGGGAATCCCAACATCAGCACTGGTGCTCAAGGTGACGGCGCTGGAGTTGGCGGAAGGACCGCGGTGGGCGGTCACGGGAAGGGCGAGCCGGCCGGGCGAGGTGAGGTCGTCGTCCGCAAGCCGACGACGGAGCGGCGGTTGATGCCGGCGTGCACGGCGAACACTGCCGAGGGTCCGGGCATTCTGTGTGACTACGCGATGACTGCCTGTCAGTTGCTGGGGAGTGCCGGCGTTCGGGTCTATGTGTTCGTGCGCGGGATCGATGCCCGGGGCCGGGCGACCGGGCCGTGGCGATTGGACGGCCAGGCTTGTGTGGGGCCGCGTGATGCGCCTGCTCTGGTGACCCCGGAGATGGTGCTGGCAGCGTTTCGGCACCTGCCGTTCACGCCGCCGTCGGCGGTGATCGAGCCGGTGGGTGGCCGGACCCTGGTGAACCTGCCGACGTACTACCGGGCGAGGTTCGCGCGGGTGCGTGTGAACGGTCGGGCCAGCGTCGGGCCGGGCGCCCGGGGGAGGGTCCTGCTGCTTGGCCACAGCGTGGTGATCGTGCCTGAACCTCGTTCGTACGTCTATGTTTTCGGCGACGGTGGGCGGCTGGGCCCGACCTCGGACCCGGGTGGTGCGTGGCCCACCGGGAGGGTCACCCACACCTACGGGGCGACCGGTCAGCGCCCGGTCCGGGTGACCGCGACCTACGGCGGTAGGTACTCGATCGACGGCGGCCCGATGATCCGGCTGCACGGCACGGTCGACATCACAGGACCGCCGACCGTCCTGACCGTCCTCAGCGCGACCAACCGCCTCTACGCCGGCCAGCGCTAGTCATCCCGCTGGCCCCACCGACCCCATCCGTTGGCCATCTGCTGGTCGGCGCGCGCCCCGGCATTGCACGGCGAGAGCACGAGTCGCTAGGTTCGTCCGCGTCCGGACTCCGGCGCGTGGGGGCAGAGCGCGTCGGCCCATCGCTTGCTCCCGAGGTGACATGACGTGGCCCTTCCGGCGTTGACCCCCGAGCAGCGAGCTGCCGCGTTGGAGAAGGCCGCGGTGGTCCGCCGCGAGCGGGCCGAGGTGAAGAACCGCCTCAAGTACTCGCAGGGCTCGCTGGCGGACGTCATCAAGGACGGTCAGGAGAGCCTCGTCGTCGGCAAGATGAAGGTCTCGGCGCTGCTCGAAGCGATGCCCGGTGTCGGCAAGGTCCGGGCCCGCCAGATCATGGAAGAGGTCGGCATCTCCGAGAGCCGCCGGGTGCGCGGGCTGGGCGCCAACCAGATCGCCGCACTGCTGCAGCGCTTCGCCGACGCGACCTGAGGTGACGGCTCAGGACACCGAGCCTCAGGCGCCGCGCCGGCTGACCGTTCTGGCCGGTCCGACGGCGGTCGGCAAGGGCACGGTCGCCGCCGAGATCCGCCGCGAGTACCCCGAGGTCTGGCTGTCCGTGTCGGTCACGACCAGGCGCCCGCGCCCGGGTGAGGTCGACGGCGTCCACTACACCTTCGTCAGCGACGAGGAGTTCGACCGGATGATCGCCGAGGGCGAGCTCCTGGAGTGGGCGACGCTGCACCGCTCGCACCGCTCCGGCACGCCGCGCCGGCCCGTGGTCGAGGCCCTGGCCCAGGGCCACCCCGCCCTGCTCGAGATCGACCTCCAGGGTGCCCGCCAGGTGCGCGAGTCCATGCCGGAGGCGCTGTTCGTCTTCCTTCGCCCTCCGAGCTGGGACGAGCTGGTCCGCCGGCTGGTCGGCCGGGGCACCGAGGACGAGGCGGATCGCGCCCGCCGGCTGGCCACCGCGAAGGAGGAACTGGCCGCCGAGGAGTGGTTCGACGTGAGCGTCGTGAACGACGATGTACGCCGAGCGAGCGCAGAACTCGTATCATGGATGGGACTCGCGCCTCGCAGCGCCTGAGTCGTCTCCCGACTTCTATCGAAACGAGAGCCACCGTGCCCGGTACGCCGGCCGCCCCCGAGGGCATCACGAACCCGCCGATCGACGACCTGCTGAAGGCCGCCGACTCCAAGTACGCCCTGGTCATCTACTCGGCCAAGCGTGCCCGGCAGATCAACGCCTACTACTCCCAGCTCGGCGAGGGCCTGCTCGAGTACGTCGGCCCGCTGGTCGAGACCCACGTCCACGAGAAGCCGCTCTCGATCGCCCTGCGCGAGATCGACGAGGGCCTGCTGACCTCCGAGCCGATCGAGGCCTGAGCCTCCCGCCATGCCTGAGGGCACGGATCGCCGCCCCCGCGTCGTGCTCGGCGTGGCGGGCGGCATCGCGGCGTACAAGGTCGTGTCGCTGCTCCGGCTGCTGACCGAGAGCGGTCACGACGTGCAGGTCGTCCCCACCCGCGCCGCGCTGGAGTTCGTCGGCGCACCCACCTGGTCCGCGCTGTCCGGCCACCCGGTCAGTGCCGAGGTGTGGGAGGGCGCCCACCAGGTGCCCCACGTCCGGCTCGGCCGCGAGGCCGACCTGGTGGTCGTCGCGCCCGCGACCGCCGACCTGCTCGCCCGAGCGGCGCACGGCCTCGCCGACGACCTGCTCACGTCGACCCTCCTCACGGCGACCTGCCCCGTCCTGCTCGCTCCGGCGATGCACACCGAGATGTGGGAGCACGCCGCCACCCGCGCCAATGTCGCCCTCCTGCGCGAGCGGGGCGCCCAGGTGATCGAGCCCGCGTCGGGGCGGCTCACCGGGACCGACACCGGGCCGGGGCGGCTGCCCGAGCCGGAGGAGCTGTACGCCGCGTGCCTGGCCGCCCTCGCGGCCACCGGAGCCGGGCGGGCCGACGGCGTTGCGCGCGAGCCGGACCTGGCCGGCCGCACCGTCGTGATCAGCGCTGGCGGGACCCGCGAGCCGCTGGACCCGGTGCGCTTCCTGGGCAACCGCTCGTCCGGCAAGCAGGGCGTGGCCCTCGCCCGCGCCGCCGCCGCCCGTGGGGCCAAGGTGACTCTCGTCGCCGCCAACGTCGACGGCATCGACGGCATCGACGACCTCGGTGATGTCGACGTCCGCGCCGTCGGGTCGGCGCTCGAGCTGCGCGAGGCCGTGCTGGCCACCGCCGAGGCGGCGGACGTCGTCGTGATGGCGGCCGCGGTGGCCGACTTCCGCCCGGCGGCCTACCAGGAGCACAAGATCAAGAAGAGCCACGACCCCGGCCAGCCCGCGGCACCGAGCATCGAGCTGGTCCGCAACCCGGACGTCCTGGCCGAGCTGGTCCGGCGGAGGGAGGCCGGGCACGCGGCGCCGGGCCAGGTCCTGGTCGGCTTCGCCGCCGAGACCGGCGACGAGAGTGGCGACGTGCTGGCGCTCGGCCGCGCCAAGCTGGCCCGCAAGGGCTGCGACCTGATGGTGGTCAACGAGGTCGGTGTCAGCACGACCTTCGGCCAGGACGACAGCAGCGCCACGATCCTGGACCGCGAGGGCGGCGAGCAGGCCCTGCCGCACGGACCCAAGTCGGTTCTCGCGGAGGCGGTCTGGGACCGCGTGGTTGCCCGGCTCGCCGACCGCCCCGGTTAGACTCCACGCCGGTCCAGCCCACCTGGCCCCCGCCCTCCGCACTCCCGAGCAACGACCCACATCAATGATCCGAAGATCGAGGAGCCAGCAGCGTGTCCCTGCGCCTGTTCACGTCCGAGTCCGTCACCGAGGGGCACCCGGACAAGATCTGCGACCAGATCAGCGACACGGTCCTGGACGCCATGCTCGAGCAGGACCCCCACGCGCGGGTCGCCGTCGAGACGATGGTGACGACCGGACTGGTCCACCTGGCTGGCGAGGTCGACACCAAGGCCTACGTCGAGATCCCGAAGCTGGTCCGCGACCGGATCGTCGAGATCGGCTACGACAGCTCGGTGAAGGGGTTCGACGGCCACTCCTGCGGCGTCTCGGTGTCGATCGGCCAGCAGAGCCCGGACATCGCCCAGGGCGTGGACACCGCGTACGAGTCCCGCACCGGCGGCGTGGACCCGCTGGACAAGCAGGGAGCCGGCGACCAGGGGCTGATGTTCGGCTATGCCTGCGAGGACACCGCCGAGCTGATGCCGCTGCCGATCTGGCTGGCGCACCGCCTGGCCCAGCGGCTCACCGACGTCCGCAAGACCGGCGAGCTGCCGTACCTGCGCCCGGACGGCAAGACCCAGGTCACCATCGGGTACGACGGCGACAAGGCCGTGCGCCTGGACACCGTGGTGCTGTCCACCCAGCACGCCTCCGACGTCTCGATCGAGAACATGCTCAGCCCGGACATCGCCGACCACGTGGTCAAGCCGGTGCTCGACGCGCTGGCGGGCACCAGCGACCTGGACACCTCGAACTATCGGCTGCTGGTCAACCCGACCGGGCGGTTCGAGATCGGCGGCCCGATGGGCGACGCCGGCCTGACCGGCCGCAAGATCATCGTCGACACGTACGGCGGCATGGCCCGGCACGGCGGCGGGGCGTTCTCCGGCAAGGACCCGTCGAAGGTCGACCGCTCCGCGGCGTACGCGATGCGCTGGGTGGCCAAGAACGTCGTGGCGGCCGGCCTGGCCCGGCGGTGCGAGGTGCAGGTGGCCTACGCCATCGGCAAGGCCCAGCCGGTCGGCCTCTACGTCGAGACGTTCGGCACCGAGAGCGTCCCCCAGGACGCGATCCAGCGCGCGATCACCCAGGTCTTCGACCTGCGGCCGGGCGCGATCGTCGAGGACCTCGACCTCCTGCGCCCGATCTACAAGCGCACCGCGGCCTACGGCCACTTCGGCCGGGAGGCCGAGGGCTTCACCTGGGAGCGGACCGACCGGGTCGACGCGCTGCGCTCCGCCGTCGGCTGAGACGGGTCGCCACCCGGGGCGTGCGGCCGCGCCGTCGGCCCGATCGGGTAGAACGAGCGCATGACGACGGCCGAGGGGGACGAGCAGCTCGCCTTGCTCGCGCCCGGCCGCGCTCGCCGGCCCGGCCCGAAGCCGCCTGAGGGGCGTGCGGCCGTCGACCCGGTCGCCGGCGTGATCGTCGAGGTCGGCCTGGCCCACCTGGACCGCGTCTTCGACTACGCCGTCCCCGAGTCGATGGCCGAGATCGCCCAGCCCGGCGTGCGGGTGCGGGTCCGGTTCGCCGGGCGCGAGGTCGGCGGCTACGTCGTTGACCGCAAGGCCGAGGCCGACCACGTCGGTGCCCTGAGCCCGCTCCGCCGGGTGGTGTCGGACGAGGTCGTGCTGCCCGGTCGGCTGCTGGATCTGTGCCGGGACGTCGCGCGGCACTGGGCCGGTTCGCTGCCCGACGTCGTCCGCCTGGCCGTCCCGCCACGCAACGCCACCGCCGAGCGGGCCGCGCCCCGACCCGCACCGCTCCCGCCGGAGCGCCCGGAGCCTGGACCGTGGACGAGCTACCCGGCCGGCCCGGCGTTCCTGGACCGGCTCGCGGCCGGTGCCCCCGTGCGCGCGGTCTGGACGGCGCTGCCTGGCCCGGACTGGCCCGAGACGATCACCCGGGCCGTCGCCACGACCGCCTCCGCGGGTCGCAGCGCCCTGGTCGTGCTGCCCGACCACCGCGACGTCGACCGGCTGGAGCTGGCCCTGCGCGAGCTGCTCGGGCCGGACCAGTACGTGCGGCTCACGGCGGACCAGGGCCCGCAGGCGCGGTACGCCGCGTGGCTCAAGATCCTGCGCGGGCAGACCCGCGTCGTCGTCGGGACCCGTTCGGCGGCGCTGGCTCCACTCGCCGACCTGGGGCTGGTCGTCTGCTGGGACGACGGAGACGACCTGCACGCGGAGCAGCACGCGCCGTACTGGCACGTCCGAGAGGTGCTGGCCCTGCGGGCCGAGCGAGACCAGGCCGCCGCCCTGTTCGGCGCCTTCACCCGCAGTGCCGAGCTGCAGCGCATGGTCGCTCGGGGCTGGGCCCGGTCGGTCGTGGCGGCTCGATCGACGGTCCGGGCCCGCGCCCCCCGCGTGCTGCTGGCGGGGGAGGGCGCCGAGCCGTCGCGCGACCCGGCGGCCCGCAGCGCCCGGCTCGCCTCGCTGGCGTGGCGCACCGCGCGGGCCGCGCTGGAGCACGGACCGGTGCTGGTCCAGGTTCCGCGGGCCGGGTACCAGCCTGGCCTGGCCTGCCAGGACTGCCGCACGCCGGCCCGCTGCCGGGTCTGCCACGGTCCGCTGGCGATCGCCCGGAGCGGCGGGCCGCCGGCCTGCGGCTGGTGTGGGCGGGCCGACGCGGCCTGGGTCTGCCCGGTCTGCGAGAGCACCCGGCTCCGGTCCAGCGTCGTGGGTGCCCGGCGGACCGCGGAGGAGCTGGGCCGGGCCTTTCCCGGCATCGCGGTCCGCTCCAGCGGCGCGCGGCAGGTGCTCGCGCAGGTGCCTGCCACGCCAGCCCTGATCGTGGCGACGCCCGGGGCCGAGCCGGTAGCCGCCGGCGGCTATGCCTGCGTCCTGCTGCTGGACGGCTGGGCCCTGCTGAACCGGCCGGACCTGCGCGCCGGGGAGGAGGCGCTGCGCCGCTGGGCCGGCGCGGCGGCGCTCGCCCGCCCGGCCGCGGCCGGAGGCGCCGTCGTGCTGGCGGCGGTGCCCGGGCTGCCCCCGGTCGAGGCCCTGGTGCGGTGGGACCCCGTCTGGCACGCCGAGCGCGAGCTGGGCGAGCGGGTCGAGCTGGGCTTCCCGCCCGCCGTCCGGGCCGCGACCGTGTCGGGCTCCCCGGCTGCGGTCCAGCAGCTGCTGACCGCGGTCACCGCGCCGCGCGGAACGCAGGTCCTGGGGCCGGTCGGCATCGGTGACGACGGCACCGAGCGCGCCATCTTGCGGGTCACGCCGGAGCGCGGTCTCGCCCTGGCCGACGCGCTCCGGGCCGCGCAGGGCGAGCGGTCCGCGCGCAAGGACCGCGAGCCCGTGCGGGTGCAGGTCGACCCCCTCGACCTGGTCTGACCTCCCGCTGCCGGGCCGGCCCGCGCTCTACCATCCCGGGATGGACTCGCAGCTCCGGTCGGCCACCCGGATCGACACGGTGGTCTTCGACCTCGGCGGCGTGCTGATCGCCTGGGACCCGCGGATGGCCTTCCGCGACGTCCTCCCCGCAGAGGAGATCCAGCCCTTCCTCGACGAGATCGGCTTCGGCGAGTGGAACCGGTCCGTGGACGCCGGGCTGTCGATGGCGGAGGCGGAGGCCGAGACCGACCGCCGCTTCCCCCACCGGGCCGGCCTGGTCGCGGCGTACCGGCAGAACTTCCGCTCCACCCTGGTCGGTGAGGTCGCCGGCACGGCCGACATCGTGCGCGAGCTGGCCGACGCGGGGGTGCGCCTGCTGGCCC
This sequence comes from uncultured Actinomycetota bacterium, assembly GCA_963795385.1. Classification (GTDB taxonomy): domain Bacteria; phylum Actinomycetota; class Actinomycetes; order Actinomycetales; family CAVURS01; genus CAVURS01. The sequence continues at coordinate 143,597 of CAWCHK010000003.1, forward strand.
TCACCAACTGGGCCGCCGAGACCTTCCCGGCCGCGCGCGAGCTGTTCGGCGTCCTCGGCCTGTTCGAGGGGATCGTGGTCTCGGGTGAGGAGCGGATGATCAAGCCCGACCCACGGATCTTCCGGCTGCTCCTGGACCGCCACGGCGTCGACGCCGGCCGGACGGCGTTCGTCGACGACGTCGCCGCCAACGTCGCGGGGGCGGCGCGGATGGGCCTGCACGGCATCCGGTTCACCGGGGCGAAGGCCCTGCGCCGTGAGCTCGTGGCGCTGGGCCTGCCCCTCGCGCAGCGTCCGTAGACTGGACCGCATGTCCGTCCAGCAGATTCGCCTCTTCGGCGACCCCGTGCTGCGCACGCCCGCCCTGGAGGTCGTCGACTTCGACAAGGAGCTGCGCGGCCTCGTCACCGACCTGCAGGAGACCATGCTGGCGGCGCCCGGCGTCGGGCTGGCGGCACCTCAGATCGGGGTCAGCCTGCGGGTCTTCGCCTACCACGTCGACGACGTGCTCGGGCACCTGATCAACCCCGTCCTGGACCTCTCCGGAGAGCTCGAGTCGTGCGAGGAGGGCTGCCTGTCCTTCCCCGGCGTCTACTTCGACACCCCCCGGGCGCCGCGCGTCGTGGCCAAGGGGATGAACATGTACGGCGAGCCGGTCGTCATCGAGGGCAGCGAGCTGCTGGCTCGCTGCCTGCAGCACGAGACCGACCACCTGGACGGCGTGCTCTTCATCGACCGGATGGACCGGGCCCAGCGCAAGCAGGCCATGAAGGCCATCCGCGAGGCCGAGTGGGCCGGCGGCACCGTGCCGACGGTCAAGGTCAGCCCGCACTCGACCTTCGGCAAGGCGCTGTAGCGCGTGCGGCTAGTCTTCGCGGGCACGCCCCAGGTCGCGCTGCCTGCCCTGGAGGCGGTGCTCGCCTCCCGCCACGAGGTCGTGGCCGTCATCACCCGGCCGGACGCCCCTTCGGGTCGAGGGCGACAGGTCATGGCCAGCCCGGTCCGCGACCGGGCCGAGACGCTCGGGATCGAGGTCCTGACGCCGTACCGGCTCGGTGAGCCGGAGGTGCCGGCCAGGCTGCGGGCGCTGGCGCCGGACTGCTGCCCCATCGTCGCGTACGGCGCGCTGGTCCCGCTCCCGGTGCTGCGGATCCCCCAGCACGGCTGGGTCAATCTGCACTTCTCGGTGCTGCCCTCCTGGCGCGGGGCGGCGCCGATCCAGCGGGCCCTGATCGCCGGCGACGAGGTCGTGGGGGCCACGACCTTCGCCCTCGAGGAGGGGCTCGACACCGGACCGGTGTACGGCGTGATGACCGAGCTGGTCCGCCCCAGCGACACCGCCGGCGACCTCCTGGCCCGGGTGGCAGAGGGCGGGGCCGGCCTCCTCGTCCAGACCCTCGACGGCATCGAGGACGGGACGCTGCGCCCGGTGCCCCAGCCTGAGGACGGCGTCTCCCTGGCGCCCAAGCTGACGGTGGACGACGCGCGGGTGGACTGGACCGCACCGGCGGCGCGGATCGACCGGCTGGTCCGGGGCTGTACCCCGGCCCCGGGCGCGTGGACGACCTTCCGCGGCGAGCGGATCAAGCTCGCGCCGGTGCGGCCCCAGCCGGTCGGGGCCGCGCTCCCGCCGTTGGCCCCAGGTGCTCTCGAGGTCAACCGGCGGTTCGTGCGGGTCGGCACCGGCACCGGACCGGTCCACCTCACCGACGTCCAGCCTCCGGGCAAGCGACCGATGCCGGCCAGTGACTGGGCACGGGGCGCCCGGGTCGGGCCGGACGAGCGGTTCGACGCGTGAGCCCGCGTTCCGAACACCCGGACCGCGGCAGCCGCCCGGACCGCGGCGACCGCGGCGGCCGCCCGGACCGCGGCGGCCGCCCCGATCGCGGCGATCGCGGCGACACCGGGGGCCGTCGCGGGCCGAGACCGCGGTCGGCCCAGACCCCGGCCCAGCGGGCCCGCTCCACCGATCCGGCCCGCCGCGCGGCGTACGACGTGCTGCGGGCCGTCGGCGAGCGCGACGCCTACGCGAACCTGGTCCTGCCCGGCCTGCTGCGCTCGCGGTCGATCCTCGGGCGGGACGCAGCGTTCGCCACCGAGCTGACCTACGGGACCCTGCGCTGGCAGGGGACCTACGACGCGATCCTGGACGCCTGCCTGTCCAAGCCGCTGGAGGGCGACCCGGGACTGCGCGACGCGATGCGGCTCGGCGTGCACCAGCTGCTCGGCATGCGGGTGCAGGCCCACGCCGCCGTGAGCGAGACCGTCGGGCTGGTGCGCGACGCCATCGGCACCGGGCCGAGCGGGCTGGCGAACGCCGTCCTCCGGCGGGTCGGCGAGCGGGACCTGGAGGCCTGGGTGTCCGAGCTGGCCCCGGCCGCCGAGAGCGACCTGGTCAGGCACCTGGTGATCGCCCAGAGCCATCCGGCCTGGATCGTCCGCGCCCTGCGCGACGGCCTGGCCGCCCACCACGGCGAGCTGAGGGCGGACCGGTCCCGCCTGGACGCGGAGCTGCGACTGCTCCTGGCCGCCGACAACGAGCCGCCGCGGGTGACCCTCGTCGCCCGGCCCGGCCTCGTGGACCTGGCCGAGCTGGTCGGCGCGGATGTCGGCGCGCCCGGCCGGTGGTCGCCGTACGCCGTGGTGACGCACGGGGACCCGGGGGCCTACGGGGCCGTCCGCGAGGGCCGGGCGGGTGTGCAGGACGAGGGCAGCCAGCTGGTTGCCGCCGCCCTCGCAGCCGCTCCGCTCGACGGCCCGGACGCGCGCTGGCTCGACCTGTGCGCCGGCCCCGGCGGCAAGGCGGCACTGCTCGGCGCCCTGGCCCGCCAGCGCGGTGCGCACCTGGTCGCCAACGAGGTGGCCGAGCACCGGGTCGATCTCGTCCGGCACGCCGTCGAGCCGCTCGGCCGGTCGGTCGAGGTCCGGGCCGGAGACGGCCGGGACGTCGGCCGGGCCGAGCCCGCGGCGTACGACCGGGTGCTGGTCGACGTGCCGTGCACCGGTCTGGGCGCGCTGCGGCGCCGGCCCGAGTCGCGGTGGCGCCGTCAGCCGGGCGACGTGGGTGCCCTGGCCACGCTGCAGCGCGAGCTGCTGGCCTCCGCCCTGGACGCGACCCGGCCCGGTGGCCTGGTGGCCTACGTGACCTGCTCCCCGCACGTCGGGGAGACCGTCCTGGTGGTCCAGGACGTCCTGCGCCGGCGCGAGGACGTCGAGCAGCTCGACGCCCGGCCGGTCCTGTCCGGCGTGGTCCCTCCGGACCGCGAGTCGCTCGCCGGCACGCTGGGGGACGGGCCGGCCGCCCAGCTCTGGCCGCACCGGCACGGCACCGACGCGATGTTCCTCACCCTGCTCCGCCGGACGGGCTCTCGCTAGGCTCGCCGGGTGGGCCTGCAGATCGCACCGAGCATCCTGTCCGCGGACTTCGCCGCCCTCGGCGATGAGCTGCAGGCGATCCGGACCGCCGACTGGGCCCACGTGGACGTGATGGACAACCACTTCGTGCCCAACCTGACCCTCGGCCTGCCGGTCGTGGAGGCGCTGGCCAAGGTCAGCCCGATCCCGATCGACGCGCACCTGATGATCGACGACCCGGACCGCTGGGCGCCGGCGTACGCCGAGGCCGGCTGCGCGAGCGTGACCTTCCACGTCGAGGCCGCCACCGCTCCGATCCGGCTGGCCCGGTCGCTGCGGGGGCTGGGGGTCCGGGCCGGGATGGCACTGCGTCCGGCCACGCCGATCACGCCGTACGTCGACCTGCTGTCCGAGCTCGACATGGTGCTGGTGATGACGGTCGAGCCCGGGTTCGGCGGCCAGGCCTTCCTCGACGTCTGCCTCCCGAAGATCGCCGAGGTGCGGGCGGCCATCTCCGCGCGCGGCGGGTCGGTGTGGCTGCAGGTCGACGGGGGCGTCAGCCTGGAGACCATCGAGCGTTGTGCCGCGGCGGGGGCCGATGTCTTCGTGGCCGGGTCGGCGGTCTACGACGCGGGCAACGCCGCCGACAACATCGCGGCTCTGCGGCGGCGGGCGGCCGAAGCCGTCGGTTAGGATGCCCGCAGTTAGACACGTCCACACGTGCTCCGGGGTCGGTGCAATTCCGAACCGGCGGTGACAGTCCGCGACCCGGCCGCAGCCAGCGGCCGGTTGACCTGGTGGAACTCCAGGACCGACGGTGAAAGTCCGGATGGGAGGTAGCACGTGGGCGCCTGGGCTGCATCGCGTGCGGACGCATCCGTACGCGGCGGGGTCCGGTCGTCTCCGGTCGTGGCTGGTCGTACGGCGGGTTCCTCGTCGGCGACCTGACCCCGGCCGTCCCCCGGAGCGACCCTGCATCCGGAGGCGGCACGACATGCACTGGCTCAACCACCTGCTCACTGACTTCTACAACGCTCAGTGGCACGTCACGGACACCCAGGCGATCTACTACCGCGAGATCGTCGGCAACGCCTTCGGCCTGGCCTCGGCGCTGTTCGGCCTGAGCCGCAAGGTCTGGGCCTGGCCGGTCGGCATCGTGGGCAACGTCCTGCTCTTCACGGTCTTCCTCGGCCAGGCGCTGGGCAACAACCAGGGCACGCCGCTCTACGGCCAGGCGTCCCGCCAGGTCTTCTTCGTCATCACCAGCGTCTACGGCTGGTGGCGCTGGCAGCAGAACCGGCACGTGGGCAACGGTGCTCCGGCGGTCCGGCCGCGCTGGGCCACACCCGCCGAACGCACGCTGTTCATCCCGGCGGCCCTCGCGGCGGTCGTCGTCTGCTTCCTGATCTTCCGCGCGGTCGGCGCCGGCTTCCCGGTGCCGTGGTGGTACTACCTCGCGGACTCCTGGATCTTCGTCGGGTCGATGCTCGCGACGTACGCCATGGCCCGGGGCTGGGTGGACTTCTGGCTGGCCTGGATCGCCGTCGACCTGGTCGGCGTACCGGAGCTGCTGCACTTCCACTACTACCCCTCGGCGATCCTCTACGCCGTCTACGCCGCGTTCGTGATCTGGGGCTTCTTCGTCTGGCTGAGGATCTCCCGCGACGAGCAGCCGCAAGGCCTGGCCGACCCGGCCATGGAGACCGTCGCCTAGCTCTGCGCCGCCTGACGTGTCAGCACCAGGTGAGGGTCATGGGTCACCAGGTGCTGACAACTCAAGGGGCGGGATCGCCACCCATTAGCCTTACCGCTCGTGAAGACCTTCGAAGGCCTGTACGCCGAGCTGTCCGACCGGGCCCGGGACCGGCCGGCCGGCTCGGCGACCGTGGTGGAGCTCGACTCCGGGGTGCACGCCATCGGCAAGAAGATCGTCGAGGAGGCGGCCGAGGTGTGGATGGCCGCCGAGCACGAGACCAAGGCCCGCACGGCTGAGGAGATCAGCCAGCTGATCTATCACCTCCAGGTGCTGATGCTGGCCTGCGGCGTCGAGCTCGACGACGTCTACTCCTACCTCTAGGACCTGCGACCGTGTTGCGAATTGCCGTGCCCAACAAGGGTTCCCTGTCCGACCCGGCCTCCGACATCCTGCGTGAGTGCGGCTACCGCGAGCGTCGCGACAGCCGGGAGCTGGTGATGTCCGACCCGGACAACGACGCCGAGTTCTTCTTCCTGCGCCCGCGTGACGTGGCGGTGTACGTCGGTGCGGGCACCCTCGACGTCGGCATCACCGGCCGGGACCTGCTGCTCGACTCCGGAGCCAACGCCGATGAGGTGATGTCGCTCGGGTTCGGTGGCTCGACCTTCCGGTTCGCTGGACCGGCGGGCGGTCCGGCGTCGGTCACCGACCTGCACGGCCAGCGGGTGGCCACGAGCTATCCGGGCCTGGTGGCCCAGCACCTGGCCGCGCACGGCATCAGCGCCGAGGTGGTCCGGCTGGACGGTGCCGTGGAGAGCGCGGTCACGCTGGGCGTGGCCGACGTGATCGCGGATGTGGTCGAGACCGGATCGACGCTGCGCGCCGCCGGGCTGGCGATCTTCGGGGACCCGATCCTGCAGTCCGAGGCCGTCCTGATCCGTCGCCGCGACACCGCTCCGGACCCGCAGGTGGAGGTCCTGGGTCGCCGGCTGCAGGGCGTCCTCGTCGCCCGCCGCTACGTCCTGATGGACTACGACGTCCGGGTCGAGCACGTCGAGGCGGCCTGCGCCGTGACCCCCGGCCTGGAGTCGCCGACCGTCTCGCCGCTGCACGACAAGGGGTGGGTCGCCGTCCGGGCCATGGTGCCGCGGGCGAGCACCAACCGGGTCATGGACGAGCTGTACGACGTCGGTGCCCGGGCGATCCTGGTCACCGACATCCACGCCTGCCGGCTGTGACCCGGCCGTGACGGGGGTCGGACCGGCCGACCGCCCACCCGCGCCCCCAGCGTTCCGGCCGCGCCGGGCCCGGGCCGTCGCGACCGTCGCGGCCGCCGTCTCGGTCCTGCTGTTCGGGGGGATCGGCGCCTTCATCCCGCAGGCCGGTGCACCCGACCGGGTCGCCATCGCGGCGTTCGGGGTGGCCATCGCCTGGCTGATGTGGCGGTTCGCCAGCCTGGGCGCGGTCCCGACCGCCGACGGCCTCCGGGTCCGCAACCTGATGACCACCCGCACCTTGGACTGGGCCGAGATCGTCGACGTCCATCTGGTCGTCGGAGCGCCGTGGGTGAGCCTGGACCTGGCCGACGGCGACACGCTCGCGGTCATGGCGATCCAGAAGGCGGACGGGGCGTTCGGCCGCGCCGAGGCCGGGCGGCTGGCCGGTCTGGTCGATGCACACGCCGCGCCCGACGGGCCAGCCGGTTAGGCGTCTCGGCTGACGCCTGGCGGGTCGGACTCACCAGCCCGCGGTGCCGGACTCACCAGCCCGCAGTGCCGGCCGCGCCCTTGAACGGTCCTCGGACCCGCTGGGTGATCCAGCCGCCGTAGAAGTCGCCCTCCTGGGCCCGGACGAGCTCACCGTCGACGGTGCAGCGGTCCATCCGGCCGGGATAGAACGACACGTGGCCGGCGAGCGCCTCGTAGCCGGGCGTGGGCGAGGGGAAGTGCCAGGCGGCCCGACGGGCCACCTTGCCGTTGCGGCCGACCACGTCGAAGTACGACGCCAGCCCCTTGAACTCGCAGAGCGTCTGGCCCACAGCGGCGGCGAGGGCTCCGGGTGCGATGTCCTCGCGCGGCACGTAGTACGCCGGCGGGTGGCTGGTCTCCAGGACCCGGACGGCGCGGCGGGTCTCGACGATCATGGACCCCCCGAACTCGATCGTCACGAGCTCCGCGCTGCCCACCACCAGCGGCGGCCGCGGGTAGTCCCACACCGACTCGGTCGGCGCGGCCTGCAGGTGTTCGGTCACCGGCCCATCGTCGCCGAGCCGGCGTCGGATCACTCGGCGAGAACCGTTGCAACGTCCGCGGCGAAGGCAGCGAAGGCGAGCGGGTCGGGCTCGTCCGCGGTCGGTTGCAGGATCACGGTGGTCGCCCCGGCGGCGGCCAGACCCCGGACCACACCGGCCACGTCGGCCGCACCGCCCGCGACCCCGCTCGGGCCGCCCGGCTCCTCGTCCCAGCGCGCCTGCTCGGCGTGCAGCCGGTCCCGTGCGCCGGGCCCGGTCGCTGCGATCACCGTCGTCACCACGGGCAGGTGGCCGCGGCCCGCCGCGGCCGAGATCGGGTCGATCATCGCCCGGGCGGCGGCGATCTGGTCGGTCGAGGACCAGGCCAGCACGAGGCCGTCGAGCTGCTCGGCGATGACGGCCAGCGACCTCGGCCCGACCGAGCCGCCGTAGACGGGGAGCACGGTCGTGGGGGGCCAGGTCAGCTCGACCTCGTCGAGGGTCACGTAGCGGCCGGCCGCGCTGACCGGTCCGCCGGCGAGCAGCGCCCGCAGGGCGACGGCGTACTCCCGCAGGAGCGTGAGCGGCGACTCGACCTGCGCGCCCACCTGGGCCATCCACGGTTGGACGCCGTGACCGATGCCCGGCAGCAGGCGGCCCGGGAACAGCCGAGCCAGGGTGGCCAGCTCCATCGCGGTCAGGGCGACGTTGCGCAACGGCACGGGCAGGATGCCCACTCCCACACTCAGGCGCTCGGTCGAGGCCAGAACCGCTGCGGCACTGGCGATCCCGCTCTCCTTGAAGCAGTCCTCCCAGACCCAGAGCTCGGGTACGCCGGCGTCGTCCGCCGCCCGGGCGAAGGGCAGGAGCAGCTCGGGCGCGAAGGTCGGGGGGAAGCAGACGCCCAGCGTCGGCTCGGCGGTCACGGGTGCTTGACCCCCTCGACCAGCATCTGCAGGGTGCTGGCCACGCGCCGCTCCTTGGTCTCGGGCCGCTTGGCCTCGCTGATCCACCGGGCGTACTCCTTGCGGTGGGTGAAGGCCAGCGCGTCGAAGGCGGCCCGGGCCGGCGCGTCGGAGGCGAGCGCCATCGCAAGCTCCTCGGGGACGTCCACCTCGCGCGGGGCGGTGTCCAGCTCGATCTCGATCTCGACCCGGTCGCCGACCTCGATGCCGGCCGCGTCCCGGAAGGGCCGGGTCAGCCCGAGGTAGGTCACGCCGTCGTACGGCGCGAGGCGGGTCCGGACCGGCGTGCCGTTGACGGTGCCGACGACCGGTGGCCGGCCCTCGCCGAACTCCCGCCGCGCATCGAACGGGCACTCGACCCAGTGGCCGCCGGCGCCGCGGGCGGCGGTGACGATGCCGGTGAACTTCACCCGGACACCACCTCGGTGAAGTGCTGCACGTCGGGGAACGGGTCGTAGAAGTGGTGGAGCAGCTCGCGCCAGCGCTGGTACGCCGGCGATTGCCGGAACCCCTCGGTGTGCGCCTGCAGGGTCTCCCACTCGACCAGCAGCAGGTAGTGGTGCGGGGTCTCGATGCCGCGGGACACGCTGAGCCGCAGGAAGCCCGGTGCGCCGGTGATCGACGGGAGGGCCTCGCGCAGGGCCGCCTCGAAGGCCTGCTCCTGGCCGGCGATGACGGGCAGCAGGGCGTGCTCTCGGATCATGGGCCGATCCAACACGATGGCGGCGACGTCCGGCAGACTTCACCGGTGCCCGAACCGCTCGCCGACGACGAGCCGGGGGAAGCGCCCGACGGCGCGACCCTGCGGGGGAGCCTGCTGGCCGAGCGGGCCGCGGCCGCGGCCCGGCGCTCCGACCTCGCCTCGGGCATCGCCGCGATGATCGCCGCGTCCGAGGGGGCGAACGCGGACGACGAGCACGACCCCGAGGGCGCGACGATCGCGTTCGAGCGGGCGCAGGCCCAGGCCCTGCTCGACGCCGCCGCGGCCCGGCTGGCCGAGATCGACCGGGCGGTCGGCCGGCTGGACGCGGGCGAGTTCGGCGTCTGCACCAGCTGCGGCCGGCCGATCGACCCTCGGCGGCTCGCGGCCCGACCCAGCGCCGACCGCTGCGTCGACTGCGCGACGAGGTCGGGCCGGCACCGCTGACCTTGCCGACCGGGCCGCGAGCCGCCGCTGGAGGCCGCAGGCCGTGGTCGGCATGATGTCCGGATGGTGCGAACAGGGGACATTGCACGGGTTCGGCTGGGCCGGTTCGTCCGGCCTCCACGAGAGACGGGGACGGGGCAGGCGCGGGTCGAGATCGTCCTGGGCTACCTGGTCCGGCACCCGTCGGGGACGGTGCTGCTGGACACCGGGATCGGCGAGGCCGGTCCCGAGACCGAGGAGTGGTACCGCCCGGAGCGGGTCGCGCTGCCCGACGCGCTGGGCGCCGTGGGTGCCCGGCTCTCGGACGTCACGCTGATCGTCAACTGCCACCTGCACTTCGACCACTGTGGAGGCAACCGGCTGATGCCCGGGACGCCGATCGTCACCCAGCGCCGGGAGCTCGCGGCGGCGCACGAGGAGGACTACACAGTGCCGGAGCTGGTCGACTACGAGGGCGCCGCGTACGAGCAGGTCGACGGCGAGGTCGAGCTGCTGCCCGGCCTGCTCGTCGTACCGACGCCCGGTCACACCGAGGGGCACCAGTCGGTCGTGGTCCGCTGCGAGGACGGCACCGTGGTCCTGGCCGGCCAGTCGCACGAGCAGGCGTCCGGGTTCGGGGCCGACGCGCTGGCGGTGCAGGCCCGCCGGGACGGTGTGCGGCCGCCGCTGCCGATGTCACCGGCCTGGATGGACCGCCTGCTCGCGCTGGACCCGCGCCGGGTGATGTTCGCCCACGACGCCTCCGTGTGGGAGCCCGCCTGAGCAGCATGGCTGCGGCCTGACGGCCGCCCGACCAGCGCCGGGACGCAGGCCGCGACGGTCAGGCGTCGATGTCGTGCAGGTGGTGCTCGATGTCGTGCAGGAAGTAGCGGCTCAGGCTCGCGGCCGTGAACCGTGCGCCGTCGCTGCGCCGGGCCGGCCGGTCCCACTGCGCCCCGGACACGCCGTCGAAGCGGGCCGCGATGACGGTCCCGGCCTCGGCCAGCTCGACCGACACCGCCGCCGGGTCCTGCTCGGCGTACCGGCCCTGGACGGCGGTCTCGTCCTGGTCCCAGTTGGCGAAGGCCGGGTCGTCGACCGAGAGCATCAGCGAGAGCCGGCCGTCGAAGGTACGGAAGACGTCGCGGACGTGGCAGCCGTACTCGAGCACCGACCACACCTCGGGCGTGGGGCGGTCGCCGACGCCGGCCCGGGTCAATGCGGCCTGCCAGCGGGGGAGCGCGGCTCTCGTGCGCTCGCCGACGGCGGCCGGATCGACCGTCGTCGCATCGAATCCGCACTCCGGGCACCGCTCGTCCAGCACCCACGTCCAGTCCTTCGTGTCCGGCGTGATCATGCGGGTCAGGCTAGTTCGGGCCTTGGTCCACCGGGTCGACCGGGACCGCGGGGACGACGACGGCCGGCATCGGGGGGACCAGGGCGAGCGCCTCGTCGGCGTCGACGCCGGTCGCCTGGAGCAGGTCGACGACGATCGAGCGGACCTGGGCGAGGATCACCTCGGCCGACAGCTCGTGGCTGCGCGGGACGGCGGCCGAGGCCAGGGCGACGCCGGCGAGGGCGTGCCGTGCGGCCACCGGCATGCGCCCGATCCGTAGCTCGGCCTCGATCTCGTCGACGGCGCTCGCGAGCTGCTCCACCAGCTCGGCGTACGCGTCCGGGAGCCGGTGACCGCTCCGCGCGAGCTGCACCGACCGTCGGACCAGGACGCGGGCGTTGGTCAGAGCGCGGTCGAGGGGCACGACCAGGTCGGCCATCCGGCGCACCTCCACGTTGCGGTGTCGCCGGAAGGGGGAGGTGTGCACGATGTCCAGGCCCTCGCTGGCCGCGGCGCGCAGATCGGTGAGCGAGGACTCCTCGTGGCGGGCCCGCCCCAGGGTCGCCACGGCCCGGTCGACATCGCCGTCCCGCGCGCTCTGCGCGGCCTCCCTGAGCAGCTCGGCCAGGACGCCCACGACGTACGCCGCCTCCTGGCGCGGCCGGCGCAGCGGGGCCCGCGGCACGACCGTCGCTGCGACCAGCGCGACGGCGCCACCGCAGAGCGCGTCCAGCCAGCGGCTCAGGCCCGCGTGCGGGGCGGGGAGCAGCGCCGTGACGAACACCGCCTGCACGCCCGCCTGCGTGACGATCAGCGCCCCCGCGTCGAGCAGGACTGCGGCCGACATGGCCAACAGGACGACGACGGCGATCTGCCACCAGCCGCTGCCCACCCAGCGCACGAAGAGGTCACCGATCCCCACGCCGAGGGCGACCCCCGCCGTGACCTCGGCGACCCGTCGCAGGCGCTGGCCGTACGACGTGCCGAGGCAGACGATGGCCGCGACCGGCGCGAACAGGGGCGCGGGGTGGGAGAGCAGGTGCTGGGCCAGCAGCCACGCGACCGATGCGGCGACGGCGCACTGACCGATGTGCCAGGAGCGGGTCTGGAGCCGCCGGACCCGGACGCGCACCGAGGTCCGGCTGCGGCGTACGGCGCGTGGACCCAGCTCGCTCGAGAGGTCGCGCAGCTGCTCCAAGCCGCCCCGGCTCTTCACGACTCGCATCGTAGGTGTGACGGGGGCCTGGAGCCCGGGTGAGCTGCTCCGGGCGGACGTGAAGATCCCGTGCCGGATCGGGCGCCGCCCGACCAGCTCAGCGGCTGGCGGGGGATCCGCTGGTAGCGTCGCGAGCACGGTGCCTGACCTGCGGGTGGGGCACCTCAGCCGATTCAGGGGTCACGAGGAGCTCATGCGCGCGCGTACGACGATCGCCGTCACCACGGCTGTGGCTGTGCTCGGCCTGGGCGCCTGCTCGTCCGGCAGCGACCCCGCGAAGGAGCCGTCGGCGACCAGCACGGCGGTCGTCACGCCCAGCCCGACCACCACGTCGGCGTCGCCCACGACGACCGCCGCACCGCAGGCCAATGCCGCGGCGGCGATCCGCAAGGCCCTGGCCAAGGCCCAGCTGCTGACCTCCCAGGTGAAGTTCGTGGCCCAGAAGGAGACGGCGGCCGAGAGCACCGGCCTCGGGGTCCGGACGTTCCTGGCGTGTGGCTTCACCAAGGTCGACCCGTCCGACTTCGCCCGGGTGGACCGGGTCCAGTCCTCGTGGCTGAGCAAGGGCTGGGCCTCCCAGGACCCGACCAAGGTTCAGGTCAAGGTCGCCAGCGAGATCGTCGCCTACCGGCCGGGCGGTGTCAGTGCGGCCCTCAAGTCCTACGCCGCCGCGCCGAAGGCCTGCCCGAAGACGAAGTTCGACCCGGGGGTGAAGGGGATCGTCAAGGCGGCCAAGGCTCCGGCGGGCCTGCCCAAGGGCTCGGTCGTCCTCAACCAGCAGATCACGTACAAGAACGGCGTGAAGACGACGGGGTACATCGTCGTGGTGCCGGCGCAGAACGTCCTCGGCCTGCTCTACGTCGACGGGGTCTCCACGGACCCGAAGACCGTCGTGTCGACCCGCACCCGGCTCCTGCCGACGTACGTGAAAAGGGTTGTCGCAGCGGGGGTTTCGGTCGGCACGCAGACGGCCTCGGCGGCAACGGGCTAGCGCGTACCGGTCCTAGTCATCTGAGGAGCCGGTGACCCGGACGTCCGCACGGGCGGCGGTGTCCTCGGCGGCGAACATCGTCTGCGAGGCCTGCTCCCACGCCGTCCAGTGCGGGCGGAACGTCTCGCCGTCACGGGCGATGCCACGCTCGAACCGCACCTCCCGGTCGGCGTCGACCCACACGAGCAGCGCGAGGTGGACGGCGATGGCGCGGGCGCCGGAGCCGCAGCCGTCCAGCACCAGGTGGTCGGCCTGCGGGACGGGCTGCCACTCGGCGTACCGCCCCTCGACCCAGTCGTAGCGCAGGTAGCCGCCGTCCTCACCCCGGGTCAGCGGCTGCAGGATGTCGCGCGCGACGATGCCGGGGCCGGCGGTCAGGCCGTCCCACCCGGGGATGAGGTCGTCCACGTGGACGACCTGCGCGCCCAGCTCATGACCGAGGGCGTCGGCGAGCGTCGTCTTGCCGGCGCCGCTGGGGCCGTCGACAGCGACGACGCGACAGCGTCCGGCGCTGGGTGGTGAGCGACGGACCCGCCGCGCCAGCGACACGGGCAGGCTCACCTCCGGCATCCGGCGAGGCTAGCGGCGTAACGTCCGGCGGGTGCGGGTCCTGATCGCCCTCGGGGGCAACGCGTTGACATCCGCCGACGGGGGCTCGGGGCCGGGCGACCAGATCGCGGCGGTGACCGTCGCGGCGGAGCACATCGCCACCGTCGCGGCCGGCGGCACCGAGGTCGTCCTGACGCACGGCAACGGCCCGCAGGTCGGCAACCTGCTGCTGATGAACGAGCTGGCCGCCGCGGAGGTCTCACCCGTCCCGCTGGACTGGTGCGACGCGCAGACGCAGGGGACGATCGGCTTCATCATCGCCAACGCGCTGGAGCGTTCGCTCGCGGCCCGGGGGCTGCCACTTCACGTCTGCGCGGTGGTGAGCCGGACGGTCGTCGACGCCGACGACCCGGGGTTCGTCCGGCCGACCAAGCCGGTGGGCCGCTACCTCCCGGCCGCCGAAGCCGCGCTGCTGGTCGAGCACGGCGAGATCTGGGAGGACCGCGGCGCTCGCGGCTGGCGGCGTGTGGTCGCCTCTCCGGAGCCCCGCCGGATGATCGACTTCCATGCCGTGAAGACGTTGGTGGACAACGGTTTCATCGTGATCGCGGCGGGCGGTGGCGGCATCCCGTGCGTTCGCGAGCCGGACGGCTCGGTGCGCGGGGTCCCGGCGGTCATCGACAAGGACCTGACCGCCGCGCTGTTCGCGCGGGAGATCGGGGCCGACGTGCTGGCGATCGCCACTGACGTCGAGGCGGTCGAGCTGAGGTTCGGCACGCCGGACGCCGAGCGCCTCGGCCGGGTCAGTGTCGGCCGGATGCGGCAGTACGCCACGGAGGGGCACTTCGCCGGCGGCTCGATGGGGCCGAAGGTCGAGGCCGCCTGCCGGTTCGTCGAGCGAGGTGGCGAGCGGTCGGTGATCGGGCGCCTGGACCAGATCGACCGGGCGATCCAGGGCGAGGCGGGCACGGTCGTCGTACCCGATCAGGAGGCCTCGTCCGCGCGTCCCTAGGGTTGTCCCCGTGAGCGTCGCCGTCCGGGTCGTGCCGTGTCTCGACGTCGACAGCGGGCGGGTCACCAAGGGCGTGCGCTTCCTCGACAACGTCGACGTGGGGGACCCGGTCGAGCTGGCCCGGTTCTATGACGCCGAGGGCGCCGACGAACTGGTCTTCTACGACATCACCGCCTCCTCGGACGAGCGCGGCACGATGTACGACGTCGTGCGGCGCACGGCTGAGCAGGTGTTCATCCCGCTCACCGTGGGGGGAGGGGTCCGGACCCCCGACGACGTGAACCAGCTGCTGCGGGCGGGGGCGGACAAGGTGTCGCTGAACTCCGCGGCCGTCGCTCGCCCGGAGGTGCTGCGCGAGGCCGCCCTACGGTTCGGCTCGCAGTGCGTCGTCCTGTCGGTCGACGCCCGCCGATCTGCCAGTGCGCCCAGCGGATTCGCGGTCACCAGCCACGGCGGACGGCGGGACAGCGGCCGCGACCTGGCCGAGTGGGTGGCCCTCGGCGAGGAGTTGGGCGCGGGCGAGATCGTGGTCAACTCGATGGACGCCGACGGGGTCAAGCAGGGCTTCGACCTCGAGATGGTCCGGCTGGTGCGCGGCCTGGTCCACGTGCCCGTCGTGGCGAGCGGCGGAGCGGGGTCGGTCGGGGACTTCGCCCCGGCGGTGGACGCGGGGGCCGACGCCGTGCTGGCCGCCAGCGTCTTCCACTACCGCGAGATCTCGATCTCTGACGTCAAAACCGCTCTCGCGGCTGCCGGTCATCCGGTGCGCTGAAGCCGTCTTCGGGACTGGCCCGCGCTAGCGATGGTCACAGCCCGAGCGGGGTCTTGCGCAGCGCGAGGATGTCCTCCGGGCTGCCGTCGACCTCGACCTGCGCCGCCCGCCCGCGACCGTACGACGCAAGGAGCACCTCGCCCACGCCGCCGCGCAGGGTGACGTCGCGGCCGCCGGCGTGGTGCAGCCGGAGGCGGTCACGCCCCGGCACCTCGACCACGATGCCGACCGGGCTCTTGCGGAACGCGAGCCGGCCGGCGCCGGTGAGGACCTTCCAGAGCGAGTCGGTGTCGTCGGGGCTGAGCTCGCGGGGGCGGGCGACGCCATCGCCCCGGCGCACGTCCTCGTGGTGGATGAAGAGCTCGCCGTCGTCGAAGATCTGCTCGACCCGGCCGCCGAGTCGGGCCGGGTGCCAGAACGCCGGCGGCTGCGCGACCTGGTCGACGAGCGTCTCCCAGCTCTGCGCGGCCAGGTCGGCCTGGGCCTTGGCCGCGCGTGACTTGAGCGGGCCGAGCCAGATCCCCAGCGACGAGACTGGGCTGTGCTCGCGCAGCACCAGGTGCGCGGCCAGGTCGCGGGCCAGCCATCCTTCACAGAGCGTCGGGGCTTCTGGACCGACCGCGAGCAGGGTGGCGCACAGGGTGGCGCGCTCGCGCCGAGCGAAGGTTGTCATCTCAACCAGTTTCGCAGGGTAGGTGGGCGGACGCCTCCCGGGTGGTCCGGCGGCCGGCGACCGGACGACGCCGGCCGACTCGGCAGCGCAATGGCGTACCGGCATGTCTGAGCGTCATGACAGGCTGTCGCGTGTGAGCAGCAGGTGACCCGTTCGAGCTTTCGATGACCACGCCATGACCACGACCGGCTCGCTGGCCGGCGACGACGCACCCTCCCTGCGGAGAGGGCTGTCGGTTCTCGCCGTCGGCATCCGCCAGGCCCCACGCCCCTTCGCCGTAGCCGTCGCCGGCTCCACCCTGTACGGCGTGATGACCGCCGGGCAGGCCTTCGTCCTCGGCAAGGTCGTGGCGCACATCGTGCAGCCGGCGTTCGAGGCCCGGCGCGTCACTGCGACCCAGCTGCTGCAGGCCGGCGGCTGGCTGGCCCTCGTGACGGTCCTGCTCGTGATCGGGGTCGTCGGCCGCCGGGTCGCGGCCGGGCGAGTGATGTTCGACCTCGGCGCGATCTATCGCCGCCGGGTCATCGACCAGTACCTCACCCTGCCGCTGAGCTGGCACCAGCAGCACCCGGCCGGCCAGCTGCTCTCCAATGCGAACGCCGATGTCGAGGCGACCTGGAACGTCTTCGCCCCGCTCCCGATGGGCCTGGGCGTGATCGTCATGCTCGTCGTCGCGGCCGTCGCCATGGTCCTGGCCGACCCGGTGCTCGCCCTGATCGGGCTCTGCGTCTTCCCGGCCCTGGTCGCGATCAACGGGGTGTTCCAGCGCCGGATGTCCCCTCGGGTCACCCGTGCGCAGCAGCTGCGCGCGGACGTCTCGTCGGTCGCGCACGAGAGCTTCGACGGCGCCCTCGTGGTGAAGGCCCTCGGCCGCGAGGAGCAGGAGGCGGACCGGTTCGCGGTCGTCGCCGGCCGGCTGCGCGATGCCAACGTCTCGGTCGGCCGGACCCGGGGCACGTTCGACCCGGTGATCGAGGCGCTGCCGACCCTCGGCACCTTGGTGGTGCTGGTCGCCGGCACGGCTCGGGTCCGCAGCGGAGCGATCCAGGCCGCCGACGTCGTGCAGGTCGCGTACCTGTTCTCCCTGCTGGCCTTCCCGGTCCGCTCGCTCGGCTGGGTGCTCGGTGAGCTGCCCCGAGCCGTCGTGGGCTGGGACCGGGTCAACGCCGTGCTCTCGGCCCGCGGCTCCCTGCCGTACGGCGCGCACCACTGGCCCGCGGACAGCAGCGCCGCCGTCCGGCTGGAGGACGTCTCCTACGCGTACGCCGACGCGGACGGCAGCCCGCTGCCCGTCCTGCACTCGATCGACCTCGATGTCGCGCCCGGCCGGACGCTGGCCCTGGTCGGGCCGACCGGCAGCGGCAAGTCGACCCTGACCAACCTGCTCGTCCGGCTGGTCGACCCCTCGACCGGTGTCGTCGAGATGGACGGCATCAACCTGCGTGAGGGCGCGCCGGGCGCCGTGGCTGCGGTCGCGGCGCTGGTGCCGCAGCAGACCTTCCTCTTCGACGACACGGTGCGCGGCAACATCACGCTCGGCGACCCGGACCTCGAGGCCGAGGGCGACGAGCAGGTCTGGGCCGCCCTCCGGCTGGCTCAGGTCGACGGGTTCGTCGCCGGCCTGCCGTACGGTCTGGACACCCGGGTCGGCGAGCGCGGCACGACCCTGTCCGGCGGCCAGCGCCAGCGGATCGCCCTGGCCCGGGCCGTGATCCGGTCACCGCGCCTCCTCGTGCTCGACGACGCGACCAGCGCGGTCGACCCGACGGTCGAGGCGGCGATCCTGGCCGGGCTCCGGCCGGGCAGCGCCGCCTACGCCCGCGCCGCCGGCCGCGTCGGCGGCGGCGGCGGGCCCGCGCCGGCCCCGTCGGTGGTCGTCGTGGCCTACCGCAAGGCCACGATCTCGCTGGCCGACGAGGTGGCCTACCTGGAGCACGGGCGGGTCGTGGACCGCGGCCCGCATGCCGAGCTCCTCACCCGCAACGAGGGCTACCGCAGCCTGGTCGACGCCTATGAGCGCGAGGCCGCCGAGCGGGCCGCGGTCTCCGCCGACGAGGAGGTCCGCTCGTGAGCGCGGCCGCCGAGAACGTCACCAACCGGATCGACGCCCAGCCGGCCCGCACCGTCTGGGCGACGGTCCGCCGCGGGCTCCGCCTCTCACCGGAGATCACCCGCGGCGGCAAGGTCACGATCGCCCTCGCCCTCGTCTCGACGCTGGGCCGCATCGTCGTCCCTCTCACCGTGCAGCAGACCGTCGACGGCGGCATCCAGGCCGGCGGCGGTCCGGACGTCGAGCGGGTCCTGCTCCTGGTGATCGGGGCGGCAGTCGCCGTGCTGGTCACGGCAGTCTCGGCCTACGCCGTCAACGTCAGGCTCTTCAAGGCGACCGAGGCCGGCCTGATGACGTTGCGGGTCAAAGCTTTTCGCCATGTGCACGACCTGTCGGTCCTGACCCAGAACTCCGAGCGGCGGGGGTCCATGGTCAGCCGCGTCACCAGTGACGTCGACACGATCTCGCAGTTCGTCCAGTTCGGCGGGCTGCAGCTGCTGCTCTCGGTGGCCCAGCTGGTCGTGGCGACGATCGTCATGCTGATCTACTCGCCACTGCTGACGCTGCTGGTCTGGCTGTGCTTCGCGCCGCTCCTGCTCGGCGCCCGCATCTTCCAGAGGTCGGTGTCCGCCGCGTACGCCCGCGTCCGCGAGCGGGTGGCCGACCTCCTCGGCGCCGTCTCGGAGGCAGTCGTCGGCGCGGCGACCGTCCGCGCGTACGCCGTGGAGCGGCGCACGGCGCAGCGGGTCGACATCGCCGTGCAGGCTCACCGCAAGGCGGCCATCGGGGCCCAGACCCGGGTGGCCCTGACCTTCAGCCTCGGCGTCCTGGCCTCGGGCCTGACCACCGCCGTCGTGGTCGTCGTCGGCACCTGGCTCGGGGCGCACGGGCGGCTCACCCTGGGCGAGCTGCTCGCGTTCCTCTTCCTGGTGCAGCTGTTCACCAGCCCGGTGCAGACCGCCACCGACGTCCTGAACGAGCTGCAGAACGCCGTCGCGGGCTGGCGCCGGGTGATCGCCGTGCTGGACACGCCCGCCGACGTGGCCGACCCGGGGCCGACCGGCCGGTCGCTGCCGCGCGGCCCGATCACGGTGCGGTTCGAGCACGTGGGCTACTCCTACCCGGGCGGCGCGCCGGTGCTGCACGACATAGACCTGACCCTCGAGCCCAGCACCCGGGTCGCCGTCGTGGGCGAGACCGGCTCGGGCAAGACGACCTTCGCCAAGCTGTTGACCCGGCTGATGGACCCGGTGCGGGGCCGGGTCCTGGTCGACGGCGTCGACCTGCGCGAGGTCAGCTTCTCCTCCCTGCGCGAGCGGGTCGTCCTGGTGCCGCAGGAGGGCTTCCTGTTCGAGGGCAGCGTCCTGGACAACCTCCGCTTCTCCCGCCCGCAGGCGACGGCGGCCGAGGTCCGGCTGGCGCTCACCGAGCTCGGTCTCCTGGACTGGGTGGAGGGTCTCCCGCACGGCCTGGCGACGGCAGTCGGGCAGCGGGGAGAGTCGCTCTCGGCCGGGGAGCGCCAGCTGGTCGCGCTGACCCGGGCCTACCTCGCCGACCCCGACCTGCTCGTCCTGGACGAGGCGACCTCGTCGGTCGACCCGGCCACCGAGGTCCGGATCCAGCGCGCGCTCGACGGCCTGAGCCGCGGCCGCACGGCGATCTCGATCGCGCACCGGCTCTCGACCGCAGAGGCCGCCGACGAGGTGCTGGTCATGGACGCCGGGCACGTGGTCGAGCGCGGCCCCAGCTCGGTGCTCGCGCAGGCGGGTGGCCGCTACTCCGAGCTGCACACCAGCTGGACGGCGCAGCTCGGCTCCGGCTAGGGCGGCACAATGGGCGAGTGCCTCCCGAAGACCCGCCGGCCCGGCCCGGCCTGCCGGACCGCGCCCAGCGCCTGGAGCCGGCCCTGGCCGCGCGGCTCAAGCGCGACGACGCCGGCCTGATCTGCGTCGTCGTCCAGCAGCACGGCAGCCGCGAGGTCCTGATGGTCGGGTGGATGGACGACGAGGCGCTGCGCCGGACGCTGACCACGGGCAGAGCGACGTACTGGAGCCGGAGCCGCCAGGAGTACTGGCGCAAGGGGGACACCTCGGGGCACGTGCAGCACGTCCGCGCCGCGGCGCTGGACTGCGACGGGGACGCCCTGCTGCTGACGGTCGACCAGGTCGGCCCGGCCTGCCACACCGGCACCCCGACCTGCTTCGACTCCGGTCAGGTCCCGGTCGCCGCCGACCCGGCCGCCGACCCCGCCCAGCAGGTGGCCGGATGAGCCCCGACCTGGCCTACGGAACCACCTGGCCCGGGCTGGAGGAGTTCCGCGAGCTGGCGCGGGACCGGCGGGTCATCCCCGTCGTCCGGCGGTTGCTCGCCGACGCCGAGACGCCGATCGGCCTCTACCGCAAGCTCGCTCGCGACCTGCCGGGCACCTTCCTGCTGGAGTCGGCCGAGCACGGCGGGGTGTGGTCGCGCTACTCCATCGTCGGGGCGCGCTCGCACGCGGTGCTGACCGAGCGCGACGGCGAGGCGCTCTGGCTGGGCGAGCCGCCGGTCGGCGTGCCGACGGCCGGCAACCCGCTGGAGGCACTGCGGCTCACCGTCGAGGCGCTCCGCACCCCCGCCATCGACGGCCTCCCGCCGCTGACCGGCGGCATGGTCGGCGCGATCACCTACGACGCCGTCCGCCGCTGGGAGCGGCTCCCGGACGACACGGTCGACGACCTCAAGCTGCCCGAGATCACCATGCTGCTGGCCACCGACCTCGCCGTGATGGACCACAGCGACGGCTCGGTGCTGCTGGTGGCGAACGCGATCAACTACGACGGGGCCGACGCCCGGGTCGACGAGGCCTGGACCGATGCCGTGCAGCGGCTCGACGCGATGACCGCCGACCTGGCCCAGGATGCGCCAGGCAGCGTCGCCGTGATGGACAGCCCGGTGCCGCAGCCACGCGAGCAGCGCGGTCAGGCCGCGTTCGAGGCGATCGTCGAGCAGGCCAAGGAGGCGATCCGGGCCGGCGAGGTGTTCCAGGTCGTCCCTTCGCAGCGGTACGAGCTGGACTGCCCCGCGGACTCCTTGGACGTCTACCGGGTCCTGCGGATCTCGAACCCCAGCCCCTACATGTACCTCCTGCGCCTGCCCACGCCCGACGGCGGCACCTACGACGTCGTCGGGTCGAGCCCCGAGGCGCTGGTCAAGGTCAACGGGCGGCACGTGATGATGCACCCGATCGCCGGGTCTCGCCCCCGCGGTGCGACCCCGGAGGAGGACACGCTTTACGCCGAGCAACTGTTGGCGGACGACAAGGAACGCGCCGAGCACGTCATGCTGGTCGACCTGGCCCGCAACGACGTCGGCCGGGTGTGCGATCCGGGCACGGTCGAGGTGCTGGACTTCATGTCGATCGAGCGCTACAGCCACATCATGCACATCGTCTCGACCGTCGTCGGCCGGCTGCGCGAGGGTCGCACGGCGTACGACGCGCTGGCGGCGACGTTCCCCGCCGGCACGCTGTCCGGTGCCCCGAAGGTCCGCGCGATGGAGCTGATCGAGGAGCTGGAGCAGAGCCGTCGCGGTCTCTACGGCGGCACGGTCGGCTACCTGGACTTCGCCGGCGACCTCGACATGGCGATCGCGATCCGGACGGCGGTCATCCGCGACCAGGTGGCCTACGTCCAGGCCGGTGCGGGCATCGTCGCCGACTCCGTCCCGAGCGTCGAGTACCAGGAGTCGGTGAACAAGTCGATGGCCGTGCTGCGCGCCGTGGCCACCGCGGCCCGGCTGCGCCCGGCCCGATGACGACGGGGCGTGAGCGCGTCGCCGTCCTGGTCCTCGGCGCCGTCGGTGCCGCGCTGGCGCTCCTGGCCGCGTCGCAGCACTGGCTCACGATCGCCCTGCACGACCCCCTCGCCGGCACCGGCCGGCTGCACCCCAGCGGCCGCACCGTCGCCACGCTCGTCCCGGCGGCGGCACTCGTCGCACTGGCCGCCTCGGTCGCCGCGGTCACCCTGCGACGGGTCGGCCGGCACGTCTCTGGCCTCCTCCTGGTCGCCGCCGGCGGAGCGATCGCCGCGGCATCGGTCTCGGTCCTGCGAGACCCGCAGGCGGCTGCCGTCGACGTCCTGCGCCAGGCGACCGGGCGCACCGGCGAGGTCTCGGCCACCGTGACCACTGGTGTCTGGCCCTGGGTCGCCGTCGTGGCCGGCGTTCCACTGGTGCTCGGGGGAGCGGTCACGATCGCGCGGGGCCGTCGCTGGAGCGGCCTGTCCAGCCGCTACGACGCCCCCTCGGCCGCGCTTCCCGGCGGCGGGGCCGTGGGGGCAGGGACGACCGGCGCCGGGAGGGACACCGCCGCTGACGTCGCGCCGAGGGATCCGGCCGTCGAGGCCGGGGACGAGGCGGCTGACGCCTGGGACGCCGTTTCGCGCGGCGAGGACCCGACCAGGTGATGGGTGCCAGGGCCGCAGCCTGCCAGACTGGCCCAGGACGATCGGCCACCCGGCGACAGCGGGAGGGCCACGGCGACCGACGGACCCGAGACAGCCACAGCGACCGGCAGGGAGATCAGCGATGACCAACGAGGCATCGGCGCAGTCCGCCGGATCGGCGGAGGTCGAGGAGCACCACGAGAGCCACGGCCACAGCCTGGCGTCGTGGACGCTGGTGGGTGTCGAGCTCGTGGGCACGTTCGTGATCTGCCTCGCCATCGTCCTCAAGAGCATCCCGCTGGCCGTGATCGGCGGTGTCGTCTGCGTCGTCGGGCTGATCCTGGGCCGGGTGCTGCAGATGGCGGGGTACGGCGTCCACCCGACCGCGCCGCACGACGCCTGACCCGGCGACGTGGCGCGGTCCGTCGTCCGGCGGCGTGACCTCGGCGCACCCCTGACCCTCGCCGGGCTGGCGCTCCTCGGCACGGCGTACGTCGCGACGGTCGACCCGAACGACACCGGTCACTACCTGACCTGTCCCTTCCTCTACCTGACCGGTCTGGCCTGCCCGTTCTGTGGCAGCCTGCGGGCGGTGCACGACCTGGCGACGGGTCATGCCGGGCCCGCCATGCACCGCAACCCGCTGACCGTGCTGATGCTCCCCGTGGCGGTGCTCTTCTGGATCGGCTGGCTGCGTCAGGAGGTCACCGGCCGGCGGATGTGGCTGCCGCCGCGGTGGGTGGGGTGGTCGCTGGTCGGGCTCTGGCTGGTCTTCGGCGTCCTGCGAAACCTTCCCGGCTTCGCCCCGCTTGGGCCGTAGGACCGGCTGGGGGCAGTAATCTCGCGTCGCGGCGCCCGAGCAGCGGTCGCCCGACGCCCGAAGGGGAGCTCATGTCGGACCAGCCAGGGGCGCAGGACCCGAACCAGCCCGCCAGTCCCGACCCCGACCCGTACGCAGCCCCACCACCGCCACCGCCACCGCCGCCCGCCGGGCCGCCGGCGGCGGAGCCCCCTCCCGGTGGCTACACCGCGCCGCCGCCCCCCGTGCCGGGCTACGGCACACCGCCGCCGGCCGCGCCGTACGGCGGTGGCCCTGAGCCCTCCAACTACGGCCTGCCGCCGCAGGGCCAGTACCCGCCGCCGGGTCAGTACCCCGCGCAGTACCCGCCGGCGCCCGGCTATGGCGGCATGGCCCCGGCCGGCTACGGGGCCGAGCCGCCGTACGCCCCGTGGGGAAGCCGGGTCGTCGCCGCCCTGATCGACTACTTCGCGCCGCTCCTCGTCGCGGGCGTGTTCTACGCGATCAGTCGTCCGCTGGGCGCTCTGCTCTACGTCGCCGCCCTCGCGTGGGTCATCTACAACAAGGTGCTCGAGGGGCAGAACGGGCAGACGTACGGCAAGAAGGCGGCCAACATCAAGCTCGTCGGCGCCACGACCGGTCAGCCGATCGGGGCGGGCCTGGCGATCCTGCGCTACTTCCTGCACATCGTGGACGCCCTGCCGTGCTACGTCGGCTACCTGTGGCCGCTCTGGGACTCCAAGCGGCAGACGTTTGCGGACAAGATCCTCAGCACCTACGTCGTCAAGGTCTGACTCTCCTCAGGCGAGACCAGCCCGGTCGGATTCAGCGCAACCGGCCGGGCTGGCTAGCATCGTGGGCGTGAGTGTCCTTGACGACATCCTCGCGGGAGTCCGGGAGGACCTCGCGACCCGGCAGGCCTCCGTGCCCCTGTCCGCCCTGCAGGAGCGGGCGTCCCGGCTGCCCAACGCCCGTGACGGCCACGCCGTGTTGCGCGCCGAGGGCGGCATCAAGGTCATCGCCGAGGTCAAGCGGGCCAGCCCCAGCAAGGGTGCGCTGGCGCCGATCGCCGACCCGGCCGCGCTGGCCCGCGAGTACGAGCGCGGCGGCGCCAGCGTCGTCAGCGTCCTGACCGAGCAGCGCCGCTTCGGCGGCAGCCTGTCCGACCTGGTCGCGGTCGCCTCCGCCGTCGACGTACCCGTGCTGCGCAAGGACTTCGTCATCAGCAGCTACCAGGTCTGGGAGGCCCGGGCCCATGGCGCGGACCTCATCCTGCTGATCGTCGCCGCGCTGGACCAGCAGGCATTGGTGTCCCTCCTGGAGCGCAGCAACTCCCTCGGCATGACCGCGCTGGTCGAGTGCCACGACGAGAGCGAGGTCCTGCGCGCCCTGGACGCAGGGGCCCGCGTCGTCGGCGTCAACGCCCGCAACCTGCACACCCTCGAGGTGGACCGCGGCGCGTTCGCGCGGCTCGCGCCCCTGATGCCCGACAACGTGGTCCGCGTCGCCGAGAGCGGGGTTCGCGGCCCGCACGACGTCCTCGAGTACGCCCGCGCGGGGGCCACCGCCGTCCTGGTCGGCGAGGCCCTCGTGACCGGCGACGACCCCCGCACGGCCGTCGCCAACCTGGTGACCGCGGGCGCTCACCCCGCCATCGGGTCGTCGAGGTCGACCGGCGCATGAGCAGTACGCCCACGCGGCAGCCGCTGACCGGTCTGGCCGCCGCGCAGGCCGGCCGGTTCGGCCCGTACGGCGGCCGCTACGTCCCCGAGGCCCTCGTGGCCGCCTTGGACGAGCTCGACGCGGCGTTCGGCGCGGCGATGGCCGACCCGGGCTTCCTCGCCGAGCTCGCCCACCTGGGCCGCACGTACACCGGCCGCCCGAGCATCGTGACCGAGGTGCCGCGGTTCGCCGCTCACGCCGGCGGGGCCCGCGTCGTGCTGAAGCGCGAGGACCTCAACCACACCGGCTCGCACAAGATCAACAACGTCCTCGGCCAGGCCCTGCTCACCAAGCGGATGGGCAAGACCCGGGTCATCGCCGAGACCGGCGCCGGCCAGCACGGCGTCGCAACCGCCACTGCCGCAGCCCTTTTCGACCTCGAGTGCACCGTCTTCATGGGCGAGGAGGACACCCGCAGGCAGGCCCTCAACGTGGCCCGGATGCACCTGCTCGGCGCCGAGGTCGTGCCCGTCGGCACCGGGTCGAAGACGCTGAAGGACGCCATGAACGAGGCGATGCGGGACTGGGTGACCAACGTCGACCGCACGCACTACCTGATCGGCACCGTCGCCGGCCCGCACCCCTTCCCGACCATGGTCCGGCAGTTCCAGCGCATCATCGGCGACGAGGCCCGGGCCCAGCTGCTCGAGCTGGTCGGGCGCCTGCCCGACGTCGTCTGCGCCTGCGTCGGCGGGGGCTCCAACGCGATGGGCATCTTCGCCGGCTTCGTCGACGACCCCTCGGTCCGCCTGCTCGGCCTGGAGGCCGGGGGAGACGGCGTCGAGACCGGCCGGCATGCCGCCTCGATCACCGGCGGGGCGCCCGGCGTCCTGCACGGGGCCCGCTCCTACCTCCTGCAGGACGAGGACGGCCAGACCGTCGAGAGCCACTCGATCTCGGCCGGCCTGGACTACCCGGGCGTCGGCCCGGAGCACTCGTGGCTGCACGACAGCGGCCGCGCGACGTACCAGCCGGTGACCGACGCCGAGGCGATGGAGGCCTTCGGCCTGCTCTGCCGGACCGAGGGGATCATCCCCGCCATCGAGAGCGCCCACGCGCTCGCCGGCGCCCTGCGGGTCGGCCGCGAGCTGGGCCCGGACGCAGTGATCCTGGTCAACCTCTCCGGCCGGGGCGACAAGGACGTCGACACGGCAGCCGCCTGGTTCGGGCTGCTCGATGGCAACGGCGATGACAAGGGCAAGAGCAACGGCACGGGCGATGGCGAGGCCGACGGCAGCGGCGACGCCGTGGAGAGTCCCGCGTGAGCAGTGTCGGACCCACCCTGGCGCGGACCCGCGCCGAGGGAAGGGCTGCGGTGGTGGGCTACCTCCCGGTGGGCTACCCCGACGTCGAGACCTCGATCGCCGCGATGCGGGCCATGGTCGAGGGCGGCGTCGACATCGTCGAGGTGGGCGTGCCGTACTCCGACCCGCTGATGGACGGCCCGGTCATCCAGCACGCGGGCGAGGTGGCTCTCGCGGCCGGCACCAGGACCCGCGACGTGTTCCGCGCCGTCCAAGCCGTCGTCGACGCGGGTGCCCCGGCGCTGGTCATGACCTACTGGAACCCGGTCGAGCGGTACGGCGTCCCACGGTTCGCCGACGACCTCTCGGCGGCCGGGGGCGCGGGCCTGATCACGCCGGACCTGATCCCGGACGAGGCGGCCGAGTGGATCCGCGCGGCCGAGGCGCACGACCTCGACCGGGTGTTCCTGGTGGCCCCGAGCTCGACCCCCGCTCGGCTGGCGGCCACGACCCGGGCCTGCCGCGGCTTCGTCTACGCCGCGTCCACGATGGGCGTCACCGGCGTGCGCGCTGCCGTGGGGGACGCGGCGCGAGTCCTGGTGCAGCGCACCCGCGAGACCACGGACCTCCCGGTCTGCGTCGGGCTGGGCGTCTCCACCGGGGAGCAGGCAGCCGAGGTCGGGGCCTTCGCCGACGGGGTCATCGTCGGGTCGGCGCTCGTCCGTTGCCTCACCGACGCGGCCAGCACCGAGGCCGGCGTCGATGCGGTTCGCACCCTCAGCGCCGAGCTGGCCGCCGGGGTTCAGTCCGTTGCGACCGCGCCGGTCGCCTCGATCACGACGAGTGCGAAGAGTGCGAACGTCAGCACGTGAACTCCCGTGCACCACAAGCAGATCGCGTCGACCTTGAACAGCTCGACCCACACCAGGTAGATCACCGAGAGCATCCCGATGCCGGCCGCCGCGAGCCGGGCGCGACGGACGACCGGCTGGGCTGAGCGCCAGGCCTGAGGCAGGCACAGCACGGTCATCGCGACGAAGTAGAGCAGACCGAGCAGGGCGACCGGGATGCCGAGCACCTTGGAGTAGCTGCTCGTCGTGACCTTCAGGCAGTTGATCGCGCCGTTGTCGGAGCAGGCCAGGGTCGACGACGAGGTGAAGTGCTCGAACGTGAGGTAGCCCGCGTCGGCCAGGCCGAGGACGCACAGCAGCAGCGACCCGACGACGACCCACCGGGCAGTCGTCGACGCCGGGATCGCGCGCTCGGCGCCGGTGCCGGTCGGCACTACGAGGCGCTGTTCAGCTTGGCCGCGCCGGCCAGGGTGCCCTTGGTGTTGCACACCGCGGCCGGCGCGTTCGCCGTGAGCTGGCAGAGCGCGGCCGTGATCACGTTGGCCGTGCCGTCGATGGCCTTGGCGATGTCACTCGTCGGGTCGGCCATCGCCGTCGCGATCTGCTGGTGGGTCTTGCCCGCCAGGATCTTCGGGTCGTAGCTCGCGCCACTGATGACGTACTTGCCGCCGATGTCCACGAACGGGATGGCGCCCGCACTGTTGGCGTCGACGTACGGCGGGGCGTCGTACTTCTTGGTGAGTGCCTCGTCGGCCGCGCTGACCGTGTCCAGCGGCGCGTAGGAGTTGCCCTGCGGCTGGTTGCTCGTCGTCTCGTAGCCCGTGAACGAGAGGAGGTCGCTCGTGTACGTCGCACCGTGGAAGGAGAGGGTCGGCGTGCTCGGGTCGACGTCGGTCGCCGACGAGGACGTGATGCCGAGTCCGGAGAACCGGCCGAACCGGGACAGGGCGGCCGTGACCGACCAGCGCTCGGCCGCGCAGTACGGGCAGTACTCCGCGCCGACGTAGAGCACCCGCGGCTTGCCGTCGGCGGTGATCGCCTCGGCGCCGGTCATCTTCTTCGGCGGCGTCTGGATGCTGCCGGCCCCGATCGCGTCGTACGTCGAGGCGGGGACGCCGGCGACGGCGTCGGTCACCGCGGCCGGTGCTGCGCTCGACCCGGCGGACGCCTTGGGCGTGCTCTTGGTCGACAGCTTGATCACGACGAGGACGCCGACGACCAGCAGTACCGAGAGCACGGCCGCCAGGGCGATGAACAGCCGGGCCCGGCGCTCCTTGCGCGCCTGGGCCGCCCGCATCGCGGCCAGCTTGGCCTGGGTCTGGTCTCGCCGCTGCTTCTTGGTCAGTCGCTCCGCCACGGGAGCAAGGGTAAGTGGGACGGGCTGGGAAAATGCTGAGGCTTAGGGTGAGCCGGTGAAAGCAGTCCTCCCGATGACGCTCCCGAGCCCGACCGCAGGGGTCTGGCATCTCGGCCCCGTCCCGCTGCGCGGGTACGCGCTGTGCATCCTCGTGGGGATCGTCGTCGCGGTCGCGGTGGCCGAGCGCCGCTGGGTCGCCCGCGGCGGTCCGCCGGGGATCTCATTGGACGTCGCGACGTACGCCGTGCCGCTCGGCGTCGTGGGCGGGCGGCTCTACCACGTGATCACCACGCCCGGTCCGTACTTCGGATCCGGCGGCCACCCCGTCGAGGCGCTGTACGTCTGGAAGGGCGGGCTCGGCATCTGGGGCGCCATCGCCCTCGGCGCCGTCGGAGGCTGGCTGGCCTGCCGACGGCGCGGCGTCAGCTTCCTGATGTTCGCCGACTGCGCGGCACCGGGTATCGCCCTGGCCCAGGCCTGCGGGCGCTGGGGCAACTGGTTCAACAACGAGCTCTACGGCCGCTCCACGTCGCTGCCCTGGGGGCTGAAGATCTACCAGTGGGACGACGGCGCGGGCCACGCCGTCCGTGACGCCGCCGGCCACCCGGTGGTCCTCGGCACCTTCCAGCCGACGTTCCTCTACGAGTCGCTCTGGTGCATCGGCGTCGCGATCGCCGTCGTGCTGCTGGACCGGCGCTACCGGCTCGACCGCGGCCGGGCCTTCGCGATGTACGTGATGCTCTACACGGTCGGGCGGGCCTGGATCGAGTACCTGCGGGTGGACCAGGCCAACCACTTCCTCGGGCTGCGGCTCAACGACTGGACCGCGCTCCTGGTGTTCCTCGGGGCGCTCGCCTACTTCGTGCTGGTGACCCGGCGGGACCCGCCGGAGGAGGCGGCGTCCCGGCCCGAGACGCCGGAGACCTCCGAACCGTCCCAAGATGCGGACTCCGCGTCCGCGCCTCGGGACGAACCTGCCCTGTAAGGTGGTCGCGATCGCTGGCCGACGCCGTCCACGCGAGCTCTTCGACCCGGTCGACAGCGCGACCGTCGACCACCCGTCTGGACGGTGACCCGATGACCATGAGCCGACCGTTCTCGGGCGCACCCGCGCCGGTGGGGCTGTACGACGGCCAGCACGAGCACGACGCCTGCGGAGTGGCCTTCGTCGCCACCATGCGCGGCACCCCCGGCCACGACATCGTCGATCACGCGATGACCGCCCTGCGCAACCTGGACCACCGCGGCGCCACCGGCGCCGACCCGGCCACAGGTGACGGCGCGGGCATCCTCACCCAGATGCCGGACCGGTTCTTCCGCGAGAGCGTGGGTCTGGACCTTCCACCGCGCGGCGCGTACGCGGTGGGCCTGGCCTTCCTCCCGACCGACGACCGCGAGCGCGGCGAGGTGGTCGGGCGGATCGAGGACATCGCAGCGGAGGAGCATCTGCGGGTGCTGGCCTGGCGCGACGTCCCGGTCGCCGCGGACCTGGTGGGCCACGCGGCCCGCGAGTACATGCCGCTCTTCCGCCAGCTCGTGGTGGCGGCGGACACCCCGGACGGCAACGGTGGGCCGGTCTCCGGGATCGCGCTGGACCGGCTGGCCTTCTGCCTGCGCAAGCGGGCCGAGCTCGAGCTCGGGGTCTACTTCGCGTCGCTGTCGGCCCGCACCCTGGTCTACAAGGGGATGCTCACGACCGGGCAGCTGGAGCCGTTCTTCCCGGACCTGTCCGACCGGACGTACGAGACCGAGCTGGCGCTCGTCCACTCCCGCTTCTCGACCAACACCTTCCCCTCGTGGCCGCTGGCGCACCCCTACCGGCTGATCGCCCACAACGGCGAGATCAACACGATGAAGGGCAACCGCAACTGGATGCGGGCCCGGGAGAGCCAGCTGGCGAGCGACCTGATCCCGGGCGACCTGCAGCGGCTGTTCCCGATCTGCTCGCCCGGCGCGAGCGACTCGGCGTCCTTCGACGAGGTGCTGGAGCTGCTGCACCTGGGCGGCCGCTCCCTGCCGCACGCCGTGCTGATGATGATCCCGGAGGCGTGGGAGAACCACGACGAGATGGACCCGGCCCGGCGGGCGTTCTACGAGTTCCACGCGACGTTCATGGAGCCCTGGGACGGTCCGGCCTGCGTGGCCTTCACCGACGGCTGCCTGATCGGCGCGGTCCTCGACCGCAACGGGCTGCGCCCGGGGCGGTACTGGGTGACCGACGACGGCCTGGTGGTGCTGGCCAGCGAGGTCGGTGTGCTCGACCTCGACCCGGCCTCGGTCGTCCGCAAGGGCCGGCTGCAGCCGGGCCGGATGTTCCTCGTCGACACCGAGCACGGCCGCCTCGTCTCCGACGACGAGATCAAGGCCGAGCTGGCCGGGCAGCATCCGTACGACGAGTGGCTGCACGCGGGGATGATCCACCTCGACGAACTGCCCCCGCGCGAGCACATCGTGCACACCCGCTCCTCGGTCACCCGGCGGCAGCAGACCTTCGGCTACACCGAGGAGGAGCTGCGGCTGCTGCTCGCGCCGATGGCCCGCACCGGTGCCGAGCCGATCGGGTCGATGGGCACCGACACCCCGGTGGCGGTGCTGTCCGACCGCCCGCGCTTGCTCTTCGACTACTTCACCCAGCTCTTCGCGCAGGTGACCAACCCGCCGCTGGACGCGATCCGCGAGGAGCTCGTCACCTCGCTGGGCTCGACCATCGGCCCGGAGCACAACGCGCTGGACGGCGACGCCGGCGCACTGCCGCCAGCTCATCCTGCCGGGGCCGGTCATCGACAACGACGAGCTGGCCAAGATCGTCCACGTCAACGCCGACGGCGACCTGCCCGGCTACGCGACCGTCGTCGTGAAGGGTCTCTACGACGTCACCGGTGGGGGAGCGGCACTGCGGGCCCGACTCGCGGAGATCTGCGCCGAGGTCTCGGAGGCGATCGAGGCCGGCTGCCCGGTTCGTCGTGCTGTCCGACCGCGACTCGGGCCGCGACCTCGCGCCGATCCCGTCCCTGCTGCTGACCTCCGCCGTGCACCACCACCTGATCCGGGAGAAGACGCGCACCCAGGTCGGCCTGCTCGTCGAGGCGGGCGACGTCCGCGAGGTGCACCACGTCGCGCTGCTCGTGGGCTACGGTGCGGCCGCCGTGAACCCGTACCTGGCGATGGAGTCGGTCGAGGACCTGGTCCGCTGGGGCGTCCTGACCGGGATCACGCCGGAGAAGGCCGTCACGTCGCTGCTCAAGGCGCTCGGCAAGGGCGTGCTCAAGGTGATGAGCAAGATGGGCATCTCGACCGTCGCGTCGTACCGCGGGGCCCAGGTGTTCGAGGCGATCGGCCTGAGCCAGGACCTGGTCGAGGAGTTCTTCACCGGCACGACGACCCAGCTCGGCGGCATCGACCTCGAGGTCATCGCGGCCGAGGCGGCGCGGACGGCACGCCGCGGCGTACCCGCCGGACGGGCTGCAGCCAGCCGCACCGCCGGCTGGCGGTCGGCGGCGAGTACCAGTGGCGGCGCGAGGGCGAGCCGCACCTGTTCGACCCGGAGACGGTGTTCCGGCTGCAGCACTCGACCCGCGAGCGGCGCTTCGACGTCTTCCAGCAGTACACCAGCCGGGTCGACGAGCAGGCCCGCCGGCTGATGACGCTGCGCGGGCTGTTCGCCTTCAAGGACGGACCAGCGCCCGCCGGTGCCGATCGAGGAGGTCGAGCCGATCGAGGCGATCCTGCCGCGGTTCTCCACCGGCGCGATGAGCTACGGCTCGATCAGCCTGGAGGCCCACGAGACCCTCGCCATCGCGATGAACCGGATCGGCGCCCGCTCCAACACCGGCGAGGGCGGCGAGGACGCCGACCGGCTGCTGGACCCGGCCCGGCGCAGCGCGATCAAGCAGGTCGCGTCCGGACGGTTCGGCGTCACCAGCCTCTACCTCACCCACGCCACGGACATCCAGATCAAGATGGCCCAGGGCGCCAAGCCGGGCGAGGGCGGCCAGCTGCCCGGGGCACAAGGTCTACCCGTGGATCGCGAGCACCCGGCACTCGACGCCGGGCGTCGGGCTGATCTCGCCGCCGCCGCACCACGACATCTACAGCATCGAGGACCTGGCCCAGCTGATCCACGACCTGAAGAACGCCAACCGCGACGGCGCGGGTGCACGTCAAGCTGGTCGCCGAGGTCGGCGTCGGCACGGTCGCGGCCGGCGTGAGCAAGGCCAAGGCCGACGTCGTGCTGATCTCGGGCCACGACGGCGGCACCGGCGCGGCCCCGCTGACCGCCTCAAGCACGCCGGTGCGCCGTGGGAGCTGGGGCTGGCCGAGACCCAGCAGACGTTGCTGCTCAACGGACTTCGCGACCGGATCGTCGTCCAGGTCGACGGCCAGCTGAAGACCGGGCGCGACGTCGTCATCGCCGCGCTGCTCGGCGCCGAGGAGTTCGGCTTCGCCACCGCCCCGCTCGTCGTCAGCGGCTGCATCATGATGCGGGTCTGTCACCTCGACACCTGTCCGGTCGGCATCGCGACCCAGAATCCCGAGCTGCGGCAACGGTTCTCGGGCAAGCCGGAGTTCGTCGAGACGTTCTTCGAGTACATCGCCGAGGAGGTGCGCGAGCACCTGGCCGCGCTCGGCTTCCGCAGCGTCGAGGAGGCGATCGGCCGGGCCGAGGCCTCGACACGCGACGCGGCCGTCGACCACTGGAAGGCGTCCGGGCCTCGACCTCTCGCCGATCTTCGAGGTCGTCGAAGGCACGCCCGGCGGCCCGCGGCACAACACGACCCAGCAGGACCACGGCCTGGAGAAGGCCCTGGACCTCGAGCCTGATCGAGCTGAGCCAGGACGCGCTGCTGCGGCGCGAGCCGGTCCGCATCGCGCTGCCGGTGCGCAACGTCAACCGCACCGTCGGCACGATGCTCGGCAACGAGGTGACCAAGCTGCATCCCGACGGCCTGGCCGACGGGACGATCGACATCACGCTGACCGGGTCGGCGCGGGCCAGTCGTTCGGCGCCTTCCTGCCCGCAGGCGTCACGTTGCGCCTCTTCGGCGACGCCAACGACTACGTCGCGAAGGGCCTGTCCGGCGGCCGGGTCGTCATCCGGCCGGACCGCGGCTGCGGTGTTCGCCGCGGAGCAGAACATCGCCGGCGGCAACGTGATCGCGTACGGCGCCACGAGCGGTGAGGTGTTCCTGCGCGGCAAGGTCGGCGAGCGGTTCTGCGTCCGCAACTCCGGTGCCGTCGCGGTCGTCGAGGGCGTCGGTGACCACGGCTGCGAGTACATGACCGGGGGAACGGTCGTCGTCCTCGGGCCGCACCGGCCGCAACTTCGCCGCCGGCATGTCCGGCGGCGCGGCGTACGTCCTGGACCTGCGGCCAGGGCGGGTGAACCCGCGAGCTGGTCGACCTGACCGCAGCTGACCGACGAGGAGTCCGAGACCGTACGCGGCCTGGTCGCCCGCCACCAGGTCGAGACCGACTCGGCGGTGGCCGCCCGCCTGCTCCAGGACTGGGCGAGCTGCCCGGGCCCGGTTCACCGGCCGTCATCCCGCGCGACTACCGCCGGGTCGTGGAGGTCCGCCAGGCGGCCGCGGCCGAGGGGCTGGACCCCGACGGCAGCGAGGTCTGGCCCCGGATCATGGAGGCCGCACATGGCTGACCCCAGAGGCTTCCTCG
Source organism: uncultured Actinomycetota bacterium (assembly GCA_963795385.1). Lineage (GTDB taxonomy): Bacteria > Actinomycetota > Actinomycetes > Actinomycetales > CAVURS01 > CAVURS01. The sequence continues at coordinate 177,633 of CAWCHK010000003.1, forward strand.
TCACCCGCGAGCGCGAGCTGCCCCGCGCGCCGGCCGGTGCCGGTGCGGATCATGGACTGGCGCGAGGTCTACGAGGCGCAGGACGGCGACGAGCTGCGCCGCCAGGCCGGCCGCTGCATGGACTGCGGCATCCCGTTCTGCCACCAGGGCTGCCCGCTCGGCAACCTGATCCCGGAGTGGAACGACCTCACCTGGCGCCAGGACTGGACCGACGCGATCCGAGCGGCTGCACGCGACCAACAACTTCCCCGAGTTCACCGGCCGGCTGTGCCCGGCGCCGTGCGAGTCCGCCTGCGTCCTGGGCATCAACCAGCCGGCCGTGACGATCAAGCAGGTCGAGGTCAGCATCATCGAGCGGGCGTTCGCCGACGGCACCGTCCTGCCGCAGCCACCGGACCGGCTCAGCGGGCGCACGGTCGCCGTCGTCGGCAGCGGACCGGCCGGCCTGGCGGTGGCCCAGCAGCTGACCCGGGCCGGGCACACGGTGGCGGTGTTCGAGCGGGCCGACCGGATCGGTGGCCTGCTGCGCTACGGCATCCCCGAGTTCAAGATGGAGAAGGCCGTGCTGGACCGCCGGCTGGCCCAGATGGAGGCCGAGGGCACCCGGTTCCGGGCCGGCGTCGACGTGGGCAAGGACCTGACCGGCAAGCAGCTGCGCGACCGCTACGACGCCGTCGTCCTGGCGGTCGGGTCGACCGTCCCGCGTGACCTGCCGGTCCCGGGCCGCGAGCTGGGAGGTGTCCTGCAGGCCATGGAGTTCCTGCCGCCCAGCAACCGGGCCTCGCTCGGCGAGCCGGTCGAGGGACCAGGTGACCGCCGAGGGCAAGGACGTCGTCATCATCGGCGGCGGCGACACGGGTGCCGACTGCCTGGGGACGGCGCATCCGCCAGGGCGCGCGGTCGATCACCCAGCTGGAGATCCTGCCCCGGCCACCCGAGGAGCGGCCGCCGGCGCAAGCCCTGGCCGACGTACCCGATGAGCTTCCGGGTCTCCAGCGCGCACGAGGAGGGCGGGGACCGGGTCTACGCCGTCAACACCCAGGAGCTCGTGGGCGACGGCGACGGTCAGGTCAGCGCGCTGCGGCTGGTCGAGGTCGAGCTGGTCGACGGCCGGTTCGAGCCGGTGCCGGGCAGCGAGCGGGAGATCCCGGCCCAGCTGGTGCTGCTGGCGATGGGCTTCGTCGGTCCGCAGCGCGAGGGCGTGGTCGAGCAGCTCGGGGTCGAGCTCGACGGGCGCGGCAACGTCGCCCGGGACGAGACCTTCATGACCAGCGTGCCGGGCGTGTTCGTCGCCGGCGACGCGGGGCGCGGCCAGTCCTTGATCGTGTGGGCCATCGCCGAGGGCCGGTCCTGCGCGGCCGGCGTCGACGCCTACCTCGCGGGCCGTCCGGGCTCCAGCACCCTGCCGGCGCCGATCCGCCCACCGACCGCCCACTGGTGGTCTGAGCCGTGGCTCGGCGGGCCCCGCACCAACGCTTTCGCTGAGCACGCAATAAGGGTCTGACCATGCGTCGAGCCAAGATCGTCTGCACGCTCGGCCCCGCCACCGCCACGCCCGAGATGCTGCGCAAGCTCATCGACACCGGCATGGACGTGGCCCGGCTGAATCTCAGCCACGGAGCGTACGCAGCAGCACGAGGAGACCTACCGAGGGGTTCGCGCGGCCAGCGACGAGAGCGGGCATGCCGTCGGCATCCTGGTCGACCTGCAGGGGCCCAAGATCCGGCTCGGCCGGTTCGCCTCGGGCCCGGTGGAGCTCAAGCGTCGGTGAGCTGTTCAACATCACCACCGAGGACGTCGCCGGGCGACCGCGACCTGGTCTCCACGACGTACAAGGGGCTGGCGGAGGACGCCCGCCCCGGTGACCGGATCCTGATCGACGACGGCAAGGTCTGCGTCCAGGTCGTCGAGATCGACGGTCCCAAGGTCGTCACCGAGGTCCTCGAGGGTGGGATCGTCTCGAACAACAAGGGGCTGAACCTGCCCGGCGTCGCGATGAGCGTGCCGGCGATGTCCGACAAGGACGAGGCCGACCTGCGCTGGGGGCTGCACCTGCAGGCGGACCTGATCGCCCTGTCGTTCGTGCGCAGCGCCGCCGACATCGACGACGTCCACCGGATCATGGACGAGGAGGGAGTGCGCCTCCCCGTCATCGCCAAGATCGAGAAGCCGCAAGCCGTCGCCAACCTCGGCGAGATCGTCACGGCGTTCGACGGCCTGATGGTCGCCCGGGGCGATCTCGGCGTCGAGCTGCCACTGGAGCAGGTGCCCCTGGTCCAGAAGCGGGCGGTCGAGCTGGCCCGGCGCAACGCCAAGCCGGTGATCGTCGCCACCCAGATGCTCGACTCGATGATCGAGAACTCCCGGCCGACCCGGGCCGAGGCCTCGGACTGCGCCAACGCGGTGCTCGACGGGGCCGACGCACTGATGCTGTCCGGCGAGACGAGCGTCGGCAAGCACCCGCTCGAGGCCGTCGCGACGATGGCCCGGATCATCGAGAACACCGAGGAGCACGGTCTCGAGCGGATCGCCCCCCTGGGCACGCGGCCCAGCACCAAGGGCGGCGTCATCACGGCGGCGGCGGTCGAGATCGCCGAGTTCCTCGACGTGAAGTACCTCGTGACGTTCACCCAGAGCGGCGACTCCGCGCGGCGGATGGCCCGGCTCCGCTCGCGAATCCCGTTGCTGGCGTTCACGCCCGAGGCCGCGGTGCGCTCGCAGCTGTCCCTGACCTGGGGCATCGAGACGTTCCTGACGCCGTACGTGAAGCACACCGACGAGATGGTCGGCCAGGTCGAGCGCAGCCTGCTCGAGGCGGGGCGCTGCGTGCCGGGTGACGAGGTCGTCATCGTCGCCGGGTCGCCCCCCGGGATCCCGGGCTCGACCAACGCCGTGCGGGTGCACCGGATCGGCGACGTCATCTCGCAGAACGCCCCCGCGTACGCCGACGAGGGCTGACGGCCTTCGGATGGGTGCGCCGCTGGTGCTTGGTACCCCGAGTGGGAGTCGAACCCACACTGGCCGGGACTTGAATCCGGTGCCTCTGCCAATTGGGCTATCGGGGCGCAGTCGTGACCGGAAAAACCCTACCGGGTGGGCAGGAGTGTCTCGATGACGCGTCAGAGCGGAGCCGACCCGCAGCCGGCCCGGCCCCGGCCGCCGGCGCGGACCGCCACGCCCGCGCCCGCACCGGTCGCCGCCGCCGCCCCCGCCCCGGACCCGGCGCCGGCCGTCGAGGTCGCAGCCGAGCCCGTCCCGGCGGCGCCTCAGGCCCGTCGCATCGTCGTCGCGGAGGACGAGGCCCTGATCCGGCTCGACCTGGTCGAGATGCTCCGCGAGGAGGGCTACGACGTCGTCGGCGAGGCCGGGGACGGCGAGGAGGCCGTGCGGCTGGTGCAGGAGCACCGCCCGGACGTCGCCGTCCTGGACGTGAAGATGCCCGGCCTGGACGGGCTCAGCGCGGCCGAGCGGATCGGCGAGCAGCGGCTCGCGGCCGTGGTGATGCTGACGGCGTTCTCCCAGCGCGAGCTGGTCGAGCGGGCCCGCGACGCCGGCGCTCTGGCGTACGTCGTGAAGCCGTTCACCCGCGCCGACCTGCGTGCCGGCGATCGAGATCGCCCTGTCCCGGCACGCGGAGATCGCGGCTCTGGAGGCCGAGGTCGCCGACCTGGGGGAGCGGTTCGAGACGCGCAAGCGGGTGGACCGGGCGAAGGCCACCCTGATGACGTCGCTCGGACTGACCGAGCCGGAGGCGTTCCGCTGGATCCAGAAGACCTCCATGGACCGGCGCCTGTCGATGCGCGAGGTCGCCGACGCGGTGCTGGCCGGCATCCCCGGACTGACGAGCTCCGACGCTCCGGGCCGACCCTGACGGTGGTGGGGTCGGGCCCGAAGTCCGCCCAGACCGGATCTTTTCGCTCGCCCGGCGAAAGCAACGGATTGGTCACGACACGATCAACCATCGGTCCGGACACTGGCGCTGGTGCGCCTGCACGGGACTAGGGTGCGTCGTACTTTCCCTGGGGGAATTCAGTTCGTCGCGCCGACCGGGCGCGTCGAGATACAGGAGGATCTACGTGCGTTCCACATACAAGATCGGCAGCGTGGTGCTCGCTGCCGCGCTCTCGCCCTCACCGCGTGCGGTGGAACCAAGTCGAACGGGGAGCGCTCGGCCGGCTCCAAGGCGTGCGACCTGAAGATCGGGTTCTTCGGCGCCCTGACCGGCGACGCCGCGAACCTCGGCCAGAACATCCAGAACGGCGTGAAGCTCGCCGTCAGCCAGTACAACAGCAAGCACAGCGACTGCAAGGTCAACGTCGCGTCGTTCGACTCTCAGGGTGACGCGGCCCAGGCACCGCCGCTGGCCAAGAAGGCCATCGATGACAAGACCGTCGTCGGCGTCGTCGGCCCGGCCTTCTCCGGTGAGTCGAAGGCGGCCGACCCCGCGTTCAACGACGCCGGCCTGACCGCGATCACGCCGTCGGCCACGGCCACCGCCCTGTCGACCAACGGCTGGAAGACCTTCTTCCGCGTGCTGGGCAACGACAACTCGCAGGGACCGGCGGCGGCCAAGTACATGTCCGACGTCGCCAAGGTGCAGAAGCCGTTCGTCATGGACGACGCCTCCGAGTACGGCAAGGGCCTGGCCGACGATCGTGAAGACCACGCTCGGCAGCAAGGTCGTCGGCACCGACGACGATCCAGCAGAAGCAGACCGACTTCTCGGCCTCGGTGACCAAGGTCAAGTCCTCCGGCGCCGACTCGCTGTTCTACGGCGGCTACTACGCCGAGGCGGGCCTGCTGGCCAAGCAGCTGCGCGGCGCGAACTGGAAGGGCCTGATCGTCGTCGGCGACGGCGTCAAGGACGACGGCTACATCAAGGCGGCCGGCGATGCCGCCGCCGAGGGCACGATCATGACCTGCCCGTGCCTGCCGCCGGACAAGGCTCCGGACTTCTTCACCGCGTACAAGGCGGCGTACAACTCCGAGCCGGCGACCTACTCCGCCGAGGGCTTCGACGCGGCCAACGTCTTCCTCGACGGCATCGCCGCCGGCAAGACGACCCGCGCCGACCTGCTCACCTGGACGAAGTCGTACGACAAGCCGGGTGTCACCAAGGAGATCAAGTTCGACGACAAGGGCGAGCCGTCGGACATCCACGTGTGGGCCTACAAGGTCGCCGGCGGCAAGATCCTGCCCGACCAAGAGATCAAGTAGCGGCGAGCCGTCCGCGACGGGACGGCGGTAGATCGAGATGATGCGGCCGGGGCGCCTCACGGCTCCCCGGCCGCATCAGCTCTGTGCAAGACTCCGCGCCGTACTCCTGCGGACGAGCGGTGTGCACGGACAGGTCGGTCTGACATGACGGGGAGCCGATGTCCTACCTCTTCCACAACTTCTTCGCCCTGACCATCGGCGGCCTCACCCTCGGGGCGATCTACGCACTGGTGGCGCTCGGCTACACGCTCGTCTACGGAGTCCTGCGGCTGATCAACTTCGCCCACTCCGAGGTCTTCATGTTCGGGACCTTCGGAGCCGTCTGGCTGCTGATCGCCCTGGGGGCGCACGGCGGCGGCTCGACCGCTCGGTCATCGGCTACCTGCTGCTGGCCCTCATCGCCGCCATGGTCGTCTCCGGCCTCGTCGCCCTGCTGCTCGAACGGGTTGCCTACCGGCCGCTCCGCAAGCGCAACTCCCCGCCCCTGATCGCGCTCATCTCGGCCATCGGGGCCAGCTTCGTGCTGTCCGAGACGATGGGCCTGCGGGACAAGATCGCCGGCTGGTTCGGGCTGGACGACCCTCGCCAGCTATGTGGGCCGAGCGCGCGAGAGCCTGCCGCCGCCGCAGCCCGACCTGATCGATCCGCGACCGGTGTTCACGATCGGCGACTACACACGTCACCAACGTCGACATCTTCGTCCTCGTCGGTGCGATCGTCGATCATGATCATCCTGGACCTTCGTCAGCCGGACCCGGCTCGGGCGCGGCATCCGCTCCGTGGCTCAGGACCCCGAGGCCGCGGCGCTGATGGGCGTCAACCGGGACCGGGTCATCCAGATGACCTTCCTGGTCGGTGGCGTGATGGCCGGCGCCGCGGCCTTCTTCTACCTGCTGAAGGTCGGGGTGGCCCGCTACAACGCCGGCTTCATCCTCGGCGTCAAGGCCTTCACCGCCGCAGTGCTCGGCGGCATCGGCAACGTTCGCGGCGCCCTGCTGGGCGGGTTCATCCTCGGGCGTGGCGGAGAACTACGGGTCGGCCTTCTTCGGCACCGCAGTGGAAGGACGTCGTGGCCTTCGTCCTGCTGGTGCTCATCCTGCTGTTCCGGCCCACCGGTCTGCTCGGCGAGTCGCTGGGGAGGTCGCGGGCATGAGCGAGTCGACGAGGGACGGCGTGCGGGAGTCGCTGGCCACCCGCAAGGCCGCGATGCGGGGCCGGATCGTCGCCCTGCCCCGGCCGGTCAAGATCCTGCTGATGGCCCTGTTCGTCCTGCTGATCTACGCTTGCCGGTGCTGAACATGCCCGTCCTGTCGACCCCCGACGGCCGACTTCGGCGGCGTGCTGTTCTCGGTGGCCGTCTACGGCATCGTCGCCCTCGGTCTGAACATCGTCGATCGGCTACGCCGGCCTGCTCGACCTCGGCTACGTCGGGTTCTACGCCGTCGGCGCCTACACGGTGGCCGTCTCGGCTCCCTGCACGGCAACATGTCCTGGCTGCTCGCCGTCCCCATCGCGATCGGCGTGGCGCTGGTCCGCGGCATCATCCTGGGTGCCCCGACGCTGCGGGTGCGCGGCGACTACCTGGCGATCGTGACGCTGGGCTTCGGCGAGATCATCCGCCTCGTCGCCCAGAACGCCGCGTGGCTCGGTGGCTGCGCAGGCGTCACCGACGATCCCGAAGCCCCCCAGCGTCGTGCTCTTCGACGTCCCAGCATCGAGCTGGAGCGGCTTCACGGCCGTCGTCGACACCCGGACGACGACGACGTTCCTGCAGTTCGGCGTCGTCGACCACGTGCCGTACTACTGGCTGGCCGTCATCGTCGTCTTCCTGATCCTGTTCGGCGAGCGGCGGCTCAAGGACAGCCGGGTCGGGCGGGCCTGGGAGGCCACCCGAGAGGACGAGGACGCGGCCGAGCTGATGGGCGTGCCGACGTTCCGGTTCAAGCTGCTCGCGTTCGCCATCGGCGCCGCGATCGGCGGCCTGTCCGGAGCGCTCTTCGCGGCCCGCCAGGGTTTCATCAGCCCGGACAACTTCCCGATCCTGCTCTCGGTGCTGTTCCTCGCCGCCGTCGTCGTCGGCGGCGCGGGCAACCGGTGGGGCGTCATCGCTCGGGGCGTTCGCCGTCGCCTACTGCCCGGAGCGGTTCCGCGGTTCCTGTCCGACTACCGGGTCCTGCTCTTCGGCCTCGCCCTGATGGCACTGGCGATCTTCCGTCCGCAGGGCCTGATCCCACCGCGGCGTACGGTCCGGGCCAAGAGGGTGGTCGAGAACCTCGAGGAGATCGAGGAGGGGGTCGCGAATGCCTGAAGTCACGAGTGCCGGGACCGGCGGCCCGCCCGAGCGGCTGCTCGAGGTCGACGACGTCACGCTGCGGTTCGGCGGCGTCGTGGCCCTCGACTCGGTGAGCTTCCACATCAACAAGGGCGAGATCCTCGGCCTCATCGGGCCCAACGGCGCGGGCAAGACCACCTGCTTCAACGTGATGACCGGCGTCTACCAGCCGACGTCCGGCCAGGCGCGGTTCCAGGGCAGCCCGCTCAGCCGGACACAAGCGGTTCCAGATCAACAAGCTGGGCATCGCCCGGACCTTCCAGAACATCCGGCTGTTCGGCACATGACGGCGCTGGAGAACGTCCTGGTCGGCACCGACTCCCATCACCGCACCGGCGTGGCCACCGCGCTGTTCCACCTGCCGAGGCTCCGGCGGGAGGAGGACGCGGGGCACGAGCGCGCCATGGAGCTGCTCGACTTCATGGGCCTCAGCGCGCGCGCCGACGAGCTCGCGACGCAACCTGTCCTACGGCGACCAGCGCCGCCTGGAGATCGCCCGCGCCCTCGCCACGAACCCGAACCTGCTCTGCCTGGACGAGCCGGCGGCGGGCTTCAACCCGCGCGAGAAGGTCAAGCTGATGGAGCTGATCCGCAGCATCCGCGACCAGGGGTACACGGTGCTGCTGATCGAGCACGACATGCGCCTGGTCATGGGCGTGACCGACCGCATCGTGGTGCTGGAGTTCGGCAAGAAGATCGCCGAGGGCCTGCCGGCCGAGATCCGCGACAACCCGGCGGTCATCGCCGCCTACCTGGGGGTGGACGAGGATGCTTCTTGAGGTCGAGGGCCTGTGCGTCAACTACGGCCGGATCGAGGCCATCCGGGACATCAGCTTCGTCGTCGAGGAGGGGAGTCGTCACCCTGATCGGCGCCAACGGCGCCGGCAAGACCACGACGATGAAGACCGTCTCCGGCCTGCGCCCGGTGCGGGCCGGCAAGGTGGTCTTCGACGGCCAGGACATCACCAGCATGCCGGCCCACCAGCGCGTCACGCTCGGCATCGGCCAGTCGCCGGAGGGCCGCGGGATCTTCCCCGGCATGACGGTGATGGAGAACCTCGAGATGGGCGCGTACACCCGCAAGGACCGCAAGAGCGCGGCGTACGCGGCCGACAAGGAGCGGGTCTTCGCGCTCTTCCCCCGCCTGCAGGAGCGGGTCAGCCAGGCGGCCGGCACGATGTCCGGCGGCGAGCAGCAGATGCTGGCCATGGGCCGGGCGCTGATGGCCCGCCCGCGGCTGCTGCTGCTCGACGAGCCGTCGATGGGCCTCGCGCCCAAGCTGATCCAGCAGATCTTCACGATCATCAGGGAGATCAACGAGCAGGGTACGACCGTGCTGCTGGTGGAGCAGAACGCGGCGCAGGCCCTGAAGCGGGCCGACCGGGCCTACATCCTGGAGACCGGTGAGGTCGTCCGGCAGGGCAGTGGCAAGGACCTGTCCAACGACCCGAGCGTCAAGGCCGCCTACCTCGGCGGAGACGTCTGAGCGACTGCGCATTTCGGTCATCAGCGCCCGAGTCGGACGACGAGTCCCCACGCTGCGGGATTGTTTGACTACGAAATCAGTTGCCCCTTTCCACAAGCACGGGGGAGGTCGTAGGCTCCGACCGCTTGGTCGATGTCGCACCAGAAGTCAGCCGCAAAGTCGACCCGGGTAGGGGTCCCGGGGTCCCGCCCTTCAAGGAGGAATGGTGACCCGCAACTCCCTGCTCGTGGCTCCCGTCGGCCCGGACGACGTCCAGGCACTCACCGATCTGTGGAGCTCGGCACGAGCGGAGTCCGGGTCGGCCCGCACCGATACGGCCGCCCCTGGACGGGACCTGCGGCGAGCGGTGGCGGACGTCCTGACCCGGCACGGCGTCCACGCCTTCCTGGCCCGTCACGAGGGTCGGCCGGTGGGCTACGTCATCCTGACCTCCGGGCCGCTGCTCCCGCTGGTCGACACCCCGGCCGTCTGCATCGAGCACCTCTACGTCCAGCCGGACGCCCGGCACCGCGGCACCGGTACGGCGCTCATCTCGGCCTGCGCGACCCTGGCCGAACGCGTTGGAGCGGAACAGGTTGCGGTGGGCGTGCCCTCCTCGGACCGCGACCCGAACCGGTTCTTCGCCCGCCTCGGCTTCTCGCCCTTCGTCGTCCGCCGGGTGGTCGGCGTCGGAGCCCTGCGCCGCCGTCTCGGCGGTGGCGACAGCGCCCGCGGAGGCCTCGAGCAGACGCTGATGCGCCGCCGGTCGCTGCGGGCCAGGGACCGGGCCAAGGCGCTCGTCTCCAGCTCGCCGCTGTCGCACTGACCGGGACGCCGACGGCGGGCCGTCCTGTCGGCACCGGCCCCTAGGCTGAGTCCGTGACGGCCTCGACGACGAACCCGACCGACAGCCCGATGGTGAGCCCCAGCCCGAACGACACCGCAGGGCCGGTTGCCGGGCGTGCGCCGGGGACGGTGCTCCTGCTCGACGGTCACTCGCTGGCCTACCGCGCCTTCTTCGCGCTCCCGGTGGAGAACTTCTCGACCACGACGGGCCAGCCGACCAACGCCGTCTACGGCTTCACCTCGATGCTGATCAACCTGCTCCGGGACGAGACACCCACCCACGTGGCCGTGGCGTTCGACGTCTCGCGCAAGACCTTCCGGTCGGAGGAGTACGCCGAGTACAAGGCCGGCCGCTCGGTGACCCCCAACGAGTTCAAGAGCCAGGTCCCGCTGATGCGCGAGGTCCTCTCCGCGCTGCGGATCCCCGCCCTGGAGGCCGAGGGGTTCGAGGCCGACGACATCCTGGCCACGCTCGCGGTCCAGGCTCGCGCGCAGGGCCACCGGGTGCTGATCTGCTCCGGTGACCGCGACACTTTCCAGCTGGTCAGCGACGAGGTGACGGTGCTCTACCCGGTGCGCGGCGTCTCCGAGCTGTCCCGGATGACCCCCGAGGCGGTCGAGGCGCGCTACGGCCTCGGGCCGGAGCGCTACCCCGACCTGGCCGCGCTCGTCGGCGAGGACAGCGACAACCTGCCGGGGGTCCCGGGCGTCGGCCCCAAGACGGCCGCGAAGTGGCTGACGCTCTACGGCGACCTAGAGGGCATCGTCGCCAACGTCGACCAGATCGGCGGCAAGGCGGGGGAGAGCCTGCGGGCCCACCTCGACGGGGTCCTCCGCAACCGGCGGCTGAACGCCCTGGTCCGCGACCTGGACCTGCCGTTGAGCGTCGACGACCTGGCCCGGCAGGTGTGGGACCGCGAGCAGGTGCACCAGCTGTTCGACGGCCTGGAGTTCCGGGTCCTGCGCGAGCGGCTGTTCGCCGAGCTGGACGCCGTCGCACCGGAGGCCGAGGGCGGCTTCGACGTGGCCGGGGTCCGGCTGGCACCGGACGAGGTGGGCGGCTGGCTGGCCGACCAGGCACCGGTCGGCGTGCGGACCGGCGTCTCGGTCGTGGGCACGTGGAGCCGGGGGACAGGTGATGCCCAGGCCGTCGCCATCGCCGCCGGTGACGGCGCCGCGGCGTACGTCTCGTTGAGCGAGCTCACGCCGGACGCGGAGCGGGCGCTCGCCGCATGGCTGGCCGATCCGTTGCAGCCCAAGGCCTTCCACGACGTCAAGGGCCCGATGGAGGCTCTGGCGGCTCGGGGGCTCACGCTCAAGGGCGTGGCCAGCGACACGCTCCTGTCGGCCTACCTGGTCCAGCCCGACCAGCGGTCCTACGACCTGGCCGACCTGGTCCTGCGCCACCTCGGGCGTGACCTGCGGGTCGACGGCGACACCGATGTCGACGGCGGCGTCCAGCTCTCGTTCGAGACCGGCGACGGCCCGGACGAGGCCGAGCAGGCCATGGTGCGGGCCCGTGCGGTGCTCGAGCTGGCCGACGCCCTGGACCCGGAGCTGGAGAGCCGGGGCGGCGCCGAGCTGCTGCGCGACGTCGAGCTGCCGCTGGTGGACGTCCTCGCGACGATGGAGGGCGTCGGCATAGCGGTCGACATGCCGATGCTGACCGGGCTGGAGTCGCACTTCGCCGACGCGGTCGCTCAGGCGGCCCAGGATGCGTACGACGCCCTGCCCGAGGCCGAGGACGGCACGGAGCGCAAGCTCAACCTCGGCTCGCCCAAGCAGCTGCAGGTGGTGCTGTTCGACGAGCTGGGGATGCCGAAGACCAAGCGGACCAAGACCGGCTACACCACCGACGCCGAGGCACTGGCCGATCTGTTCGCCGCGACCGAGCACCCGTTCCTCGGGGCCCTGCTGCGGCACCGGGACGCCAGCCGGCTGCGGCAGACCGTCGAGGGCCTGATCAAGAGCGTCTCGGACGACGGCCGGATCCACACGACGTACAACCAGACGATCGCCGCGACCGGGCGGATCAGCTCGACCGACCCGAACCTGCAGAACATCCCGATCCGGACCGACGAGGGGCGCCGGATCCGCGAGGTGTTCATCGTCGGTGACGGGTTCGGCGAGCTGCTCTCGGCCGACTACAGCCAGATCGAGATGCGGATCATGGCCCACCTGTCCGGCGACACCGGGCTGATCGAGGCGTTCCGCAGCGGCGAGGACCTGCACCGGTTCGTCGGGTCGCGAGTCTTCGGGGTCGAGCCGGCCGACGTCACACCGGCCCAACGGGCCAAGATCAAGGCGATGAGCTACGGCCTCGCCTACGGGCTGTCGGCCTACGGTCTGTCCCGGCAGCTGCTGATCGGCGTCGACGAGGCCAAGGGCCTGATGGACGAGTACTTCGCGCGGTTCGGCGGCGTCCGCGACTACCTGCGCGAGGTGGTCGACGTCGCCCGGCGGACCGGCTACACCGAGACCATGCTCGGCCGGCGCCGGTACCTCCCGGACCTGACCAGCGACAACCGGCAGCGCCGTGACGGCGCGGAGCGGATGGCCCTCAACGCGCCGATCCAGGGGTCCGCCGCCGACGTCATCAAGCTGGCCATGCTGCGGGTCGACGCCGCGCTCGAGGATGCGGGCGCACGCTCCCGGGTCCTGCTCCAGGTGCACGACGAGCTGGTCCTGGAGGTCGCGGAGGGGGAGCGCCAGGAGGTCGAGGACCTGGTGGTGCGGGCGATGGGCTCGGCCATCCCGCTGGACGTGCCGCTCGACGTGTCGGTCGGCTCCGGCCGGTCGTGGGAGGCCGCCGGCCACTGAGCCGCTCCGATCAGCCGGCGGGGTCGACCCGGCCCGCCGCGGCCCGCACCAGCACCGCGGCCCAGGTGCGATAGGGACGCCAGCTCTCGCCGACCTGCTCGAGCTCCGCCGCCGTGGCGGGACGGCCGAACCCGTACAGGTCGCCGACGAGCGCCAGCAGCCTCGGCTCGTTGCCCGGCAGGGCGTCCGCGAAGCCGACGGCCCGGACCGAGATGAGGGTCGCGTAGAACGGCCCGATGCCGTTCAGCTCCTGGAGCCGCTCGGCCGCTGCCTCCGGCCCGAGCGAGCGCAGCTGCCCGGCGTCCAGCCGGCCGTCCAGGGCCGCACTCGCGACGCCGTGCAGCCGGGTGACCTTCTCCTCGGTCAGGCCCTCGATCCCCTCGACCGCCAGCAGCTGCGCCGGCGTGGGGAACGCGGCGACGCTCCGGCCGGCCAGCTCGAACGTCCGCCCGTGCTCGGCCGACAACCGATCGCGGACCAGGGCCATCTGCTGGGCCGGACGGCGGGCGCTCAGCACGCTCCAGGCGGCGGCCTCGTACGGCGAGTGGAACAGCGGTGGTCGCAGGCCGTCGGCCAGCTGTTGGAGCCGGCCGATCACCGGGTCTCGACGGCCGACATCGGCGAACCCCCGGCCGTCGATGTCGAGCGAGAGCACCCGGGCCACCTGGTCCCGCACGGCGTCGAGGTCGCCCTCGCCCCACACCTCGGCCAGCACCTCGCCGTCGGCGTCCCCGCTCCCGATGGCGCCGTTGTCGCCGACCTCGCTGGCCTGGCGGAGGACGACGCCGACCTGCTCGCCGTACGGCTGACCGGGCGTGCCGTCCAGGACGAACGCGAGCCGCATCACGCCGTCGTAGGCCTCGGCATGGCGCTGGCCGAAGCCGAACTCGACCGACTCGCGCAGAGAGAAGGCACCCTGCGGCCGGATCGTGAACGTCCGGGCGGCTCCCTCGGAGGCCGTGGGGGCCGTGCCCGTCCGCGAAGTCATCCGCGCACCTTGCCACGGCGCCCCGACAACGGTCGGCCCGGTCCGCCCCGGGCTCAGGGCCGGGACGACGCTCGGCAGCTGAAGATCGCCGTGCCCGGGATCAGCCGCCCGCGCAGGGCACTCCAGCCGCCCCAGGTCTGCTCGTTGGCGGCCGGCCACTCCGGCTCGACCAGGTCGACGAGCACCAGGCCCGCGGCGGCGATCTCCCGGACCCGGTCGCCGAGCGTGCGGTGGTGCTCGGCGTACGTCACGGCGCCGGACCGGTCCAGCTCGACGTACGGCGTCCGGTCGAAGTAGGACGACGTGATCCGCAGCCCGGGCTCGCCCGGGTCGTCGGGCATCGCCCACCGGACCGGGTGCGAGACCGAGAACACCCAGCGCCCGCCTGGCCGCAGGACCCGGGCCACCTCGCGCATCACCGCCGCGGAGTCGGCGACGAACGGCACGCCGCCGTACGCCGAGCACGCGATGTCGACGCTGCGGTCGGCGAGCGGGAGGCGGCGGGCATCGGCCTGCACCAGAGGCACGGCGGGCCCGGCCCGGCCACGGTCGATCCGGGCGGCATGGGCCAGCTGGCCGCCCGAGATGTCGGTGGCGACGACCTCGGCGCCCTGCCCGAGCAGCCAGCGCGCGCACTGGGCGGCGCCCGCGCCGACCTCGAGGACGCGCTGCCCGGAGACCACACCGAGCAGCCGGGCCTCGGACTCGCGCAGGCCCTCGGGACCCCAGACGAAGTCGTCGTCACCGAGGAAGCCGCCGTGCTCGGCCTGGTAGTCGTCCGCCGCCCCGTCCCACCACCGCCGGTTCGCGGTGGCGGTCTCTGCCGGGCCCACCGGCCGGCGGCCCGCTCCGCCCAGGTCGCTCATGCGGGGATGCTGCCACGTCGCGCGGTCAGCACGGGCTGGCCGGGTTGTGCGCTCGTGCACTACTCTGGGTCACGCGCACGCCTGTGCGTAACTTTTTCATGCCCCCAATTCCTGTCCGCATCGGAGTCCCGACTACATGACCGCCAGCACCACCGAGATCAGCCAAGCGAAGACCAGCACGCCGCAGGTAGCCGTGAACGACATCGGCACGGCCGAAGACTTCATGGCCGCGATCGACGAGACGATCAAGTACTTCAACGACGGAGACATCGTCGAGGGTGTCATCGTCAAGGTCGACCGGGACGAGGTCCTGCTCGACATCGGCTACAAGACCGAGGGCGTCATCCCCTCCCGTGAGCTGTCCATCAAGCACGACGTGGACCCCGGTGATGTGGTCAAGGTCGGCGACGAGGTCGAGGCCCTCGTCCTCCAGAAGGAGGACAAGGAAGGCCGGCTCATCCTGTCCAAGAAGCGCGCGCAGTACGAGCGCGCCTGGGGCACGATCGAGAAGATCAAGGAAGAGGACGGCATCGTCACCGGCTCGGTGATCGAGGTGGTCAAGGGCGGCCTGATCCTGGACATCGGCCTGCGCGGCTTCCTGCCCGCGTCGCTGGTCGAGATGCGCCGGGTGCGCGACCTCCAGCCGTACGTCGGCAAGGAGCTCGAGGCCAAGATCATCGAGCTGGACAAGAACCGCAACAACGTCGTGCTCTCCCGCCGCGCCTGGCTCGAGCAGACCCAGTCCGAGGTGCGCCAGACCTTCCTGCAGACCCTGCAGAAGGGCCAGGTCCGCTCCGGCGTGGTCTCCTCGATCGTCAACTTCGGTGCGTTCGTGGACCTCGGCGGCGTCGACGGCCTGGTGCACGTCTCGGAGCTGTCCTGGAAGCACATCGACCACCCGAGCGAGGTCGTCGAGGTCGGCCAGGAGGTCACCGTCGAGGTTCTCGACGTCGACATGGACCGCGAGCGGGTCTCGCTGTCGCTCAAGGCGACCCAGGAAGACCCGTGGCAGCAGTTCGCCCGCACCCACGCCATCGGCCAGGTCGTCCCGGGCAAGGTCACCAAGCTGGTGCCGTTCGGCGCGTTCGTCCGGGTCGACGAGGGCATCGAGGGCCTGGTCCACATCTCCGAGCTGGCCGAGCGTCACGTCGAGATCCCGGAGCAGGTCGTCCAGGTCGGCGACGACATCTTCGTCAAGGTCATCGACATCGACCTGGAGCGCCGGCGGATCTCGCTCTCGCTCAAGCAGGCCAACGAGGGCGTCACCGGTGGCGCCGACTTCGACCCGACGCTCTACGGCATGGCCGCGGAGTACGACGAGGCCGGCAACTACAAGTACCCCGAGGGCTTCGACCCCGAGACCAACGAGTGGGTCGAGGGGTACGACGCGCAGCGTGAGGTCTGGGAGAAGCAGTACGCCGAGGCCCACGAGCGCTGGGAGGCGCACAAGAAGCAGGTCGAGGAGATGGCCAAGGCCGACGCCGAGGCCCGCGACGAGGCCGGCGAGGTCCCGGCTGGCTCGTACTCCTCCGCCACGTCCGCTCCGGACGAGGCGGCCGACGACGCCGAGGGCACGCTGGCCTCGGACGAGGCGCTCGCAGCCCTGCGGGAGAAGCTCACCGGCAACTAGCACTGAGCACCAACCAGGACCCAAGCACTCACCCGAAGCCCCGGACCAGCACTGGTCCGGGGCTTTAGGCTTCCGGGATGCTGCGCGTCGGCCTGACCGGGGGGATCGGTTCGGGGAAGTCGACCGTCTCGCGCCGGCTGGCCGAGCTGGGCGCCACGGTCATCGACTCCGACGTACTCGCCCGAGAGGTGGTCGAGCCCGGCACACCCGGGCTGGAGGCGATCCGGGCCGCGTTCGGGCCGGCGGTCATCGCCGCGGACGGGAGGCTGGACCGCCCGGCCCTGGGAGCCATCGTCTTCGCGGACGCCGGGCTCCGCGGTGTCCTCAACGGCATCGTCCACCCCCTGGTGCGGGCCCGGGCCGCGGCCATCGCGGCCGCCGCGCCCGCCGACGCGGTCGTCGTCCAGGACGTCCCGCTGCTGGTCGAGACCGGCATGACCCAGGACTTCGACATCGTCCTGGTCGTGGACGCGCCGGAGGACGAGCGGATCGCCCGGCTGGCCTCGTCACGGGGCATGAGCGCCCAGGACGCGCGGGCCCGGATGGCGGCGCAGGCCAGCCGGGACGAGCGGTTGGCGGCCGCGGACTTCGTGCTCGACAACTCGGGCTCGGAGCCGGACCTGACCGCCCACGTCGACCACCTCTGGCCCCAGCTGCAGCGCCTCGCCGCGTCCTAGCCGTACCGACCACAGACGTTGGTGACGGCCCGGCGAGCGGTCCGGTACGACGTTGTCGGTGGCTGCGCTTACCGTTGGGGCATGAGGCCGACGACTGACCTGCAGCGCCGAGTGGCGCCGTTCGAGGTGATCTCGGACTACACCCCGTCCGGCGACCAGCCGACCGCCATCGAGGACCTGGCCGGCCGGGTCGAGGCGGGAGAGTCCAACGTCGTCCTGCTCGGCGCGACCGGCACCGGCAAGTCGGCGACGACGGCCTGGCTGGTGGAGCGCCTGCAGCGGCCGACCCTGGTGATGGCGCCGAACAAGACCCTGGCGGCGCAGCTGGCCAACGAGTTCCGCGAGCTGCTGCCCAACAACGCGGTGGAGTACTTCGTCTCCTACTACGACTACTACCAGCCCGAGGCCTACGTCCCGCAGACGGACACGTACATCGAGAAGGACTCCTCGATCAACGACGAGGTCGAGCGCCTGCGGCACTCGGCGACGAACTCGCTGCTGACCCGCCGAGACGTCATCGTGGTCGCCTCCGTGTCGTGCATCTACGGGTTGGGTACCCCGCAGGAGTACGTCGACCGCATGGTCCGGCTGAAGCTCGGCGACACGATGTCCCGCGACGACCTGCTGCGGCGCTTCGTGCAGATGCAGTACACCCGCAACGACCTTTCCTTCACCCGCGGCACGTTCCGGGTCCGGGGCGACACCGTCGAGATCATCCCGGTCTACGAGGAGCTGGCCCTGCGGCTGGAGTTCTTCGGTGACGAGCTGGAGCGGATCTACACGCTCCACCCGGTCACCGGCGAGATCGTGCACGAGGAGAAGGAGATGTACGTCTTCCCGGCCACGCACTACGTCGCCGGCCCGGAGCGGATGGAGCGGGCGGTCCGCGGCATCGAGGCCGAGCTGGAGCAGCGGCTGGGCGAGCTGGAGCGGCAGGGCAAGCTGCTGGAGGCGCAGCGACTGCGGATGCGCACGACGTACGACGTCGAGATGATGCGCCAGGTCGGCTCCTGCTCGGGCATCGAGAACTACAGCCGGCACATCGACGGGCGTGCGCCGGGCACCGCGCCCAACACCCTGCTCGACTACTTCCCCGAGGACTTCCTGCTGGTCATCGACGAGTCGCACGTGACGGTCCCCCAGATCGGCGCGATGTACGAGGGCGACATGAGCCGCAAGCGGACCCTGGTCGACCACGGCTTCCGGCTGCCCAGTGCGATGGACAACCGGCCGCTGCGGTGGGAGGAGTTCCTGACCCGGATCGGGCAGACCGTCTTCCTGTCCGCGACGCCCGGCAAGTACGAGCTGGCCAAGGGCGACGGTGTGGTCGAGCAGATCATCCGGCCCACGGGGCTGGTCGACCCCGAGGTCGTCGTCAAGCCGACCAAGGGCCAGATCGACGACCTGCTGCACGAGATCCGGGCCCGCAGCGAGCGCAACGAGCGGGTGCTGGTCACGACCCTGACCAAGAAGATGGCCGAAGACCTGACCGACTACCTGCTCGAGCAAGGAGTGCGGGTGCGCTACCTGCACTCCGAGGTCGACACCCTGCGCCGGGTCGAGCTGCTCCGCGAGCTGCGGATGGGCGAGTTCGACGTGCTGGTCGGGATCAACCTGCTGCGCGAGGGTCTGGACCTGCCCGAGGTCTCCCTCGTCAGCATCCTGGACGCCGACAAGGAGGGCTTCCTGCGGTCCTCGACGTCGCTGGTGCAGACCATCGGCCGGGCCGCCCGCAACGTCTCGGGCCAGGTGCACATGTACGCCGACGTGATCACGCCGTCGATGGAGCAGGCGATCGAGGAGACCAACCGAAGGCGGGCCAAGCAGGTCGCCTACAACGTGGCCAACGGCGTCGACCCGACGCCGCTGCGCAAGAAGATCGGCGACATCACCGACCTGCTGGCCCGCGAGGACGCCGACACCGCGGCCCTGCTCGGCGGGTCCGGCCGATCGCAGTCGCGCGGCAAGGCCCCCGTGCCGGGGCTCGGCTCGCGGGGCGGTCGCGGCGCGGACGCGGGGCGGGCCGGCGAACGGCTGGCGTCGCTGCCGGCCGCCGACCTGGCCGACCTGATCCAGCAGCTCAGCGACCAGATGCACGGCGCGGCGGCGGAGCTGCACTTCGAGCTGGCCGCCCGGCTGCGGGACGAGATCTCGGACCTGAAGAAGGAGCTACGCGGCATGCAGGCCGCGGGGCACGCCTGACGCCCGGTCGCAGGAGGGGAGGCGCGATGGCTCGCGGCACCGCATCGAGGTGGCAGCGGCATTGCCTGGCCAAGCCCGGAGCCTGGCTGGACGAGCCGTGGGAAGGCGACCGCGTCGTCAAGGTCGGCGCGAAGATCTTCGCCTTCCTCGGCGCCGATGGCCCTGACGGCACGAGCGGCGGCATCGGGCTGAAGTGTGGCCGGAGCCGGGAGGACGCCGACGAGTGGGTCCGCCGCTACCCGGATGACGCCCGACCCTCGCCGTACATCGGGCGGTTCGGCTGGAACGTCCTGGCCGTCGGGGGTGCGATCCCGGACGAAGAGGTCCTCGAGGCGATCGACGCGTCGTACGACGATGTCGTGGCCCGGCTGCCCGGGCCCAGCGTCCTCGCTAGGGAGGGGACCTAGCGAGGACGCCTTCGGGCCGGCCGGACCAGGTGGGCTCGGTGCTCGTCCGCGGGCGGAGCCACATCCTGGTCGCGGCCTCGGAGGGCCGGTGTGGAGCTGGTCGATACTGCGAGATCTGACGGCGCTGCAGGGCCGAGCGGACCTCCGGGACCTAGCGGACCCGGCTGCGCTCGGTCACGACTCGCGCCGGGGCACGATGTGCATGAGCACGACGCCGAGCATGATGAGCGTTGCCGCGGCCACCAGGTAGTGGGCTGCGTTAAGCCCGGTGTAGGCGAGGCCTCCGGTGGTGCCTGCGGCGGCGCTGATCTTGACTCCGAGAACCACGGGCTTGTGCTGGTACATGTGCTTCCTCTCCTCGTACGGATACGTGTGACCACTCCGCCGGGACGGCACGGAGGACATGCAGGGCAGCTCGGACGAAGGTCGCCTGGAGCAGCAGGTCGTAGGCGGCCTCCGGCACGATGGCCGCCGCCAGGAACCGGCCGCGACGGGTGCGGACCCGCCACACGGTGACCAGGCGCTCGACCACGAACAGCAGCGACACGGCCGACCACCAGGGCGAGAAGCGCAGGATCCCCAGCGACAGGTCGATCGCGGTGATCGCGATGAACAGCGCGAAGGTGAGGGTGCAGAGCAGCAGGCAGGCCTGCTGGATCCAGTAGCGCGACGTGACCGGCGTCCAGCCGTACGAGCGCAGGTTCTCGACGGCGCCGCGGTACCACCGCAGCCGTTGGCGGTGCAGGTCCGCGACGGTCGGCATCAGCTCGGTGTGCACCACGCACTCGCGGGGCGAGACGAGGCCCCAGCCCAGGTGCTTGAGCGCCAGGGTGATCTCGTTGTCCTCGGTCAGGGCGGCCGTGTCATAGATGTCGCCCATGAGCCCGGGCAGGAACGTGCCGCGCTGCTCGGCGACCTGGAGCAGCGCCCGCGAGCGGAACAGGCTGGCCGTGCCGGTGAGCACCATCACCCGGCCCTGCTTGCGGGCCACGGCCCGGGCGTAGCGGACGTACTCGTTGGCCTGCGCCTGCTCGAGCAGGGAGCGCGGCTCGGCGCCCATGAAGACGCCGCCGACCGCGCCCAGTCGCGGGTCGGCCAGCATCCGCCGGACGGCCACCTCGATGAAGCGGGGGTCCAGGGCCGAGTCGGCGTCCATCACCAGGATGAAGTCGTCCGGGTCCATGGTGATCAGGGCCCGGCGCAGGTACTGG
Source organism: uncultured Actinomycetota bacterium (assembly GCA_963795385.1). Taxonomy (GTDB): domain Bacteria; phylum Actinomycetota; class Actinomycetes; order Actinomycetales; family CAVURS01; genus CAVURS01. The sequence continues at coordinate 198,294 of CAWCHK010000003.1, forward strand.
TTGAGCGCGCCCGCCTTCTTCTGGGTGTTGTCGCGGGTGGTGAACACCTCGGCGCCCTCGATCAGCGCGGCGCCCGAGGTGTGGTCCGTGCAGTTGTCCGCGATCACCGTGATCGTGCGGGGGGCGAGCGTCTGGCCGTGGAGGGAGGCGATGGTCGTCCCGATCGAGGCCTCCTCGTTGTGCGCTGGGACCAGCACGTGGACCGCCGCCTGGGGCGTCGTGGTGGTGGTCGAGCGCCCTGACAGCTGGTCACGATCCGTGACGGTGGGGCGCTTCGCGGTCTGTAGCACACACTGAGAGTAAGCAGCCGAGGAGGCTGTCCGCCGCGTTATGCCCCCCGACCAGCACAGGGTTCACTCGATCTGCCGCCCCGAACTCACAGAGCGTGACCTCGTCCTACCCGGGCGACGCGGGGCCCTAGGCTGGCGGGGTACGACGGAGGGGAGTATCCCCACGCGGCGTCCTCGTCATCACGAGCCCTCAGGGCTCCGGGGCGCCGGCCGCGCCCGGCTCGCCGGACCGGTGGGAGAGACCTCCGGCCACGTCAGCACCGTCCCTCGGGCCGGTGCTCGCCCGAGCCGGAGGACCCCATGCACGTCACTACCTTCACCTGGGTCGCGACCGTCGGCCTCGCGACCGCCTTCCTGCTGGTCGACGTCCTGGTCATCGGCCGGCGGCCGCACGAGCCGTCGATGCGCGAGTCCTCGATCGTCCTCGCGGCGTACGTCGCGGCGGCCCTGCTCTTCGGCGCCGGCGTCTGGTGGGTGTCCGGGCCGCGGTACGCAGGGGAGTACTACGCGGGATGGCTGACCGAGTACTCGCTGTCGATCGACAACCTGTTCGTCTTCCTCATCATCATGGGGCGGTTCGCCGTGCCGCGGGCCCTGCAGCAGACCGCGTTGCTGGTCGGGATCATCCTCGCGCTGGTCCTGCGAGGCGTCTTCATCGCGGTCGGGGCGGCGGCGATCTCGGCGTTCAGCTGGGTGTTCTACCTGTTCGGCGCGTTCCTCGTCGTGACCGCGGTCAAGCTGGCCCGGCAGGGGAACAGCGACGCGGAGGACTACCACGAGAGCCGCCTGCTCCGGTGGGTCCAGCGCCGCCTCCCGGCGACCAGCGAGTGGCACGGCCCGCACCTGACCGTCCGCGAGCGCGGCCGGCGGCGCGTCACGCCGATGCTGATCGTGCTGGTCGCGCTGGGGACGACCGACCTGCTCTTCGCCCTGGACTCGATCCCGGCCATCTACGGGCTCACCAAGGAGCCCTACCTGGTGCTGATGGCCAACATCTTCGCGTTGATGGGGCTACGGCAGCTGTACTTCCTGATCGGCGGGCTGCTCCAGCGGCTGGTCTACCTGACGCTGGGGCTCTCAGTGCTGCTCGGTTTCATCGGCGTCAAGCTGATCCTGCATGCGTTGCACGAGAACACCTTGCCGTTCGTCAACGGGGGGGAGCACGTCGGCTGGGCGCCGGACATCCCGATCTGGGTGTCCCTGCTCGTGATCCTGGGGACGCTCGTCGTGACGACCGTGGCCAGCCTGGTGCACGAGCGCCGGGCCGCTACCTGACGGCGACCAGGGTCGTCGTCGCCATCCACGGCGCGCTCCACCAGCCGTCGAAGCCGGCGTTCCTGACGACCACATCGCGGGCTCCGAGCTCGACGAGTACGTCGCGGTACTCCTTGACGGCGCGGATGTCGGCGATGAGCAGCCGGCCTCCCGGCTTGAGCACCCGGTACGCGTCCGTGACCGCCGCCCTGCGGTCGGCCGGGTCCTTGAGGTTGTGGATCGAGACGCTGGCGGTCACCAGGTCGATGCTCCCGTCCGCGAACGGCAGGGTGCGCATGTCCGCGGTGTGCAAGGTCACCCGGCCGGCGACGCCGTTGGCCTCGAGGTTCGCCCGGGTGTGCTCCTCGGCGTTGCCGGACTGGTCCTGGGAGCGCCACAGGTCGATGCCGTCGACCCGGCCCCGGGGGAGGTGCTCGGCCAGGATCACCGTGACCGCACCACGGCCGCAGCCCACGTCGACGGCGTGCTCGTCACCGGACAGGTTCGCGGCCGCGACGAGCCGCTGCCAGATGGCGAACTTGCCGGACAGGCTGGTCCGCAGGTAGATCCCGGCCAGTACGGCGAAGAAGGCGGCCGCGACCAGCCAGGCCACGCGGCTGCCGGCGAAGCTCAGGGCGATGGACACGGCAGCACCGGCGGCGAAGCCGATCGGTACGTACGGTGCATCGATCCCGTAGCTGCCCCTTGGTCGGCTCATGCCGGGGAGCCTAGGGCCAGGCCTCGTGACTGGTTCCGGCGGCGCCCCGGGACGCCGCGGCAAGATCGGCGGCGGCTCTGCGCAAATCCCGGCGCAACGGCGCAACGACGCGTCAGGCCGGACGCAGAGTTGCACCGTTGCGAAGGCCCAGCAGGTGGGAGCGCCTGGACCTCACCAGCCGCGGGCGCGCCACTCGGCCAGCTGCGGGCGTTCGACGCCCAGCGTCGTGTCGTTGCCGTGGCCGGGGTAGACCCAGGTCTCGTCCGGCAGGACGTCGAACACCCGGTGCTCGACGTCGTCGATGAGGGTCCGGAACCGCTGGTCGTCGCCCTGGGTATTGCCGACCCCGCCGGGGAAGAGCGAGTCGCCGGAGAAGAGGTGCGGGGTACCGGAGGGGTCGCGATAGACCAGCGCGACCGACCCGGGTGTGTGACCGCGCAGCTGGATCACCGAGAGGATGATCTCGCCGACCTGGACCGAATCTCCTTGCGAGAGTGAGCGATCCGGGATCACCGGGAGAGCGGCCGCATCCTCGGCCCCGGCCGCCGAGTCGGCGCCCGTGGCCGCGATGACGTCGGGGAGCGCGCGGTGGTGGTCCCAGTGCTGGTGCGTGGTGACCACCAGGTCCAGCCGGCCGTCGGGGGAGCCCTCGTGCACCAGCTCGAGCAGCCGGGTGGGGTCGTCGGCGGCGTCGATCAGCAGCTGGGCGCCGGTCGAGCGGCAGGTCAGCAGGTAGCAGTTGTTGTCCATCCCGCTGACGCTGGTCTTGCGGATCACGACCTGGTCGAGCTCGCGGACGTCGGTGGGACCGCCCGGCCGCACCGCGCCGGTGTACGGCGTCCGGTCCGGCACGGCGATCAGCCCCAGGTCCCGAGCGCGGGGAGCTGGCCGGTGCTGCTGGTCAGGCCCGTGCCGGGGGACCGGCCGGTGACCCATCCGAGCAGGTCGGCCGGGCTGCCGCTCACCGTCACGGCGGCTTCGTCAGGGCCGTCTCCGCTGTCCCCGCCGGCTCCGCCGCCGTACCGCCAGGACCCGGCCACCCCGGCGTCCAGCCGCACCGCTGGGCCGTCGACGAACCGTCGGGCTGAGCGGCCCAGCTCCGTGACCAGCCAGGCCTCGGGCGCGTCCGCGAGGGTGTAGCCGGCGTCCAGGTCGACGTGGTGCATGATCACTTCGCGCAGCCGCATCTCCGGGGTCTTCCGGGCCCGGATGTGGGTCTGCTCGGCCGGCACGTCGACGACCCGCAGCCTCGGCACCCGGACCTCCATCGCCTCGGGCGGCGTCTCGGCGAACGTCCCCAGCAGCCGGTCGGCCGAGGTCTCGACGTCGGCCTCGAGCTCGGCCGCCGTACGGTCCGCCCCGGCGTCGATGTCGGCGTTCCGGGCGGCCTGCGACTCGTAGAAGGCGCCGTCGCCGCCCTGGGCCGCGGCCAGGAGAACATTTCGGAGCCCGTCGGCGTTACGCGCCACGTGGGTCAGCACGTGGGCCCGCGTCCAACCCGGGCAGAGGGACGGGCGGCGGACGTCGGCGTCGGAGAGGGCGTGGATGGTCTCCATGAGGAGGTCGGTCTCGTGGGGGATGAGGTCGAGGTCCGGGTCGTCGCTGAAACCGGTCATGGACCGAAACGTACCGGCGTGAGGCTGGCGGCGGCGAGTGTCGGCGTCGGCACCTAGCATGGCGATCGTGCCCGTGAAGACCCCTCGACCGCCCGCCCGGAAGACCTCGGCGACATCGTCGCAGACCTCGCGAAAGGCGACAGGACGGACCGTGCAGGAGACGACAGACGTGGCGCTGCCCCGGCACTCGGCCGACCGGCTGGTCGTGCGCGGTGCCCGTGAGCACAACCTCAAGGACGTGTCGCTGGACCTGCCGCGGGACGCCCTGATCGTCTTCACCGGCCTCTCCGGCTCGGGCAAGTCCTCGCTGGCGTTCGACACGATCTTCGCCGAGGGCCAGCGGCGCTACGTCGAGTCGCTGTCGTCGTACGCGCGCCAGTTCCTCGGCCAGATGGACAAGCCGGACGTCGACTTCATCGAGGGCCTGTCGCCCGCCGTCTCGATCGACCAGAAGTCCACCAGCCGCAACCCCCGGTCGACAGTGGGCACGATCACCGAGGTCTACGACTACCTGCGGCTGCTCTTCGCCCGGGCGGGCCGCCCGCACTGCCCGGTCTGCGGCGAGCCGATCACGAGGCAAACCCCGCAGCAGATCGTCGACCAGCTGGAGGAGCTGCCGGCCGGCACCCGCTTCCAGGTGCTGGCCCCCGTCGTTCGAGGCCGCAAGGGGGAGTACTCCGACCTGTTCCGCGAGCTGCAGTCCAAGGGCTTCGCCCGGGCCCGGGTCGACGGCGAGGTGATCTCGCTGACCGAGCCGCCCAGCCTGGAGAAGAAGCTCAAGCACAGCATCGAGGTGGTGGTCGACCGGCTCGTCGCCAAGCCGGGCGACGCGGACGCCAAGCAGCGGCTGACCGACTCGGTCGAGACCGCGCTGGGCCTGGCCGGGGGCATCCTGGTCGCCGAGCTGGTCGACGCCGAGGCCAAGGACCCGCACCGCGAGCGCCGCTTCTCGGAGAAGATGGCGTGCCCGAACGAGCACCAGCTGGCGATGGACGAGATCGAGCCGCGCTCCTTCTCCTTCAACAGCCCGTACGGCGCGTGCCCGGAGTGCACCGGCATCGGCACCCAGCTCGAGGTCGACCCGGAGCTGCTCGTGCCCGACGAGGACCTCACCCTGGCCGAGGGCGCGATCGCCCCCTGGACGCAGGGCTCGGCCGACTACTTCCAGCGCCTGATGAAGGCGCTGGGGGACCAGCTCGGGTTCAGGATGGACGTCCCGTGGCGGGCCCTGCCCAAGCGTGCGAGGGCAGCGCTGCTGGAGGGTCAGGACTACAGCGTGCACGTGAAGTACCGCAACCGGTACGGCCGGGAGCGTTCGTACACCACCGGTTTCGAGGGCGCGGTGCCGTTCGTGCAGCGGCGCCACTCCGAGACCGAGTCGGACTGGAGCCGGGAGCGCTACGAGGGCTACATGCGCGAGGTCCCATGCCCGGTCTGCCAGGGCGCCCGGCTCAAGCCCGAGTCGCTGGCCGTCCTGCTCGGCGGGGAGTCGATCTCGGCCGTCTGCAACCTGCCGATCCGGGACTGCGCGGCGTTCCTGGCCGAGCTCGAGCTGAGCCCGCGGGAGAAGCAGATCGCCGAGCGGGTGCTGAAGGAGATCAACGCCCGGCTGGGCTTCCTGCTCGACGTCGGGCTGGACTACCTGTCACTGGATCGCCCGTCCGGCACCCTCTCCGGCGGCGAGGCGCAGCGGATCCGGCTGGCCACGCAGATCGGGTCCGGGCTGGTCGGAGTCCTCTACGTCCTGGACGAACCGAGCATCGGCCTGCACCAGCGCGACAACCACCGGCTGATCGAGACCCTGACCCGGCTGCGCGACCTGGGCAACACGCTGATCGTCGTCGAGCATGACGAGGACACCATCCGCACGGCCGACTGGGTGGTCGACATCGGGCCGGGCGCGGGCGAGCACGGTGGCCAGATCGTCCACTCCGGTGGGGTCCAGGGACTGCTGGACCACCCGGAGTCGCTGACCGGCGCCTTCCTGTCCGGCCGCGAGGAGATCGCCGTCCCGGTGGTCCGCCGGCCGCGCGACAAGAAGCGCCAGGTGACCGTCGTGGGTGCCCGCGAACACAACCTGCGTGAGATCGACGTGAGCTTCCCGCTCGGCTGTTTCGTTGCCGTCACAGGCGTTTCGGGCTCGGGCAAGTCCACCCTCGTCAACGACATCCTCTACACGGTCCTGGCCAACAAGCTGAACGGCGCGCGTCAGGTGCCGGGCCGGCACAAGACCGTCAAGGGGCTGGAGCACCTCGACAAGGTGGTGCACGTCGACCAGAGCCCGATCGGCCGTACCCCGAGGAGCAACCCCGCGACGTACACCGGGGTCTTCGACCACGTACGGCGGCTGTTCGCCGAGACGACCGAGGCCAAGGTCCGCGGCTACCTGCCCGGCCGGTTCTCCTTCAACGTCAAGGGCGGCCGCTGCGAGAACTGCCACGGCGACGGCACGATCAAGATCGAGATGAACTTCCTGCCGGACGTCTACGTGCCGTGCGAGGTCTGCCACGGTGCTCGCTACAACCGCGAGACGCTGCAGGTCCACTTCAAGGGCAAGACGATCTCCGACGTCCTCGACATGCCGATCGAGGAGGCCGCCGACTTCTTCGCCGCGGTCCCGGCGATCGCCCGTCACCTGGTCACGCTGAACGACGTCGGGCTGGGGTACGTCCGGCTCGGCCAGCCGGCTCCGACCCTCTCCGGCGGCGAGGCGCAGCGGGTCAAGCTGGCCAGCGAGCTGCAGAAGCGCTCGACCGGCCGGACCGTCTACGTGCTCGACGAGCCGACGACCGGCCTGCACTTCGAGGACATCCGCAAGCTGTTGCTGGTGCTGCAGGGACTGGCCGACAAGGGCAACACGGTGATCGTGATCGAGCACAACCTCGACGTGATCAAGAGCGCTGACTGGATCGTCGACATGGGCCCGGACGGCGGAGGCGGTGGCGGGCTGGTCGTGTCCGAGGGCACGCCGGAGGAGGTCGCTGCCGACGTCGACAGCTACACCGGGCAGTTCCTGGCTCCCGTCCTGGCCGGCCGGGCCAGCCGTCCGAAGCGGGCTGCCGCCGCAGTGAAGACGGGTTCGAAGGCAGCGTCGAGCCGAGTGACCGCGGCGACGCGGACGGCCGGGCCGGCGGCCAAGAAGACGGCCAGGACCACGCCCACGACAGCGGCCAAGAAGACCGCCGGGACGAGCGGCAAGCCGGGCGTCAAGCGGGCGTAGAAGCGAGCCGCTACCAGCGGCTGCGCACCGGGACAGGCGCACAGCGGGCTGACAGGCAATTGCCAGCACATCGGCAGGCGGCACGCGCCGTCCTGGCTTGAACACCTCCCCCGAGGCCTGCGAACGTCGGTGGTTCCCTTCATCGGAGGTCGAAGAAGCCGTGAGCACCGAAACCGAGCCGGATCCCCGGCTGGACCGGCGCGCCGTCCTTCGTGGCGCCTGCGCCGTCTGTGTCGGGGTGGCGGGAGTCGGCGTCCTGGCGGCCTGCGGGGGCGGCGGCTCCGCCACCGGCGATACCGGTGACGGGTCCGGCGACGGCAGCTCCGGTGCCGGTGGCGCGGCCGGTGGTGGCAAGACCTACAAGGCGGCCGACATCCCGGTCGGAGGCGGGAAGGTCTTCGCCGGCGACAAGGTCGTGGTGACTCAGCCCAAGGCCGGCGAGTTCAAGGCCTTCTCGGCGGTCTGCACCCACCAGCAGTTCCTCGTCGGCAACGTCCAGGGCGGGACGATCAACTGCTTCCATCACGGCAGCAAGTACGACCAGGCGACCGGCAAGAACGTCGCCGGCCCCGCGCCGTCACCCCTCCCCGCCAAGACCGTGACGGTCAGCGGTGACACCCTCACCGTCACCTGACCCAGGCGTCGGACCCGGCGCCTAGGCTGGGAACGTGCCCGATCCCGCGACGTACCGACCTCGTCCGGGGGAGATCCCGGTCGAGCCCGGCGTCTACCGGTTCCGCGACCCGCGCGGCCGGGTCGTGTACGTCGGCAAGGCGAAGAGCCTCCGCCCCCGGCTGTCGTCCTACTTCCAGGACATCGCGGCCCTGCACCCGCGCACCCAGCAGATGGTCACGACCGCCGGCAGCGTCGAGTGGACCGTGGTCGGCGAACGAGGTCGAGGCGCTCCAGCTCGAGTACACCTGGATCAAGGAGTTCGACCCGCGCTTCAACGTCAAGTACCGCGACGACAAGTCCTACCCCTACCTGGCCGTGACGATGGGCGAGGACTACCCGCGGGTCCAGGTGATGCGCGGTGCCAAGCGCAAGGGCACGCGCTACTTCGGGCCCTACTCCCACGCCTGGGCCATCCGCGAGACGGTCGACCAGCTGCTGCGGGTCTTCCCGGTCCGCACGTGCAGCGCCGGCGTCTTCCGGCGCTCCGGCCAGGTCGGCCGTCCCTGCCTGCTCGGCTACATCGGCAAGTGCTCGGCGCCGTGCGTCGGACCGGGTCAGCGAGGAGGAGCACCGCGCGATCGCCGAGGACTTCTGCGACTTCATGGCCGGCAAGACCGACCGCTTCGTCCGCAGGCTCGAGCGGGAGATGCGCGGTGCCGCGGCCGAGCTCGACTTCGAGCGCGCGGCCCGGCTGCGGGACGACATCGGCGCGCTCGAGCGCGCGATGGAGAAGAACGCCGTCGTCCTCGGCGACGGCACCGACGCCGACGTGTTCGCCCTGGCCGAGGACGAGCTCGAGGCTGCGGTCCAGGTCTTCCACGTGCGCGGCGGCCGGGTCCGCGGCCAGCGCGGCTGGGTGGTGGAGAAGGTCGAGGACCTCACCACGCCAGGGCTGGTCGAGCACCTGCTCCAGCAGGTCTACGGCGGCGAGTCCGGCGACGCCGTCCCGCGCGAGGTGCTGGTGCCCGAGCTGCCGGACGACGCCGCCGACATCTCCGCGCTGGCTCGGCGTGCTGCGGGGTCGCCGCGTCGACCTGCGGGTCCCGCAGCGGGGCGACAAGCGCGCACTGATGGAGACGGTGGGCCGCAACGCCGGGCAGGCGCTCGCCCGGCACAAGCTGCAGCCGGGCCGGCGACCTGACCGTCCGCAGCCAGGCGCTGCAGGAGCTGCAGGACGCCCTCGACCTGACCGAGGCGCCGCTGCGGATCGAGTGCTACGACGTGTCGCAACCTGCAGGGCACCGAGATCGTGGCGTCGATGGTCGTCTTCGAGGACGGCCTGCCGCGCAAGGCGAGTACCGCCGGTTCGCCATCAAGGGCGTCGACGGCAGCGACGACACCGCGGCGATGCACGAGGTGATACCCGCCGGTTCCGCCGCTACCTCGAGGAGCGCTCCGACCTGTCCGAGCCCGAGCTCGGCGACGACGGCGAGGACCGCGACGAGCGGGAGAGCCGCGCGACCCCGGCGCCGGCGGCCGTCCGGCTACGGCGGGTTGGATCCCGACACCGGCCGGCCGCGCAAGTTCGCCTACCCGCCCCAGCTGGTGGTGGTCGACGGCGGGCCGCCGCAGGTCGCGGCGGCGGCCGGGCGCTGGCCGAGCTCGGCATCGACGACGTGGCCCTGTGTCGGCCTGGCCAAGCGGCTCGAGGAGGTCTGGCTGCCGGGGACCGAGCACCCGGTGATCCTGCCGCGGACCAGCGAGGGCCTCTACCTGCTGCAGCGCGTCCGCGACGAGGCGCACCGCTTCGCCATCACCTTCCACCGCCAGCGCCGGTCCAAGACCATGACGGCCAGCGCCCTCGACTGGGTGCCGGGGCTCGGCGAGACCCGGCGTAAGGCGTTGCTGCGGCACTTCGGCTCGCTGAAGCGGGTCCGGGCCGCGAGCGCCGCGGAGATCGCCGAGGTGCCCGGCATCGGGCGGCCACCGCGGAGGCCGTCGTCGCGGCGCTCGCCGCGCCGACCCAGCGACTCCTGCCGTGAACATGGCCACCGGTGAGATCCTCGACCCGGACGACGCCGAGATCCGCAGCCGGCAGCAGGCAGGGAGACATCGTGACCGACGACCCGACCGGGCCACCGCTGGCAGCCCCACCAGTGCAGACGGCCCGGAGGGTGCTGAACGGTCCGCCGGCGGCGAGCCGGCCCCGCAGCACGCGACCGAGGTCCTGATCCTGACCGGCATGTCCGGAGCCGGCCGCTCGCACGGCGGCGAACGCGCTGGAGGACCTGGGCTGGTACGTCGTCGACAACCTCCCGCCCCAGATGCTCAGCCCGATGGCCGACCTGGCCGAGCGCTCCCGCGGCGGAGTGACCCGCCTGGCGGTCGATCGTCGACGTCCGCAGCCGGACCTTCTTCGCCGACCTGCGCGAGGGCCTGACCGACCTGCGCGAGCGGGGCCTCGCCCCGCGCCTGGTCTTCCTGGACGCCGCGGACGAGGTGCTGGTCCGCCGGTTCGAGTCGGTCCGCCGGCCGCACCCGTTGCAGGGCGAGGGCCGGATCCTGGACGGCATCGACGCCGAGCGCGACCTGCTCTCCGCGCTCAAGGCCGAGGCCGACATCGTCATCGACACGTCCGGGCTCAACGTCCACGAGCTCTCGGCCAAGGTCGCCCAGGCGTTCGTTCACCGAGCGCGGTCTGCGAGCCACGGCTGCGCGCCACCGTCATGTCCTTCGGCTACAAGTACGGCATGCCGGTGGACGCCGACATCGTCGATCGACATGCCGCTTCCTGCCCAACCCGCACTGGGTGCCGGAGCTGCGCGCCGCTGACCGGACTGGACGACGAGGTGCGCGACTACGTCCTGTCCCGGCCGGGCGCGGCGGAGTTCCTCGACCGCCTAGGTCCCGACTGCTCGAGCCGGTCCTCGAGGGGTACGCAGCGCGAGGGCAAGACGCTACGTGACAATCGCGGTCGGCTGCACCGGCGGCAAGCACCGCAGCGTCGCGGTCGGCCGAGGAGCTGGCCACCCGGCTGCGCGACGACTGGGCGTCGAGGTCGCGCATGGTGCACCGCGACCTGGGGCGGGAGTGAGCGCCGGGCCGCGGCCGTGACCCGGCCGAAGGTCGTCGCGCTCGGCGGCGGTCACGGTCTGTCCGCGTCGCCTGTCGGCGCTGCGGCTGCTGACCGACCAGGCTCACCGCCGTGGTGACGGTCGCCGACGACGGCGGGTCCAGCGGGCGGCTGCGCGACGAGCTCGGCGTGCTGCCGCCCGGCGACCTGCGGATGGCGCTGGCCGCGCTGTGCGACGACGACGAGTGGGGCCGCACCTGGCGCGACCTGCTGCAGCACCGCTTCGCGCAGCGCCGGCGAGCTGCACAACCACGCGGTCGGCAACCTGCTGATCGTGGCCCTCTGGGAGCTGCTCGGTGACACGGTCACCGGCCTGGACTGGGTGGGCCGGCTGCTCGGCGCCCGCGGCCGGGTGCTGCCGATGTCCGCCGTTCCGCTGGACATCGAGGCCGACGGTCGTCGGTCTCGACCCGGCCGACCGCTCGGCGGCGACAACGGTCCGCGGGCAGGTCGCGGTCGCGACCACGGCCGGCCGGGTCGTGGCGATCCGGCTCCGCCCCGACCAGCCGCCCGCCTGCCCGGAGGCCGTCGCGGCGATCGAGGCCGCCGACTGGGTGGTGCTCGGCCCGGGCTCGTGGTTCACCAGCGTGCTGCCGCACCTGCTGGTGCCCGATCTTGCGCGAGGCGCTGCGCACGACGGCGGCGAAGCGGATCGTGGCGCTGAACCTCGTCGCCGCAGCACGGCGAGACCGACGGGCTTCTCGCCGGAGAACCATCTCGAGGTGCTGGCGATGCACGCGCCCGCTGCTCGACGATCGACGTCGTGCTCGCCGACCGCGCGGCCGTCGGACGGGCCGGCCAGCCTGCGCGACGTCGGCCGGCTCGCTCGGCGCCTCGCTGGTCCTGGCCGACCTCGCCGGCCCCGACGACCGCTCCCGGCACGACCCGCTGCGGCTGGCCGCGGCGTACCGCGACGTCATGGAGTGAGTCCGGCCCTCGGCTCGTCCCGCCCGTCGGGACGAGTCCGCGACCGGCGAACACTCGCGAGATTCGGTGGCAGGATGGCCCCCATGGCGTTGACGGCCCTGGTGAAGGACGAGCTCAGTCGGCTGACCATCATCAAGCCGTGCTGACCGCAAGGCCGAGGTGTCGGCGATGCTGCGCTTCGCCGGTGGCCTGCACATCGTGGGCGGGCGGATCGTCGTCGAGGCCGAGCTGGACACCGGCGCCGCCGCTCGCCGGCTGCGCCAGGACATCGCCGAGGTCTACGGCCAGTCCAGCGATCTGGTCGTCCTGTCGTCCGGCGGCCTGCGCCGGGCACCCGCTACGTCGTGCGCGTGATCAAGGACGGCGAGGCCCTGGCTCGCCAGACCGGGCTGATCGACGGGCGCGGCCGCCCGGTGCGAGGCCTTCCGCCGCAGGTGGTGTCGGGCGCTGTCTGCGACGCCGAGGCCGCCTGGCGTGGCGCCTTCCTGGCCCACGGCTCGCTCACCGAGCCCGGCCGCTCGTCCGCCCTGGAGATCACCTGCCCCGGGCCCGAGGCGGCGCTCGCCCTCGTCGGCGCCGCGCGCCGGCTCGGTATCCCGGCCAAGGCCCGCGAGGTCCGCGGTGTCGACCGCGTGGTCATCCGGGACGGCGACGCGATCAGCGCCATGCTGACCCGGCTCGGCGCGCACGACGCGGTGCTGGCATGGGAGGAGCGGCGGATGCGCCGCGAGGTGCGCGCGACGGCGAACCGGCTGGCCAACTTCGACGACGCCAACCTGCGCCGCTCGGCGCGGGCGGCCGTGGCGGCAGGCGCCCGGGTCGAACGCGCACTGGAGATCCTCGGCGACGACGTGCCGGACCATCTGCGCGACGGCCGGGCGAGCTGCGGCTCGAGCACAAGCAGGCCAGTCCTCGAGGAGCTGGGCCAGCTGGCCGAGCCCGCGATGACCAAGGACGCCGTCGCCGGCCGGATCCGGCGCCTGCTGGCGATGGCGGACAAGCGGGCCCAGGACATCGGCATCCCCTCGACCGAGGCCAACCTGACCCCGGACATGCTCGACGCCTGACGCCGCGGACCGGGGCCCCAGGCCGCTCGGCGGGCGGCCTGCCGTAGCGTGGGTGCCCGCTCTCACATGCCGGACAGCGTGGTCCGGGCATTCCGGCGTACCAGCCGGTATCCCCTAGGGTCCGTTGCGGAGTCACCGAAGGCTCCGCGTTCCAGGAGCCACTGAAGGCTCCGCGTTCCAGGAGTCACCAAAGGCTCCGTCGAGGAGGCATCTCGCTGTGACCGTTCGCGTAGGCATCAACGGCTTCGGCCGCATCGGCCGCAACTTCTTCCGCGCGGCGCTGGCCGCCGGCGCCGACATCGAGATCGTCGGGGTCAACGACCTGACCGACAACAAGACGCTCGCCCACCTGCTCAAGTACGACTCGATCCTCGGCCGCCTGGACGACGTCTCGTTCAGCGCCGACGAGATCTCGGTCGGGGGCAAGTCGTTCAAGTCCCTCGAGGAGCGCGACCCGGCCAAGCTGCCGTGGGGCGACCTCGGCGCCGACGTCGTGATCGAGTCCACCGGCTTCTTCACCGACGGCACCAAGGCCAAGGCGCACCTGACCGCCGGCGCCAAGAAGGTCGTCATCTCGGCCCCCGGGTCGAACGAGGACGTCACGATCGTCATGGGGGTCAACGACGGCGACTACGACGCGGACAAGCACCACATCATCTCGAACGCGTCCTGCACCACGAACTGCCTCGGCCCGATGGCCAAGGCGCTCAACGACGAGTTCACCATCGTGCGCGGCCTGATGACCACGATCCACGCCTACACCGCTGACCAGAACCTGCAGGACGGCCCGCACAAGGACCTGCGCCGGGCCCGCGCTGCGGCGATCAACATCGTGCCGACCTCGACCGGTGCCGCCAAGGCGATCGGCCTGGTGCTGCCCGAGCTCAAGGGCAAGCTCGACGGCTACGCGCTGCGGGTGCCGGTCCCGACCGGCTCGGCGACCGACCTGACCTTCACGGCCGGTCGGGAGACGACCGTGGCCGAGGTCAACGCAGCGGTCAAGGCCGCCGCCGACGGTTCGCTGAAGGGCTACCTGCGCTACACCGAGGACCCGATCGTCTCCAGCGACATCGTCACCGACCCGTCGTCGTGCATCTTCGACGCCGGCCTCACCAAGGTGATCGGCGACCAGGTCAAGGTCGTCGGCTGGTACGACAACGAGTGGGGCTACTCCAACCGCCTCGTCGACGTCGTGGCCCTCGTCGGCGCGGGCCTGTGACTTCGGCGGCCGGCCGCTGAGCGACTCGGCACCGACGCAGACGATGCAGGCGAAGAAGACCATGCACACGATCGACCAGCTGGGGGACCTGCGCGGCAAGCGCGTCCTCGTCCGCAGTGACCTGAACGTGCCGCTCGACGACAGTGGTGGCACGACCCGGATCACCGACGACGGTCGGGTCCGCGCCTCGGTCCCGACCATCCAGCAGCTCTCGGCCGCCGGGGCGCGCGTGATCGTGTGCGCGCACCTCGGCCGGCCGAAGGGCGCGCCGGAGGAGCGCTACTCGCTGGCGCCCGTCGCCGCCCGCCTCTCCGAGCTGCTCGGCATACCGGTGGCGTTCGCCTCCGACACGGTCGGGGAGTCCGCGCAGGCGGTCGTCGGGGGTCTGTCCGACGGCGACGTCGCCCTGCTGGAGAACCTCCGGTTCAACCCGGGGGAGACCAGCAAGGACGACGCCGAGCGCGGTGCCTTCGCCGACCGGCTCGCGGAGCTGGCCGACGCGTTCGTCTCGGACGGCTTCGGCGTGGTGCACCGCAAGCAGGCCAGCGTGTACGACGTCGCCCAGCGGCTCCCGCACGCGGCCGGCGGCCTGGTCCTGGCCGAGGTCGAGGTGCTGCGCCGGCTGACGCACGACCCCGAGCGGCCCTACGCCGTGGTGCTCGGCGGGGCAAAGGTGTCGGACAAGCTCGCCGTCATCGACAACCTGCTGAAGACCGCCGACCGGCTGCTGGTCGGGGGTGGCATGGTCTTCACCTTCCTGGCCGCCCAGGGGCTGGAGGTCGGCCAGAGCCTGCTCGAGGCCGACCAGATCGGCACCGTGCGCGGCTATCTCGACGACGCCCAGGCCCGCGGCGTACAGATCGTCCTGCCGACCGACATCGTTGCTGCGACGTCGTTCTCCGCCGATGCCGACCACGAGGTCGTCGAGGCCGACGCGATACCCGCCGATCGGATGGGCCTGGACATCGGCCCCCGCTCGTCGGCGCTCTTCGCGGCCGCGCTCGCCGACGCCAGGACGGTGTTCTGGAACGGCCCGATGGGAGCGTTCGAGATGGCGCCGTACGCCGAGGGGACCCGGGCCCTGGCCCAGGCGCTGACCGAGGTCGACGGGCTGACCGTCGTGGGTGGCGGCGACTCGGCCGCCGCGGTCCGGACCCTGGGCTTCGTCGACAGCGACTTCGGCCACATCTCCACCGGGGGCGGCGCGAGCCTGGAGTACCTCGAGGGCAAGACCCTCCCCGGCCTGTCTGTTCTGGAGGACTGAACACTCGATGGCGAGCAAGCGCACCGCCCGGATCCCCTTGATGGCGGGCAACTGGAAGATGAACCAGGACCATCAGCAGGCCGCCCACCTGGTGCAGAAGCTGGACTGGACCCTCAAGGACGCCAAGCACGACTTCGCGGCCGTCGAGGTCGCGGTCCTGCCGCCGTTCACCGACCTGCGGACGGTCCAGACCCTGGTCGAGGGGGACCATCTGGAGATCAGGTACGGCGCGCAGGACGTGTCCACCCACGACTCCGGCGCCTACACCGGCGAGGTCTCCGGACCGATGCTGGCCAAGCTCGGCTGCACCTACGCCGTGGTGGGTCACAGCGAGCGCCGCGAGTACCACAGCGAGGATGACGCCGAGGTGCGGGCCAAGGTCCACGCCGCCCTGAAGCACGGCCTCACGCCGATCCTCTGCGTCGGCGAGGGCCTGCCGACCCGGCAGGCCGGCGAGCAGGTGGGGTTCACGCTCGGCCAGATCTCGGGGGCCCTGCACGGCGTCAGTGCCGAGGCCGGCAAGGACCTGGTCGTGGCCTACGAGCCGGTCTGGGCCATCGGCACCGGCGAGGTCGCGACTCCCGAGGACGCGCAAGAGGTCTGCGGCGCAATCCGCAAGCTGCTGGCCGAGACCTGGTCGCCCGAGCAAGCGGCCCGGACCCGGATCCTCTACGGCGGCTCGGTCAAGGCGGCGAACATCGCAGCCATCATGGTGCAGCCGGACGTCGACGGCGCCCTGGTCGGCGGCGCCAGTCTGGACGCCGAGGAGTTCGCCTCGATCTGCCGCTTCCGGGAGCACGTCACGGGACTGTGAGCGGCCGCCCACCAGGCCGGGAGCAGGTTGATACCGGGGCCGGCCGCGTGGCTGACCGGGCCGCCGGCGCCGCGCGGTGTCGTACCCTAGGTCGAAACGCGTGACCTGGCGCACAACGCCGACATCCAGAACATCCAGAACGGACGCTTGCTTGTGAATGGTCTGAAGATCGGGCTGCAGGTGGTGCTCGTCATCTCGAGCCTGCTGCTCACGCTGCTCGTCCTGCTGCACAAGGGCAAGGGCGGCGGCCTGTCCGACATGTTCGGCGGCGGCGTCACGTCCAGCGTCGGCGGCTCGTCCATCGCCGAGCGCAACCTGGACCGGTTCACCGTCGCGCTGGGGCTGCTCTGGCTGGCCGCCATCATCGGTCTCGGACTGATCCAGCGGTTCGCCTGAGCACATGACGTACCAGCGGTAGAGCAGTCCAGACCAGCAGTTCCGAACGGGCCTGAAAACACGAAGCAGATCGACCAAGACCGGGAGACACAGTGGCGAGTGGCAACGCGATCCGAGGGAGCCGGGTCGGAGCCGGACCGATGGGCGAGGCCGAGCGGGGTGAGGCCGCACCGCGGGTGCACATCTCCTACTGGTGCGCCAACGGGCACGAGACCCGACCGAGCTTCGCCGAGGAGCAGGGCCTGCAGATCCCCGAGACCTGGGACTGCCCGCGCTGCGGCTTCCCGGCCGGTCAGTCGCAGGAGACGCCGCCCGCCCCGCCGCGGGTCGAGCCCTACAAGACCCACCTCGCCTACGTGAAGGAGCGGCGCAGCGACGCCGACGGCGAGGCCATCCTGACCGAGGCCCTGCAGCAGCTGCGCGGCCGCGGCCTGATCCGCTAGCGCCGGCCTCACCCCACCCGTCACCTGGGAACTCAGCGGTTGGCGTAGGGGACGCTCAGGGGCTGGAGAGGCGGACCAGTGCGGGAGGTACGGCCCGCGAGGCCGCCCGGTCCACCAGCCACAAGGTCGCCCGCCGCCCGTGCGGACCGGCCGCGGGCGCCTGGACCTCACCCGCACCGGACAGCGCGAGGCCGACCGCCTGGGCCTTGTCCGCCCCGGCGACGAGGAACCACACGTCCTCGGCCCGGCTGAGCACCGGCATGGTCAGCGTGATCCGGGTCGGCGGCGGCTTGGGGGAGTTGCGGACGGCGATGGCGGTCCGCTCCCGCTCGTAGAGCGCCGGCGCCTCGGGGAACAGCGAGGCGACATGGGCGTCCGGCCCCACGCCGAGCAGCAGGATGTCGAAGATCGGCGTGGGCTCGCGGCCCGGGCCGGCTGAGGCCAGCTCGTCCGCGTACGCCGCGGCCGCTGCGTCGACGTCGTCACCCTCCGGGCCGTCCGGGCCGGGCATCGCGTGCACCCGCTCGGGGTCGAGCGGCACCGAGTCCAGCAGCGCCGCGCGGTTCTGCGTCTCGTTGCGGTCCGGGTGGCCGCGGGGGAGGAACCGCTCGTCCCCCCACCACACGTCCAGCCGGGACCAGTCGATGGCGTCGCGGGCCGGCGACGCGGCCACCGCGGCCAGGATCGCCGAGCCCATCGACCCGCCGGTCAGGACGACCGACGCGCTGCCGCGTGAGCCCTGCACGTCGACCAGCCGGGTCACCAGCCGGGCGGCTCCGGCCTCGGCCAGCACCTGCGGGTCCCGGTGGACGACCACCCGCGGCGGCTGGGTCATCGGCGCGCTGCCCGCTTGCCGGCCTTCTTGGCGGTGGCCTTCTTGGCGGTGCCCTTCTTTGTGGCGGCCTTCTTTACGCCGGC
Source organism: uncultured Actinomycetota bacterium (assembly GCA_963795385.1). Taxonomy (GTDB): domain Bacteria; phylum Actinomycetota; class Actinomycetes; order Actinomycetales; family CAVURS01; genus CAVURS01. Next base: position 216,188 of record CAWCHK010000003.1, read on the forward strand.
CTTCTTCGCCGGCGCCTTCCGGGCGGTCGGACTCGCTTGCTTGGCCGCCTGCGATGCCCTCGCGGCAGCCCGTTCGGAGCGGGCCGTACGCCGCATCGCCTCGGTCACTGAAGGTGCCTCACCCTCGGCGATGGCCGCGCTGGAGGTCTTCGACTTGGTGTGGGCCAGAGCCGTGAGGCCCTTGGTCAACGCGGCCTCGTAGATCGCGTCGGTCTCCAGGCGGCGCAGCTCCTCGGCCAGGCACTCAGCAATTCCCCTGCGCTGCAAGCCGATTCGTCGCTCGGGCTGTCCGGGCTGGAGCAGCGTGGCGACCGGGCTGTCGGCCCGCACCAGGTCGATGTTGCCGCTCTTGCGCTCCAGCCGGACGCTGGCCATGCCCGTGCCCGCCGTGGTCCGGGCCCGCAGGACCGGGCAGCGCAGCGACTCGGCCAGCCAGCCGGCCAGCAGGTCGGTGCTCGGGCTGTCCGATGCTCCCGTGACGGTGACGTGGTCGACCCGCTCGTACGGCGGCTGGTCCAGGGCGGCCGCCAGCAGGCCCCGCCACAGCGTGATGCGGGTCCAGGCCAGGTCGGAGTCACCCGGCTGGTAGACCTTGGCCAGCCGGGTCAGCTCCTTGCGGGGCTGGCGAGCCTCGGCCGCGTCGGTGATCCGGCGGTGGGCCATCTGGCCGATCGGCTCCTTGGCCGGCACGGCCGGAGGCTCGCCCGGCCACCACGCCACGACGGGGGAGTCGGGCAGCAGCAGCGGCATGACGACGCTGTCGCCGTGCAGCGACAGCTGTCCGTAGAGCCGGAGCACCAGGACCTCGCTCGCGCCCGCGTCGCCGCCGACCCGGATCTGCGCGTCCAGCCGGTCGACGCCGCGGACCGTGCCCTGGACGACGACGATGACCCGGCAGGGGTGCTCGTGGCTGGCGCTGTTGGCTGCGTCGATGGCCATCTCGGCCTCGTGCTCGCCCGTGACGATGACCAGGGTGAGCACGCGGCCGAGCGCGATGGTGCCGCCGCCCTCACGCAGGTCGACCAGCTTGCGGTTGATCGCGGCCGTCGTGGTGCCCGGCAGGTCGACGATCACGGCATCCTCCAGACCCGGCCGTCGCGGGCCATCATCGCGTGCGCCGAGGCCGGCCCCCAGGTGCCGGCGTCGTACTGCTCGGGCTTGCCGGCCCGGGCCCAGTGCCCCTCGATCGGGTCGAGGATCCGCCAGGACAGCTCGACCTCCTCCTGTCGTGGGAAGAGCGGCGGGTCACCGAGCAGCACGTCCAGGATCAGCCGCTCGTACGCCTCGGGCGAGGACTCGGTGAACGCGTGGCCGTAGCCGAAGTCCATCGTCACGTCCCGCACCTCCATCGCCGTCCCGGGCACCTTGGAGCCGAACCGCATCGTGACCCCCTCGTCCGGCTGGACCCGGATGACCAGGGCGTTCTGCCCCAGCTCACCGGTGGCCGTGCGCTCGAACGGCAGGTGTGGCGCGCGCTTGAAGACCACCGCGATCTCGCTGACCCGCCGGCCCAGCCGCTTGCCCGTGCGCAGGTAGAACGGCACACCGGCCCAGCGCCGGGTGTCGATCTCGAGCTTGACCGCCGCGAACGTCTCGGTGGTCGAGGCCTTGGAGATGCCCTCCTCCTGCAGGTAGCCGACGACCTGTTGGCCGCCCTGCCACCCCGCGGCGTACTGCCCGCGCGCGGTGGCCTTGGCCAGGTCGCCGGGGAGGCGTACGGCGGAGAGGACCTTCTCCTTCTCCTGGCGCAGGTCCTGGGCCTCGAACGAGACCGGCTCCTCCATCGCGGTCAGGGCGAGGAGCTGGAGCAGGTGGTTCTGGATCACGTCGCGCGCCGCGCCGATGCCGTCGTAGTAGCCCGCGCGCCCGCCGACACCGATGTCCTCGGCCATGGTGATCTGCACGTGGTCGACGTAGTTCGCGTTCCACACCGGCTCGAACATCTGGTTCGCGAAGCGCAGCGCCAGCAGGTTCTGCACCGTCTCCTTGCCCAGGTAGTGGTCGATCCGGAAGACCGCGTCGGGCGGGAACACCTGCGAGACGATGGCGTCCAGCTCACGGGCGCTCTTCAGGTCGTGGCCGAACGGCTTCTCGATGACGACCCGGCGCCACTGGCTCGGGCCGGGCGAGGACAGGCCGGACCGGGCCAGCTGCTCGCAGACCACCGAGAAGAACTTCGGCGGGATCGAGAGGTAGAAGGCGTGGTTGCCACCGGTGCCGCGCTCCGCGTCCAGTGTCGCCACCGTCTCGGAGAGCTGGTCGAACGCTGACGCGTCGTCGAAGTTGCCTGGTACGAAACGGATTCCCTCGGCCAGGTGCTTCCACACCTGCTCACGGAACGGAGTCCGCGAGTGCGCGCGCACGGCGTCGTACACGATCTTGCCGAAGTCCTGGTCGGCCCAGTCGCGGCGGGCGAAGCCGGTCAGCGCAAAGCCCGGCGGCAGCAACCCGCGGTTGGCCAGGTCGTAGACGGCGGGCATGAGCTTCTTGGTCGCCAGGTCACCGGTCACCCCGAAGATGACCAGACCGCAGGGCCCGGCGATCCGCTGGAGCCGCTTGTCCCGCGGGTCGCGCAGCGGGTTGTGCCCGCGGGTGACCGCCGCCGGGCTCACGCAGTGCCCTCGGTGAGTACGGCGGTCAGCTGGGCCAGCCCGGCCTCGCGGTCGGTGAGGTGCAGGCGCAGCACCGGCCGGCCGTGGTCGGCCAGGACCTGGGCGTCGCCCTTGGCCTGGGCCGAGATGAAGCCGCCGAACGTGAACGGGCGGCCCGGGATGTCGAGATCCCGGTGCGGAGCTCCGGTGATCTGCAGGTAGACCCCGGTCGGCGGGCCGCCCTTGTGGTACTGGCCGGTGGAGTGCAGGAACCGCGGGCCCCAGCCGAAGGTCACCGGCCGTCCGGTCCGCCGGGCCAGCGCGGCGCGGGCGTCGGCCAGGGACGCGTCCGCCAGCCGGTCGAGGTAGGCCATCACGGCGAGGTAGCCGTGCTCGCCGTCCATCGCCCCCAGCAGGGCGGCGACCGCACCCGCGACCGTGCTGTCGGCGTCACCGCCGGCGCCGTCGAGCAGGCCCGGCGTTGCCCGCACCTCGATCGCGCCGTCGGTGAAGTCGGCCGGGTCCGGGCCGGGCGAGCCGTCCAGCAGTCCGCGGGCCGCCTGCTTCGCGCTCTCGACGTCGGGCTGGTCGAACGGGTTGATGCCGATGACCCGCCCGGCGATCGCGACGGCGTACTCCCACAGGAGCATCTGGGCGCCCAGCGGCCCGGCCACGGTGGCGGCGAAACCGCTGGTGGCACTGGCGTTCTCGCCGGTGCCGGAACGGCCCGGCGCGCCGAGGGTGACCAGGACGGAGTCGGCGGTGCCCGGGTCGAAGTTCGGCGCGTCGACGCCCTCGACGACGACCGGCAGCACGCCCTTGCCGAGCTTGCCGGTGGACTCGGCGATCAGCTGCTCGGCCCAGTCGCCGAAGCCGGAGATGCCCGAGCCCGCGTCGGCGAGGATCAGCTTGTCGACGCCGCCGACCGCGGCCTGGCCGATCAGCGCACCGAGGCGGACCCCGGGGTTGTCGGCGTCGTCGGTCTGCAGCGGTCCCGCCACCGACGCGGCGTCGTCGAGCAGCGCGCCGATGTCGGCACCGGCCAGCCCGCTCGGGACCAGGCCGAACGCGGTCAGCGCGGAGTACCGGCCGCCGACGTCCGGGTCGGCGTTGATGACGGTGTAGCCCGCCGCGCGGGCCTCGCCGTCGAGAGGCGAGCCCGGGTCGGTGACCACGACGATCCGCTCGGCCGGGTCGATGCCGGCCTCGGTGAACGCGTGCTCGTAGGCCCGCCGCTGGCTGTCGGTCTCGACCGTGCTGCCCGACTTGCTCGACACGACCACCACGCTGCGCTCGAGCCGGTCCGCCAGCGCGGCCGCGACGTAGTCCGGGTCGGAGGAGTCCAGGACCGTCAGCTCGACGCCCGCGGTGCCGCAGATGACCTCGGGGGCCAGCGACGAGCCGCCCATGCCACACAGCACGACGTGGTCGGCGCCGGCGGCGGCCAGCTTGTCGCGCAGGGCCGCGACCTCGTCGACCAGGGGCCGGGAGGACTGCGCCAGTCCCACCCAGGACAGCCGCTTGGCCGACTCCGACTCCGCGTCCGGACCCCACAGGGTGGCGTCCATGCTGGTCAGCCGGCTCGCGACGTGGTCGCCCACCAGCTGCTCGACGACCCCGTCGTACGCCTCCTGGTCTGGGACCGAGACCGCGAGGTCGACCGGTGCCCCAGCGCTCACAGGTCGCCCTTGCCGGCGGCGCTCGAGCTGGGACTGGACGTCGGTGAGCAGCTCGGACCAGCTCTTCTCGAACTTCACCACGCCCTCGGACTCCAGCGTCTCCACGACGTCCTGGTAGGACACCCCGAGCGCGGCCAGGTCGTCGAGGACCTTCGCCGCGTCGTCGTAGTGCGCCCGGATCGTGTCGCCGGTGACCTCGCCGTGGTCCTCGACCGCCTCCAGGGTCTTCTGCGGCATGGTGTTGACGATGTCGTGCGCGACCAGCTCGGTGACGTAGAGGGTGTCCGGGTAGGCCGGGTCCTTGACGCCGGTGGAGGCCCAGAGCGGCCGCTGCGGTCTTGGCGCCCTCGCCGGCCAGGACCTGCCAGCGCGGGGTCGAGAAGACCTCCTCGTAGGCCTGGTAGGCCAGCCGGGCGTTGGCGACGCCGGCCTTGCCCTTGAGCGCGTTGGCCTCGTCGGTGCCGATGGCGGTCAGCCGCGGGTCGATCTCGGTGTCGACGCGGGAGACGAAGAACGACGCGACCGAGTGGATCTCGGACAGGTCCTTGCCGGCCTCGCGGGCCTGCTCCAGCCCGGTCGAGGAAGGCGTTCATGACGCCGCGGTAGCGGTCGAGGGAGAAGATCAGCGTGACGTTGACGCTGATGCCCTCGGCCAGCGTGCGGGTGATGGCCGGCAGGCCCTCGATGGTCGCGGGGATCTTGATGAAGACGTTCGGGCGGTCGACGGCGGCGCTCAGCTGCTTGGCCTGGCTCGACCGTGCCGTCCGCGTCGTGGGCCAGGCCGGGCTCGACCTCGATCGAGACCTTGCCGTCCATGTGGTCGGTGGCCTCCCAGGTCGGCCGGAAGATGTCGCAGGCCTGCCGGACGTCCTCGGTCGTGATCTCGAAGACGGCCCGGTCCACGTCGACGCCCTTGGCGGCGAGCTCGCGGACCTGCTCGTCGTACGCCGCGCCGTTGGTCAGGGCGGCGGCGAAGATCGAGGGGTTCGTGGTGACGCCGACGACGTGCTTCTCGTCGATGAGCTTCTGCAGCTCGCCGCTCGCGATCCGCTCGCGGGAGAGGTCGTCGAGCCAGATGGAGACGCCCTGGTCGCTGAGCTGGGCCAGGCGTCGGTCATGAGTTGCTCCCGTTGCTGTCGGTCGTTGCGATGCTGTCTCTGGCGGCCTGGGCCACCGCGTCGGCGGTGAGGCCGAACTCGCGGTAGAGCGTGGCCTGGTCGGCGGATGCGCCGTAGTGCTCGAGGCTGACGATGCGGCCGGTGTCGCCGACGATGTCGCGCCAGCCCGGCCGACCGCGGCCTCGATGCTGACCCGCGCCTTGATCTCCGGCGGGAACACCTCGTCGCGGTAGGCCTGGTCCTGCTCGAAGAACCACTCGCGGCACGGCATCGACACCACGCGGGTGGCAATCCCGCTGTCCTGCAAGGCAGTTCGGGCGTCCAGGGCGATCTGCACCTCGGAGCCGGTGCTGACGATGATCACCTGCGGCGTGCCGCCGTCGGCCTCGGCCAGGACGTACGCGCCCTTGGCCACGCCGTCGGCCGACGCGTGCGACCCGTCGGTCCGGTCCACGATCGGCAGGTTCTGCCGGCGAGAGGATCAGGCCGGTCGGGCGGTCGTTGTGCTGGAGGATCGTCCGCCAGGCCACGGCCGTCTCGTTGGCGTCGGCCGGCCGGACGACGTCCAGCCCGGGGATGGCGCGCAGCGCGGCCAGGTGCTCGACCGGCTGGTGGGTCGGGCCGTCCTCGCCGAGGCCGATGGAGTCGTGCGTCCAGACGTAGATCGCGGGCAGCTGCATCAGGGCGGCGATCCGCACGGCCGGGCGCATGTAGTCGCTGAAGCGCGATGAACGTGCCGCCGTACGGCCGGGTGAGGCGACTGCAGCGCGATGCCGCCGAGGATCGAGCCCATGGCGTGCTCGCGGATGCCGAAGTGCATGGTCCGGCCGTAGGGGCCGCCGGCCCAGTCCTTGGTCTGCCGGTTGGTCGGGGATCGAGCTCGGCTCGCCCTCCATGGTCGTGTTGTTGCTCTCGGCCAGGTCGGCCGACCCGCCCCACAGCTCGGGCAGCACCGGCGCCGAGTGCGCGTCGAGCACCTTGCCGCTGGCGGCCCGGGTCGCGATGCCCTTGGGGTCGGCGGCGAAGGTCGGCAGCGCGTCGGCCCAGCCGTCCGGGCAGCTCCTGCTTCAGCAGGCGGTCGAGCAGAGCGGCCCGCTCGGTGTTGTCGGCCCGCCACCTGTCGTACGCCGGCTGCCAGTCCGCGTGCAGCTTGGCCGCCGCGGTCGACGACCTCGCGGGTGTGCGACGAGGACCTCGTCGGAGACCTCGAAGGTCTGGTCCGGGTCGAAGCCGAGCAACCGCTTGGTGGCCGCGACCTCCTCGTCGCCGAGCGCCGAGCCGTGCGCCTTGCCGGTGTTCTGCTTGGTGGGCGCCGGCCAGCCGATGATCGTGTTCAGCACGATGAGCGAGGGCTTGGCCGTCTCGGCCTTGGCGTTCTCGATCGCGGCCAGCAGGGCGTCGACGTCCTCGACGTAGCCGTCCTTGGTCCGCCAGTCGATGGTCTGCGTGTGCCAGCCGTAGGCGTCGTACCGCTTGGCGACGTCCTCGCTGAAGGAGATGTCGGTGTCGTCCTCGATCGAGATGTGGTTCTGGTCGTAGATGACGACGAGGTTGCCGAGCTGCTGGTGGCCGGCGAGCGAGCTGGCCTCGCTCGTGACGCCCTCCATCAGGTCGCCGTCCGAGGCCAGCACGTAGACGTGGTGGTCGAACGGGCTCTGGCCCGGGTCGGCGTCGGGATCGAGCAGGCCGCGCTCGCGCCGGGCCCCCCAGGCCATGCCGACCGCGTGGGCCAGGCCCTGGCCCAGCGGGCCGGTCGTGATCTCGACGCCGCGGGTGTGCCGGTACTCCGGGTGGCCGGGCGTCTTGGATCCCCACGTGCGCAGGGCCTGCAGGTCGGACAGCTCGAGCCCGTAACCGGCCAGGTAGAGCTGGATGTAGAGCGTGAGGCTGGAGTGCCCGCAGGAGAGGACGAACCGGTCCCGGCCCAGCCACTGGTCGTCGTTCGGGTCGTGCCGCATCACGTGCTGCCACAGCAGGTACGCCGCGGGGGCCAGGCTCATCGCCGTGCCGGGGTGGCCGTTGCCGACCTTCTGGACGGCGTCGGCGGCCAGCACCCGGACGGTGTCGACCGCCCGGACGTCGGTCGGGGTCCAGCCGGCGCGGTCGGCGACCGGCAGCGCCAGCGACGGATCGCGGCTGGTGTCAGAGGGTTTCGCAGCTGCCTGTTCGGTCACGGGGGACACCCTTCACCTGGACCCGGAAATGGGCCCGCGCCGGTCGATGAACGTTCGACGAACACGGGCTGATCACGACCCGACCGAGCCTAGACCTGAGCGGCGAGCACGGCCTCTGCGGCCCGGCGCCCCGACACCAGGGCTCCTTGGATCGACGGAGTGTCCCGCCAGTCGCCGGCCACGAAGACGCCATCCGGGCGGCGGGCCGGCCGCCGCAGCGGTGCCGAGGGCGGGTACGCCGGCAGGGCCTCCGGCACGGCCACCTCGGCGATGAGCTCCCACCCGCCCGTCGGCACGCCGTAGAGCCAGGACAGGTGCGCGCGGACCTCGGCGTCCGTGACCAGACCCACCCCGAGCACCGACGCCGCGACCAGCGCGCGCCGGTCGGGGGAGTACGACGGCGCGGCGTTCGTCAGGACGGCGGAGTTGAGGATCGGGGTCCGACCCTCGCCGTCGAGTATCAGGACCGGCCGGTCGACCGGCGGCACGGCGCAGGCGTAGTTCCAGGTCGTGACCGCACGCATGGTCGGCGGCTGGAGACCCAGCTGGGTCGCGGCGGTCACCGGGTCGGCGGCCACGATGACCGCCGACGCCTCGATCGGGCCGTCGTCGGTCTCCACGCCGAGGGACGACACGGCGGTGACCGACCGGCCGGTGTGCAGCGTGCCCTCGGGCAGCCCTTCGGCCAGCTGCTGCGGCAGGGCTCCCATCCCCATGCTGGGCACCCCGACCCGGCCGAGCGCGAAGGAGCGCCAGACGAAGTCGCCGAAGGCACTGCTGGCAGCGAGGTCGCGGTCAAGCAGCACGCCCGAGAGGAACGGCCGGAGGAAGCCGTCGACCATCGCCCCTGACAGCCCGCGGTCCTGCCACCGCGCGAGGGTCGTGGTCCGCGCCGCATTGCGGATCCGGCCCGGCCGGGCCACGAGGTCAGCCGTGACGGCGGCCAGCCGCATCTTGTCGGCCAGGCTGCCGACGGGCGCGCGCAGGGTGGCGAGAGCGGCTGACGGCAGCCGGCGCGGGTCGGCCACGAGGTGCAGGCCGGTCCGGGTCCGGACCAGGGCCCCGGGCAGGAAGGCGCGGACGTCCAGAGCGGCGAGGTCGACCAGCCGGGCGAGCTCCGGGTACCCCGTGTTGAGGACCTGGAAGCCGCGGTCGACCCGGAAGCCGTCGACCCGGTCGGTCCGGACCCGCCCGCCTGGCCGCTGGCCGCTCTCGACCACGAGGGCCGGGCGACCGGCCCGGGTCAGTTCGCGCGCGGCGGCCAGGCCGGCCAGCCCGGCACCGACCACGACGACAGGTGCGGGGGTGCTGGCCATGCCCGTGACGCTAACGGCGGCCCGGTCGCCGGACCTGCCGGTGGCGCGACTGCGCGGGCGAGGGGCGGAGGTACAGTTTGCGCGCTGGCAATCGCCGGCGGCCGCGCCCACCAGGGGATCCGATGACCACGACCGAGCCACGCGCTGCGCTGGACGCGCAGCACGGTCGGCTCCGGCACCGGGGCCGGCGGGCTCAGGGCGGACAGCGGGCACAGCGCTGCCAGCGAGGCCAGCCAGGTCGGCGGCCGGTCCGCGCTGCTCGGCCGCGTCTCGGCGTACGTCGCCCTGACCAAGCCGCGAATCATCGAGCTGCTGCTCGTGACGACCCTGCCGGTGATGTTCCTGGCCGCCCGGGGGCTGCCCGACCTCTGGCTCGTCGTCGCGACACTGACCGGCGGGACGCTGGCCGCGGGGAGCGCCAATGCGCTCAACTGCTACTTCGACCGCGACATCGACGAGCGGATGCGCCGGACCCGTCGGCGCCCGCTCCCGGCCCATCAGGTCTCACCGCACGCGGCGCTGGTGTTCGGCGGTGCGCTCGGCGTCCTGGCCACGGCCTGGCTGGGCCTCACCGTCAACTGGCTCTCGGCCGCTGCTGGCCCTGGGCGCCAATGCGTTCTACGTCCTCGTCTACACGATGTGGCTCAAGCGGCGGACCTGGCAGAACACCGTCTGGGGCGGCATCGCCGGCTGCTTCCCCACCCTGATCGGCTGGACCGCCGTGACCGACCGGCTGGCCTGGGCGCCGTTCGTGCTGTTCGGCGTGGTGTTCCTGTGGACCCCGCCGCACACCTGGGCCCTGGCGATGCGCTATCGCGAGGACTACGCCGCCGCAGGCGTGCCGATGCTGCCCGTGGTCGCACCGGAGAAGGCCGTGGCCAACCAGATCGCGGCGTACACGTGGGCCACGGTGGCCTGCTCGATGCTGCTCTGGCCGGTTGCCCACACCGGCCTGGTCTACCCGGTGGTCGCGACGCTCGCCGGGGTCGCGATCCTCGTCCAGGCCCACCAGCTCAAGGCTCGCGCCGACCGTGGCGTCACGGGCGCGCTGCTCAAGCCGATGCAGCTCTTCCACGGCACGAACCTCTATCTCACCGTGCTGTTCGTGGCGGTCGCGGTCGACGCCCTCGTCCACGGGTAGAGCCTGAATCAGGTCTGACTCAGTCGTCGGACTCAGCCTGACTCAGGTCTGAGCCCGCGCGCGCAGGGACAGCAGGCAGCGGGTCATCGCGACGACGAGCAGCGACGCGCCCAGCATGTGCAGCCCCACCAGGACCGAGGGCAGCCCGGTGAAGTACTGCGTGTAGCCGATCACTCCCTGCGCAACGGTCAGTGCCCCGAGGGCCACTGCGGCGCGACGGGCCGGGCGGGGCGCGTCGACCAGCCGCAGCCCCAGCAGCAGGGCGACCAGCAGGCCGGTGAAGACCAGCACCAGGTCCGAGTGCAGCCAGCTCACCAGCCGCAGGTCCAGCCCGAAGCGGGGCGGGTCGTCGGCGTCGCCCGAGTGCGGCCCGGTGCCCGTGACGACGGTCCCGACGACCAGGACGCCGGCCAGCAGCACGGCGGCCAGCCGGCTCAGCAGGACCAACTCGCGCCGGACCAGCGGCTGCGCCCCGCCGTCGCCCTCGCCGAAGCGCACCAGCAGCACTGTCGACACCGTGACCAGAACCATCGAGAGCAGGAAGTGCGCCATGACGGTGCCCGGGTTGAGCCCGGTCCGGACCGTGATCGCCCCCAGCACCGCCTGCACCAGGGTCAGCGCGAGGGGCAGCACCGCCAGGGCGCGCAGCGAGCGCCGTCCCCAGCGCAGCACGGCCACGGCGGTCAGCAGGGCGACGAGCACCACGAGCGTCGTCAGCATGCGGTTGCCGAACTCGATCGCCCGGTGGATGCTCACGTGCTGGTCGGCGAACGGCGTCACCCGCCCCGGCGTGCACTCCGGCGCCGTGGTGCAGCCCAGGCCCGAGCCGGTCAGCCGGACGACGCCCCCGGTGACGACGATCCCCACCTGGACGACGACGTTCGCGACGAGCAGCCGGCGGATCGCGGTCGGGCTGATCGTCGGCATCGGGCCCAGGGTACGAAGCACTGCGGTCAGCTCCACCGGAAGGTGCGGCTGACCAGCCCCGCGGCCGCGGCCAGCCAGACGAGGAGCACTACCAGCGCGCCGGCATCCAGCCGCCCGTGCTGCAGCGCCGCCCGCAGTCCGGCGCCGAGCGCACCGGAGGGGAGGTAGCCGGCGAGCTGGTCCAGCGGCGCCGGCATGACCCGAGCCGGTACGACGACGGCCGACCCGCCGAGCATGAGCACCCACACGAGGTTCGCCGCGGCGAGGACGGCCTCGGCCCGCAGCAGACCGGCCAGCAGCAGGGCGAGCGCCACGAAGGCGGCCGCCCCGACGAGCAGGAAGGCGAGGGCCGGCACCAGCCCCAGCAGGTGCGGCCGCCAGCCCAGCCCGAGGCCGAGCGCGCCCAGCAGCACGACCTGCACGGCGAGCACGGACAGGGCCGCGACGGCCTTCGCGGCCAGCAGGCCGGACCGGCCGAGCGGCGTGCTGCCCAGCATCCGGAGCACGCCGTACCGCCGGTCGAAGCCGGTCTGGATCGCCTGCCCGGTGAACGCGGACGAGATCAGGGCCAGGGCCAGGACCCCCGGTGTGACGACGTCGACCCGCCGGGCCGGCCCGAGGTCGGGCGAGTGGGCCTGGACCAGGCCGATCAGCACGAGTGCGGGCAGCACGACCGCGACGAGCAGCTGCTCGCCGTTGCGCAGGAGCACGCGGACCTCGCCGGCGGCCTGGGCCAGCACGCGCTGGCGGGGAGCGGCAGCGCCCGGCGCCGGGGTCAGGTCGAGCGAGGCGCTCATGAGATGGCCCGCCCGGTGAGGTCGAGGTAGACGTCCTCGAGGCTGCGGCCGGCGGTGACCAGCTCGGCCGGGCTGCCACTGGCCACCAGGCGGCCGTGGGCCAGGATCGCCACCTGGTCGGCCAGCCGCTCGGCCTCATCCATCGCGTGCGTCGTCAGCACGACGCTCGTCCCGGCGTCCCGCGCCTCGCGCACCAGCTCCCACACGGCGAGCCGGGCCTGCGGGTCCAGCCCGGCGCTCGGCTCGTCCAGGAAGACGAGCTCCGGCCGGCCGACGAGAGCCAGGGCGAGCGCGAGCCGCTGCCGCTGGCCGCCGCTCAGCCGCCGGACCGCTGTGGTCGCGTAGGCCGTGATGCCGAGCCGCTCGGCCAGGACGTCCACGTCGTGCGGAGCGGCGTAGAACCGCGACACCTGCCGCAGCAGCGACAGCGGCCGGCCGCCAGTGGGCAGCCCGCCATCCTGGAGCATCACGCCGACCCGGGAGCGCAGCTCCGCGCCGTCCCGGCCCGGGTCCCGCCCGAGCACGCGCACCGAGCCCGCGTCCTGGCTGCGCAGGCCCTCGCAGATCTCGACGGTCGTGGTCTTGCCCGCGCCGTTCGGGCCCAGGATCGCGGTGATCTGCCCCGCGCCGGCCGTCAGGTCGAGGCCGTCGACGGCCCGGGTGTCGGCGTACGCCTTGACGAGTCCGTGCACGTCGAGGCACAGGTCGCGGGCAGGCACGCGGTGAGTCTAGGTCGGCCGTCACCGGGGTCGGTCGCGTGACGGCCCGGCCCCGGAGCCAGCAGACTGGGCGCAGTCGATGTCGCGGGAGGAGCAGTGGTGACCGGTCGAGCTGGCGCGCGGTCGAAGGGCCCCGCGCCGACCCGTTCCGGCCTGGCCGCGCTGGCGGTGGCCGCCCTCCTGCTGTCCGGCTGTGGGTTCCAGCGCGGGGGCCCGGCCCGCTCGGCGAGCGACGTCGTACCGGACCCGATGACCGCGCTGGCCGAGGTCTCGCTCAGCCCCGACCTGCCGCTGGAGCCGAGCGCCCACTCCGAGGACGTCCGGCTGCCCTGGGCCCTGCTGGGCACGGCCGACGGGGGCCGCGCCCTCTCGATCCAGTACGTCAAGGGCGACGGCAGCTGCGTCATCTTCACCGGGGCCACGGTCGAGGAGACCGACCAGCTCGTGGTGGTCACGGTGCTGGCCCGGCGGACCAAGGCGACCGGCTGCCCGTCCCGCGTGCTGACGGGCACGGGGGACGTCGAGCTGGACAAGCGGCTCGGCGGCCGGCAGCTGTTCCACGGCCCGGTCGACAACGCCTGGCGAGCCTCGGCGCCGAAGGGGCCGGCCCCGATCCCGGAGGGCTAGCGCCTGCCGAGGTGCGGGTTAGGTCACCCTTTCTTGCAGTCCTGAGGAATTACGTCACACTGGTGTTGTGAATTTCCCCGCCCTGTCCGTGCAGCCGAGGGAGCCCCGCGCGCCGGGCCTCCCGACGGCTCCGGCGGTGGCGACATCCGCACCCATACCGGCCGGCGACGACTCCACGCGGGACCGCGTCGCCCGGGCCGTCTCCGAGCTGGGACCGGTCACCACGAGCGACCTCGCCGAGCGGCTCGGCCTGACCGCGGCCGCCGTGCGCCGCCACCTCGACATCCTCGAGACCGAGCAGCTGGTCCGCACCCGGGACTCCGCCCCGGTCGCGCGGCGCGGTCGCGGTCGTCCGGCCCGGGCCTACGTCCTGACCGACGCCGGTCACGCGGCCCTCTCCTCGGCGTACGACGACCTGGCGGCCTCGGCGCTGCGCTTCCTCGCCGACGAGATCGGGCCCGACGCCGTGGAGCGGTTCGCCGAGTCCCGGGTCCAGGAGCTCGAGGCGCGCTACGCGCCGATGGTCGAGGCGGCCGGCAGTGACATGGCGGCCCGCACCGACGCCCTGGCCGTGGCCCTGTCGGCCGACGGCTACGCCGCGAGCGCCCGCCCGATGGGCGCCGGCACCCAGCTGTGCCAGGGGCACTGCCCCGTGCAGCACGTGGCTGCGGCGTTCCCGCAGCTGTGCGAGGCCGAGGCCGAGGTCTTCGCCCGGCTGCTCGGCGGGCATGTTCAGCGGCTCGCGACGCTTGCCCATGGTGAGCACGTCTGCACGACCTACGTCCCGACCGGGGCCCAGGCCCCATCCAGTCTCTCGACCCATCAACCGCAGGAAGAAACTGCCGGAAAGGACAGCGATGACCACCGCTGACATCGAGGCCAGGAACCCGCAGCTCCAGGGGATCGGCACGTACGAGTACGGCTGGGCCGACTCCGACGTGGCGGGCACCAACGCGCGCCGCGGCCTGTCCGAGGAGGTCGTCCGCGACATCTCGAGCCGCAAGAACGAGCCCGAGTGGATGCTCAAGAACCGGCTCAAGGGCCTGCGGCTCTTCGGCAAGAAGCCGATGCCCGCGTGGGGCTCGGACCTGTCCGGCATCGACTTCGACAACATCAAGTACTTCGTGAAGTCGACCGAGAAGCAGGCGGCCACCTGGGACGACCTGCCGGCCGACATCAAGAACACCTACGACCGGCTGGGCATCCCCGAGGCGGAGAAGCAGCGCCTCGTCTCCGGCGTCGCGGCGCAGTACGAGTCCGAGGTCGTCTACCACCAGATCCGCGAGGACCTGGAGCAGCAGGGCGTGATCTTCCTCGACACCGACAGCGGGCTGCGCGAGCACCCGGAGCTGTTCGAGGAGTACTTCGGCTCGGTGATCCCGGTGGGGGACAACAAGTTCGCCGCCCTGAACACCGCCGTGTGGTCCGGCGGGTCGTTCATCTACGTGCCGCCGGGCGTGCACGTCGACATCCCGCTGCAGGCCTACTTCCGGATCAACACCGAGAACATGGGCCAGTTCGAGCGGACCCTGATCATCGCCGACGAGGGCTCCTACGTGCACTACGTCGAGGGCTGCACGGCGCCGATCTACTCCAGCGACTCGCTGCACTCGGCCGTCGTCGAGATCATCGTGAAGAAGAACGCCCGGGTGCGCTACACGACCATCCAGAACTGGTCCAACAACGTGTACAACCTGGTCACCAAGCGGGCGACCGCTGGCGAGGGCGCGACCATGGAGTGGGTCGACGGCAACATCGGCTCCAAGGTCACCATGAAGTACCCCGCGATCTTCCTGCTCGGTGAGCACGCCAAGGGCGAGACGTTGTCGATCGCCTTCGCCGGCGAGGGCCAGCACCAGGACGCCGGAGCCAAGATGGTGCACGCCGCTCCGCACACGTCGTCCTCGATCGTGTCGAAGTCGGTGGCGCGTGGCGGTGGCCGGACGTCCTACCGCGGGCTCGTGCAGGTCCTCGAGGGCGCCCACCACAGCGCCTCGACGGTCCGCTGCGACGCGCTGCTCGTCGACCAGATCAGCCGCTCGGACACCTACCCGTACGTCGACGTCCGCGAGGACGACGTGTCCATGGGCCACGAGGCCACGGTGTCGAAGGTCTCCGAGGACCAGCTCTTCTACCTGATGTCGCGCGGGCTGACCGAGGAGGAGGCCATGGCGATGATCGTCCGTGGCTTCATCGAGCCGATCGCCCGTGAGCTGCCGATGGAGTACGCCCTCGAGCTCAACCGGCTGATCGAGCTGCAGATGGAAGGGGCCGTGGGTTGAGCCTGGATGTCGGCCCGTCCCAACCGATGGCCAAACCCCATTCGCACGGCCCCGGCTCGCCGGTGCCGCAGTCGTCCCGCGGCGAGCGGCCCACGTCGTACGACGTCGCAGACTTCGCCGTCCTGACCGGTCGTGAGGAGGACTGGCGGTTCACGCCGCTGGACCGGGTCCGCGGGTTGCACGACGGCAGCGCCGTGGCCGGCGCCGGCGTCGTGGTCGAGGTGGACGCAGCCGAGCAGGCCGTGATCGAGACGGTCGGCCGCGACGACGAGCGGATCGGCCGCACGGGCAAGCCCGGCGATCGCGTTGCGGCGCAGGCCTGGTCGTCGTTCGAGCAGGCCACCATCGTGACCTTCCCCAAGGAGACCGTCGCCCGGCGCCCGACCTACGTCACGATCACCGGCCAGGGCAAGGAGGGCGCGGCGTACGCGCATCTCGTGGTCGACGCGCAGCCGTTCTCGACCGGCGTCGTCGTCCTCGACCACCGGGGGAGCGCGACGCTCGCCGACAACGTCGAGCTGCTCGTGGGCGACAGCGCGAACCTGACCGTCGTCAGCCTGGCCGACTGGGACGACGACACGGTGCACCTGTCGTCCCACCAGGCCCGGATCGGCCGCGACGCGATGCTCAAGCACGTCGTGGTGACGCTGGGCGGCGACGTCGTGCGGATCACCCCGTCGGCGGCCTTCGCCGGCCCCGGCGGCGACGTCGAGATGATCGGCATGTACTTCGCCGACAGCGGCCAGTACCAGGAGCACCGGCTCTTCGTGGACCACGCGCAGGCGAACTGCCGCAGCCGGGTCACCTACAAGGGCGCCCTCCAGGGCGAGTCGGCCCACACCGTCTGGGTCGGCGACGTGCTGATCCGGGCCGAGGCCGAGGGCACCGACACCTACGAGCTCAACCGCAACCTGATCCTGACCGACGGCGCCCGCGCCGACTCGGTGCCGAACCTCGAGATCGAGACCGGCGAGATCACCGGGGCCGGTCACGCGTCGGCCACCGGGCGCTTCGACGACGAGCAGCTGTTCTACCTGCAGGCCCGCGGTATCCCCGAGGACGAGGCCCGCCGGCTGGTCGTCCGCGGCTTCTTCGTCGAGCTGGTGCAGCAGATCGGTGTCCCCGAGCTGCAGGAGCGGCTGCTCCGCGAGATCGAGGAGGAGCTCGAGACCTCCATGGGCGCGCCCTCGCTGCTGCAGGAGGCGGCCCAGTGAGCTTCGAGCCTGCACTCCGCCTCGACGCGCTGCCGGAGGTGGGCGCGGTCGCGGTGGACCTCGGCGGTCACGTCGTCGCGGTCGTCCGGGACGAGGACGGCGACATCCATGCCGTCGACGACACCTGCTCGCACGCCAACGTCTCGCTGGCCGAGGGCGAGGTCGACGGCTGCACGCTCGAGTGCTGGCTGCACGGCTCGCGCTTCGACCTGCGCACCGGCAAGCCCACCTCCCTGCCGGCCATCCGCCCGATCGCCGTCTACCCCGTCCGGATCGATGCCGGCACCGTCCTCGTCGATGTGGACTCGCCTCTGACCGAGGCTGAACTGCTCGAAGCCAATTCCGTTCATGCTGTGAAGGAGCACTGAAAGCGCATGGCCACCCTGGAGATCCGCGACCTGCATGTCTCGGTCAGCGACGACACCCCCGACGGTGCGAAGGAGATCCTGCGCGGCGTCGACCTGACCGTCCGGCAGGGCGAGACGCACGCGATCATGGGCCCCAACGGCTCGGGCAAGTCCACCCTGGCGTACTCCATCGCCGGGCACCCGAAGTACACGATCACCAGCGGCACCGTCACGCTCGACGGTGAGGACGTCCTGGCGATGACCGTCGACCAGCGGGCCCGGGCCGGGCTGTTCCTGGCGATGCAGTACCCGGTCGAGATCCCCGGCGTGACCGTGTCCAACTTCCTGCGGACCGCCCGGACCGCCGTCGACGGCAAGGCGCCGGCCCTGCGGCAGTGGGTCAAGGACGTCAAGTCCGCGATGAGCGACCTGCGGATGGACCCGGCCTTCGCCGACCGCAACGTCAACGAGGGATTCTCCGGCGGGGAGAAGAAGCGCCACGAGATCCTCCAGCTGGAGCTGCTCAACCCGGCGATCGCGATCCTGGACGAGACCGACTCCGGGCTGGACGTCGATGCCCTGAAGGTCGTCTCCGAGGGCGTCAACCGGGTCCGGGCGACCGGCGACGTCGGCGTGCTGCTGATCACTCACTACACGCGGATCCTGCGCTACATCAAGCCGGACTTCGTCCACGTCTTCGTCGAGGGCCGGATCGTCGAGGAGGGTGGCCCGGAGCTGGCCGACCGGCTCGAGTCGGAGGGCTACGACCGGTTCGCCGCGGGGGCCAGCGCCTGAGATGACCCTGACCCCGGATCGCCTCGCCGAGCTGTCGGTCTCGGCCGGCTCCCCGTCCGCGGGGCTGCCCCTGACCGCCGCCGAGCTGACGGCCGTCCGAGGCGACTTCCCGATCCTGGGCCGCACCGTCCGCGACGGACGGCCGCTGGTCTATCTCGACTCCGGGGCGACCTCGCAGAAGCCCACGACGGTGCTGGACGCCGAGCGGGAGTTCTACGAGCTGCACAACGCGGCCGTGCACCGCGGCGCCCATCAGCTGGCCGAGGAGGCGACCGATGCCTTCGAGGCGGCCCGGGCCGCCGTGGCCGCCTTCATCGGCGCCGACGCGGGTGAGGTCGTCTTCACCAAGAACGCCACCGAGGGCATCAACCTGGTGGCCTACGCGATGAGCAACTCCTCGGTGGGGTCGACCGCCGGTGATGCCGCGCAGCGGTTCCGGCTCGGCCCCGGCGACGAGATCGTCGTGACCGAGATGGAGCACCACGCCAACCTGGTGCCCTGGCAGGAGCTCTGCCGCCGCACCGGCGCCACGCTGCGCTGGCTCGAGGTCACCGACGAGGGCACGCTCGACCTCTCCGGCCTGGCGACGATCGTCAGCGACCGCACTCGGGTGCTGGCCTTCGCCCACGTCTCCAACGTCCTCGGCACCCTGAACCCCGTCGCGCCCCTGGTGGCACGGGCCCGCGAGGTCGGCGCCCTGGTCCTGCTGGACGCCTGCCAGTCGGTGCCGCACCTGCCGGTCGACGTCGCCCGGCTCGGTGTGGACTTCCTGGCCTTCTCGGGCCACAAGATGCTCGGTCCGAGCGGGGTCGGCGTCCTGTGGGGGCGTCGCGAGCTGCTCGAAGCCATGCCGCCGTTCCTCACGGGTGGCTCGATGATCGAGACGGTGCAGATGGAGGGCTCGACCTACGCACCGCCGCCGCAACGGTTCGAGGCCGGAGTGCCGATGGCGGCCCAGGCCGTCGGGTTGCACGCAGCGGTCGACTACCTGAGCGAGCTCGGCATGGATCGCGTTGCCGCCCAGGAGCATTCGGCATCAGAGGCGCTGCTTGACGGTCTGGCTGAGCGGCCCTGGGTGCGCGTGCTCGGGCCCTCCGACCGGAGCCAGCGGGCCGGCGCCGTGGCCTTCGTGGTCGACGGCGTACACGCGCACGACGTGGGGCAGGTGCTGGACGACGCCGGGGTCGCCGTCCGGGTGGGTCATCACTGCGCCTGGCCCCTGCACCGCCGGTTCGGTGTCGCCGCGTCGACCCGCGCCTCGTTCGGTCCGTACAACGGGGTGGACGACGTCGCGGCCCTGCTCGAGGCGCTCGACCGGGTGCCGGCGATGTTCGGCCTGGAGGTCTGACGTGGACCTCTACGCCGAGCTGATCCTGGACCACGCCAAGAGCCCGCACCACGAGGGTCTGCGCGCGCCGTACGACGTCGAGGTCCGCCAGGTGAACCCGGTCTGCGGCGACGAGGTCACCCTGCGGGTGCAGCTGGCCGGCGACGGCGCCGAGGCGGTGGTCCAAGACGTGTCGTACGACGCCCAGGGCTGCGCCATCAGCAAGGCCTCGACCTCGGTCCTCACCGACCTGGTGATCGGCCGCCCGGTCAGCGCGGCGGTCAGCACCGGGGAAGCGATCCGGGAGATGGTCCGTTCCCGCGACGGGAGCGAGCCCGACGAGGACGTGCTGGGTGACGCGGTGGCCCTGCAGGGCGTCGCGAAGTACCCGGCCCGGGTCAAGTGCGCGCTGCTCGGCTGGACCGCCCTGACCGAGGCGCTGCTGCTCAGCGGCGCTCTCGCCCACGAGCCAGAACCGTTGCCGGAGCCAGAACCGTTGCCGGAGCCAGAACCGTTGCCGGAGAAGGAGCACGCATGACCGAGACATCCACCCCCCGAACGTCGCGGA
Organism: uncultured Actinomycetota bacterium; assembly: GCA_963795385.1. Classification (GTDB taxonomy): domain Bacteria; phylum Actinomycetota; class Actinomycetes; order Actinomycetales; family CAVURS01; genus CAVURS01. Next base: position 235,810 of record CAWCHK010000003.1, read on the forward strand.
CCTCGAGGAGGCGCTGCGGGACGTCGTCGACCCCGAGCTAGGCATCAACGTGGTCGACCTCGGGCTCATCTACGGCATCACGATCGACCAGAACGCCCACGCCGTCATCGACATGACCCTGACCAGCGCGGCCTGCCCGCTGACCGACGTCATCGAGGACCAGACCGCGCAGGCGCTGGACGGGCTGGTCACCGGCCACCGGATCAACTGGGTCTGGATGCCGCCGTGGGGCCCGGACAAGATCACCGACGACGGCCGGGAGCAGCTCCGGGCGCTCGGCTTCAACGTCTGAGCGTCACCCGCGTCGTCGAGGTGCCGGCCGGCCGGCTGACCGGCTGGGTCGGCCGCTACGCGGCAACGCATCCCGGTCTGACCGTGACCGCCGGCTCCGGCGGCCTGGCCCTGCTCGCCGAGGGTGGGTCGACGGCAGCGCTGCGGCCCCTCGTGCCCTACACCGCCGAGCCCGGCGCGACGGCCGAAGAGCTGGTGGCCGGCCTCGCCGCCCATGCATGCCGTCCGATCGCAGTGGGCCTGCTGCTGGTCCGGCGCGGTGGTTTCGCGGTCGGGATCGCTCGGGCTGGCGCCCTGGAGCGGTCCAAGGTCGGCAGCCGCTACGTCCAGTCCCGGACGGCGGCCGGGGGCTGGTCACAGCAGCGGTTCGCCCGGCGCCGCGAGGGCCAGGCCAAGGAGCTGGTCCGCGCGGCCGCCGACGCCTGGGCCGAGCTGCCCGACCGCCCACCTGTCAGCGTCCTGGTCACCGGTGGCGATCGCAGCCTCTGCGAGCAGGTGCTCGGGCTGGCGCCGTTGCGGGCCCTGCGTGAGGTCGGCGTCGCGCGGCACCTCGACGTGACGGACCCGCGGCTGGTGGTGCTGAAGGACGCGGCGGCGCGGACCCAGGCCCTGCTCGTCACGGTCGTCGAGCCGTGAGCCCGCGCTCCCTATCCTGACCGGGTGGAGATCCTGCGCTACGCCGCCTTCAGCCCCGACCCGGCCGGCGGCAACCCGGCCGGCGTGGTCCTCGATGCCGACTGGTGCCAGCGACGACGAGATGCAGGCGGCGGCCGCCGACATCGGCTTCTCGGAGACGGCCTTCCTGCTCCCGCAGGCCGGCGGCGGGCACCGGATCCGCTACTTCAGCCCGCTGGCCGAGGTGCCGTTCTGCGGGCACGCCACCATCGCCACCGCCGTCGCGTACGCCGAGCGGCACGGCCCGGGCGAGCTGGCCCTGCAGACGGCAGCCGGCCTGGTCGGCCGTCACGAGCCGGGCCACGCCGGGCGGACTCGAGGCCAGCCTGGTCAGCGTGCCGCCGCGCGGTGAGCGACCTCGACGCCGCGACCCTGGCCGAGCTGCTGCACGCCCTGCGGTGGGAGCTCGCCGACCTCGACCCGGCCCTGCCCGTGCGGGTCGCCTACGCGGGTGCCTTCCACCCGGTGCTGGCCGCCGTCAGCCGCGAGCGACTGGCCGGCCTCGACTACGACTTCCCGGTACTGCAGGACTTGATGGCGCGCGAGGGCTGGACGACGGTCGACCTGGTCTGGCGCGAGTCGGCCACGGTCTTCCATGCCCGCAACCCCTTCCCGCCCGGAGGCGTGGTCGAGGACCCGGCGACCGGCGCCGCGGCGGCGGCGTTCGGCGGCTACCTGCGCTTCCTCGGCCTGGTCGAGCCGCCGGCCACCGTCACGATCCACCAGGGCGACGACCTGGGCCGCCCGGGCGTGCTGACCGTGGGGATCCCGGGGGTGACGGCGGGATAACCGTTAGCGGCACCGCGGTCGGGTTGGGTTGACTCGCCCCGTGCTGCATCCCGACTACCCGATCCGGACCGAGCGGCTGACCCTGCGCCCGTACCAGCCGGACGACTACGACGCGGCCTACGCCTACTGGTCGCGGCCCGACGTCACCCGCTACCTCTACCTCGAGGCGTACACGCCGGAGACCTTCGGCGCGCGGCTGGAGCGAGCTGATGGGCCGGACCGCGCTCGAGAAGGAGGGGGAGGTGCTCACCCTGGCCATCGTCCCCGACGGGGTGGACCACGTCGTCGGCGACGTGACGCTGTTCTGGCACAGCGAGGTGCACCAAGCTGGTGAGGTCGGCTTCATCCTGCACCCGGACCACCAAGGCCACGCCTACGCTCGCGAAGCATCGATCCCGTTGCTGCGCATGGGGTTCGACGAGCATGGGCCTGCACCGGATCGCCGGTCGGCTGGACGGCCGCAACGCCGCCTCGGCGGCCGTGCTGCGGTCCCTGGGCATGCGGCAGGAGGCCCACCTGGTCGAGAACGAGTGGGTCAAGGGCGAGTGGACCGACGAGATCGTCTACGCGATGCTCCGCACCGAGTGGCAGGCTCAGCAGGAGACCGGGCCGCCCGGGTAGGGGGTCCCGGCGGGGCAGGTCCGCCGGTGAGGCCGGACCGGGCTCAGTCGTCGACCCCCCGGGCGACGAGGGCCTCGCCGAGGTGGTCGGCGTGCCGGACGGTGCGGACGACCAGGGGCACCAGCAACGCCCGCGGGCTGCGCTCCAGCCCCCGCGCCCGGCGGGCCTCGACCACCTCGTCGCGAAGGCCGGCGATCACCGGCACCGTGCGCACGGTCAGGGCCGCCAGCAGGCCGACCCGCTCCGGGTCGACCCCGAACCGGCGCAGCGGTCGCAGCAGCCAGGTCGACCGTGTCGAGCAGCGCGCTGACCCGCGTCGTCAGGGTCAGCAGGGCGGCCGCGGCGACCAGGACGACCAGCGACCCGACGACCGCGAGCGGCGAGCTCGCCAGCCGCTGATCACCAGCTGGGCAGGGCGCCGAGCACGACCACCAGCCAGCGCAGCGGCCGCAGCTGGGTCCAGGCCAGCCGCAAGGGGATCCGGGCGACGGCGTACGCCGCGGCGACGGCGACGACTGCCACGACCCAGGCGCGACGAGCCCCCGCCAGACCAGCAGCGCGACGCTGCCCGCCGCCAGGGTCAGCGAGCTTGGTCCCGGCGGGGCAGCGGTGCACGAGCGACCGGCCGGGGTGGTAGAACCCGGGCTGGTCCAGGCCCGCGCGCACCCGGCTCACGGCCGGGCCGCCATCAGCGCGCGGTAGGCCTGCAGGCTCTGCGCGCCCGGGCCGTCGGCGACGACCCGGCCCTCGTCGACGACCAGGACCCGCGGCCAGTGCGCGACGGCCTCCAGGTCGTGGGTGACCAGGACGACGCGCTGCGGCAGCGCCTCGAGCAGCTCGGAGACGATCCGCGCGTTGCGCAGGTCGAGCAGGGTCGTCGGCTCGTCGCAGACCAGGATCTCGGGCTCGGTGACCAGGACCGCGGCGAGGGCCAGCAGCTGCTTCTGGCCGCCGGAGAGCAGGTGGGCCGGATGGTCGGCGTGGTCCTGCAGGCCGAACCGGGTGAGCACCTCGGTGACCCGGCCGTCCGCTCGCTCGGCGCTCATCGACCTGCGCCGCAACGAGAAGGCGACGTCCTCGGCCACGGTGGGCATGACGATCTGGGCGTCCGGGTCGGTGAAGACGAAGCCCGACCTGCGGCGTACCGCCGCGCCGTCGCGCCGGGTGTCCAGGCCGTCGACGGTGACCGTGCCGGCTCGTCGGGAGGACCAGCCCGTTGAGCAGCCGGGCCAGGGTCGACTTGCCGGACCCGTTGGCGCCGATCACGGCGATCCGCGGCTCGGTCGAGCTCGAGGTCGATGTCGCGCAGGACCGCCCGGTCGCCGTACCGGTGCGAGACGCCGTCGAGGCGGATCACCCGACCCGCTCCCAGACCGTGGCGACGCCCTGGCCGCCGCCGACCGCGCAGGTGGCGACGCCGAGCCGCGGGCCGTCCTCGCGGACCATCGACGCGAACAGCCGGACGACCAGCAGCGCCCCCGACGCCCCCCAGGGATGGCCGAGCGCGATCGCCCCGCCGTCCGGGCAGACCTGCGTGCCGCCGCGTCCGAGTGGCCGGGTCGAGGCCCCAGGCGTCGGTGCAGGCGAGCACCTGGGCCGCGAAGGCCTCGGTGATCTCCAGCTGGCCGATCTCGGCCAGCGCCAGCCCCGCCCGGCGCAGCGCCCGCTCGACCGCCGGGCACCGGCCCGAGCCCGGGCAGCGCCGGGTCGACGCCGGACGACCGCGTCCGCCGAGCAGGGCCAGGCCGGGCAGCCGTGGGCCGGCCGCGCACCCGCTCGGTGACGACGGCGACCGCGGCCGCGCCGTCGTTGATGCCGCAGGCGTTGCCGGCCGTGACCGTGCCCGTCGGCGGCGAAGGCCGGCCGGAAGCCGCGAGCCGGGTCTCGGTCAGCGAGGCTCGCGGGCCGGTCGTCCTCGGCTGACCGCCGCCGACGGCGACGATCTCCTTGGCGAAGGCGCCGCGGTCGCGGGCGGCCACCGCCAGCCGGTGCGAGCGCGCGGCGTACGCGTCCTGCCGCTCTCGGGTGATGCCCCGGGCGCGCGGCGAGGGCGTCGGCCGCCGGACCCATGTCCGGGTCGGCGTACGGCTCGGGCGCGAACCGGGCCCGCTCCGGCCGCGGCGAGGTGCTGGCGCTCTCGACGCCGCCGGCCAGCACGAGCGGACTGCCCGCCGAGCCGGACCAGGGCGCCGGCCAGCCGGATCGCCTCCAGCCCGCTGCCGCACTGGCGGTCGACGGTGACTCCCGGGCACGTCGACACCCAGGCCGGCGCGCAGGGCCGCGATCCGGGCCAGGTCGCCGCCGGGTCCGGTGCAGTTGCCGAGCACGACGTCGTCGACGTGAGGGCGCGTCAGGGCCGAGGTCGCTCGAGCAGCGCCGCCAGCACGGGCGCGGCCAGGTCCTCGACCGCCACGTCGGCGAAGGCCCGGCCGATCGTCGCGACCGCCGTACGGCGGGCGGCGACCACGACGGGCGTGTCGGGGTCGACGCGAGGCGGATGGGCGGGGAGGCAGGCATGGCGCGGATCAGCGTAGGGGCCGCGGCGGTCAGCGCTCCCGTCCGCGACGCCGGCCCGGACGGCGCGCGGTCCGGCTTGCCGGACGGCGTCCGGGGCAGGTCGCCGACCAGCCACCAGCGGCGCGGGCGCGACCACTCGGGCAGGCCGGCGCAGGTGGCGTCCAGGTCCGCGCGGGTCAGGTCGGCCGCTGCTGGCCCCGTCGACCGCGACCACGGCGACCAGCAGCTCGCCGAGCAGCGGGTGCGGGATCGCCCGTGACGACGACGTCGTCGACCCGGCCGCTGCAGCGCCGGGCTGCCCGGATCACCTGCTCGACCTCCTCGACCACGACCGTGCGGCCGCCGGTGGTGACGGCGGCGTCGCCGCGCCCGAGCACCGCGCAGCCCGGTCGACGTCGAGCGCGGCCGAGGTCGCCGACCGTGGCCCAGCCGCCGTCGCGGCGCAGCGGGCCGGCGTCGTCGGGGTCGAGATAGCCCTCGCACAGGTAGGGCGAGCGGGCCCAGATCTCGCCCGCCGCGCACCTCGACGTCGACCCCCGGAAACCGTTGGTACGCCGCGTGATCGGGCCGCCAGGCCACGAACGACAGCTCGGCCGCGCCGTAGTACTCGACCAGCCGCCAGCCCAGCCGGCCTCGCCCGCCGGCGCAGTGCCGGCGGCAGCGACGGCGCCGGCGCACGACGGCGACGCCGGACCGCGGCAGCGGCGCCGCTGCTCGGCGGCCGCGCACGGCGGCGGCGAGCACGCGAGGAGTGGCGTGCAGGGCCGTGACGTCGGCCGGCGGCGGTGCCGCGGCCAGCCCTCGGCGCCGCACGACGGCCGGCGCCCGACCGCGGTGGCGTGCCACCCGCCGTACAGGGTCAGGGTCGAGGTCGGGCTGCCGGGCAGCCAGACCACGTCGTCCGGGCCGATGCCGGTGAGCTCGGTCAGCGGCGCGACGCTGGCCTGCCAGCTGGCGACGGTGCGGACCACGCCCCGCGGGCGGCCGGAGGAGCCCGAGGTGAACAGCACCAGGCCGTCGCCCGACGGCCGGTCCGCGACCGCGAGGCGCAGACCCGGCCGGCGGCGCTCGCAGGGGCTCGGGCCAGGCCGGGTCGAGCACGGCGACCGGACGGGCGCCGGCTGGGCGCGCCGACCCAGAGGTCGGCGGTGAGCCGCGGCGGCGTCGCCACCGGCCGAGCAGGAGCCGGGGCCTAGCGACGCTGCGGCCTCGACCAGCTCGGGCTCCTGGCACGAGCGTGGGGTAGCCGCGGTGCACGCCGGCGGCGACGATCGTGGCGACGATCGCCTTGCTGAAGTCGCCGGGCAGGAAGATCGCCGCGCCGGTCCAGAGCGCCTTGTCCAGGTGCAGGCCGGTGCTGCCACATGAGCACGGGTACGCCGATCAGCGTAGACGACGGCGATGCCGCCGACGACGTTGGCCGCGAAGACCCCACCAGACCGGGTAGCGCGGCCACATCCGCTCGACCAGCCAGCCGGTGATGGCTGCGCCGAAGAAGAAGCCGATCAGGTAGCCGCGCGCTCGGGCCCTGGAAGACACCGAGGCCGCCGCGCCCGCCGCTCAGCAGCGGGAGCCCGGCAGGCCACCAGCAGCAGGAAGAGGGCGACCGACAGCGCGCCCGCGCCGCCAGCCCAGCAGCGAGCCGGCGAGCATCACGCCGAGGGTCTGCAGGGTGACGGGCACGCGTGCTGCCGAACACGTAGAGGCCGGGCGCCAGGCCGAGGGCGGCGATCAGCGCGGCGAACGACGCGACCAGCGCGAGGTCGCGGGCCGACAGGCGGCGGGTGCGGGTCATGGTGTCGTCCTGCGGCGGTCGACGGGTGGCGGTCGAGGGTGGCGGTCGGCCGTTGGTTAGAGCGAGGACTGGCGGAGAACGTGTCGCAGTTCTTCAGGTCGCCGCTCTGGTAGCCGGTGGTGAACCAGCGCTGTCGCTCGGCCGAGGAGCCGTGGGTCCAGGTGTCCTGGTTGATCCGGCCGCTCGACTGCTTCTGGATGCGGTCGTCGCCGACCGAGGCCGCGGCCGACAGCGCCGAGCGGATGTCCGATGCCGTCAGCGGCTTGAGGAAGGTCGTGCCGTTGCCGGACGCCGTCGTCGACGCGTGGTTGGCCCAGACCCCGGCCAGGCAGTCGGCCATCAGCTCGGTGCGGACCGAGCCGCTGGTCGCGCCCTGGGGGTCCTGCTGCGCGCGGTCGAGCAGGCCGAGGATGTCCTGGACGTGATGGCCGTACTCGTGGGCGACGACGTACTCCTGGGCCAGGGCCCCGCTGTCCGCGCCGAACCGGCTGGTCAGCTCGTCGAAGAAGGACGGGTCGATGTAGACCCGCTTGTCGAGGGGGCAGTAGAACGGCCCGACGTCGTTGGACGCCGTACCGCAGGCCGACTGCTCCTGGCCCGAGTAGATGACGATCGTCGCGTTCGTGTAGCGCTTGCCGACCGCCGGCAGGGCGGCGGCCCAGTAGGCCTGGACGCTGTTGGCGGTGCCGACGATCCGGCACTGGGACGTACCTGTTCGCGTCGGCGCCGGTCTGGCAGACGCTGAGGTCGGGACCGCTGCCGCCGACCGAGGTGCCCGAGCCGCCCTGGATCCCCGGCGAGCCCGAGCTGGCGCCGCCGCCGAGCGCGCTCTGGATGACGTAGAAGACGACCAGCAGCACGAGGCCGCCGACGCCTCCGCCGAGAGGGATCATCCCGCCGGACAACCGCCCGCCGCCACCCCCGCCCGACTGGGCCTGGCTGGTGTCCAGCGAGGCGCCCTCGTTGAAACTCACGCTGCGTAGACTAGAGCCTGTGACCCCGACGACGGACTAGCGAAGGAGCGGCCGCGCTCCCCGTGAGCAGGCGCCCTCGTCCCCAGTCCTCGTCCTCCGAAAGGTCCTTCCACCCGTGATCACCGCCACCGGCCTGGAGCTGCGCGCCGGCTCCCGGATCCTGATCGACGACGCGACCTTCCGGGTCGGCCCGGGCGACCGGGTCGGCCTGGTCGGCCGCAACGGCGCGGGCAAGACGACGCTGACCCGGGTCCTCGCCGGCGAGGGCCAGCCGCACGCCGGCACGCTGAGCCGCAGCGGCGACATCGGCTACCTCCCGCAGGACCCGCGCACCGGCAACCTCGACATCCTGGCCCGCGACCGGATCCTGTCCGCCCGCGAGCTGGACACCGTGCTGCGCCAGCTGCGCGAGACCGAGGGCGCCATGGCCAGCGCCGACGAGGAGACCCGCGAGCTGGCCATGGAGCGGTACGGCCGGCTGGAGTCGACCTTCACCGCCAGGGGCGGGTACGCCGCGGAGGCGGAGGCCGCGTCCATCGCCAGCAGCCTCGGCCTGCCGGAGCGCGTGCTGGGGCAGCAGCTGCGCACCCTCTCGGGCGGTCAGCGCCGGCGGGTCGAGCTGGCTCGGATCCTGTTCTCCGGGGCGCCGACCCTGCTGCTCGACGAGCCCACGAACCACCTGGACGCCGACTCGGTCGTCTGGCTGCGCGAGTTCCTGCGCACCCACAAGGGCGGCCTGGTGATCATCAGCCACGACGTCGAGCTGCTCGAGGCCTGCGTCACGCGGGTGTTCCACCTGGACGCCGGGCGGGCGGCCCTCGACGTCTACAACGTGGGGTGGAAGAACTACCTGCAGCAGCGCGAGACCGACGAGCGGCGCCGCCACCGCGAGCGGGCCAACACGGAGAAGAAGGCCGCCGCCCTGATGGCGCAGGCCGACAAGATGCGGGCCAAGGCCACCAAGGCCGTCGCCGCCCAGAACATGGCCCGCCGGGCCGAGCGGATGCTCTCCGGCCTCGAGGACAAGCGGATGAGCGACAAGGTCGCCAAGCTGCGCTTCCCGGACCCGGTGCCGTGCGGTCGTACGCCGCTGACGGCCGAGGGGCTGTCGCGGTCGTACGGATCGCTGGAGATCTTCACCGATGTCGACCTGGCCATCGACCGCGGCGCCAAGGTCGTCGTGCTCGGGCTGAACGGCGCCGGCAAGACCACGCTGCTGCGCATCCTGTCCGGCGTCGACCGGCCGGACACCGGAGAGGTCGTGCCGGGGCACGGCCTGCGGCTGGGCTACTACGCGCAGGAGCACGAGACGTTGGACACCTCGCGGACCGTGCTGGAGAACATGCGCACGGCCGCGCCGGAGCTCGGCGACACCGGGGTGCGCAGCGTGCTGGGGTCGTTCCTGTTCAGCGGAGACGACGTCGACAAGCCGGCCGGCGTCCTGTCCGGCGGGGAGAAGACCCGCCTGGCCCTGGCGACGCTGGTGGTCTCGGGCGCCAACCTGCTGCTGCTGGACGAGCCCACGAACAACCTCGACCCGGCCTCCCGCGAGGAGGTGCTCGGTGCCCTGCGCAGCTACAAGGGTGCCGTCGTCCTGGTCACCCACGACGAGGGCGCCGTCCTGGCGCTGGAGCCCGAGCGGGTGCTGCTGCTCCCGGACGGCGTCGAGGACCACTGGTCGGCCGACTACGCCGACCTGGTGGCCCTGGCCTGACCCCCCGCTCCGTGCTCCCATCCGGCCGCCGTACTCCACAACGGCCGGCGATGGTGCCCGGAATGTCCACTTCCCACCGGCCGCGATGGAGCACGGGCGCGTGGGCCGGTCTACCCTCGCGGCTGTGATCGACCCCGAGGTCCTGGCCGCCGGCCGTGTGCGGATCGAGCCGGACGGCCCCGTCCTGACCGTCGTCCTGGACCGGCCCGAGGCGCTCAACGCGCAGACCCCCGCCACCTGGCAGGCCCTGGCCGCGGTCGGCGCCGGGTTGCCACCGGAGGTCCGCGTCGTCGTCCTGCGTGCGGCCGGGCCGTCGTTCTCGGCCGGCCTGGACCGCGCCATGCTGACCCCCGAGGGCCTGCCCGGCGAGCCGTCGCTGCTGACGGAGCTCACCGCCCTGCCGGACCCCGAGCTGGAGACCGCGATCGAAGGCTTCCAGGCGGCCTTCACCTGGTGGTCGACGGTCCCGGCGGTCACCGTCGCGGCGGTGAGGGGCAATGCCATCGGCGCGGGCTTCCAGCTCGCGCTCGCCTGCGACCTGCGGGTGCTCTCCGACGACGCGCGCTTCGCGATGCGGGAGACGTCGCTCGGCCTGGTGCCGGACCTGGCTGGTACGGCGCCTCTCGTCGAGGCCGTGGGCTATGCCCGGGCGCTGGAGATCTGCGCGACCGGTCGGTGGGTCGCAGCCGCGGAGGCCGCAGCCATCGGCCTGGCCACTGCCGTCGTACCCGCCGCGGACCTGGACGCCACCGTCGACGACCTCGTCGCGGCCCTGCTCGCGGCGCCCGCCGGGTCGTTGCGGGAGACGCTGCTGCTCCTGCGCGGGTCCGTCGCGCGTACGCCGGGGGAGCAGCGCGCCGCCGAGCGAGCGGCACAGGCCCGCCGGTTGCGGGCGCTCTCGAACGGCGAGCCGTAGCGTCCTGGCCGGCGCAGGCTCCGTCGCCACGGCGGAATGGCCCGCGTTGTCAGAGGCGTTAGCGACACTGACCGAGGGCGTCGTCGTCGCGCAGCCGTCGCGGAGGAGCCCCGGAGAGGAATGGCGGTGGGATGTCGCAGCTGAACGCGTACCGGGCCTTGCACGGCCTGACCCGCGACGGGAGTGTGGCTGAGCAGCGGCTCAAGCCGGGGACCACCCGGCGGGTGTTCGCCTACGCCCGGCCGTACAAGCGCGCCATCATCGGCTTCCTGCTGCTGGCCGTCCTCGACTCGGCTCTGACCGTCGCCGTCCCGCTGATCCTGAGGTCGATCGTCGACGACGGGGTCACGCCCAAGCGGACCGACGTCGTCGTGGTGCTGGCTCTGATCGTGGCCGGGATCGCGGTGGTCGATGCGGTCGTCGGGCTGGTCCAGCGGTGGTTCTCGGCCCGGGTCGGCGAAGGCCTGATCTACGACCTGCGCACCGAGGTCTTCGTCCACGTGCAGCGGCAGCCGATCGCCTTCTTCACCCGGACCCAGACCGGCTCCCTGGTGTCCCGGATCAACAGTGACGTCATGGGGGCGCAGCAGGCGTTCACCTCGACGTTGTCCGGCCTGGTGTCCAACGTCGTCTCGCTGGCCCTGGTCGCAGGCGCGATGTTCTTCCTGTCCTGGCAGATCACGGTGATCAGCCTGCTGCTGGTGCCGATCTTCCTCCTGCCGGCGCGCTACATGGGCCGCCGGCTGGCCGCCCTGACCCGGCAGCAGATGCAGCTCAACGCCGAGCTCGGCGGGCGGACGACGGAGCGGTTCAACGTCGCGGGAGCGTTGCTGGTCAAGCTGTTCGGCCGTCCGGCGGACGAGGAGCGCGAGTACCGCCAGCGCGCGGCCGGGGTCCGTGACGCCGGCATCAAGATCGCGATGAACAGCCGCGTCTTCTACACCTCGCTGCTCCTGGTGGCGAGCCTCGCCACTGCAGTCGTGTACGGCGTGGGCGGCGTGCTCGCGGTCCACGGCTCGTTCTCGGTCGGGACGCTGCTCGCACTGGCCGCGCTGATGGGCCGCCTCTACGGGCCGATCACCGCGCTGACCAACGTTCGGGTCGACGTGATGACGGCGATGGTGTCGTTCGAGCGGGTCTTCGAGGTCCTCGACCTCCAGCCGCTCGTCGTCGAGGCGCCGGACGCGACCGCGCTGCCGGACGGTCCCGTGTCGGTCGACCTGGAGGGCGTGCACTTCAGCTACCCCTCGGCCGACGAGGTCTCCCTGGAGTCGCTGGAGCTCGTGTCGGCCGGTGACCGCAAGGGCAGCGGGGAGGTGCTGCACGGCATCGACCTGCACGTCGAGCCGGGGCAGCTGGTGGCCCTCGTCGGGCCCAGCGGGGCGGGCAAGACGACGATCACCGGCCTGGTCGCGCGCCTCTACGACCCCACGTCGGGCGCGGTGCTGCTCGACGGTCAGGACCTGCGCCAGGTGAGCCTGGACTCGTTGCGGGAGAAGGTCGGCGTCGTCACCCAGGACGCCCACATGTTCCACGACACCATCCGGGCCAACCTGGCCTACGCCCGGCCCGACGCCACCGAGGCCGACCTGGAGCGCGTGCTCCGCTCGGCCCAGATCTGGGACCTGGTCGAGTCGCTGCCGCGCGGGGTCGACACCGTCGTCGGCGACCGGGGTCACCGGCTGTCCGGCGGCGAGAAGCAGCGGCTGGCGATCGCCCGGCTGCTGCTGAAGTCACCTGGCCTCGTCGTCCTCGACGAGGCCACCGCCCACCTGGACAGCGAGTCCGAGGTCGCCGTCCAGCGGGCCCTGGACACCGCACTGGCCGGCCGTACGGCGCTGGTCATCGCCCACCGGCTCTCGACCGTGCGGGGGGCCGACCTGATCGCCGTCATCGAGGACGGCCGGGTCGTGCAGACCGGCCGGCACGAGGAGCTCTTGGCCCGGGGCGGCCTCTACGCCGACCTGTACGCCACCCAGTTTGCCCCAAGAGCGCATAACAGCGAAGACGAGTCGCTGACTTCAGTGAGTTGAGCCCTCCGAAAGCCTCGTCTAGTCCGCCCGGTCCCTCGCTCGCCAAGAGATGATGCTGGGATGACTGACGAACTCAGCGATGCTGACCTTCGCGCCATCGAGTCCCGTTGCGCGGAGGCTTCGCCGGGTCCCTGGACTTCCTACGTCGAGGGTCGCGACCACATGTCGGGCGACGACTTCATCCGGGTGAGCGAGGACGACGACGAGCCCGACATGTACGTGTCTAGGGCGGTGACAGGAGCCGTGATCCCGGCATCGACGGCCGACCTCGACTTCATCGCTCATGCGCGTCAGGACGTCCCTGCGGCTCATTGCCGAAATTCGCCGACTTCGTGCTTAGCAGCCGTAACGCGCCCAGTCCCAATCGATCTCGCGCCGTTACTGCCTACCGCAATGGATTCCGTACGCAGTTCGCCGGCCAGGGTCTGCGCGAGGCACCGGCGCCGGCCTGACCGGTCGACCGGCCCGAGCTCTTCGCGCGATCGCCCGGGCGCGTCGAGTCACTCCTCACTCGTCCTCCTCGTCCCAGATCCGGGTCCGCCGGCGCCTGGGCACGGTGACCGCCACGGACTCCGGGTGCAGCACGGCCCGCTCGGCCGCCTCGTCCTCGGCCTGCAGCCGCCGCCGGCGCCGCAGGAAGAGGAACGGGAAGGCCAGCGCGGCCACTGCGAACAGCCCCCACTGGAAGGCGTACGACAGGTTGACGCCCCAGTAGCCACCGTCGTCCGGCTCGGGCAGCAGGTTCGGCAGGGCGGCCGGCGCGGGCACCTGGCTCGACAGCACGCCGTACGCCCGGAGCAGCGGCTGCCCCGTCTGGGCGGCGATCCGGTCCAGGTCGATGCTGGCGAACTGGCCGGCGGGCAGCGTGCCGCTCTTGGCCGCCTCGCCCGGCTGCAGGTGGGCCACGATGCTCACCGGCCCCGGCGGCAGCGCAGGCACCGAGTCCGGCGCATCGCCGGTCTGCCCGCTGGGGATCCAGCCGCGGTCGACCAGCAGCGCCGGTCCGCCGGACGCCGGGACCAGTGGAGCGAGCACCTCGTACCCGTACGCCCCCTCGAACGGCCGGTTGCGGACCAGGACCTGGCGCTCCGCGTCGTACCGGCCGCTGACCCTGACCGGGCGCCAGACGTCCTTCGGGGACAGCGGCGAGGCCGGGCCCGCGAGCAATGACCCGACGGTCACCGGAGCCGAGCGGTAGTTGCGGCCGACGAGGTGGTCCGCGGCGTACTTGTCCTGGAAGCGGTGGTACTGCCAGCGGCCGAGGAAGACGCAGGCGATGGCGAAGACGACAGCGATGGCGAGCAGGCCGGCCAGCTCGCGGCGCTGCTCCTTCACGCCCACGACTCCTCCAACGCCGACAGCTCCCTCATGCCCCGACGGTAACCGCCGGGCCCGGTCGCCGACCGGCGCGGTCCGGGAACGGCACCGTAGGCTGGCGAGGTGACCGTCCAGCTCCCGCCGCCGTCCGCGCGCATCACCGCGGGAGCGCTCTCCGACCGCTACGGCCGGGTGGCCACGGACCTGCGGGTGTCAGTCACCGACCGCTGCAACCTGCGATGCACCTACTGCATGCCGGCCGAGGGCCTGGACTGGCTGCCCAAGCCGGAGCTGCTGACCTTCGAGGAGATGGCCCGCCTGGTCGGCGTCGCCGTCTCCCTGGGAGTCACCGACGTCCGGCTCACCGGGGGAGAGCCGCTGCTGCGGCGGGGGCTGCCGGACCTGGTGGCGATGCTGGCCGCGCTGCCGCACCGACCGCGGATCGCCATGACGACCAACGGGCTCGGGCTGGACCGGCTGGCCGCACCGCTGGCTGCGGCCGGCCTGGATCGGGTGAACGTCAGCCTCGACACCATCGACCGCCGGACGTTCGAGACCCTGACCCGCCGCGACCGGCTGGGAGACGTGGTCGCCGGCCTGGAGGCGGCCGCCGCGGCCGGCCTGCAGCCGGTCAAGATCAACGCCGTCGCGATGCGTGGCGTCAACGACGAGCAGGTCGCCGACCTGCTGGCCTGGTCGGTGGAGCGGGGCTACGAGCTGCGGTTCATCGAGCAGATGCCGCTCGACGCCCAGCACGCCTGGCAGCGCGAGCAGATGGTCACCGCCGACGAGATCCTGCAACGGCTCGGCGAGCGGTTCGACCTCGCGCCGGAGCCGGACGCCGAGCGGGGCAGCGCGCCCGCGCAGACCTGGCTGGTCGACGGGGGTCCGGCCCGGGTCGGCGTCATCGCCAGCGTGAGCCGGCCGTTCTGCGGCGCCTGCGATCGGATGCGGCTCACCGCCGACGGTCAGCTGCGCTCGTGCCTTTTCGCCCGGACCGAGTCGGACCTGCGGGCGCCGCTGCGCGAAGGCGCGACCGACGCTGAGCTGGCCGACCGGATGCGGCGGCTGATGGCGACCAAGCTGGCCGGCCATGGCATCGACGACCCGGGCTTCCTGCAGCCGGACCGGCCGATGTCGGCCATCGGCGGCTGAGGCATCCAGGCGTCCGACCCTCGTACGTGGCGATCAGTCGGGCTTGAGCTCGCTGACCGGGACGGTCTCGCGCAGGAAGCCCCGCACGGTCAGGAACGCCTCGAGCGACTCCCGGTGCTCCCCGCAGGCCAGCCAGGTCTTGCGACGGTCGGGGGTGTGCAGCTTCGGGTTGTTCCACTTCAGGCCCCAGGAGGCCGACGAGCGGCAGCCGCGAGCGCTGCACATCAGGCTCAGGCTGGAGTCGGCGCGCACGGTCGGCTCCCCGGGGAAGATGCTCACGGCGTGCCGGGCCGGGTGCCGTCGCCGAGGTTCTTGCGCTCGGCCGAGCCGAGCCTGCTCTGCTCCGGGACGTACGCCGTCGGGGCGGCCCCGGCGCCCGATCCGACCGCGTTGGCCATGACCACGGCGATGTACGGCAGCACGAGCGCCGCCGAGACGAACACCCAGCGCAGCGGGCCGTGCACCACGACGGCCAGGACGAAGCAGAGGGTCCGGATCGACATCGAGATGAGGTAGCGCTTCTGGCGCTGCTTGAGATCGTCGCTCGACCCCCGGCGTGCCTCGGTCACCGAGTAGACCGGCTGCTGCGGGGGGCGGCTCACAACCCCACGGTACGCGCCCGGAGGGCACCCGCGACCGCCTGAGGCGATTCGGCTTCCGACGACCTTGAGACTCGCGCCTAGGAGGCCGGGCTGACGCTCGACATGTTGAAGCCCGAGACCCGGATCGGAGGCATCGCCGTGCGCTGGAAGTACGTCCCGAACTCCCGCCCGACCGTCGGCGCGCTCTGTCCCACGGCCTCGACCCGGCCCAGCATGTCGATGGGGCTCTCGTTGAACCGGAAGTTGGTCACGGCCCCGACGACCTCGCCGCCCTGGACGCGATACACGCCGTCGCGGGTCAGGCCGGTCAGCAGCAGGGTGCGCGGGTCGACCTCGCGGATGTACCACATGCAGGTCAGCAGCAGGCCGTCGTCGAGGTCGGCCACCAGGTCGCTCAGGCTGGCCGAGCCGTCCGGCGTCGCCAGCGACAGGTTGCTCACCATCGGGTGCAGGGGCAGGCCGGTCAGGGCGGCGGTGTACCGCGTCGTCGGCAGGGCCGACAGCACGCCCTGGTCGACCCACAGGCAGGGCGGCGTGGCCAGGCCGTTGTCGAAGACCGACCCGAGCTCGCTGCTGTTCTCGACCATGACGTACGGCGCGCACTCGAGTCCCGGCGTGCCCGGATCGCTCCACAGCGTGAGCGGCACCTCGGTCAGCCGCTCGCCGACCCGGGTGCCACCGCCCGGCTTGCCGAAGACCGAGCGTCCCTCGTGCGCGGTGCGGGCGCCCGCCGACCAGTACGCGTAGGTCATCAGGTCGGCGACGGCGCTAGGCGGCAGCACGGTGTCGTACCGGCCGGCGGACAGCTCCAGCTGCCGCGCCTGCCAGCCGAGCCGCTCGTCCACATCGGCCGACAGCGCCGCGACGTCCACGTCGGAGAGCTGCCGGGCTCCGGCGCCGGCCCAGGCCGACCGCGTCCGCGCCGCTGCCTTGGCGTTGACCTCCGCGCGGGCGGTGGGCTGCACGAACCGCGTCCGCAGCCCGGTGCTGGACGCCAGGTAGGCCGTCGCCAGTGACTCCTCGGCGTAGCCGAAGAGCTCCTGATCGGCCGCCGACGCTCGCCCGATCGCCTCGCCGAGAGCGTCCGCGAACGACGACAGGGCGCCGACCTCCAGGGTGGCCGGGAGCTCGGCGAAGTCGTCCTCCGCGCGCCCGGACACCAATGGCGCGGCGTCCTCGGCCGGCGCGGCCTCGGCGGCCTCCGCCTCCGCCTCGGCCACCAGCCCGGCGACGTCGTCGGCCTGCACGCCACCACGGCGTACGACGCCCGACGACGTGCCGCCCGCCGCCTCGTGCGTCGCGATGACCGTCACCGTCTGGGTGCTGCTCAGACCGTTGGTGGTCAACGTGTTCGAGGCCCAGCGCAGGTTGGCGGTGGTCGCCGACTCGACGATGACGACGCACGGGCCGGTCGCGGCCTCGAGGGCTCGCTCGGCCAGGATGTGGGGAGCTGCGTCGCTCACGCGCGTCCCTCCTCGTTGGTGTTGAGAATTCGCACCTGGCGGAAGGTTGCCGATGGACAACCGTGGCTCACGGCCGCGATCTGACCCGGCTGGCCCTTGCCGCAGTTGAACGCACCGCCCAGCAGGTAGGTCTGCGGGCCGCCGATCCGCACCATCGAGCGCCAGAAGTCGGTGGTGGTCGCCTGGTAGGCCGCGTCGCGCAGCTGGCCGACGAGGCGACCGTGCTCGATCCGGTAGAACCGCTGCCCGGTGAACTGGAAGTTGTAGCGCTGCATGTCGATCGACCACGACTTGTCGCCCATGACGTAGATGCCGCGGTCCACCCCCGAGATCAGCTCGTCGGTGGACGGCCCGTCGGCCGCCGGCTGCAGGTTGACATTGGCCATCCGCTGGATCGGCACGTGCGAGGACGAGTCGGCGAAGGCGCAGCCGTTCGAGCGGGAGACCCCGGTCCGCTCGGCGTTCTGCCGGGCCATGGCGCGGTCCAGCTGGTAGCCGACCAGCGTGCCGTCGCGGATGATGTCCCAGGCCTGGGTCTCCACCCCCTCGTCGTCGTACCCGGTCGTGGCCAGCCCGTGCTCCGCCGTACGGTCGCCGGTCACGTGCATGACGTCGCTGCCGTAGCGCAGCGTCCCGAGCTGGTCGATGGTCGCGAACGACGTGCCGGCGTACGCCGCCTCGTAGCCGAGGGCCCGGTCCAGCTCGGTCGCGTGGCCGATCGACTCGTGGATGGTCAGCCAGAGGTTGGTCGGGTCGATCACCAGGTCGTAGGCGCCGGACTCGACGCTGGGGGCCTTGAGCTTCTCGACGGCGAGCTCGGGCAGCGTGGCCAGCTCCTCGTCCCAGGCCCAGGCGCCCTGCTCGGGGGTGCCGGCGAGGTACTCCCAGCCGCGGCCCGTGCCGGGAGCGAGGGTCCGCATCGTCTCGACCGACTCGCTGCTGGCCACGACCACCGTGACGTCGGGATTGATCCGGACCCGCTGCTGCAGGGTCGAGCTGCCGGCCAGGTCGGCGTAGAACTTCTGCTCCTTGACCGCGGCCACTGCGGCCTCGACGTGGTCGGCGCCCGATCCCATCAGGCGGCTGGACCAGGTTGCGAGCAGGTCGGCCCGCTCGGCCGCCGGGATGTCGAAGGGGTCGACGTCGTACGCCGACACCCACTGGGCGTTCGCGTGGACCGGCTCGTCGGCCAGCTCGACCCGCTCGCTCGCCAGCGGCGTGCTCACCCGCGCCATCGCGACCGCCTGCTCGGCGGCCCGCACGGCCGCGTCCGGGCTCAGCTCCGCCGCGGCCGCGAAGCCCCAGACCCCGTCCACCAGGACCCGGACCGCGAGCCCGGTGTCGGTGTCGTCGCCGGAGGAGGCCAGCCGGGCGTCGCGCAGGTGGACCGACCCCGTCCGGACGCGCTCGACCCGGAGGTCGGCGTGGCCGGCACCGAGGTCACGGGCCCGCGAGAGCGCCGCGTCGGCCAGCGGGCTGAGGGGGAGTGCGGCGAAGTCCTCGTCGACCGTTCGCTCGTTGCTCACGGGCCAAAACTACCGACATCGAGGACGAGCTTCCCTGTCGTACGTCGCGAGCGGAGGTCCTCGTGCGCCCGCCGGGCGTCGGCCAGGGGGTAGTGCCCGCCGTCGACGACCCTCAGTCCTCCGCTGGCCGCCAGGGACAGCAGCTCGTCCATGGCCGGCCCCAGTCCCTCCGGCCGGCGCAGGCAGTGGACCAGCCAGAAGCCGATGACGGCCCGGCTGGTCCCCAGCAGCTCGCCCGGCTTGACCGGTGCGGGTGAGCGACGCGAGGCCAGGCCGTAGATCACGAGCCGGCCGAAGGGCGCGAGCGCGGCCAGCGACCCGTCGAAGACCGGGCCGCCGGTCATCTCCAGGACGATGTCGACCGGACGGCCGCCGTTCGCCGCGACCAGCGCCTGGCGGACTCCCTGCGCGTCGAGGCCGGAGACGTCCACCGCGACGTGGGCTCCGAGACTGAGCGCGAGGTCCCGCTTCTCCGGCGACGACGCCGTGGCGATCACCCGGCCGGCGCCCCAGGTGCGGGCGAGCTGCACCGCCAGGCTGCCGACGCCGCCGCCAGCGGAATGGACCACGACCGACTCCCCGAGGCGCAGGTGCGCGCTGGTCCGCAGGAGGTGCCAGGCGGTCGTCCCCTGCACGACGAGAGCCAGCGCGGTCAGGTCGTCGACGGCGTCCGGCAGGGGGAACGTCACGGCCGGGTGGGCGAGGGCCTTCTCGGCGTACCCGCCTCCGCCGGCCAGCAGGGCCACCACCCGCCGCCCGTCGGGGTCGCGGCCGGCCACCTCGACGCCCGGCACGAGGGGGAGGTGCTGCGGGGCGAGGTAGCTGTTCTCCGCCTGGTGCGTATCTGCAAAATTCACCCCGGCGGTGGCGACGTCGATGAGGACGAGGGAGTCGCCCGGTGCCGGGTCGTCGACCTCGGCCAGCGTCAGCACCTCGGGGCCGCCGAACTCGGTGATCTGGATCGCGCGCATCGCCGCAACCTATCTGCCGCGTTTGCCCGGCCGGGACTTCGGCCGGACCGGGCCGAGCCGATAGCGTCGGCGCATGCCTGAGACAGACGAGGCCCGGCCGCGCAGCGTGCTGGTCACCGGCGGGAACCGCGGGCTGGGTCACGCCATCGCCCGCAGCTTCCTCGCCGCCGGCGACAGGGTCGCCTTCACCTACCGCTCCGGCGAGCCGCCGGCCGACCTCGTCGACGCCGGAGGCTTGGCGGTGACGTGCGAGGTGACGGACACGGCTTCGGTCGACGCGGCGTTCGGCGAGGCGGAGGCGGCGCACGGCCCGGTCGAGGTGCTGGTGGCCAACGCCGGCATCACCCGCGACGGCCTGCTGATGCGGATGAGCGACGAGGACTACGACGACGTGGTGAACGCCAACCTGGGCGGTGCCTTCCGGTGCGTACGCCGCGCCAGCAAGGGCATGATCCGGCTGCGCAAGGGCCGGATCGTGTTGATCTCCAGCGTGGTCGGTCTCTACGGCTCGGCCGGGCAGTCCAACTACGCCGCGTCCAAGGCCGGGCTGGTCGGCCTGGCCCGCTCGGTCACGCGCGAGCTCGGGGGCAGGGGCATCACGGCCAACGTCGTGGCGCCGGGCTTCATCGAGACCGACATGACGGCGGCGCTGGCGGAGGACCTGCAGAAGTCCTACCTGGCGGCCATCCCGGCCGGGCGGTTCGTCAGCGCGGCCGAGGTTGCGGAGGTCGTGCGCTTCGTGGCCAGCGACGCCGCGGCGTACATCAGCGGAGCCGTCGTCCCCGTCGACGGCGGTCTGGGAATGGGGCACTGAGATGGGTCTGCTCGAGGGCAAGCGGCTGCTGGTCACCGGTCTGCTGACCGATGCGTCGATCGCGTTCCACGTGGCCCGGCTGGCCCAGCAGGAGGGCGCGAGCATCGTCCTCACCAGCTTCGGCCGGACGATGAAGATCACCCAGACCATCGCCAAGCGGCTGCCCGAGACGCCGCCGGTGGTCGAGCTGGACGTGCAGGACCAGGGCCACCTGGACGCGCTGGCCGAGCGGGTGCGCGAACACGTCGACGGCCTGGACGGCGTCGTGCACTCGATCGGGTTCGCCCCCAAGGGTGCGTTCGACTTCCTCGAGGCCTCGTGGGAGGACGTCTCGACGGCGCTGCACGTGTCGGCGTACTCGTTGAAAGCCCTTGGTGTCGCTGCGCTTCCGTTGATGAGCGAGGGCGGGAGCATCGTGGGGCTGACCTTCGACGCGCGGTATGCCTGGCCGGTCTACGACTGGATGGGAGTGGCCAAGGCGGCCTTCGAGTCGACGGCGCGCTACCTGGCGCGGGACCTCGGGCCGAAGGGCGTGCGGGTCAACCTCGTCGCGGCCGGGCCGATCCGGACGACGGCGGCCAAGTCGATCCCCGGCTTCGACGCGTTCGAGGACATCTGGAACGACCGCGCGCCGCTGGGCTGGGACGTCCGTGACCCGGAGCCGGCCGCGAAGGCGTGCGTCGCTCTGCTGTCCGACTGGTTCCCCGCGACGACCGCCGAGATGCTGCACGTCGACGGCGGCGTGCACGCCATGGGGCAGTAGGTCCGCAGCATGGCCGCGCGGAGCCTGCTGATCGTCCGGCACGCGAAGTCGGACTGGGAGGCGGGCGCGGCCGACCACGAGCGACCGCTCAACGCCCGCGGGCGTCGCGAGGCGCCGGAGCTGGGGGAGCGACTGGCCCGGGCCGGGCTGCGCCCGGATCTCGTGGTCTGCTCGGATGCGGCTCGGGCCCAGGAGACCTGGCGGCTCGCCGCGGCCGCCTGGCCGGACCCGCCACCGGTGCGGGTCGACGGCCGGCTCTACGACGCCGGCCGGTCAGAGGTCCTGGCCGTCATCACCGCGGCGCCCGACGACGTCAGGACCTTGGCCTGCGTCGGCCACGAACCGACCAGCAGTGCGCTGGCGGCCCTGCTCGCAGGGGGCGCCGAGCCGGGCGTGGCCGAGCAGCTGGCGGCCGGGCTGAAGACGGCCTGCGCAGCGGTGCTGACCTTCGACCGGGAGTGGTCCGCCGTCGAGCCGGGCACCGGTCACCTCAGCGCCCTCATCTCGCCCCGCTGACCGCACGCCGCAGCCTGGCCTGACCGCGCCTGCCTGGCCCGGCCGCGAGGTTGGCGGCCCGGCGAACTGGCCCAACCCGGCTCCCAGGGGTCCGGCGACGTCGAACGGGCGGGTCAGGCCAGTCGGCCGGGTCAGCCTTCGGCGTCCGCGGCCTCGATCTCCTCGCGGGTGATCCCGAGCAGGAACAGGACGGCGTCCAGGTAGGGCACCGTCACGGACGTGTCAGCCTGTTGCCGGACAACGGGTTTGGCGTTGAACGCCACCCCGAGGCCGGCCGCCGCGAGCATGTCGAGGTCGTTCGCGCCGTCGCCGATCGCGATCGTCCGTGACAGCGGCAGCCCCTCCAGCTCGGCGAACCGCCGCAGCGCCGCCGCCTTGCCGGCCCGGTCCACGACCGCACCGACGACCCGGCCGGTGAGCCGCCCGTCGGCCACCTCCAGGCGGTTGGCCTCCGCGTGCTCGATCCCCAGCAGGTCCGCGAGCGGCCGGACGATCTCGATGAAGCCGCCGGACACGAGGGCGACCGAGAAGCCCAGCCGGCCCATCGTCCGGACCAGCGTCCGCGCGCCCGGCGTCAGCCGCACCGCGGCCCGGACCTCGTCGAGGACCGAGACCGGCAGCCCACCCAGGGCGGCGACCCGCTCGTGCAGGCTCGCGGTGAAGTCCAGCTCGCCGCGCATCGCCCGCTCGGTCACCGCTGCCACCTCGGCCGACCGGCCCGCGTGCTGGGCCAGCAGCTCGATCACCTCGTCCTGGATCAGGGTCGAGTCGACGTCCATGACGACCAGCCGCCGGCCGCGCCGGGCCAGGCCGGCCGGCGACACCGCGACGTCCACCTGCCGGGTGGCCGCCTCGAGCGCCAGCTCGCGCCGGAGGGCGTCGACGTCGTCGACCGCCGAGACGTCGAGCTCCAACGTGCTGACCGGGTAGCGCGACAGCCGTCGGATCCGGTCGATGTTGGCCCCGCGCACGGCGAGCACCGTCGCTATGGAGGAGACCGCCAGGGGCCGTAGCGGAGCGCCGATCAGGGTGACGTGCAGCGCCTGTCCGCTGCGCGGAGGGCTGTCGCCGTGCCCCGAGGTGCACGAGACCTGCATGCCCAGCTGACGTCCCGCAGCCGTGGCCGCCGCCGCCAGGGCACTCTCCTGGTGCCCGGCCGAGACGAGGACGCCGAGGGTCAGCCGCCCGCGGACGACGACCTGCTCGACGTCGAGCACCTCGACCTCCGGCGCCGACAGCGCGTCGAAGACCGCCGAGGTGACACCGGGGCGGTCCGGCCCGGTGACCGTGACGAGCAGGGTGCGCGGTGCTGGGGCGGCCACCCGCGAACCCTAGTCGCGGCCAGGGCTCACCCCTCGGGCCGACCCAGCCAGTCCAGGACGGTGCCGAGGTTCTCGCTCAGGTCGATGGCCTCGGGTGGCGAGGGCGGCGGCGGGGGAGTGCGGTGCCGGCCGGGGGGCCGGGTGGGCAGGCCGATCCCGCGGCGTACCTCCGGAGTGGGCGGTTGGGGCGTGACCGGCCCGGCCCCGACGGCGATCGACGCGGCGCGGGGCGCGGACGGCTCGGCCCAATCGGCGCGCGATCCGCCCTCTGGGGACCCGGCGGGCCAGCGTGGGCGGGACCGGCGCTCGTGGTGCCGGGCCGGGCCGACAGCACTCAGGGGCCGGACCGGGACCGGTTCGGCGGTGAACCGCTCGGGCCGGTGCAGCAGGGGCGACAGCGCCTCGCGCCGGGCCAGGACGGCCGCCACCAGGTCGGCGTACGCGGTGGCATCCATGGCCCGGCCGACCCAGCGCTCGGCCGCCTCGGCGACGGCGCTGTCCAGGTATCCCCGGACGGCGTCGTGGCTCGACGGCACTTCTCCCATGACACGCATGGTGCGGGTGTGCATGACGGGCCGTGACGGAGTTGGTCAAGGATCCCCCGCTTGCGCGCACCGTTCGGGCCGAGCCGTGACTCAGGGTCACGCGCTCTCGCCGGTCAGCGACCGCCCGGCTCAGGCCTGGGAGTTGACGTCGTCGCGGAAGGCCAGCCAGTCCCGCAGCTGGCCGAGGTCGTAGTTCGGCCCACCGGTCCCGACCGTGAACATCCGAGCGCCCAGGTCGACGAGCGCTTGACCGAACTGCTCCGGCCGGCCCGTGGCGCCCACCGACCGCTCGATCTGCGCCGGGTCGCGGCCCTCGCTGGCGCACCACTCGTCCAGGACGGCGCTCTTGCGGGCGAACTCCGGCGGGTCGCCCCAGGAGTGCCAGATGTCGGCGTGCCGGGCGACCAGCCGCAGCGTCTTCTTGACCCCGCCGCCGCCGACCAGGACGGGGACGTGGCGGGTCGGCGGCGGGTTGAGCCGGGCCAGGCGGCGCTCGATCCGCGGCAGCGACTCGGCCAGGTCGTCCAGCCGGCTGCCCGCCGTACCGAAGTCGTAGCCGTACTCGTCGTAGTCCTTCTGCTTCCAGCCCGAGCCGATACCCAGGATCAGCCGGCCGCCACTCATGTGGTCGACGGTGCGGGCCATGTCGGCGAGCAGCTCGGGGTTGCGGTAGGAGTTGCAGGTCACCAGCGCCCCGATCTCCACCCGCGAGGTGATCTCGGCCCAGGCTCCGAGCATGGTCCAGCACTCGAAGTGCTTGCCGTCCGGGTCGCCGTTGAGAGGGAAGAAGTGGTCCCAGTTGAAGATCACGTCGACCCCGAGCTCCTCGGCCTCGACGACCACCCGGCGGATGGCGCTCCACTCCGCGTGCTGCGGGTGCAGCTGGACCGCGATCCGCAGCGGGCGGTGGGCCTGACCGGAGCCGGCGTCGGTCGGTGGCGTGTCGGCCGCTTCGCTCATCCGGGGATGACCTGGCCCTTGCCGATGATGACCAGGCCCGATTCCGAGATCGTCAGGCCCCGGGCGCGGTCCTCGTCGGGGTCGAGGCCGATGCGGGCGTTCTCGGGGATCTTGACGTTCTTGTCGATGATCGCCCGGCGGACCACGGCGTGCCGCCCGATGTCGACGCCGTCCAGCAGGACGCTGTCGGTGACCGTCGCCCACGAGTGCACGTTGGAGCCCGGGCCCATCACGGAGTTCTCCACCAGCGCGCCGCTGACGACGCAGCCGGGAGAGACGATCGAGTTGACCGCGCTGCCGACGCGACCGTGCCAGCCGTGGACGAACTTCGCCGGAGGGTAGGGCCCGACGTCGGTGAAGATCGGCCACTCGTAGTTGTACAGGTTGAAGATCGGTTGCACCGCAACGAGATCCATGTGCGCGTCGTAGTAGGAGTCCATCGTGCCGACGTCGCGCCAGTAGTCCCGGTCGCGCGGCTCGGCGCCCGGGACCTCGTTGTCCTTGAAGTCGTAGACACCGGCCTCGCCACGCTCGGCGAAGGCCGGCATGATGTCGCCGCCCATGTCGTGCTTCGTGTCCTCGCGCTCGTTGTCCCGCGTGACCTGCTCCACCAGCGCCTTGGCGTCGAAGACGTAGTTGCCCATCGACGCGAGGATCTCGTCCGGGTTGTCGGGCAGCGGCGTGGGGTTGGCGGGCTTCTCGAGGAACTCGCGGATCCGGCCCGGGTTCGCCGGGTCGGTGTCGATGACGCCGAACTGGTCCGACATCGAGATCGGCTGGCGGATCGCGGCCACCGTTGCGGCAGCGCCGGATTCGACGTGCGCCTCGACCATCTGGGAGAAGTCCATCCGGTAGACGTGGTCGGCGCCCACGACCACCACGATGTCCGGCTCCTCGTCGTGGACGAGGTTGAGGCTCTGGAAGATCGCGTCCGCGCTGCCGAGGTACCAGTGCTTGCCCACCCGCTGCTGCGCGGGCACCGGGGCGATGTAGTTGCCGAGGATGTTCGACATCCGCCAGGCCCGCGAGATGTGCCGGTCCAGGCTGTGCGACTTGTACTGCGTGAGGACGACGACCTTGAGGAAGCGCGAGTTCACGACGTTCGACAGCGCGAAGTCGATCAGGCGGTAGATCCCGCCGAACGGCACGGCCGGCTTGGCCCGGTCGGCGGTCAGCGGCATCAGCCGCTTGCCCTCGCCACCGGCGAGCACGATGGCAAGGACCTTCAGAGGGCGCCGCGTCGAGACCATGTGCTGGACCCTATGAGGGCGGCGGGCCGAGCGCGAGACCTGTCTCGGTGGTCGGGCCGCCGCATTCGTCCGGGTCTACGGTGTCGCCATGCGAGTGGATCTGCTGAGCAAGGAGTACCCGCCCAAGGTGTACGGCGGCGCCGGCGTCCACGTCGAGGAGCTGGTCCGCGCGCTGCGCTCCCCTCAGGGCGATCAGGCCGTCGACGTCCGCGTGCACTGCTTCGGTGGGCCGCGGGACGAGGCCGGCACCACGGGGTACGCCGACCCGCCCGCCGGCCTGGAGTCGGCCAACGCAGCGCTGCAGACCCTCGGCGTCGACCTGCCCATGGCCGACGACTGCGCGGGGGCCGACATCGTCCACTCGCACACCTGGTACGCCGGGATGGGGGGCCACCTGGCGCAGCTGCTGCACGGCGTGCCCCACGTCATGACGGCGCACAGCCTGGAGCCGCTGCGGCCGTGGAAGGCCGAGCAGCTGGGCGGCGGCTACCGCGTCTCGTCGTGGATGGAGCAGACCGCCATGGAGGGCGCGGCCGGTCTGATCGCGGTGAGCGAGGGGATGCGCAAGGACATCCTGCGCTGCTACCCCGACGTCGACCCGGCCCGAGTTCATATGGTGCACAACGGGATCGACACCGAGAGGTGGTCGCCCAACCGCGCCGAGGACGTCGTACGCCGGCACGGAGTGGACCCGGACCGGCGGTCGGTCGTCTTCGTCGGACGGATCACCCGGCAGAAGGGCCTGCCCTACTTCCTGCGCGCGGCGGCCCAGCTGCCGCCCGACGTCCAGCTGGTGCTCTGCGCGGGCGCGCCGGACACGCCCGAGATCGCCGCCGAGGTGGAGGGCCTGGTCGACGACCTGCGCACGACCCGGACCGGGGTCGTCTGGATCGACGAGATGCTGCCGCAGCCCGAGGTCGCGGCGCTGCTGTCCGCGGGCACCGTGTTCGCCTGCCCGTCGGTCTACGAGCCGCTCGGCATCGTCAACCTGGAGGCGATGGCCTGCGAGCTGGCCGTCGTCGCGACGGCGACGGGAGGCATTCCCGAGGTGGTCGTGGACGGCGAGACCGGCTGGCTCGTGCCGATCGAGCAGCTCCAGGACGGCACGGGCACACCGGTCGACCCCGAGCGCTTCGTCGCCGACATGGCCGCCGCGCTGGTCGACGCGGTCAGTGACCCCGAACGGGCCGCGGTGCGCGGGCGGGCCGGGCGCGTACGGGCCCAGGAGGACTTCAGCTGGGGGAGCATCGCGGGCCGCACGGTCGCGGTCTACGAGAAGGTCCTGGCCGCTCCGCGATAGTGACCTCGAGCAGCTCCGTGCGCGCGGGTGGTGCGGCTAGCGGACGGGCTCGAGCGCGGCGTTGACCGCGGCGACGACCGCGTGCCGCGAGACGACGTCGAGCCGGCGTAGGGCCTGCAGCCGCTGCTGGCTCTCCCACGTGTTGATGGCACCGCCGTCGTCGCGCCGGGCGAGCTCCACGACCATGCGGACCCGCCAGGCCAGGTCGAGCATCTGCGCCGCACGCGACGGCGTCCCGGGGGGCATGTCGGCCGACACCGAGCGATGCCGGAGGTGGTCCAGCCCGGGGGCGGGGTCGTGTGACCAGGCCGCGACGTCGAGGTGCTCCAGGGTGGCGCTGGCCTCCTGCAGGGTCGTCAGCAGCAACCGGCGCGACTCGCTCAGGTCAGCCATTGCCCCGGCCTGCGGACACTCGCTGATCGGCAGCGCGCACCACATCACCGACAGCGTGGCGTCCAGGTCGTCGTCGGCGGAGTCCGGGTGGCCGTGCCGCACGACGACCGGCACGAAACCGCACGGCAGACCGTCGTCGGAGACCACACACTCGCCGACGTCCAGGGCCGCCGTGTTGAAGGTCGGAGGTCCGGGCAGGCCGGCGAGGTCGCCCTCGGCCGGCAGCAGCAGCCGCAGCCGGGTGACCTCGTGCCGGCGGAGAGCGGCGAACAGCCCGACCAGCCCGGGCACCGGAGCCTCGAACGGCACCGCCGACAGATCCAGCACGTGGGGGAGGTCGTCACCCTGGATCGCGCTGACCGCGTCGTCGATCGACGCCGTGCCCGAGAGCACCGCGCTGCCCCATGCGGCGAGCGCCGCGGAACGGGGAAGGTCGCGCATCTGCACACCCTACGAGTCGGGCGGTCGGCGGACTGGCTCAACCTGCCACCCGGACCCCGTCCCGCGGTCGGCCCCGGGTCACTAAGGTTGCGACCCTATGAGCGACGTCCTGGAGCTGGCCTCGGTCAGCGTGGTGCGCGGCAGCGCGACCCTGCTCGACGACGTCACCTGGGACGTCGCGGAGGGCGAGCGCTGGGTGGTGCTCGGGCCCAACGGCGCCGGCAAGACCACCCTGCTGCAGCTGGCCTCGGGCCGGATGCACCCGACCACGGGCGTCGTCGGCATCCTCGGCGAGATCCTCGGTGCGGTGGACGTCTTCGAGCTGCGGCCACGGATCGGGCTGGCCAGCGCGGCCCTGGCCGAGCGGCTCCCCGGCCGCGAGAACGTCCACGACATCGTCGTCACCGCGTCCTACGGCGTGGTCGGCCGCTGGCGGGAGAGCTACGACGCGCTGGACCACGAGCGGGCCGAGCGGCTGCTGGACGCACTGGGCATGGGCGGCTTCACCGGCCGGACCTACGGCACGCTGAGCGAGGGCGAGCGCAAGCGGGTGCAGATCGCCCGGGCCCTGATGACCGACCCCGAGCTGATGCTGCTGGACGAGCCCGCCGCCGGCCTCGACCTCGGGGGGCGCGAGGACCTGGTCCGCCGGCTGTCCACCCTCGCCGCCGACCCGGCGGCGCCGGCGATGGTGCTGGTGACGCACCACGTCGAGGAGATCCCGGCCGGCTTCACCCACGTGCTGCTGCTGCGCGACGGCCGCGTCGTGGCCAGCGGGCCGGTCGGCACGACCTTGACCGCTGAGGCGTTGGAAGAGACGTTCGGCCTCCCGCTGGTGCTGGAACGCCATGACGACCGGTGGAGCGCCAGGGCGAAGCCCTACCATCCGTAGCATCAGGACCGACCCGACGCGCAGAGGGGAGCCGAGCCGATGGCCTGGTTGATCTGGATCGGCGTCGCACTGGTCCTCGCCGCGGCCGAGATGGCGTCGCTGGCCTTCGTCTGCATCATGCTCGCCGGTGGTGCCCTGATCGGCGCGCTGGCCGCGGCCGTCGGCCTCGACCTGTTCGTCCAGGTCGTCTGCGCGGTCGTCGTCTCCCTGCTGCTGCTGACCCTGGTGCGCAGGGCCGCGCTCGCGAAGTTCGTGCCCACCAAGGCCCCCGGCGTCGGCGTCGCCGCCAACATCGGCCGCACGGCGCTCGTCGTGGAGACCGTGACGCAGTACGACGGCCGGATCAAGCTCCCGGGCGACGCCGTCTGGTCGGCCCGCCTGGCCTCCGCGCAAGACCCGCCGTCCCCACCCGGGGAGACGGTGCAAGTCGTCCGCATCGAAGGTGCGACCGCGATCGTCGCGCGTCCCCGACAGGAGCTGCCCTCGTGAGCCCGTCCTCCGCAGTCGCCCTCATCGTCCTGGCGATCCTCGTCCTGTTCGCCGTCGTGGCCCTGGCCCGGACCATCCGGATCGTGCCGCAGCAGACCGCGATCATCGTCGAGCGGCTGGGCAGCTACGACCGCACGCTGGAGGCCGGGCTGCACCTGCTGATCCCGTTCGTGGACCGCCCGCGTGCCATCGTCGACCAGCGTGAGCAGGTCGTGAACTTCCCGCCCCAGCCGGTGATCACCTCCGACAACCTGGTCGTCAGCATCGACACGGTCATCTACTTCCAGGTCACCGAGCCGAAGGACGCGGTCTACGAGATCGCCAACTACATCCAGGGCATCGAGCAGCTCACCGTCACGACGCTGCGTAACGTCATCGGCTCGCTCGACCTCGAGCAGACCCTGACCAGCCGCGACCAGATCAACGGCCAGCTGCGCGGGGTGCTCGACGAGGAGACCGGGCGCTGGGGCATCCGGGTCAAGCGGGTCGAGCTCAAGGCGATCGACCCGCCGGCCAGCGTGCAGGACTCGATGGAGAAGCAGATGCGGGCCGAGCGGGACCGCCGCGCGACGATCCTGACCGCCGAGGGCATCAAGCAGTCCCAGATCCTCACGGCGGAGGGCGAGAAGCAGGCCCGGATCCTGCGGGCCGAGGGCACCGCTCAGGCCGCGATCCTGGAGGCCCAGGGCCAGTCCCGGGCCATCCTGCAGGTCTTCGAGGCGATCCACCGCGGCGACGCGGACCAGAAGCTGCTGGCCTATCAGTACCTCCAGGTGCTCCCGCAGATCGCCCAGGGCGACTCGAACAAGCTGTGGATCGTCCCCAGCGAGCTCGGCGAGG
This sequence comes from uncultured Actinomycetota bacterium, assembly GCA_963795385.1. Lineage (GTDB taxonomy): Bacteria > Actinomycetota > Actinomycetes > Actinomycetales > CAVURS01 > CAVURS01. The sequence continues at coordinate 265,694 of CAWCHK010000003.1, forward strand.
CCCTCAAGGGCATCGGCGGCATGCTCGGCCGCGGGCATGAGCGCCGGGCCGGGCGGGTCCGGTGACGGCGGCAACGGCGGTGACGGCGGCGGCCCGGCCGAGAGCCACCCGTACGCCGCGAACACCGGCACCGACCTGGACACGCCGCTGCTCGAGGAGCCGACCCTGCAGGACCCGGCCGAGGCGCTGCGCCAGGCCCGCGAGACCGCGGCGTCCGCGTCGGCCGAGGCGGCCCGGACCGAGGTCACCGGGCGCGGGCTGGCGGGCCCAGGCACCCGCCGTACCGGATCCGCCGGCCGCACCGCCGCCGCCAGCGGCCCCGGACTACCCCGCCGAGCCGCCGGCCGAGCCGATCCCTCCCGCCGAGCCCATCCCGCCGGCCGAACCGCCCGCCTGACCCTCGGCAGGGGGCAGGTCATCGGCCGGCGTGCTCAGGCCGAGGCGCCGGCCGTACGGCGGGCTGCCTCCGCGGTGCCCTGGGCCGAGGTGCGTTCACTGCCGAACTGCACGCCTCGAGCCTCCGAGCCGATCAGCGTGAGCAGGGCGACCGCGATCAGCACCGGCACGATCGTGACGGTCAGCGCGAACGGGTAGCCGTGGCTCTTGGCCAGCGCCTGCTGGATCGGCAGGTTGAACGCCGCCAGGCAGTTGCCCAGCTGGTAGGTCACGCCGGGGTAGAAGCCGCGGATCTCGTCCGGGCTGAGCTCGGTCAGGTGGGCCGGGATGACGCCCCACGCGCCCTGGACCATGACCTGCATCAGGAACGAGCCGAGGCACAGCATGCCGACGCTGGTGGAGTAGGCGAAGAGCGGCACGATGGGCAGGCCGAGGACCGCGCAGAGGACGATCATCCGCCGCCGGCCCAGCCGCTCGGACAGCGCGCCCACGGTGGTGCCGCCGATGATGGCACCGACGTTGTAGAGGATCGCGATCCACAGAGCGGTGTTGGCGGACAGGCCGATGCCACCGTCGTCGGTCTCCTTGAGGAAGGTCGGGTAGACGTCCTGGGTGCCGTGGCTCATCCAGTTGAACGCCGTCATCAGCAGGACCAGGTAGACGAACCGGCGGACGATGACGGGGTTGGTGAAGATCTCCTTGGCCTTCACCTGGCCCGAGACCCGCCGCTCGCGAGCCGCTCTCCCAGACCTCGGACTCCTTGACCCGGGCCCGGATGATCAGGCTGATGAACGCCGGGATGATGCTGAAGGCGAAGAGCCAGCGCCAGTTGAGCCCCCAGGCGCTGTGCAGGACCAGGTAGACGACCGCCGCCATCAGGTAGCCGCACGAGTAGCCCTCCTGCAGGACACCGGAGAAGAACCCGCGGCGGTTGCTCGGGATCTTCTCCATGGCCAGGGCGGCGCCGAGCCCCCACTCGCCGCCCATGCCGATGCCGTAGAGCAGGCGCAGCACGAGCAGCACCGAGAAGTTCGGCGCGAAGGCGCACGCGAAGCCCGACGACGCTGTAGAAGCACACGTCGACGATCAGCGGCCGGCGGCGCCCGACGCGATCGGCCCAGAGGCCGAAGATCAGCGCACCGACGGGCCGCATGATCAGGGTCGCCGTGGTCAGGAACGCCATCCGGGTCAGCGAGACGCCGAAGTCCTTGGCGATGTCGGCATAGACCAGCACGACGATGAAGTAGTCGAACGCATCCATCGTCCAGCCGAGGAACGCAGCGACGAACGAGCTGCGCTGGTCGCTGGTGAGAGGTTCTTTCCTGCCGGTCGAGACGCTCGAGTCGCTGCTCACGGGCTCCGACGCTACGCTGAAAACGCGGTGGCGCCAGTCGAAGGTCGTCGGGCGAATCCGCTAGTAGGCCGTGGCAATTCGCTGTTGGACGGCCTCCACGAGGTCGACGTACCACTGGGCATTGTTGTAGCGCAGCAACGCTCGCTGTACGCCGGCGGGTGCGCCCGCGCCGCCGGAGCAGAGGAAGTGCGCGGCGGTGAAGATCGCGTCGGCCGGGTTCCAGGCGTCGAGCCGCCCGTCGTGATTGCCGTCAACGGCGTAGGCGTCGAAGGTGCGCGGCCGGAACTGCATCGGCCCGATCGCCCCGGCCGAGCTCGGGCCGTTGTTGCGGCCGTGGCCGCTCTCCACCTGGCCGACCGCAGCGAGGAGGGTCCACGGCAGGCCCGGACACGTGCGGGCCGAGGAGCGGTAGAGCGCGAGGTACGCCGGCGGGATCGCCATCGCGCCGGCCTGGCCCGCGGCGTTGCGGCTTGCCGCCGCTGCCGCCGCCCTGGCGCGCGCGAGCTGCTGGCGGGTCAGGGCCCGGGCCCGGGCCGAGAGGTGGGCGAGCTCGCGCCTGCTCGGCGCGGACCAGCTGGGCGACCCGGTCGGCCCGGGCCGTGACGTCGTCGGCCGACACGAGCGCTGCGTCGATCCGCGTCGCGCTGGCCGTCTGCTGCTGCTGGGTCGCGCGCGCCAGGTCGCCGGCCTGAGTGACGGAGGCGTCGGCCGACGCGACCAGCCGCTGGGCCGTCACGACCCGAAGGGCGAGGTCCTGGGGCGACTGCGAGGTCAGCAGCGAGGCATAGACACCCATCGGGCCGCCGCCCATGTAGATCGAACGGATCCGCTCGGTCCGCTGGTCCTGGGCCAGCCGAACGGCCTGGTTGCTGGCGGCGACGGAGTCGTCGAGCTGGATCCCGTCGGACACCTGCTGCTGCAGCCCGGTCAGCGCGCCGGCGTACGACTGGAGCGCCTGGTCCAGCTCGGCCTGGAGCCGGTTGACCTCGGCGGCGCTGTGCCGGGCATCCGCGCGGGCCTGGGCGGCGGTGGCGGCCGGTGCGCCTCGGCCGGCCCCGTCGGCGTGGGCGGCCGGGGCAACCGGCAGCACCAGGACCGCGCTCACCGTGGCGAGCGTGCCCAGCCGGCGCAGCGCAGTCCTCACACCCGTGTGTCGACCGGACCGGCGCCCGTCTTGACCCGCGTCACCCCTGGATAGGCTGCCGCGGTGTCCGCCTGGGAGGTCGTCGCCATCTTCCTGGCGGGGGTGGCCGCCGGCACGATCAACACCATCGTGGGGTCCGGGTCGCTCATCACCTTCCCGACCCTGCTGGCCTTCGGGTACCCCGCCGTCGGAGCGAACATCTCCAACAACATCGGGATGGTGTTCGGCGGGATCAGCGGCACGCTGGGCTATCGGGCCGAGCTGGCGGGGCAGGGTCGGAGGATCCGGTTGCTCGCCCCGGCCTCATTGCTCGGGTCGGTCACGGGCGCGCTGCTCCTGCTGTGGCTGCCGGCCGGCGCCTTCAAGGCGATCGTGCCGGTGCTGATCGTCATCGCCCTGGTGCTGGTCATCGCCCAGCCGAGGATGCAGCCGGCGTTGGCCCGGCGACGGGAGCGCCTGCAGGCCGAGGGCGGCGCGGGCCATCGCGGGCAGCGGGCGACGCTCGTGGCCGGCGTCTACGGCACAGGGGCGTACGGCGGCTACTTCGGTGCGGCCCAAGGGGTCCTCCTGATGGGCCTGCTCGGGTCACTGCTGCCCGAGCCGCTGCAGCGGGTCAACGCCCTGAAGAACCTCCTGGCCCTCGTCGCGAACTCCGTGGCGGCACTGGTCTTCATGACCGTCGCCTGGTCCAAGATCAGCTGGGGCGCGGTCGTTCTGCTGGCGGCCGGGGCGACCCTCGGCGGCATCATCGGCGCGCGGGTCGGCCGCCGGCTGCCCCCCGCCGTCCTGCGGGTCGTGATCGTCGTCGTCGGGCTGGCCGCCATCGTCAAGCTGCTGGCCTAGCACCGTGGTCGAGACCATCACCGATCCCGCGGACCCGCGCGTCCGCGAGTACGTCGGGCTCACCGACCTGGCGCTGCGCACCCGCAGCGAGCCCGAGCTCGGGCTCTACCTGGCCGAGAGCGAGAAGGTCATCCGCCGGGCCCTCGCCGCGGGCCACGAGCCGATCTCCTACCTGATGGCGCCGCGCTGGCTGAGCGGCCTGGCCGACCTCGTGTCCGCGGCCGAGGCGTCCGAGGTGCCCGTCTACGTGGGTGAGCCGGAGGTCCTGGAGGCGTTGACCGGCTTCCACCTGCACCGCGGTGCGATCGCCGCGATGCGGCGGCCTTCGCTGTCGCCCGTTGCCGCGGTCCTGGAGGGTGCCCGGCGGGTCGCGGTGCTCGAGGACATCGTCGACCACACCAACGTCGGCGCGGCATTCCGCAGCGCCGCCGCGCTCGGTGTCGACGCGGTGCTGGTGACCCCTCGGTGCGCGGACCCCTACTACCGCAGGTCGATCCGGGTTTCCATGGGCACGGTGTTCCAGGTGCCGTGGACCCGGATCGCGCCCTGGCCGCAGGGGCTGAAGGTGTTGCAGGACAACGGCTTCGTTGTGGCTGCGCTGACGCTGGGCGATGAGGCGGTGCCGCTCGACTACCTGGCGGCCGCTCCACCTGAGCGGTTGGCCCTCGTGCTCGGGACCGAGGGCGACGGCCTCTCCTCCTCAGCGGCCGAGGCGGCCGACGTACGGGTCCGGATCCCGATGGCCGGGGGAGTCGACTCGCTCAACGTCGCGGCCGCCGCTGCCGTCGCCTTCTACGCCCTGCGGGTGGGTGAGCCGCCCGCAGCCCGTTGACTGGGGGGCCGCGGCCGACCCGACCGGTCAGGCGAGCTGGCCCAGGCCGTCGACGACCTGGACGTTCGGGAGGTCGCGCAGCGCCTCACCGGGCAGGGCCAGCTTGCTGCGCCGGACGCCCGACCCGATCACGACGTACGGCGTGGCCACGACGGCCGCGTCGATGAGGACGAACCAGTCCTCGGGCAGCCCGACAGGCGTGATGCCGCCGTACTCCATGCCGGTCCACTCGACCGCCAGGTCCATGGCCAGGAACGACGCCTTGCGGACGTCCAGCAGCCGGCGGACCAGCCCGTTGACGTCGGCCCGCGTCGTGGCCAGGACCACGCAGGCCGCGACCCGCTCGTCGCCGCCGCGCCGTCCGGCCACGACGACGCAGTTCGCGGACATCTCCGGCGGGAGCTGGGCCGCCTCGGTCAGTGCGGCCGTGTCGGCGAGGGAGGGGTCGATCTCCGCCACCGAGACGTCCGGCGTGCGGGTCCATGACCCGAGCGCCCGGGCGACCGGGTCGGCCAGCAGATCCAGCCGCTGCGTGACCGGGACGAGCTCGAGGGTTCCGGCGGTGTTCACCAGGAGTACGTCGGTGCGACGACACCGCGGGCGAGCGTGTGCATCCCGATGTTGAAGGCCGCCACCGTCGCCGTGACCGAGTCGTCGATGCCGAGGTCGTCCGTGTCCAGGGCGTGCACGGCGAACAGGTAGCGGTGCGGCTGGTCGCCCTCCGGTGGGGCGGCGCCGCAGTACGCCGCGGTGCCGAAGTCGTTGCGTACGTGGAAGGCGCCGCTCGGCAAGCCCGACCCGCCCTCCGCACCGGCTCCCGCGTCCAGGCCGGTCGTGGACGCCGGCAGCCCGATCAGGACCCAGTGCCAGAAGCCGGCCGGCGTCGGCGCATCCGGGTCGAAGCACGTGATGGCGAAGGACTTCGTCTCGGCCGGGGAGCCGCTCCAGGCCAGCGCCGGCGAGGTGTTGGCGCCGCTCATGCCCCAGCCGTCGAAGACATGCTCCTGCGCCAGCGCGGCGCCGTCCGAGACGTCGGACGAGGTGACCGGGAAGGACCCGACCCGGGGCAGCAGGTCATACGGGTCGGGGTGCACGGGGCGGTCGAGGTCAGGCATCGGGAAGACGGCTCCTCACATGACGACGAAGGTGTCCCGACAGACGCTACCGGGGATGGTCCGTGGACCATCCCCGGCAGCGACCCCGGACTCAGCGGGAGACTCAGTAGTAGTGGGCCCGGCCACCGATCGCATGACCGGAGCGGCCGACCAGCATGAGCACCAGGCCGACGACCAGAAGGATCAGGCCGATGGTCCAGAGGATGCCGATGCCGAAGACCAGGCCGAGGATCAACAGGATCGCTCCGAGGATGATCATTCAGACTCCCTTCGTGTTGTTCTGCTGCATCGAGCCTGGCAGGACCGGCGGGGTTCCGCGACTTGAAAACCGCCCAATCCGGACAGGCGGCCGGCCCCGGGAAGTGCTAGCGCGGGAGGAGATCCCTGAGGCCGGCAACGGGCGCGTAGGACCAGCGCGGCAGGTGCCGGTCGGCGTAGACGAGCTCGCGGAGCTCCTGCTCCAGCTCGAAGGCGGGCAGCAGGCGCTCATCGAGCAGGACCGTCATCCCGCTCTCCTGCAAGGCATTCCGGTAGGCGTCGAGGTAGTCGTCCCGACTCTCGCTCATCCAGGCTCGCACCGCCAGCGGGTCGGTCTCGGGGCTTCGCAGCAGCACGATCCGGCCCACGTGAGCGAGGCTGCGGAGCATCTGGGCGACGTCGCGGGCGGGCGGGTGGATCAGCCCGCCGCCGGGTGCGACCACCGGGTTGCCGTCGAAGTCGACGACCGCGAGCCCCTCTCTCCAGCGCAGCAGCTGACCGACGTGCAGGTCGCCGTGGACGTGCTGGACGGGGGACGTCGCGAGGGCTCGGTCGTCGCCGAGGTCGCGGTCGAAGCAGGCCGCGATCGCCTCCGCACGCTCGGCCACCACCTCCCGGCACGCGGGGTCGGACACCAGCAACGCCCGCTCCAGCATCGCGAGCGCGCCGTCGTACCAGCGTTGGGCCCGCGTGGCGCCGGCCGGCTGGACGGGTCGTGGGAAGACGTGGGTCGGCGTGGCCAGCGCGATGTGGAGCTCGGCCGTGAGGCGCCCCAGCCGCTGGGCGACGTCGTCGGCCCAGGGGTCGGCGTGGTCGCCGAGGACCTGTGCCTTGAGCAGCCGCACGCACCACGTCCACCCGTCCTCGGCGCCCGTCAGGTAGTCGGTGACGTAGGCGACCGGGAGTGTGTGCCCGCTCGCGCTGGTCCAGGTCAGCACCGCGTACGGCGTCGGTGTCTGGTCGAAGCCGACCGCGCTGAGCTGCGCCAGGGCCGCGAGGGCCGGATGCGGCTGGTCGGCGACGGTGCGCAGCCACTTCACCACCACCGTCTCGCCGACGACGACCGACGTGTTGGTCTGGTCGACGGCGATCGCGCGCTCTCCGCTGACCGGGGGGATCGTGGCCAGCCGGAGTGACTGCCAGCGCTCGTCGATGGTGCCGCCGCGCTGGAGCAGCCCGATCAGGGTCTCGGACGCGCCGTCGCCGGGGCCGCACGGGGTGCCGTCCGGGCGGGTGACCTCGATCTGCCAACCGTCGTCGTCGGACCGCAGGGACAGCTCGATGCCGGGTGCCAGGCTGAGGCGCTCGGTCATCGCGAAGCCTCCGAACCTGTTGACTGCCGCGCCGGTCAGGCCATTGAATCCCAGAAACCGCCCCGAACCGCGAAGGTGGCCCCATGCCGCACGGCCCGATCACGGTTCTGTTCATGCCCGAGAGCGCGTACGGCCCCACGAACAACTGCGTCGGCATCGGGGACGTGCTCCGGCAGCGCGGCCATCGGGTCGTCTTCGCCGCGGAGTCGTCATGGCGGGGCAGGCTCGAGCCGCTCGGGTTCGAGGAGGACCTGGTCGACCTGGCCCCGCCGCCCCCCGAGCCGGCGGCCGGGGAGCCGGAGCCGGACGCGGGCCAGTTCTGGAAGGACTTCGTGCGCGACACGTCGCCGGAGTTCCGGAAGCCCACGATCCAGCAGCTCGAGACGTTCGTGCGGCCGGTGTTCGAGGAGCTCGTCGGCGGAGCGCGCTACTGCGAGCCGCAGCTGCGCGAGATCGTCGAGCGGGCCCGGCCGGACGTCGTGGTCCAGGACAACGTCGTCGCCTTCCCCGCGCTGCACACCAGCTCGGCGGCGTACGTTCGGGTGGTCAGCTGTAATCCGTTGGAGGTCAAGGGATCCGGCGTGCCGCCGACGTTCTCCGGATTGCCGGCCGCGGACCCCAGCGGCTGGGCGGAGTTCCGCGCGGAGTACGACCGGACGCACCGCGAGCTCTGGACGTCGTTCGACGAGTTCATGCGGGAGCAGGGTGCGCCGGGACTGCCGGACCTGGAGTTCATGCCGGTGTCGGACCGGCTCAACCTCTACGTCTTCCCCGAGGAGATGGACTACCTCGACGCGCGACCGCTCGGCCCGACCTGGCACCGGCTGGACTCCTCGGTCCGGGGCACCGACGCGCCGTTCGCCCTGCCGGAGCAGATCGCCGACGACGGACGGCCGCTGGTCTACTTCAGCCTCGGTTCGCTGGGCAGCGCCGACCTGGGGCTGATGCAGCGCACGCTCACGGCCCTGGCCGGCACGCCGTACCGGTTCGTCGTGTCGATGGGGCCGCTGCATGGCGAGCTCGAGCTGGCCGACAACATGTGGGGCGCGCAGTTCGTGCCTCAGACGAGCGTCCTGCCGCTGGTCGACCTCGTGATCACGCACGGCGGCAACAACACGACGACGGAGGCGATGCACTTCGGCAAGCCGATGGTCGTCCTGCCGCTCTTCTGGGACCAGTACGACAACGCTCAGCGGGTGCAGGAGACGGGCTACGGCGTGCGGCTGGACACCTACCGCTACACCGACGCCGAGCTGCACTCGGCCCTCGCGTCGTTGCTGGACGACCCTGCGGCCCGGGCGCGATCGGCCGCGGCGGGGGAGCGGATCCGGGCCGGGTCCGGAGCCCAGAGAGCGGCCGACCTGATCGAGCACGCGGCCGGATAGGTCGTCCCCCAGGTCAGTGTGACGGCGGGACGTCCAGCGAGGGGTTGCGGTCGAAGAACCCGAACGGCTTGAGCCAGAACGACACGGTGTCGGACGGCATGATCGGCCAGTCCTCCGGCCGGGTGACGTGATGGATGCCGAAGACGTACCAGAGGACGACGTCCACGTCCTCGATCGTCCGGTCGGCGGCGGTCCACACCGGCAGCCCCTTGTCCTCGGCGCTCTGGTTGGGGAAGTCCCCGCACGGCCAGCGCTCCGCCTCGTTGTACGGCGTCACCCACAGCGTGTGCGCGATCGCCGCGGCCCGGTGCAGGACCGGCGCGGCCGGGTCGAACATCGACGGGATGCTGGCGCTCGGCACCAGCTTGTAGCCGACCTGGCCACCAAAACTGTTGCGGGACTGCGTGTTGACGACCTTCCAGGACCGCTGGCTGGCCCAGTCGGGGTCGCGGATGCCCTCGAGCTCGGTCCGCAGCGGGCGGGCCTTGGCGATGATGCCGAGCCCGTGCGGGTTCGCCGGGCCGATCGGCTCGGGCTCGGTGTGCGTCTCCAGCACGGTGTTGTGGTCCGCACCGTCGACGTCCAGGTCGAGCCGGGCCACGATGAAGTGCTGGTGGAACGGCGCGTACGTCGAGTGGTCGACCACCGTGCCGTGGGTCACGGCCTCGTCGGGGGCGAACCGGCTGGTGACCATGATCCCGGTCGCCCGGACCTCGCACTCGATGTTGCCGTCCTGGTAGAAGCGCCAGTAGACGAGGTACTCGTAGTTCGCGACGGTGGCGTGGAAGGACAGCACCAGCCGCCGCATCCGGCGGACCTCGGTGCCGGAGACGGGGTCGACGTGCTTCCACAGGACCGCGTTGTCCTCCTCGTGGATGCAGATGGCGTTGGGGATGGTCACGGGCTCGGCGTGCGAGTCGTGCAGGACGGCGTCCAGGTAGCGGATCTCGCCCAGGCAGTCGCAGCCCAGCATCAGCGACGTGGTCATGAAGCCGAGACCCCACTCGCCGATGTCGAAGGCGGTGCGCCGGTAGTGGTCCGGCGAGGGGTCGCGGTAGGGCACCACCATCTCGGCGAAGGAGAGGCGGTGCGCGACGGGCCGCAGCCGGTCGCCCTCGCGGTAGCCGACGGTGTGCAGGACCATCGCCTCGCGGAAGTTGAAGCCGACCCTCATCTCCCAGTTCTGCCAGCGCAGCAGGTTGCCGTCCAGGGTGAACGAGACGCCCTCCGGCTGGGCGATCTCCAGCGGGGCGACCTCGCGCTGCGCACCGCCGACGAGCGCGGGGAGGTACTCGCCGCGGATCGGCGGCTCCGGCGTCCCGACCGGCTGGACCGGACCGCCGTCCTCGATGTCCAGCAGGGTCATCTCGTTGAGGTCGATGATCGGGTGGAGGTTGCCGACGGGGTGCGCGTACGGGTTGCCGTCGGGGGTGGCGCGCACCCAGACGTCGCCCCAGCCGATCCGCCGGCCGCGGTAGGGCTCGGGCACCAGGGCCGCGCCGTAGGCCCAGGTGTCGACCAGCACCAGGCTCAGGTCGGTGATGCCGCGCTGGGCCAGCGCCTCGATCAGTCGCGGCTCGCGGTGCAGGAACTCATCGCACTCGTGCCACTCGTCGACGGTCATGTTGGGGTACTCGTCCTCGGCGACCTGGTGCCAGGAGAGCACGGCGTCCGCGGTGATCGACACGTCCGCGACGTAGGCCTCACCGTCGCCGCGGTTCCAGACGACGGCCCGCGCGCAGCGCTCGAACGGCTCGCCCGGCCGGTAGGCCAGCACGGCGTCCTTGGCCGGCTCGCGCAGCTCGATCGAGGCCCAGCGCCAGCGGTCCCCGACTCCCCGCTCCCGCGCGAGCAGCGCACGGACCCGGCCGATCTCGTCGGCGCTGAGCGGGTCGAGCGGGTGCGTCCGGGAACGGTCGGGGGCGTCGGTGGTCACCGCCTGATCCTGGCACCCTCAGGGTCGTACGGCGGTCGCAGGCCCACCGTCGCGGAGTGGATGTCACCGGCGACGTCGACCGCATAGGTACCGGTGCGCAGGTGGTCGGGGGTGACCGGCTCGCCGTCCCGTCGCCACACCACCGCGACGGCGACGCTGGCCCCCAGGGTGTGGCTCCACCCGGCCGACCGGACCTGACCGACCGCCAGCCCGTCGCGCAGCACCAGCTCGCCGCCCCACAGCATCGGCTCCGCATCGTCCAGCACGAGCGAGACGAGCCGGCGCCGCGGGCCGGTGGCGCGCACCTTCTCGACCGCCTCCCGGCCCAGGAAGGCGATGTCGCCGCGAAGCTTGCAGGCGAAGAGCAGGCCGGCCTCGACCGGGTTCTCGTCCGGGCCGATGTCGGAGCCGAACGCCCGGTAGCCCTTGTCCAGGCGCAGGCTGTTGATCGTGTAGTAGCCGGCCGGGCGGAGCCCGAACTCCCGGCCCGCGTCGATGAGCAGCTCGTACACCCCGACGGCGAACTCCGTTGGCACGTAGAGCTCCCAGCCCAGCTCGCCGACGTACGTGATGCGGGTGGCGCGCACCGTGGAGTGGCCGAGGTCGATGGCCCGGCTGGTGGCGAAGGGGAAGGCCGGGTCCGACAGGTCGGCCCGGCTGAGCCGCTGCAGCAGGTCGCGCGAGGACGGGCCCATCACCCCGAACACCGCGTACGACGACGTGACGTCCACGACGGTGACATTGGCGTCGGCATCGATATGACGGCTGATCCAGGCGAGGTCGCGGACGATCGAACCCGACCCGGTGACCAGGAGGTACTCGTCGGCGGCGAGCCGGGTGATCGTGACGTCGGCCTCGTAGCCCCCGCGCTGGTTCAGCATCCCGGTGTAGACGACGGTGCCCGGCGGCACGGCCACATCGGCCGTGCAGAGCCACTGCAGCAGCGCCTCTGCGTCGCGACCCTTGACGAGGATCTTGCCGAACGACGTCTGGTCGAAGACCGCGACGGCCGACCGCGCGGCCTCCTGCTCGGCAGCGGACCACGGCAGCCAGTTCGGCTTGCCCCAGGAGTACTCGACAACGGCCGGTGTGCCTTCGGGGGCGAACACGTTGGCCCGCTCCCATCCCATCTTCGAGCCGAAGCACGCGCCAGCGGCCGTCAGCAGGTGGTGGACGGGCGAGCGGCGGAACGGCCGCGCCGACTCGAGCTCGCGGCCCGGCCACGGGATCTCGTAGTGCAGGCCGAGCACCTCCCCGACCCGGTCGTGGAGCCAGGAGTTGTTGCCGTTGAACTCCGCGAACCGCCGGATGTCCATCGCCGCGACGTCGCTGGTCGGCTCGCCGGCCACGATCCACTCGGCGAGCGCCTGCCCGGCCCCGCCGGCGGTGGCGATCCCGACCGAGTTCAGGCCGGCCGCGACGAAGAAGCCGCGCACCTCGGGCGCCTCGCCGAGGATGAACTGGTTGTCGGGTGTGAAGCTCTCCGGCCCGTTGTAGAACTTCTTGATCCCCGTGTGGTGCAGGGCCGGGATGCGTTGCAGCGCACTCTCCATCAGCACCGAGAAGTGCTCCCAGTCCTCCTCCAGGAGCTGGAACTCGAACGGGTACGGCAGCTGGTCCGGCGCCACCCACGGCTTGGCCTCCGGCTCGAACCCCCCGACGACCAGACCGCCGACCTCCTCCTTGAAGTAGGTGTACCCGTCCGGGTCCCGCAGGATCGGCAGGCTGCGGTGGACCCCCTCGATCTGGTCCGTGACGACGTAGAAGTGCTCCGCTGAGTGCAGCGGCACCGTGACGCCGCACATCACCCCGATCGCCTTGGCCCACTGACCGGCGCAGTTCACGACGATCTCGGCCTCGATCGACCCGCGGTCGGTCTGCACGCCCGTGACGGCTCCTCCGCCGGTCGTGATGCCGGTGACCCGGGTGTGCTCGAACACCGACGCACCGCGCTGCCGGGCCCCGCGGGCCAGGGACGCGGTCACGTCGGTCGGGTTGGCGGTGCCGTCCCCGGGGAGCCAGATCGCGCCGAGCAGGTCCTCGGTCTCCAGGATCGGGTAGAGCTCCTGGGCCCGGGCCGGCGAGACCAGCTCGCACTCCAGGTCGAAGGCCTCCGCGGTCGCCGCCGTACGCCGGAGCTGGACCATCCGCTCCGGCGTACGGGCGACGGTGACGCCCCCACAGCGCTTGTACCCGGTCGCCAGCCCGGTCTCCGCCTCCAGCCGTTCGTAGAGTTCGGCGGAGTACTGCACCAGGCGGGTACCGTTCTCGGTCGAGCGCATCTGCCCGACCAGCCCTGCCGCGTGCCAGGTCGTACCACCGGAAAGTGAACCTTGTTCCAGCAGAACGAGATCCGTGTAGCCGAGCGCCGTCAGGTGATAGGCGACGCTGGTCCCGATGATGCCGCCGCCGATGACGACGACGCGGGCACGGGTGGGGAGGTCAGGCATCGGGCGCCGCTCAGCTCCCGGCCGAGGGAACCTGCACGCGGTGCTCCTCGGCGATCGAGGCGACCTTGTTGCGCTGCACGCCGTAGAAGTAGGCCAGGCCGATCACGACCACACCGCCGACGGCGATCACGCCGCCCCAGGCCTTGCCCGCGCCGTAGATCGCCTGACGCGGCCAGATCAGGTTCACGACCATGAGGACGCCGTACGCGATCGCGACGACGTTGATCACGACGCCCCAGGGCTGGGGCAGGGTGAAGAGACCGGTGCCGCCCTGATCCTCCGGCCAGCCGGCCCGGCGCCTGAGGAGGGTCGGGAACCGTCACCAGCAGGTAGGCGATGTAGACCAGGATGATCGACACGCTCGTGACCACGAGGAAGATCGACGCGTTGCCGATGTTCACGAGCAGCACCAGGATCGCGATGGCCCCGGAGACGATCGCCGGGGCGGCCGGGGAGTGCCGGATCTCGGTCACGTGCGCCAGCTGCTCGCCGAACGGCAGGGCGTGGTCGCGGGCCATCGAGAAGGCGATGCGTACCGCCGCGGTCTGGATCGCCAGGCAGCAGACGAAGATCGCGATGGCGACGTCGATCAGCACGATCTTCTCGCCGGTGCTGCCGAGGGCGTCTCCGAGTACCGACGGCAGGCCGCCCGCGCCCAGGTCCGCGGGCTTGATGCTCTTGGCCGCCATGACCGCGAAGAGCAGCAGGAGCAGCCCGGAGAAGCCGGCCGCGGCCAGGGCCTGGAGCAGCGCCTTCGGCGTGGTCTTGTGCGGGTTGGTGGTCTCCTCGGCCAGCGAGCCCGCCGTGTCGAAGCCGAACATGACGTACGCCGGCATGACCGCGGCCAGCAGGATCGGCGCCAGGATGCCGAGAGCGCTGTGGCCGGGGGTGGCTGCCGTGACGTGCTGGGTGTCGAAGACCACCTGCGGCCCGCGCCGCGCGTGGACCAGCAGCAGGACGATGATGATCGCGACGCCCACCAGCTCGGCCGCCACGCCGACGTTGTTGATCTTGGACATGATCTTGACGCCGAGCACGTTGATCGTGGTCGTGATGATGATCAGGATCACGCCGAGGAAGACCGCGTTCTTGGCCCCGTCGTCGAAGACCTGGAAGCCGGACCAGATCGGCGGGAGCGCGATGTTCCACGCGATGGCGACGGCGGCCACGGTGACGATCGAGCCGATCAGCATCGTCCAGCCGGCCATCCAGGACACGGCCTGGCTGCCGACCTTCTTGGACCACTGGTAGACCGAGCCCGGCGATCGGGAAGCGTGCGCTGAGCTCGGCGAACATGAGCGCGACGCAGAGCTGGCCGCCCAGCACGATGATCCACGACCAGAACATCAGCGGACCGCCGAAGCCGTAGCCGAAGCCGAAGAGCTGGAACATGCCGGTGAGGATCGAGATGTAGCTGAAGCCGGCCGCGAACGAGGAGAAGCCCCCCAGGCTCCGGTTCAGCTTCTGGGCATAACCGTGCGCGTTGAGTGCTGCGACGTCAGCCTCGTGCGAGGCCGGTCTCGGTGTGGCGGTAGGAGAGCTCACGGTGGTCCTCCGGTGATGGTGAAGGTGTCAATCAGGGAGTTGCACTTCGTCCAGCAGTCGGTCGAACGCGGGGCTGGAGAACACGGCCGCGGCGGCGTCGTACTTCTCCAGGCCCCAGGACCAGAAGTCAAAGTCCAAGGGGCTCGTGTGATCCTGGATCGAGGCCCACAAGGTCCAGCCGTAGCGGGACATCAGCCCCTGGAGCTGGGCCCGGGCGACCTTGTTGCGCAACGGCCTTCCGTAGTACGCACTGATCAGCTCCTCGAGTTCGTCGAGGGTGAGATGGCATTCGCTCCAGATGTTGCCGAGCTCGAAGCACGCGTCGTTGTTGCCGGCGTACTCGTAGTCGATGATCCTGATCTGCTCCCCGTCGTCGATGAAGTTGGCTGCGAGGAGGTCGTTGTTGCACGGCACGGTGCCGTCGTCGGTCGGCGCGAAGGCGGCTCGGATCCGGTCCACGTGCGGCTGGAAGGCGAGATAGCCCTCCGGCAGTCGCATCCCCTCGCGCTGCACGATCGCCAGATAGCCCGGCTGGATCTCGAACATGTCGAAGTCGTTGACGAACCGCTGCCCGGCATGGAGTCGACGGCACGCCTCGGCCACGCGGGCCACGTTGCCCGGGATCTTGAGGTGCTCGTCGCCGAACGTCACGCCGTCGATGAAGCCCACGACCATGACGCCGTCGTCCGGCAGGTACGCCGTGACGGGTGCGCCGACGCCGGACGCCGCGGCCCGGACGGTGTTCTCGTGCTCGTGGTCGCGGTTGATCGAGAGGGCGTCGGCCTCCCGGGGCGAGACCCGCACGACGTACGCCCCCTGCGCGCTCACGACCTTGTAGTTGCGGTTGGTCAGGCCGCCGGCCAGCTCTTGGACCACGCGGCGCCCGCGCAGCTCGGGGACCTTGTCCAAGAGGCGGTCCAGATCCGGGCCAGGGCCGGGAGCCGTCGCCGGTGTCGCTGCCGCACCCGCAGCGTCGGTCATCGCCGGATCCTCTCGCCCGAGGGGTCGTACAGGGGCTCGTCGTGCCGGGTCGCGGGGAAGGACTCGGCGGCCACCTCGACGACGAAATCCGTTGCGGTGGCGAGCTCCACCGGGAGGTACGCCGAGAAGATCGTGCGCTCGGCGGTGTGGCCGTAGCCGGCGCTGCGGACCGTGGTCGCCAGCGAGGTGCCCGTTCTGGTGAGCAGCTCGCCGCCGTGCATCACGGCTGCGCCGTCCGCCGAGAACCAGCACAGCCGCTGGGTGACGCCGTCCTCCCGGATCCGGCGCAGCGCCGGGCCGGCCAGGAGCTCGGGCTTGTCCGGTCGGACGGCGAAGCCCAGGCCGGCCTCGTACGGGTTGTTGTCGGTGCGGACGTCGATGGCCCAGGCGAGGTACTGCTTCTCCAGCCGCAGGCTCTCGACGGCGCGGTACCCAACGTTGCGGATCCCCGCGTCCTGGCCGGCGGAGATGATCTGGTCGTAGAGGCTGCGGGCGTGCTCGACCGGGACGTGCAGCTCCCAGCCCAGCTCGCCGACGTACGTCGCCCGGAGGGCCAGGACGGGTGCGGAGCCGACGTCCAGCCGCTGCGCGCTCATGTAGGGGAACGCGGGCGTGGACAGGTCGGCCCAGGTGAGCTGCTGCAGCACCGCCCGCGAGCCGGGACCGCAGACATTGAGGACGGCGTGGGCGGACGTGACCTCGCGGACTGCGACGGAGCCGTCGGTAGGCGCGTGCTGCAGCAGGAAGGTGACGTCGTGCCGCCCGAACCCGCTGCCGGTGACGAAGTAGAAGTGGTCGTCGCGCAGCCGGGTGATGGTGACGTCGGCCTCGACACCGCCACGCGGGTTGAGCAGCTGGGTGTAGACGATCTTGCCGGCCGCGACGTCGAGGTCGGCTCCGGCGACCCGTTGGAGCAGGGCCAGGGCGCCGGGTCCGGTGATCTCGAACTTCGCGAACGAGGACTGGTCGACGATCCCGATGCCGGTGCGGACGGCCCGGTGCTCGGCCGCGACCTGGTCGAAGCCGTTGCTGCGGGCGAACGTCGGCCGCTCGCGCGCCTCCACGCCGGCGGGGGCGAACCAGTTCGGCCGCTCCCAGCCGAACTTGGTCCCGAAGACGGCACCCTGCCCGGCGAGGACGTCGTAGAGCGGGCTGAGCCGTTGCCGTCGAGGGCCGGCCGGCTCGCCGTTGGGATAGGCGATGTCGTAGTAGTGCTCGTAGGCGCTGACCGAGCGCTGCTGCAGGTAGGTGGAGACGTTGTGCGAGGGTCCGAAGCGCCGGACGTCGAACGGCCACAGGTCCAGTCCGGGGTCGCCGTCGATGATCCAGCCCGCCATCGCCTCACCGGCCCCCCCGGCGGCCGCGATCCCCGCCGAGAAGCCGCAGCAGTGGAAGAGGTTGTCCAGGTCCTCGGTGACGCCCATCAGCGGCTCGGCGTCGGGGGAGAAGGGGATCGGCCCGTTGACCCAGGTCGTGATCCCGAGCTCGCCGAACATCGGGATCCGTTGGGCCGCAGCCTCTCCCAGCGGCTCGAACCGGGCGTGGTCGGGGCTGAAGAGCTCGGGCCCGAGGTCGCGGGGGATCGTCCTCCAGGGTGCCCGGGTGCCGTCCTCCCAGCCGCCGATGACCAGTGCTCCGGCCTCGGGTTTGAGGTAGAACCGCGCGTCCGGGTCACGCAGCGTCGGCAGGTCGCGCGGGATGCCCGGATGCTTCTCGGTCACGACGTACTGGTGCTCGACGGCGCTCACCGCGACGTCGACGCCGGCCAGGCGGGCCGTCTCGGCGCCCCACATGCCGGTGGCGTTGACCACGGTGTCGCACTCGATCCGGCCCTGCTCGGTCTCGACCGCGACGACGCGCCGGCCCTGTCGCTCCAGCCGCTCGACCCGGCAGCCCTGCACGATGCGTACCCCGGCCGCCCGCGCGCCGGTGGCGAAGGCGTGGGTCAGCTGGCTGGGGTCGACGTAGCCGTCGGAGGGGACCCAGGTGGCGCCGTAGACACCGGTCAGGTCGATGAGCGGGAAGAGCTCCTGCGCTTCGGCCGGCGAGGCCAGCTCGACCTCGAAGCCGAAGCTGCGGCCGGTCGTGGCCAGCCGCTTGAGCTCCTCCCACCGGTCGGGGCTGGACGCCAGCCGCAGGCTGCCGACGCCGTGCCAGCCGGTGGCGTACCCCGTTGCCTGCTCGAGCGTCTGGTACGTCCGCACGCTCTGCCGCATCAGCTGGGTGAGGTTGCTGGACGTCCGGAGCTGGCCGACCAGGCCGGCGGCGTGCCAGGTGCTGCCGTTGGTCAGGGCCAGCCGCTCGACCAGGACGACGTCCGTCACCCCGCGCTCGGCCAGGTGGTAGGCGATGCTGCAGCCCACGACGCCACCTCCGATGACGACCACCTGGCAGCGATCGGGGAGAGCCATGACCGTCCTTGGTTACCGTGCCTGAGCCGTCTGGGCGCGGACGCTACCAGCGAACTGACTCGCGGAAAAGGTCTAGACGGATAGGCCGGTGCGTAGGGAGATCCTGACCCGATCCGGGCGGAACAGGTCGCGGGCGTACTCGACGGCGAGACCGGCTGTCGTGTACGCCGTTCGCTCGATCTGCATCAGGGGCGAGTGCGGCTGGACCCGGAGCAGCCGCGCCTCCTCGTCGCCGGCGGTCACCGCCTCCAGGGACTCCTCGGCGGTCGCTGGCGTCTGCGCGTAGCCCTTCGTCAGCAGGACGTAGAGCGAGCCACTCAGGCGCCGCTGCAGCAGGTCGGGGAAGAGCGCGGCCGGGAAGTACGCGCGCTCCAGGGCCAACGGCTCGCGGTTGGCGGTGCGGATCCGGACGATCTCGTGGACGGGCGCGCCACGGTCGATGGACAGCCCGGACGCGACCGCGTGGCTGGCCGGCCGGGTGATCGCGCTGACGACGCGGGCGCCGGCCCGCACGTTGGCCCGCCGCATCTGCTCGGTGAAGCCGGCCAGGCCGGTCAGGTCGCACAGGATCTTGGGCTCGTCCACGAAGGTGCCCCCGGTGCGGCCCGGCTTGCGGACCACCGTGCCGATCGCCGCGAGACTGCTCAGCGCCTGACGCAGGGTCATCCGGCTGACGCCGAGCATCGCGGCGAGCTGCCCCTCGGGTGGCAGGCGATCACCGGCCACCAGGTCGCCTCGGCTGATCACCTCGGTCAGCCAGCGCTCGATCCGCGCGTGCGCCGGGACCGGTGAGTCGTCAGCCAGGTCCGGCACGTCCGTTGCCCACTCGGGCACCGTTGCGGCCGTGGTCACGTCGCGAGCCTAGAGGGGCATCGCCCTCGCGATCCGGTCTGCTGCCGGCGCGCGGGAGGCGCGCTACTTCTTCTCGCGCCAGACCCGCTCGAACGGCAGCCGCCACGCGTGCGGGGCGATCAGCTGGTGGATCGCGTTGGGGCCCCACGTGCCGGGTGCGTAGGGCTTGACCGGCGGGCGGGTTGTCCAGCAGCGGGATCGAGCGCTCCCACAGGCTCTCGATGCCGTCGGCCGTCGTGAACAGCGTGTGGTCGCCGCGCATCGCGTCCAGGATCAGCCGTTCGTACGCCTCGAGCACGTCGCCGGCTCGCTCGGTCTCCTGGGTGGAGAACTGCATGCTCAGCTTGTCGAGCTTCATTCCCGGGCCCGGGCGCTTGCCGTAGAACGACAGGGACACCTTGGAGGAGTCGGCCAGGTCGAAGGTCAGGTGGTCCGGCCCGGCCGCGCCCGACGCCGGAGTTGGCCGGGAACATCGTCCGCGGCGCCTCCTTGAAGGCGATCGAGATGATCCGCAGCCCCTCGGCCATCCGCTTGCCGGTGCGCAGGTAGAACGGCACGCCGGCCCAGCGCCAGTTGTCGATGCCGGCCTTGAGGGCGATGAAGGTCTCGGTGTCGGAGTCGCGGGCGACGCCCTCCTCGCCGAGGTAGCCGCGTGAACTGCCCGCGCACCACGTCGGACGGGGTCGATCGGGAGCATCGAGCGGAAGACCTTGTTCTTCTCCTCGCTGATGGCCCGCGGCTCCAGCGCCGTCGGTGGCTCCATCGCCACGAACGCCAGCACCTGCAGCAGGTGGGTGACCACCATGTCCTTGTACGCGCCGGTGGCCTCGTAGAAGCTGGCCCGCTGGTCGAGCCCGAGGGTCTCGGGGATGTCGATCTGGATGTGGTCGATGAAGTTGCGGTTCCAGATCGGCTCGAACAGCCCGTTGGCGAACCGGAAGGCCAGGATGTTCTGCGCGGCCTCCTTGCCCAGGAAGTGGTCGATGCGGAAGATCTGCCGCTCGTGGAACGTCGCGTGCACCTGGTCGTTGAGCAGGATCGCGCTGTCCAGGTCGGTGCCGAACGGCTTCTCCATCACCACTCGGGAGCGGTCGACCAGATTGGCGTCGCGCAGCATCGTGATCACGGCGAGGGCGGCCTTGGGCGGCACGCTCAGGTAGTGCAGTCGCTGTGCGTCCGGCCCGAGCTCCTGCTCGGCCTCGGCCACGGCCGCCGCGAGCGCCTCCGGGCCGGCCGACTGCGGGACGTAGACCAGGTGGTGGGCGAACGTGTCCCACTCCTCGGAGGTCATCACGTGGCTGCCGAACTCCTGGACGGCCTTCTGGGCGAGGTTGCGGAAGCCCTCGTCGTCCATCTCCTCCAGCGAAGTGCCGACCACCCGGATGTCCGGGGCGAGGGCCGACGTCGCGAGGTGGGCCATGCCGGGCAGGAGCTTGCGCCGGGCCAGGTCGCCGGTGGCCCCGAACAGCACGATGACGTGCGGCGGCAGGACGTCGTGGTCGAGCCGACCCTGGCGCGTGCCCGACCCGGGGTACGCGATGGTCTGTACGGGATCCGTCACGCAACAGATAGTGGCATCTGCACGGCCCGGGCTCTAGCGCGGCCTGGATTGCCGGCCTTGCTAGCGTCGCGCGGGTGACGCAGCTGCCGGACTTCCGCCTCGAGACGTACTTCTCCCGATGGGAGTTCAGCGCGCGCTATCACCTGACCGCCTCGGACGCTCAGACGATGACGATGTCCGAGCTCCTGGCGATGGCCGACGAAGACGACCGCGCGGCCTGGGACACGCTGTCGCTCGGCTATACGGAGACCTTCGGCGACCCGGGACTGCGGGCGGCGATCGCCGACACCTACGACCAGGTCTCGGCGGACGACGTGATCTGCTTCGCCGGAGCGGAGGAGGGCCTCTACCTGGCGATGCAGGTGCTGCTCGGCCCCGACGACCATGCGGTCGTCGTCACGCCGAACTACCAGGCCGCCGAGACGGTGCCGCTGGCCTTGTGCGCAGTGAGCGGCGTTGCCCTGCAACGGGATCACGACTGGGCCCTCGACCTGGACGAGGTGCTCGCCGCGATCCGGCCCAACACCCGGGTGGTCTCGGTGAACTTCCCGAACAACCCGACCGGCAAGGTCCTCGACGCGGCGGAGTTCGCCCGGCTGGCCGCGCTCTGCGACGAGCGTGGCATCCACCTGTTCAGCGACGAGGTCTACCGGGGGCTCGAGCAGGACGTCAGCCGGACCCTTCCCCAGGCGGCCGATCTCTCGGCGCGCGCGCTGTCCCTCAACGTGATGTCGAAGTCGCTCGGGCTGCCGGGCCTGCGGATCGGATGGATCGCCTGCCGGGACAAGGAGGTTCGTTCCAGGCTCGAGCGCGCGAAGCACTACACGACGATCTGCAACGCCGCACCGAGCGAGATCCTCGCGCGGATCGCTCTGAAGGCGCGGGACCGGATCCTGCATCGCAACCGGGGGATCATCGCCGACAACCTGCCGGCGTTCGACGCGTTCTTCGCGGAGTTCGGCGGCCTCTTCGAATGGCAGCCCCCGGAGGGTGGCTGCGTCGCCTACCCCCGCTACCTCGGTCCGGAGGACGTCGAGAGTCTCTGTGCGCGGCTGGTCGAGGAGGCCGGCGTGCTGCTGCTGCCGGCCTGCATCTACCGCTCCGAGCTGACGGCGACGCCGGCGGACCACGTGCGGGTCGGCGTCGGGCGGCGTGACCCCGGGCCGGCCCTGGAGGCGTTCGCCTCGTGGTTGCGTGCCGACCGATGACACTGCGGGTGATCGGCCTGGGCGAGATCCAGGCCGCGGCCGCTCCGGACGAGATCTTCGCGGCGGTCCGGGCCGCGTTGATCGCTCACGCGGAGGGCCGCACCAGCGTGCCCGCACCGATCCACCTGGCCTTCGCCAGCGACGCCGACTGCCACGTCAAGGCCGGCTGGATCCAGGGCGCCCCCGACTTCGCGGTCAAGATCGCCTCGGGGTCCTACCGCAACGCCGAGCGCGGCCTGCCGACGAACCACGGGCTGGTCTGCGTCCTCAGCGCCGAGACCGGCGAGGTGCGAGCGATCCTGGCCGACGAGGGCCGGTTGACCGCGTGGCGGACGGCCGCCGCGGGAGCCCTGGTCACGGACGCCATGGCCCGGCCGGACGCCGTGAGCGTCGGTGTGTTCGGCACGGGGGAGCAGGCCCGGCTCCAGGTCGAGTGGCTGGCGAGGCTGCGCGACGTACGGCGGGTGCTGGTGCACGGGCGGGACGACGCGAAGGCCGACTCCGTGGTGGCCTCCCTGGGTGCGCGTGGGCTGTCGGCACGGGCGGCCTCGGCCCGCGAGGCCGCCGGCGCTGACATGGTCATCACGACCACACCGGCGACGTCGCCGGTGCTCGACGCCGATGCGGTGCAGGCCGGTGCGCACGTGACCGGAATCGGCACCGACATGCCGCACAAGAACGAGCTGCCCGCCGCGCTCTTCGCCCGGGCCGGCCTCGTGGCCACCGACGACCACGACCAGTGCCTGGACCACGGGGACTTCGCCGTGGCCGTCCGGGCCGGTGCCATCGGCGCCGACGCGGACGTCTCCGTCGGCACGATCCTGCGGGACGGTGTGGCCCGGAGTGCGGGCGCGGTCACCGTCGCCGACCTGACCGGAGTCGGCGCCCTCGACGCCGCCGTCGCGTCGCTGGTGACGGAGCGCCTGCTGTCTTGACCGTTGCCCGGGGCGCACGCGTCAAGGACGCCTGGGCGCCTCCCGCTGGGGACGCAAGAGCTGCACCGACCCGATGACCGCGAAGCCCGCCGCCAGGAAGGCGCGCAGGCTGGCGACGTTGCCGGGCGCAACCGCGGCCACGACGAGGTCCTCGGCCGGGGCCGCCGCGACGGCGGAGCGGACGAAGCCGGCGCCCCGCCCCCGGCCCCGGGCACCCGGGTCGAGCTCGACGCTCAGCTCGGTGAGGCCGGCGATCCCACAGGACAGCGTCGCGATCGAGTGGTCGGCGCGGTCGGCCGGCCCGAACACGCCGACGTCGTCGCGCACCGCGCGCGCCCAGTGGGCCCGCGGATGGTCGGCCAGGTCCGGCCGGGGGACCAGCCGGCCCTCGTTCGGCGGCTCGCGGGGGGCGCGCCGGGCCAGCAGGGCGTCGAGGCTGTCGATCCAGCCATCGGGCCCGGCGAGGTCGACCAGCACCCGCGGGTGGTGGGCGCCGCCGAGGCCGTCCACCCCGAGTGCGGCCAGCCGGTCGTCGCTCACGTCGTCCGCGACGGCGAGGACGGCATGTGCGGTGAAGGCGATGACGCCCTCGACACCCGCCCGCCACGGCGGGACACGATGCCATCCACCGTCCGGCGACGGAGGCACGCCGTCGTACGCCCGGGTGATGACCCGGGCCAGGTCGGGGGAGGTCATGGCCGCATGAGATCAGACCGGGCGCATCCCGTGGCGGCGCATCAGGTCGGTCTCCGTCGCGCGGTCCGGCGGGGTGTCCCCGGTCCAGAGCTCGTGCAGCTCCCGGAAGTAGCCGTCCAGCGCCGGGGCGTGCAGCACGAGCAGCCGGGCACTCACGCCGGGAGCGGAGCCGAACGTGTGCGCCACGCCGCCGGGGACGAGCACGAACGTTCCGGCGACGCCCTGCACCAGGTCGCCGTCGAGCTCGAACTCGGCCGTCCCCTCCAGCACCCAGAACGCCTCGACCCGGTCGGGGTGGGTGTGCGCCGGAGGCCGGCGGCCACCGGCAGGGACGAGCCGCTCGTGCAGCGAGAAGGCCCCGCCGGTGCCGGCCGCCGCGGCCTTGAACAGGAGGGTGCTCCCGCGCACGGTGAGCTCCTCACCGGCGCCGGGAGTCAGGATCTGGTACGTCGTCGCCATACCGGCATCGTGGCACTCGGACCGGCTGCCGGCAGGCGCTGGACGGTCACCTGGCCCAGGTCGCCTTCGCGGTCCGGCGTCACGAACCGGCCTTGAGCCGGCGCCAGCCCCCGGCCCGGTTGTTCGCGATGATCTGCTGGAACATCGCGGTCAGCGCCGGCCGGTTGATCGGCTCGCCCTCCCGGAAGGCCACCGTGCGCGCGGTCGCGTTGTCATGGCCGGCCGTGATGATGCCCTCGGGGTCGGGCACGATCGCGCCGTCGTAGAGGAAGACGTTGACGTGATCCTTCGCCGCGAGCAGGGCGCAGATGTTGCCGTCGAGGACGAAGTACGGGCGGTTGGTCCGCTTGATCGTCTCGACCACCTCAGCGTCGCACGCCCGCACGAGCCACCGGACCTCACGGCAGATCTCCTGCTGCCACTCCGGCAGCCCGTCGATGTACGCGTCGACCCGGGGGTCGTCTCCGGTCGCCATTGCTCGATCCTGCCCCGGATGGCGCCGCAAGTGCGCCCGCGGAAGGTGGGCCGGACCTCGAGGGACGCCGTACGCCGGCGGTGCCGGTGCGCGCTGCGGTCGCCGGGACCGGCCGCAGTGGCTAGCGTCACCAGCATGAGCGACTGGGTGCAGGCCCGCGCAGAGGTGGCCGGGGACACCCGGATCCACGCCGCCGAGGGCCGGGACGCGACGATGTCGGCCTGCGGTCTTGCGGTCACGGTCGAGGACGGCGAGCCCTGGGCCGATGCCAAGGCGGAGCTGAGCCGTTGCGGCGCCTGCGAGGTGGCGATCGGCAAGGAAGCCGAGTAGCTCTCGGCCCCGGGTGTCGGATCCGGCGGTCCGCCGATCGTCGTACGGTCGTCAGAACCGCACCGACCCAGGAGTGACACCCATGAGGTACATGATGTTCGTCGTCGCCGATCCGGACGCATCCGCGGAGGCGGCGGCCCACCCGTCCGACGGGCCCACGATCGAGGAGTGGCTGGCCGAGGTCGTTGGACCCGGCAAGCGGATCGAGGGCAACCGCCTGCGCCCGGTCAGTGACGCGACGACCGTCCGGGTCAGCCGCGGGCAGGTGCTGGTCACCGACGGGCCGTTCACCGAGTCGAAGGAGTGGATCGCCGGCTTCGACATCCTGGAGTGCGAAGACCTGGACGAGGCCATCGCCATCGCCGCCCGCCACCCGCAGGCCCGTGACGGCAAGGTCGAGATCCGGCCGTTCTGGCCGCTCGAGGAGTGAGGACGGCGACGGACCGCCGCTCGGCGGAGGCGATCGCCTCGGTCGTGGCGGGCGAGCGGGCCGGCATGGTGGCCGGCCTGATCCGGCTCACCGGCGACTGGGAGCTGGCCGAGGACTGCGTGCAGGACGCCGTCGAGCGAGCCCTCGTGCACTGGCCGAAGGACGGCGTGCCGCGGTCGCCGGGCGCCTGGCTCACCACCGTGGCGAGGAACCGGGCGCTCGACGTCCTTCGCCGGCGCCGGACCGAGCGGGCCAAGCTGCAGGAGCGCGCCATCACCGACGAGGGGACTACCGGGGCCGGCTCGGCCGAGTCGCAGCTCGACGACCGGCTCCGGCTGATCTTCACCTGCTGCCACCCGGCCCTCTCGCTCGATGGCCGGGTCGCGCTGACCCTGCGGACCGTCGCCGGGTTGAGCACCGCTGAGATCGCGCAGGCCTTCCTGGTCTCCGAGCCGGCCATGTCGCAGCGCCTGCTGCGAACGAGACGGAAGATCACGAACGCGGCGATCCCCTACCGCGTCCCCTCGGACGACCTGCTCGCCGAGCGCACCGGTGGGGTCCTCGCAGTGGTGTACCTGATCTTCAACGAGGGCTACAGCCGGAGCGACGACCATCTCGCGGGGGAGGCGATGCGCCTCGCGCGACTGCTGGTCGCCCTGATGCCGGCGGAGGACGAGGTGCGAGGTCTGCTGGCCCTGATCACCTTCCAGATCGCCCGCCGCGCCACGCGGTTCGATGCCGGCGGGGACCTGCTGCCGATGGAGGAGCAGGACCGAGACCGGTGGGACCCGGCGCTGATCGCCGAGGGGACGTGGCACCTGCGCCGGGCGGCGTCGTCCGGTCGCCCACCGGGGCCGTACTGGCTCCAGGCCCAGATCGCGGCCGCCCACGCGACGGCCGGGTCGCCGCAGGACACGGACTGGGCCCAGATCGTCGCGCTGTACGACGCCCTCCTGGCGGCCCAGCCGTCACCGGTGGTGGCGCTCAACCGCGCGGTGGCGATCGGCTTCCGCGACGGCTACGACGCGGGCCTGAGCGCGCTGGACGCGTTGACCGCTCCGGGGTCCCCGGATCATCGAGCCCTGGAGGGGTACTTCCTCCTGCCGGCGGCCCGGGCCGACTTCCTGCGCCGGCTCGGGCGCATCGAGGAGGCTCGATCCGCGTACCTGGAGGCACTCGACCTCGCGACCGGTGGGCCGGAGCAGCGCCTGCTGCGGCGCCGGTTGGCCGAGCTGGACGGCCTGCAGCAGTAGGGGATCCGCACCCTAGAGGCTGAGGTCGAACGGGTGACCGGCCGGGTCGGCGAACGTCCGATGGTGGTCGCTGCCACCCGGCAGTCGGGTGGCTCCCAGCTCCAGCACCCGCGCCTCGCCCGCGTCCAGGTCGTCGACGAGGATGTCGAGGTGAGCCTGCTGCGGGTGGCTCGGGTCGGGCCAGCGGGGCGGGGTGTAGTCGCTCACCTGCTGGAACATCAGGCTCTTCCCGTCGCCGGTGATGAGGGCGCCCTCCGGCCCGTCGTAGGTGACCTCCATGCCGGTGAGCCCGGCGTAGAACTGGGCCAGCGCCGAGGCGGCGGGTGCGTCGATCGTGACCGCGAACAGCTTCATCGTCGGGCCGACGCCGTCGCTCTGGCACAGGTCGAACGGGTGGCCGGCCGGGTCGGCCAGGGTGATCCACGTGGCCCCGTCGGCCAGCCGGGTGGCGCCGAGCCCGACCGCTCGGTCGGCCGCAGCCTCGTGGTCGTCGATCTGGAGGTCGAGGTGGAACTGCTGCGGGAGCTCCTGACCCGGCCATCGAGGAGCCACGTGCTCGTCGACCTGCTGGAACGCGATCTCCTGGCCGTCCGGCGCCCTCAGGGTGATCCACTGCGGCACCCGCCGCGTGACCTCCCATCCGGTGAGGTCGGCGTAGAACGCGGCCAGGGTCTCGATGTCCGCCGCGTCGAAGGCGGCGAGCTCGAGTCGTCCGGTGGTGGTCATGGTCCTACCTTGCCGCCGGCCACCGACAGCTCGCATGCGGGCGCCTCAGGCCTCGCCTGCAGGGCCGCCGTCAGGCCTTGATCCGCAGCTTCGCGTTGTACTGCGGCAGCTCGACGTACGTCTGACCCGGCGCCATCTTCAGCGGGCTCCCGTCGGCGAGGGTGAACTGGAACAGCGCGTTCACGTCGCCCTTGGTCCACGTGCCGGTGACGTACTTGCCGCCGTGGAAGTAGTAGAACGTCCCCTTGGCCTTGATGATGTCGTGGATCGGCTCGGCGCCGCCCCCACCGGGGTAGATCTTCCCGTAGTGCTGCTTGGCCCGGATGACGAGGACATTGTCGGTCGAGACCCGCTTGCCGTTCGCGAGCGTGTGCGGACCCCACGGCATGCTGCGCAGGTACCGGCCCGACCTCGCGTCGTAGCTGTACCCCATGTCGTAGGTGTGGCCCTTCTTCCACGGCACGTGGATCGTCCGGGCCGCCCTGCCCTTGGCCGTGCTGACCTCGGCCGCCGT
The DNA here is from genome assembly GCA_963795385.1 of uncultured Actinomycetota bacterium. Lineage (GTDB taxonomy): Bacteria > Actinomycetota > Actinomycetes > Actinomycetales > CAVURS01 > CAVURS01. Next base: position 293,096 of record CAWCHK010000003.1, read on the forward strand.
CGACGCGTACGGGAAGTACACCTTGGGCGGCCCGCTGCGGAACTTCTTGGTCTGCTTGGCCAGCACCTTGGGATGACAGACGACCGCACGGTCGTAGTAGGTGACTCCCTTGTAGGTCCGGACCCGGTTCGGGTCGATCGAGTACGACCCGCTGCCCTTGGTGGCGATGTAGGACAGGCCGCCCTCGAGGTACTTGCTGTAGTGCTTGACGTACCTGAGCACCCAGCCGGTCGCGCCGGTGTTGCCGATGATCGCCTCGATCGGGCTGAGCATCGGGATGTCCACCGGCCGGATCGACCGAACCGGCGCGACGTCGTCCGGCATGCGCGAGTGGAAGATCGGGACCAGCCGGGTGCTGCTGTAGCCGGAGGAGTCGCGATAGCCGTCCAGCTCGACGTACACGATGTCGGCCTTGTCCAGCCCGGACTGGGGGTGCTCGTTCTTGTTGTCCGGGACCTTCACCGCCACTGCGGCGTGCTTGGCGTCCGACGGGTCCTTCAGGAGCGCGCCGGTCAGTGGCCACCGCGGGCGCGTGTCGACGCTGGGGGAGGGCGACGGCGTTGGGGTCGGGCTGGGGCTGCTCGCACCCGAGAGTGAGCCCTTGGTCGAGTCGTGGGTGCATCCCGCCACGGTCGCCACGCCGGCGGCTCCGAGCAGGCCCAGCAACAGCGTCCGGCGGTCCAGCGCAGCCATCCGGTATCCAGTCCTCTCCTCGCAGGTGCCGCCCGGCGGACAGCCCCGCGTCGCCGGGTACGCCGGGAGATCGGCGACAGGACAAGTATGGCCGCCCGGGGTTAGCGTGCGAGCAGGACCACCCTCTGGAGGAGATCGTCATGCCCCTTGACCCCGCGACGACTGCTGTCGTCCTGATCGAGTTCCAGAACGACTTCACGTCCGAGGGCGGCGTACTGCACGGTGCCGTCTCCGAGGTCATGGACAGCACCAAGATGATGGCCAACGCCCGCGAGGTCATCGACGCCGCACACGCGGCCGGCGTGACGGTCATGCACGCCCCGATCACGTTCGCCGACGGCTACAACGAGATCAGCTCCCACCCGTACGGCATCTTGAAGGGTGTCGTGGACGGCAACGCCTTCGTCAAGGGGTCCTGGGGAGCGGCGATCGTCGACGAGCTCGCACCTGCCGAGGGCGACATCGTCATCGAGGGCAAGCGCGGTCTGGACACGTTCGCCAGCACCAACCTGGACTTCATCCTGCGGAGCAAGGGCATCACCACGATCGCCCTCGGCGGCTTCCTGACCAACTGCTGCGTCGAGTCGACGATGCGTAGCGGCTACGAGAACGGCTATCAGGTCATCACCCTGAACGACTGCGTGGCCGCGACCTCACCCGAGGAGCACGACAACGCGCTGAAGTACGACTACCCGATGTTCTCCCAGCCGATGAGCTCGAGTGACTTCATCTCGGAGCTGGGCGACCGCTGACGCCGGGCGCCGAGGGGTCAGATGCCCCATCTCAGTGCCGGTGTGCGGACGGGCGCGTCCCACAGGCCCAGCATCTCGTCGTCGACCTTGAGCAGGGTGACTGAGGTCCCGGCCATCTCCAGCGAGGTGATGTAGGAGCCGACCAGGGAGCGGGCGATGGTGATGCCGTGGCCGGCCAGGATCTGGTCGACCTCGTTGTACATCAGGTAGAGCTCGATCAGCGGGGTGCCCCCCAAGCCGTTGACGAAGGCGATGACCGGATCGCCGGAGGTGAAGGGCAGGTCGGCCAGGATCGGCTCCACGAGCATCGCGGCGATCTCCTTGGCCGGGGCCAGCGGCAGGCGCCGGCGGCCGGGTTCACCGTGGATGCCGACACCGAGCTCCATCTCGCCCTCGCCCAGCTCGAACGTGGGCTTGCCGGCAGCGGGGACGGTGCAGGAGGTCAGGGCCAGGCCCATGCTGCGCCCGTTGGCGTTGACCGCCCGGGCCAGGCCGGCGACCTGGTCCAACGGACGGCCCTCCTCGGCCGCGGCGCCGGCGATCTTCTCCAACAGCACCGTCACCCCGACGCCGCGCCGGCCCGCGGTCCAGGTGCTGTCCTGGACCGCGACGTCGTCGTCCGTGACCACCGTGACCACGGGGACCCCGTCGGCGCCGCCCTCGGCGGCAGCCATCTCGGCGGCCATCTCGAAGTTCATCACGTCCCCCGTGTAGTTCTTCACCACATGCAGCACGCCGGCGCCGCCGTCGACCAGCTTGGTCGCCGCGAGGATCTGGTCCGGCACCGGCGAGGTGAACATCTCGCCGGCGCAGGCAGCGTCCAGCATCCCGAGGCCCACGAAGCCGCCGTGCAGCGGCTCGTGCCCGGACCCGCCACCGGAGACGATCCCGACCTTGCCCGGTCGCGGCCCCCCGGACCGGGAGATCACCTTGTTCCGATGATCGACCGCCAGCTCCGGATGGGCCGCCTCGATCCCCGACAACGCCTGCGCCACAACGTCTTCCGGCGCATTGATGAGCTTCTTCATGTCAGGGCAGCTGGTTGATCCGGATCAGGTTGCCCGCGGGGTCGCGGACGGCGCAGTCGCGGATGCCGTACGGCTGCTCGGTCGGCTCCTGGACGATCTCGGCGCCACCGGCCTCCAGCTGCTCGAACGTCCCGTCGAGGTCGGCCGTGGCCATGGTGATGATCCCGTACGTGCCCTTGGCCATCATCTCGGTGATGGTGCGGCGCTCGTCGTCGGTGATGCCGGGGTCGACGCCCGGCGGGTAGAGGACGATGGACACTCCTGGCTGGCCCGCCGGGCCGACCGTGATCCAGTGCAGCCCGTTGTATCCGACGTCGTTGCGGACCTCGAAGCCGAGCGTGTCGCGGTAGAAGGCCAGGGATGCGTCCGGGTCGTCATGGGGGAGGAAGCTGGCGTTGATGGAGATGTCCATGACGCTCACGCTAGTTGCGGTCAGGTGGCGGACGCTTCTCGGATCCTGACCGGTCTCGCCGTCCGGCACTTCAAGGGCCATCCTCCGGCTACCCACGGGCACCGACGTACGTCGCGAGGTGCTCGCCGGTGACAGTTGGCCGGCCCGCGACGAGGTCGGCCGGTGTGCCCTCGAAGACGATCCGGCCGCCGTCGTGACCGGCGCCGGGGCCGAGGTCGATGATCCAGTCGGCATGCGCCATGACCGCCTGGTGATGCTCGATGACGATGACCGACTTGCCGGAGTCGACCAGCCGGTCGAGCAGGCCGAGCAGCTGCTCGACGTCCGCGAGGTGGAGGCCGCTGGTCGGCTCGTCGAGGACGTAGACGCCGCCCTTGTCGCCGAGGTGGGTGGCCAGCTTGACCCGCTGCCGCTCTCCGCCGGACAGGGTCGTGAGCGGCTGGCCGATCGTGAGGTAGCCGAGTCCGACATCCGCCAGCCGCTCGAGGATCCGGTGCGCGGCGGGCGTGCTGGCCGCACCGTCGGCGAAGAACGCCGACGCTTCGCCGACCGACATCGCGAGCACCTGACTGATGTCCTTCCCACCGAGCCGGTACTCGAGCACCTCGGCCAGGAACCGCTTGCCCTCGCACACCTCGCAGGGCGCGGCCACACCGGCCATCATCGCCAGGTCGGTGTAGATCACGCCGGCACCGTTGCAGTTCGGGCAGGCGCCTTCGGAGTTGGCGCTGAACAGCGCCGGCTTCACGCCGTTCTCCTTCGCGAACGCCTTGCGGATCGGGTCGAGCAGGCCGGTGTACGTCGCGGGGTTGCTCCGCCGCGAGCCGCGGATCGCCCCCTGGTCGACGGACACGACGCCGTCCCGGCCGGACACCGAGCCGCCGATCAGCGAGCTCTTGCCCGACCCCGCCACACCGGTCACGACGACCAGGACGCCCAGCGGGATGTCGACGTCCACGTCCCGCAGGTTGTGCGCGTGGGCGCCACGCACCTCCAGGGCGCCCGTCGCCGGGCGTACCTCGTCCTTCAGGGCGGCGCGGTCGTCGAGGTGGCGACCCGTGGTCGTCCCGCTCCCGCGCAGGCCGTCGACGGTGCCCTCGAACACCACCTGGCCGCCCTCGCTGCCCGCCTTCGGGCCCAGATCCACGACATGGTCGGCGATGGCGATCGCCTCCGGCTTGTGCTCAACGACCAGGACCGTGTTGCCCTTGTCGCGCAGTTGCAGGAGGAGGTCGTTCATCCGCTCGATGTCGTGCGGGTGCAGCCCGATCGTGGGCTCGTCGAAGACGTACGTGACGTCGGTGAGCGACGACCCGAGGTGCCGGATCATCTTGGTGCGCTGGGCCTCGCCGCCCGACAGGGTGCCCGACGGCCGGTCCAGGCTGAGGTAGCCGAGCCCGATCTCGACGAACGACTGCAGCGTGTGCTGCAGTGACGCCAGCAGCGGGCCTACCGACGGCTCGTCCAGGCCGCCCACCCACTCGGCGAGATCGCTGATCTGCAGGGCGCACGCGTCGGCGATGTTGAGCCTCCCGATCTTGGACGAGCGCGCCTCCCGGCTGAGCCGGGTGCCGTCGCACTCCGGGCAGGTGGTGAAGGTCACGGCGCGTTCGACGAACGCGCGGACGTGCGGCTGCAACGCGTCGACGTCCTTGGCGAGCATGGACTTCTGGATCCGCGGGATCAGTCCCTCGTAGGTGAGGTTGATGCCCTCGACCTTGATCTTGGTCGGCTCCTTGTAGAGCAGGTCGTTGAGCTCTCGCTTGGTGTACTTGCGGATCGGCTTGTCCGGGTCGAAGAAGCCGCTGCCGATGAAGATCCGGCCGTACCAGCCGTCCATGCTGTAGCCCGGGATCGAGAACGGTCCCTCGGCCAGGGACTTGCTGTCGTCGTACAGCTGGCTCAGATCGATGTCGTTGACTGCGCCCCGGCCCTCGCAGCGCGGGCACATGCCGCCGAGGATGCTGAAGCTCCGCCGCTCCTTCGTCGTCCGGCCGCCCCGCTCCACCGTGACCGCGCCCGCCCCTCTGATCGAGGCGACGTTGAACGAGAAGGCCTGCGGTGAGCCGATGTGCGGCCGCCCGAGGCGGCTGAAGAGGATGCGCAGCATGGCGTTGGCGTCGGTGGCGGTGCCGACCGTGGAGCGCGGGTCGGCGCCCATCCGCTCCTGGTCGACGATGATCGCGGTCGTCAAGCCGTCCAGGACGTCGACGTCGGGGCGGGCCAACGTCGGCATGAAGCCCTGCACGAAGGCGCTGTAGGTCTCGTTGATCAGCCGCTGTGACTCCGCAGCGATCGTCCCGAACACCAACGAGCTCTTGCCCGACCCGGACACGCCGGTGAAGACCGTCAGCCGGCGCTTCGGGATCTCGATGCTGACGTCCTTGAGGTTGTTCACGCGCGCGCCGTGGACGCGGATCAGGTCGTGCCTGTCGGCATCGTGCGACGCCCTCACCGGTGCCTTCTTGCTCGGCTTCGCGGCCGGGCTCGATCCTCTCCCTGCCGTTGACTCGGGTTTGGCGCTCACGGGTCTTGCAGCAGACCGAGCTCGTTGCCGTCGGGGTCCGTGAAGACGGCCACGAGACGGCCGCCGCCCACATCGTGGGCCGGCTCCTTGACGGCCGCACCCGCGGCGGTCACCTCGGCCAGCTTGGCCTCGATGTCCCGCACGTGCCAGTAGGCCACCGGCGAGGTCATCGTCGGCGAATCTCCTTGCGGCACAAGCCCGATCTGCTGGCCCTCGGCCTCGTAGCCGACGTAGTAGGACTCGTCGCTCTGCGGCGGCGTGCCGAGCAGCGCGGTGTAGACAGCCTTGGCCGCCGCCAGGTCGGTCACGGGGTGCAGCACGGTCCTGATCCCCTGAGTGGTCGTGGTCGTCATCGTCGCTCCTGACGTCGTGGTGTTGTCCATGGCGTTCACGCTAGGTCCGGCGCAGTCGCCGATGCTTCTCGATTCCTGACCGGTCTCGTCACCTGCTTCGCCACGCAGGACGGCAGACCGGCCGTCGCCTGCGCCGCCGCCTGCCGGTAGGTGCTGGGGGCCACTCCGACCAGCTCGCTGAATCGGGTGCTGAAGGTCCCCAGCGACGAGCAGCCGACCGCGAAGCAGACCTCGGTGACGCTGAGGTCGCCCCGCCGCAGGAGCGCCATCGCCCGCTCGATCCGCCGGGTCATCAGGTAGCCGTACGGAGGCTCGCCGTAGGCGGCCCGGAACTCCCGGCTGAGGTGCCCGGCCGACATGTGCACGCCGCGGGCCAGTGCCTCGACGTCCAGTGGCTGGGCGTACTCCCGGTCGATCCGGTCGCGCACCTGCCGCAGGCGTGCCAGGTCCTGCAGGCGCGGCGTCGCGGCGGAGCTCCTCGTCACCTACGCGATCGTGCCACGTTCGCACCGGAGGCCGGGGCTGGAGGGGATCGTGCGCGGTCCGGCCCCTTGACCGCTCGTTGCCGTGGTTCTACCTTGGCGTCATTGTGCTAGTTACCTAGATCAATGGAGGTCTCGGTGATCGAGTTCACGCTCGACAGCAGGTCGGGAGTCTCGCCGTACCTCCAGGTCGTGCACCAGGTACGGCACGCGCTGCGACTGGGGCTGTTGCGCCAGGGCGACCAGCTGCCGACGGTGAAGGACGTCGTCGGCCGGCTGGCGATCAACCCGAACACGGTGCTCAAGGCCTACCGGGAGCTCGAGCGGGACGGGCTCGTGGCCGCCCGGCCGGGGGTCGGCACGTTCGTCACCCGCTCCCTGGTCGATGCCTCGCACGCCGCGCACGAGCCGTTGCGCCGCGAGCTGCGCCGCTGGCTGGCCAAGGCCCGGCTGGCCGGGCTCGACGACGAGAGCATCGAGGCGCTCTTCGTGAGCACGTTTCGCACGGCCCAGGAGGAGATAGCGTGACCACCGTCGTGAGGACGGAGGCCCTGGGCAAGCGCTATCGCGGCCGGTGGGCCCTGTCCGACTGCACGCTGAGCATCCCGGCCGGGCACGTCACCGGACTGGTCGGGCCGAACGGCGCCGGCAAGACGACGCTGCTCAGCCTCGCGGTCGGCCTGCTGGCCCCCACCACCGGCGAGATCGAGGTGTGCGGGGGCCGGCCCGCCTCGACGGCGGAGCAGCTGGCCAAGGTCGGCTTCGTCGCCCAGGACACCCCGACGTACGCCGGCCTGACGATCGCCGAGCACCTGCGGCTCGGAGCGCGGCTCAACTCGGGCTGGGACGACGCCGTCGCCCAGTCCCGGATCCGCCGGCTCGGGCTGGACCCGGACCAGAAGGCCGGCAAGCTCTCCGGCGGCCAGCGGGCGCAGCTCGCGCTGACCCTGGGGCTGGCCAAGCGGCCCGAGCTGCTGGTCCTGGACGAGCCGGTGGCCAGCCTCGACCCGCTGGCCCGGCGCGAGTTCCTCCAGATCCTGATGGAGGCCGTCGCCGAGCACGAGGTCAACGTGCTGCTGTCCTCGCACGTGGTCTCCGACCTCGAGCGCGTGTGCGACTACCTGGTGGTGCTCGTCGACTCCGAGGTGCAGGTCGAGGGTGAGGTCGACGACCTGCTCGCGACCCATCACCGGCTGACCGGGCCGCGGCGCGAGGACAGCCGCCTGCCGGCCGACCAGCACGTCGTCTGGGCCAGCCACACCGATCGGCAGAGCACCGTGGTGGTGCGCTCGAGCGAACCGATCCTGGACCCGGTCTGGACGGTCACCCAGCTCGGTCTCGAGGACCTGGTGCTGGCCTACCTGGAGCGGTCGGCGCCAGCGGCCGACCGGGCGGCTCTGGAGGTGCTCCGATGACCTGGCTCACGTGGCGCCAGCTCCGCGTCTCGGCGGCGGCCGCATCCGCCGCCGTCCTGGCGGCCGCGCTGGTGCTGGCGGTCACCGGCCCGCACGTCGCGGACAAGGCCAAGCTCGGGGGGAGCCTCCTGGACAACCTGAGCCGGCTCGAACGCGACCTGTTCTACGGCGGCGTCGTGGTCCTCGCGCTGGCGCCGGCGGTGATCGGGGCCTTCTGGGGCGCGCCGTTGGTGGCGCGCGAGCTCGAGGCCGGCACGCACCGCCTGGTCTGGAACCAGAGCATCACCCGGAAGCGTTGGCTGGCAACGAAGCTCGGCCTCACTGCCGCGATCGCAGCTGTCTGCGTCGGAGGGCTGACGCTGGCCATCACATGGTGGTCGGACCCGGTCGACGGTGCACTCGGCAGCACCAGGGGCAGCCTGCCGGTCCGGTTGAACCCGTCGGCATTCGCGATGCGCGGCATCGTTCCCGTCGGCTACGTCGTGTTCGCGCTCGTCCTCGGTACGGCCTTCGGCCTCGTGCTGCGGCGGTCGGTGCCGGCGATGGCGCTCACGTTGGCCGTCTACGCCGCCGTACAGATCGCCATGCCGCTCTGGGTCCGCCCCCATCTGGTGCCTGCGGTCACGAAAACCGTTGCCTTCTCGATGGATCGCCTGGACGGCATCGAGGGCGACCCGAGGGGCGCCGCCCGGATCACGCTCACCACAGGCGGGCACGGCGACTGGATCCTGTCCAACCGGACGGTGAACGCGGCCGGTCACCGGGTCAGCCTGCCGAGCTGGGCAGCCACCTGTTTCGCGCCGCCGCCCCTGACCGCCGTTGGCGATGGCCAGAGCCCGGTGAAGGTCGAGGCCCAGGGGCAGGACGCGGTCCCGGGCTGCCTCGAACGGTTGAACGCGGAGGGCTACCGCCAGCGGATCGTCTACCAGCCGTCCAGCCACTTCTGGCCACTGCAGCTCGTCGAGACCGGCGTCGTCCTCGTGGCCTCCGGGCTGCTCGGGTGGTTCTGCTTCTGGTGGATCCGAAGGGTCAGCTGACCCGCCCCGGCCCGGTCGAATCCCGGCCTGGAAGATTGGCCGGGTGACTGCCAGCGCCGATGCCGGGCTCCCGCCTGCGCGTCCGCGACGGCGGATCCGGCCGGACCACCTCGCCATCCTCGCGCTCGTGCTGGTGACGACCATGTGGGGATCGACCTTCGTGATGATCAAGGACGTCGTGGTCCGGCTGCCGGTCGCGGACTTCCTGGCCACCCGCTTCGTGATCGCGGCGGTCTTCCTGACCGCGCTGTTCGGTCGGCGGATGGTGCGGATGCCCCGGACCCTGCTGGCGCAGGGGTTCGGGCTCGGCGCGTTGTACGGCGTCGCGCAGGTCCTGCAGACCGCCGGCCTCGCGCGGACCTCGGCGTCGGTGAGCGGGTTCGTCACGGGCACGTACGTCGTGTTGACGCCGGTCCTCGGCGTGCTGCTGCTGCGCCACCGGGTCGGCCGGATGACCTGGCTGGCGACCGGGCTGGCCACCATCGGCCTGGCCGTCTTGTCGCTCAACGGCGCGCAGGTCAGCTCGGGGGTGTTGCTGGTGCTGGCCGCCGCCGTCCTCTACGCCCTGCACATCGTCGGTCTGGGGCTGTGGTCCTCGCCCGAGGACGCTCTGGGTCTGGCGGCCGTGCAGATGATCGGGATCGCCGTCGTCTGCCTGATCGGTGCCGCGCCGGGCGGCCTGACGCTGCCGTCCGACACCAACGCCTGGCTCGCGACCCTCTACACAGCACTGATCGCCGGGGCCTTGACGATGCTGATGCAGACCTGGGCCCAGGCCCACCTCAGCGCCACCCGGGCGGCCATCGTGATGACGCTCGAGCCGGTGGCCGCGGCCGCGTTCGCGGTGGGGTTCGGCGAGCGGCTCACCGGGCGGATGGTGCTGGGTGGCCTGCTGGTGCTGGGCGCGATGTACCTGGTCGAGCTGGCTCCGGGCGAGTCACGGCCCGCCGACGGCCGCACCAGTGAGTTCCTGCACCACGAGGTGTGACCGCTCAGCCGGTGTGACCCTCAGCCGGCGCCACGGATGGCCAGCTGGGTCAGGAACGGCAGGGCCAGGTCGATCGGGCGGGCCCGGCCCGTAGCCGGGTCGACCACCTGCACCCGGCCATCGGTGTCGGCGACGAAGAGGCGGCTGCTGTCCGGTGCCCACACGACGCTGTCGTCGCTGACGTCGGCGGAGACGTGGATGGGCACGGTCAGGCTGTGGCCGGTGGTGAGGTCCAGGAGCTGCAGGCTGAAGCGCCCGTCCGACCGCAGCTCGTACGCGGCGGCGACCGAGCCGTCCGGGGCGGCCGAGCCGATCGGCACGTCCAGCAGGCGGGGCCGGCCGATCACCCGGCGGACTCCCGTGGCGACGTCGATCGCCACGGTCGAGCAGTGGTAGGCGCCGTCGCACTCGACCGCGACCCAGCGGTTGGCTCCCACCGCGACCGGGAAGCCGCTGGTGACCCGGTTCAGCACACCGGCCCGGACGTCGTACGCCCCGCCGACCCCGATGAAGTAGAAGTAGCCGGCGCCGTCCGGTTCCAGCGGGCTCATGGCGGTGGCCGGGCTGGAGAAGGACGGGCCGAGCTCGGTCCCGTTCATGGTGGCCAGGGTCACGGTCCCGGGGCTCGACCCCAGCTGCCGCCAGACGTGCACGGAGTCCGGTCCGGGCAGGATCGCGGTGGCCTGGCCGAGCTGTCCCGTGAGCTGCCGGGCGGAGGATCCGTCGGCCACGACGTAGCTCGGGGCGTTGTCCAGCGGGCGGATGATCGCCCGGTCGCCGGTGACGATGAAGGAGACCGGGCCGCTGCCAGGAACCGGCGGCACGGCTGTGGTCGACACCCGCCCGGCGGCGAGCTCGATCCGCACGAGGTCACTCGGTCCGCGGGCGAACAGCTCCCAGTCGGCGCGAACCCCGAGGATGTTGGGGTGCAGCTGTTTCGTCGTGGGCTTGGGCCCGAGGGCTCGCGAGGCAGTGGGCTCGGTCGAAGGGGACGTCGGGCTCGCAGTGGCGGTCGACGTGCTCGCCGGACCCGCGACGGGCGGCTTGCTGTCGTCGCCATGACCCGTCAGTACGGCGACCACGACGGCGAGCGCCAGGCCGCCGCCGAGCACGAGCTGAGCCGCGCCGCGGCGGCGCCGGCCGTCCGGCCCGGGGGAGTCGGTCGAGATGACATCCGTGACGACGTCGTCGAGGTCGATCCACTCGACCGGGCCGAGCTCCGGCTCGACCTGGTCATCACGCTCCGGCACCCGCCCATCATGACGCCGAGCTCGTCCTGCGCCTAGGTTGTCGAGGTGGAGTACTCGCGCCTGGGGCGGTCGGGCTTGACGGTGAGCCGCATCGGGTTGGGGTGCATGAGCTACGGCCAGGCGGCCGCCGGGATGCACCAGTGGACGTTGGACGAGGATGCCGCCGCCGCCTTCTTCCGGCAGGCGGTCGAGCTGGGCGTCAACTTCTGGGACACGGCCAACACGTACCAGGGCGGCACCTCGGAGGAGTACGTCGGCCGCGCCATCCAGCGCTACTCCCGCCGCGAGGACATCGTGCTCGCCACCAAGGTCTACGGGAGGATGCACGAGGGCCCCGGTGGCAGCGGTCTCTCCCGCAAGGCGGTCCTGGAGCAGCTGGAGGCGTCCCTGCGACGGCTAGGGACCGACTACATCGACGTCTACTACATCCACCGGTTCGATGACCAGGTGCGGGTCGAGGAGACGATGGAGGTCCTCCACGACGTGGTGCGAGCGGGGAAGGTGCGCTATCTGGGGGCATCGTCGATGTGGGCCTGGCAGTTCGCCAAGATGCAGACCGCCGCCGCGGTGAACGGCTGGACGGCCTTCTCGGCGATGCAGGACCAGTACAGCGTCCTCAAGCGGGAGGAGGAGCGCGACATGATCCCGCTCTGCCTCGACCAGGGCGTCGGTCTGACGCCGTACTCACCGCTGGCCAAGGGTCGCGCAACCCGCCCGTGGGGTGAACAGACAGCTCGCTCGTCGACCGACGCCGTGGCCAAGGCCTTCGACCGGCCGGCGGACAAGGAGGTCGTGGACGCCGTGCACCGCGTCGCCGGGGCGCGCGGTGTCCCGATGGCGCAGGTAGCCCTGGCCTGGGTGCTGTCCAAGCCGGTGGTGGCCTGCCCGATCGTCGGCGCGACCAAGCCGCAGCACCTCCAGGACGCGGCCGCAGCCCTCGACGTCAGGCTGTCGGTGGAAGAGACGCAGGCGCTGGAGCTGCCCTACACCCCGCAGGACAACTACTGGTGGTGACCAGGGCCGCAGCGACGCCGGTGCCGATCTGAGCGACGTCAGGCGGACGGCGCGGCGTTGTACGCCTCGATCACTTCGGCGCTGATCCGGCCGCGATCACTGACGGCGTAGCCGCTCGCCCGCGCCCACTCGCGGATGGCCTGGGTCTGCTCGCGGTCACGAACCGCCCTGCCACCACTGCCTCTCCGAGCGGACCGGCCGGCCCGGCGGCCGGCGGCGACGTACTGGTCGAGCGCCCCGCGCAGCGCCTTGGCATTCCGCGCCGACAGGTCGATCTCGTAGTCGCTGCCGTCCAGGCCGAAGGTCACCGTCTCCGATGCCTTGCCACCATCGACGTCATCGGTGAGCTCAACAATGGTCCTGCTAGCCACGATTCGTCCTCTGCTCGAAGGTCCCTGAGTTCCCACGACCCTACTAGGGGAGGGTTGGATACGGCTGGCTCAGGGCTGGGTCAGAGCGTCGATGAAGGCGGGTTCGTCGAGGTCCGAGGCGCCTGCGACTTCTCCGAGCAGATCGATTGCGCTGGCATCGTATTGGCGAATCGCCTACCGCCGCGTTCACGCTGTTCTGCCAGGAAATGTCGGATCGAGTGTTCATCCGGTCTGCAAAAGAGGACGGGGCGCATGGAATGCGCGCTTTCGGAATGGAGCTGCTTCTACGTCTGGCGCCTGCATCACCTCACCGGCCTTCGACGCCGGCGCGAACGCGGTATGGGTCGCCGGGAGCCAGACGACGGTCGATGGCGAGGCGGCCCATGGGTCCATCCGTCAGCTCGACGCGGCGACCAGGGCCATCAAATGGGAGCGACCGCTCGACGCCCGGGTGCGCGTTCGCACCCTAGGTCGAATCCCAGGCGTCGAGGTACGGGTCAGATCACCGGGTCGGCGGGTTCGTAGTAGTCGAAGGCGCCGGCCACGTCGATGAGCAGATCGGTTGCGCCGGCGTAGTTCTGGACGGCGAACTGCCGGACGCCGGGTGTCTGCTGGGAGGTGCCGATGATCGTGTTCGTGGCCAGGACGGTGCCGGCGGCGGGGTTCATGATGCTCGTCGTCGGGGCGGTGCCGTTGGCATTCCAGACGATCACGTGGGTCTGCCGGGTCGGCACGACCGCGGTCACGGTTGCCAGCAGGAAGTCGCCCTTGTAGGTGGCGATCGTCGTCGGTACGACGACGGTGTGCTTGGTCCCGGCTCCGAGCCGGCTCGTGCCGAGGTGGACGCGGGTGTCCACGATCCGGGTGAGCGGTCGCGGGTGGTAGCGGTATCTCCCGAGATCTTCGTCGTAGAGGGCGCCGACGGTGTCCATCAGGACGTCGACCGGCTTGCTCGAGGCGTTGCGGACGGCGAGCTTGACCGGTGTGCTGCCCGACGTGGCCGGCGGGCAGGACGGGTCGGTGCAGGGGGTGGTCATGACGACGGCCGAGTTGGTGGTGGTGGTGTGGGGGCGCAGGTTCAGCAGTGAGGTCCGGGTCAGGTCGCTGCCGACGGTGCCGATGCTGAGGTATCCCGAGGCGTGCGGGTCGGTGTTGGTGGCGGTCACGGTCAGGAAGACCCCGTAGACGTCCGGGTGCGCGGCCGGCTCCATGATGACGAGGTTGCGGGTCTCACCGGGGGCCAGGGGGACGTGCTGGCCGTGGACGTTGCGGGTGTCCAGGACCCGGGTCTGGGCGTGGGCGTCGAAGGCGCGTCCGGGCCCGTAGGAGGCGGGAACCGTTGGTGCGGAGGCGTACCAGCCCTCCACGTCGCCGATCAGGTCGACCGTTCCGGCCGACACGTAGAGGTCGATGGCGCCGGCGTCGCTGACCGGCACGGTGAGCAGGTTCGCTCCGGTCCAGCCGGGCGGGTAGTTCAGGCAGGAGGTGCCGGGCCGGCTGGTGCCGTCCGGGTAGGCGATGAGGTGTCCGGACGTGGTGGTGTGGGTGACGGTCAGGTTCAGCACGACCGCGGCGATCCCGCTCGGGGGCAGGCCGTGGGTGCCGGCCAGCTGCAGGCGCACCGAGTGGCCGCCGTGCACCGCGCCCTTCGGGGCTCCGATCCCGCTGCGGGTGTCCAGCGCGCGGGCCGGGGTCACCGGGTAGTACAGGCCCTGCGTCGTCTGCACGCCGGTGACGAAGACCTCGGCGACGGACTGCCCGGCGGAGCTGTTGTCCGGCAGCCGCAGCAGGGAGGAGTTCTCGCCGATGAACTCGGGGTAGGCGTAGATCGTGACCGTGCAGGACTGGCCCGGCTCCAGCGTCACGTTGTCGCACGTGCTGGCGCTGATGTAGAGCGCGTCATCGATGTCCGGGTCGTCGCGGGACATGGACGCCACGCCGGTGATCAACGGCCGGTCGCCGGTGTTCGTCAGCGTGAACACGTGCGGCGCCGACTTCGTCTCACCGTACGTGTCGGGGAAGGTGTACGTCGACGGGCTGAACGTCCCCACCGGGCCGGTCACCGCCTGCGCCGTTGCGGGCATCGCGAGCCCGGTGCCGATCCCCACCGATGCGACCAGAGCGACCAGAGCACTGATGAGACGACGACCAGCCACAGATACCTGCTTCCTGCCCGGCCGGAGGAGCCCGGCGATCAGCGCCCACGGGCTTGTTGATGGTGGCCCAGGTTCGCGCTTCGTCAACGTACCCACTTCCGTCGCCCGAACGGGGCCGGATGCCTCGATCAGTTTCGCCGAGGTACCCACGCTGACTCATTGAAGGAGACTTCAAGAAATGATCTGCAATTCGCAACGGTCGCGCGCCTGTTGGCGGGGTGCGGTGCCGAATTACGCTAATCCTGACATGAGCATGAAGAGCAGCCCTGATCGGTACCGTGGCAGCGCGCGGTACTACTCCCGGGGGCGATTGCCGTACCCGGCCGGTGTGGTGGACGCGCTAGCACTTGCCCGCGCTCCAGGCCCACGTTCGAGGTTGCTGGACGTAGGGTGCGGGCCCGGCCTGCTCACGTGCGCCTTGGCGCAGCACTACGACGAGGTCGTCGGGGTGGATGTTGACGCCGACATGCTGACCCTGGCGGTCGAGACCGCTCGCGAGCGTGAGCTGACTGCGGTGTCCTTCCAGCACCTGCGCGCGGAGCGGATCGACGACCGACTCGGAACCTTCGACACTGTGACGTTCGCACTGAGCTTCCACTGGATGGACCAGCCGCGGGTCGCCCAGGCCGTCAGGTCGGTGCTGCGTCGCGGCGGGGTGTGCGTCCATGTGTTCGCGAACACGCTGCGCGGGGCACCCGTCGGCGCCGGTGACCCGGGACCGCCGTATGCGGCCATCGATGCGCTGCGCGACCGCTACTTGGGGGAGGGCTGGCGCGACCACACCGGCCGAGCGGACCCAGCCGCCACGGCCCACGCTATGCGCAATGCCGGGTTCGAGGGCCCCGAAGTCATCCCCGTCGCGGGCGGCGAAGAGGTCACCTCGACCGTGGAAGACCTGGTTGCACGGTGCTTCTCCACGGCCTCGTCAGGGCCGGCCAGGTTCACCGGCCAGACGGAGGCGTTCGAGCACGACCTGCGAGCACTGTTGTCGGAGGCCAGCCCCGGTGGAACGTTCGCCGAGCGACTGTTCGATGCGCGGCTCGACGTCTGGCGGCCACGCAGCTGGCCGTGATGTCGGATGTGATGCCGGCACACTGAGGCCGGCGAGAGTTGGCCGGCGAGAGTTGGCCGGGGACGATGAGGCCCATCAGCGGTGTCCGAGGGGGGACTTGAACCCCCATGCCCTTTCGGGCACTAGCACCTCAAGCTAGCGCGTCTGCCTATTCCGCCACCCGGACGTGCGGCAGCCCGGGGAGGCTGCTGCGGGGGTTCACGATAGCACCGGCGCCCCTCGCCTCAGCCCGTCCGGCGGCTCGACCCGGCCTCAGCCGACCCCTCAGCCGACCCCTCAGCCGAGCACTGGCTCGGCTGCCTCCGTCGGCGCCACCGGAGGCTCACCCAGCGGCCACTGGTCGACGACGACGTACGTCGGCGGCTCCCCGGCCGCCTCCGGCCGGCGGCTCTCCATCAGCTGCATCGACGCCGCCGGCCAGTCCAGCCCGACGTACGGCGAGAGGGTGGCGACCAGTGGCCGGAGGTCGACGCCACCGGCCGACCGGGCCAGCGTGAGGTGCGGGCGGTAGGGGCGCTCGTCCACGTCGAGCCCGGTCCGTCGCGCGGCCGCCGAGACCGATCCGGCCAGCTGGGTCAGCTCCACCCGGTCGCCGTCGACCTGCGTGTAGAGCACCCGGTCGCCGAACCGCCCGGCCGAGCCGAACCGCAGTGACATCGGCCGATGGTGGGAGGCGGCCCGCGCCAGCCGCTCGGCCAGCGGCTCCAGGTCGGCCGCGGCCACCTCGCCGAGGAAGGCGAGCGTCAGGTGCCAACTCTCCGGCCGGACCCACCGCAGGGCCTCGGCCTGGCTGCGGACGTCGTGCATCGCGGCGTCCAGGTGCTGGATCGCAGACGCCGACGGGGTGAGCGCGACGAACAACCGCACGGGCCAGAGCCTAGGGCCTCGCCCGCGCCGGGCCACCCGGTACGCGCCGGGCTACCGTGGCGGCGTGACCCAGGCCCCCAGCCCCGAGGACGAGGTCGTCGACATCTGCCGCGACCTGCTGCGGATCGACACCAGCAACTACGGCGACGGCTCCGGACCGGGGGAGCGCGAGGCGGCCGAGCACGTCATGGGCCTGCTGAGCGAGGTCGGTCTCGATCCCGAGCTGATGGAGAGCGAGCCGGGCCGGGCGACCGTCGTCGTACGCCTCGAGGGCGACCCCGACGGGACCAGGGACCGCGGCGCGCTCATGGTTCACGGCCACCTCGACGTCGTTCCCGCGAACGCCGACGACTGGCAGGTCGACCCGTTCGCCGCGCAGGAGCGGGACGGGTGCCTCTGGGGTCGCGGCGCGGTGGACATGAAGGACATGGACGCGATGATGCTCGCGACCGTCCGCGACCTGGCCCGGTCCGGCACCCGCCCGCCCCGGGACCTGGTCTTCGCCTTCTTCGCCGACGAGGAGGCCGGAGGCGTCAAGGGCAGCCACTGGCTGGTCGAGAACCGGCGCGACCTGCTCGACGGTGTCACCGAGGCTGTCAGCGAGGTCGGGGGCTTCTCGGTCACCGTCGACGGCGCGTCCGGCGACCCGGTCCGCCTCTACCTCCTGCAGACCGCCGAGAAGGGGATCAACTGGCTCCGGCTGGTCGCTCACGGCCGCGCCGGTCATGGCTCGATGATCAACCAGGACAACGCGATCACCCGCCTCGCACAGGCGGTCACCCGGATCGGCGCGCATCCGTGGCCCCTCGAGATCACCCCGACCGTCCGCGAGTTCCTCGACGGCCTCAGCGAGGCGACCGGCGTGGAGTTCGACCCCGACAACACCGACGAGCTGATCGGCCGGCTCGGCACCATGGCCCGCTTCGTCGGGGCGACCCTGCAGGACACGGCCAACCCGACGATCCTCAAGGCCGGCTACAAGCACAACGTCATCCCGCAGTCGGCCGAGGCGTTCGTCGACTGCCGGTTCCTCCCGGGGCATGAGGAGTCGCTCCTCGCGACCATCCGCGAGCTGGCCGGGGACGGCGTGGACGTCGACGTGCACCACCGCGACGTCTCACTCGAGACGCCGTTCGAGGGCGCGCTGGTCGACGCCATGGTGGGTGCGCTGCAGGCCGAGGACGCCGACGCCCGGGTCCTGCCGTACTGCCTCTCGGGTGGCACGGACAACAAGGCCCTCAGCCTGATCGGCATCCGCGGCTACGGCTTCGCGCCCCTGCAGCTGCCTGCCGACCTCGACTTCGCGGGCATGTTCCACGGCATCGACGAGCGGGTGCCGCTGGACGCATTGCGTTTCGGCACACGGGTTCTCGGACGGTTCCTGCAGTCCTGCTGAGAGCTTGGGAGTTGTCAGCCGCTCCGGTAGGCAGGGCGCCCGGAGGAGCTGACAGGTCGAGTCAGGGAGTGCGCTGGACCCGGATGATCCGGCGCCGCAGCCAGACCCGGCGGGCACCACCCGCGTAGAGCCGCACCCGGGAGAGCTCCCACCGGCCGTACTCCGCGTGCTCGGCGAGCAGCCGGCGCGCGTCGGCCCTGGACAGGGTCCGCGGCAGCTGCAGGACGCGGTACTCGTAGTCGATCATCAGGGCCATTCTCACCCAGGAGCCGCTACGGTCGTGGCATGAGTTCCGATCCGCGAGCCGCCCTCGCCACGCTGGTGTCCGCCCTGGAGCGGCATCTGGAGGCAGCCGGGTCCAAACGCGGCGAGAACGACCCGGTGGTCTTCGCTGCCTACCAGGACGTCGCGGAGGCGTTCGACGCGTACGACGACGCGCTCCTCGATGCCTACGACGAGGTCACGCCGCTCGAGGTCTACCACGAGGACGCGGAGGAGGACGACGCCGACGAGCTCGAGGACGACGAGGACGACGACGACGACGAGGACGACACCGCCGAAGGCTCCGGCCCGACCGGTGTCGCGGCCACGCCGGGCATCGGCAGCGACGACGGCGACGACCTGGACGAGCTCGACGACGACCGCGAGGGCGGGGCGAGCTACCAGGGCCTGGACGAGGAGGAGTACGACGAGGACGCGCCGGCCCGCTAGGGCCGGCCCCCGCCGTACCCGCCCGCTGGCGCCCCTGGCCGAGTCCGGGACCCAGGCCGGGAGCTGGTCCGGGACCTGGTCCGGGAGCTAGTCCGGGAGCGGACCGAGCGTGACCTCGTCCAGCGCGGCCCGAATCGGCGCCGGCACCTCGACCAGCTCGCTACCCAGCGTCCCGCGCAGCTGCGCGGCGGTCCGGGCTCCCACGATCGGCGCGACCACCCCGGGCTGGTCCCTCACCCAGGCCAGCGCCAGCTCGGCCGGCGAGCAGTCCAGTCCCTCGGCCGCGGTGACCAGCGCGTCGACGACCTGCCGTGACCCCCGGTCCAGGAACCGCTCCACGAACGCCGCGAAGTGCGGCGACGCGGCCCTCGAGTCGGCCGGCGTCCCGTGCCGGTACTTCCCGGTCAGGACACCGCGTCCCAGCGGAGACCAGGCCAGGACCCCCAGCCCGTGAGCAGCCGCCGACGGCAGGGCCTCGACCTCGACGTCCCGGTTCACCAGTGAGTACTCCACCTGCGTCGCCACCAGCGGCACCGATCCGCGCAGCTGCTGCCAGGTCGCGGCCCGCGCGCTCTGCCAGCCGGAGAAGTTCGAGATCCCGACGTAGCGCGCCCGCCCACTCGTCACCGCGGCGTCCAACGCCGACAGCGTCTCCTCCAGCGGTACGGCGTCGCTCCACGTGTGGGCCAGCCACAGGTCCACGTGGTCCACCCCGAGCCGGGTCAGGCTCGCGTCCAGGGCGCCCAGCATCGCCCGCCGCGAGGTGTCGACGACCCGGTTGCCGGTGCGCCGCGAGATGCCCGCCTTGGTGCACAGCACGACGTCGTCGCGGCTGGCGTGCTCGCGCAGGAGGGTCCCGATCAGCTCCTCGGCCGCCCCGTCGCCGTAGCCCGCGGCCGTGTCCAGCAGCGTGCCGCCCGCGTCCAGGAACGCCGACAGCTGCTCGCGCGACTCGTGCTCGTCGGTGTCCCGGCCCCAGGTCATGGTGCCGAGCCCCAGCCGGCTGACTCGCAACCCCGATGCGCCGACGTACCGCTGCTCCATGGCTCGACAACCTACCGACCGGCCTACGCCGCCCCGGGACGCCCGGCGGTGTCGTTAGGCTCCGCGGGTGAGACTCGGACTCAACCTCGGCTACTGGGGTGCCGGCAACGACGAGGACAACCTGGCTCTCGCCCGCGAGGCCGACCGGCTCGGCTACAGCGTCGCCTGGGCCGCCGAGGCCTACGGATCGGACGCCGCGACCGTGCTCGCGTGGGTGGCCGCGCAGACCGAGCGGATCGACGTCGGCAGCGCGATCTTCCAGATCCCGGCCCGGTCGCCTGCCATGACAGCGATGACCGCCGCGACGCTGGATACGTTGTCCCACGGGCGGTTTCGACTCGGGCTCGGTGTCTCGGGGCCGCAGGTCTCCGAGGGCTGGCACGGCGTCCGCTTCGACCATCCTCTGGGCCGCACCCGCGAGTACGTCGACATCGTCAACCTCGCGCTCTCGCGCAAGCCGGTCGAGTACGCGGGGCAGCACTGGACCCTGCCGTTGCCGGACGGGCCGGGGAAGGCGCTGCGGCTCACCGTCCATCCGGTCCGCGACCACGTCCCGGTCTACCTGGCGTCGGTCGGGCCGAAGAACCTCGAGCTCACCGGCGAGATCGCAGACGGGTGGCTCGCCATCTTCTTCAGCCCCGAGCATGCGGCGCAGTCGCTCGATGCGGTGCGGGCCGGCCGGGTGCGGGCCGGACGGGGCACGGATGAGGAGAGGTTGTGTGGTTTCGACGTCGTGCCGACGGTGCCTGTCGTCATCGACGACGATGTCGAGCGGGCCGCCGAGCCGGTCCGCCCGTACGCCGCGCTCTACGTCGGCGGCATGGGGAGCCGGAAGCACAACTTCTACAACGCCCTCGCCGTGCGGATGGGCTACGAGCGAGAGGCGCGTGACGTGCAGGACCTCTATCTGGACCGCAAGCCGCGGGACGCGGCCCGAGCGGTTCCCCTGAAGTTCATCGACCAGACCTCCTTGATCGGGCCGCGCGACCGGATCCGCGACCGGCTCCCCGCCTACGCCGAGGCGGGCGTCACCACCCTGTCGGTCGCGGTCTACCAGGGCGACCTGGCCCGGAAGGTCCAGACCCTGCGCACGATGGCCGAGCTGCTCGACGAGTCCGGGCTCGGAGCGGATGCATGAGCGCCATCGGCTACGGCGACGGGCTGCTGCTCGGGATCGTCGAGGGGGTCACCGAGTTCCTGCCGGTGTCGAGCACCGGCCATCTGACCATCGTCGAGGGCCTGCTGGGGCACAAGACCGACTCCGACCAGGTGACCGCCTTCACCGCCGTCATCCAGATGGGGGCGATCCTGGCCGCAGTCCTCTTCTTCCGCCGCGACATCGTCCGGATCGTCGTCGGGTTCGTCCGCGGGGTCCGCAGCGCGGAGGCCCGTGAGGAGTTCGACTGGCGGCTGTCCCTCTGCGTGATCTTCGGCTCGATCCCGATCGCGGTCGTCGGGCTGGCCCTGCGGCACGTGATCGAGGGCCCGTTGCGCAACCTCTGGGTCGTCGCGGCGGCGCTGATCGCCTGGTCGGCCGTCCTGGTGGTGGCCGAACGCGCGGCGACGCAACGCCGGCACGAGGAGGACATCACGATCAAGGACGCCGTCTTCATCGGCGTCGTTCAGTGCTTCGCCCTCATCCCGGGCGTCTCGCGCTCCGGTGCCACGATCAGCGCTGGTCTGCTGCGCGGGGTCGACCGGGTCACGGCGACCCGCCTGTCCTTCCTGCTCGGCATCCCCGCGCTCTTCGCCGCCGGCCTGCTGGAGCTGAAGAAGGCCCTGTCGACGCACGGCGCGCTCGGGCCCACGCTGCTGGCGACGGTCGTGTCGTTCGTCGTTGCCTACGTGTCGATCGCGTGGCTGCTGAAGTTCGTCAGCCACCACTCGATCGCGCGCTTCGTGCCCTACCGGATCGCCGTCGGCCTGCTCGTCATCGTCCTGCTGCTCACCAGCGCGCTCAACGCGACCGGCTAGAGCCAGCCGGACCGCTTGAAGGCCCAGAAGAGCATCCCGCAGAGCAACAGCATGACGAACAGCGTGAAGGGATAGCCGTACTGCCACCCCAGCTCGGGGAAGTGGTGGAAGTTCATCCCGTAGATCCCCGCGATCGCCGTCGGGACCGCGGCGATCGCCACCCAGGCCGAGATCTTGCGCATGTCGTCGTTCTGCCGGACCGACACCTGAGCCAGGTGCGCGCTGAGGATGTCCGAGAGCAGCCGGTCGTAGGACTCGATGTGGTCGACGCTGCGCAGCAGGTGGTCGGCCACGTCGCGGAAGAACGGCTTCGCGACCTCGGGCACGTGTGGGATGTCGTCCTCGGACAGGCGGCGGGCCGGCTCGATCAGCGGCAGGGCCGCCCGGCGGAACTCCAGCACCTCGCGCTTGAGGGCGTAGATCTCCTGGGCGTCGCTGCCCCGCTCGTCGGCGAAGACCCCGGCCTCCAGGCCCTCCATGTCGTCCTGGATCTCTCGGTCGATCAGGTCGTAGTTGTCGACGACGGCGTCCATCACGCCATGCAGCACCGCGACCGGGCCGAGGGCCATCCGCACCGGGTCGTGCTCGATCAGCTGCCGGACGGCGGCGAGTGGGCCGGCCTCACCGCGGCGTACGGTCACGACGAACCGGTCGCCCAGGAACACCATGACCTCGCCGGTCTCGATGTCGCTGGTGGCCTCGATGTAGCGCAGCGGCTTCACCACGACGAACAGCGAGGCGTCGTAGATCTCCAGCTTGGGCCGCTGGTGGCCGGTGACCGCGTCCTCCACGGCGAGCGGATGCAGCTGCAGCTCGTCCTTGACCAGGTCGAACTCCTTGTCGGTCGGGTCCTTCAGCCCGATCCAGATCCAGCCGTGCCCCTCCTCGCGGACCGAGGCCAGCTCGTCGGAGAGGTCCGCGCAGGGCTGCCGGTGCCCGTGCCGGTAGACCGCCTGGTCCATGATCACGGCTCCAGGATGGCACCACGTAGCCTGATCCGGTGCCCACCCTCGTGCTCGTCCGACACGGCCGGACGTCCGCGAACGTCGCCGGCACTCTCGCCGGCTGGACCCCGGGCGTCCATCTGGACGAGCGGGGGCAGGAGCAGGCGGCGGCCGTCGCGGCCCGGCTCGCTGCCACACCGATCGCACACCTGGTCACCAGCCCGCTCGAACGCTGCCAGGAGACGGCCGCCGCGATCGCGTCCGTCGCAGGCCCACCCGCCAAGGCCGGCCAGCCCGGTGTCCCGCGTCCCGCACCCGTCGTCGACGAGCGCTGGGGCGAGTGCCGGTACGGCGACTGGACCGGCAAGCCGCTGTCGACCCTCGCGAAGGACCCGCTGTGGAAGGTCGTGCAGGGCCACGCCAGCGGCGTGACGTTCCCCGGCGGCGAGTCCCTGCGAGCGGTGCAGGCCCGGGCCGTCGACGCGGCCCGGGAGACCAATGCCCAGGTCGCGACCGCCCACGGGGAGGGCGCGCTGTGGGTCGCGGTCTCCCACGGCGATGTCATCAAGGCCCTGCTGGCGGACGCGCTGGGCATGCACCTGGACGAGTTCCAGCGGATCGTCGTCGACCCCGCCTCGGTCTCGATCGTCCGCTACACCGACCTCCGGCCGTTCGTCCTGCGGGTCAACGACACGGGAGGCGACCTGAGTGCCTTCGCACCACCGGCCAAGCGGCGCCGGACCCGGGTCAAGACCGGCAGCGACGCCGTGGTCGGCGGCGGCGCGGGCGCGACGTAGGGTCGACGCCATGCCGCTTTTCGACTACGACCCGCCCGAGCGCTTCGTCACGGGCACCGTCGGCGAGCCGGGGCAGCGGACCTTCTTCCTGCAGGCCCGTGGCGAGGGCCGGGTGACCAGTGTCGCCCTGGAGAAGCAGCAGGTCGCCGTCCTGGCCGAGCGGGTCGAGGAGCTGCTCGACGAGGTGGTCCGGCTGAGCGGTGGCACGGCGGCGGTGCCCGCGATGGCCCCGGCCGACCAGATCGACAACGACCCGCTGGACGTGCCGATCGAGGAGGACTTCCGGGTCGCATCCATGAGCCTCACCTGGGACGGCGAGCGCGAGGTCGTCGTCATCGAGTGCCGCGAGGTCGCCGAGCCGGACCCGGAGGACGACGACCAGGACGAGGAGCCAGACGCCGTCGACCCGATGTCGCTCACGGCGGCCGACGGCTCGATGCTGCGCGTCGCGATCAGCGGAGTGCAGGCCCGGGTCTTCGCCCATCGGGCCGCGGCGGTCGTGGCCCAGGGCCGGCCCCCCTGCCCCTTCTGTGGGAACCCGCTCGACCCTGAGGGGCACATCTGCCCGCGCGCCAATGGCTACCGCCGCTGAGCCCGACGCGCTGACCCTCCTGGCCAACGGCCGGATCGAGGTGCAGGGCCGGCTCGTGGGTGCCTCCAACGCGACGCTCTACGCGGGCATCACCCTGGACGGCGTCGAGCGGGCCTGCGTCTACAAGCCGATCGCCGGGGAGCGCTCCCTCTGGGACTTCCCCGACGGCACGCTGGCCGGGCGCGAGGTGGCGGCGTACCTGCTGTCGCAGGCGAGCGGCTGGGGTCTGGTGCCGCCGACGGTCTATCGGGACGGGCCGTTCGGGCCGGGCAGCGTGCAGCTGTGGGTCGAGCAGGAGTCCGACGATCCGGGCGCCGGCGTCATCGACGTCGTACGCCGCGACCAGGTGCCCGCGGGGTGGCTGCACGTGCTGGACGCGCAGGACGGATCCGGTGAGCCGGTCTCGCTGGTGCACGCCGACTCGATCGACCTGGCCCGGATGGCCGCGCTGGACGTCGTCCTCAACAACGCCGACCGCAAGGGCGGCCACGTCCTGGAGGACGGGTCCGGCGGCCTGGTCGGCGTGGACCACGGGCTGACCTTCAACGTGGACGAGAAGCTCCGGACGGTGCTGTGGGGCTGGGCCGGCGCACCGGTGCGGCCGGACGTCATCGAGGTGATCCGCCGGCTGGCCCGCGACCTGCGGGCCTGGTGCGAGCGGCCGGGGGAGGGCTGGGTCGACGAGCTGAACGAGTACGTCACCGGCGAGGAGATCCAGATGACCGCGCGGCGGGCCCAGCTGCTCACCCGGCGGGCGCGCTACCCGCGGCAGGCCGACGGCTGGCCGGCCATCCCGTGGCCACCCTTCTGAGTGCCGGTCGTTAGGCTCGCCGCCGTGACTGCCTGGCCCGCTCCCGAGCTCCCCGAACTGCCCGGCCGCGGACCGCAGGTGCGGGTGCGGGACAGCTCGTCGGGCTCCGTCGTGGATGCTGCTGCCGGCGACGACGGCACGGCCCGGCTCTACGTCTGCGGCATCACGCCGTACGACGCCACGCACATGGGCCACGCGGCGACGTACCTCGCGTTCGACCTGCTGAACCGGGCCTGGCGGGACAGCGGCCGGGACGTGACCTACGTGCAGAACGTCACCGACGTCGACGACCCGCTACTCGAGCGGGCCGAGCGCGACGGCATCGCCTGGCAGGACCTGGCCGCCCGCGAGGTGGCGCTCTTCGCCGACGACATGAGCGCCCTGCGGGTCATCCCGCCGCGGGCCTACGTCGGCGTCGTCGAGAGCATCCCGCAGATCGCGGCGGCGGTGTCCCGGCTGGTGGAGGCCGGCCTGGCCTACGCCGTCCCGGTGCCTGCGTCCCATGCGGGCGCGACCGCGAGCGAGCCCGGCGACATCTACCTGGACCTCTCCCGCGAGCCGCGGTTCGGGCAGACCAGCGGCTGGACCCGCGAGCAGATGATGGGGGTCTTCGCCGAGCGCGGTGGCGACCCCGACCGTGAGGGCAAGCGCGACCCGCTCGACCCGCTCCTGTGGCGGGCCGAGCGGCCGGGGGAGCCGTCGTGGGACGGCGGCCCCTTGGGCCCAGGGCGTCCGGGCTGGCACATCGAGTGCACCTGCATCTCGCTGGAGCATCTCGGGATGTCCTTCGACGTCCAGGGCGGCGGCACCGACCTGGTGTTCCCGCATCACGAGATGAGCGCGGTGCAGGCCGGCGCCCTCACCGGCGGCTGGCCGTTCGCGCGGGCGTACGTCCACCAGGCGATGGTCGGCCTGGACGGCGAGAAGATGAGCAAGTCCAAGGGGAACCTCGTCCTCGTGTCGCGGCTGCGCGAGCAGGGGGTCGACCCGATGGCCGTCCGGCTGGTGCTCCTGGGTCACCACTACGCGACGGCGTGGTTCTGGAGCCAGGACGAGCTCGCGGCCGCGCAGGCGCGCCTGGCCCGCTGGCGGGCGGCGGTCGCGGCCCCCGCGGGACCGGACGCCGCGGCCACGCTGGCCGAGGTGCGAGCGGCGCTGGCCGACGACCTGGACGCACCGCGCGCGGTGGCCGCGATCGACCGATGGGTTGCGGCCCGAGCCGATACGGAGGCGGGGGACGAAGCGGGCGAGGACCTCGACCCGGACGCCCCTGACCTGGTCCGGCGTACCGCCGACGCCTTGCTGGGCGTCGCGCTCTAGCCGGCCTGACCTAACCCTGCCCCTGCGCTCGGGGCGGGTCGTCGTCGCCGCGCCGCTGCAGGTAGCGCTCGAACTCCCGGGCGATCGCCTCGCCGCTGGCCTCCGGCAGGTCGGCCGTGTCCTTGGCCTGCTCCAGGGACTTCACGTAGTCCGCGACCTCGCTGTCGTTCTCGGCCAGCTCGTCGACACCGCGCTCCCAGGCGTGGGCCTGCTCCTGCAGGTCGCCGAGGGGGACGGTGAGGTCGAGCAGCTCCTCGATCCGGCGCAGCAGCGAGAGCGTGGCCTTGGGCGACGGCACCCCGCCGGCGTAGTGCGGCACCGCGGCCCACAGCGAGATCGCGGGCAGTCCGGCCTGGCTGGCGGCATCGGACAGGACGCCGACGATGCCTGTCGGGCCCTCGTAGCGGGACGGCTCGATCGCGAGGCGCTCCATCAGGGCCTCGTCCTGACTGGTCGACGTGACCGGGATCGGGCGCGTGTGCGGCACGTCGGCCAGCAGCGCCCCGACGCTGACCAGCATCTCGGCCCCGATGTCCTGGGCGAAGCTCAGCAGCTCGACGACGAACGCCCGCCACCGCATCGACGGCTCGATGCCGTCGACCAGGACGATGTCGCGGTTGTGGCCGGGACGGCGGGCCACGAGCAGACGGGTGGTGGGCCAGATGATCCGGCGCGAGCCGTCGTCCCCGACCTCGACGGTCGGGCGGTTGACCTGGAAGTCGTAGTAGTCCTCGGGGTCGAGCGCCGCGACCGGCTCGGCGTCCCACTCGCGGGCCAGCTGCTCGATGGCGCCGCTGGCCGCCTCACCGGCGTCGTTCCAGCCCTCGAAGGCTGCGATCACCACCGGGTGGTGCAGCTCTGGCACATCGCCCAGCTCGATCACCTGGGACAGCCTACGGGCCGCCCTCGATAGACTTTGCCCACTCCCGAACCAAAGGTCCTTTCGTGAGCACTCGCTCTGATCTCTTCCGCCGCAGCCTGACCGAACGCGTCCTCGTCGCCGACGGCGCGATGGGCACCATGCTGCAGGCCGCGAACCCGACCCTCGAGGACTTCGAGGGGCTCGAGGGCTGCAACGAGATCCTCAACCTGACCCGGCCGGACATCGTCCGGAGCGTCCACGACGCGTACTTCGAGGTCGGCGTCGACGCGGTCGAGACCAACACGTTCGGCGCCAACCTCGGCAACCTCGGGGAGTACGACATCCCCGAGCGGGCCCACGAGCTGGCCGAGGCGGGTGCCCGGATCGCCCGTGCGGCGGCGGACGCGTGGTCGACCGAGGAGCGCCCCCGTTTCGTCATCGGCTCGGTCGGCCCCGGCACGAAGCTCCCGTCCCTCGGACACGCGCCGTACGCCGCGCTCCGCGACGCCTACCAGAGCGCGAGCGAGGGCATGGTGACCGGCGGCGTCGACGCCCTGCTGGTGGAGACCGCCCAGGACCTGTTGCAGGCCAAGGCCGCCGTCGTCGGCGCCAGGCGTGCCCTCACCGCACTCGGCGAGGACCTGCCGGTCCTGGTCCAGGTGACCGTCGAGACGACCGGCACGATGCTGCTCGGCAGCGAGATCGGCGCCGCCCTGACGGCGCTGGAGCCGCTGGGCATCGACGCCATCGGGCTGAACTGTGCGACCGGCCCGTCGGAGATGAGCGAGCACCTGCGTCACCTGGCCAAGCACGCGCGCGTCCCGATTACCTGCATGCCCAACGCCGGCCTCCCGCAGCTCACCCGCGACGGTGCGCACTACCCGCTGACCCCCGAAGAGCTCGCTGCGGCGCACGTGCAGTTCACCCGTGAGTTCGGGCTCGGCCTGGTGGGCGGTTGCTGCGGCACGACTCCTGAGCACCTGGCCCTGGTCGTGGCGGCCGTCGGCGGCCAGCCCGTGACGCCGCGACGGCCGCGGCACGAGGCGGGCGTCGCGAGCCTCTACCAGCACGTGCCGTTCCAGCAGGACGCGTCGTACCTGTCGATCGGTGAGCGCACGAACGCCAATGGTTCCAAGGCTTTCCGTGAGGCGATGCTCGGCGGCCGGCTCGACGAGTGCATCGAGATCGCCCGCAACCAGACCCGTGACGGAGCCCACCTGCTGGACGTCTGCGTCGACTACGTCGGCCGCGACGGCGCCCAGGACGTGCACGACATCGTCGGCCGGCTGGCGACCAGCTCGACCCTGCCACTCGTGCTGGACTCGACCGAGCCCCAGGTGATCGAGGCCGGTCTGGAGCTGCTCGGCGGCCGGGCGATGATCAACTCGGTCAACTTCGAGGACGGCGAGGGGCCCGGCAGTCGCTGGGCCCGGCTGAAGCCGATCGTCCAGGAGCACGGCTGCGCGGTGGTCGCCCTGACGATCGACGAGCAGGGCCAGGCGCGCACCCGTGACCACAAGGTGCGGGTCGCCAGCCGGCTGATCGACACGCTCACCGGCGACTGGGGCCTGGACGTCGAGGACATCCTGATCGACTGCCTGACCTTCCCCATCGCCACCGGCCAGGAGGAGACTCGCCGGGACGGCCTCGAGACCATCGAGGCGATCCGCGAGGTGAAGCGCCAATACCCGAGCGTGCAGACCACGCTCGGCGTCTCGAACGTGTCCTTCGGCCTCTCGCCGGCGGCCCGGATCGTGCTGAACTCCGTGTTCCTGCACGAGTGCACCAAGGCCGGCCTCGACTCGGCGATCGTCCACGCGGCCAAGATCCTGCCGGTGGCCCGGATCCCCGAGGACCAGCGGCAGGTCGCGCTCGACCTGGTCTACGACCGGCGCCGGTGGCGGGACGACGACCCGTCGACGGGGCAGACGACGTACGACCCGCTCAGTGCCTTCCTCGAGGCGTTCGAGGGCGTCGACGCCGCGGCGGTCAAGGCATCGCGGGCCGAGGAGCTGGCCGGTCTCCCGCTCGGTGAGCGGCTTCAGCGGCGGATCATCGACGGCGAGCGGCAGGGGCTGGAGGCCGACCTCGACGAGGCCATGGGTCACGGCTGGCCCGCGCTGGACATCATCAACGAGCACCTGCTCGCCGGCATGCGCGTGGTCGGCGACCTGTTCGGCCGCGGTGAGATGCAGCTGCCGTTCGTCCTGCAGTCGGCCGAGGTGATGAAGGCCGCGGTCGCCCACCTCGAGCCCTTCATCGAGGGCAGTGTCGAGGACGGCACCCGCGCCGCTCGGGCCAAGATCGTCCTCGCGACGGTCAAGGGCGACGTCCACGACATCGGCAAGAACCTGGTCGAGATCATCCTGTCCAACAACGGCTACGACGTCGTCAACATCGGCATCAAGCAGCCGATCTCGGAGATCCTGCGCGCCGCGGAGGAGCACGACGCGGACGCGATCGGCATGAGCGGGCTCCTGGTGAAGTCCACGGTCGTCATGAAGGAGAACCTCCAGGAGATGAACTCCCGGGGCATCTCGGCGAGGTTCCCCGTGCTGCTCGGGGGGGCCGCCCTCACCCGCGCGTACGTCGAGGAGGATCTGGCGGAGATCTACGAGGGCGAAGTGCGTTACGCCAGAGACGCTTTCGAGGGTCTGCGCCTGATGGACGCCGTCGCCCAGGCCAAGAGCAGCGACAACACGACCCTGGCCGAGGCCCTGCCGGCGCTGCGCAAGCGGCGGGTCCGACGGGTGGAGCGGGTCGAGGAGCCTGAGCCGGACGGCCGGCCGGTCCGCTCCGACGTGGCGACCGACAACCCCGTGCCCGAGCCGCCGTTCTGGGGCAGCCGGGTGGTCAAAGGCGTTGCGCTGGCGGAGTACTCGTCGTATCTGGACGAGCGAGCGACCTTCATGGGGCAGTGGGGGCTGCGCGGCTCGCGCGGGGACGGGCCGTCGTACGACGAGCTGGTCGAGACCGAGGGTCGGCCGCGGCTGCGGATGTGGCTGGACCGGATCCACACCGAGGGACTGCTCGAGGCGGCGGTCGTCTACGGGTACTTCCCGGCGGTGAGTGAGGGCAACGACCTCGTCGTCCTGCACCACGATGGCGAGAAGCAGGGGGAGGAGCGCGCGCGGTTCAGCTTCCCCCGGCAGACCCGCGACCGCCGCCTGTGCCTCGCCGACTTCTTCCGGTCCCGCGAGTCCGGTGAGACCGACGTCGTCGCGTTCCACCTGGTGACGATGGGCGGCAGGGTGGCCGAGCAGACCGCGAAGCTCTACGCCGCCAACGCCTACCGCGACTACCTCGAGCTGCACGGCCTCTCGGTCCAGCTGACCGAGGCGCTGGCCGAGATGTGGCACGCCCGGATCCGCGAGGAGCTGTCGTTCGGGGCGGACGACGACCCGGACCTCGACGCGATCCTGCGCCAGGGGTACCGCGGCTCGCGCTACTCGTTCGGCTACCCGGCCTGCCCGGACCTGGCTGACCGGGCCACGCTGGTGGACCTGCTGGAGCCGGGCCGGATCGGCGTCGAGCTCTCCGAGGAGCTGCAGCTGCACCCCGAGCAGTCGACCGATGCCTTCATCGTCCACCACCCCGAGGCGAAGTACTTCAACGCCACGTGAGTGACTGAGTCGGGCCGAGCCCGACCGGACGACATCCCCCGGACGGCCGGGCATGGCTGAGGGGCCGGACCCCCGAGCCCCGGCCCCTCAGCGTCATTCTCCCTATCCGCGCCCCTCCGCGCGGCTTCTTGGTGTAACCGCCTGTGTTCTCTTGGTTGCTACTCGGTGGTAATCGCCCTGAGCACGTCCAGCTTGGCTGCCCGCCGGGCCGGCCAGATCGCCGCGAACACCCCGGCCAGCGCCGCGAAGATCAGGAACAGCACCAGCGAGCCGTAGGGGATGGACAGCACGTCCAGCCCGTCGTCCTTCAAGGCCTGCTGCACCGCGATACCGAAGAACAGCCCCAGCACCAGGCCCATCACAGCTCCGAAGAGCGAGATGGCCACCGACTCGAGCCGGACGACGCGACGCAGCTGCGATCGCACCATCCCCACCGCCCTGAGCAGTCCGATCTCCCGGGTCCGCTCGAACACCGACAGGGCCAGGGTGTTGACGATGCCGAAGATCGCGATGATGACGGCCAGGCCCAGCAGTGCGTACAGGATGTAAAGCAGGATGTTGAGCTGGCCCTGCTGATCCTTGATGTACTCGGACTTGGTCGCGACATTCACGATCGCGTACGGCTTGGTCACCTGCTCCAGAGCCGTCTTCACCGAGCTCGATGTCTTGCCGTCCGCCGTGACCACGGCGATGGCGAAGTCGATCCGCTGGTTCGCGGGCACGGCCTTGTCGTACCAGGCACGCGGCATGACGAGCCCGCCGAGCAGCTGGTCGTTGGTGTAGATCCCACCGATCTTGAGCTGCACCGGCTCAGCCGCGACGCGACCGGGCAGGCTCTGGCCCAGTGACCAGTGCTCGGACTTGGCCAGCTTCGACGAGACCAGGATCTGCCCCTGATCAAGCGTCTCGGCCGACCCGGCAGACATGTCCACCCGTTGGGCCGCAACGAGATCCGACCCGACTGCCATCGTCGCGTTCATCTGCTCCTTGTTGACCAGGACCGGCAGCCCGGTGTACTCCGCGACCTTGGCCACCCCGGGGACCTGCCGAGCCTGGTCGGCGACAGCGGCCGGGACCGGCTGGCCGCGAGGCCGCCGTCAGGGCGTACTGCGACGTGAGGTCGGTGGTGAAGGCCTTGGCGAAGCTCGCCTTGGTCGACTGGGCAAGCACGGTCACGCCAGTGACCAGGGCGAGCCCGATCATCAGCGCGGACGCCGTTGCCGCGCTCCGCCGGGGGTTGCGGATGGCGTTGTCGCGGGCGAGCCGGCCACTGGTGCCCCAGATCTTGGCGATGGGCCAGCCGATCACCCGCAGCACGGACGGAGCGATGATCGGCGCGAGCACGGTGACACCGATGACGGTCAACCCGGCTCCCAGGCCGGTCAGGGTGCCGGAGCTCCCGGTGGAGCCGCTGAGCCCGAGGATCAGCACCGCGATGCCGATGACGGTCATCAACAGGCCGATGATCAGCCGGCGGCGCAACGAGCGCGCCGGCAGGGCGACGTCGTCCCGCATCGCGGCGACCGGCGGGATCCGGGCCGCGCGCCGCGCCGGGAAGTACGCCGCGAACAGGGTCACCAGGATGCCGACCGCGAAGCAGACGACCACGGTGCGCACCTGGATCGGAAGGCCGCCCTGGATCTTCAGGCCGAAGGTACTCAGCAGCGCCTTCAGCCCACCAGCGATGAGCGCCCCCGCACCCAGACCGACGAGACTCGAGAACGCACCGACGATGAAGGCCTCGATGAGCACCGAGCGCGTCACCTGCCGTCTGGATGCGCCGAGCGCGCGCAGGAGCGCGAGCTCCCTCGTCCGCTGGGCGACGAGCATCGAGAAGGTGTTCAGGATGACGAACGCGCCGACGAAGACCGCGATGAACGCGAAGACCAGGAAGAAGATCCGGAAGATCTTGAGGATCCCGTTGTCGAGGTTCTTCTTGGTCTCGTCCGCGAGCTGCGTCCCTGTCAGCACGTTCGTGGTGTTCGGCATCGTCGCCTTCAGGCGATCCCGCAGCTGGTCGGCGGAGACCCCGGACGCCGTGGTGATGCCGAACGACGGGACCTGGCCATCCGGCGCGTAGAGCTTGAGTGCCGTGGCCGGGTCGAACAGGGTGGCAGTGGCGCCGAGCAGGCCGGCATCGTTGGTGGTGCGGACGCTACCGACGATCGTGACCGGCAGGATGGTGCCACCGACCACGACGCGGGTCGAGTCACCGACCTTGAGCTTGGCGAGCGACAGGGTGTCCTTCTCCAGCGCGACCTCTGAGGACGATGTCGGCGCTCGACCGTCGACGAGCCGCCAGGACTTCGGGTCGTTCGTCCAGCCGAAGCCCAGAGGTGGGGCGCCGCCGTTCACGGCGGCCTTGCCGTTCTTCCCGATGACGATGGCCGAACCCTGGAGGGTCGGGTCCACCTTCGCGACGCCGGGTACGGCCTTGATCTGGTCGCCAAGGCTCAACGGCAGCTGGGTCCGGGTCTCGCCGGTCTGGTCCGCGACGGTGGCGGTCTTGTCCTCGATCCCGCGGACGTACACGTCGCTGTTGCCGGAGTCGGCAAGCGCGTTGAAGGTGTTCTTCATCGCGTCGGTGAGGATGAACGTGCCGGACACGAAGGCGACGCCCAGGACGATGGACAACGCGGTGAGCGCGAGTCTGAGCTTGTGGCCCAGGACGCTGCGCGTGGCTGCTCTCAACATGTCGCGGTCACCGACCCTGAGCGTCGAACTGCTTCATCCGCTCGAGCACCATGTCGGCGGTCGGGCGGCGCATCTCATCGACGATCTGACCATCCGCGAGGAAGAGCACGCGGTCCGCGTACGCGGCGGAGCTCGGGTCGTGAGTGACGATGGCGATCGACTGTCCGAAGTCGTCGACGGACTTACGCAGGAAGGTCAGGACCTCGATGCTCGAACGCGAGTCGAGGTTGCCGGTCGGCTCGTCGGCGAAGACCACGGTGGGCCGGCTGACCAGGGCGCGGGCGCAGGCGACGCGCTGCTGCTGCCCGCCGGAGAGCTCGTTGGGACGGTGGTTGAGGCGATCGCGCAGGCCGACCGTGTCGACGACCTGGTCGAACCAGGCCTTGTCGACGTCGCGGCCGGCGATGTCCAGAGGCAGCGTGATGTTCTCCGCCGCCGTGAGGGTCGGAACGAGGTTGTAGGCCTGGAAGACGAAGCCCAAGCGGTCCCGGCGCAGCTGGGTGAGTGCCTTGTCGTTCAGGGTGCCCAGCTCGATGCCGTCGACCACGACGGTCCCGGAGGTGGCGGCGTCGAGGCCGGCCATGCAGTGCATGAGCGTGGACTTGCCCGAGCCCGACGGGCCCATGATGGCCGTGAGCTTGCCGCGCTCGAGGTCGACGCTGACACCCGCTAGGGCGTGCACCTCGGCGTCGCCCTTGCCGTAGGTCTTGACCAGGTCGCGCGTGCTGGCCACGACACCGTTCTCCATGGCGGGCCGGCCCTTCGTCGGGCCGGGGTCGCTGGCGTCCGGTGATGTACTCAAATCGATGCCGGTGTCGGTCACGTCTGTTAACCCCTCGGTCTGTACGTCGTCTCTGCTGGTGGCCGCATCAGTCGATCACGGTGCCCCCATCACAGTGGGTGACAGACGTCACCGTCCACCGGGATACACCTGACCTGAACCCTGAACGTCCCCTGGCAACCCTGAGTGCCCGTCGGGGTGAATGCAAGCGACTTTGTGGACAGACCGCGATGTAGTCCAGTGCTAAATCATTGACGGCGCAACGACTTTGGCTACGCAGCGTCGCGCCGAGGGCGAGCGTGAAGCCCGTTGGACGCGATCGCCAGGCAGCTGATGTGCTTGCGTCCGTGACTCCTACCGAGCGCGCCGCCGTCCCTGAGCTCGACGGAGTGGTGGTGCTGGCCGACACGGGCATCGAGACCGACCTGATCTTCAACCAGCGCGTCGACCTGCCGTTGTTCGCCGCCTTCGTGGAGCTGGACAGTGACGGCGGTCGCGAGCGGCTGGACCGATGGCACCGCGACCACGCGACCACCGCTCTCGCGAACGGGCTGGGCGCCGCCCTGGACGCCGTGACCTGGCGCGCCTCCAGCGACTGGGGCGACCGGCTGGGCTACGACGCCCCGGCACTGAACCGGCTCAAC
This sequence comes from uncultured Actinomycetota bacterium, assembly GCA_963795385.1. Lineage (GTDB taxonomy): Bacteria > Actinomycetota > Actinomycetes > Actinomycetales > CAVURS01 > CAVURS01. The sequence goes on from CAWCHK010000003.1 coordinate 327,706, forward strand.
CAGGACGGCGTACGGCGGCTGCTCGCCCTGCGGGAGGAGCTGCGCGAGGGTCTCGGCCCCGACCCGGCCGCCCACCGGCTGCCGATCGTCGTGGGCGGGACGATCGGTCCGCGCAGTGACGGCTACCAGCCGACGCTCGTGATGACCGCCGAGGAGTCCGCGGTCTACCACTCACCGCAGCTGCGGAGCTTCATCGCGGCCGGTGCCGAGCGAGCGACGGCGATGACCCTCGGCTACGTCGCCGAAGCCGTCGGAATCGTCCGCGCCGCAACGGATCTCGGTCTCGCGGTCATCGTCGGCTTCACGGTCGAGACCGATGGCCGGCTCCCCGACGGCAGCCGGCTGGCCGATGCCGTCCGCACGGTCGACGCCCAGACCGGCACGGCGGCAGCGGGTTTCATCGTGAACTGCGCCCACCCCGACCATGTCGGCCCGGCGCTGGTCGAGCCTGGTGCCTGGGTCGACCGGGTGATCGGCGTGCGCCCCAACGCCTCCCGCCGCAGCCATGCCGAGCTGGACCAGGCTCACGACCTGGACGCCGGCGACCCGGTGGAGCTGGGGGAGCAGGTGGCGGCCCTACGCGCGGCGTACCCGTCGATCGCCCTGGTCGGCGGCTGCTGTGGCACGGATGTCCGGCACGCCCGCGCGATCGCCGCGGCCGTCAGCCGGCCAACCGGTCTCGCCTGAGCGGGCCCCGGACTACTCCTCGGCCGGCGTGACCGCCGCGCTCGCCCGCGGGTCCACGGCCAGCAGGGCAGCGCCCTCCGGCAGGGGTGGCGGCGTGCCGCCCCACTCGGGGCACAGGGATTGGAAGTCGCACCAGTCGCAGAGCCGGCTCTTCGACGGCCGCCAGTCGCCGGTCTCGGCCGCGCGGGCGATCGCGGTCCACAGCGCCTTCACCTTGCGCTCGGTGGCGAGCAGCTCGGCCTCGTCGGGGGAGTAGCGCACCACCTCGCCGTTGCCGAGGTAGACCAGCTGCAGCATCGCCGGAACGACGCCGCGCAGGCGCCACAGCACCAGCGCGTAGAACCGCATCTGGAACAGCGCCTTGGTCTCGAACAGCTCGCTGGGCGAGCGGCCGGTCTTGTAGTCGACGACGCGGACCTGCCCGGTTGCAGCGACGTCGAGCCGGTCGACGTACCCCCGCAGGACCAGGCCGTCCTCGAGCTGGGTCTCGACGTAGAGCTCACGCTCGGCCGGCTCCAGCCGGGTCGGGTCCTCGAGGTCGAACCAGGTGGTGAGCAGGCGCTCCGCGTCACCCAGCCAGGCGGCCAGCGCGGCGCCGCCGTCGTCCGGGAAGAGCGTCGCCAGCTCCGGCTCGGCGGCCAGCAGCTCGGCCCACTGCGGCTGGAGCAGCTCGCGGGCGGCGTCGTAGGTCCGCTGGTCGGCGGGGAGGTCGAACAGCCGCTCGAGCACGGCGTGCACCAGGGTGCCGCGGGCCGCCGCCGAGCTCGGAGCCTGGGGCAGCCGGTCGATCACCCGGAAGCGGTAGAGCAGCGGGCACTGCATGAAGTCCGAGGCCCGACTCGGTGACAGGGCGGCTCGGATCGGGGGCGCCGAACCATCGGCGTACGCCGGGGCTTGCGTCGAGCTGACCATGACTCGCACTGTAGGCCGAGGTCCCGACAGCGCCCCTAGGCTTGCGCCATGGACACGCCGCGCGGCGGGATCAGGCTGGGCACCTTCGTGGGTGCGCCGGTCATCCTGTCGCCCTCCTGGTTCCTGATCGCGGCGTTCGTCGTGGTCACCTTCGGCCCGTCGGTCCGCGACTACATCCCGGACCTGAGCCCCGGAGCGAACTACCTGGTGGCTGCCACGTACGCCGTGCTGCTGCTGGTCTCGGTGCTCGTCCACGAGCTCGCCCACGCGGTGCTGGCCCGGGCCTTCGGCATGCCGGTGACCCAGATCGTGGCCGACGTGTGGGGTGGCCACACGCAGTTCGCAGCGGAGGCCAGCCGGGCCTGGCCCAGCGCCGTCGTCTCCTGCGGAGGTCCGGCCGCCAACCTGGTCCTGGCCCTCGTCGGGCTGGCGGTCCGCGACGGGTCGGGCAACGACGTGGTCAGCCTCCTGGGCAATGCCCTCTTCTACTCCAACGTCCTGCTGGCGGTCTTCAACCTGCTGCCCGGCCTGCCCCTCGACGGCGGTCGCGTGGTCGAGTCCCTGATCTGGGGGATCAGCGGTGAGCGGTCCACCGGAACGCTGGTCGCCGGCTGGTGTGGGCGGGCCGTCGCGGTGGCGGTCCCCGTGGTCGGCGTCCTCCTGCCGCTGGCCCAGGACGGGTCGCCGGACCCGATCCTGATCATCTGGTGCTTCCTCATCGCGGGTGTCCTGTGGACCGGGGCCGGCCAGGCCCTGCGCTGGGCCGGGATGCGACGCCGCGCCACCCGCCTGGACGCACGCCGGCTGGCTCGACGCGCGGTCGCGGTCCAGGCCTCGTGGACCGTGACCGAGGTGCTGGACCTCGCGGCCCGTCAGCAGGTCATCGACGTCGTGGTGCTGGACCCCTCGGGGGTCCCGTTCGGGCTGGTGCAGACCGATGCTCTCCAGCACGTGCTGACCGTCGGGCGCCCGGACACGCCCGTCGAGGCCGTCATGCACGCGCTGCCGTCGTACGCGGTGGTCCCGGCGAGCACGACCGGTGAGGCCCTCCTGCACCTGCTCTCGCAGACCCCCGCGACGGCGACGTACGCCCTGGTCGACGACCAGGGCGAGGTCGGGCTGGTCGCGGGCCGCGACCTGGTGGCCGCCATGGGCGCGCGCGGCCGCTCCTAGACTCCGCCTCATGACGCAGCCGACCGGAGCCGAGCGGCGTCGGGGGCCGCTGGCCGCCGGCGACCGGGTGCAGCTGACCGACCCGAAGGGCCGGATGCACACGATCACACTGGCGGCCGGCAAGCAGTTCCACACCCACCGGGGGATCTTCGAGCACGACGAGCTGATCGGGGCGCCCGAGGGCAGCGTCGTCCGCACGACGAGCGGGATCGAGTACCTCGCCGTGCGGCCCCTGCTCGCCGACTACGTCCTGTCCATGCCGCGCGGCGCCGCGGTGGTCTACCCCAAGGACGCCGGGCAGGTGATCGCCATGGGCGACATCTACCCGGGGGCCGTGGTGGTCGAGGCCGGCGTCGGGTCCGGCGCACTGACCATGTCCCTGCTGCGGGCCGTCGGGGACGGCGGCTCGCTGCACTCCGTGGAGCGGCGGGCCGAGTTCGCGGAGATCGCCCGGGCCAACGTCGAGGAGTTCTTCGGCGGGCCGCACCCTGCGTGGGAGCTGACGGTCGGGGACCTGGTCGAGGTGCTGGAGTCGGACGTCGAGCCCGGCTCCGTGGACCGGGTCGTCCTGGACATGCTGGCCCCGTGGGAGTGCCTGGACGCCGTGGCCCGGGCACTCGCACCTGGCGGGGTGCTGATCTGCTACGTCGCCACCGCCACCCAGCTGTCCCGGGTCGCCGAAGGCATGCGGGGCCACGGGTCGTACACCGAGCCCCAGGCCTGGGAGTCACTGGTCCGTGGCTGGCACCTGGAGGGCCTGGCCGTCCGCCCGCAGCACCGCATGGTCGGACATACCGGCTTCCTGGTCACGGCCCGGCGGATGGCGCCCGACGTCCGGCCCCCGCTGCGCCGGCGCCGGCCCGCAAAGGGTGCGTACGACGTCGAGCCACCCGAGTCGGGCACCGCCACGGACGGCGACGCGACGCCCGAGGCCGAGGACTACGGAGAGCGCCAGGTCTCAGAACGATCAATCCGCCGGGTGGTTCGCGCGGCGGGGCGGACTAACCAGGCAGGATCGGGTTAGGGTCGAACCGCAGATGGAGGAGGTGGCCGGCATGGCGCACGAGAGCGATGGCAGGCGTGCCGACGCCGAGGCCGCTCGGCTGCGGAACCTCGAGGACCGCTTGTCCCACCTGCAGTCGAGCCTGGCGTCCGTCACCGCGCAGAACGAGCGCCTGGTCCGGACCCTCAAGGACGCCCGCGAGCAGATCGTCACGCTCAAGGCCGAGGTCGACCGGCTGGCCCAGCCACCGTCGGGCTACGGCACCGTGCTCGAGCCCTACGAGGACGGCACCGTCGACGTCCTGACCGCGGGTCGCAAGATGCGGGTGGCGATCAGCCCGTCGATCGGCGACGACGCCCTGCACCCGGGCCAGGAGGTCATGCTCAACGAGGCGATGAACGTCGTCGCCGCCCGGGGCTACGAGCGCGTCGGCGAGATCGTCACCCTCAAGGAGCTGCTCGGCTCGGACCGCGCGCTGGTCGTCGGTCACGCCGACGAGGAGCGGGTGGCGCGGGTCGCCGAGTCGCTCAGTGACACCCCCATCCGGGCCGGCGACGCACTGCTGCTCGACCCGCGCGCATCCTTTGTTTACGAACGCATTCCGAAGGCCGAGGTCGAGGACCTCGTGCTGGAGGAGGTGCCCGACATCGACTACGCCGACATCGGCGGCCTGGCCGGTCAGATCGAGCAGATCCGGGACGCCGTGGAGCTGCCCTACCTGCACCCCGACCTGTTCAAGGAGCACCAGCTCCGGCCACCCAAGGGCGTCCTGCTCTACGGTCCGCCGGGGTGTGGCAAGACGCTGATCGCCAAGGCCGTCGCCGCCTCGCTCGCGGCCAAGGTCGCCGAGATGACCGGCGCTCCGTTGGGCAAGTCGTACTTCCTGAACATCAAGGGCCCGGAGCTGCTCAACAAGTACGTCGGCGAGACCGAGCGGCACATCCGGCTGATCTTCCAGCGGGCCCGGGAGAAGGCCAGCGACGGCACCCCCGTCGTGGTGTTCTTCGACGAGATGGAGTCGTTGTTCCGCACCCGCGGCTCCGGCGTCAGCTCGGACGTCGAGACGACGATCGTTCCGCAGCTGCTGAGCGAGATCGACGGTGTGGAGCGGCTGGAGAACGTCATCGTGATCGGTGCGTCCAACCGCGAGGACATGATCGACCCGGCGATCCTGCGCCCCGGGCGGCTGGACGTGAAGATCAAGATCGAGCGGCCGGACGCGGAGAGCGCGCGGGACATCTTCACCAAGTACCTCACCTCCGACCTCCCGCTGCACGAGAGTGACCTGACCGCCCACGAGGGGTCCCCGGACCAGACGGTCGAGGCGATGATCCAGGCCGTCGTCGAGCGGATGTACTCGGAGATCGACGAGAACCGCTTCCTGGAGGTCACCTACGCCAACGGTGACAAGGAGACGCTGTACTTCAAGGACTTCAACTCGGGCGCGATGATCCAGAACATCGTCGACCGGGCCAAGAAGATGGCCATCAAGGACCTGCTGACGACCGGTCAGCGCGGGATCCGGGTCGAGCATCTGCTGTCGTCCTGCGTCGACGAGTTCAAGGAGAACGAGGACCTCCCCAACACGACGAACCCGGACGACTGGGCGCGGATCTCGGGCAAGAAGGGCGAGCGGATCGTCTACATCCGCACGCTCATCACCGGCAAGGCCGGCACCGAGCCGGGCCGCTCCATCGACACGGTGGCCAACACCGGCCAGTACCTCTAAGCCGGCCGCTGGCTCTCGCCGGCGAGCGCCGCCTCGACGGCGGCCTCGACATGGATCCGGGTGGTGGGGAAGACCGGCACGGGGCTGTCCTGGGCCCCGATCAGAAGCTCGATCTCGGTGCAGCCCAAGATGACTCCCTCGGCGCCGCGCGCCACCAACCGGGAGATGACGCTCCGGTACTTCGCTCGTGACTCGTCCCGGACTACGCCGAGGCAGAGCTCGTCGTAGATGACCCGGTGCACGAGGTCCTGGTCGTCCGGCCCCGGCACGAGCACTCCCAGCCCGTGCCCGGCGAGCCGGTCACGGTAGAAGGCCTCGGACATCGTGAAGCCGGTCCCGAGCAGGCCCACCCGGACGATGCCGGTGCGGCGTACGGCGGCGGCGGTCACGTCCCCGATGTGCAACAGCGGGATGGGCACGGCGGCCGCGATCTGGTCGGCGACCTTGTGCATCGTGTTGGTACACAGCATCAGCAGCTCGGCGCCGCCGGCGGCAAGGGACCGGGCGCCGTCCGCGAGCAGCTCGGCCGCTTCGGCCCACGCGGCCGCGGCTTGCATCTCCTCGACGACGGCGAAGTCGACCGAGTGGATGAGCAGCTCGGCCGAGTGCAGGCCGCCCAGCCGCTCGCGGACCAGCTCGTTGGCCAGCCGGTAGTACTCCGCGGTGCTCTCCCAGCTCATGCCGCCGAGCATCCCGATCCGTTTCACAGCGTCGCCGTCCGAAGGCCTCGCACGACTCGCCAGCCGAACAGGAACAGGCCCAGCACGAGGGCCGCGACCACGACGAACGACGGCGCCGTGCCTCGGCCACTCACCTGGCGCGCCACCATGCCGACGACGACGGTGAGGGCCCAGACGGGCAGCGCGTCGGCGGTCGCGACGGGTGGCCGGCGGCGCAGGACGACGGCAAGCGCCCAGCCCGCTGCCAGTCCGAGCAGGAACGGCCAGGCGGTCAGCCAGACCCCTACGACGCCGTCGGCCTCGGCGTGGCTGTGACGGCCCACCGCCGCGAACACCACGACGCAGAGCGCGTCGGCCATGAGGGCCAGGACCGGCATCGGGTCATCGTAGGCGGCACTATCGTCGCCCCATGGACGGGCAGACGGCGCGACGGGTCTTCGAGCAGCGGCTCCGACAGGGCGGCGCGTCGGCGGCCAGCGTCGTCGAGCGGACCGGACGCACGCTCCGGGAGACATCCCCAGACGCCGGCGGCTGGGCCGCCGTCGTCTGGTCCGATCTCGACGCCTCCACCGCGGACGAGCAGATCGCCGAGGAGATCCGGCACTTCGCCCGACAAGGCCGGCGCTTCGAGTGGAAGGTCTACGACGGCGACCAGCCGGACGACCTGCCAGATCGTTTGCAACGCAACGGATTCACCCCCGAGGAACCCGAGGCGCTGATGATCGCCGACATCGACGAGCTGGACGTGACGAACGCTCCGCCGGACGGTGTGCGCATCGTCGAGGTCCGCGATGCCGAGGAGCTCGCCTGGTTCGGTCGGGCCGTCGGCGAGGCCTATGACCAGGATGTCATCGCCTTCTCCGCGGAGATCCGCCAGCAGCAGGAGCTGGCGCCGGACCGGTTGTCGGTCGTGGTGGCCATGGCCGGGGACCGGCCGGTCTGTGGCGCGCGCACGGAGTTCCACCCGGGCACGGGCTTCGCGAGCCTCTGGGGCGGTGGCACCGTGCCGGACTGGCGTCGGCGCGGGGTCTACCGCGCGACAGTGGCGCACCGCGCGCGCGTCGCCCGGGAGCGCGGCTTCCGCTACCTGCGGGTCGACGCGCTGCCGACCAGCGAGCCGATCCTCGCCCGGCTGGGGTTCGTCCGCGCGGGGACGACGACGCCGTACCGCAGCCCTGGCGGGTAGCGTCCCTGCGCATGACCGCGCTGCACCGCTCGTCTCTCGTCGTCTCGGCCGGCCGGCCCGAGCCGAGACCGGGAGCCCCCGTCAACGCACCGATCGTGCTGTCCGCGACCTTCCACGCCGGCGACGACGAGGCGAACTACCTGCGGCACAGCAGCAGCGACACCATCCGGGCCTTCGAGGCGGCGGTCGGGGCGCTGGAGGGCGGCGACGCGATCGCCTTCGCCTCGGGGATGGCCGCGACGGCGGCGGTGGTCGAGGGCCTGCCGGCCGGCGCCGTGGCCGTCGTACCCCGCAACGTCTACTCCGCGACCGGCACGATCTTCGCCGAGCAGGAGCGCCTGGGCCGGATGACGGTACGCCGGGTCGACATCACGGACACGGAGGATGTCCTGCAGGCGCTCCCCGGCGCCGACGTGCTCTGGGTCGAGTCGCCCACCAACCCGCTGGTGGGGGTGGCCGACCTCCCGGTCCTGACCGCTGCCGGACGCGCCGCCGCCGCCCTGGTCTGCGTCGACTCCACCTGGAACTCCCCGCTCGTGCTGCGACCGCTCGACCACGGCGCCGACCTCGTGATGCACTCCGCCACGAAGTACCTCGCCGGTCACTCCGACCTGCTGATGGGCGTCCTGGTCACCGATCAGCCGGAGCTGCGGGCCCGGCTGCGCGGCCGGCGCGATCTCACCGGTGCACTGCCGGGCGCGCTGGAGGCCTACCTCGCCCTGCGCGGCCTGCGCACCCTGTCGGTGCGGATGGACCGGGCCCAGGCCAATGCGATGGAGCTGGCCCGGCGGCTCAGCGGGCATCCGGCCGTGGCCCGGGTGCGCTACCCCGGCCTGCCGGACGACCCCGGTCACGAGCGGGCCACCCGCCTGCACGACGGCTACGGCGCGATGATCTCGTTCGAGGTGCACGGCGACGCTGCCGCGGCGGACGGCGTCTGCGACCGGGTCGAGCTGATCACCAACGCCACCAGCCTCGGCGGTGTCGAGTCCCTCGTCGAGCGACGGGCGAAGTATCCCGTCGACGCCGCGAACGGCACGCCGGAGAACCTGATCCGCTTCTCCGTCGGCATCGAGGACGTCGATGACCTCTGGCGCGACCTCCAGAACGCCCTGGCCGCCTTGGCCTGAGGCCGCCGAGCGATGTCAGGCGCCGGTCAGCCAGGCGGGGCGAAGAGGTGCTCGGTCAGCTCGCGCACGGTCTCGGCCATCGCCTGCCGTGAACCGCGGACGCCGCCCGGGATCGAGATGTAGCCGTGCGGCGCACCGACGTACTCGGTGAACCGCACCTCGTTGCCGGCCAGCCGCAGCGCCTCGGCGTAGCGGACGCCGTCGTCGCGGATCGGGTCGAGCTCGGCGACCTGGACCAGCGCCGGCGGCAGTCCGGACAGGTCGTCGGCGAGCAACGGCGACAGCCGTACGTCGGTCTCGGCACCATCTGGGCCGAGGTAGTGCGCACGGTAGGACAGGACGCTCTCCAGCGTCAGGATCGGCCCGTCGGCGTGCTCGAGCAACGACGGCGAGGAGAGGGTGCCGTCCGTGGAGGGGTAGATCAGGACCTGGTGGGCGATGCGTGGGCCGCCGCGGTCGCGCGCGAGCAGGGCCACGACGGCGGCGAGGTTGCCGCCCGCACTGTCACCAACCACCGCGAGGCGCGACCCGTCGGCACCCAGCTCCGCCGCCTGCGCAGAGAGCCAGACCGTTGCTGCGTAAGCGTCTTCGGCGGCCGTCGGCATCCGATGCTCGGGCGCCAGGCGGTAGTCGACCGACACCACGACGGCGCTCACTCGCTCCGCCAGACGGCTGCAGAACGCGTCGTAGCTGCGGACGTGGCCGAGCACCCAGCCGCCACCGTGGAGGAACACGACGAGCGGCGGCCTGGGCTCGCCCGGCGTACGGCGCGGCGTGTAGACCCGAGCCCCTAGCGTGACGTCGCGCAGGGGCAGTCGGCGTTCGGTGATCTGCACGTGGCGGGACACCGAGCCGGTCAGCAGGCTGGCCGGCCACCAGTGCGGGACCGGCTCCTTGCGCCGCTTCTGGATCTGCTCCAGGGAGAGGCGGTGGACCTTCTCCTGCCCACCGCGGTCGATCAGCCAACACGTCAGGACGGTCCGCAGGTCCGTCCTCACGAGGCGCCCGGGGACGGCGTCGTCGGTACGGCGCCGGCGGCCAGACCCCGCGCGAGGTACAGCTCGAAGCAGTAGCGGCCGTCCGGAACGAACGGCCACTGCGGGTCGGCCAGCCGGGCCCGCAGCTCGTCGAGGGCGGCCCACCAGCCCTCGGCGACCTCCTCGGGCTGGTGCCGGATCGGGCCGTCCCGCTCAGGGTCGTAGACCGTGTCGTAGACGTGGGCCAGGTAGGTCGTGTGCTCGTCGGCGTACCACTCCGTGAACAGGGGGCGGAGCGGGGCCGAGGTCAGTCCGAGCTCCTCGGCCAGCTCGCGGCGTGCGGCGTCGGGCGGGCTCTCACCAGCCGTGACCACGCCTCCGGCCCAGACGTCGTAGGCACCCGGGAACAGGTCCTTGGTGTCGGTCCGGCGATGCACGTAGATCCGTCCCTCCCGGTCGCGCACGGCGACCGACGTGGCCGCGTGCGGCAGGTTCCGGGCCCGCATCTGCGACCGGGGCACCGCACCCACCACCCGTCCTTCGTTGTCGTCGCGGTCGTAGATTGCGACGAGCTCCTCGGTTGGGCCGACCGGGGCGTCAGGCATGGCGGTCACTCTCGCACGGGCCGCGCACGTAGGCTCGGCGGGTGAGCGTGCGGCGGGTCATGGGCCTGGAGACGGAGTACGGCGTCACCCAGCCCGGTGACCCCGCCGCGAACGCGATGGTCATGAGCGGCCAGGTGGTGAACGCCTACGCGCAGCCGCTGGGTCACCGGGTCGGCAAGGCCCGCTGGGACTACGAGGACGAGGCCCCACTGCGCGATGCCCGCGGGTTCGAGCTGAACCGGGAGATGGCCGACCCGAGCCAGTTGACCGACACCGAGGACCCGACCCTGGCCAACGTGATCCTGACGAACGGGGCCCGGCTCTACGTCGACCACGCGCACCCGGAGTACTCCTCGCCCGAGGTCACGACACCGCGCGACATCGTCCGCTGGGACAAGGCGGGGGAGCGGATCATGCTCGCCGCCGTCCGCCGCCTGGCCGAGGCCCCGGGGATGGCGCCGCTCAACCTGTACAAGAACAACACCGACGGCAAGGGCGCGTCCTACGGCACCCACGAGAACTACCTGATGCGGCGATCGACACCCTTCGCCGACATCGCCCGGCACCTGACGCCCTTCTTCGTGACCCGGCAGGTGTTCTCGGGGGCCGGCCGGGTCGGGATCGGCCAGGACAGCCAGGGCGACGGCTACCAGATCAGTCAGCGCTCGGACTTCTTCGAGGTCGAGGTCGGGCTCGAGACGACCCTCAAGCGGCCGATCATCAACACCCGTGACGAGCCGCACGCGTCGGCCGACCGCTACCGGCGGCTGCACGTCATCATCGGCGATGCCACGTCGTGCGAGGTCGCGACCATGCTCAAGGTCGGCACGACCTCGTTGGTGCTCGGGATGATCGAGGACCGCGCGCTGACCCGGGACCTCGCGATCGAGAAGCCCGTCCCGACGCTGCACGCCGTCTCGCACGACCCGTCCCTGAAGTCGTTGGTGCGGCTGCGCGACGGGACGAAGTTGACGGCGGTGCAGGTGCAGTGGGCCTACCTCGAGCAGGCACAGGCGTACGTCGACGCCCGGGGGGACGACGAGCCCGAGACGACCGAGGTGCTGGAGCGCTGGGCCTCGGTGCTGACCCGGCTGGAGCGCGACCCGATGGAGTGCGCACGGGAGGTCGACTGGGTGGCGAAGCTCCAGCTGCTGCAGGGCTTCCGGGACCGCGAGCACCTCGACTGGGACTCGCCCCGGCTCGGCCTGATCGACATCCAGTGGTCGGACGTCCGCCCGGAGCGCGGGCTCTACCACCGGCTGGCCGAGCGCGGCCGGGTCGAGCGGTTGCTCACCGACGCCGAGATCGAGGCTGCGGTGGAGGACCCGCCCGAGGACACCCGGGCCTACTTCCGGGGCCGGTGCCTGGCGCAGTTCGGCGACAGTGTGGCGGCGGCGTCCTGGGACTCGGTGATCTTCGACCTCCCGGGCCGCGACTCCCTGCAGCGGGTGCCGATGCTGGAGCCGCTGCGCGGCACCAAGGCCCACGTGGGCGGGCTGATGGACCGCTGCGAGAGCGCCGAGCAGCTGCTGGACGCCCTGGCCGGCTGACCGCCGTCTAGGCTGGTGGCAACCGCACGCGATCGACCAGCGGAGGCAGTCATGGCAGGCCAGGAGCAGAAGAACCCGCAGAAGCGGGAGGACGAGCCCGACGACGGCCCGGCGCCCGCGACCGCGCCTGAGGCCGCCGCCCGCAAGGAAGCCCTCGACGACGACATCGACTCGATGCTCGACGAGATCGACGACGTGCTCGAGACCAACGCCGAGGACTTCGTGAGGGGCTTCGTCCAGAAGGGCGGGGAGTAGGGGCGAGCCGCTGGTTCTGCGGTGGGATCCCACCCCGCCGGAGGGTGACCCGGGCCCCGCGTTCGCCGGACGGATAGGGTCGATCTGTGACTGGTGAGGGTGTTGAGGCGGGTCGCCTGCCGCGCGCGTACCTGGCGCCGGGGTCGAGCTCGTTCAGCGAGTTCCTGGCGTCCCATTCGCCGCAACTGCTGCCCTCCCGCAGACCGCTGCCGCCGGGCGCCGTACCCGAGGCACCTCATGGCACGACGATCGTCACCGCGACGTACGCCGGCGGGGTCGTCATGGCGGGAGACCGGCGGGCCACGATGGGCAACCTGATCGCCAGCCGGGAGATCGAGAAGGTCTTCGCCGCCGACGAGTACTCCGCCGTCGGCATCGCCGGCTCGGCTGGTCTGGCCGTCGAGCTGGTCAAGCTGTTCCAGGTCGAGCTCGAGCACTACGAGAAGATCGAGGGCGCCCTGATGTCGTTGGAGGGCAAGGCGAACCGCCTCGCCACGATGATCCGCGGCAATCTCGGGCTGGCCATGCAGGGCCTGGCCGTCGTCCCGCTCTTCGCCGGCTACGACGCCGACAGCGACCGCGGCCGGATCTTCTCCTACGACGTGACCGGCGGCTGCTACGAGGAGCGCGACCATCACGGCGTGGGCTCCGGATCGCTGTTCGCCCGCGGCGCGCTCAAGAAGCTCTGGCGACCGGGCCTCGACCCGGCCGGCGCGGTCCGGGTCGCCCTCGAGGCGCTGTACGACGCCGCCGACGACGACTCGGCCACCGGCGGCCCCGACCTCGGCCGCCGGATCTGGCCGGTCGTGGCGACGATCGACGGCGACGGCTACCGCCGGGTCGGCGAGGACGAGCTCGCAGCCCTGATCGAGGCACTGGTCGCCCGCCGGGTCGGCAACTCGGGCGGCAACCCCGACCTCGCGGCCGGCGACGGGACGGGGGCCGGCCGATGAGCATGCCGTTCTACGTCTCGCCCGAGCAGCTGATGAAGGACCGGGCCGACTACGCCCGCAAAGGGATCGCCCGCGGCCGCTCGGTCATCGTGATGTCCTACGACCACGGCATCTGCTTCGTCGCCGAGAACCCGTCGCGCGCGCTGCACAAGGTCAGCGAGATCTACGACCGGATCGCGTTCGCGGCCGTCGGCAAGTACAACGAGTTCGAGAACCTCCGGGTCGCCGGCGTCCGCTACGCCGACCTGCGCGGCTACTCCTACGACCGGAGCGACGTGACCGCCCGCGGTCTGGCCAACGCCTACGCCCAGACGCTGGGCACGATCTTCACCCAGGAGTCCAAGCCCTACGAGGTCGAGATCGTCGTGGCTGAGGTCGGTCAGGGGCCGGACGACGACCAGATCTACCGGCTGACCTACGACGGCTCGGTCGGCGACGAGCAGGGCTTCGTCGCGATGGGCGGCGGCGCCGACCAGATCACCACGGGTCTGGAGGAGCGATGGGAGGCCGGGCAGAGCCTCGGCGACGTGCTCCAGCTCGCCGTCTCCCTGCTGGCCCAGGACCCGGCCGGTGGCGAGGCCCGCACCCTGGACGCCAGCCAGCTCGAGGTCGCGGTGCTCGACCGGCAGCGTGACCGCCGCCTCTTCCGACGGATCACCGGGCCGCTGCTGGAGCGGCTGATCAGCCCCAGCGACCCGACCCACGACGCGCCCGCCGACGACCAGCCCCCGCCGCCCGATCCCGCGATGCCGGCCTGACCAGCCGACTGGCTGACTGTCCGACTGGCTGACTGGCTGAACGCCGAGGCCGTCAGCGGGCGGCCCAGGCCGCCAGCAGCTCCCGCTCCCGCTGCGCGCTCAGGCCGGCCTTGCGGGTCCGGTCCAGCCCCTGCTCGCGCTCCCACGGCAGGACGTCGGCGAAGGTCTCCGCCAGCGGCCGGGTGGCGAGACCGGTCCGGTTGACCGCCGCGGTGTCGCGCGAGCTGAAGCCGGCCCACTCCGGGTCGTTGATCCAGAGCGCGATCGACTCCGGACCCATGAACTCCTCGACCTTCTGCGCGGTGAGCCAGTCCGGGTCGACCAGGACGACAGGCCCGGTGTGGCCGGCGACCGACCGAGCCAGCTCGATCACGTCGCCGAACCGCTGGACCGGGCCGCTGGCGTTGTAGGTCCCGTGCCAGCCCGCCTCCGCGCAGGCCACGATCCACGCGGCGAGGTCGCGGACGTCGATGATCTGCACCGGACCATCGGGCGCGTCAGGCACCAGCACGGGCTCGGAATCCGTTGCGGCGCGGGCGAACCGGGCCGGCCACGAGCCGCTACGGTCGCTGATGTCGCCCGGCCCTCCGATCAGCCCGGCCCGGGCGACGAGCAGCCGCGACCTCAGGGCGGTGTCGCAGAGCTCTTCGCAGGCGACCTTCGCCTCGCCGTACTCCTCGCGGCTGGCGACGTCGCCCTCCAGGGCCGGCAGCAGCCGGGCCTGCTCGTCGTTGCCGGGCACCGACTGGTCGGCGTAGACCGAGCAGGAGGACACGTAGGTCCAGTGACGGGCCCGCTCGCCGAGCGCGTCGAGGGCCGACCGGACGAAGCCCGGCTGCCAGCTCACGTCGACCACCGCGTCCCAGTCGCGGCCCTTCACCGCGTCATACGCCGCGGGGTCGGTCCGGTCGGCGACGACGAGCTGCGCGCCGTCCGGCACCCGCCCGGCCTCTCCGCGGGCCAGGCAGGTCACCTCGTGACCGCGCTCCACCGCCGTCGCGGCGACAATCCCGCCCAGCCACGCCGTGCCACCCAGGATCAGGATCTGCATGATTCGCTCCTCTAACCGGCGGCCGGCGCGAACATCGGCTCGCCGGAGTGCTGCTCGGCCCGGATGACGTGCACGACCGCGTTGATCAGCGCCAGGTGGGTGAAGGCCTGGGGGAAGTTGCCCAGGTGCCGCCCCGTCGTCGTGTCGATCTCCTCGGCGTAGAGCTGCAGCGGGCTGGCGTAGGAGAGCAGGCGCTCGCACAGCCGACGGGCCCGGACGACCTCGCCGATCTCGACCAGGGCGGAGACCAGCCAGAACGAGCAGATCGTGAACGTGCCCTCCTCGCCGGAGAGGCCGTCGTCGGTCTCGTCGGTGACGTAGCGCAGCACCAGGCCGTCCTTGGTCAGCTCGTCCGCGATGGCCAGGACCGTCGCGCGGACGCGCTCGTCGTCGGCGGGCAGGAAGCGCAGGAGGGGCAGCAGCAGCAGCGAGGCGTCAAGAGCCTCCGTGCCGTAGTACTGCGTGAAGACCCCGCGCGAGTCGAGCCCGTTGTCCAGGATGTCGGCGTGGATCTCCTCCGCGATGGCCTGCCAGTCGTCGGCCAGGTCGGGCTGGTCGTAGACCCGGGCGAGCCGGGCCCCACGGTCCAGCGCGACCCAGCAGAACAGCTTCGACGATGTGAAGTGCTGCGGCTCGCCGCGCACCTCCCAGATGCCCCGGTCCGGCTTCTGCCAGTGGTCGATGGCCTGCTGCACCTGCTCGCGGACCAGGGGCCACAGCTCGCTCGGCAGCTGCTCGCGGCTCTTGGTGTGCAGGTAGATCGAGTCCAGGAACGCGCCCCACACGTCGTGCTGCTCCTGGTTGTACGCCGCGTTGCCGGTCCGCACGGGCTGGGCACCCTCGTAGCCGGTCAGGTCGTCCAGCACGGACTCGTCGATCTCACGCTCACCGCCGACGCCGTAGAGCACCTGCAGCGGATGCTGGCCGTTCGGCGCCCGGCAGGCGTCCGCGACGAAGTAGAAGAAGTCGTTGGCCTCCTGGTCGAAGCCGATCGTGTAGAGGCCCCAGAGGGCGAAGGTCGAGTCGCGCACCCAGGCGTAGCGATAGTCCCAGTTGCGTTCTCCCTGTGGGGTTTCCGGCAGGCTCGTGGTCGACGCGGCGAGCAGCGCGCCGGTCGGTGCGTAGGTCAGGCCCTTGAGGGTGAGGGCCGAGCGCTGCAGGAACTCACGCCACGGGTGGTCAGGGAAGCGCCCCTGCGTGATCCACTGCCGCCAGTGCTCGGCCGTGCGCCACATGCGCTCCTCGGCGTCGGCCCAGGTCTCGGGCAGTGGCAGCACCGACCAGCCGAGGGCCACGAAGGCCGTGTCGCCCTCCTTCATCCGGGTGCGCGCCTGCGCCGACCGCCCCTCCAGCCCGAGCCGCATGCTGGTCGTCAGCCGCAGGTCGGGCATCTCCTGCGTCCCCGACGAGGGGCGGGACACGGCCGAGCCGTAGCCCTCGCCGTCGTACGTCCAGCCGGCCTCCTCGCGGCCGTAGTCGAAGGCCGGCTCGCAGGTGAGCGCCAGCTCGACCGTCCCCGACACGCACTTCACGGTGCGGAGCAGCACGTGCTCGGCGTCGAAGTCGGTCGGAGTCCGGCGGTGGGTCCGCGACCGCTCGTCGGTGTTGTGCCACGGCCCCATCGTCAGGGCGTCGCGGACGATGATCCAGCCGGTCCGGGTCTGCCAGGTCGTCTCGAGCATCAGGCTGCCGGGCAGGTAGCGCCGGGCGGTCGGGACGGCCACGTCGTACGGGCTGAGCCGGAAGTGGCCGGCGCCCCGGTCGAGGATGGCGCCGAAGACGCTGGGGGAGTCCGGGCGGGGCAGGCACATCCACTCGACGGCGCCGGACGGCGCGATCAGGCAGGAGCTCTCGCAGTCGGACAGGAACGCGTAGTCCGCGATGGGGGGGAAGGTGCTGTGCGAAGCACGGGGATGGCGGGCCCGGTGGAGTGAGCCCGCCTCGCTGTGTCCCGTACCGCCGCCTGAGGAGCCCTCGGTGTCCGCCACGGCCCTGAGCCTAGGACGGGTACGGCGTAGGGTCATCACATGCAGCGCCGGATCTTCGGCATCGAGAACGAGTACGGCGTGACCTGCACCTTCGAGGGTCAGCGCCGGCTCAGCCCTGACGAGGTCGCGCGCTACCTCTTCCGCCGCGTGGTGTCGTGGGGCCGCTCGAGCAACGTGTTCCTGCGCAACGGCGCCCGCCTCTACCTCGACGTCGGCTCGCACCCGGAGTACGCCACCCCCGAATGCGACGACGTCCGGCAGCTCGTCGTCCACGACAAGGCGGGGGAGCGGATCCTCGAGGGGCTCGTCGCGGACGCCCAGCGGCGGCTGGGCGAGGAGGGCATCAGCGGCGAGGTCTACCTGTTCAAGAACAACACCGACTCCGCTGGCAACTCCTACGGCTGCCACGAGAACTACCTGGTGAGCCGGCACGGTGAGTTCCAGCGCCTGTCCGACGTCCTGATCCCGTTCCTTGTCACCCGGCAAATGATCTGCGGGGCCGGCAAGGTCCTGCAGACGTCGCGCGGCGCGGTGTTCTGCGTCAGCCAGCGCGCCGACCACATCTGGGAGGGCGTCTCCAGCGCGACGACCCGCTCGCGGCCGATCATCAACACCCGCGACGAGCCGCACGCGGACGCCGAGCACTACCGGCGGCTGCACGTCATCGTCGGCGACTCCAACATGAGCGAGACCACGACGATGCTCAAGGTCGGCGCCACCGACCTGGTGCTGCGCATGGTGGAGTCGGGCCAGGTGCTGCGCGACCTCACGCTGGAGAACCCGATCCGGGCGATCCGCGAGATCAGCCACGACGTCACCGGTCGGCGTACGGTCAAGCTGGCGAACGGCCGCGAGCTGTCGGCCCTGGAGATCCAGACCGAGTACTACGAGCGGGCCCGGGACTTCGCCGACCGCAACGACCTGTCGTCGCCGGTGCACAAGGCGGTCCTCGAGCTCTGGGAGCGGACCCTGCGGGCCATCGGGTCCGGGGACCTGACGCTGGTCGACCGGGAGATCGACTGGGTGATCAAGCACCGGCTGATCGACCGGTACCGGGCCAAGCACGGTCTCGAGCTGTCCAGCCCGCGGGTCGCCCAGATCGACCTGGCGTACCACGACATCCACCGGCGCCGCGGGCTCTACTACCTGATGCAGAACCGCGGCCAGATCGAGCGGGTGACCTCGGACGTCGAGATCTTCGAGGCCAAGTCGGTGCCGCCGCAGACCACCCGGGCCAAGCTGCGCGGCGAGTTCGTCCGCCGGGCCCAGGAGCGCCGCCGTGACTTCACGGTCGACTGGGTCCACCTGAAGCTGAACGACCAGGCCCAGCGCACCGTCCTCTGCAAGGACCCGTTCGCCTCCGTCGACGAGCGGGTCGCACGGCTGATCGCCAGCATGTGATCGCCGGCGGCCGGTGATGGGCAGGACGGGCGTCCAGGCGGCATCCAGGGTCGGCGGTTAGCCTGGTCAGTCTCTCCACCCGATTCCCGACGTCCCCCACCGAAGGCTGTGTTGTGCGCGCGTTCCGGCTGTCCCTGCTCCTCCTGCTGCCCGTCGTCCTGATCGCGGGGTGTGCCGGCTCGTCGTCCGGCGGCAAGCCCGACCCGAGCGCCTCGTCCTCGGCGGCCTCCCTCTCGGCGGTGACGGTGACCGGCCAGTCCGGCGCGGCGCCCACGGTGAAGCTGGCCCAGACGCCGTTCAAGGTCACCAGCACCGTGCACAAGGTGCTCACTGCGGGCACGGGGGCGACCGTGGCCAAGGGCCAGAAGGTCCAGGTCGACTATCTCCTGGTCGACGGGCGGGACGGCAAGGAGAAGGACACGACCTTCGGCAAGACCCCGCAGGTGTTCACGGCCGACCCGGCCCAGCTGCTGCCCGGCCTGGCCAACGGCCTGCTGGACGAGAAGATCGGCAGTCGTGTGCTGCTGGCCATCCCGCCGAAGGACGCCTTCGGTACGACGGGCAACACCCAGCTCGGCGTACAGAAGGACGACACGCTGCTGTTCGTGCTCGACCTCAAGTCGGCCACGACCCCGCTGACCAAGCCCAGCGGCGCGGCGGTCACCCCGAAGTCCGGGCTGCCGACCGTCAAGCCGGACGCCAAGGGCGTCCCGGCGGTGACGCTGCCCAAGGGCGCCGCGCCGACCAAGCTGGTCGTGCAGCCGCTGATCAAGGGCACCGGCCCGGTGGTCAAGTCCGGGCAGGACCTGGTGGTCAACTACGTCGGGGTCATCTGGCCGGGCGGCAAGGTCTTCGACAGCTCGTACGCCAAGGGGCAGACCTCCGAGCTGAACATCGGCGTCGGCCAGGTGATCAAGGGCTGGGACCAGGGTCTCGTCGGGCAGCCGGTCGGGAGCCGGGTGATGCTGGTGATCCCGCCGGACCTCGGCTACGGCTCCGCCGGCAACACGCAGGGCGGGATCAAGGGCAGCGACACGCTGGTCTTCGTCATCGACCTGCTCGCCGCCATCTAAGGTCGACCGCCAGGACGTCCGTCGGACCCGCTCCCCGGGTCCGCGCAAGACCGCCCGCATCCACAGCTCTCGAGAGGACCGAGCATGGCCCTGGACCGCAGCAAGCCGGAGATCGACTTCCCGGGCGACGAGCCGCCCCAGGACCTGGTGATCGTCGACGAGATCGTCGGCGACGGGCCCGAGGCCGTGGCCGGGGCGACCGTCGTGACGCACTACGTCGGCGTCGCCCACTCCACCGGCGAGGAGTTCGACGCCTCGTGGAACCGCGGCGAGCCGCTGGCCTTCCGGGTCGGAGTCGGCCAGGTCATCAAGGGCTGGGACGACGGGCTGCTGGGCATGAAGGTCGGCGGCCGGCGCAAGCTGACCATCCCGCCGCACCTCGGCTACGGCGAGCGGGGTGCGGGCAACGCGATCAAGCCCGGCGAGACGCTGATCTTCGTCGTGGACCTGGTGGACGTCCGCTAGTCCGCCGTACCCCTCTTGCTGGCCCCTTGCGCGTTCTTCGAGGTCCGGGGTTCGGGGTTCAAGATCCGGGGTTCGGGGTTCAGCCCCCTTTGGCCGTCGGTTCCGGGTTCTGGCACCTTTGGCGGTCGAGTCCGGGTATTGATGCCTGATTTGTGGCTTTGCAACCCGGACTCGACCGCCAAACCCGGACTCGACGGCCAAGACCAGGCGGGGTCCGGGCAGGCGGGTCTGGGGCTCAGAGGGCTCAGGGCTCAGGGCTCAGGGCTCAGGGCTCAGGGGAGGAGCGTTGCGGTGTGCCGGCCGGCGGCGGCTGCGGCGAGGAAGGCTGCCGGGTCCTCGGTCAGGCCCCGGCCCATGGTCGACAGGCTCACCGGGCTGGCCGCCAGGGCCGCCTCCAGCCCCTCGACCGGCACGTGGACCAGGCGGTGCCCCGCGGCACTGGTCCCGGCCAGGTCGGCGGCCTGCGCCGCGACGCGTAACCCCAGCTCGCCCGGCAGCGTCGGGACCACCAGGTCGGCCGGGAGCAGGGCCACCCGCCCGTACGCCGTCGTGCTGTGGTGGGACAGCCCGTGGTGGCGCGCCCGGGCATCGGCCTGCGACACCCGCAGGACGGCGACGGGCCGCCCGCCCAGGGTCGCCGCGGCGTTGATCGCCTCGCCCGCCGCCACGCCGGAGAAGCCCCACCGGGTGTCCGTTCCCAGGTTGCCCGGCCCCTGGATGACGATCGCGACCTCGGCCCGGAGCACGTGCCGCGCGGCGAGCAGGCCGCTGTGCAGCGTCACGGCCTCCAGATCCCCGCCGAACGCCTGTCCGACCGTCACGCACCCCGCCAGCCAGCCGGCCTCGCGCAGCCCGGCCACCGATCGGGAGAACCACGCCGGCAGCGCGCCGCCGTCGGTCATGACGTACGCCGCTCGAGTGCCGGGGCGGGCCGCCTGCAGGCCGGCCAGGATCGCCGGAAGCGAGGAGTGCAGGTCCGCGACGACCACCGGCATCCGCTGGATGTCGTCGGCCTCGCGCAGCACCTGGTGATGCTCGGAGTCCTGCTCGTCGACGCCCAGGACGGTGACCTGCAACGGCGTGTACCGGGCCTTGACCAGGTGGCCGGCCGGCTCGTCACCTGGCTCGAGGCCACTGGGCCCGAGGTCGGCGGGCAGCCGGTCCGGTAGGGCAGTGACGAGTGCATAGCCCCCGGTCCCGAGGCCCTGGCTCAGGGCCGTGACGTTCAGCAGGACCCGGTCACCGACGCCCGGGTCGCCCACCACGGCCGGGTAGGCAAGTGCGCGGACCGGCCCGGCCGGCCCTTCGGCGGGGACCTCGTCCAGCTCGACGTCCAGCTTGACGTCCAGCTCGACGGCCCCGGGCCAGCGCCGCCCGACGGCCACGACGATGCCCGAGCGCCAGGAGACTCGGGGCTGGGCCACGGGGGCAGACTAGCCAGCCGGGGACTGCCTGACGGTCCGCTAGCGTTGCCGCCGTAGACCGAGCGAGGAACCCAGCCGAATGTCGTCCGCCAAGACCGAGCGCCTGCTCAACCTGGTGATCTGCCTGCTCAGCACCCGCCGTCCGCTCAGCAAAGCGCAGATCCGCTCCGCTGTGCCCCAGTACGGCGACAGCACCTCGATGGAGGCCTTCGAGCGGATGTTCGAGCGGGACAAGGACGAGCTCCGCGACCTCGGCATCCCGCTCGCGACGACCCACGCGGACCCGCTGTTCGACGACGAGGTCGGCTACCGGATCGACCGCGACGCCTACGCCCTGCCCGAGGTCACCTTCGAGCCGGACGAGATGACCGTCCTCGGACTGGCCTCCCGGGTCTGGCAGCAGGCCAGCCTGGCCGGGCCCGCCGCCCGCGCGCTCACCAAGCTCAAGGCCGCCGGGGTCGAGCCGGACGAGGCCTCGCTGATCGGGCTCGAGCCCCGGGTGCGAACCTCCGAGCCGGCCTTCGAGCCGCTGTGGGCCGCCGTCCGCGACCGGGTGCCGGTGCGCTTCCCCTACCGCCGGTCCGGCTCCCCGGAGTCGGCCGAGCGCCACGTCGAGCCGTGGGCGGTCGCCAGCTGGCACGGCCGCTGGTACCTCACCGGCCACGACCGCGACCGCAAGGCCGACCGGGTCTTCCGGCTCTCCCGGATCACCGGCGCCGTCATCCCGGACGGCACGACCGGGGCGTACGACGTACCGGAGGGGCACGACGCCCGGGAGATGGTGCGGTCGCTGGTGCCCGACCGCCCGCAGGCCAAGGCGGTGCTGCGGGCCCGCGCCGGTGCCGGCCAGGCCCTGCGCCGCCGCGCGCTCGAGCAGACCGAAGGCGTAGCGCAAACCGAAGACGTAGAGCAGACCGAAGACGTAGAGCAGACCGAGCGCGGGGAGCAGACCGCCGGCCAGGACGGCTGGACCCGGCTGGTAGTGCCGTACTTCGACATCGAGATCCTGGCCGAGGAGGTCGTGGCCTACGGCGCCGCGGTCATCGCCGAGGAGCCGGCTGAGCTGCGGGACGCGATCGTGCGCCGGCTGCGGGCCGTCGTCGATGCGACCGACGTCCACCTCACGGACCTTGCCGACCGGGCCGACCGGGCCGACCGGGCCGATGTCGTTGCCGGCGCCGCCGCCGTACCCGCGCAGGGGCCGACATGAGCGAGGGCGCTACCGAGCGGCTCTCCCGCCTGCTGACGATGGTGCCCTGGCTGCTGACCCATCAGGGCGTCGAGCTCTCCGATGCGGCCGCCGAGTTCGGCGTCGACGAGGCCCAGCTGGTCAAGGACCTCGAGCTGCTCTTCGTCTGCGGGACCCCCGGCCACCTGCCGGACGACCTGATCGAGGCCGAGTGGGAGGGCGGGCGCGTCTTCGTCGACAACGCGGAGTCGATCGCCCGTCCGCTGCGGCTCG
Organism: uncultured Actinomycetota bacterium; assembly: GCA_963795385.1. Lineage (GTDB taxonomy): Bacteria > Actinomycetota > Actinomycetes > Actinomycetales > CAVURS01 > CAVURS01. The sequence continues at coordinate 350,168 of CAWCHK010000003.1, forward strand.
GCGTCGACGAGGCGCTCGCGCTGGTCGTCGGGCTGCGGACCCTGGCCGAGGTGCCGGGCCTGGGGGAGCGGGCCGCGGTCGACCGGGCCCTGGCCAAGCTCGAGGCGGCTGCGGGCGCCGCCGCCGCCGGAGCCGATGCCGTGCACGTCGATCTCGAGGCCGGAGCCGAGGCCGAGGTCCTGGCCGCCTGCCGGCAGGCCCTGGCCGGGCATCGCCGCCTGCGCCTGGACTACCTCGTGCCGAGCCGGGACGAGACCACCCGCCGCGACGTCGACCCGATGCGGGTCCAGACGGTGGACGCGCGCTGGTACCTCGAGGCCTGGTGTCACCGGGCCGAGGCCGTGCGGCTCTTCCGCCTTGACCGGATCGTCGCGATCGAGGTGCTCGACGAGGACGGTACGCCGCCGGCCCAGGCCCGCTCGCGCGACCTCGACGAGCAGCTGTTCTCCGCCGGACCGGACGACGTCCTGGTCACGCTGGAGGTCGCGCCGAGTGCCCGCTGGATCGTCGACTACTACCCCGTCGAGTCGGTCGAGGAGCTCGCCGGCGGCCGGCTGCTGGTGCGGATGCGCACGGCCGACACCCGCTGGCTGCAGCGGCTCGTCCTGCGGCTGTCCGGCCAGGCGCGCGTGGTCGAGCCGGTGGAGCTCGGCGCCCAGGTGGCCGCCATCGCGGCCGACGCCCTGGCGGCGTACCCCGCCTGAATCCGCCTCGCGCGACGCTGACTAGTCCGCGCGGGCCATCCCGAGTTCCATCGGGGTGGTCTGCAGCAGAACCTCCCGCCCGGTGTCAAGTTCTTCTTCGGGCCTGCCGAACCTCCTTTCAACAAGGGTCGAAGAGACCAGCAAGAGCCCGTCTGGGAGGCGAGCAGGATGACAACGATCAAGGCTTCGTGCCCGAGCTGTGGTGACGTCGAGCTGACGAGCACCCAGGTGCGACTTGTCGTGTGCTCGATCCAGGACTGGTCGTTCTACGCGTTCACGTGCCACACGTGCCACGACGAGATCCGCAAGCCGGCCGCCACCGACGTGATCACGCTGCTGCAGTCCGGCGGCGTGCTGGCCGAGATGTGGGCCGTTCCCGCCGAGGCCATGGAGAAGCACGAGGGCGACGCGATCTGCTACGACGACGTCCTGGACTTCGCCCTCCGCCTGCAGGCCATCGACGACCTCGCCGCCGCGCTCGCCCCCGTCCGCCCGGGCGTGCCCGCTCGCTGAGCCCCTCCCTCGCACCGCAACGGTGCAGCTTCGCGTCACCCGTGACGCGAAGCTGCACCGTTCGGCATTTCGGGGACCGCTCCGCGCCGGCCACCGCTGCCCAGCGCGCGGGCTAGGGTTGCGGCCGTGTCCTGGTGGCTGTGGGTGCTCATCTGGGTCGCCCTGGTCCTGGGCGCCCTGGGCTTCCTGTTCCTGCTGCTGCGACAGGTGTGGCGCAAGCTGCGGCTGCTGTTCAGCGACCTGAGCACCGCCACCGAGCGGCTCTCCGAGGTCACCCGGGAGCTGGAACGGCTCGAGCAGCGGACCGGCCAGGGCGCCGAACCAGCCGCCGTGTTCGAGGACCCGACCACGCTTCGGGCCAGGAGATTCGCCGCGCGGACCAAGCAACAGAGGTCCCGGCGCCGAACCCGGACGTAGACTGACCCAACAGACCCGACGGAGGGCAAGACAAATGTTGCGAGGCCTCGAGGGCTGGCACCTGATCATCATCCTGGTCGTGGTGCTGCTGCTCTTCGGTTACAAGCGCCTTCCGGATGCCGCGCGCAGCCTGGGCAAGTCGATGCGGATCTTCAAGTCCGAGGTGGAGACCCTGCGCAACGACGAGGACAAGAAGTCCGACCCGAAGCCGCCGTCGGCGACCCCTCCGCTGAGCGGGCGCGTCGTCGACGACCCGGAGTCGCCTCGGGCGAGCACGCCGGAGTCCACCGGCGACGACCGTCGCTGAGACGCGTCCCGGCTGAGAGCGCCGCATGACCGCAGCGCCACCGCGCCGCAGGGGGCGCAAGTCCCGCGACCCCGAGGGCCGGATGTCCCTCGGCGGCCACCTGCGCGAGCTGCGCAACCGACTCGCCGTGGCCGCCCTCGCGGTCGTCGTTGGCGGGTCGGTCGGCTGGATCTACTACTCGCCGATCCTGGTCCGGTTGCAGGAGCCGATCCACCAGGTAGCCCGCGCCCGGCACACCCAGTTCGTCGGCCTGAACTTCGGCGGCAGCGGGATCACCGCGCCGTTCGCCGTCAAGGTCAAGGTCGCGCTGTTCGTGGGGCTGCTGATCGCCAGCCCGGTCTGGATCTACCAGGTGTGGGCGTTCATCGTCCCGGGCCTGACCCGTCGCGAGAAGCGTTACGCCGTCACGTTTCTCGGCGCCTCGGTCCCGCTCTTCCTCGGCGGTGCGTACCTCGCGTGGATCACGTTCCCGAAGGCCGTCGTCACGCTCCTGGAGCTCACGCCACAGGGCGGCTTCAACATCACCGACGCCGAGGCCTACCTCACGTTCGTGACCCGCTTCGTGCTGGCGTTCGGCCTGGCCTTCCTGCTGCCGGTGCTGATGGTCGGCCTCAACCTCGCGCACGTCCTGCCCGGCCGGATCATGCTCAAGGGCTGGCGGATCTCGGTCTTCCTGATCTGCCTGTTCGCGGCGATCATGACGCCCACACCGGACCCCTGGACGATGCTCTTCATGGCCATCCCGATGGTCCTGCTGTTCTTCATCGCGGTCGGCATCGCCCTGCTCTTCGACCGGTCGCGGGCTCGCCGCCGCAGCGAGTACGCCGACCTCGACGACGACGAGGCGAGCCCGCTGTAGCCTCGCGGCCGTGAGCACACCGACCGCGCCCGATGCCGCCCCGGCCTCGTCGCTGCAGCACGTCGCCCTCCTGGTCAACCCGACGTCGGGACTCGGCCGCGGCGCGAAGCTCGGCCGCACTGTCGCCGACGGCCTGCTCGCGGCCGGCCTGCGGGTGGACGACGTGACCGGGGCCGACGCGGCGGAGGCCTCCGACAAGGGCCGCCGGGCCGTCGAGTCGGGCGTGGACGCCCTGGTCGTGGTCGGCGGCGACGGCATGGTTCACCTGGGCGCCAACGTCGTGGCCGGCACCGAGGTCCCGCTCGGGATCGTGGCCGCCGGCACCGGCAACGACATCGCCCGGGCCCTCGGGCTGCCGGTCCACGACGCCGCCGCGGCGGCGGCCGTCGTACGCCGTGGGTCGGCCCGGGTCATCGACGCCGCGCGTCACGTGCCGGACGCAGGGCAGGCTGCGGCCGGATGGTTCGTCGGGGTCCTCGGCGCGGGCTTCGACGCGAAGGTCAACGAGCGGGCCAACGGCTGGCGCTGGCCGAAGGGCCGGATGCGCTACAACCTGGCCATCGCCCGGGAGCTGCCGGTCTTCAAGCCGCTGCCGTACGAGATCGAGCTCGACGGTGAGCACATCGAGGCCAACGCCATGCTGGTGGCGGTGGGCAACGGCCCGTCGTACGGCGGCGGCATGCAGGTCTGCCCTGACGCCGTAATGGACGACGGGCTGCTCGACGTCATGATCGTGGACAAGATCTCGATCCCGGAGTTCCTCAAGGTCTTCCCCAAGGTCTACAGCGGCGCGCACAAGGACCACCCGGCCGTGTCGATCCGCCGGGCCCGGTCCGTGCGGCTGTCCACGCCGGGCCTGGTGTCGTACGCCGACGGCGAGCGGTACGCCGCGCTGCCGATGGCCTGCGAGGTCGTCCCGGGTGCGCTGCGGGTCCTGACGTAGCCTTCCACCATGCCCTCGCCCGCTGAGCGGTTCGCCGCGGCGCGCGAGCGAACGGCCGCCGCCCACACCGAGCTGGCGGCCTTCCGGGCCGCGCTGGACTTCGAGCTCGACCCGTTCCAGGAGCGCGCGGCGATGGCCCTCGAGGCCGGCCGAGGCGTCCTGGTGGCGGCGCCGACGGGAGCGGGCAAGACGGTCGTCGGCGAGTTCGCGGTGCACCTCGCGCTGGCCCAGGGACGCAAGGCGTTCTACACGACACCCATCAAGGCGCTGTCCAACCAGAAGTACGCCGAGCTGGTCGAGCGGCACGGTGCCGCCTCGGTCGGGCTCCTCACCGGGGACACGTCAGTGAACGGCGAGGCGCCCGTCGTCGTCATGACGACCGAGGTGCTGCGCAACATGCTCTACGCCGCGTCGCCGACGCTCGAGGGTCTCGGTTACGTCGTGATGGACGAGGTCCACTACCTCGCCGACCGGTTCCGTGGTGCGGTCTGGGAGGAGGTGATCATCCACCTGCCCGAGGCCGTCCGGGTCGTCTCGCTGTCCGCCACGGTCAGCAATGCCGAGGAGTTCGGGGACTGGCTGGACACCGTCCGCGGCGACACGGAAGTGATCGTCGAGGAGCACCGGCCGGTGCCGCTCTGGCAGCACGTCATGGTCCGGGACCGGCTGATGGACCTGTTCGAGCTGCCGGACGACGGCGACCCGAGAGGGGCGGTCGACGTGAGCATCGACCTGGTCGCGACGATCCGCGAGCAGGAGCGGCGCCAGCGGGAGTCGCGCTACGACACGCGGTCGCAGCGCGGGCACGGGCGGCGGCGGACCTCCCAGCTGGGCGGCTCCGGCCGAGGCGGCGGTCGCGGCGGCGGCCCGAGCCGCGCCGACGTCATCACCCGGCTCGAGCGGGACGACCTGCTGCCCGCGATCACCTTCATCTTCAGCCGGGCGGGGTGCGACGCGGCCGTACAGCAGTGCCTGCGCTGGGGCCTGCGGCTCACGACGCCCGACGAGGCCCGGGCGATCCGCGCCTACGCCGAGGAGCGGACCGCCGACCTGGCCGAGGCCGACCTCGGCGTCCTCGGCTACTGGGAGTGGCTGGACGGGCTCGAGCACGGCCTCGCCGCGCATCACGCGGGCCTCCTGCCGACCTTCAAGGAGGTCGTCGAGCACCTGTTCACCCGGGGACTGATCAAGGCGGTGTTCGCCACCGAGACCCTGGCCCTCGGGATCAACATGCCCGCCCGCAGCGTCGTCCTGGAGCGGCTGGTCAAATGGAACGGCGAGACCCACGCCGACGTGACGCCGGGGGAGTACACCCAGCTGACCGGCCGGGCCGGACGGCGCGGCATCGACGTCGAGGGCCACGCCGTCGTGCTGTGGCAGGCCGGTGTGGACCCCGTCGCCGTGGCGGGCCTGGCGTCGACCCGGACCTATCCGCTGCGGTCGAGCTTCCGCCCGACGTACAACATGGCGGTCAACCTGGTCGACCAGGTAGGGCGCGAGCGGGCCCGGGAGATCCTGGAGACGTCGTTCGCGCAGTTCCAGGCCGACCGGGCGGTGGTCGGCCTGGCCCGGCAGGTGCGGCGCAACACGGAGGCGCTGGAGGGCTATCGGGAGGCCATGACCTGCGACCGGGGCGACTTCCAGGAGTACGCCGCTCTGCGTCGCGCCATCAAGGACCACGAGACCGCGGCGGCTCGCGGGCGGTCCGCGTCGCGCAAGGCCGAGGCCGCGGCCAGCCTGGAGGGCCTGCGGATCGGAGACGTCATCCGGGTCCCGACCGGTCGGCGGGCGGGCTTCGCCGTGGTGGTCGTCCCGGACCGCAGTGCCGGCCTGGACGGGCCGCGGCCGACCATCCTCACCGCCGACCGGCAGGTCCGGCGGCTGGTCGCGACCGAGCTGCCCAGCCCGGTGGAGACCGTCGGGCGGGTGCGGGTACCGCGGGACTTCAACGCGCGCAGCCCGCAGGCTCGCCGAGACCTCGCCTCGTCGCTGCGGGCCGCGGTGCCGCACGACCCGCCGCCGAGCCGGCGCGGGCGGGCCGGCGTCGACGAGGACCAGGAGCTGGCCCGGCTGCGGCGGGCGATGCGTTCGCACCCGTGCCACGCCTGCCCCGACCGGGAGGAGCACGCCCGGTGGGGGGAGCGGTGGACCCGGCTGCAGGCCGAGACCGACAACCTCTCGCGCCGGGTCGAGGGCCGCACCAACTCCGTCGCCCGGACGTTCGACCGGGTCTGCGACCTCCTGGGGGAGCTGGGCTACCTCGATGGCGACCGGGTGACCGCCGAGGGCCAGCGACTGCGGCGGCTGTACACGGAGCTGGATCTGCTGACGGCAGAATGCCTGCGGCACAACGTTTTCGACGGTCTCGACGGTCCGGGACTCGCGTCGGTGCTGTCCTCGCTGATCCACGAGTCCCGGCGCGACGACCAGGGGACGACACCACGGGTGCCCGGCGGCGCCGTCGAGGCAGCGCTGGCCGAGATGGTCCGGATCTGGGCCGGCCTGGAGGACCGCGAGCGCGACCACAGGCTGCCGATCTCGGGCGAGCCGGACGCCGGGCTGGCCTGGGAGATGCACCGCTGGGCGCGCGGCCTGCCCCTGGAGACGGTGCTCCGCGACGGGGACCTGGCGGCTGGGGACTTCGTCCGCCGGTGCAAGCAGCTGGTGGACCTGCTCGGCCAGGTCGCCGAGGCCTCGACCGGGCCGGTCCGCCGGGCCGCGCAGGACGCCATCGAACGGGTCCGGCGCGGAGTGGTCGCCGCCAACTAGCCCTGGTGCTCCCATCCGGCCGCGGTGCTCCATCCCGGCCGGTGATCGGGGCCCACATCGGGCTGAGCCACCGGCCAGGTGGGAGCACGGCGGCCGGATGGGAGCACCGGGGTCAGGGGCGCAGCGCGGCCAGGACCCGGTTGACGCTGGACCGGACGCCCCAGCGGTCGGCCAGCTCGGCGAGGGCTTCCACGTCGGCCGGCCCGGACGGGAGCGTGTCGTCGACGTCTCCCACCGGCGCATCGCGGACGACCTGTACGACGACCTCGGCCGCGCTCAGGTAGTCCTCGGCCGCCCGGATCTTGGCCGCCAGGCCACCAGAGATCTTCGGGTCCGACGCCGCCGCCGCCGCCCGGACCGCCGCCAGATCGGGGAACTTGCTGAGCAGCCCGGCCGCGGTCTTCTCTCCGACACCGGCCACGCCCGGCAGCCCGTCGCTCGGGTCGCCACGCAGGCTGGCCAGGTCGGCGTACGCGCGGCCGGTGCGCACGCCGTACTTGCGCTCCAGCCAGGCCTGATCCACCACCTCGAGGTTGCGCACGCCGCGGCCGACGTAGAGCACCGTCACCTCGCGCTGGTCGTCCACGAGCTGGAACAGGTCCCGGTCGCCAGTGACCACCTCGACCGGCCCCGTCCCGGCGGCGGCCGACCGCTCGGCGAGGGTGCCCATGACGTCGTCCGCCTCGTAGCCGGCACAGCCGACCCGCGCGATCCCCAGTGCAGCCAACAGGTCCACGATCACCGGAACCTGCGGCGTCAGCCCCGGCGGCGACTCCTCGACCACCGCGCTCCCCGCGGTCAGGCGGTGCGTCTTGTACGACGGGAGCGCGGTCACCCGGAAGGCCGGCCGCCAGTCGTCGTCCCAGCAGGCGACGAGTCGGGCCGGACGGCGCATCGTGACCAGCGTCGCGATCATGTCCAGGAAGCCGCGGACGGCGTTGACCGGCGTGCCGTCCGGGGCCGTGAACGTGTCGGGCACCCCGAAGAACGCCCGAAAGTAGAGCGAGGCCGAGTCGAGCAGGAGCAGCTTGTTGCGGTCGTCCGGCATGGGTCGACCGTATCCGGGCCGCGGCCATCACATCCGGGACCCGAGATGTGACACTCTCCCGAGGGCACCGCGCCGGTGCACCCACCGCGTGCCCGGGGGATGGGCACCTGCAACGACCTGGGGTTGGCATGGCTCGGTTCGGCCGCAAGCGCGCAGCGCTCGGTGGGCTGGTCGCTGTCGCCGCCGTCACGGCCGTCATCGCGGGCCACCTCAGCGGGCCGAGCCGCCCCGGGCCCGCCGGGCACCTGGCCGGAGCGCGGGCGGCCGGCCCCTTGGCGACCGGTTCGGCAACCGGCACGACGACCGGCACGGCGCCGGGGGGTGCGACGGCCGGAGCCGGCGGCACCGCTGCCGACCCCGCTGCCGACCCCGCTGCCGACCCCACCGCCGCCGGCGCCCCGGCCCACGGCAACCCGGCCGCACCCGCCTCGAACCCGGCTCCCAGCAAGAACGTCGACGTCCGCCGGCCCTCGGGGGAGGCAGCGCGGCGCCAGGCCGAGCTCCGGTCCGCCCAGCTGAAGGCCCGGCCCGCGGTCCGCCGGCTGGTCCATCAGATCGGGCCGCGCGCCATCGTCGACATCGACCCGATGACAGGTACGCCGCGCCAGATCGCCGACCTCGGCGGCCTGCTGACCGCCCCCACCCACGCGGCGCCCGCAACGGTGGCGCTCGGCTACGTCCGGGCACACGCGGATGCCTTCGGCCTGGACGCGGACGACGTGGGCCGCATGACGCTGGCCCACGACTACGTCGACATCAAGGGCACCCACCATCTGGAGTTCACCCAGAGTGCGGACGGCCTGACGCTCTTCGGCAACGGGCTGAAGGCCAACGTCACCAAGGCGGGCCAGCTGGTCAACGTCACCGGCTCGCCGGTCCACGCGGTGGCGGCCGCCGCCGAGCGGGCCACGAGCACCAGCGGACTCACCGCCGGCCAGGCGATCCGCGCGGCCAAGCGGAGCATCGGCGACCCGGACGTCGCCGCCGGACCGCAGGACACCGCCAAGGCGATGCTCTTCCAGACGCCGAAGGGCGCCCGCCGGGCCTGGCAGACAGTGACGATGAGCGGCCGCACGCCGGCCCTCTCCGTCGTCGACGCCTCGACCGGAGCGGTTCTCTACCGCGACCCGCTCGGCGCCGAGCTGGCCGGCCCGGGGTCGTGGTCGGCGGACGTCGTCGACAACTACCCGGGCGCCGCAGCGGGCGGGACCCAGCACGAGGTGAGCCTGACGACGAGCGGGTGGCTGCCGGCGGGCGCGCAGTCCCTGGCGGGCAACAACGTCCACACCTACACCGACGTCAACGGCGACGGTGCGGCCAGCACGTCCGAGCTGGTGACACCCAGCGGGACCAAGGGCTACTTCTACCCGCTCTCCCGGGTCATGCCGGCCGGCGAGGCTCTGTGCGCCACCAACGTCTGCACCTGGAGCCCGAACACGCCGTACTCCTGGCGACTGAACAACAACGCCGCACGCACCGCCGCCCAGAACTTCTACTTCATCAACACCTGGCACGACTACCTGCAGAGCGCGCCGATCGGGTTCACCGAGGCGGCGGGCAACTTCCAGTCCGTCAATGGCACGCACCTCGGCCAGGGGGCGGACCCGGTGCGCGACGAGGCGCTGTCCGGCGCGGCCGTCGAGAGCGGTCTGCCGAACAGCGACTTCGTCGACAACGCGGACTTCGACACCCCGCCGGACGGCCAGTCGCCGACCATGCGGATGTTCCTGTTCCACCAGCCGTTCGCGACCGCCCTCGGCGATCCCTTCCTGCCCACCGCTGGGTCCGATGCGGCCGACATCGTCTACCACGAGTACACCCACGGGCTCTCGCACCGGCTGGTCGTCGACGCGACCAACAACCCGGCGCTGGACTCCGAGCAGGGGCAGTCCATGGGCGAGGCGTGGAGCGACTGGTACGGCCTCGACCACCTGGTGAACCAGGGCCTCGTGACCGACAGCCCGGCCGCCGCCGACGTCATCGAGGGCCGCTACGTCCTCGGTACCAGCTCGGCCCGAGGCATCCGCACCATGCCGATCGACTGCGCCGTGGGCTCGGCCGACGCCAACTGCACGCAGAAGGTCCCCGGTACCGGCAACGGCGGCTACACGTACGGCGACTTCAAGACGATCTGGCAGCAGACCGGCGACGTGCACGCGGCCGGCGAGATCTGGGCCCAGACCCTCTGGGACGTGCGGGCGACGCTGGGGCCGACGCTGGCCGAGTCGCTGGTCACGCGGGCCATGGAGCTCTCGCCGACGTACCCGTCGATGCTCGACATGCGCAACGCCGTCATCGCGGCGGACGTCGCCGACTACGCCGGCGCCGACGTCGACGCGCTGTGGAGCGTCTTCGCCCAGCGCGGCCTGGGGTTCTTCGCCACCTCGCAGGGCGGCGACGACACCGCGCCCGCGGAGAGCTTCGCGGTGCCACCGCCGGCCGGCAGCCCGACCGGCACGATCAGCGGCACCGTCACCAATGCGGTGGGCGGCGCCAGCCTCAAGGGCGTGACCATCGGCATCGCCGGTCACGACTCGGGCTTCCCGGGCGACTACGTCGCCACGACCGACAGCGGCGGCCGCTACTCCATCCCCGGAGTCGTCCCGGGCACCTACCGCTCGGTCTACGCGACCGGAGGCGTGGACCAGGTGACCCGGAGCCTGACCGTCGCGGCCGGCGCCAACCCGGTCGACTGGTCGCTCGCGCGGGACTGGGCGGCCTCCTCCGGAGGGGGCGCGATCAGCGACTTCAGCGGCGAGGACCTGACCCGCCAGGGCTGCGGGCCGGCCAACGCGATCGACCTGTCCTCGGCGCAGGGCTGGGCCAGCAGCATCGAGGCCGGCGCCCCACAGATCACGGTCCGGCTCCCGTCGTACGTCGACGTGTCGACGTTCGGCATCAACCCCTCGGCGATCTGCGGCGACAGCACGAGCGCCGCGCTCAAGGCGTACAAGGTGGAGACCTCGCCCGACGGCTCGACCTGGCGGACGGCGGCGACCGGCAGCTTCGGCTCGGGCAACCTGGGCCGGGTCAACTCCGTCACGCCGGTGGCCGGCACGGGCGCGGTGACCCGGTGGGTCCGGTTCACCATGCTGTCGGCGCAGGGCTCCGGGGAGACGCTGGTGGACTCGGCCGAGCTCGAGGTCTACGGCGTGCCGTCGGCCGGGCCGGACCGGCACAACCACCAGGGCGGGGCGCCACCGCACCCGCGCTAGATTGCCCGCGTGGAGGCCATGGACCAGCAGATCGTGCGGCTGCTCGCCCGGGACGGGCGGATCAGCTACACCGACCTGGCCAAGGCCACGGGGCTGTCCACCTCGGCCGCCCACCAGCGGGTCCGGCGGCTCGAGGAGCGGGGTGTGATCCGGGGGTACGCCGCGGTGGTCGACCCCGACGCCGTGGGGCTGCCGCTGACGTCGTTCATCTCGGTCACCCCGCTGGACCCGTCGGCACCCGACGACGTCGCCGAGCGGCTGTCCGGCATCGAGGAGATCGAGGCCTGCCACTCGGTGGCCGGCGACGAGAGCTACATCCTCAAGGCCCGGGTGGCGGCGCCCGGTGACCTCGAGGAGCTGCTCGCCCGGATCCGGGCGGCGGCCAACGTGCGGACCCGGACGACGATCGTCCTGTCGACGCCGTACGAAGCCCGACCGCCCGCGATCTGACCCGGGAACCTAGGCTGCGGTCCATGCCTTCGAGCCTGGTCCGCAACATCACCTTCGACTGCCACGACCCCTTCGCACAGGCGACCTGGTGGGCCGCCGTGACCGGCGGGTCCATCGGCCCGGACGACGTGCCCGGTGACCCCGAGGTCGCGGTGCGCCCGCCCGACGGGGTCGTGGCGCCGGTGCTGCTCTTCGAGCAGGTCCCCGAGGGCAAGGCGGTCAAGAACCGCCTGCACCTGGACCTGCAGCCGGACACGAGCCGCGACGAGGAGGTCGAGCGGCTGCAGGCACTCGGCGCTCAGCTGCTCGAGTCCCGGATCCAACCCGACGGCACCGGCTGGGTCGTCATGCTCGACCCGGAGGGCAACGAGTTCTGCATCGAGCGCAGCGCGGCCGAGCGCACCGCCTGAGCGTGCTCCCATTCGGCCGCCATGCTCCATCGTGGCCGGCGATCAGCACCACAGCAGGCGGTCATCACCGGCCGGCGTGGAGTACCGCGGCCGGATGGGAGCACGCGAGCTCGAGGGGTCAGGCGTGGACGGCGTGGCTCGGGACGATGTCCAGCGCCTGCGCGTGTGCGGCCTCGCGGCTGGCCTTGGCCTGGCGGGCGTTGACGGCGTGGGTCGCGTCCGCGTCGCTCTGCTCGCGCCACCAGTCCTGGCCCTCGGCGCCCAGTGTGTAGATCGGGTCGTAGTAGACGTACTCGCGGGACAGCGCCTCCTCGTCGGCGCTCTCGATCGACGTGCGGTAGTTCTTGGTCCAGTAGGAGATGCCGTGCTCGGTGTCATAGGTGTGGACCTGGTGGACCCAGCGCTTGCCCACGAACGGCACGTCGCAGACGATCCGCGGCGTCGCGAAGCCCGGCAGGTAGCCCATCATCGAGTGCTGCAGATGCTGGGCCTCGGCCAGCGAGAGCCGCCAGTGCTCGGCGAACGGGATCATGTCGCACATGTAGAAGTAGTACGGCGTGATGCCGGCCTCGTCCTCGAGCGCGAAGCACAGGTCGAGCAGCTGCTCGGTCGTGTCGTTGACCCCGCGCATCAGGACGCCCTGGTTGCGGACGTCGCGGACACCGGCGTCGAGCATGGCCCGGGTCGCCTTGGCCACGGCCGGGGTGAGCGACTCGGCGTTGTTCACGTGGGTGTGGATCGCGACGTTGGCCCCGCGCTCACGGGCGACGTCGCAGACCCGGCCGACCCCTTCGACGACGTCGTCGGCCAGCCAGTGCTGCGGCAGGCCCATCAGGGCCTTGGTCGCCAGCCGGATGTCGCGGATCGTGTCGATCTCCAGCAGCCGCATCAGGAACGACTCGAGGTTCTTCCACGGCATGTTCGCGACGTCGCCACCGGAGACGACGACGTCGCGGACGCCGGGGTTCTCCTTGAGGTAGGCGATCATCCGGTCCAGCCGGTCCACCGGCTTGAGGTCGAACTTCAGCTTGGGGATGACCGGGGTCGAGTTGCCGACCAGGTCCATCCGGGTGCAGTGGCCGCAGTACTGCGGGCAGGTCGGCAACAGCTCGGCCAGGACCTTGGTTGGGTACCGGTGCGTGAGCCCCTCGACCATCCACATGTCGTGCTCGTGCAGCGAGTCGCGGCTGGCGAAGGGGTGGCTCGGCCAGTCGGTACGCCGGTCGGAGAAGACCGGCAGCATGTACTGCCGGACCGGGTCGCGGTAGAACGCCTCGGTGAACTGCGCGCCGGCCGCCGGGCGGCTGCCGTCGTCCCACACGCCGGTCGAGGGCACCATCGTGTTGAGCATCTGCGGGGGCAGGAGCATCGACATGGTGGCCCGCTCGGCCTGGTCCCGCTCGAGGTCCTGGTAGAACCGGTCCTCGAGCAGGTCGCCCATCACCTCGCGCAGCTGCTTGACGTTCTTGACGCAGTGGACGCGCTGCCACTGGGCGCTGGCCCAGTCGTCGGCGGTGACGTCCCGCCATCCCGGGACGCGGGTCCAGTCGGGCTCGACCAGCTCGCGACGACGGTAGGCATAGGGCTGCTCGATCTTCGGGCTCATGCCTGGCACGATAGAGGAAGTCCTGTGGTGAATCGAGTTCATGTCCGTAAGTTTTCCCGTACGACGAATCCTTGAAGGGAAGTCCTGTGACGGAAGCCGCCTCCTCGCCGATCGGGCTGCACCGGGTGCTGGAGCCGGCCGGGGTGCTGCCGCAGGCGGCTGAGCGCCTGGACGCGACCTCCCCGATCCGGCCCGACGAGGTGCGTATCGCGGTCGAGGTGCTGAACCTGGACGCCGCGTCCTACCGCCAGCTCGCGGGGGCGCACAGCGGCCCGGACGGAGGGGTGGACGGCGACGCCGTGCGGGCCGAGGTCCTGGAGATCATCGGCCGCCGGGGCAAGATGCAGAACCCCGTCACCGGCTCGGGCGGGATGCTCGTCGGCACCGTCGCCGAGGTCGGGCCGCAGTCGCCGCTCGGCCTGGCGGTGGGGGACCGGGTCGCCACCCTGGTGTCGCTGTCCCTGACGCCGCTGCGGATCACCGACGACCTGGCGGGCTGGGACGGTCACAGCGAGCAGGTGCCCGCGGCCGGCGACGCCATCCTGTTCGGTCGCTCGATCGCCGCGGTCGTCCCGGACGACCTCGACCCGCGCCTGTCGCTGATGGTGATGGACGTGTGCGGCGCCCCGGCCCTGGTCGCCCGGGTGGTCCGGCGCTACGTCGCCGACCGCCCCGGGGAGGCACCGACGGTCGCGGTCATCGGCGGTGCCGGCAAGTCGGGGTCGCTGGCCCTGGCCGCGGCGCGCGACTCCGGTGCCGCACGGACGGTGGGCGTCGTGCCCGTCGAGCGCGAGCGCGCGAGCCTGGCGGCCTCCGGGCTGGCCGACGCGGTGGTCCTGGCCGACGCGCGGGACCCGGTCGCGCTGGCCGGGGCGGTCGGGGCGGCGCTCGGCGCGGCCGCCGACATCGTGGTGGTGTGTGTCGACGTGCCGGGCTGCGAGCACGGCGCGATCCTGGCCACCGCCGAGGGCGGCACCGTCATCTTCTTCTCGATGGCCACGTCGTTCAGCGCGGCCGCGCTCGGTGCCGAGGGGCTGGCCGCCGACGTCACCATGCTGGTCGGCAACGGGTACGTCCCGGGCCACGCGGCGTACGCGCTGGACCTGCTCCGGCGGGTGCCCGCCGTGCGGCAGCTCTTCCAGGAACGTCTGGACGCCGAGGAGACTCGCTGACGATGACCCGGACCCTCCTGCACAACGGCCACATCCTCCCGGTCCCCGGAGGAGCGCCGTCGGTGAGCGCCATCCTGATCGAGGACGCCCGCGTGGCCTGGAGCGGCGACGACCCGGGGATCACCGGTGCCGACGAGGTCATCGACCTGGACGGTGCCCTGGTCACCCCGGCCTTCGTCGACGCCCACACGCACACGACCGAGACCGGCCTGGCGCTGCGCGGCGTGGACCTGACCAGCGCCACCTCGCTGGCCCAAGCGCTGGAGCGGCTCGCGGCCGCGGCCAAGGCGGCCGCCGGACGACCCGTGCTGGGCCACGGCTGGGACGAGCGCCGCTGGCCGGAGGGCCGCCCGCCGACCCGCGCCGAGCTCGACCGCGCGAGCTACGGCGGCGTCGTCTACCTGTCCAGGGTCGATGTCCACTCCGCGGTGGTCTCGTCGGCCCTGGCGGCCGCGGCCAGGCTGCGCGAGCTGCCCGGGTGGTCCGAGGACGGCCGGGTCGAGCGCGACGCCCATCACGCGGCCCGAGCGGCGACCAGGGACAGCATCACTCCCGGGCTGCGCCGTGAGCTCCAGGTCGAGGCCCTCGCGGCCGCGGCGGCCACCGGGATCGGCATGGTCCACGAGATGTCGGCGCCGCACATCGCCGCCGAGGAGGACCTGCACGAGCTCCTCGTCCTCAACGCCGACCGCCCCGACCTGCCGCTCGTCGCGCCGTACCGTGGGCAGCTCGTCGCCACGACCGAGGAGGCGCAGGCGATCGCCGACCGGTTCGTCGTGCCGGGGCGGATGCCCCTGCTCGGGCTGGCCGGTGACCTCTGCGCGGACGGCTCGCTCGGCTCGCACACAGCCGCGCTGCGGGCCCCCTACGCCGACGACGACAGCACCTCCGGCCACGGCTACCTCAGCTCCGAGCAGGTGGCCGCGCACGTCGTCGCGTGCACCCGGGCCGGCCTGCAGGCGGGCTTCCACGTCATCGGCGACGCCGCCCTCGACACCGTGCTCCAGGGCTTCGAGTCGGCCGTCGACGACCTGGGGCTGGAGGCGATCCGCAGCGGTCATCACCGCCTCGAGCACGTCGAGATGGTCGACGCCGACGCGATCGCCGACCTGGTCCGGTTCGGCCTGTGGGCGAGCGTGCAACCGGTCTTCGACGCCTGGTGGGGAGGCGACGCCGGGATGTACGCCGAGCGGCTGGGCCCGGAGCGCGCCGTCCGGCTGAACCCGCTCGGCGACCTGGACCGCGCCGACCTGCTGATGCTGCTCGGGTCGGACTCACCCGTCACGCCGTACGACCCCTGGGGTGCGGTGCGGGCCTGGGTCAACCACCACGACCCGAGCCAGCGGAGGAGCGCCACCGTGGGCCTGGCGTCGCACGGCGGCTCCCTGATGACCGGCGTCGTCGCGAACTACGCCGTCTGGGACGTCCCCGGCGGACTGGTGGACGGCGTGCCGGACCTCAGTCCCGGCACACCGTCGCCGGTGTGCCTGCGCACGGTCGTCCGCGGCAACCTGGCCTACCAGCGCGAAGGAGCACTGGCATGAGCACGACCACGAGGCCCCGGGCCCCGAAGACCCTCGAGCTCGACCCGACGGTGGTGCGCACCGCCCGGCGGCTCGCGCGCAAGGCCGGCGCGCCGGTGGTCAAGCTGGCCAAGACGCACACGACGGTCTCGGTCGAGCGGGCCCTGCTCCGGCTGGCCGGCCTGGCCGGCGCCGACCACGAGCGGGTGCCGTGGGTCAACCACCTGGTCGACTCGGTGCGCGCCCAGGTCGGCATCGAGCACGGCGTCGCGCTCCCGGTCTGGGACGCCCTGCGCCGCGGCGAGGCCGAGGACCTGCTGGTGCTGGCCCAGAAGGCCGCGTCGGGCTCGGTGCGCTTCCGGCTCCCCGAGGGCCGCGAGGCGACCCGGGCCGCGACGTCGGCCCGGTCGTCGGCGGCGGCGGGGGTCCGGCGGATCGACCAGCGCCGCGCGGAGCGCACCCGCATGGTCAAGCGGCTCGGCGACCCGAAGCAGCGGCCCTGGATCTACCTGATCGTCGCGACCGGCGACATCTACGAGGACATCCCCCAGGCGCAGGCCGCGGCCCGCGAGGGCGCCGACATCATCGCGGTGATCCGCTCGACCGGGCAGAGCCTGCTCGACTACGTCCCCGAGGGCGCGACCCGCGAGGGCTACGCCGGCACCTACGCGACGCAGGAGAACTTCCGGCTGATGCGGGCGGCCCTGGACGACGTGAGCAAGGAGCTCGGTCGCTACGTGCGCCTCACGAACTACGCGTCGGGGCTCTGCATGCCCGAGATCGCGACACTGGCCGGCCTCGAACGGCTGGACATGATGTTGAACGACTCGATGTACGGCATCCTCTTCCGCGACATCAATCCGATCAGAACCTTTGTGGATCAACGGTTCTCGCGGCAGGTGCATGCGCGGGCCGGCATCATCATCAACACCGGCGAGGACAACTACCTCACGACGGCCGACGCGGTGGAGGCGGCGCACACCGTCACCGTGAGCCAGTTGATGAACGAGTACTTCGCCAAGGAGGCCGGACTCGAGGACTGGCAGCTCGGCCTCGGGCACGCGTTCGAGATCAACCCCGAGCTGCCGGACAGCTTCCGGCTCGAGCTGGCCCACGCGCTGCTGGCCCGGACGCTCTTCCCCGAGGCGCCGCTGAAGTGGATGCCGCCGACCAAGCACATGACCGGCGACGTCTTCCGCGGCTACCTGCTGGACGGCTTCTTCAACCTGGTCGGTGCCATGACCGGCCAAGGCATCCTGCTGGTGGGGATGATGACCGAGGCCGTCGTGACGCCGTTCCTGTCCGACCGCGACCTGGCCATCCAGAACGTCCGCTACGTCCTGGAGGCGGCCGGTGGGCTCACCGAGGACTTCCACCCGCCACGCGACGGGTTCATCCAGACCCGGGCCCGGCAGGTCCTGTCGGAGGCCGTGGACCTGCTGGACCGCATCGTCGACGACACGATGCTGGAGGCGATCGGGGACGGGACGTTCGGGCTGATGAAGCGCCCGGCGGACAAGGGCAAGGGCCTGGACGGCGTGGCCCGGCGCGCCGACGGCTACGTCAACCCGGCGATCGACCTGCTCGAGGAGGGAAGCGCCCGATGAGCCCGCGGCCGAAGAGGGACAAGGACAAGGGCACCGCGAGCGTCGGGGAGCTGCCCCAGATCGTCCGCCCGTACGGCGACACGACCGGTGACGGCATGGTGCAGGTGTCCTTCACCCTGCCCCTGCCGCACGACAAGCGGGCCGAGGGCGCCGCGCTGCAGCTGGCCCGGAAGATGGGCCTGGACCCCGCCCTGCTGGTGCACGCCAAGGCGATGGGGCCGGACTTCACCTTCTTCGTCGTCTACGGGTCCGCCAACCATCTCGTCGACGTCTCGGCGGTCGAGGTGATCGAGCGCGAGTACCCGATGCTCTCCGCCAAGGAGGTCAACGCCGCCATCAAGGCCCGGCTGCGCCGCAAGCTGGTCGTGGTCGGCGCGTGCATCGGCACCGACGCCCACACCGTGGGAATCGACGCGATCCTGAACATCAAGGGCTTCGCGGGGGAGAAGGGCCTGGAGTACTACCGGGAGATCAAGGTCGTGAACCTCGGCGCCCAGGTCCTGGTGCCCGAGCTGGTCGAGCAGGCCCGGGCCGAGCGGGCCGACGCCGTCCTGGTCTCCCAGGTCGTCACCCAGCGGGACGCGCACCTGCACAACACCTCGGCAGATGTCGGCAGCGTTCCGCGAGGCCTACCCGGCCGGCCAGCGGCCCCTGCTCGTCGTCGGCGGCCCGCGCTTCGACGAGGGCGCGACGCAGGCGCTCGGGGTCGACCGCATCTTCGGCAAGGGCACGACGCCGGGAGAGGTCGCGTCGTACCTGGTCCATGCCCTGCTGCCACCGACGACCTCCGGCGCCGGCCGGGAGAGGAAGAGCGCATGAGCCAGGCGGAGGCACCCGACGAGCGGCTGGGCCTGCGGGTCGTGCACCGGCGCTACGTGCCGTACAGCCATGCGCACTACGCCGGCAACCTGGTGGACGGTGCCTATTCGCTGGCCTGCTTCGGCGACGTGGCGACCGAGGTCTGCATCCGGACCGACGGCGACGAGGGGCTCTTCGCGTCGTACTCGGACGTGCAGTTCAAGGCTCCGGTCCGGGCCGGCGACGTGATCGAGATCGAGGCCGAGGTGGTCCGGGTCGGGACCCGTAGCCGGACCCTCGACCTCCAGGTGAGGGTGATCGCTCGGGGGCGCCCGGACCGCTCCGCGTCGGCGGCCGAGGTCCTCGACCCGGCCATCGTGGCGACCACCGCGACGGGCACCGTCGTCGTCCCCGGCTCCCCGCGGCCCGGCAGCTGAGATCCGTCCCGGCGTGTCGATGACGACACGCCGGAACCGGGGAAATTCCTTGTGACACAACGGTGTCCGGCGGATGGCGTTGACCTGCACAGACGTGGAACAGCCCAGGTCAGAGGACACTTGACACCCCCCGTGGCGACGACGGTAAGTTCCTGCGCTGTCGTCCATGACGGACTCCCGGGTTCGATCGGACGTGGTGGGGGGAGCACGAGGGACCAGGGGCGGTTTGCGCGCGCAGCCGCCGCGCCATCCAGGTCTCTTGGGATCCTCCAGCGACGTCCGGTGCAGGCCGGTGGTGGACGACGGATGGGCCCGCGCGCTCAGTAGACAACGCCGGTCGCCCTCGCACCCAGCGAGGACACCGGTGGCCCCAACGGCAGCGCGGGCCCGTCCGGGTCCAGCCGCGGCAGGTAGCCTCGTGCAGTGCTGAAGCGCCTGCAGACCCCCGAGGGCTCCCCAGGGTTGGTCGGCACACCCTGTCTCGCTCCGGTACGCCGCACCGTTGAGCGTCCTCGGCGGGCTGTGTCTCTGGCTCGCGTTCCCGGACCACGACATCTGGCCGCTGGCCCCTGTCGGGGTCGCGCTGCTCGCCGTCGCGACGCGCGGGCGCCGGGCCCGGGTCGGCGCCCTGCTCGGCCTGCTGGCCGGGCTCGGCTACTTCGTGCCGCTGCTGCACTGGAGCGGGGTCTACGTCGGCACCCTCCCGTGGATGGCCCTCGCCATCCTGCAGTCGCTGTACCTCGCGCTGCTGGGCCTGGCCCTGCCCGCGGCCTGGCGCACCCGCTTCGCGCCGCTGGCCATCGCCGGGCTCTGGGTCGCGCAGGAGGCACTGCGGGACCGCACGCCGTACGGCGGCTTCCCGTGGGCGCGGCTGGCCTTCTCGCAGGCAGACTCGCCCGCCCTGCACCTGGCCTCCCTCGGCGGAGCCCCCCTGGTGACCTTCGCCGTGGCCCTGGCCGGCGGGCTGCTCGCTGCGGCGGCGTCCCACCTGCGCCGGCCGACCGTCGGTGCGGCCGTCGCGGTCGGGGGAGTGGCGGTCATGGCCTGCGGGCTGCTCGTGCCACTGCCTACCGGCGGCCGCACGATCCAGGTCGCCGGCGTGCAGGGCGACGTGCCGACCGCCGGGCTGGACTTCGACGCCCAGCGCGCGGCGGTGCTCGATCTGCATGCGAAGGGCACCGCGCAGCTGGCGGCCCAGGTCGCGGCAGGGACCCGGCCGCAACCCGATGTGGTCATCTGGCCGGAGAACGCCTCCGACCTGGACCCTTACCAGCAGGAGGACGCGCGGGCGACGATCGAGACCGCCGTCGACGGCGGTCAAGGCGCCTACCCTGGTCGGCGCCGTCCTGGACAGCCCGCCGGGCAAGCTGAGCAACGTCAGCATCGTCTGGACCCCCGGCTCCGGCCCGGGCGCGCAGTACGTCAAGCGGCACCCGGTGCCGTTCGGGGAGTACATCCCCGACCGCTCGTTCTTCCGCCGCTTCAGCAGCAAGATCGACCTCGTCCCGCGGGACTTCATCGCGGGTCACCGGGTCGGGATCCTGCCGCTCGGGCCGGCCAAGGTGGGCGTGGCGATCTGCTTCGAGGTGGCCTACGACTCCCTGTTGCGGCAGGCAGTCGACCGCGGCGCCGACCTGCTCGTGGTGCAGACCAACAACGCGACGTTCGGCTACACCGACGAGGCCGCCCAGCAGCTCGCGATGTCCCGGCTGCGAGCGGTGGAGCACGGCCGCGCCGTCGCTCACATCTCGACGGTCGGCATCAGCGCGCTGATCGAACCGGACGGCCGGGTCCTGCAGCACACCCGGCTGTTCACGCCCGCCCTGCTCCAGGCTGCCCTGCCGCTGCGGACGCAGGTCACCGTCTCGGACCACCTGGGGGCGTGGCCGGAGCTCGTCCTGGCGCTGCTGGGCCTGCTCGGTGCCGCCGCCGGGGTGCGGATCGGGCGTCGGCGCCGGGATAACCTCTCCGAGTGAGCGAGGGGTCGAGCCGGAACACCGGCAGCCGAGACAGCACCGGCAGCCGAGACAGCACAGGTCCGCCGGGTCATCGTGGTCATCCCGACGTACGACGAGCGGGAGAACCTCGAGCTGATCGTCGGGCGGGTCCGGACCGCGACGCCGCAGGCCGACATCCTGGTCGCGGACGACAACTCCCCGGACGGCACGGGCCAGATCGCCGACGCGCTGGCCGGGGCCGACGAGCAGGTCCACGTCCTGCACCGTGCGGGCAAGCAGGGTCTCGGCGCGGCGTACCTCGCCGGCTTCGCCTGGGCCCTGGCAGCGCGGCTACGACGTCGTGGTCGAGATGGACGCGGACGGCTCGCACCAGCCCGAGCAGCTGCCGCGGTTGCTGGAAGCGCTGGGCCACGCCGACGTGGTCCTGGGCTCGCGGTGGGTCCCGGGTGGCCGGGTGGAGAACTGGCCGGCGCACCGGATGTTCCTCTCCCGCGGCGGCAACACCTACACCCGCATCGTCCTGGGGCTGCCGCTGCGCGATGCCACCGGCGGCTTCCGGGCCTTCCGCCGCAGCGCGCTGGAGTCACTGGACCTGGCGGGGGTCGCCTCACAGGGGTACTGCTTCCAGGTCGACCTCGCGTGGCGGGCCGTGCAACGGGGACTGCGGGTCGTGGAGGTGCCGATCACGTTCGTCGAGCGGGTTCGCGGCAACAGCAAGATGAGCGGCTCGATCGTGCGCGAGTCGTTGACCCGGGTGACGGCCTGGGGGATCCGGCACCGGGCCGAGCAGCTCCGCGGCCCTGGCCGGCCGCGGCCGGCCCTCGGCCGCGGTGCGCCGATGAGCCCGGCTCGCCGGCTGCGGGCCCGGCAGGTACTCGGCCTGGTGCTGCTCGGCTTCCTGCTGATCATCGCCGCGGAGATCGTCGTCGCCGTCCTGGTCGCCCGCTTGATCGGCCCGTGGCCGACGATGATTGCGATCCTCGCCTTCTCCTTCGGCGGGCTGATGGTGGTGCGCCGGGCCGGCGCGAGGTCGGTGCAGGCGCTGCGGGCGGCCGGTGCGGCCCGGCGGCTGCCAGGCGGCGAGATGGCCGACCACGCCCTGCTGCTCGTCGGCGGCATCCTGCTGATCCCGCCGGGCTTCCTGCTCGACCTGGTCGGGCTGGTGTTCATCCTGCCGGTGACCCGGCCGCTGGCCCGCCGGCTGTGCGGGCTGGTGCTGCGGGCCCGGTTCTTCTCCCGGATGGCGGCCGGCCTGGCCGTCGGCCGGGACGCGGGTCGTTCCGGGCGAGGTGTTGCGCGACGACGAGGACGACGACCCGGGCCGGCTGGGACGAGGCCGGCAGCCCTAGCGACGGAGCCCGACACGGCGACGCCCGCACCTTCGGGGAGAGGGTGCGGGCGTCGCGGTGTCGTCCTGGCCGGATGAGCGCTCAGGGCGACTTCGGCATGGCTGGTGGCCGCTCAGGCGCTGCGCTTGTGGCGGGTGCCGCCCTGCTTGGCGCGGAGCAGCTCGAGGCGCTCGTCGAGCAGGACCTCGAGCTCGGCGACGGACCGCCGCTCGAGCAGCATGTCCCAGTGGGTGCGGGTCGGCTTGGCGGCGCGGGGCGCGGGGCGGGTCGCGTCGACGAGCAGCGCCTCCGAGCCGCACTTGCACTGCCAGAGGGCCGGAACCTCGGCGTCGAAGGCGAACGGGACGGTGAAGACGTGGCCCTGCGGGCAGTGGTACTCGGCGACGTGCCGCTCGACCGGCTCGACACCGACTTCGCTCTCCAGGCTGTTGGACCCCAACCGGGTCCCGCGCAGCGACTTCTCGCTCATCGGGTGCCTCCTCGGCGTGACGTGACGTCTACATCCCACAGAACGCAGCGAGCGGTAACAAGTGTTCCGCCGCGTGTGTGGAGATGCGGTAAAGGCGATGTGGCGTGGATCACACCCCGTTGTCGTCGCACGCCGGACACCGGACGGACGGCGCGACGGTCAGAGCGACTGACGGCGCCTGGTTGCCGGCGTCGGCGATGCCCTGGGCGATGTCGACCCGGCGACAGCAGCGCAGCCGCCCAGGACGAAGAACACCACCAGCGCGATGATCGCCCAGCGGTAGGAGTCGGTCACCTGCTGGACCACCCCGAAGAGCAGCGTGCCGAACCAGCTCGTCCCACGCTCGCAGGCCTGGTAGAGGCTGAAGTACTCCGCCTCGCGCCCGGCCGGGATCAGCTGGCTGTACAGCGACCGGCTCAGCGCCTGGCTGCCGCCCAGGACGATGCCGATCAGCATGGCCAGGCCCAGCCAGAGCCCGAACTGGTGCGCGGGCAGGAAGAAGCCGATCGTCACCACGGCCGTCCACAGGACCAGGCTGGCCAGGATGGTGCGCCAGGCGCCGTACGTCGCGGCGAACCGGCCGAACAGCAAGGCACCGCCGAACGCCACGAGCTGGACCAGCAGGATCGTGATGATCAGCTGCGAGTCCGAGAAGCCCAGCTGCTCGGTAGCCGTACACGCTCGAGGCGCTGATGACGGTCTGGATCCCGTCGTTGAAGAAGAGGTACGCCGCCAGGAACATCAGCGTCTGCGGGTAGCCGCGCAGGTGCCGCAGGGTGCTGGCGAGCTGGCCGAACGCGTCCCGCACGACCCCGGTACGACGGCTTCCCTGCCGCTCGAGCGCGGCGGCGACCGGCGGCCGGTCGCGCAGGCCGACGAACGGGATGACCGTGAAGGCCGCCCACCAGACCCCGGCCGAGAGCAGGCTGATCCGGACCGCCTGGCCGGTCGTCGAGCCCGAAGGCATGGTGGCCCTCGACCAGGACCAGGTTGAGCGCGAGCAGGACGAACCCGCCGAGGTAGCCGAAGGACCAGCCGATGCTGGAGACCCGGTCGCGCTCGTCGGGCGTCGAGATCTGCACGAGGAACGAGTAGTAGACGACCAGCGCCGAGCCGAGGCACATGTTGCGCGATGATGGTCAGGACCACGCCGAGCTGCCAGTCGTGTCCGGCGATGAGGAACATCGCCGCCGGCCGAGACCGAGCCGACCCAGGCGAAGCCGCACATCAGCGCCTTGCGGTGCGACGATCCGGTCGGCGACGGCGCCGACGATCGGGCAGGATCAGCGCGGACAAGATGGTCGAGACGGTCACGACGTAGAACACCAGGGAGCCCGGGGCTGACGGGGATGCCGAGCACGTGCAGGTCGGTGTGGCAGGTCGCGTCGCTGTCGATGCCCGGGCAGGCCGCCTGCTTGGCCACCGAGGTCAGGTAGGGGCCGAGCAGGACGGTCGAGGTGGTCGTGACGTAGGCCGAGTTGGCCCAGTCGAACCAGTACCACGCCCGCCGCTCCCGGCGCCGGGTCGCTCCTCGTCGTCCAGGATCGTCGCGGTCATGGTCCGGGCATCATGCCGGCCACTGACCCCGGGCCGCGAGCACCTCGCGCAGCCGGTCGGCCCGGTCGGTGATCAGCCCGTCGACGCCGAGGTCGAGCAGCCGGTGCATCTCGGCCGGCTCGTCGACGGTCCAGACGTGCACCTGGACCCCGGCCGCGTGGGCTCGGGCGATGCTCGCGCCGGTCACCACGCTCGAGCGGCCCGGCCCGCAGCGGGCACCTGGACGCGCCGCGGCACCCGCGAGCGCAGCGCCGGGCGACGGCGGCGCCGACCGCACCGGGGAGCGCGCCGCCGAGCCGCCAGCGGCCGAGCGCGGGCCGGGCCGACCGAGGTGGCGAGCTCCGGGCCCGAGCGCGCGGCGTACGGCGGCCCGGCGACGCCCGGAGAAGGACGCCACGCACACCCGGTCGCAGGGCGCCGGTCCGCCGGATGGCCGCGACCAGCGGCTCGATCGCCGGCCGCGGCCTTGACGTCGATGTTGACCCGCACGTCGGGCCAGGCGCCGAGGACGTCCTCGAGCAGCGGGATCGGCTCGACGCCGCCGATCCGGGCCGGCCGCACCTGCGACCACGGGAGGTCGGCGACCGCTCCGCGTCGCGTCGGTCACCCGGTCCAGCCGGTCGTCGTGGAAGGCGAGCAGCACGCCGTCGCTGGTGGCGTGGACGTCGGTCTCCAGGTAGCTCAGGCCCGAGGTCGACCGCGGCCTCGAAGGCGGCCATCGAGTTCTCCAGGCCGTCCAGGGAGAAGCCGCGATGGGCCATGCCGATCGGCCCGTCGTGGTCGAGGAACGGCGAACCGGGAGCTGGTCATGCACGGCGGCCATGATGGCCGTCAGCCGCCGAACTCCCAGTGCCACGGCTCGGGCCGGGAGCCGGTGGGCTCGGCCCACGGCGGGTGGAACCAGCCGAAGAGGGGAGCGTGGGTGAACAGCCAGGTGTGCTGCACGGTGCCGAACGACTGGACCCCGCCGCAGAGGTCGACGGCGACGCCCCAGCCGTGGTTGCTGGTGCCGGGCCGGGCCGCGAGGTTGGGCTTCGCGGCGTACAGCGCGACCTGCTGGCTGTACGAGCGGTAGGAGTCGGTCACGCAGATCGGGCGGCCGAACTGCTCGCGCGTACGCCTTGGACAGCTTGTCGAACGCGGCGGCGGCGTCGGCCCGGAGCAGGTGGCCGGGGGCTCCCCAGATCGGGCAGAGGTCGGCGGCCGGGATCTGGCCGTTGGCGAAGCCCTCGACGGAGTTCTTGGTGACGCCCGCCCGGCAGCTGGCCCCGGCGGTGGACTTGCCGGCCGCGGCCGCGGCCAGCTCGGCCCGGGCGGCGATGCGCCTCGGCGCCGCCGAGGCTGGCCAGCTGCTGCTGGGAGAAGGCCGGCCTGGCCGAGCCGGCCGGCCTGGGCCCGCTGCTCGGTCGGCAGGAGCTGGCGCTGCTGCGGCGAGGGCGCGCCTCGACCTGGCGTGCTGGCCTGCTGCGCCTGGACCCGGGCGGTGGTCGCCTGCTGGGCCGCCTGGCTGGCCTGCGGCTGACGATCTGCTGCACCGAGGCCAGGGTCTCGGCCTCGCTCGAGCGCCTGGTCCTCGCCCTGGCCGACGTAGTTGATGCAGGAAGAGCGAGTTGCCGACCTCGTCGGTGCGGGTGGCCTGCAGGGCCGCGAGGTAGGCCTGGTAGTGGGCCAGCGTGCCGCCGGTGACGTAGGCCTGCGCGGGCGAAGCGGGCGAGCTGCAGCTGCAGGGCGTCGGCCCGGGCCTGCAGCTCGGTGAGCCGCTGCTGCTGGTAGGCCTGCGGTGGCGAGCGCCTGCTGCTCGGCCCGCTGGGCCGTCTGCAGCGCCTGGAGGGCCGTCTGAGGACTGGGTCGACAGCTCGGTCATCCGGGCGGTGATCGCGGCCAGCCGGGCGTTCGACGCCGAGCAGCTGCTGCTGCAGGGCCTGGGCCTGGGCGAGCTGGCCGGCCAGCTGGGTCGAGCTCAGCGGGGCCTCGCCGTCTCCCGGGTCCGGTGCGGACGCGGGAGGCGACTTCGGCCTGGTCGGCGTCGTCGGGCTCGAGCTCGGCGAGCTCTTCGGCGGGTTCTTCACCGTCGGCGGGATGGGCCGGCTGGTCGGCAGGGGAGCGGGTGTCGTCGTGGGCGTGGGGTCGGCGGGCGTCGGCGGAGGCGTGCCGGTGGGGGTGCCCGTCGGCGTACCGGTGGGGGAGCCGGTCGGGTCGTCCGTGGGGGAGCTGGCGGTCGCCCCACCGCCGGTTGGGCTCTCGGACGGGCCGGCAGGGCTGGCGCTGGCGGTGGGGGAGTCGCTGGCGGAGTCGTCCGCGAAGGCCGGACCGGTCAAGGTCATCGACAGGAGGAGGCCGGAGGCAGCGGCCAGTGCCGCGCCCCGAAGGCCCTTTCGTCCTCTGCCCACTGCGTGAACCGCCTCGCTGACCAACCCCCGGACCGCTTGCTGCCAACCTACGTTCGTGCCCAGGGCGGCGCAACGCAAACGGCGAAACGTCCTGTCCCTGCAAGCAAAGAGCACCGCCGGGGACCGTCGATACCTACGCGTGGTCACGGTCCACGATCACACCGTCACACCATGAGCACCGGCCCAGGTCCCACGCAGTTGGCCGGTGACGCCAACAACGGCGAGCCCGGAGTGGGGCAGGATCGGGCGCATGCCCTCGCTCGTGCCTCCAGCGGTCGCGGCCGGTCGGATGCGCGTGCGAGACCAACCGGTGATCCAGGTCGGTGCCCTCCAACTGCGGCACTGGACGCCGGCCGATGCGCCATCGGTGGTCGAGGCTTATGCGGATCCCGACATCCGGCAGTGGCACGCCCGGTCGATGACGCTCGACGAGGCCGCGCTCACGGCGATGACGGACTGGGTCTTCGCCGAGCTCGGACTGCACCGGGTCGAGGTGGCGCACTCGTCCGGCAACCCCGCGTCATGCCGGGTCGCCGAGAGGGCGGGCTTCGCGTTCGAGGGGGTCAAGCGGCAGCAGGCCCTGCATCCGGACGGCTGGCACGACATGCACCTCCACGCCCGGCTGGCCGCGGACCCGAGGCCAGCGTCAGTCAGTGGTCAGTGATGGTCAGTGATGGTCAGTGATGGTCAGTGGTAGAAGTACGGGTCCAGCACGCTGACCTCAGTCACCGTGTCGACCGGCAGGCCCGTGCAGGACGCTGCCTCGCGGATCGAGTCCGGCGTCGGGCCGTCGTAGATGCAGTAGCTCACGCTCTTGTCCTTGCTGACGTAGGACTGCACCCACGTCACGCCCAGGGCGGCATTGGCGTCGACCACGCCGAGTGTGGTCGTGGCACCGCCGTCGTCGGTCGGGATGTGCAGGCCGTCCGGGAAGGTGCGCTGGATGAGGTAGCGAGGCATGTCGGCTCCGTTCGAGAGGTTGATCGGTGGTCGCCAGCCCTTGGTGCTGACGAGGACGACTCTCGCCGGACGCGCACCGCCGGACATCGGGAGCGGCTACCCATCTCGGTCACCGCCGTCATCGGCCACAGCGGGGCGGTGGCCTCAGCCCACGTGCCGAGCCGCCTCCCGCCGCGAAGGCACGTCGAGCTTGGCCAGGATCGAGGAGACGTGGTGGTCGACGGTCTTCTCCGAGATGTGCAACCGCTGACCGATCTCGCTGTTGCGCAGGCCCTCCCGCAGGAGCTCCAGCACGTCGACCTCGCGCGCCGTGAGTCCGCTGGGGTGGGACAAGGTGGTCCGCCGAGCCGGGCGAACTCCCCGGTCGCGCAGCATCCGCGCCACCCGCTCCGCGGCCGGCCGGGCGCCGAGCCGCTCGAACCGGGCGAGCGCGTCGCGGAGCCGATCCACCTGTCCGTCGTCCGCGGGGCCGAGGGCCAGCGCGAGTGCGGCGTCGTACGGCGCCCCCACGTCGTCCCAGGCGCGCGCTGACTCGTCCGGGGCGAGCCGGTACGGCGCGGCCGCGGCGGCCGTCGCATGATGGCTCGGCGCCGGCTCCAGCCACTGGCCGAGCTCGCCGATCGCCCAGCCGAGCTGGAGGTCGACGGCCTGCTGGTAGACCTCGCGCACCAAGTGTCCGGTTGGCTGCCCGGCCAGCCAGGCCATCTCGGCCCGTCCGGCCGCAACCGGCCAGAGGCGTTGCACGTCACCGGTTTTCGCCGCCAGGGCCCAGGCGGCGTCCAGGTCCACGTCGGCACCCGGGAGCCCCTGGCGCAGCCGCAACCGGCCGCGGGTGCTGAGCATCACGATCTGGGTGGGGGAGCGGCCCGTGTCCGCACACTGCGCCAGCACGGCGCCGGCCTCGGCCCAGGCGCCACGCTCCATCAGGCACCGGCCCAGCCAGGCGGCCGAGTAGCCGTGGATCCCGTCGAGCTCGCGCTGGGTGCTCCACTCCATCGACTCGCGCAGCCAGCGCTCGGCCTCGGCGTACCGCCGGACCTCGCCCGCGCCGGAGCCCAGGTTGGACAGCGCCACCGCGACCCCCTGGTCGTGGCCGACTCTCCGAGCCACCTCGATGCTGCGGCGCAGGGGAGCCTCGGCCTGGTCGGGGTCGGTGAACCAGTAGGACGAGCCCACCGCGTTGAGCGCCCGGGCCAATGTCCGAGGCAGGTTCAGTCGCTCGGCGAGCTCGATCGCCCGCAGACCGGCCTCGATCGCCGGCCCGATCTCCCGGGCCAGCATCCGATGCACGGCCAGGTTGGTCCACGCCTCGGCCAGGGCTGGACCCTCCGCGCCGGACCGAGCCAGCCGGAGCGCCTCCCCGGTCTCGGTCAGCGCTCCGGCGCCGTCGCCGAGGTTCCATCGATAGGTGGACAGGCGACCGAGCAGGAGCGACTGCCGCTGAAGGTCTCCGGCCACACGCCAGACCGCCAGGGCCTGGAGGGTCGCGGAGACGGCCGTCTCGTCCTGTCCCGTGACCGAGGCGGCCTCGGCGTACCGCTCCAGCAGCTCGGCCCGCTCCTGGTCACCGAGGCCGGCCGAGAACCGCACGGCCTGGTCGTAGTGCTCGTAGACCTGGTGGTGGGCACCGACGGCGTGAGCACGCGCAGCGGCGGCCTGCGCCTGGACCAGCACCGCGCCGGCATCGCCCGCCTCCTGGGCGTGGTGGGCGAGCCAGGCCGGATCGGTTCCCCGGCGGGTCAGGTCGGCCAGGGCCCGCGCGTTGAGCACCGCGCGGCGACCTGGGGCCAGGCTCTCCAGGATCGCGAGCCGTGCGAGCTCGTGGCGGAAGCGCACCCTAGGGCCCTCGCCGACCAGCATCCCCGCGGCCACGCAGCGATCCAGGTCGGCCGGGTCGGCCTGGACCAAGGACGCCACCGCGCCCCCGGGGAAGATCGCCACTGCCTCCAGGGCCGCGCGCTCCGCCGGCCCGAGGGCGGCGGCCCGCCCGAGGACGGCCTCGCGGGCCGTCGCGGGCACTGGGTGGCTCGGGTCGGCCAGCGCCTCGGACACGAAGAACGGGTTGCCACCTGTGCGCTCATGCAGCGCCCGAGCCGGGACGCCGATCGGCTCGGCGAGGATCGCGACGGCGTCAATGCTCAACGGGGACAAAGCGATTCGGGTGACATTTGAGGCTGTCGCCAGCTGGCCCACGAGGGCCCGCAACGGGTCGTGCGACGAGAGCTCGTCGTCACGGTAGGTGACGATCATGCGGCTACGGGTCGACCCGAGCCGGCGGGCCGCGAACAGCAACAGGTCGAGGGTCGGCTGGTCGACCCAGTGCGCGTCCTCGACGACCGCCCAGTCCTCATGGGCGCCGAGCTCGTCGAGGAAGGCCTCGAACATCGCCGACCGGTCGCTCTCCGCGGCCATGGTGGCGGCCAACGCGCCGCCGGCGCCGCGGGCCAGGTCGTGCAGCGGCCCCAGCGGTCGAGGCGCAGCCAGCGGGTCGCCGGAGCCCCACAGCACCCGGCCGCCACCGGCCCGAAGGTCATCGGCCACGGCCCGGACCAGTGCGGACTTCCCGATCCCGGCCTCGCCGCGGACCAGCGCGACCTGGCCGGGCGGCAGCCTCCGCAACGTCGTCAGCTCCGGGCCGCGCTCCAGCAGGTCCATCAACGTCGCCGCGGACGGCGGCCGAATGCGCCCGGGCCGTTGCTCGTCACGTCGCAAGGATGCCGACCAGCGCCGCCACGTGTCGAGGCCGTCGGCTCCGGGTTTGGCGGTCGGTTCCGGAGTTTGGGGTCCGATATGTCCGATCCCATTCCGGAGTCGACCGCCAAAGCAGACATCAGTCCAACGCCGATAATCAACATTATGTCAAGACGTCAGGCGCCGCGACGTTCCGCCATCCCCCCACCGGTGGGCGGTGTCTCCGTCGAGACCGCGCCACCGCCGGTGCGTAGGTTGGGCCGATGCCGACGATCACGCCGTTCCTGTGGTTCAACGACAACGCCGAAGAAGCGATGGACTTCTATACCCAGATCTTCCCGGACTCCAAGATCGGCCAGATCTCCCGGTACGGCGACGACGTTCCGGGCCCGGCCGGCAAGGTGATCACGGCGACGTTCGAGCTGGCCGGCCAGCAGCTGATGGTGCTCAACGGTGGCCCCGACCACAAGTTCACCGAGGCCGTCTCGCTGTTCGTCAGCGTCGAGACCCAGGAGGAGATCGACGACTACTGGGCCAAGCTCACGGCGGACGGCGGCGAGCCCGGCCCGTGCGGCTGGCTGAAGGACAAGTTCGGCCTCTCCTGGCAGATCGTGCCGACGGTCCTGGGCGAGCTGCTCGGCGACCCCGACGGCGAGAAGGCCGGTCGGGCGATGCACGCGATGCTGGCGATGTCGAAGATCGACATCGCCGGGCTGCAGCAGGCTCACGCCGGCGACTGACGGCGGCTCACGTCGCGGCCTCGCCCCGGATCTGCTCGGTCAGGGCGGCGACATCGGCCGCGTCCTTCGGGCGGCGAGGCCGGCCCGGCACCCAGACCGGCATCATCTCCTTGATCTCGACCTGCGCCGCGAGGCTGATCACCGCGCACCGGATGTCACCGAGCCGTCCCTCGATCGCGTCGTCCAGCATCCGCTCCGGCCACGGCTCGCCGGCCCACGGGCCGCCGCCGACGACGATGCGCCCGTCGGCCCACGCCAGCGGCGCGAACTGCATCTCGACCCCGTCGCGCTCGACGTCGATCTGTTGTGCCGCAACGCTTTCGGCCTGGTCGTGCCACCCGCGAAGGACCAACGCGTCCGCGAACGCGGGCAGGTCGTCGGCCCAGACGAACCAGTCGACGTCGACGTGCGGTCGCGTGACGCGGCCCAGCGCGAAGTCCATCGCCCAGCCGCCCCGCAGCCACAGCGGGCGGTCCAGCCGGCGGGCGATCCCGACGGTCTCGGCGATCGCCGCCAGCTGCCCATCCGCCTGCGCCTCCTCCTCCGCCCGCGCCTCCCCCTCAAGCATGCAGACCGCCGTCGCAGTGGAGCAGCTGCCCGTTGACCCACTCCCCCTCCGCGCTGCACAGGAAGGCGATCAGCGCGGCCGGGTCGGACGGGCGGCCGGCCCGGCCACGGGGGGTGCTGCGGACGACCTCCGCGACGTGCTCCGGCGTCATCCACCCGGTGTCGACCGGTCCCGGGTTCACGACGTTCGCCGTGATCCGCAGGTGGGCGAGCTCGCGCGCCGCGGCCAGGACGATCCGGTCCAGGGCGCCCTTGCTCGCGCCGTACGGCAGGTTGCCGACCGTGTGGTCACTGGTCAGGGCGACCAGCCGGCCGGCCCCGGGCTCGCCGCGGTAGCGGCGGGCCAGCTCCGTGATCAGCAGCCAGGACGCCCGGACGTTGACCGCGAAGTGCCGGTCGAAGCTCTCGACGCCGGTGTCCAGCAGGCCGGAGTCGACCGACTCGGCGTGGCTGAGGACCAGCGCGGTGACCGGCCCCAGCTCGCCCTCCACGGCCTCGAAGACCTCGCGCGGCGTCTCGGTCCGGGTCAGGTCGGCGTCGACCGCGACGGTCCGGGCGCCGAGCCGGCGCAGCTCCGCGCCGATGTCCGCCGGGTCCTCCGTCTGGCGGCCCCACGGCATCCGGTCGTCGTACGCCGTCCAGTGGGTGGTCGCGACGTCCCAGCCGTCCTGCGCGAGCCGCACCGCGATCGCGGCGCCGATGCCGGCCCGCCGCCCGACGCCCGTGACGAGCGCGACCGGCCGGGCGGGAGGGGTCTGTGCCATCGGAACATCATGACGGCAGCGCAGGGGTCAGCCGGCCGGCCCGAAGACGGCCACCGACAGCAGCGGCAGCGCCCGCCGAGCGGCCCGGATCGGCTCGCCACTCCCCCGCAATGACGCATGGATGAGCGCACCGTCCATCAGCATCTGGATGACCGTCGCCGTCTCGCCAGGGGTGGCGTCGCCGCCCTCGGCCAACAGGTCGCGGATCTGCCCGATGATCGCGTGCTTGTGGGCGCTGGCCGCGCGAAATGCCGGATGTTCCAGATCCTCCATGGCCAGAACCGTTGATACGTATACGCACCCGCGGAAGCTGGGGTCGTCGGCGCGGGCGGCCGCCCGGTCGAACATCGCCAGCAGCCGGTCCGCCGCCGAGCCGGGTCCTGGCGCGAGCAACCGGGCCCGATGCGGCTCGTCGTACTCCCCCAGCGCGCTCGCCATCAGGTCGTCGATGCCCTCGAAGTGCCGGTACAACGACATCTTGCTGGCCCCGGCCCGCTCCGCGACCGCAGCGGGAGTGGTGCCGCGGACGCCCGCCTCGCTCAGCAGCTCGACGGTGGAGTCGAGCAGGCGTCGGCGGACGTCGCGGGTACCGGTCACGGCCGTACGATACCTTCAGGTCTCATGAGCGCGAGTCCAGCCGCCCCACCGGGCGGTCCGCAGCCCCGGGCTCTGTTCGTCCGACGCCTGCACCCGGCCTGGGTGGTCGCGGCCGGCGGCTTCCTCTGCCTGCTGTTCGCGGCCGGCTTCCGGGCCACGCCCGGGGTGCTCATCGTGCCGTTGCAGGACGAGTTCGGCTGGTCTCGCGCGACCATCGCCGGGGCGGTGTCGGTGAACCTCGTGCTGTTCGGCCTGGCCGGGCCGTTCGCCGCGGCGCTGACCCAGCGGTTCGGCCTGCGGCGCGTCGTGCCCATGGCGATGACGTTGATCGCGCTCGGCTCCGCGCTGACCGTCTTCATGACCCAGCCGTGGCAGCTCTACCTCTGCTGGGGGCTGCTGGTCGGGGCGGGCACCGGCGCCGTCGCGCCGGTCCTCGCGGCGACCATCGCCAACCGGTGGTTCGCGCAGCGGCGCGGTCTGGTGCTCGGCCTGCTGACCGCGGGGAGCTCCACCGGGCAGCTGCTCTTCCTGCCGTTCCTGGCGGCGCTGGCCGGGCACACCGAGTGGCGGCGGGCCTCGCTGGCCGTCGCCGCCTCGTCCCTGTTCGTCGTCCCGCTGTCGGTGATCGTGCTGCGGGAGCGCCCGGCCGACCTCGGGCACCGCAGGTACGGCGCGCTCGAGGAGGACGCAGCGTTCGAGCCCGGGCGGCGCCCGATAGCAAC
This sequence comes from uncultured Actinomycetota bacterium, assembly GCA_963795385.1. Taxonomy (GTDB): domain Bacteria; phylum Actinomycetota; class Actinomycetes; order Actinomycetales; family CAVURS01; genus CAVURS01. The sequence continues at coordinate 383,710 of CAWCHK010000003.1, forward strand.
GGCCTTCCGGGTGCTCGGGCAGGCGGCGCACACCAGCCAGTTCTGGGTGCTGGCCGGCAGCTTCTTCATCTGCGGCGCGACCACCAACGGGCTGATCGCCACGCACTTCATCCCCGCGGCGATGGACCACCAGATCCCCGAGGTGATGGCCGCCAGCATGCTCGCGGCGATGGGGCTGCTGGACGTCGTCGGGACGACCGCGTCCGGGTGGCTGACCGACCGCTACAACCCCCGGATCCTGCTGTTCGCCTACTACGGCCTGCGCGGGCTGTCGCTCCTGGCGCTGCCTCACGCGCTGGCGGCGCAGCACCTGAGCCTTGGCGCCTTCGTGGCCTTCTACGGGCTCGACTGGATCGCGACCGTCCCGCCGACGGTGACGCTGGTGACCCAGACGTTCGGCGGCGAGTCCGGGTTGGTGGTCTACGGCTGGATCTTCGCCGCGCACCAGATCGGGGCGGCGATAGCGGCGGTGTCGGCCGGCGCCGTCCGGGACCACCTGGGGTCCTACAACGCGGCGTTCTACGTCGCCGGGCTGCTCTGCGTCATCGCCTCGCTGGGGGTCTTCGCCGTGCGGGGGCCGACCGCTGCCGTGCACTCGGCCCGCGACCCCGAGCCCGCGCTCACCTGATCTCGAAGACCTCCGGCTCCGGTACGGCGTCGACCCCGGCCTCCCTGCGCTGCTGGTCGGTGATCGGGGCCGGCGCCGAGGTCAGCGGGTCGAAGCCGCCGCCGGACTTGGGGAAGGCGATGACGTCGCGGATCGAGTCGGCGCCGGAGAGCAGGGCGCAGATCCGGTCCCAGCCGAAGGCGATGCCGCCGTGCGGTGGCGCGCCGAAGGTGAACGCCTCGAGCAGGAAGCCGAACTTCTCCTGCGCCTCGTCCGGCTCCAGGCCCATGACCGCGAACACGCGCTCCTGGATGTCGCGGCGGTGGATACGGATCGACCCGCCGCCGATCTCGTTGCCGTTGCAGACGATGTCGTAGGCATAGGCCAGGGCCGAGCCCGGGTCGGTGTCGAAGGTCGCCATCGACTCGGGCTTGGGCGAGGTGAACGCGTGGTGCACAGCGGTCCAGGCGCCGGAGCCCACGGCCACGTCCTCGGTCTCGGAGACCGGCTCGAACAGCGGAGCGTCCACCACCCAGACGAAGGACCACTCGGCCTCGTCGATCTGGCCGGTCCGCCGGCCGATCTCCAGGCGGGCGGCGCCGAGCAGCGTCCGGGAGGCGTTCGGCGACCCGGCCGCGAAGAAGACGCAGTCACCCGGGGCCGCGCCCACCAGCTCGGGCAGGCCGGCCTTCTCGGTGTCGGAGAGGTTCTTGGCCACCGGCCCGGAGAGCGTCGCCCTCCTCGCCGACCAGCACGTAGGCCAGACCGCGAGCACCGCGCTGGCGGGCCCAGTCCTGCCAGGCATCCAGCGTCTTGCGCGGCTGGCTCGCACCGCCGGGCATCACCACGGCACCGACGTACGCCGACTGGAAGACCCGGAAGTCGGTGCCGGAGAAGTACGACGTGCAGTCCGTGAGCTCCTGCCCGAACCTCAGATCGGGCTTGTCCGAGCCGAACCGGGCCATCGCGTCGGCGTACGTCATCCGCGCGATCGGCGTCGTGACCTCGTGGCCGATCAGGCTCCACAGCGCGGCGAGTACTCGCTCCGCGACCTCGATGACGTCGTCCTGGTCGACGAAGCTCATCTCGATGTCGAGCTGGGTGAACTCCGGCTGCCGGTCCGCGCGGAAGTCCTCGTCGCGGTAGCAGCGGGCGATCTGGAAGTACCGCTCCAGCCCGGCGACCATGAGCAGCTGCTTGAACAGCTGCGGGCTTTGCGGCAGGGCGTACCAGGAGCCGGGCCTGAGCCGGGCCGGCACGAGGAAGTCCCGTGCGCCCTCAGGTGTCGACCGGGTGAGGGTCGGTGTCTCGATCTCGACGAAGTCGCGGGCCAGCAGCGCGTCCCGGGCCGCCTGGTTGACCTTGCTGCGCAACCGGATCGCGGCGTTCGGCGCCGGGCGGCGCAGGTCCAGGTAGCGGTAGCGCAGCCGCGCCTCCTCGCCGACGTCGACCCGCTCGTCGATCTGGAACGGCAGCGGCGCTGCGGCGTTCAGCACCTCGACCCGCTCCGCGGTGACCTCGATCTCGCCCGTGGCCAGGTCGGCGTTCTCGTTGCCGGCCGGCCGGGCCCCGACGCTGCCGGTGACCAGCAGGCAGTACTCCGCGCGCAGGCCGTGGGCCACGGCCTCGTCCCGGACGACGACCTGAACGACCCCGGAGGCGTCCCGCACGTCCAGGAAGGCCACTCCCCCGTGATCGCGGCGCTTGGCCACCCACCCGGCGAGGGTGACGGTCTGGCCGATGTGGCCGGCACTCAGTGTGCCGGCCTCGTGGGTGCGGAGCACGGAGAAGCCCTTCAGAGGTCGAGTGGTGAAGCCCCGATGGTATGAGATGTCGAGAACAGCATGACGGCTCCGACCCCTTGCGGTAGAGCGCCCGGCCCGGGCGCCGCGACCTGAGAGAGTGCACCGGATGAAGTACATGATCATGACGTTCGGCTCGGCCGAGGAGATGGTGAGACCCAGGACCCGGAGTGGATCAAGGGCATGATCCGGTTCATGCACACCCTCGACGACGACCTGCGCGCGTCGGGCGAGCTGGTCGACGCCCAGGGCCTGAGCGACGGCAGCCAGGCCAAGACCGTGCGCTTCCAGGGCGGCGTCTCGGTGGCGACCGACGGGCCGTTCGCCGAGGCCAAGGAATCGCTCGTCGGCTACTGGGTGGTCGACGTCGAGGACGAGGCCCGCGCGGTCGAGATCGCCACCCGGATCGTCGACCACGTGCACGCCCCGATCGAGGTGCGCCGGATCGCCGACGGGCCGCCCGAGGTATGACCCGACGGCCGCTGACACCGCGCGAGCGCCGAGGGGGCGCCCTCCCGCATCGAGGACCTGCTGCGCGAGCTGGCGCCGCAGGTCCTCGGCGCGCTGGTCCGGCGGCACGGCCAGTTCGACGCCTGCGAGGACGCCGTCCAGGAGGCCCTGCTGGCCGCCGCCCTGCAGTGGCCGCAGGACGGCGTCCCCGACAACCCGCGGTCCTGGCTGGTCACCGTCGCGACCCGGCGGCTGGTGGACGAGTGGCGCAGCGAGAGCGCCCGACGCCGGCGTGAGGAGTCGCTGGCGCAGCTCGAGCCGGCCGGCCCGAGCGCGCCGGACGGGACGGGCGAGCCGGCCGCGGAGCAGGACGACACCCTGACGCTGCTGTTCCTGTGCTGCCACCCGTCCCTGTCCCAGTCCTCGCAGCTCGCCCTCACCCTGCGGGCGGTCGGCGGTCTGACCACGGCCGAGATCGCCAGCGCGTTCCTGGTGCCGGAAAGCACCATGGCGCAGCGGATCAGCCGGGCCAAGCAGACGATCCGCAGGGCCGGCGTCGGGTTCGCAGCTGCCGCCGGAGCCCGAGCGCGCGGAGCGGCTCCGCGTGGTGCTGCACGTGCTCTACCTGGTGTTCAACGAGGGGTACACGACCAGCTCCGGGGCCGTCGCCTGCAGCGCGCGGACCTCACGGCCGAGGCGATCCGGCTGGCCCGGCTGCGTCCTGCGGCTCCTGCCGGACGACGGCGAGGTGGCGGGGCTGCTCGCGCTGATGCTGCTGACCGATGCCCGCCGGACGGCCCGCGTCGGACGCCGACGGCGCGATCGTGCCGCTCGCCGAGCAGGACCGATCGCGGTGGGACCGGGCGCCGATCGAGGAGGGGGTCGCGCTGCTCACGCGGACGCTGGGCCGCGCGCCCGGTCGGGCCGTACCAGCTGCAGGCGGCCATCGCCGCCGTCCACGACGAGGCGGCGAGCGACGAGGAGACGGACTGGGCCCAGATCCTGGCGCTCTACGGCGTGCTCGAACGCGTGGCACCCGAGCCCGGTGGTGACCCTGAACCGCGCGGTGGCCCTGGCCAGGGTCGACGGGCCGCGGGCCGGCCTGGGCGCTGCTGGCCGCCCTCGACGGCGACGACCGGCTGGCCGGCTCGCACCGACTGCCCGCCGTCCGGGCCCACCTGCTGGAGCTCGCGGGTGAGCCGGACGCGGCCCGAGCGGCGTACCTGCGGGCCGCGGCCATGACGGCGAGCATCCCGGAGCGCGACTACCTCGCGCTCCGGGCGGCCCGGCTCCCCCGACCGCTGCCCACCACGGGTCAGCCGGCCCCGCCGGTCTAGCTGTACCCAACCTGACGGCCGGGTACAGCTAGCGCAGCCCGACCAGCACCCGGTCGTCACCCTGCTGCCAGACCGGGCCCGCCTCGGCGAAGCCCGCGGCCAGCAGCAGCCGCACGTGGTCGTCCAGGGTCGGCTCGCTCGGCACGGCGTGCTCCAGGGGCCGGGCGCCACGCTCCGAACGGAGGTCGGCCAGCTCCGGGGCGGAGCCGACCGCCTGCCACCACTGCTCCCAGTCCTCGCCCGGATCCCCCGCCCGGCCGGCCGCCCCACGGGCTCGTTGCGCGTGGGCCTGCGCCACCTGCCGGGTCAGCTCCAGCAGCCGCGGCCGGCTGGGGTCCTCCGGCAGGTGGTCCCCGTCGACCAGCACCCCGCCGGGGGCGATCAGGCCGGCGCAGTCGCGGTAGACGCCGCCGAGCTGCTCGAGGGTCAGCCAGTGCAACGCCGTCGTGCTGACCACGGCGTCGGCCGGCCGCTCCAGGCCCAGCGCCCCCACCCAGCCGGGCTGGCGCAGGTCGTGGTCGACGATCCGCAGGCCGGGACGCTCGCCGTACGCCGCTCGGGCCAACCCGAGCAGCAGCGGGTCGGCGTCGACCGCGACCACCGACGCCCCCGGGATGCGGTCGAGCAGCCGGACGGCCAGCGAGCCGGGCCCGGCGCCGAGGTCCACGACCAGCGGGTCCGGCCGTCCGGTCACACGGGCGACGACGTCGGCGATGACGTCGAACCGCTCCTCCCGGTCGGCGATGTAGACCTCCTGCTGCCGATCCCAGCGGTCGAGCCACTGGCGGGCCTGCTGCGTTGTGGGCATGATGTTCTCCGTCACTGTCGTGATGGTGTTTGACCGTCACGAGGGACGCTAGCCGCGAGGGAGTGACTGGTCAAGTGAACTTCGGTAGTCATACCGATGGGGTCGTCGCGGTGGCGGCGGAGCTGGTCAACGCCGCCACTCCTGGTGAGCGACGCGGCCGGCCGTACGCCGTACCGAGCGGCCCGCCCCTCGTGGCCGCGCTCGCCGCGGCCGTGCGCGCGGGCAACCGCCGGGCCACGGCGCCCGAGCCGGCCGAGGCGACCGCCCTGGTGGAGCTGGCCGGGCAGCTGCGGCCGGTGTTCGAGCTGGCCACCCTGGGCGACGTGGACGGCGCGTCGGCCGCGGTCAACGAGCTGCTCGCGCGCTATCAGCCCACGCCCTACCTCGAGCGCCACGACGGCGAGCCGTGGCACCTGCACTTCCACGGCCGCGGCGGCACCGACCGGTCCGAATACGGCGGGGGTCTCTCGGTGGGGCTGGCGACCGTCCTGGGGAGCGAGTATCCCGACCGGCTGGGGGTCTGCCAGGCGCCCGCCTGCGACCGGGTCTACGTGGACGTCTCGCGCAACGGGACGCGGAGGTTCTGCTCCACCGCGTGCCAGAACCGGGTCAAGGCAGCGGCCCACAGGGCACGCACGGCCTGAGCGACCAGCGGCGGAAAGGCCGCCTCGCGTACTAGAACAGGTGTTCGAACGCGGCGTACACTCCCAGCATGACGGTGACCCTGCAGGCCTCGCTGATCGACGACCTCACCGACGAGCCGACCCTCGGTGCCCTCGGCGGCACGGTCCGGCGGACTCTGCTGACCCGGGGTGCGTGGATCGACCTGCGGCGCGGGTGGGTCGGCGGCCCCGACCGCGCTGTTCGACCGCCTGGCCACCGGCGTCCCCTGGCACGCCGAGCGCCGGGAGATGTACGACCGCGAGGTCGACGTGCCTCGGCTGCTCGCGTTCTACTCCGAGGGGGCCGAGCTGCCCGATCCCCTGCTCACGCAGGCCCGGGACGCCCTGAGCGCGCATTACGCACCGGAGCTGGGTGAGGACTTCCGGACGGCCGGCCTCTGCCTGTATCGCGACGGGCGGGACAGCGTCGCCTGGCACGGCGACACCATCGGGCGCAGCCGCACCGAGGACACCATGGTGGCGATCGCCTCCGTCGGCGCGCCGCGCTCCCTGCTGCTGCGGCCCCGGGGCGGCGGCGAGACGCTTGAAGCTCGCGCTCGGGGCACGGTGACCTGGTCGTCATGGGCGGGTCGTGCCAGCGGACCTGGGAGCACGCGGTGCCCAAGACGGCGCAGCCCGTGGGGCCGAGGATCAGCATCCAGTTCCGTCCCCGCGGCGTGCGCTGAGGCGTCAACTGCCGGCCGCGCGGGGTCAGGCCTCGGGCGGTGACGGGTCCCCCGCCAGCAGCCGCGGCGACAGGTCGTCGTCCGGCGGCATCCAGTCTGCTGTCGCGGTGACCTGGTCGCCGCTGCGGATGTCGCGGACCTCGTCGACGCCGGAATGCGTTGCGGCGCCAGGGAACCAGACGTAGGGAATGCCTCGACGCTCGGCGTACCGGATCTGCTTGCCGTACTTCGTGGCCGACGGCGAGACCTCCGTCGCGACGCCCCGCGACCGCAGACTGGTGGCAATGTCCCGGCTCGCCGCCCGGTGGTCCTCGTCCGAGACCGCGACCAGGACGCAGGTGGGCGTAGGGCGAGTGGCCGAGATCAACCCGCGGGTGAAGAGCGGGCCGAGCGTGCGGGTGACGCCGAACGAGATGCCGACCCCGGGATAGCTGGTGCGGCCGTCACTGGCCAGCGCGTCGTAGCGACCGCCGGAGCAGATCGAGCCGAGCGACTCGAAGCCCTCCATGCGGGTCTCGTAGACGGTGCCCGTGTAATAGTCCAGGCCTCGCGCGATCCGCAGGTCGGCGACGACCGTGACCCGGTCCGAGGCGACGCCGGCCGCTCCCTCGACCACTTCGGCCAGCTCGGCCAGACCGGTGTCCAGCAGGTCGCTGCGCACCCCGAGTCCGCGCACCTGCTCGACGAACGACGCGTCGCTCGTGGCGATCTCGGCCAGCCGCAGGCAGGCGTCGGCGACCGGCTCGGACAACCCCTCCTGGTCGACCAGGAGGGTACGGACGCCTCGCGGGCCCACCTTGTCGAGCTTGTCGACCGCGCGCATGACGGCGCCGACGTCGTCGATGCCCAGGCCCTCGTAGAAGCCCTGGATGAGCCGGCGGTTGTTGAGCTGCAACGTGATCGACGGGAGCGGGAGGCTGGAGAGGGCCTCGACCATCACCTGCGCGATGTCGATGTCGGCGTGAAACGGCAGGGTGTCGCGCCCGACGATGTCGATATCGGCCTGCAGGAACTCGCGGTACCGGCCCTCCTGGGTCGCTCGCCGCGCCAGACCTTCTGGATCTGGTAGCGGCGGAAGGGGAATTCGAGCCGGCCCGCGTTCTCCAGCACGTAGCGCGCGAACGGCACGGTGAGGTCGAAGTGCAGCGCCAGGGCGTCCAGATCGCCGCCGGCGGCGGTGCGCTCGTCGGTCTCGCGGACGGGGTCGCGGCGGGTCTCGCCGTCCTCGTGCAGCCGCCGGACGACGTAGACCTCCTTGTCGATCTCACCCTTGCGCAGCAGCTGGGACAGGGGCTCGACGGCCCGCGTCTGGACCGGTGAGAAGCCGGCCAGCTCGAAGGTCCGCCGCAGGTGGTCCTCGACCTGCTGCTCGACCAGGCGCTCCCCCGGCAGCCACTCGGGGAAGCCGGAGAGCGGGGTCGGTCGCTCGACCCGGCTCACGCCACCAGCCCCAGGTCCAGCAGGTAGGGGTTGCTGGCCCGCTCGCGCCCCACGGTCGTCGCCGGGCCGTGGCCGGGCAGCACGAGCATGTCGTCCGGCAGGGTCAGGACGACGGTCTCCAGCGTGCGGCGCATGGCGGCCGCGTCGCCACCGGCCAGGTCGTAGCGCCCGATGCTGCCCGCGAAGAGCACGTCGCCGCTCAGCAGGGTGGAGGTCACGGCGCCGGACCCCTCGTCCGGCACCCCTGGCAGGTCGAAGATGACGGACCCCTCCGTGTGGCCCGGGGCGTGCCGTACCCCGATGTCGAGCCCGGCGAGCGACAGCCTCCGGCCGTCGGTCAGCTCGACGACGTCCTCCGGCTCGGCCCAGGTCGCCGCCCGGCCGAACTGCTGCTCCAGCATTGCGACGAACGCGGCGTCGAACTCCGCGAGCGGGTCCTTCAGCCGGTAGCGGTCGTCCGGGTGCAGGTACGCCGCGACGCCGTGGGCGCCGCAGACGGGGGTCACGGAGTAGGTGTGGTCCAGGTGGCCGTGGGTCAGCAGGACGGCGGCCGGGCGGAGCCGGTGCTCGGTGAGCACCTCGGCGAGCTCACCGAGCACCTCGATGCCCGGGTCGACGACGAGGCACTCCTCGCCGGGACCGGTCGCGACGACGTAGCAGTTGGTCCCGAAGACGGGGGCCGGGAAGCCGTGGAGCAGCACCGCAGGAGCCTATCGACCGGGCCCGAGTCCACTTCGTGACCTGGACGTCCAGGCGAGCCGGCGGGGTCCCTGCCTAGACTTGCGCGGTTGCCACCGCACGGGCTCGACGATCGCCGGCCGACCGCCGGCGATGCAGGCCCCGGGGCACGACCGACCAGATCAGCCGAGGAGCAGGAGGCAGACGTGTCGCCCAACGCCCGCGACCGGGCCCGCGCGAAGCGACGATACGTCAAACGCCAGGCCCGGCTCGAGCAGCGAGCCAAGTCCCGGCGGACCCGTCAGCAGGTGGCGGCCGCCGTCTTCGGCGTCCTCATCGTCGTGGTCGGGGTGTTCGGCGTGACCAGGTGGCTCGGACCGTCCGACCAGAAGCCATCGGCGGCAGCGGCGGGCAGCAGCCCCAGCGCCAGCGCGGCCGCCGGGCAGTGCCCCAAGGTGACGGCCAAGACGAACCCGAAGCCGCAGCAGTTCACGACGGCCCCGGCGAAGAGCCTGGCGGCCGGCCGGACCTGGACCGCGACCGTCGAGACGAGCTGCGGCACCATCACCCTCGCCCTGGACGGCGCGAAGGCACCGCAGACCGTGGCGTCGTTCGTCTTCCTGGCCCAGAAGGGCTACTTCGCGGACACCTCCTGTCATCGCCTCACCACCAGCGGGCTCTACGTGCTGCAGTGCGGTGACCCGACGGGCAGTGGCAGCGGTGGCCCGGGCTACGGCTTCGGCATCGAGAACGCACCCAAGACCGGTGACTACCCGGCCGGGACCCTCGCCATGGCCCGCTCCACCAGCCCGACCTCCAACGGCAGCCAGTTCTTCATCGTCTACAAGGACAGCAAGCTCCCGACGGACGGTGGCGGCTACTCGATCTTCGGGACGGTGAAGTCCGGCCTCGATGTGGTGAACAAGGTTGCGGCTGCTGGGGTTTCGGCCAGTGGCGGGTCCACGGGAGACGGCGCCCCCGCGACGCCGATCAACATCACCTCGGTGAGTGTGAAGTAGGAGATGGCGATGACGGCGCAGGACTTTGGACGGGTCGCCGAGGACGGCACCGTCTTCGTGCGGACGGCCGACGGCGAACGGGCCGTCGGGTCCTATCCGGGCGCGACGGCCGAGGAGGCGCTCGCCTACTTCGCCCGCAAGTACGACGACGTCGCCGCGCAGATCAACCTGTTCTCCCAGCGGCTCAACAACACGGACATGTCGACCCGTGACATCGACGCAGGCATCAAGCGGCTGCGCGAGGCGACGGCCGAGCCCAACGCGGTCGGCGACCTGGCCGCGCTCACGACGCGGGTCGACGCACTCGATGCCCGAGCGGCCGAGAAGCGCGCCGAGGCGTCCGCCGCCCGGTCCGTGGCCCGGGCCGAGCACCTGGCCACCCGCGCGGCGCTGGTCGAGGAGGCGGAGAAGATCGCGGCCACGCCGCCCGAGCGGACCCAGTGGCGCACCGACGGCCAGCGGATGAAGGACCTCTTCGACGCCTGGAAGGCACAGCAGAAGGACGGCCCGCGCCTGGACCGGGGCCCCGAGGAGGAGCTCTGGCACCGGTTCAGCCACGCCCGGACGACCTTCGACCGGCATCGCCGCCAGCACTTCGCCCAGCTCGAGTCCAGCCAGGGCGAGGTCAAGCTGGTCAAGCAGGGCCTGGTCAAGGAGGCGGAGGCCCTCGCCACCTCCAAGGAGTGGGGGCCGACCTCCGCGGCGTACAAGCGGCTGATGGACCGCTGGCGGGCGGCCGGCCGCGCCTCGCGCAAGGACGACGACGCGCTGTGGGCCCGCTTCCGAAGCGCCCAGGACACGTTCTTCGAGGCTCGCAACGCCGTGCAGGCGGCCGAGGACGCGGAGTTCAAGGCCAACCTGGCGGTCAAGGAGGCCTTGCTGGTCGAGGCCGAGGCGATCCTGCCGATCACCGACCTCGCGGCGGCCAAGGAGAGGCTGCGGGGGGTCCAGGAGCGGTGGGAGACCGCCGGCAAGGTCCCGCGCGGCGACATGGAGCGGGTCGAGCGCCGGATCCGCAAGGTCGAGCAGATCATCCGCGAGGCCGAGGACGAGCGATGGAAGCGCACCAACCCCGAGGGGCGGGCCCGCGCGCAGAGCGCCGTGGACCAGCTCGAGGAAGCGCTGGCCGCCCAGCAGGTCAAGCTGAGCAAGGCCCAGGCGAAGGGCGACGCGAAGGCCGTCGCCGAGGCCGAGGCGTCGATCGAGGCCCGCACGCTGTGGCTCGAACAGGCCCAACGCGCGCTGGACGAGTTCAGCGGCTAGACCTGTCAGCCCGTGCGGGCGCCCCACCTACCGGGGCGGCTGACAGGTCGCTGGCTCAGGTGCTGCGGCCGCCGGTGATCCGGTAGACGTCGAAGACGCCGTCGACGCGGCGTACGGCGGCGAGCACGTGGTCCAGGTGGGCCGGGTCGCCCATCTCGAAGGTGAACCGCGAGAGCGCCACCCGGTCCCGCGTGGTCTGGACGCTCGCGGACAGGATGTTGACGTGCGCGTCGGACAGCACCCGGGTCACGTCCGACAGCAGGCGCGAGCGGTCGAGGGCCTCGACCTGGATCTGGACCAGGAAGACCGTCGCGGCCGATGGCGCCCACTCGACCTCGACGATCCGGTCCGGCTGCGCCTGCAGGGGCGCGACGTTGCTGCAGTCGAGCCGGTGCACCGACACGCCGCTGGCTCGGGTGACGAAGCCGATGATCGGGTCGCCGGGGACGGGCGTGCAACACCGGGCCAGCTTCACCCAGAGGTCGTCGACACCCTTGACCACGACGCCGGGGTCGCCGCTGCGATGCCGGCGAGGGGCGCGGGTCGGGGTGGTGGCCTCGGCCAGGTCCTCGGTCGTGCCCTCCTCGCCCCCCAGCGACTGCACCAGCCGGGACACGACGCTCTGCGCCGAGACGTGCGAATCCCCCACTGCCGCATACAGAGCCGAGACATCGGCGTAGCGGAGCTCGGCCGCCAGGGCGGTGAGTGACTCGTGCGACATCAGCCGCTGGATCGGCAGGCCCTGCTTGCGCATCGCCTTGGCGATGGCGTCCTTGCCCTGCTCGATGGCCTCCTCGCGGCGCTCCTTGGAGAACCACTGCCGGATCTTGTTCCGCGCGCGGGGGCTCTTGACGAACATCATCCAGTCGCGGCTGGGCCCGGCCGTCGCGGCCTTGGAGGTCAGGATCTCGACGACGTCGCCGTTCTGGAGGGTGCTCTCCAGCGGGACGAGGCGGCCGTTGACCCGGCCGCCGATGCAGTGGTGGCCGACCTCGGTGTGCACGGCGTACGCGAAGTCGACCGGGGTGGCGCCGGAGGGCAGCGCGATGACGTCGCCCTTGGGCGAGAAGACGTAGACCTCGCGCGCGTTGATCTCGAACCGGAGCGACTCCAGGAACTCCCCCGGGTCCGACGTCTCCTTCTGCCAGTCCAGCAGCTGGCGCAGCCAGGCCATGTCGTTGACCGGCTCGATGTCGCCGCCGGACCGGCCGGTCGAGAGCGCCGCCGCCGGGTCCTCCTTGTACTTCCAGTGCGCGGCCACGCCGAACTCGGCCCGCCGGTGCATGGTGTGGCTGCGGATCTGGATCTCGACCGGCTTGCCCTCAGGCCCGATGACTGTCGTGTGCAGCGACTGGTACATGTTGAACTTGGGCATCGCGATGTAGTCCTTGAACCGCCCCGGCACCGGGTTCCAGCGCGCATGCAGGGCACCCAGCGCCGCGTAGCAGTCCCGGACCGAGTCCACCAGGACCCGCACTCCCACCAGGTCGTAGATGTCCTCGAAGTCGCGGCCGCGGACGATCATCTTCTGGTAGACGGAGTAGTAGTGCTTGGGCCGGCCGGTCACCGTGGCCTTGATCTTGGCCGAGCCGAGGTCGGAGCCGACCTGGTCCCGGACCACGGCGAGGTACTCCTCGCGGGCCGGTGCGCGGTCGGCCACCAGGCGGACGATCTCGTCGTAGACCTTGGGGTAGAGCGTCGCGAACGACAGGTCCTCGAGCTCCCACTTGATGGTGTTCATGCCCAGCCGGTGGGCCAGCGGCGCGTAGATCTCGAGGGTCTCGCGGGCCTTGCGCTGGGCCGACTCGACCGAGACGTAGCGCCAGGTCCGGGCGTTGTGCAGCCGGTCGGCCAGCTTGATGACGAGCACCCGGATGTCCTGGGCCATCGCGACGACCATCTTGCGGACCGTCTCGGACTGGGCGGCGTCGCCGTACTTGACCTTGTCCAGCTTGGTGACGCCGTCGACCAGCTTCGCGACCTCCTCCCCGAACTCCTTGCGCAGCGCCTCGATCGTGTAGTCGGTGTCCTCGACGGTGTCGTGCAGCAGGGCCGCGGCCAGGGTGGGCCCGGTCATGCCGAGCTCGGCCAGGATCGTGGCGACGGCCAGCGGGTGCGTGATGTACGGGTCACCGCTCTTGCGCAGCTGGCCGGCGTGGAAGCGCTCCGCGACGGCGTACGCGCGCTCGACGATGCTGACGTCGAGCTTGGGGTGGTTCGACCGGACCGTGCGCAGCAGCGGCTCGAGCACCGGGTTGGCGCCCGGGCGCTGCCCGCCGAGCCGGGCCAGCCGGTTGCGGACCCGGCTGCTGGCCGGGCGGCTGACGACACCGGGCGGGCGGGGCGGCTCGATCCCGGCGGCGGGCTCCGGGCCCGGCGGGGTCTGCGAGTGAGTCTGGGGCTGAGTCTGAGTCTGGGTCTGGGGCTGAGTCTCGGTCGGGGGCGCGGACACGCCACTCACCTGGTCCGGCGAGCTGGTGGCGACGTCCTCGGTCACATGACCTCCCTGTGCGCCCAGTCTACGGGCGCGGGAGCACGGAGCGGACGCTGCGGCGTGGCTCGATGTCGGACCGTGAGCGTCAGACGCTGAGCACGGTGGCGACCTCACGGCCGGGCAGCCGCTGGCGGCCGCCGAGGGTGGGCAGCTCGATCAGCATCTGGATCGCGACCACCCGGGCGCCCTGGCGCTCCAGCAGGTCGACGGCCGCCGCGGCGGTGCCTCCGGTCGCGAGGACGTCGTCGACGAGCAGGATCCGCTGTCCGGGCCGGACCGCGTCGGCGGTGATCTCCAGGGTCGCCTCGCCGTACTCGAGCGCGTACGACGCCTGGACCGTTGCCCCCGGCAGCTTGCCGGCCTTGCGGACCGGGACGAAGCCCACGCCCATGGCCACGGCCAGCGGCGCCGCCAGGATGAAGCCGCGGGCCTCGATGCCGGCGACGACGTCGATCCCGTGGTGGGCGGCGGCCCAGGCGGTCACCACGCTCGCGAACGCGGGCCCGTCGGACAGCAGCGGGGTGATGTCCTTGAACAGGATCCCCGGCTCGGGGAAGTCGGGGACGTCCCGCACCCGGGCCCGAACCAGGTCGGCCAGCTCCGTCGGATCCGGCTGGATGGGCGGCGGTCGGCTGGGTCGGCTGGGTCGGCTGGGTCGGCTGCGTGGCCATGGTCAGCGGCGCTTGCCGCCGGGCTTCTTCCTGGCCTTCTTCGGCTGGTTGCGCGGCCCCCCGCTGCGAGCCGGCGTGGCGCGGGTGGCCGTGCTCGTGGCGACCCGCACCGAGCCGGGCCCGCCTTCGAGGACAGCGGCGCCGCCACCGGTCGTCGCGACGGCCGTGCTGGGCGCGGAGGCCTGGGCGGCCCGGCGCTTGAGCACCCGGGCCCGCAAGGCCTTCATCTCCGGCTGGCGCTCGCGCAGGTCGGCGAGCAGCGGCGTGGCGATGAAGATCGAGGAGTAGGTGCCGGTCGCGATGCCGACGAACAGGGCCAGGGCCAGGTCCTCCAGGGTTCCGGCGCCGACCAGGATGGTGCCGATCACCAGGATCGAGGCGATCGGCAGCAGGGCGACGACCGAGGTGTTGATCGACCGGACGAGGGTCTGGTTGACCGCCAGGTTGGCCGACTCCGAGAACGTCGCCTTGCCGGTGGCCGTGAGGTTCTGGGTGTTCTCCCGGACCTTGTCGAACACCACGACCGTGTCGTAGAGGGAGTAGCCGAGGATGGTCAGGAAGCCGATGACCGAGGCCGGCGAGACCTCGAAGCCGACCAGGGCGTAGATGCCCGCCGTGATCAGGAGGTCGTGCAGCAGGGCGACGATCCCGGCGACCGCCATGGTCCAGGTGCGGAAGTACGCCGCGATCAGGCCGGACACCAGGATGAGGAAGACGATCAGGCCCTCGAGGGCCTTCTTGGAGATGTCCGCGCCCCAGCTCGGCCCGATGAAGGTCGAGGAGACCTGGTCCTGGCTGACCCCGTACGCCTTGGCGAGGGCGGCCACGACCTCGGTGTTCTTCTGGTCGCTCTTGAGCTTGGAGGTCTGCACCCGGACCGAGTCGGTGCCGACCTTGGTCACCTGGGCGTCGGCGGTGGGGTCGACGCCCTGCACGGCGTTACGGCCGACCACGTCGTCGGTCGTCTTGACCTTGCTGACCGTGAACTCGGAGCCGCCCTTGAAGTCCAGGGAGAGGTTCAGCCCACGACCGAACAGGCCCAGCAGCGACAGGACGACGAGTACTCCGGAGATGGCGTACCAGGTCTTCTGCCGGCCGATGAAGTTGATCGACCGCTCACCGGTGTAGAGCTTGTTGCCGAAGGCGGCGAAGCTGGCCATCAGGCGTCCTCTCCCTTGGCTGCTGCTTCTCGGGCCGCCGCCGCCCGGCGGGCCGCGATCGTGTCGCCGCGGCGCGCCGCCGTGGCCGGCGAATCGGCGTCCGCCGTCACACCGGCCGGGCTGGCCGGGCTGGTCGAGCCGGCCGGGGCTCCCGAGGCCGACGCCATGACCGGGGTGGCCGTCGCCTGGGCCGGCCGACGCCGGCGGGCCGTGGAGCCGAGCCGCTCCGGGTCGAGCCCGCTCCAGCGGTGGCCCCCGCCGAAGAACTTGGTCTTGGCCAGGATCGCCAGCATCGGGTGGGTGAACAGGAAGACCACGATGACGTCGATGATCGTGGTCAGGCCGAGGGTGTAGGCGAACCCCTGGACGTTGCCGGCCGCCAGCAGGAACAGCACGACGGCGGCCAGGAAGCTCACGGAGTCGGCGGCCAGGATGGTCCGGCGGGCCCGGGACCACCCGGTCTCGACGGCCGAACGGAGCGTCCTCCCGTCGCGCACCTCGTCCCGGACCCGTTCGAAGAACACGATGAACGAGTCCGCCGTGATGCCGATCGAGACGATCAGGCCGGTGACGCCGGCCAGGGTCAGGCGGAAGCCCTGGGCCCAGCCGAGATAGACGACCATGCCGTAGGTCAGGGCCGAGGCGATGCTCAGGGAGGCGACCGTGACCAGGCCCAGCAGTCGGTACTGCGCGAAGGCGTAGGCGACGACGAGCAGCAGGCCGATCAGGCCGGCCAGCAGGCTCTTGTCCAGCTGGGTCTTGCCCAGGGTCGGGCTGATGCTGTTCTCGGTCAGGGTCTTGAACGAGATCGGCAGGGCGCCGTACTTGAGCTGGTCGGCGAGCTCGCGGGCCGACTGCTGGGTGATGTTGCCGCCGGAGATGGAGGCGACACCGCCCACGATCGCGCTCTGGGTGAACGGGTGGGAGATGACGGTGCCGTCGACCTCGATCGCGAACTCGTTGCGGGGCGAGGGGAGGTTGACCAGGCGCTCGGTGACCTTGCCGAACTTGTCGGTGCCGGAGCCGTTGAAGTTGAGCTGGACCTCCCAGGTCGTCAGCTGGACGCCGGAGGAGTTGGTCTGCAGCTGGGCCTGCGCGCTCTTGATGTCCGTGCCGGACACCTCGGCCGGGCCGAGGATGAACTTGGTGGTGCCGTCGCTCGAGCAGGTGACGTACGGCACGCTCGGCTTGTCGGTGTCGCCCTGGAACTTGTTGAGGTTCTGGCAGGTCTCCGCCGCGAACTGCGCCGAGAGGGCCGGAGTCACCCAGTTCGGGTCGCTGGCGTCGGTCGGCTTCGCCGTGGGGGTCGTGGCCGCGCTGGTCGTCGCGGCGGCGGCCGGAGCGCTGGAGGCCGTCGAGCCAGCCGTGGCTGACGCGGTGGCAGAGCTCGTCGGGGCGTCGGCCCGGGCCAGGGCCTTCGGGATGGCCATCCCGGCCGAGGACTTCGTGGCGCTCGCCCCCGCGCTCGCGCTCGCGTTGCCGCTCGGGGTGGCCGTCGAGCTGGCCCCACTCGCGCCGCCGCTCGGAGTGCCGGTCGCGGTGGCCGAGCCGGTCGGGGTCGGGGTGGCAGCGGTCCCGGCGGCCGCCTCCTCGATCACGGCCCGGAAGCGCAGCTGCGCGGCCGTCTTGACCAGCCGCTTGGTCGCCTCGCTGGGCTTGCCGGGCAGGGAGACGACGATGTTCTTGCCGCCCTGCGAGGTGACCTGGGCCTCGCTGATGCCGGTGCCGTTGACCCGGGCCCGGATGATGTTGATCGCCTCGTTGATGGTGCCCTGGCTGACCGAGCCGCCGTTCGAGATGGGCTGCAGGACGATCTCGTCGCCGCCCTCGAGGTCCAGGCCGAGCTTCGGGGTCAGGGTGCCGATGCCCCACGTGTGGGCCGAGACGACGGTGCCGAACAGGGCGATCAGCAGGATCAGCAGCGCCAGGAGCGAGCGGCCAGGCCGGGCGGCCCTGGTTGGTCGTGCCACGTCGTAGGTCTCCTCGGGTCTGGCGCAGGTCGTGCTGGTGCGGGTCGGTGGGTCAACGTCTCGGGTGGTGAACCCGTGCCCGTCAGGTCGCCGACGGCGCCTGTGGGTCCGTGCCGTTCGGGTCCTCGCTGCTCTGGTTCGGCAGATCGGGGGCCGAGCCTGAAGGCCCGGGCTCCGCCGACGGTACGACGAGCCCGACGGCCCGGCGGTCGAATCGCAGCCGGACGCCCGGGGCGGCCTCCAGGACGATCTCGCTGTCGGTCATCGAGACGACCGTGCCGAACAGGCCCGAGGTGGTGCAGATAGTGGCGCCCAGCGTCAGCTCGTGCTGGAGGGCGGCCGCCTGGCGGCCGCGCTTGCGCTGGGCGTTGAAGAGCAGCAGCACGAAGGCGATGGGCAGCACCAGGAAGAGGATCTGTCCGGCTGTCACGCGTGATCCCTCCGTCGGTGCGTGCCGCAGTTGGCTGAGTCGCTGGGGCGCGGCATGGGCACCCGCTGAGAGCCGAGGCCCGGACACGCGCCCGCAGCCGCCGCACGATTCTAGGCGAGTGCGGTCCAGGGACCAAAGGTGACGCGCACGCCCTCAGCCCAGGCGGCCCGTCGTGTCCTGCCCGTGACCCTCGCCGCGAGGGCCTGGCCGGGCCGCTCCGAACGGCAGCACGGCCTGCTCTGCTCCCGCCGGGGCGGCCAGGCCGATGTGCTCCCAGGCACTGGGTGTCGCCGCCCGTCCCCGCGGCGTACGGATCAGCAGGCCCTCCCGCACGAGGTAGGGCTCGGCGACGGTCTCGACCGTCTCGGTCTCCTCCCCGACGGCCACGGCCAGGGTGGACAGGCCCACCGGTCCGCCGCCGAAGCGCCGGCACAGGGCCTCCAGCACGGCCCGGTCGAGCCGGTCCAGGCCGAGCTCGTCGACGTCGTACAGCTTGAGGGCGGCCCGGGCCGCGGCCAGGTCGATCTGGCCGCGGCCGTGCACCTCGGCCCAGTCCCGGACCCGGCGCAGCAGCCGGTTCGTGATCCGGGGCGTCCCCCTCGAGCGGCGGGCGATCTCGTGGCCTCCCGCCTCGTCCAGCGCGATGCCGAGCAGGCGGGCCGAGCGGTGCAGGATCGTCTCGAGGTCCTCGACCGAGTAGTAGTCCAGGTGGCCGGTGAAGCCGAACCGGTCGCGCAGCGGTGCCGGCAGCAGCCCGGCCCGGGTGGTGGCACCGACCAGGGTGAAGGGCGGGATCTCCAGCGGGATCGCCGTCGCGCCGGGTCCCTTGCCGACGACCACGTCGACCCGGAAGTCCTCCATCGCGACGTAGAGCATCTCCTCCGCCGGACGCGACATCCGGTGGATCTCGTCGAGGAAGAGCACCTCGCCCTCGCCGAGCTGGGAAAGGATCGCGGCCAGGTCACCGGCGTGCTGGATCGCCGGGCCGCTGGTGATCCGCAGCGGCGCGTCGATCTCGGCCGCGACGATCATGGCCAGGGTGGTCTTGCCCAGGCCGGGGGGTCCGGAGAGCAGGACGTGGTCGGGGACCGCTCCCCTGCGCTTGGCCGCCCGCAGCATGAGGTCGAGCTGCTCGCGGACCTTTGGCTGGCCGGGGAACTCCTCCAGCCGCCGGGGGCGCAGCGCCTGCTCGGCGGCCAGCTCCTCGATGTCGGCCGGATCGGCGTGCCCGTCCAGCAGGCCGGCCGTCACGTCGTACGAGCCGTCGACCGGGGCGGCCGGTCCCCGCGTCTCGTCGCCGCTCACGTGCGGCCCAGCAGCCGCAGCGCTGCGCGCAGCAGGCCGGCGACGTCGGCGGGAGCGGCGGGCTGATCGAGGTCAGCGTCGGACAGGACCTGATCCAGCGCGTCGTCGGCGGCCTTGACCGACCAGCCGAGCCCGACCAGCGCGTCGCGGACCTGGTCCCGCCCGCCCGAGGCCGCGGGGGTGCGGGCCGGGGAGGTGCCGGCCGCGATGCCGGGCGGGCCCAGGCGGTCCTTGAGCTCGAGGACCAGCCGCTGGGCGCCCTTGCGGCCGATGCCCGGGACGCGGGTGAGTGCGACGAGGTCGTCGGTGGCCACGGCCCGCCGCAGGCCGTCCGGCTGGTGGACGGCGAGCATGGCCAGGGCCAGGCGCGGGCCGATGCCCGAGACGGTCTGGACCAGCTCGAAGGTCGAGCGCTCGTCGTCGGTCAGGAACCCGAAGAGGGTGAGGGAGTCCTCGCGCACCACGAGGGAGGTCGACAGGCGGGCCGGCTGGCCGGCGGTGAGCTCGGCCAGGGTCCCGGGCGCGGCCTGCACCAGGATGCCGACTCCGCCCACCTCGATCACGGCGGAGTCGAGGTTGACCACGGCCACCGTCCCGCGGACGGTGGCGATCATGGGTGCGCTCCGGTCAAACCGGTGCGGCCGGCGAGGCCCGTGGACCGGGTCGACGCGGCGGCCAGCCGCTGCTGGGCCGGCCCGCGCCACAGGTGACAGATCGCCAGGGCCAGCGCGTCGGCGGCGTCGGCCGGCTTGGGCGTCTCGGTCAGGCGCAGCAGCCGGGTCACCATGGCGCCCACCTGGTCCTTGTCGGCCCGGCCGTTGCCGGTCACGGCGGCCTTCACCTCGCTCGGCGTGTGCAGGGCCACCGGCAGCCCCCGTTGAGCGGCGGCGAGCATCGCGACGGCACTGGCCTGCGCAGTGCCCATCACGGTCCGGACGTTGTGCTGGCTGAAGACCCGCTCCACGGCGACCGCGTCCGGGCGGAGCCGGTCCAGCCACTCGGCGATCTCCGCCTCGATCACCATCAGGCGCCGGGCGACGTCGTCCGTCGCCGGGGTGCGGATGACGCCGACGGCGACCAGACGCGGCGGCCGGCCGGGGACGCCCTCGACCACGCCGATACCGCAGCGGGTCAGGCCCGGGTCGACGCCAAGCACGCGCACGGCACTGCCTCCCGCCTCGTCGATCGTGTCCGAACACTTGTTCGGAAGCCACCGTACAAGCGAGGCCGCCCGCTGCCCGTGAGCGCCACGCGGAGTGCCGGGGTCGCTAGCCGACCGACTCCATGACCTCGTCGGACACGTCGTAGTTGGCGTACACGTTCTGCACGTCGTCGCTGTCCTCGAGCGCCTCGATCAGCCGGAACACCCGGCGGGCGCCGTCCTCGTCCAGCTCGACCGTGACGCTGGGCACGAAGTCGACCTCGGCCGACTCGTAGTCGATGCCGGCGCTCTGGAGCGCGGTGCGGACGGCGACCACGTCGGTCGCCTCGCTGACCACCTCGAAGGACTCGCCGAGGTCGTTGACCTCCTCGGCGCCCGC
This sequence comes from uncultured Actinomycetota bacterium, assembly GCA_963795385.1. GTDB lineage: Bacteria > Actinomycetota > Actinomycetes > Actinomycetales > CAVURS01 > CAVURS01. The sequence continues at coordinate 404,033 of CAWCHK010000003.1, forward strand.
CTCCAGGACGGCCGCCAGGACGTCGTCCTCGGTCGGCACGGCACCGTCGGGGCCCTGCTTCTCGACGATCACGACACCCTTGCGGGTGAACATGTAGGACACGCTGCCCGGGTCGGCCAGGCTGCCTCCGGCACGGGTCATCGCCGTCCGCACCTCGGCCGCCGCCCGGTTGCGGTTGTCGGTGAGGCACTCGACCAGCACAGCGACCCCGCCCGGCGCGTACCCCTCGTACATGATCGTCTGGTAGTCCGCACCGCCGGCCGCCGCGCCCGAGCCGCGCTTGACCGCCCGGTCGATGTTGTCGTTGGGCACCGAGGTCTTCTTGGCCTTGTAGATCGCGTCGTAGAGCGTGGGGTTGGCGTCCGGGTCGCCGCCGCCGAGGCGCGCGGCGACCTCGATGTTCTTGATCAGCTTGGCGAAGACCTTGCTTCGCTTGGCGTCGACGACGGCCTTCTTGTGCTTCGTCGTCGCCCACTTGGAGTGGCCGCTCATGAACGCTCCCTCATCACCATCTGCACGAAGAGCTCGTGGACGCGGCGCTCCCCCGTCATCTCCGGATGGAAGGAGGTGGCCATCAGCGCGCCCTGCCGAACGGCGACGATCCTACCCGCGGCCGGGCCCAGACCCGGATCGTCGGCCACGCGGGCGAGAACCTCGACGCCGTCGCCCACCCGCTCGACCCATGGCGCCCGGATGAAGACCGCGTGCACCGGCCCGGCCCCCACGTGGTCGAAGTCCAGGTCGGTCTCGAACGAGTCGACCTGCCGGCCGAAGGCGTTGCGCCGGACCGTCATGTCGATGCCGCCGAGGGTCTCCTGGTCGGGGCGGCCGTCCTCGATCCGGTCGGCCAGCAGGATCATGCCGGCGCAGGAGCCGTACGCCGGGAGACCCTGCCGCAGGGCGTCGCGCAGCGGGTCGCGGACGTCGAAGGCCCGCATCAGCTTGTCCATGGTCGTGGACTCGCCCCCCGGCAGGACGATCCCGTCGACCGACGCGAGCTCGCGCGCGCGGCGGACCGGGCGTCCCCGGGCCCCGCTCTGCTCGAGGGCGAGCAGGTGCTCGCGGACGTCGCCCTGCAGGGCGAGCACGCCGACGACGGGTTCCGGACTCACGACGGCCAAGCCTACGGCGGGGGTCTAGGGTCGGCGCTCGTGGACGAGCAGCCGGACGTCGAGCAGCTGCGCGAGCGGGCACGCTCCCTGGACGAGGGCAACCCGGTGGGCGCGGCCCGGTCCCGGTTCATCCTGCCGGAGGGCGTGGTCTACCTCGACGGCAACAGCCTCGGGGCCCTGCCGGCCAATGTGCCGGGGGTCGTGGCTGATGTCGTTGCGCGGCAATGGGGCTCGGAGCTGATCGCCAGCTGGAACACCAACGACTGGTGGGTGGCCCAGGCCCGGGTCGGCGACGCCCTGGCCGGCTCGTGGGTGCCGGTCCCGGTCAGGTGGTTGCCGGCGACTCGACCTCGGTGAACCTCTTCAAGTGCTACGTCGCGGCGCTCCGGATGCGGCCGGGACGGCGGGTGGTCGTCGCGGACCCGGCGTCGTTCCCCACGGATCTCTACGTGCTGCAAGGCGTTTCGGACCTCACGGGATGCGAGGTGGTGCTGACGCCGCCGAGCGAGGTGCCGTCCCTGCTCTCCGCGCGCGGCGACGAGGTGGCGGTGGTGGCGCTGTCTCAGGTGGACTTCCGGACCGGCGAGCTGTGGGACCTGCCGGGCCTGACGGAACGCACGCAGGCGGCCGGTGCGCTGGCCCTGTGGGACCTCTGTCACTCCGCCGGCGTCGTCGACGTCGGGCTCGACCGGCACGGCGTGGACCTGGCCGTCGGATGCACCTACAAGTACCTCAACGGCGGTCCGGGGTCACCCGCGTTCGTCTACGTGGCCGCCCGGCTGCAGGACGTCTTCGACCAGCCGCTCACTGGATGGAACGGCCACGCCCGGCCGTTCGCCATGGCCACGGCGTACGAGCCGGCGGCCGGGATCGACCGGGCCCGGGTGGGCACGCCGCCGCTGCTCTCGTTGCTCGGCATGGAGGCGGCGCTCGCGGCGTACGACGGGCTGGCTCTGACGGACGTCCGCGCGGCGTCGCTGTCCCTGACCGGCTTCTTCGTCGAGTGTGTCGACGCCCTGGTGCCATCGGTCCAGGTCGTGACCCCGCGCGAGGGCGCTCAGCGCGGCTCGCAGGTGTCGCTGCGCCACCCGGCCGCGTACGCCGTCGTGCAGGCCCTCATCGCGCGCGGGGTCATCGGGGACTTCCGCGAGCCGGACATCATCCGGCTCGGGTTCGCCCCGCTCTACGTCACGCACGCCGACTGCCTGCGGGCGGCCGAGCACCTGGCGGCGGTGCTGGCGGCGGGAGAGCACGAGGACGCTCGCTTCGCCGAGCGCGCGCAGGTCACCTGAGCCCGGGTGGGCTCGGCAAGCCGGTCCGGCGCGTCGACGGGTCCGGGGCCGAGGGCGTCAGCCGACCGCCTCGGCGCTCGGCTCGGGGCGTGCCTCCAGCGCCGAGCGTGGCGACGGCCGGGGCCGCCGGGGCTCGCGGACACCGGCGCCGCCTCCCCACGCTGTGACCAGAGCCGCACTGTCGATCCGGGCCGGACCTTGGCCCCGGACTCCGGGCTCTGGTCCGTGACGTGCGCGTCCGGCCACTCCGGGGCGAGGGCATCCGCCCCTCCTGGGTCCGGGCCGACCGCGACCGGCAGCAGACCCTTGCGCTGCAAGCGGTCCCGAGCCTGCTCCCACGTGCATCCGACCAACCGGGGCACGACGACGGAGGAGCGGCGGCGGGCGGACCTGGCCCTGCGTTCGGTCAGCTCCGCGCTCAGGTCGCCGCTCAGCTCCGCTCCGACCCTCGCGACGGCGTCGTCGGCGTCCAGGTCGCGCCACTGCTCCCACGCGGCCTGGCGGGAGACGCCCAGCATGGTGGCGATCTCGGACCAGGACCGCTCCCCTCGCCGGGCGGCCCGGACGGCGGCCAGCTCGGCCTGGTCGAGCAGGTGCCGGGCCAGGACGATGTCGCCGAGGGCGGCGAGCGCCCGTTCGCCGTCGTCCTCGCGGTCGGCGGCCGCCGGCGAGCGATTGACGCTCGGCGCCCACTCGGCCAGCCGGTCCCAGGCCCGGCGGCCGTCGCGCCACGGTCCCTTGTCCTTGCTCATGACTGTCAGGCTACCCTGACAGTCAAGCCACCTTGACGGTCAACCACCGGGTCGGGCGGTCAAACGGCTACCAGCCGCGCTCGGCCAGCCGGTGCGGCTCGGGCACGTCCTCGACGTTGATCCCGACCATGGCCTCGCCGAGGCCGCGGGAGACCTTGGCCAGGACGTCCGGGTCGTCGTAGAAGGTCGTGGCCTTGACGATGGCGGCCGCGCGCTCGGCCGGGTTGCCGGACTTGAAGATCCCCGAGCCGACGAAGACGCCCTCGGCACCGAGCTGCATCATCATCGCGGCGTCGGCCGGAGTCGCGATACCGCCGGCGGTGAAGAGGACGACGGGGAGCTTGCCGGCCCTGGCCACCTCGACGACCAGGTCGTACGGCGCCTGCAGCTCCTTGGCCGCGACGAAGAGCTCGTCCTCGCTCATCGACTGCAGCCGGCGGATCTGGCCGCGGATCTGGCGCATGTGGGTGGTGGCGTTGGACACGTCGCCGGTGCCGGCCTCGCCCTTGGAGCGGATCATCGCCGCGCCCTCGGTGATCCGGCGCAGCGCCTCGCCCAGATTGGTCGCGCCGCAGACGAAGGGGACGGTGAAGGCCCACTTGTCGATGTGGTTGGTGTAGTCGGCCGGCGTGAGGACCTCGGACTCGTCGACGTAGTCGACGCCGAGCGACTGCAGGACCTGGGCCTCGACGAAGTGGCCGATCCGGGCCTTGGCCATGACGGGGATCGAGACGGCCTCGATGATGCCGTCGATCAGGTCCGGGTCGCTCATCCGGGCGACGCCGCCCTGGGCCCGGATGTCGGCCGGGACCCGCTCCAGCGCCATGACGGCGACCGCGCCCGCGTCCTCGGCGATCTTGGCCTGGTCGGCCGTGACGACGTCCATGATGACGCCGCCCTTGAGCATCTCGGCCATCCCGCGCTTGACCCGCGCGGTGCCGGTGACGTTGCCAGCGTTGGTGGGGGTAGACACGACAAACCTCATTCGACTCTGCGTGTTTCGACTCTGCGTTTTTCGACTCTGCGTGCTGCTGTGATGTTTCGACTGCGGTCGATCCGGGGCCGGCCCGGGGCGATCTCGCCGTTCCCATGGTAGGGCCGGAGCCGGGCATCACCCGACGGACGGCGTCCGCGCCCTCACTACGGAACAGCAGGGCGGCTCGAGGCGTCGAGGGCCAATCGAACGAAGGTGGACCCAGGTCACCGGGAGAGGGAGGCCGGTGGCTCGTCGTCGATCTCGAAGGTGTGCGGCAGCGCGGCCCGTCCGGCCAGGTGGGCCCAGCGGACGACCCGCTTGCGCCGGACCCGCTGGGCGTCACTGACCGCCTGGTTGTGGAACCGGCGGGCCAGCTGCACCCGCCGGGACACCGAGTCGAGCCGCTCCAACAGCTGCAGGCCCAGGCCGGTACGGCGCGCGTAGGCGACGCTGTCCTCGCCCAATGCGGCGTCCAGGGCCCGGGTCAGGTCGCTCTCGGCGCTCTCGCGGTCGGCGACGGCCGCCGCGTCCTCGTCGTCGCTGTCGCGGCCTTCCTCCGGGCTGGCGTCCTCGTCGTCTGGGTCGGCCCGGCCCTCGCGCTCGCCGGCGGACAGCGCGTCGGAGGCCGCACCGGCCACCAGCAGCCCGCTGGCCGGGTCGAGCAGGCCTGAGGTCGCCAGCTCGATGGCCGCCTCGGCCCGGCGGACCAGCTGCGCGTCGAGCTGGGCCCGGGCACCCTCCACCCGGTGGTGCAGCCGGTCGAGCCGCGACGCCGAGAAGGACAGGTACCAGGCGAGCAGCACCCCCACCACGAGCGCGAGGAACACCCACGTCATGCCGGGGTCACGGTCTCGTAGACGTCCAGGATGTCCCGGACCACGACCGGCCAGTCGTAGCGCTGGACCTGGACGCTCCCCCGCCGGGCGAGGGCGTCCCGCCGGCCGGGGTCGCCGAGCAGGCCGGTCAACGCCGAGGCCAGGGCCGCGGCATCGCCGGCCGGGAAGAGCCGGCCGCACTCGCCGTCGTCGAGCACCCGGCGGAAGGCCGGCAGGTCGCTCGCCACGACCGGTGCGCCCGCGCTCATCGCCTCGACCAGGACGATGCCGAAGCTCTCTCCCCCGGTGTGCGGTGCGACGTAGGCATCAACCGACCGCAGCAGTGAGGCCTTGTCCCCGTCGCTGACCTGGCCGAGGAACGTCACGGACCGCGCGAGGTCCGGGGCCAGGCGGTCCCGCGCGTCCTCGACATCCCCCGTCCCGGCGACCAGCACGCGCAGTCCGGGACAGGACGCCAGGGCCAGGGGCAGCGCCTGGAGCAGGACGTGCAGTCCCTTGCGGGTCTCGTCGATCCGCCCGACGAAGGCCACGGTCGGGGCCGAGGCCGTTCCTTGCCACTCGGATCTTGTTGCGGCAGAAGCGAATCGGTCGACGTACACGCCGTTGGGGATGACCACGGCGTCTCCGCCGATGTGGGTCGTGACCGTCCGCCGGGCGTCCTCCGACACGGCGATCCGGGCGCTGATCTTCTCCAGGCTCGGCCGCAGCAGCGGGTAGGCCGTCTGCATGGCCCTGGACCTGAGGTTGGACGTGTGGAACGTGGCGACGATCGGCTGCTCGGCGGCCCACAGGGCGAGCAGCGACAGGCTGGGGCTCACGGGCTCGTGGATGTGCACGACGTCGAACGCGCCCTCCTCGAGCCAGCGGCGGGTGCGCGCCGCGGACACGGGGCCGAAGTTCACCCGGGCCACCGATCCGTTGTAGCGCACCGGGACCGCCCGTCCGGCCGGCACGACGTACGCCGGCACCGGGGTGTCCTCGTCGGCCGGGGCCAGGACGCTGACGCCGTGCCCCGTCACGATCAGCTCCTCGGCCAGGTCGCGGCAGTGCCACCCGACCCCGCCCGGGACGTCGAGGCTGTAGGGGCAGACGATGCCGACCCTCGCGCCGGCGGCGGTCGCCGGTCGCTCGGTCGCTCGGCGCCGGGCTCGGGGCGCGGGTCGAGGTCGGCCGTGAACACGCGTTGCAGCATGTGCCAGTCCTCGGGGTGCTCGGCGATCGCTCCGGCCAGCGCGTCGGCGCAGGACTGCGTCATCGCCGCGACCTGGTCACCGCGTCGTTGGCCCTCGGGGGGTCGGACGCGGTCGTGCCAGGTGATGGCGATGCCGTGACCGCCGCCGTCCAGGGCCTCGTAGTGGATCGACACGGGGTAGAGCGCCGCGCCGGTCGCGACGGCCAGGGCGGCCGGGCCTGCGGCCATCCGGGCCCGCTCCCCGAAGAAGTCGACCTCGACGCCGTTGTCGCTGAGATCCCGGTCGGCCAGCAGCGGCATGAACGTCCCGCCGCCGCGGACCGCCGAGAGCAGGGTGCGGAAGACGTCGGTGCCGTGGAGCGGCACGATCCGCATGCCGAGCCGCTCGCGGAAGCCCAGGAACGCCGTGAAGACCGCTTCGGGCTCCAGCCGCTCGGCCACCGTCGTGACCTGGTGCAGCTGCAGGGTCGACCAGGCGCCCGCGTGGTCCCAGTTGCCCAGGTGCCCGAGGAACATCACGACCGACTCCCCCGCCGCCAGCAGCTCGCGCACCGGCTCGTCGCCGACCGCGCGCACGGTCCCCACCAGCCGCTCGCGGGACCAGCCGGGCAGCCGGAACGCGTCGCAGTAGTAGCGCAGGTAGGAACGCATTCCCGCGCGGGACAGCTGCCGGAGGGCAGCCTCCCCGGCCCCCGGTCGGACCCGCGCGAGGTTGCGCTCGAGCCCGCGGGTCGAGGGCCCGCGGCGCCGCCACGCCAGGTCTGCGACCAGGTCGAAGATCCGGTACGCCGCGCGTTCGGGCAGCAGCCGGACCAGCCGCCAGCCGGCGAAGTAGGCCCGGGCCACCAGCCAGGCCCGGAGACCCTTCACGGCCGTCTCACCGCCACCTCACGTCGCTGGAGGGTCCGGCGCGAGAAGGCCTGCCGGCGTACGGTCACCATCCGCTGGACGACCGTGACCAGGCTGGCGAGGGCGAGCAGCGCGAGGACGACGCCGAGGACGACCTCCGGCAGGCCCAGGCCCACCAGCCCGGTGGTCACCAGGACGGCGACCAGCCGGTCGGCCCGCTCGGCGATGCCGACGTTGGCCGTCATCCCCAGACCCTCGGCCCGCGCCTTCGCGTAGGAAACGACGCTGCCCAGGATCAGGCAGGCCAGCGCGAGGGAGGCCATCACGATGTCGTCCCCGTGCCCGGCGTACCAGAGCACCAGCCCACCGAAGATCGCGGAGTCGCCGACCCGGTCGAGGGTCGAGTCGAGGTAGGCGCCCCAGCTGGAGGAGCGCTCGGACATCCGGGCCATCAGCCCGTCGACCGTGTCCGAGAAGACGAACAGCGTGATGACGATGGTGCCCCAGAAGAAGGCGTGCCGTGGATAGAACCCGAGGGCGCCTCCGGCGACGCCCAGGGTGCCGACCAGGGTGACGATGTCCGGGCTGACCCCGAGCCGGAGGAGGAGCCGGGCCACGGGCGTGAAGAGCCGGCCGAAGAAGGCACGGGCGAAGCGGTTCAACATGTCGCGGCGATCGTAGCGAGCGCTCTTGTGCGGGGCGGCGGGCAGGACGAAGGTGAACCATGACGCCCGGTCACCTTCGCCCTGGGGGGACCGCAGAGCGACGTGGACGGAAGGCGGGTTCTCCCATGGCAGATCGTCAGCACGCGGCGGGAGCAGCGGGAGCCGCGGGCAGGGCACCGACGGTCGACCGGTCCGACGCGATCCGCAACGTCGTCCTGGTCGGCCACTCCGGCGCAGGCAAGACGACCCTCGCGGAGGCTCTCCTCGTCGCGGCCGGCACGCTCACCCGGGCCGGCCGGGTCGAGGACGGCACGACGGTCACGGACCACGACGAGGCGGCCCACCGCCAGCAGCGCTCGGTGGGCCTGGCGCTCGCGCCGCTGGTCCACGAGGGCATCAAGGTCAACCTGCTCGACGCCCCCGGCTATGCCGACTTCGTGGGCGAGCTGCGGGCCGGACTGCGCGCAGCCGACGCCGCCCTGTTCGTAGTCTCCGCCGTCGACGGGGTGGACGGCGCGACCCGCCTGCTCTGGGAGGAGTGCGCCGCGGTCGGCATGCCGCGCGCGGTGGTGATCAGCAAGCTGGACCAGGCGCGGGCCGACTTCGACGAGTCGCTCGCGGTCTGCCAGCGCGTCTTCGGTGACGGGGTCATGCCCCTCTACCTGCCCGTGCACGGTGACGACGAGGGTGTCGCGGGGCTGCTCGGCCTGCTCTCGCAACAGATCTACGACTACTCCGACGGCACGCGGATCGCGCGCACGCCCGACCCCGAGCACCTCGAGATCATGTCCGACCGGCGCAACGAGCTGATCGAGGCGATCATCCAGGAGTCCGAGGACGACTCGCTCATGGACCGCTACCTCTCCGGCGAGGAGGTCGGCCTCGACGTCCTGATCCCGGACCTGGAGCAGGCGGTGTCCCGCGGCTCGTTCTACCCGGTGCTGGCGTCGGCGGCACCGCTCGGCATCGGCACGGCTGAGATCCTCGAGATCCTCACCCAGGCGTTCCCCTCCCCCTGGAGCACCCGCTCCCGGCCGTGACCGCGCCGGACGGCTCCCCCAAGGAGCCGCTGACCTGTGACCCGTCCGGCCCGCTGGTGGCCGAGGTGGTCAAGACGACCTCCGACCCCTACGTCGGCCGGCTCAGCCTGGTCCGGGTGTTCTCCGGCACCCTTCGGCCGGACTCGACGGTCCACGTCAGCGGCCACCTCGAGCGGTTGCGACCCAGCAGAGCCATCACGACCACCTGGTGTCCGGCCACGAGGACCACGACCTGGACGAGCGCATCGGCGCCCTCTCCAGCCCGTTGGGTGCGACCCAGCGACCCGTGACGGAGTGCATCGCGGGCGACATCTGCGCGGTCGCCAAGCTGGCCCGGGCCGAGACCAGCGACACCCTGTCGGACAAGGACGACCCGGCCCTGGTCGAGCCGTGGATCCTGCCGGACGCGCTCCTGCCGGTGGCGATCGTCGCGGCCACCAAGTCGGACGAGGACAAGCTCTCCCAGGCCCTGCAGCGGCTCGTCGTCGAGGACCCGACGCTGCGCCTGGAGAACAACCCGGAGACCCACCAGCTCGTGCTGTGGACGATGGGCGAGGCCCATGTCGACGTCCTGCTGGACCGGTTGTCCACGCGCTACGGCGTGCAGGTGACGTCCGTGCCGATGCGGGTGTCGCTGCGGGAGACGTTCTCCGGACCGGCCAGCGGCAAGGGGCGCCACGTCAAGCAGAGCGGTGGCCACGGCCAGTACGCCGTGTGCGACATCCGGGTCGAGCCGCTGGACTCCGGCGCGGGCTTCGAGTTCGTGGACAAGGTCGTCGGGGGGTCGGTGCCCCGGCAGTTCATCCCCAGCGTCGAGAAGGGCGTTCGGGCCCAGATGGAGCGCGGCGTCCTGGCCGGCTACCCGGTGGTGGACATCCGGGTCACGCTGGTCGAGGGCAAGGCGCACTCGGTCGACTCGAGCGACATGGCGTTCCAGATGGCCGGGGCGCTGGCCCTGCGCGAAGCGGCCAAGGACGGCTCGGTCTCCCTGCTGGAGCCGATGGACGAGGTCCAGATCAGCGTCGCCGACGAGTACGTCGGCTCGGTCATGAGCGACCTGTCCACGCCGACGTGGCCGGGTCACCGGGACCGAGCCGGTGGGAGCGGGCCGCAGCGTGATCCGGGCCGAGGTCCCGCAGACCGAGATCACCCGCTACGCCATCGACCTGCGCTCGCTCTCCCACGGCACCGGGACGTTCGAGCGGATCTACCTGCGGCACGAGCCGATGCCCTCGCACGTCGCGGCGACCATCGCGACCGAGCCTGCGAGCTGAACGACCGAGCCTGCGAGCTGAACGACCGAGCCTGCGAGCTGAGCGGCAGCGCGCCCACCGCGGCTTATCCTCGACGCGTGACCACCACCGAGACGCAGCGCGGGCGCCCCGGTCCGGGTGACGACGGCCCGGAGGGGGCGGATGGGCCGGACGCCACGGACGGCGCCGGCCGCGCGGGCTCGGCCGGAGCGGTCCGGCCGCTGGGCGGTCCGGCCCGGTCCTGGCGGGTCCTGTTGCTGGCGGTGCTGACGGCGCTGTTCGTCGCGGGCTCGCTGAAGGGCAACGACACCGCCTGGCCGTTCGGGCCGTGGCGGATGTTCTCGACCTCCCAGGCCCCGACCGGCGCCGTGGTCGCGATGGCCATCCAGGCGGAGACCTCCGACGGCCAGTGGTTCGACGCCGCCCTCAGCCCGTCCAACGTCGGGTTGAACCGGGCCGAGGTCGAGGGCCGGATCCCGCAGATCGTGAGCGACCCGGGGATGCTCGGGACGCTGGCCCGGAGCCACTCGCGGCTGCGCCCCCACGAGCAGCCGTGGATCGGCGTCCGGGTCGTCCGTCGGGCGTCGGTGATCGTCGACCGGGTCCCCACCGGTGAGGTGGACTCCTCCGTGCTGGCCACCTGGACGACGCACGGCGTGACGACCGGCGGGCCGATGTGATGGCCACCCTCGTCGACGGCCGTCCGCGCTACCGGTTCATCCCGTGGCTGTTCACGCCCATGCCGCTGGCCCGGGTGGCCTGCCTGCGGGTCCTGGTCTTCGCCTTCGTGATCGTGGACGTCGTCTTCCTGCACACGTCCGGCTGGTACCACGGGTACGCCGACCCGGTCTGGTACCAGGCCCTGGACATGGGCCGCATCCTGCACCTGCCGGCGGCCACCGTGCCTCTGGTCGAGCTCCTCAAGTGGGGCTCGGTCGTGACCGCGCTGGCCGCCATGACCGGCCGGGCGCCACGACTGACCGGCTGGCTCGTCGGCATCGCCTGGGTCTGGTACCAGTACGTCGCGTTCGCCTACGGCAAGGTCGACCACGACCGTGGTGACTTCGTCGTCGCGCTGCTGCTCCTGCCCACCGTCGGCATCGCCCACCTGAACGACGAACGGCGTTCGCAGGCGGCCGGTTTCGCCCTCCGGTGCATTCAGATCAGCGCCATCTCGACGTACTTCCTCTCCAGCGTGGCGAAGATCCGCTTCGGCGGGTGGGGCTGGGTCAACTCGGCCACGCTGGTGCGGGCGGTCGTGCGGCGGGGCACGCCGATCGGCCACTGGTTCCTGCACGTGCCGTGGTTCCTGCACACGTTCCAGTGGGTCATCGTCGTCGCCGAGCTCAGCTCGCCCATCATCTTCTTCGTCAACGAGCGGTGGCGCCGGCGGCTGGTGGGCGCGTGGTACCTCTTCCACGTCTCGGTCTACGCGACCATCACGATCGCGTTCTACCCGCACCTGGTGATGATGCTGGCGTTCCTGCCGCTCGAGGTCTACGCGTGGCGGCTGCGGGACACCTGGCGTCGGCGTCGGGCCCAGGACGGGGTCGGTCCACCGCCGGACTTGGTAGGTTCCGCGACATGGGGGACGACACCCGCCGACTGACCCGGGCCCAGCTCAGCTGGCGCGTCGGCCTGGCCGCCGTCGTGGTCGTCCTGGTCGCCCACGGCAGCCTGCGCGGCGACGACCAGCAGTGGCCGTTCGCCCCCATGTCTCAGTTCGCGTTCGCCGTGTCGCAGCAGGGGACCATCGCCTCCAACTACGTCGAGGCGGACACCGACAGGGGCACGACCGTCCGGGTCCCGCTGAACGCCCAGGGGGTCGGCCTCGGCCGGGCCGAGGTCGAGGGCCAGCTCGGCCGGTTCATCAAGGACCCGGCCCTCCTGGGCGCGATCGCCCAGGCGGCGACCAACCTCCACCCGCACTGGCCGCACTACGTGCGGATGCGTCTGCAGCAGCAGGTCACGGTGCTCAAGGACGGCGAGCCCGCCTCGACCTACGTCAAGACTCTGGCGGCGTACGACGTACCGGCAGGGCTGCTCGGGCGGCAGCGGTGAGGCGGTGGACGGCGCCGCCGATCGCGTTGCGCCGCATCGCGATCCTGCGGGTCGTGCTCTACCTCTTCGTCCTGTTCGACATCACCAAGGTGGCCAACGACCCGGTCCCCCACGGCTCCGTCCCGGCCTCGCTCTACCGGCCGATCCTGCTGCGCTCCTGGCTGCACCTGCCCGCACCCAACCCGGCGTACGTGCACGTCCTGCAGGCGGTGCTCGTGGTCAGCGCCCTGGTCGCGGCGACGGGTCGACTGCCTCGGTTGGCCGGCTGGACCTGCTGCCTGGCCATGCTCGACTGGCTGTCGAACGACTACTCCTACACCAAGATCGACCATGACCAGTTCGCCTTCGTCGTCGCGCTGGCCGTGCTGCCTACGGTCGGCCGGGCCAGGCTGGGCGACCGCACTCTCAGCGAGGCAGCGGGGTGGGCGGTGCGCTGCATCCAGATCGGCGCGGTCGCCTGCTACTTCCTGGCCGCGGTGTCGAAGATGCGGTTCGGCGGCTGGGGCTGGGCGAACGGTGCGGTCTTCACCTGGGCGTTCACCCGGCGGGGCACCGGGCTCGCGCACGCGCTGGTCCGGGTGCCGCACCTCGTCGTCCTCACCCAGTGGCTGGTGCTCACGGCCGAGGCGTTCTCACCGCTGATGCTCTGGTTGCGCGGGCGGGCGCTCTACGCCTACGTCGCGTTCTTCGGGACCTTCCACCTGATGACGTACCTCACCATCAAGATCCACTTCCTGCCGCTGGTGATCTGCCTGCTGGCCTTCCTCCCCCTCGAGGACCTGGGCGACCGGTTCCGGGCGACCCGCCCTCCTGGCCGTCGGGTCCGGGTTTGGCGGTCAAGTCCGGATTCAACGCCCGAAATGTCCGCTCTCTGACCCGGAACCGACGGCCAAAGGAGCGGGCTGAGGCGAGCTCTGCCCCGGCTAGGCCGGAAGGCCGCCGCCAGGCGTTCGCGGGTGTCGCCCAGCAGCTGGGGCAGGGCCTTGGTGCGGGCGACGATCGGCAGGAAGTTGGAGTCGCCGCCCCAGCGCGGGACCACGTGCTGGTGCAGGTGGGCCGACGATGCCGGCACCGGCGACGGGACCCTGGTTCAGGCCGACGTTGAAGCCGTGCGGGCGGCGGCCGCCCGGAGGGCCCGGATCGCCTGCTGGGTCAGCGTGCGCGACCTCGACGGTCTCGTCGTGCGGTCAGGTCGACGTACGCCGCGACGTGCCGGTAGGGGCAGACCATCAGGTGCCCCGGGTTGTAGGGGTAGAGGTTCAGGACGGCGTACGCCGTGTGGCCCCGATGCACGATCAGACCGTCCTCGTCGCTGCGGGACGGGGACCGGCAGAACGGGCACTGCGCCGTCGTCGGGGTCGCCGGCTTGTCCTGGCCGTCGAGGTAGACCATCCGGTGCGGCGTCCACAGCCGCTCGAAGCCGTCCGGGTCACCGGCCCGGCCGGCCGCCGACTCGCTCGTCCGCTCAGACCTGGGCCTTGGTGCGGACCGCCGTCGAGGATCTCCTGGATCGCCTCGGCCACCGGCACGCCGTTGCGCTGGCTGCCGTCGCGGTAGCGGAAGCTCACCGCACCCTTGCCCGCGTCCTCCTCGCCGGCAATCAGGACCCAGGGCACCTTGGCCTTGCTGGCATTGCGGATCTTCTTCGGCATCCGGTCGTCCGAGGAGTCGACCTCGACCCGGATCCCGTTGCGGCGCAGCTGGTCTGCGACACCCTGGAGGTAGTCGACATGGTCGTCGCTGACGGGTACGCCGATGACCTGGACCGGCGACAGCCACGGGGGGAAGGCGCCGGCGTAGTGCTCGGTCAGCACGGCGATGAAGCGCTCGATCGAGCCGAAGAGCGCACGGTGGATCATGACCGGCTCGTGCCGCTCACCGTCGCTGCCGTGTAGGTCAGGCCGAAGCGGCCCGGCATGTTGAAGTCGAGCTGGATCGTCGACATCTGCCAGGTGCGACCGATCGCGTCCCGCGCCTGGACCGAGATCTTCGGGCCGTAGAACGCCGCGCCGCCGGGGTCGGGGACCAGCTCGAGCCCGGACTCCTCGGCCACCTCCGCGAGGGTCGAGGTGGCCTCGGCCCAGTCCTCGTCCGAGCCGACGAACTTGTCCGGGTCCTTCGTCGACAGCTCGAGGTAGAAGTCGTCCAGGCCGTAGTCCCGCAACAGGTCCAGGACGAAGGTCAGGAGCGAAGCCAGCTCCTCGCGCATCTGCTCGCGGGTGCAGTAGATGTGGGCGTCGTCCTGCGTCATGCCGCGTACACGGGTCAGGCCGTGGATGACGCCGGACTTCTCGTAGCGGTAGACCGAGCCGAACTCGAACAGCCGCAGCGGGAGCTCGCGGTAGGACCGGCCCCGGGCGCCGAAGATCAGGCAATGCATCGGGCAGTTCATCGGCTTCAGGTAGTAGTCCTGGCCCGGTTTGCGCACCTCGCCGTCCGCGCCCCAGCTCGGCGTCCACGTGCATCGGCGGGAACATGCCGTCGCGGTACCAGTCCAGGTGCCCGACGGTCTCGTAGAGGGCGCCCTTGGTGATGTGCGGGGTGTAGACGAACTCGTAGTCCGCCTCCTCGTGCCGCTGCCGGGAGTAGTCCTCCATCTCCTTGCGCAGCGTCCCGCCCTTGGGGTGGAACACCGCGAGCCCCGAGCCGAGCTGGTCGGGGAAGGAGAAGAGGTCCAGCTCCTGGCCGATCTTGCGGTGGTCGCGCCGCTCGGCCTCCGCGATCCGGTCGAGATAGGCCTTGAGGTCGTCCTTGGTGGGCCACGCGGTGCCGTAGATGCGTTGCAGCTGAGGGTTCTTCTCGCTCCCCCGCCAGTAGGCCCCGCCGGAGCGGGTCAGGGCGAAGGCGTTGCTGATCAGCTTGGTGGTAGGCAGGTGCGGCCCCCGGCACAGGTCCCGCCACGCCAGTGAGCCGTCCCTGCGGACGTTGTCGTAGATCGTCAGGCCGCCGACCCCGATCTCGGCGTCCGCCCCCTCGATCGCGGCCTCGCTCTCGGTGCCGTCGTGGCCGCCCTTGAGCCCGATCAGCTCCAGCTTGTACGGCTCGTCGGCCAGCTCGGCCCGGGCCTCGTCGTCACCGACCGGGCGGCGGCGGAAGGTCTGGGTCTCGTTGACGATCCGCTGCATCGCCTTCTCCAGGGCCTTCAGGTCCTCCGGGGTGAACGGCGTCGCGACGTCGAAGTCGTAGTAGAAGCCGTCCTTGACCGGCGGCCCGATGCCCAGCCGAGCGTCGGGGTTCACCTGTTGCACGGCCTGCGCGAGCACGTGCGCCGCCGAGTGCCGCAGGACGGACAGGCCGTCCGGCGAGTCGATCGCCACCGGCTCGACGTCGTCGCCGTCCTGGAGCTCGTGGTCCAGGTCGCGCAGCTCGCCAGCGACCCGCGCCACCACGACGGCGTGCGGCCCGCGCTGGTCGTCAGGGAAGAGCTCGCCCGCCGTCGTGCCGGCCGGGACCGATCGCTGCGAGCCGGCGACGGTGACGGTGATCTCGGCGGGCACGGTGCTTCCTTCGAGGTGGGGGTCAGGCAGGACGTCGGACGGGCCGAGCCTATCCGCGCGGCCGGACCGGGTCTCCGAGGTTTATCCGCCCGGGCAGCACGACCTCGGCGTACACGCCGAGGCAGTGCTGCGGCACCTTCGTGACCCGAAGGACGACATCCCCAACCTCCACGAGCCGGCCCACCCAGGCCCGCTCGAGGCCGACCGGGAGGTCGTCGCCGAGGTCGACCGTGACGTTGGCGCGAGGTGCCTCGACATCGCACGCGGGGTCCTCGCTCGTCGTACCCATGGCTGCGGCCACGGCCTGCCGCGAGACCAGGTGGACGGCCGCGACCTGGTGCAGGCGGCCCTCGCCCGGGGCCGGGGCCAGCCGCACCGGCGAGCCGACGTACGACGACAGGGCGGCGTCCGCGTCGGCCCACGCCACCTGGCCGGCACCACCCGGCAGCTCGATGAAGGGCCCGCCGGGCCCCTCGCCGGCCGTGACGTCGCGCAGGCTCGGCGCCTGGCGGGCGCTGACGACGTCGCCGTCCGGCCCGACGACGGCCCAGCCGCGATCACCCTCCAGCCCGCTGAGGCTCACGTCGGCGGCCTCGAGGGGTGCTGCGTCCATGGACTTGACGGGGTAGGCACGCAGCTGGGTAACGCGGGCGTTCGCGGTCATGGCGCGATTATCGCTGGTACCTTTTCGCCCTGGGCGGACCGAAGTCCGCGCAGTCGGGGTCAACGTGGTGCCTACATGTGACCGCGCATCCCGGGCAACTGGCTCCACGACCTCCTGGAGGCGCCCATGGACGACCGGACGACGCATGCGCTGCGCCTCTCCGTCCCCACCCTGTCGGCCCGGTTGAGCCCCCAGCTGGTCGCCAGCACCCTGGCCCGGCTCGTGGCCAGTCACGAGGCGGAGACGCAGGCCGACCTCGTGCGGGTGACCGGCCTGGCGCGTACGACGGTGACCGGCGCACTCGACGCCCTGCTCACCGCCGGGGCGGTCCGGAGCATCGGCTCACGACCCAAGGTCGGGCGCGGCCGGCCGGCCGACCATCTCGGCCTGAACCCGTCGTTCGGCCTGATCCTGGTGGCCGACGTCGGCGTCCACGTCGCGCAGCTCAGCATCCACGACCTCGGCCAGACCTCGTTGATCGAGTCGCCGGTGCCGGTGTCGATGCCGGCCGGCCCGGTCCCGACGCTGGAGCTGATCACCGCGGAGTTCCGGCGGATGCTGGCCTCGCTGAGCCGCGGCCCCCGGATCCTGGCCATGGTCATCGGGCTGCCCGGGCCGATGGACACCTACCGAGGCGTCCCGGTGAAGCCGCCGATCATGCCGGGCTGGGACGCCTTCCCCGTCGCCGAGACGCTGTCGTCGGCCTTCGGCTGCCCGGTGCTGCTCGAGAACGACACGAACCTGCGGGCCCTCGGGGAGGCGCGCGCCCTCTCACCGGACCAGAGCCCGCTGCTCTACGTGAAGATGAGCACCGGCATCGGCGGTGGCCTGGTGACGTCGTCGGGAGACCTGCATCACGGGGCCGACGGTGCGGCCGGGGACATCGGCCACGTGCGGGTGCCCGACGGCGACGACATGCTCTGCGCCTGCGGCAACTACGGGTGCATCGAGGCCGTCGCGTCCGCGTCGGCGATCCTGCGCCAGCTGCACCAGCTCGACGCGGACGGCGCGGACATCCCGTCCACGCACGAGGAGCTCGTGGCCGCCCTGCGCGCCGGCGACCGGCTCACGGTCAAGCTCGTCCGGGAGGCGGCGACACGGGTCGGTGAGGTGGTCGCCAACCTGGTGCACTTCTTCAACCCGGCCCGGGTCGTGATCGGCGGCGGGCTGACCGCCGCCAGTGACGACGTCCTCGCCGGCATCCGGGCCGTTGTCTACCGCCGGGCCCTGCCGCTCGCGACCCGGAACCTCGTGATCAGCCACCCCGCCCTCGGCAGCCAGTCCGGCACCGCCGGCGGGCTGGTCCTCGGGATCGAGCACGCGCTCACCGAGGAGGCGCTCGCCGCGAACATGCGCTGACGGCGCCTGGGGTCAGAGCGAGGCGAGGTGCTCCGCGCTGCGGTAGGCCAGAGCGAGGATCGTCAGCACGGGGTTGAAGCCTCCGTTGGTCACGTGGACCGAGCCGTCCATCACCCACAGGTTGTCGTGACCGTGCACGCGGCCGTGCTGGTCGGTCACGGACGTCGCCGGGTCATCACCCATCCGGCAGGTGCCGGCCTGGTGCTGGCCTCCGGTCACGCGGTTCCTGGTCGGGTCGGACGGCCAGACCCGGCCGGCCCCCGAGGCGCTGAGCCACTCGAGGGCCTTCTCGCTCTGGGCCGCACCGGCCCGGAGCGTCTCAGGGTGCTGCAGGCCGGAGAGCCGCGCGACCGGCACGCCGTGCCGGTCCCTGTGGCGAGGGTCGAGGGTGACCCGCATCGTCGGCATCGGGATCTCCTGGATCGGGCCGAAGACATGACTGGTCCGCCGGTAGAGGTCGCGCATCGCGTGCTTGCCCGCCAGACCCCACCGCGGTGCGTCCGGGGGCAGCGCCCAGCGCCAGTGCAGGATCGGCAGCTTGGTGATCTCGTTGGCCAGGACGCCGCCGCCGATGGTGCCTGGGATGTTGTTCACGTAGTCGCAGGTGGCGATCCGGACGTTCGGCCCCGGCCCGTCGACGACCGGCTCGTCGAAGATCCCGAAGCCGCCGACGTAGATGTGCCCCTGCAGGTGCCGTCCCACCTGGTCGCTGTGGTTACCCAGGCCGCTGGGGTGGCGGCTGGACCGGCTGGCCAGCAGCAGCCGCGCCGTCTCGACCGCTGCCCCGGCGATCACGACGTGCCGGGCGTCGAGGATCGACTCCTGACCCGTGCGCTCGTCGACCGCGCGGACACCGGTGACCCGCCCGGCGACATCGGTGACGACCTCGACCACCCGCGCGCCCGTCACCAGGTCGCAGCCGCGCTCGACCGCCTCCGGCAGCAGCGTGTTGAACGGGCCGTTCTTCGCATTGCTCGGGCAGGCGAAACCGACGCACTCACCGCACTGGACGCATCGGCCACGACCGGCTCGCGGCACCGAGTTGATCAGCATCGGCACCGGACCCGTTGTGAGACCTAGCTTCTCGGCGCCCCGGCGCAGCACCTGAGCCTCCGTGTTGTCGGGCAGCGGGGGCATCGGGTAGGGCTGTGACCGCGCGCCCTGGTTGCGGTGGCTCGCACCGTCACCGCACACCCCGAGCTCCTGCTCGACCCGGGTGTAGTACGGCTCCAGGTCGGAGTAGTCGATCGGCCAGTCGGCCAGCGAGCTCCCGTCCGGCACGCCGTGGGTGCTCGCCAGGTGGAAGTCCTCCGGCGTGAGCCGCCAGGCCATCCCCTGGTAGAGCCGGGTGCCGCCGCCGACCGTGTACGGCAGCGCGCCGTAGCCGGACCCCCACGGCGGCACGACCCGCTCGGTGCCATCGGCGTCGACCACGACGCGGAGGTCGTCGTCGGCCCGGTCGGGTGGGACGTTGTGGCCGTAGAGGCTCAGCCGGTAGTTGCGCAGGTGGTCGTTGCCCACCTCCTCGTAGGCAAGGACCTCGCCGCGGTCCAGGAGCAGCACGCGCCAGCCGGCCCGGGTGAGGACCGATGCGGCGACACCACCGCCCGCGCCGGCTCCCACCACGATCACGTCGTACGGCGATGCGGCGTCCGCGAGCCGCTTGCCGGCGAGCTTGGGGCCGGGAGGGCCCTCCAGGCCCGAGCTGCGCCGCGGCCCGGGGCTGTAGCCGACCATGCGCCACCCCGGTGCGTTGCGCGCGCCGTAGTACTTCTCGGCGACGAGCCGGATGAGGGTGCGGGCGAACTCGGCGCTGTCGACGGGCCACGCCGCCTGCGGCCGTCCGGCCAGGAGGTCGGCGACGATGTCGTCCTGCACGCCGGGATCGAGCTCCGCGAACGGCGCGAGGCCCCGCGCCGCCAGCTCGGCGTAGAGCGCGGTGAAGCCGGGCTCGAGCAGCGAGGCCCAGGTCCGGGTCTGCTCGCCGGCGGCGTCCGCGGCCAGGTCGTCGACCAGCCCGGCCTGGCTCGCCGACGGGTGTTCGTCGGCCGGCGTCACGCGGTCGACGAACGCGCCGACCACGCTCCAGTCGACGGCCGTCATCGAACAGCCGGGCGGCCGCCGCCGCTCATCCCGAGGCCGGCCGCTGGTGCGGTTGAGAGCCCTGGGAGCGATCGGAGCCCTGGGAGCGATCGGGGCGCTCGGCGATCCAGCGCGCCGAAGCCGCCGTCGACTCCTCCTTGCTCGGCAGGTCCGGCACGTCGACCTCGACGACGAACCACCCGTCGTACGTCGCCGGGAGCGCGGCGAACACGGCGTCGAAGTCGACGTCCCCGCGGCCGGGCTCGGTCCAGACGTGCTCCACATTGGTCGCGGCCTGGTAGTCGTCGGACTGCTCCTCGGCCCGCCGGGCCGCGCCCCGGTGCACGTCCTTCAGGTGCATCGCGCCGACCCGTTCCGCGTAGGCGGCGACCAGGGCTGCCGGGTCGCTCCCGCCCCAGAACAAGTGGCCGGTGTCCGGGCCGAAGGCGAGCACCGAGCCGTCCACCGAGTCGAGCAGCGTGCGCACCTCGTGCTCCGTCTCGATCCAGCTGC
Source organism: uncultured Actinomycetota bacterium (assembly GCA_963795385.1). Lineage (GTDB taxonomy): Bacteria > Actinomycetota > Actinomycetes > Actinomycetales > CAVURS01 > CAVURS01. Next base: position 424,176 of record CAWCHK010000003.1, read on the forward strand.
CGACGTGGGGGTGGAAGCATGGGGTCAGCCCCTCGTCACGGATCGCCTTGGCCACCAACGCGATCCGCTCGACGACCAGGTCGAGCCGGTCGGCCTCGAAGTCGGCTCCGACGGCCGGCCGGGCGATCCGGGCCGGGTTGAGGTGGCTCGCGAGGAAGACCTCACTCAGGCCGAGCTCGAGCTGGACGGCGGCATGCGCCTTCGCCGCCTCGAGCAGCGCGGGGAGATCGTCCTGCGGTGCGTCGAAGTGGGCGCCGAAGTACCCGGGAGCGGGCCGCACGCCGTGATCGGCCAGCAGCGTCCGGTACTCCGCGGTCGACATCTGTGGCGGGACGTCGGCGTGCATGGCCGTGAAGCCGGCCTCGGCGATGCCGGCGACGGCGGAGCGCACGGTGGTCGGGCTCAGGTCGAAGCCCTGCGGGCCGAGGACCCACGGGAGCGGGTTGACGGCGACCTTGGCTGCCAGTGGCATGGGCGGAGCTCTCCTCGTCGGGTCAGTGCTTGCGGGCTGTCCGTGCTGTCGGCGGGACGTCAGCCGCCGTGGGGGACGATCAGTGGACGCAGCGTCTGCTGCGCGATCGTGAGGCCCTGCAACACCTTCGGCTCGGTGCCGCCCCAGAGCGGGTCCTCGTGCTCGACCGACAGCACGCCGTCGAAGCCGGCCTCGTAGAGGCGGTCGACGACGTGGGCCCAGTCGACCTGGCCGCGACCCGGTACGCGGTAGCGCCACCAGCCGGTCTGCCAGGGGTTGCCACCCTTGTCGACGATCCCGAAGACGCCGAAACGATTGCGCGCCCTCGCATCCAGCTCCACGTCCTTGGCCTGGGCGTGCACGATCCGGTCGGCGTACGGGAGGATCGTCTCGACCGGGTCGATGCCGATCCACATCAGGTGCGACGGGTCCCAGTTGAGGTAGAGGCCGAGGCTGAACATCCACTCCCACAGCTCCGGGGAGTAGGCGATGTTGCCGGGATAGCCGTCCGGGTGCCAGCCCTCCATGACGCAGTTCTCGATGATCAGCTTGACGCCGCGCTCCCCCGCGTAGTCGACGAGCGGCGGGAACACCTTCTCGGCCTCGCGCTGGTTGTCCACGACGCTGCGTGAAGGGTCACGGCCGATGAACGTGCCGACGTACTTCACGCCGAGCGAGCCGGCCGCGTCGACGGCGTGCCGCAGGTGGGCCGCGATCTCAGCCCGGCGGCCGGCGTCCGGGTGCAGGTTGTTCTCGTAGTACGCGAACGCCGAGAGCTCCAGCCCGTGCCGCTCGAACAGCGCCAGGGTCTCGTCCCGTTGCTGAGCACCGAAGCTCGCGACCGGCAGGTGTGCGGCCTCGAAGTCGCGACCACCCGTCGAGGGCCAGACCGCGACCTCCAGCGCCTCGTAGCCGGCGGCCGCCGCCCACGGGGCGATCCGGTCCAGCGGCCACTGCGGGAGGCAGGCCGTGAGCATCCCGAGCCTCATGAGGAGACCTCCGTCCAGGTCGATGTCTGCGATGACCTCACCACAGCGTCGACGATGCGCGCAGACCGCACACCGTCCGCGAAGGTCGGCAGCCCTTCTGGTTGCTCGCCGCGGACGGCCGCGTAGGTGTCGGCGACGAAGGCCGCGAAGCAGTCGCCGTACCCCTGCGGGTGACCGGCGGGCAGGTAGCTCAGGCGGCGCTGCTCGGCCGAGCCGACCGCCGGGTCGCGGACGACGGTGCGGCTGCCGTCGCCGGTCCCGAGCCAGAACGACTCGGGCTGCTCCTGGTCGAAGGCCGCGCTGCCGGTCGACCCGTCGAGCTCGAACCAGAGCCGGTTCTTGCGGCCGGCCGCCACCTGCGACACCACGAGGGAGCCCGGCACCCCGTCGGCGGTCCGGAAGAGCATCGTCGCCGTGTCCTCGGTCGCCACGGGCGTCGTCGCACCGTCGTGGCCCCCGGAGAAGGACGGGCCCGAGGGTGCGACCCGCTCGGGCACCGCGACGGCGAGGTGAGCGACCACGCTGTCCATCCGTTGCCCGCTCACCCACTCCACCAGGTCGCACCAGTGCGAGCCGATGTCGGCGAACGCGCGCGACACCCCGCCCCGGGCCGGGTCCACCCGCCAGTTGGAGGCGCGGGAGGACAGCAGCCAGTCCTGGAGGTAGTGGCCGTGCAGGAGGTTCCATCGGCCGAGCTCGCCGGCCTGCGCCCGGGCCCGGATCTCCCGGACCGCGGGGTGGTAGCGGTAGACGAAGGGCACGGTGGCGACGACGCCGGCGCGCTCGGCCACAGCCAGCATCCGCTGGGCATCGGCGAGGGTGAGCGCCAGGGGCTTCTCGCAGATGACGTGCTTGCCGGCCGCGACGAGCGTCTCGACGTACGTCGCGTGGGTCGCGTTCGGGCTGCAGACGTGGACGAGGTCGACGCCGCTCGCCGCCAGCTCGTCGATGCCGTTGAACGCGGTCGGGACCCCCCATTCGCCGGCGACCTGGGCGGACCGCTCGGGTCCGGAGCCGAGGACGCCGACGATCTCGGCACCTGCCAGCAGTGCGCTGCGCCGGTGGACCTCGGAGATCATGCCCGTCCCGACGATCGCGACGCGCAACCGAGCACTACCCCGACGCGAGCCGGCGGCCGGCGCCGTCGCCTGCGCAGTCGCGTGCACCGACACATGGCTCGCCACGATGCCGCCTCCCGTCGTCAACCACTGTCGCGTCCTTGGGCCCAGCCCCGCTACGGGGCATCGGCGTAACGGTCAGGCCACGCAGATGTGCCCTGGACGTTAGAGACGGGTGCCGCTGTAGTGCAACGCCTGAATAACGACGTGAGAAAACAGAAGTCAGACGTTGTAGGCGTCTTGTCAGCGGACCTAACTTGCGGCTGGATCGGTCATCGACGCCGGACGGCGCCACCCCAAGGAGCTCACATGATGGAACAGCCGGCCAAGGGTCTCAATCTCTCCCGCCGCGGCTTTCTCGGCGTGCTCAGCGCCGCCGCCGCCCTCCCGGTGCTGGCCGCCTGCGGCGGCAGCAGCGGCGGCAGCACCGGAGCCTCGGGCGGCAAGAGCCTGAAGTTCTGGGACATGCCCTGGGGCGGTACGGCGTACAACCCGGCCGCCAAGGCCCTCGTCGGGACGTACAAGCCGACGGGCAGCAACCTGGCAGCCACCTACCAGGAGATCCAGTGGGCGAACTTCACCCAGACGTTCTCCTCGGCCATCGCGTCCAAGACCGGCCCCGCGGTCAGCACCGGCGGTGGCTTCCAGGCCTTCCAGTACGCCCAGCAGGGTGCGATCGCCTACGCCGACAACCTGGTCGCGGCGATGAAGAAGGACGGGACGTACGACGACTTCCTGCCCAACATGGTCGACGCGATGAAGACCGACGCCGGCATCGCCGCGATCCCGTGGCAGCTGGACATCCGGGTCTGGTGGTACAACAAGGCGACCTTCAGCCAAGCTCAACCTGCAGCCGCCGACCACGTGGGACGAGCTCAAGGCGGTCGGCCAGGAGCTGACGGCCAAGGGCTACTACGGCTTCGCGGCGGGTGCCGGTGCGGGCAACAACCTCGGCGCGCACGCGATGGTCATGATGATGATCAACAACGGCGGCGGCCTGTTCGGCACCGACGGCAAGCTGAACATCGTCAACGACCAGAACATGCAGGCGATCCAGTTCGTCCACGACCTGGTCAAGGCCAAGGTCGTCGACCCGCGCTCGGTGAGCTACACGGGTGACAACCAGAACAGCCAGTGGAAGAACCAGCAAGTTCGCCATGGGCATCGACACCGCCGGCCTCGACGGCAACATCGGTGACACGTCGGGCGACCTGGTCCTGATGAAGCCGCTCACCTCGCCCAACGGCGGCAAGGCCTGCCTGGTCTTCGAGAACAACATCATGATGTACAAGAACACGCCCTCGCAGGCGTCGTCCGAGGCGTTCCTCGGGCTGGTACATCAAGAACATGAAGGCCTTCTGGGAGAAGAACCTCCTCTCCGGGCTGCCCGGTGCTGAAGTCGATCGTGGCCCTGCCCGGCTTCCAGGCCCAGACCAACAAGGTCGCGGCGATCAACGACTGGGTCCCGGTCGCGAAGACCTATGCGGCGCAAGGGACGACGCTCTCGCCGGCGCTCGCCCAGGTCGACGGCGGCCAGCCGCTCCAGGCGTTCACGCAGACGGTGCTCGGCGGCGGTGACCCGAAGGGCGCACTCACGACGCTGCAGAACACCCTCGCTCCATCGTCAAGTCGTAAGTCCCGGCATGACCACCGCTCCCGGAGTCACGGCGGACCGCACGACCGCCGCGGGGCCGGCTCCTTCGCGCCGGCCCCGCCGGGGGCGGTTCAGCGTCGGGCAGATCACGCTGCTGGGCCTGGTGGCCCCGTCCGTGCTGCTGCTCGTCCTGATCAATGCCTACCCGTTCATCTACGCCGCCTTCCAGTCGGTCCACGACGGCTCGCTGATCGAGTCCGGCAAGTACGTCGGCTTGGCAACTACTCGACGACGCTGACACAGCGACGCGTTCTGGCAGGCCGCGCGGTTCACCCTGCTGTTCACCGTGGTCGGGCGTGTTCGGCAGCTGGGCCGTCGGGCTGGCGATGGCCCTCCTCCTGCGCACCGACATCCCGGCCAAGGGGCTGTTCCGCGTGCTGCTGCTGCTGCCCTGGGTCGTGCCGATCGTCGTGTCGGCGACGTCGGTCAACTACCTGGTCGCCACGGACGACCAGCCCGATGCCGAAGCTGTTCCATGCGCTCGGGCTCGGGTCACCGCTCTTCCTGGCCGACCCCACCTGGGCCAAGGTCGTCGTCTGCATCTACAAGGTGTGGGTGAGCTTCCCCTTCATGATGCTGATGGCGCAGTCCGCCCTGGCCAGCGTGGACGAGACGGTCTACGAGGCCGCCCGGATGGACGGTGCCGGCGCGGTGAAGCAGTTCTTCTACATCACGCTGCCGATCATCGCGCCGGCCGACGTACATCTCGTGGATCCTGATGACGATCTTCTGCGTCAACGACTTCCCGACGATCTACCTGCTGACGGCGGGCGGCCCGATCAGCGCGACGACCTCGCTGGTGGTGCTGGCCTATCGCACCGTCTTCCAGAACTTCCAGGTCGGGCAGGGCGTGTCGATCGCCTTCATCATGACGCTCACGCTGGTGCTCGTCTCGGTGCTGCTCTACCGCCAGATCAGGAAGGCCCACGTCTGATGACTGCCGTCCACGAGACCGTCGAGGCGCTGTCCGAGGCCCACCCCTACCGGGCGAGCCGGCCGAAGAGTCCTCTGCGCTGGCTCAGGTTCGCGATCGTCGCCGTCATCACCGCCATCGCGCTGGTCCCGGTCGCCGTGGTCATCATCCTGGCCCTGCGACCGGGGTCCGCGTCCACGAGCCACGCCGCGATCACCCTGGAGAACCTCAGCAACGTCTTCAAGAACACCGACACGTTGAAGTGGCTGCGCAACAGCCTCGCTCGTCACCCTCGTGGACGGTGCTGGTCTCGGTGGTCGTCGCCGCCCCGGCCGGCTACGTGCTCTCCCGCGGCCGCGGGAGGACCATCGCCGGCTACTCGCTGCTGCTGTTCGTCGTCCAGTCGCTGCCGGTCATCACGTCGGTGATCCCGCTCTTCATCCTGTTCGCCAAGCTGCACCTGGTCGACAGCCTGACCGGCCTCGGCATCATCTACGTCGGGGCGTCGATGTCGGTCGCCGTCTGGATGATGGCGGCGTACATGGACTCGATCCCGAGAAGCCTGGAGGAGGCGGCCTGGATCGACGGCGCGTCGGTCTTCGGCGGCTTCCTGCGGATCGTCCTGCGCAACTCGCTGCCGGGGGTCCTGTCGACCGCGATCTTCACCTACCTGGTCTCGTGGAACGACTACCTCGTCGCCATCGTGTTCATGCGCACGGAGACCAAGTTCACCCTGCCGCTCGGCGTCGAGTCGTTCTTCCAGCAGAACGTCACCGACTGGGGCTCGGTCATGGCCGTCGCCGTCGTGATGATGGCTCCCCCGGTGATCGTCTTCGCCTTCCTGAACCGCTACTTCAGCGTCGGCGGGATCGGCGGGTCGCTCGCCGGACAGTGACCGGTCGGGCGAGAACAGGGCTCAGCCGAGAGTGTGCTCGAGCGGGTCCCAGTCGGCCGGGACGGCGGTGGTGCGCTCCACCTGCGTCGTCACGTCGACGAACGCCGAGGAGCCGATCGACTCCTCGGTGGCCAGCAGCGCGTCCAGCACGTGCAGTGCGAGCCGCCCGCTCGCCCGATGCGGCACACCGGTGTGGATGGCCCGGGCCATGTCGAGCGGGCCGATCCCGCGACCCGCGGCGCCGGGAGCCGCGGTGATGCTCGTCCGCACCGTCGCACCACCGGCCTGGGCCGCGCGCACGACCTCGATGGCGCCGCCGAAGTAGTTCGGGTCGGGCGCCGTCAGCGACCCCTCGGTGCCGGAGATCTCGACCACGCCCACCCGCTCGAGGTGGGAGTCGAAGCTGAAGGTTCCCTGGGCCACCTGGCCGTCGTGGAACTCGTAGAGGGCCGTGACGTACGACGGGACGGTCACGTCGAACTGCTGCCCCGCCCGCGGTCCGGCTCCGATGGTGCGGGTCGGCCCGGCCGAGGAGCCGAGCGCGACGACCCGGCGGATCGGGCCGAAGACCTGCACGAGTGCGGTCAGGTAGTACGGGCCCATGTCGAGCAGCGGACCGCCGCCTGACTGGTAGAGGAAGTCCGGGTTCGGGTGCCAGTGGTGCGGGCCGCTCTGCTGCATCACGACGGACGCGGTCAGCGGCCGGCCGATGTCGCCGCGCTCGATCATCCGGCGGGCGGTCTGGATCCCGGGGCCGAGCACCGTGTCCGGCGCGCCTCCGAGGCGCAGCCCCAGCTGGTCGGAGGCCGTGACCAGGGAGTGCGCGTCCGAGCGGCTGGTGGCCAGCGGCTTCTCGTTCCAGACGTGCTTGCCGGCCTGGAGCGCCTGGTGCGCCACCTCGGCGTGGGCCGCGGGGATGGTCAGGTTGACGACCAGGTCCACGCCCTCGTCGGCAAGCGCCTGCTCGACGGTGCCGGAGGCCGGAACGCCATACTTCTGGGCTTGGAGCGCGGCCCGGTCGGTGAAGGCGTCGGCGACGAACCGGACGTCCAGGTCGGGGTAGCGCACCAGGTCGGACAGGTACTGGTCACTGATGTTGCCCGCACCGATGACAGCCACGCCCATGGCGGTAGAACCCATGCCCCAGAACCTAATCGGCGGCCGGAAAGGGGTACAACGTCTGACCTCTGTCGCCCCGGGTCCAAATTTGGCCGGGTCCTGTCGGTCGGGGTGGAGCGGTCAGCCCGCGGAGGCCCGCCGGCGTTGGATCTCGGCGTTGATCGCCGGCACCACCTCGTGCAGGTCGCCGATGACTGCGTAGTGCGCCTTCGTGACCATCGGCGCCTCGGCGTCCGTGTTGACGGCCAGGATCGTCTGCGCGGACGACATGCCCACCCAGTGCTGGATCGCCCCACTGATGCCGCAGGCGATGTAGAGCTGGGGGGCGACCTTCGAGCCGGTCTGGCCCACCTGCTCGTGATGCGGCCGCCAGCCCAGGGAGGTGACGACCCGGGACACGCCGAGCGAGCCGCCGAGCAGCTCGGTGAGCTCGAGGAGGTCCGCGAAGCCGCTGGCGCTGCCGGCCCCGCGACCGGCGCCGACCACCACCCGCGCGGACTTCAGGCTGCCGGACAGGTCCGGCTCCGGGTCGGAGACCGAGACCACCCGAGCGGCCAGATCGGCCTCCGCGACCGGCGGCTGCTCGATCCGGACGTTGGCCGGCCCCGGCTCTGCCGCCGGCGTCGCGTCGACCGCGTGACCGGCGACCGTGAGGATCGCGGGCCGGTCGACGAGGCGCATGTCCTCGAGCGCGGCGCCGCCGACGACCTGGCGGGTGACCGTGAGCTGCCCCGATGAGGCCGAGGACTCCGAGGACTCCGATGGCTGCGAGGGACGCTCGACCGAGACGACGTTCGCGGCCATCGCGACCTGGCGCCGGGCCGCGAGGTGAGCCATCACCTCGTTGCCCCGGGGCGAGCCCGAGGCGAGCACGACGGCCGAATCGGCCTGGGCGAGTGTGGCGTCCACTCCGGACGCCCAGGCTGCCCCGCCGTACGAGCCGAAGGCGTCTCCGGTCAGGGCATAGACGTCGCGCACGCCGTACGCCGCGAGCTCCTGCACCAGCGCGGCTCCCGGCTCACCCACGAGAACCGCGTCGATCGACGACGAACCCGGACCGGCGTCCGCCGGGGACAGTCCGCGCGCGAAGGTGAGCGCCTCGGCCGAGACGTCCAGCAGTGCGCCGTCGGTCGTCTGCTCGACCAGGACGAGGGTCATCGGCCCATCACCCCCAGCTTCTCCAGGAGGTCGACGACGGCGCCGGCCGCCTCCGGTCCGGTCCCGAGGACCTGCACCTGGGAGGGCGCCGCCTCGGGCAGCCGCAGACGCACCCGCGACGGCCCGACCAGCTCCTCGCGCGGCTCGCGCTGCTCGATGACGACCCGCTTGGCCTTCATCCGCCCCGGGACGCTCGGGTACTTCGGCTCGACGCCGCCCTCCAGGACCGTGACGACGGCCGGCAGCGGCAGGTCGTAGGTCTCGTGCCCGTCGGGGCCGTTGACCACCGCGATCACCCGGTCGCCCTTGATCTCCACGGTGTTCGCGCCGTTGACGACGGGCCGCCCGAGCTCGTGGGCCAGCCGGATGCCGACCTGGAAGTCCCCGCTGTCGGCCGCGTCGTTGCCGAGCAGGATGAGCCCGTAGGAGCGACCGGCGCCCTCGTGCGTGCGGACGACCGCGGCCAGCTCCAGCGCCACGTCGGCCGGACCGTGCCGGCCGGCGTCGGCGACGATGTGCGTCGCCGCCTCGACGCCCACCGCGAGAGCGGTCCGCAGCTGCTCCTCCGCGTCCTCGTCGCCGAGGGTCACCACGGTCGACGAGCCGCCGGTCGCTTTGGCCGCCTGGACCGCGAGCTCGATCGCGCACTCCTCGTGCCGGCTCAGGGTGTACCCCGCGAACCGGCCGTCGATCGACTGCTCGTCCGGGGTCAGCGTCACCTTGCCCGTCGAGTCCACCACCCGCTTGACGCAGACCAGCACGTCCGCCATCAACGGATCCGCTCGTTGCCGGGGTCGAACATCGCCGTGATGTCGGCCGAGCCCACGGTCACGGGATAGAGCTCCTCCATGTACCAGACCGCGAGCCCGTTCCCGACGACCGCCTCCTCGGGCGGAAGGTAGGCCAGGAGCAGGTGCTTCCCCAGCGATGGAGCAGATCCGGCGCTCGTGACGTAGGGGTGCCGCCCATGCCCGTCGGTCAGGGGCTCACCCGAGCGCTTCACGACGGGCTCGCCGCCCAGCATGTAGCGCTTCACGCCGGAGGCGGACGTGTGGTCCTCGACGGTCAAGGTGCACAGCACTGCGCGGGGCTCCTCCTCGCGCTGCTTGAGGTAGGCCTCACGGCCGATGAAGTCGACCGCCTTCACCTTCGGCCGCTGCATGCCGGCCTCGACGATCGAGCGCTCCGCGTCGAGCTCGTAGCCGAAGGCGCGGTAGCCCTTCTCGATCCGGCCGGTCGTCCCGTAGACGCCGATGCCGACCGGCACCGCACCGTGCTCGGCCCCGGCCTCGAGCAGTGTCTCCCACAGCTCCGCCGCACCCTCGGCTGCGACGTACAGCTCCCAGCCGAGCTCGCCGACGTAGGAGATCCGCGACGCCAGGACCGTGATGTCCCCGACCTTGAGCTCCCGGCAGGTCAGGAAGCCGAAGCCCGCGTCGGAGACGTCCTCGCTCGTCAGGCCGGCCAGGATGTCCCGGGCGCGCGGTCCCCACAATCCGATGGTCGAGACCTCGTCGGTCCGGTCGGTGAGGGTCGTCCCGTCGCCCGGGAGCAGGTCCGAGAACCACTTGCTGTCGGCCCGCCCGTGAGCCCCGCCGGTCACGACGCGGAAGTGGCTCTCGCCCAGTCGCATCAGGGTCAGGTCGGAGACGAAGCCGCCCTTGGCGTCCAGGACCGGGGTGTAGACCACCCGGCCGACCGGTACGTCGCACTGGGCCACGCAGGCCCGCTGGACCGTGTCGAGTGCACCCGGACCCTCGATGTCCAGGACCTGGAACGCGCTCAGGTCGATGACGCCGGCCGCCTCGCGCAGGCGCAGGTGCTCGGCGTTGATGATGGGGCTCCACCAGCGGGAGTCCCACTCGTGCTCGCGAGGCATCACCGCGTCGCCGTAGAGGTCGAGCAGGCCCGCGTTCGACTCGTACCAGTGGGGGCGCTCCCAGCCGGCCGTCTCGAAGAAGACCGCACCGAGCTTCTGCTGGGACTCGTGCATCGGCGCGAGCCGCAGGTCGCGGTCGGACTCGTACTGCTCCGACGGGTGCACGATGCCGTACGTCTTGATGAACGCCTCGGACGTGCGCAACCGGGTGTGCTCGCGGCGCATCTGGTGCGGGTGGAACCGCGCGATGTCGCTGTGGTGCACGTCGATCTCCGGGGCGCCGTGAACCATCCACTCGGCCACCGCGCGGCCGACGCCCGGGCCCTCCTTGATCCAGACCGCGGCGGCCGTCCAGAGTCCCTCGACCAGGCTCTCGCCGAGGATCGGGCTGCCGTCGCAGGTCAGCGACAGGAGGCCGTTGATCGCGTAGCGCATCTCCGCGCCCTCGGCGCCCAGCAGCTCCGGCATCAGCTCGTAGGCCTGCTCGAGCTGCGGGTCGAAGTCGTCCGAGGTGAACGGCAGCTCGGTCGGCGAGAGGCTGGCCTGCTCGATCGAGGGGATGTCCTCGGGCGGCATCAGGATCGCCCGGTGCGCGTAGGAGCCGACCTCCATGTCGGCGCCGTGCTGGCGCTCGTAGCAGAAGGTGTCCATGTCGCGGACGATGGGGAAGGAGATCTCACCCTCGCGCTCGGCGAGCTGCGGGCACGGACCGACGCTGATCATCTGGTGCACGGCTGGAGTGAGCGGGATCGAGATGCCGGCCAGGTCGCCGATCTTGGGGCTCCACACGCCGCAGGCGATCACGACCTGCTCGGCCTGGATCACCCCGCCGGTGGTGTGGACGCTGCGGATCCGCCCGTCGACGACCTCCAGGTCGCTCACCTCGACGTTCGGCACGACCGTGAGCGCGCCGGACTCGAGCGCCTGCTCGCGCATCAGCGTGCCGGCCCGCAACGAGTCCACGACGCCGACGCTCGGGGTCCAGAACGCGCCGATGAACTGGTCCGTCTCGATGAACGGGACCTTCTCCTTGACGAACTCGGGAGTGACCAGCGAGGCCTCGATCCCCCACGCCCGGGCGCTGGACATCCGCCGCCGCAGCTCCTCCATCCGCTCCTCGGTGCGGGCGATCTCGAAGCCGCCCGACTCGGTGAAGACGCCGAGCTCCTTGTACTGGCGCATCGAGTCGAGCGTGAGGTCGGTGATCTCCCTCGAGTGGTCGACGGGGAAGATGAAGTTGGACGCGTGGCCGGTGGAGCCGCCCGGGTTGGGCAGCGGCCCCTTGTCGATCTGGACGATGTCGCGGACGCCGAGCCGGGCCAGATGGTGGACCAGGCTGTTGCCGACGATCCCCGCCCCGATGACGACGACGCGGGCGGTGCTGGGAACGGTGCTCACTTCGACTCTCCCGGGACGAGGGTGTTGCGTATCACGCCACGCGATGGCGTCATAGAGAACAGCATCTCACGTCGTCCGGTGTGCTGCCCACCCCGGAGCGAGGGGGACAGCACACCGGCTACGACGACGTGGTCGGTCAGCTGACGCCCGTCCCGGCCAGCCACTTCGTGACCAGGTCGGGGTTGGCGTCGAGGAACTTCTTGGCCGCGTCGTCGTCGCTCAGCTTGTCGACGGCGATGGACTTCGAGACGTCGTTCTGCTGCTCGTTCGACCACTGGAAGTTCTTGATCACCGTGTAGGCCGGGCTCCCGGAGCTGGCGAACTTGGTCGACACGATCTTGTTGAGGTCGTACGGCGGGTAGTCGCAGTTGACCTTGGCCGCCACGGCGTCACAGCCGGTGGTGTACGCCGGCAGGTTGACCCGGACCAGCTTGACCTCGTTGAAGAACCACTGCGGCTCGTAGAAGTAGGCCAGGAGAGCCTTCTTGTTGGCCTCGGCCTGCCGGAAGCTCGTGATCAGGGCGGCCTCGCTGCCACCCTGCACGACCTTGAAGTTGAGCTTGAGGTTCTTCACCAGGGCGGCGTCGTTCGTGACGTACGACGGGTCGCCGTCGAGCAGCTGGCCCTTGCCCCCGGACTCCGTGGTCTTGAACAGGTTGGCGTACTTGTTCAGGTTCTTCCAGTCGGTGATGTCCGGGTACTTGGTGGCCATCCACGGCGGCACGTACCAGCCGATGATCCCCTTGAGGGTGGTCGACCCCGCGTCCTGCGCGACCTTCTGCTCGGTCGATGAACTTCTTGACCAGGTCGGCGTGACCCCAGTTCTCCAGGATGGCGTCGACCTGTCCGCTCGCGAAGCCCTGCCACGAGACCTGCTCGTTGATGTGCTTCACCGTGACGGTGCACTTGAGCTTGTTCTTCAGGACGTAGGACACGACGGCCAGGTCGGCCTCGTAGCCCACCCAGGCGTTGTCGGCCAGGTTGACGCGTGCCGCAGGCCTTGGCCGCTGAGCCGCCGCTCGACGAGCCACCGCCGCTGCTGCCACCGACCTTCGCGCCGCTGCCGCAGGCGGTCAGGACGAGGGCCCCGACCACCAATGCGGCGGCGGCAGTTCCCCGCCGGCCCAGCCTTCTCCGTGCGATCGATCCTGCCATTCTGCGTTGCCCTCCAGGGTTGCCATCGCCAGTCGATGGAGTGGGTTGACGGTGCATCAGCGCGCCCTCGCGCTGTCGGCCCGGTTGGCCGCGGCTTGGGTGGTCCGGTCGAGCATGACGCCGAGCAGGACGATGGCGAAGCCGGCGGCCAGGCCCTTGCCGAAGACCGGCAGCTGGACGAAGCCGGTGACGACATCGGCGCCCAGCGCGCCGCCACCGACCAGGCCGCTGACCACGACCATGGACAGGACGTAGATCAGGCCCTGGTTGGTCGCCAGCACCAAGCGTCCGCCGGGACATCGGCAGCTGGACCTTGGTGATCAGCTGCCAGGTGCTCGAGCCGGCCGACGTGGCCGCCTCGACGGTCGTCGGCGAGACCTGGCGGATGCCGTCGGCCACGATCTTGATCGAGACCGGTGCGGCGTAGAGGATTCCGGCCAGGATGCCGGTGAACCGAGTTGACAGGAAGAGCGCCAGGAGCGGCACGAGGTAGACGAACGGCGGCATGACCTGCAGGGCGTCCAGGACCGGCCGGATGATCCGGTCGGCCATCTGGTTGCGCCCCATCCAGACGCCGACGACCACGCCCAACACCATGGTCAGGACGGTCGCGATCAGGGTCGCCGCAAGGGTGTCCATGGCGTCCTGCCACAACCCGATCGCGATGATCAGGCCGAGGCAGATCGCCGTCCACGCCGTCGCCCGCTTGCCGCCGATGACGTACGCGATGGCGGCCAGGGCGGCGAAGGTCAGCCAGAACGGCGAGTTGTCGAGCAAGGACTGCAACGGGTTGAGCCCGTGGTTGGTCACGGTGTCCTTGATCCAGCCGGTCACGCCGGACAGGTGCGCGGACGCCCATTTGGTCACCGAGTTGCCGGCATCGCTGATGGCCTTGCCCACGGGGTGGGTCTGCGTCGGTCGAGCCGGGGAACTGGGCGGCGAACAGGTAGGTGTAGGAGACGTAGACCAGCACCGCGGTGACGACCGCGCCCCAATGCTCACTGCGGGCCGGCGGTACTTCAGGAGCTTCGACGTCGCGGCCGCCCGACGGTGGACGTCGGCCCGGACCGACGCCGCGGTCGTCACCCGGTCCAGGATGATCGCCATGATCACGATCGCCAGGCCGGCGTTCGCGGCCGTGCCGACATCGAGGCTGATCAGCGCCTGCAGCACCGACTGACCGAGGCCGGGCGCGGCGATCAAGGCGGTGATCGTGACCATGGCCAGCGCGGCCATGATCGTCTGGTTGATCCCGAGCACGATCGTGCGGCGAGCCATCGGGAGCAACACTTTGAGCAGCTTCTGCCGGGGGGTCGAGCCGAGGCTGTCCGCCGCCTCGACGGTGTTGGTGGACACCTCGCGGATGCCGTGGGCGGTCAGTCGGATGACCGGCGGCGTCGCGTAGATCGCGGTCGCGATGACCGCTGTCGCCGGGCCGATCAGGAAGACCAGCGTCAGCGGGGCGAGGTAGGTGTAGGTCGGCAGGATCTGGGCGAAGTCCAGGACCGGCGTGATCAGCGCCTCGACGCGCTTGGACAGGCCGGACCACACCCCCAAGGGGATGCCGATCACGAGGGACACCGCGACCGCAACCAGCGTCAGGGCGAGGGTGTCCATGCTCTCCTGCCACAGGCCCTGCAGGCCCATGAAGACCAGGCCGCCCACGGCGAGCAGCGGCGACCTTCCAGTTGCCGAACGTCCAGGCGACGAAGCCGACGATCGCCAGGACGCCGAGCCAGCCGATGATCGGCAGCCCGCGGTCGCCGTACGGCTGGGAGATCAGCTGCTGCATGCCGTGGCTCAGCCAGTCGAAGAACGCCCGGATCTCGTTGAAGAAATGGGTGAAGACCGGGTTGGAGTTCTGGTTCTCCCCGACCCAGGTGTTCAGGTCGTTGAGCTTGTTCGAGACCCGGGTCAGGTCGGCCGGCGCGAGCGACAACGTGTTCTTCCCCCGGAGCGGGAAATAGAGCACGATCCAGCCGGCGATGACCAGGCCGACTAGCTTCGATCCGCCGGATCCGGCGGCGGGGCGTGGCCGGCTCGGGCGCCGGCGCCGCGGCGGCCGGCCGCTCCGGCGCGATGGTGGCCATCAGCTCGCTTTCGCCGGCGAGGCGACGCCGCCGACGACGGCATCGAGGATCTCGTCCTCGCCGACGTAGCCCAGCAGCTGGCCGTTCTCCACGACCTTGACCGGCTTGTCGCTGGCCAGGACCGCGCGAGCGGCCTCGCGGATCACGACGTTGGGGCCGAGCTCGGGGCCGTCGGTGGGTTCGTCCGTCCGAGGCGGGCGCATGACCCAGCGCAGCGTCAGGACGTCGGCCCTCGGCACCTCGTGGACGAAGTCGCGCACGTAGTCGTCGGCCGGCGCACCGACCAGCTCGTCGCCCGTGCCGATCTGCACCGGCTGGCCGTCGCGCATGATCAGGATCCGGTCGCCCAGCTTGA
The DNA here is from genome assembly GCA_963795385.1 of uncultured Actinomycetota bacterium. Lineage (GTDB taxonomy): Bacteria > Actinomycetota > Actinomycetes > Actinomycetales > CAVURS01 > CAVURS01. The sequence goes on from CAWCHK010000003.1 coordinate 439,371, forward strand.
GCGCCTCGGACAGGTCGTGGGTGATGAAGATCATCGTCTTGCCGACCTCGTGGTGCAGCCGGATGACCTCGGCCTGCATGTCCCGGCGGATCAGCGGGTCAAGCGCGGAGAACGGCTCGTCGAACAGCATCATCTCCGGGTCGGTCGCCAGGGCCCGGGCCAGGCCGACGCGCTGCTGCATGCCGCCGGAGAGCTGGTCCGGGTAGGAGTTCTCGAAGCCGGAGAGCCCGACCAGCTCGGTGACCTCGCCGGCCTTCTTCATCCGCTCCGCCTTGCCGACGCCGCGGACCTCGAGCCCGTAGGCGACGTTGTCGACGACCCGGCGGTGCGGCAGCAGGCCGAAGTGCTGGAACACCATCGAGACCTTGGTCCGGCGCAGGTCCCGCAGCTCGCTCTCGGACGCCTGGGTGATGTCGGTGCCCTGGAAGTTGATCGATCCCGACGTCGGCTCGATCAGCCGGGTCAGGCAGCGGACGAGCGTCGACTTGCCCGAGCCGGACAGACCCATGACGACGAAGACCTCGCCGCGCGGAACCTCGAAGCTCACGTCGCGGACGGCGGTGACGCAGCCCGTCTTGCTCTTGATCTCCTTGGCGGACAACGACTTCAGGCTGTCGTCGCCCGTGATGGCCTCGGCGCCGACTGCCGAAGACCTTCCAGAGGTTGTGGACCGAGAGCTCGCTCTCCCCCGTCCGGTGGACGGAGAGCCCGTTCGTCTGCGGCGTCGTCGTGATCGACGCACCGGTGTCGCTGGGCGTACTGGTCGGTGTGCTCATGTGCTTGCCTCCGGCTCGGCGATCCGAGCGCCGCCGAGAACCAGTGCTGCGGCGATCGGGTTGATGTTCTGCCAGATGTGCTTGATCTCGCGGTACTCCGCCAGCCCGGTCGGACCGAGCTCGCGGCCGTTGCCGGACTGCTTGAACCCGCCCCACTCGGCTTGTGGCACATAGGGGTGGTAGTCGTTGATCCAGATCGTGCCGTGCTCGAGCCGCTCCGCGACCCGCTGCGCCTTGCCCGCGTCCTGGGTCCAGACCGCTCCGGCCAGGCCGTAGACGGTGTCGTTGGCGATCCGCACCGCGTCGTCCTCGTCGGTGAAGGTCTCGACCGTGAGCACCGGCCCGAACGACTCGTCGTGCACGACCGACATCGACTGGTCGCAGCCGTCCAGGATCGTCGGGAGGTAGAAGAAGCCGCCGGCCAGCTCGGGGTCGTCCGGGCGCCGTCCGCCGCAGCGCAGGACCGCCCCCTCGGCCAGACCCGCGGCGACGTACGCCTCGATCTTGTCCCGGTGGGCGGCGGAGATCAGCGTGCCGCTCTCGGCCTGCTGCGTCGAACGGGCCGCCGAGCCGGATCTGCTCGGCTCCCTTCACCAGCGCGTCGACGAACTCGTCGTGGATCGAGTCCTGGACGACGAGCCGCGCGCCGGCCGAGCAGACCTGGCCGGAGTGCAGGAAGACCGCCGTCAGGGCCATGTCGACCGCGGTGTCGAAGTCCGCGTCGGCGAACACCACGTTGGGGTTCTTGCCGCCGAGCTCGAGCGCGACCCGCTTGACCGTCGCCGCGGCCTCGGCCATGACCCGCCGGCCGGAGACCGCGCCGCCGGTGAAGGAGATCATGTCGACCCGGGGGTCGGTGGTCAGCGGTGCGCCCACGACCGGACCGGCTCCCAGCACCAGGTTGGCCACGCCCGGTGGGAGCCCGACCTCCTCCAGCGCCTGCATCAGCAGGCCGGCGGTCGACGGTGTGAGCTCGCTGGGCTTGAGCACGAAGGTGTTGCCCGCCAGCAGCGCCGGCGCGACCTTCCACGCGGTCTGCAGCAGCGGGTAGTTCCACGGCGTGATCAGGGCACAGACCCCGACCGGTGAGTAGACGATCCGGCTGATCGCGTCCGGGTTGCCGACGTCGACGACGCGCCCGGCGTCGGTGCCGCCGATGCCGGCGAAGTAGCGGATGGAGGCCACGACGTCGTCCATGTCGTAGTCCGCCTCGACCAGTCGCTTGCCGGTGTCCAGCGCCTCGGCCCGGCTGAAGACCTTGCGGTCGCGCTCGATGACGTCAGCCAGCCGGCCGAGCAGCCGGGCCCGTTCCTTCTCCGTCGTGTGCCGCCACGGCCCCCGGTCGTACGCCGCGCGGGCGGCGCCGACAGCATCGGCCGAGTCCTGCGCCGTACCCTCGGCCACCGTCGCCACGAGCTCGCCGTTGGCGGGGCAGCGGATCTCCCGCGTGCCCCCGTCAGCGGCTGGACGCCAGGTGCCCTCGATGTACAGCTGGTTCACATGGCGCTCCTGGGTTGCGGCATACGCAATTCAGCTCGGCAGCCCTAGGATCGTTGCGCCTGCCTGGACTGTCAATGGCCGACACCTCGCCACGACCCAAGTCGTGACCTGGCTGCCGGCCCGCCTCCGGGCCCAGGCCGGTCCGCCGGACCCGGCAGCACGCGCACGTCACCACAGTGGAGGAAGAGATGTCGCCACGGCCGCAGCCCGGTCGCGAGTTCGTCCTGACCGTCTCCTGCGACGACCGCCCGGGGCTGGTCTTCGCCGTCAGCAGCTACCTCGTGCAGCACCAGGGCAACATCCTGTCCAGCCAGCAGTTCGACGACCGCCAGACCGGGCGCTTCTTCATGCGCGTCGTCGCGGAGATCGCCGGCGGCGGCGACCTGGACGAGCTGCGGGCGGCGTTCAGCCATGTCGCCGAGTCGTTCGGCATGACCTGGGAGCTGGTCGACGCCTCCACACCGACCCGGACGTTGATCATGGTGTCCAAGTTCGGCCACTGCCTCAACGACCTGCTCTTCCGCCACTCCACCGACTCGCTGCGGATCGACATCCCGGCCGTCGTGTCGAACCACCCGGACCTCGAGCCGATGGTCAAGCAGTACGGCATCCCGTTCCACCACATCCCCATCTCGGCAGAGACCAAGGACGCCGCCGAGGCCGAGCTGATGGGCCTGGTGGAGTCGCTGGACATCGAGCTGGTGGTGCTGGCTCGCTACATGCAGGTGCTGTCGCCCGCGCTCTCGCACCGGCTCAGCGGCCGCGTCATCAACATCCACCACTCGTTCCTGCCGAGCTTCAAGGGCGCCAAGCCGTACCACCAGGCCCACATCCGCGGGGTGAAGCTGGTCGGCGCGACCGCCCACTACGTCACCGACGACCTGGACGAGGGCCCGATCATCGAGCAGGACGTCACCCGGGTCGACCACCAGCTGGACCCGGTCGAGCTGGTCGAGGCCGGACGCGACGTCGAGTCGCAGGTGCTCGCCCGAGCGGTGCGCTGGCACGCCGAGCACCGGGTCCTGCCCAACGGCACCCGGACGGTCGTCTTCCGCTAGCCCGGGTGTCCCGGGTTCAGCCTCGGGGCCGGCTCAGGCCGGCTGGTGCCGGTAGAACTCGACGTCCGAGGGCGCCAGCGGCGTGTTGCCGAGGAGCAGGTCGGCGGCCTTCTCCGCGAGCATCATCACCGGCGCGTAGATGTTGCCGTTGGTGACGTACGGCATCGCCGAGGCGTCCACGACCGAGAGCCCTTGCAGCCCGTGCACTCCCATGGTCATTGGGTCCAGCACCGACATCTCGTCGACGCCCAGCCTGGCCGTGCACGAGGGGTGCAGCGCGGTCTCGCCGTCCTTGCGCACCCAGTCCAGGATCTCCTGGTCGCTCTCCACCGAGGGCCCGGGCGAGATCTCGCCACCGTTGAAGGGCGCCATGGCCGGCTGGGTCAGGATGTTGCGCGCGACCCGGACCGCCTCGACCCACTCGCGCTTGTCCTGCTCGGTGGACAGGTAGTTGAACCGCAGCGCCGGGTGGACGCGCGGGTTGCGGCTCGTGACCTTGACCGAGCCGCGGGCGTCGGAGTACATCGGGCCGACGTGCACCTGGTAGCCGTCGCCGCCCGCGGGCGAGGACCCGTCGTACCGGACCGCGATCGGCAGGAAGTGGAACATGAGGTTCGGGTAGGCGACGTCCTCGTTGCTGCGGACGAAGCCGCCGCCCTCGAAGTGGTTGGTGGCGCCGGGGCCGCGGCGCAGGAACAGCCACTGCGCGCCGATCCAGGGGCGGTAGCGCATCTGCATGTACTTCTGGACGGACACGGGCTGCGTGCAGGCGTACTGGATGTAGACCTCGAGGTGGTCCTGGAGGTTCTCCCCCACGCCCGGCAGGTCGTGCACGACCTTGATGCCCAGCGCCGAGAGCTCGCGGGCGTTGCCGACACCGGACAGCTGCAGCAGCTGCGGGGTGTTGATGGCGCCGCCGCAGAGGATCACCTGGCCGGCGCGCGCGACCCGGGCCGGCCCGCGGCCGTGCCGGTAGCGCACCCCGACCGCACGGTGGCCCTCGAAGACGACCCCGCCGACGAAGGCCCGGGTCTTGACGGTGAGGTTCGGCCGGTCCATCACCGGGTGGAGGTAGGCCCGCGCCGCCGACAGCCGGCGGCCGCGGCTGATGTTGCGGTCGAACTTCGCGAAGCCCTCCTGGCGGTAGCCGTTGACGTCCTCGGTCCTCGGGTAGCCCGCCTCCACCGTCGCGTCGAAGAAGGCCTGGAACAGCGGGTTGGTCGCGGGGCCGCGCTCGAGGGTCAGCGGGCCCCCGTGCCCGCGGAACGGGTCGTCGGCCGCGGCCGCCAGGCAGTCCTCCATGCGGTTGAAGTACGGCAGGCAGTGGGCGTAGTCCCAGGAGTCCATGCCCTTGTCGGCGCCCCAGCGCTCGTAGTCGAGCGGGTTGCCGCGCTGGAAGATCATCCCGTTGATGGAGCTGGAGCCGCCGAGCACCTTGCCGCGCGCGTGGTAGACCCGGCGCCCGTTCATCTCCGGCTCCGGCTCGGACTCGTACTTCCAGTCGTAGAAGCGGCTGCCGATCGGGAAGGGCAGCGCCGCGGGCATGTGGATGAAGACGTCCCACGGGTAGTCGCTGCGCCCGGCCTCGAGGACCAGCACCTGGTTGGCCGGGTCGGCCGAGAGCCGGTTGGCCAGGGCGCAGCCCGCCGAGCCGCCCCCGACGATGACGAAGTCGTACGAGGTGTTCTCGGGCGCCGAGCCGCTCTGCTGGGTCACGGCGCGGAGCCTACTGGCGCGGACCGCGGGCGGGGAGGTGCCGCCGGCTCGCCGGCGACGCCGTGCCAGCCGAGGCGGTGGGAGATCCCGAGGCCGGCCGCGCAGACCGCCGCCGCGACCGCGGGCAGCCGCTCGGCCGGCAGCCGGAAGCTCGGTCCGGAGGCGCTGACCGAGGCCACCACGTGCCCGTCGATGCCGAAGACCGGTGCGGCGACTGCGGTCAGGCCCTGCTCGAGCTCGTCGACCGCGGTGGCGTAGCCGCGCTCGCGCACCTCCGCCAGGCCGTCGGCGAACTCGGCAACGGTCCGGATCGTGTTGTCCGTGAACCGGGTGAGCGGGTCCTGCAGGAGCCGCTCGGCCGTGCCGTCGGCCGCGAACGCCAGCAGCACCTTGCCGTTGGACGTCGCGTGTAGCGGCACCCGCTGGCCGGCCCACATGTGCATCTGCAGCGCCGACGGACCGGCGACCTGGTCCAGGTACAGCGCCTCCTGGCCGGACAGGACCACGATGTTGACCGTCTCGCCCACCTGGACCGCGAGGTCGGCCGTCACCGGACGGCTCTCCTGCACGAGGTCGAGCCGGACGCGGGTCGCGCCGGCCAGGCGCAGGACGCCGACGCCGAGGCGGTACTTGCCGCGGTCCTCGCTCTGGCTGACGATGTCGTGCCGCTCCAGCGTCGCCACCAGCCGGAACGCCGTGGACTTGTGCACCCCGAGGCCGTTGGCGATCTCGGTGACGCCGAGGTCACCGCGCTCGGCCAGCAGCGCCAGGATGGTCAGGGCGCGGTCGACCGACTGCACACCGCCCGACCCGTCCGAGCCGTTGCTGTCGCGGGGACTGCTCATGGGGCGAACCATATGCGCCCAGTGGTCCGCGGCCGGTCGCTCAGTCGCCGAGCTCGTGCCGGCGCCGGACGACGTACTCCTCGAGCTCCTGCCGGACGGCCTCGTCCATCGGGGGCTGCTCGTAGTCCTCGAGCCGCTTCGCGACGACCTCCCGGGCCCGGGCCGCCGTGTCACGAGCACCGGTGCGCATCCACTTCTCGTAGTTGTCCGAGCTGGACAGGAACGGCCGGTAGAAGCAGGTGCGGAACCGCTCCATCGTGTGCGCCGCCCCGAGGAAGTGGCCGCCGTGGCCGACCTCCTCGTGCGCACCGAAGGCCAGGGACTCCTCGGTGATCTCCAGTGGCTTGAACTCGGTCTGCAGCATCTCCAGGACCTGCACGTCGATCACGAACTTCTCGTACGACGCGACCAGCCCGCCGTCCAGCCAGCCGGCCGTGTGCATGACCCAGTTGATGCCGGCCAGGAAGGTCGGCAGCATCGTCATCAGGCCCTCGTACGCCGCCTGCGCGTCCGGCATCTGGCTCGAGGTGAGGCCGCCGCCCGACCGGACCGGCAGGCCGAAGTGCCGCGCGATCTGCCCGGTGCAGAGCAGGCCGATCGCCGACTCGGGAGTGCCGAACTGCGGCGAGCCCGACTGCATGTCGATGTTGGACAGGAACGAGCCGAAGATGACCGGAGTCCCGGGCGAGATCAGTTGCGAGAGAGCGATACCCGTCAACGCCTCCGCCATCTGCTGGGCCAGCGTCGCCGGGATCGAGACCGGGGACATCGCGCCCATGAGCAGGAACGGCGTGATGACGACCGGCTGGCGCGCCTCGCAGTACTCGAACTGCGCGTCGAGCATGCGGTCGTCCCAGCGCAGCGGCGAGTTGCAGTTGATCAGGGAGATGGACGCCGGCGTCTGCTCGATCTTGTCGCGCCCGCCGAACAGGATCGAGCTCATCGCGATGGTGTCGATGGCATTCGGGCCGGACACGACGTTGCCCATGTAGATCTTGTCGGTCAGCGTCTGCAGGGCGTAGATCATGTCGAGGTGCCGCGAGTCCAGGGGCGCGTCGTTCGGCTCGCAGATGACCCCGCCCGCCGAGTCCATGACCGCGAACGACTGGGCGAGGCGGGTGAAGTTGCGGAAGTCGTCCATCGTCGCGTCGCGGCGGACGTCGCCGTCGCGGACGAAGGGCGGGCCGTAGACGCCGCCGAACGCCATCGAGTCGCCGCCGATGTGGACGGAGTTCGCCGGGTTGCGGGCCTGCACGTCGAACTCGTGCGGAGCCTTGGCGACCTGCTCGAGCAGGAAGTCGGGGTCGAAGAAGACGTTGTTGTCCTCGACCCGTTGGCCGGCCGCGCGGAAGAGGTCAAGGGCCCGGTCGGACAGGAACTCGACGCCGATCTCCGAGACCAGTCGGCGCCACCCCTTGTCCAGGACGTCGAGGGCGTCCTCGGAGAGGATCTCGTAGCGCGGCATCTGGTTCCGGAACATCGCGACTCCCAACTCGCCCCGGCTCACCGGGAAGCCATGCTTGACGGACTTTTCGGCGTGATCCTACACTCGCTCCGTGGAACCCTGGTTCCATGTAGTGGAACTCTCGGCAAGGCCTCGGATCTTCGGAACCTCTCACCAGGAGCGCGCGTGGCCCAGGCGGGCACCCAAGCTGGCGGCCAGGCGGGCAGCCAGGCCGTTGACCGCGCCGCCGCCCTGCTCGTCTCCGTCGTCGAGTCGCCCGAGCCGCGCAGCTTCACGTCCCTGGTCGACGAGCTCGGCCTGGCCCGCTCGACGACGTCCCGGCTGCTGCAGGCCTTGGAGCGCAACAAGCTGGTCCAGCGCGACCGCAGCGGCGGCTTCCGGGCCGGCTCGGTCTTCGCGACGTTCGCGGTCCGGCACGACCGGCTCGGTGACCTGATCGAGCTGGCGCGACCCAGCCTGGAGCGCCTGGGCAAGCTGACCGGCGAGACGATCAACCTGGCCGTGCCCGACGGCAGCGAGATCCTGCAGGTCTCCCAGGTCGACGGCCGGCACGTGCTCGGGGCGATGAACTGGCTGGACGTCGACGTCCCGGCGCACTGCTCCGCGGTCGGCAAGCTCTTCTTCGCGCTCGGGTCGATGCCGGTGCCCGCCGCTCCCCTGCCGCAGCGCACGCCGTACACGATCGTCACGGCCCGCGCCCTGCAGGCCGAGCTCGCGGTCGTCCGGGACCTCGGCTGGGCCAGCGCCTACGAGGAGCTCGAGCCGGGCCTGGTCGCGGTCGCCGCGCCCGTCCGTGACGCGCACGGCGCGGTCGTCGCCGGCATCTCGGTCTCGGGCCCGGTGCAACGGATCGGGCGGGACGACATCCACGACATCGCCGCCGCGCTCGTCGATGAGACCGACCGGCTCTCCCGGCGGCTCGGGCACGCTCCGCCGGGTGCCACCCGCACGCTCACCGCACCACCTCACCAGTCCCCTCACCAGTCACCCCAACAGTCCGGCCCGCGCACGCGGCGACCAAGGAAGGCAGGAGCCGCATGACTCACGACGAGATCCTGAAGGCGCTCTTCGACGAGACGCTGATCGGCAACGCGCCGCGCGTGCTCGAGCTCACCCAGCTCGGGCTGGACACCGACCTGACCCCGGAGACGATGCTCTTCGAGGCACTGATCCCCTCGCTGGAGGAGGTGGGTGCGCGGTTCGAGCGCGGTGACTTCTTCGTCCCCGAGATGCTGATCGCCGGGCGGGCGATGAGCGGTGCCCTCAACCTGCTCCGGCCGCTGCTGGCCAACACCGGTGCGCGCCAGGTCGGCACGTTCGTCATGGGCACCGTCAAGGGCGACGTGCACGACATCGGCAAGAACCTGGTCAACATCATGCTGGAGGGCGCGGGCTTCCACGTGATCGACCTCGGCGTGCAGGTCTCGCCGGAGAAGTTCATCGCGGCGATCGAGGAGTACAAGCCCGACATCGTCGGGTTCTCGGCGTTCCTCACCACGACGATGCCGATGTTCAAGGCCAACATCAACGCGCTGGAGAAGGCCGGCCTGCGCGACAAGGTCATCGTCATGGTCGGCGGTGCCCCCGTCACGCAGGAGTACGCCGACGCGGTCGGTGCCGACGCCTACGCACCGGACGCGTCGCAGACGGTCAAGCGAGCCAAGGACCTGATCGAGAAGCGCCGCGCCCGCGACCTGGCTGCCGTCTGATGGCGGCAGAGCTGCAGCGGACGGTCATCCGCTCCGCGACCCGTGAGGTCGTCATCGGCGCGGACCAGCCGTTCTGCATCATCGGGGAGCGGATCAACCCGACCGGGCGGCCGAAGTTCCAGGAGCAGCTGCGGGCCGGCAACCTGGCCCTCGTCGAGGCCGACGTGCACGCCCAGGTCGCCGGCGGCGCCACGATGCTGGACGTCAACATGGGTGTGCCGCTGACCGACGAGGCCGAGCTGCTGGGCCAGGCCGTCAAGCTCGTGCAGAGCCTGACCGACCTCCCGCTGTGCATCGACTCCTCGGTCGTCGAGGCCCTGGACGCCGGTCTCGCGGCGTACGACGGCAAGGCCCTGGTCAACTCCGTGACCGGCGAGAAGGAGCGGCTCGACGCGATCCTGCCGCTGGTCAAGCGCTACGGCGCGGCCGTGATCGCTCTCCCCAACGAGGAGGAGGAGATCCCGGAGGACCCGTTCAAGCGGCTCCAGATCACCCGCAAGATCATCGACATCGCCTGCGGCACCTACGAGATCCCGCTGTCGGACATCGTCATCGACCCGCTGGCGATGCCGGTCGGAGCGGACTCGACCTACGCCAAGAAGACCATGGACGCGATCGCGATGATCCGCGACGAGTTCGGAGTCAACATGACGCTGGGGGCCGGCAACGTGTCATTCGGCATGCCCGGGCGGCACGCTCTGGGCTCCTCGTTCCTGCCGATGGCGATGATGGCCGGGCTGACCTCGGCGATCATGGACGCCCGGACGCCGCAGATGGTCGAGTCGGTGCGCGCGGCCGACCTCATGCTCGGCAACGACGAGTGGGGCGCCGCCTGGATCGCAGCGCACCGGGCCAAGCTGGCCGCAGCGACCACGTGAGAGTGACCCCCCTCCGGTCGACCCCGTGAGCGACCTGGAAGCAGCGCGGCCGGACCTCGACTCCTACCGGCGCGAGGGCCTGCTCGACGCCCCGGCGCCACACGCGCCCGCGGGGCCGGACGAGGCCGGCGCCGGGCGGGTGCGGATCGCGTTCACCCCGTCGGACCGCGAGGTCCGGGTGCCGCCCGGCGTCAGCGTCTTCGACGCCGCGAGCTGGAACGGCATCGCGATCGACTCGACCTGCGGAGGCCATGGCACCTGCAAGAAGTGCAAGGTCCAGGTGACCGGCGGCACCGTCGCCGTGAACCGACTGGACCAGCGGGCGTTCACCCCCGAGCAGCTACGGGCCGGGTGGCGGCTGGCCTGCCTCGTGCAACCGGCGCACGACGTGACCGTCGACGTCCCTCCGCTGATGACCCGGCCCAAGGCCGCCACCGTCGGCGTGGGCCGCCAGGTCATCCTGCGGCCGGCGCTGCAGAAGCGCTTCGTCGAGCTCACCGAGCCGACCCTGTCGGACCAGCAGAGTGACCTCGAGCGGCTGCTCGCGGCGATCGACGACATCGAGCTGCGGGTCGACCTGCACGCCCTGCGACGCCTGCCAACTGTGTTGCGGGCCAACGACTTCGGGCTGACGGCCGTGATCGTCGACGACATCCTGGTCGACGTCGAGCCGGGAGACACGACCGAGCGGCGGCACGGCATCGCGTTCGACCTCGGCACGACCACCGTCGTGGCGACGCTGCTGGACCTGGCCACGGGGACACCCGTCGCCGTCCGGTCGATGCTCAACAAGCAGCAGCCGTTCGGCGGTGACGTCATCACCCGGATCAGCGCCACGATGATGGACCCGGAGACGCTCCCGCGCCTGACTGCGGCCGCGCACGCAACCCTGAACGAGCTCACCCGCGAGGTGTGCGAGGAGGGTGGCGTCGCGCCCGAGGAGGTCTACGAGATCGCCCTCGCGGGCAACGCCACGATGACCCAGCTGGCGCTCGGCATCGACCCCGAACCGCTGGGCGTCGCGCCGTTCGTCATGTCCACCCGGTCGATGCCCGAACTGCTGGCGAGCGAGCTGGGACTCGAGGTGCACCCGCGGGCGAGGGCGTTCGTCTTCCCTGCCCTGGGGGCCTACGTCGGCGGCGACATCGTCGCGGGGATGCTCGCGTCCGGCATGGACCGTGACAAGCGGCTGCGCCTGTTCATCGACGTCGGGACCAACTGCGAGATCGTCCTGGGCAACGGTGAACGCATCGTGTCCACGGCCGCGCCGGCCGGGCCGGCCTTCGAGGGCGCCCAGATCCGTTGCGGCATGCGGGCCGCCGACGGAGCGATCGAGGTCGTGAAGATCGTCGACGACGACATCCGGCTCCAGGTCATCGGCGACGTCGAGCCGGTCGGCCTGTGCGGCTCGGGCCTGGTCGACGCCGTCGCGGTACTGGTCGAGGTCGGCCTGCTGGACAGCTCGGGCCGGCTGGTCGCTGCCGAGACCGCCCGTGACTCGCACCCCGCCCTGGCGCCGCGGCTCGGGGAGGTCAACGGCGAGCGGGTGTTCGCGTTGCACTGGGCCGGGGCCCCGGGCGACTTCGACGACTGCATCTACCTCTCCCAGCGCGACGTACGTGAGCTGCAGTTCGCCAAGGCGGCCATCGCGACCGGCTGGCACCTCCTGCTGGAGGAGATGGGCGTCGACGTGGCCGACGTGCAGCAGGTGCTGCTGGCCGGGTCGTTCGGCAGCTACCTCTCCCCCGCCAGCGCCATCCGGATCGGCCTGGTGCCGAAGATCCCCGTCCTGCGGATCGTCAGCGCCGGCAACGTCGCCGGCGAGGGGGCGAAGATGACGCTGCTGTCCAGCCGCGAGCGGGTCGGCGCGCAGACGCTGTTGGAGGAGGTGAGCTATGTCGAGCTCTCGGACCGCCCGGACTTCAACGACCGCTTCATCGAGCTGCTCGCCTTCCCGGCCTGACGTCGCGGTCATCGCCTGCGGTGCGATCGCCGCGCACATCACCGACGTCGCGGCTCGCAATGGCTGGCCGGTCGACGTGCATCCGCTGCCGCCGCTGCTGCACAACCATCCCGAGACGATCGCGTCCGCGGTCGAGCGGCGCTACGAGGAGCTCGCTGCGGACTACCGGCTGGTCGCGGTCGGGTACGCCGACTGCGGGACCTACGGCGCGCTCGACGAGCTGTGCGCGCGGTTGGGCCTGCGCCGGCTGGGCGGCGCGCACTGTTACGACGTGTTCGCCGGTGTCGAGCGGATGAGGCAGGTGTTCGAGGACCAGCCCGGCACCTACGTCCTGACCGACTTCCTGGTCCGGGCCTTCGACCGCCTGGTCGTCGCCGAGCTCGGGCTGGACCGCCACCCCGAGCTGCGCGAGGACTACTTCGGCAACTACACGCGAGTCGTCTGGCTGGCCCAGCACCCCACCGACGACCTGCGCACGCAGGCGGCCGCCGCGGCCGAGCGGCTCGGGTTGCCGCTGGAGACGGTCCTGGTCGGCGACGAGGGGCTGGAGCGCGACCTGCGGCTGCTGCTCGGCGGGGACGGCTGAGTCGGGGCGGCTGAGTCGGGACGGTTGGGTCGGGGCGGCTAGGCGCGCACGGCTCCGCGGGTCAGCAGGGCCTGCCGCCAGGTCTCGGTCTCGGCCACCTGGTTGAAGGTGAACAGGTGCAGGCCGTCGATGTTGGCGTCGGCACTCGTCGCGCTGGCGATCTGGGCGAGCAGCTTCTCCGGCGAGTAGCCGCCCGGTTTGGCCAGTCGCATGAACCACGAGACGTGGTTGGTCAGGAAGCGGGTCGACTCGCCGACGCCGATCTTGCTCGCCATCGACAGCAGCTTGGTGGTCTCGACCGGCCCGGCGAGCCCGAGATGCACCGGCAGATCGACGCCCCGGCGACGGATCCGGGCCAGCCAGGTGCGGATGGTCTTCGCGTCGAAGCACATGTTGCTCACGATGTTCGTCGCGTGAACCCGCTTGTCCCACATGGCTTGCACGGTGATGTCGTCGTCGATCGAGGGATGCGTCTCGGGGTAGCCGGTGATGCCCACCGAGCGGAACGGGCTGCCCAGCGCGGTCAGGTCGGCCAGCAGCGGCAGCGATCCCTCGTAGATCCCGGCCGGCTGCTCGGCGTCGCCCGCGGGAACGAAGACGTCGGAGATCCCGGCCGCGCTCAGCCGCGCCACGATGTCGGACAGATGGGCCCGGTCGACCACCAGCCGGGCGGAGACGTGCGGTACGACGCGGTAGCCGGCCGCGGCCAGCCGGACGGCCAGGTCGAGCGTGGTGTCCAGGCCCTTGGTCGGTGACGCCGTGACCGTCATCGTGACGTCCTTCGGGACCGCAGCCAGGACCTTGTCCTCGATCGTCGCCGTCGGGATCACCTCGTACCGGACCGTGCCCAGCAACTGGCGCACCGGCTCGGAGGCACCCTGACGCATCGCACCTCCCGTGATCTCCCGCGGCGGTTGCAGATGACGCAACGTCGTCGCGACATACGCAATTCAGCCTGTCCGTCCAAGGATCGATCTCCGGCGCCGGGCGTGTCAATGGATGAGACGCGCGAAGCCGTCCCAGCCCGCTCCGTTGAGCCCCACGGGCGCGTTCAGCGACAGAACGTCGCGCAGGACGCAACAGGCTCCTAGGATCACCGCGTGGCGACACCTCCGCGGGGAGAGCAGCCGGGTCCGGACCCGACATCGGCCTCGGCCGGCGTCCAGTCGGTCGACCGGGCTGCGCAGGTGCTCGAGATCCTGGCCCGCAGGGGTGGGGCCGGCGTGAGCGAGATCGCGGCCGACCTCGGCGTCCACAAGTCGACGGCGTTCCGGTTGCTCAGCGCTCTGGAAGAGCACGACCTGGTCGCTCAGGCCCGGCACCGGGGCAACTACGAGCTCGGCTTCGGGATCTTGCGGCTGGCCAGCGCTGTGCCCGGCCGGATGGATCTCGTCCGCCAGGGCCGGCCGGTGTGCGAGGAGCTGGCCCGGACGATGGCCGAGACGGTCAACCTCGCGGTGCTGCGCTCGCACTACGCGGTCAACCTGGACCAGGTGCGCGGGCCGGCGGCCGTCTCGGCGCAGAACTGGGTGGGTCAGCTGACGCCGCTGCACGCCACGTCCAGCGGCAAGATCATCCTGGCCAACCAGCCCGCGGAACGCCGCGACCAGCTGCTCGCCGAGTCCGGTCTCAAGCGCTACACGCCGCGGACGGTGACATCGCGCGCGGTCCTGGAGCAGCAGTTCGCCGAGGCCCTGGAGCGCGGATGGGCCGCCACCTTGGAGGAGTACGAGGTCGGCCTGAACGCGATGGCCGCGCCGATCCGCGACCCGGCGGGCGACGTCGTGGGCGCCGTCAGCGTCTCCGGCCCGGCCTACCGGCTGGGCGAGGAACGGATGGCGGCCCTGGCGCCGGCTCTGGTCGAGGGCGGGGCCCGGATCAGCAGCCGGCTGGGCTACCTCGGCTGAGGCTGGGCCTGCCCCAGCGAACGGCGCCACCGGGTGAAGGGCCGCGGCCGGTCCAGGCCGAGCACCGCCACCGGCTCGCCGTCGCGCCGGTAGACCGCGAGCAGGCTGCGCTCCTGCTCGCTGCCCTCCTCGACGGTGACCTCGTCGTCCGGTCGCGCGTGGCCGGCGAACTGGATCCGCAGGCCGTACTGGTCGGACCAGAAGTACGGCGCGCGGCCGCCTCTGATCTTCGGCGGCTCCGTCCCCAGAAGCGTTGCCGCAGCCAGCGGTCCGCGCTCGTGGGCGGAGGTCCAGTGCTCGACGCGCTGCGGTCCGCCGAGCTCCGCGTCGTACCAGGCCGCGCAGTCCCCCACCGCCACCACGCCGGGACGGCCGGTCGCGCCGGCCGCGTCGCAGTGGATCCCGCCGTGGCGCGGGTCCAGGGTCAGCCCGCTACCGGCCAGCCAACCGGTCACCGGGCGGGCCCCGATCCCGATGACGACGACGTCCGCCGGCAGGACGCGACCGTCGAGGAGCTCGACACCCTCGACCGACCCCGAGCCGACCAGCCGCTTGACGCCGACCCCGCACTCCAGCGTCGTGCCCCCGGCCGCGTGGAGGCCACCGAGGACGCGGGCCATCTCCGGGCCGACCTGGACGACGAGCGGCAGCGGTGCGGCCTCGACCACCGTCACCGCCAGCCCCAGATGGCGGGCGGTCGATGCGACCTCGGAGCCGATGAACCCGCCTCCCACGACGACCAGCCGGCCGCCCCGCGCCAGGTCCGTCCGCAGGGTCCGGGCGTCATCGACGGTCCGCAGCAGGTGGACGCCGGCCAGGGCGGGGCTGCCCGGTAGCGACATCGGCGCTGCGCCGGTCGCCAGGACGACGCCGTCCGCGCCGATCTCGTCGCCGTTCGCGATCGACACCACCGTGCGGTCCGGATCCAACGCGGTCGCCGGCGCGCCCAGCCGCCAGTCGATCTCCAGGTCCTCGCCGGGCATCTCCAGGCTGAGCTCGGGTTCCTCGACGGCACCGGCGAGGAACTCCTTGGACAACGGCGGCCGGTCATACGGTCGATGCGGCTCGGCTCCGATGATGGTCAGGGCACCGTCGTATCCCTGCGCTCGCAGCGCCCGAGCGGTGCTGATGCCGGCGAGTGACCCGCCGACGACCACGATCCGCTTCACCATCGCCCGATCCGCCGCACGTCGTTCAGACCGTGCGGGCGCTGAACGGCAGGTTCGGCGGCTCGTCGCTGACGATCACGTGGATGACGTCGTCCTGGACCACCACCCGGTGGGTCCGAACCGGCAACCGCGCCGGTGGCGCGTCGACAGCGCCGGTGCGCAGGTCGAAGCGCGAGGAGTGCAGCGGGCACTCGATCTCGCAGTCCTCGAGCCAGCCGTCCGAGAGCGAGGCGTCCTGGTGCGAGCAGGTGTCGTCGATCGCGAAGATCTGGCCGTCCTCGGTGTGGAAGAGCGCGATCGCCGGGTCGACGACCGGCGCCGCGACGCGACGCGAGGATCCCGGCGGGAGCTCCGAGACGGGACAGATGGCGAGCATGGTGAACCGTTCCTGACGAGGGGCGTTCCAGGCCGGTCACAGGATAGTGGCCTGACCGGTGAGTCAGGAATCGAACTCGCACCGCCACGAGCTTCGCCGCCGGCCTCGCCACCGCTGCCGCCGTTCTCGCGCCAGACGACGTGCCCGTCCACGATCCGACCGATCAGCCCCAGCCGGTGGACGAACCGCTGCCCAGCGGGCCGCTCGTCACGCGTCCCGTCCGACGCCGGCCCGGTGCAGCCGTGCGACCATCCCGGCCAGCTCGCGGTTGCCCGCCTGCCACCACCGCACGCCGGCCAGCCGGTCCAGGACGGCGTCGAGGTCACCGAGCACCTGCTCGGCGCCGTACGACGGTGGGGACACCCCCTGGCTGGACATGGCCGGAACGCTAGGGACAGCCTCCGACAATTCACCCAGAACGGATCCGCCGCAGCGCCAGACCGCCCGGTTGCCGAGTCGCGGAGCAGCACGAGCAGAAGGGAGCCAACGGCAGGAACAGGTGGGCGATACTGGGTTCGAACCAGTGACCTCCTCGGTGTGAACGAGGCGCTCTACCACTGAGCCAATCGCCCGCGGACCGGACCAGCCGGCGCGACGGCAGCGATGCTATCCGGTCGGCCGTCAGGCGTGCAGACCGCTCCACGACGGCACCCACGAGCTCGGCACGAAGCCCGGCACGCCCGAGAGCCGCAGGGTCAGCCAGACCAGGGCGAGCAGCAGGACGAGGGTGCCCAGCCCGAGCAGCAGCCGGACCACGAGGGGCTGGCGGCCGGCCCAGTCGGTCCACCGGCCGACCTGGTCCCGGGCGTAGGCGAGCAGCCGCTGGGCCCACTCGAACTCCGACGCGAGGATCGCCAGCCCGGCGAAGACCACCAGCCAGCCCGGGCCCGGAGCGGGGATCAGCACCAGACCGAGCACCGTGACCAGGCCCCCGACGACGCCGACCAGGACCCGGTAGATCAGGTGGCTCCTGGGGTTGGCCCGGATCTTGCGGCGCCAGGCCCAGTCGCGGCTCTCCGGGTCACCTCGCCGTTGCTCGCGCACGCCTTCCCGCACGCCTTCCCGCAGGTCCTCCCGCACGTCCTCAGGCCCCTCCGCCCGCTCCTGCCCACGCACCTCCACCGGGACATGCTAAGCAGGCGCCGTCCCACCCACCGGAGTGGCGATTCCCCGCGGGCCCTCCGGCGTGCTTCACTACGCAAGCGTTTGAGGGTTGTCACGGCCGTCGGGGGCGTGCCTCACTCGCCAGGCTGGCCACCCTCCCGACGGGTTCCGGGCACCGATGAGGGAGGCGTCATGCAGCAGGCCACCGTGGTCGAGGAGCTCGCGCTCCACCTGGTCGTCGCCGGTCAGCCCGGGCTCCCGATGACCGCCGAGCTCCGCTACGAGACCAGTGACCCCTACGCCGTGCACGCGACCTTCCGGGCCGAGGACAGCGAGGTCACCTGGGTCCTGGCCCGCGAGCTCCTGATGACCGGCCTCCAGGCGGTGAGCGGCATCGGCGACGTCAAGGTGCAGCCCTGCGAGGAGAGTCCCGGGACGGTCGTCCTGATCCAGCTGTCCTCCCCCGACGGCGTGGCCGTGCTCGCCGCCAGCGCCGACGACCTGCGCGGCTTCCTCCTGCGCACCTGCGACCAGGTGCCCCCCGGCGCCGAGCCGCTGCACCTCGACCTCGACCTCAAGCTCGCCCAGCTGCTCGCGTAGCCGCTTCGGCTAGGGATCCATCCCCTGGGCGGCCCGGTCGGCGAAGATCGCGGCCGCCCGTGCACCGAGCAGTCCCGGCGCCGAGAGCCGGCGCCCGTCGAGATCGTGCACGGCCTGCACGTCCCGGATCGACGACGTCAGCAGGACCTCGTCGGCCGCCCCCAGCACCTCGACCGGCAGCGTCTCCTCGGCGATCGGCAGCCCCGCCTCGCCCGCCCACTCCAGCAGCAGCTGCCGGCTGATCCCGGCCAGGCACCCGGACGACAGCGGCGGCGTCACCAGCCGCCCGTCGAGGGCCACCACGACATTGCTCCCCGTCCCCTCGCACAGCTCGCCCCTGGTGTTGGCCAGGATCGCCTCGGACGCGCCGCGGGCCTTGGCGTAGGCGAGGGCGACGACGTTCTCGGCGTACGACGTGGTCTTGAGTCCGGCGACCGCGCTGCGCTCGTTGCGCACCCACGGCACGACGACGGCGGCGCTCGTCGCCGGCGGCGGCTCCTGGCCGACCGCCTGCAGGACGTACGTCGCGGCGCCCGGCACCCGCTCGGAGCCGAGCGGTCCGGGGCCGCCGGTGAGCGTGATCCGGAGCCGGCCGAAGGCGAGCGGCGCGTCAGCCGACAGGAGCTCGGCGACGCCGGCCCGCAGCCGGTCCAGGTCGGGCTGCGGGAGCCCCAGCCCCGCCGCCGACCGGGCCAGCCGGTCCAGGTGCCGGGTCAGGGCGAAGACCTCGCCGCGCAGGATCTTGCAGGTCTCGAACACCCCGTCTCCGACGGTGAGCCCGTGGTCGTTGGCCAGCAGCACCGGCTCGTCGCCGTCGAGGAGCCGGCCGTCCACCCAGGCGCGCGCGGTCATGGGACGACCCTGCCAGATGCCAGCGCCACCAGACGAGCGGCCTTCAGCTCGGTCTCGGCCCACTCCAGCTCCGGCTCGGAGCCCCAGGTGATGCCGGCCCCGGTCCCGAAGCGCAGGACCCGACGGCCCTCCTGCGCCACCCAGAAGGTCCGGATCCCGACCGCCAGCTCGCCGCGCGAGCGGTCCGCGTCGACCCAGCCGACGGCCCCGCAGTAGGGCCCGCGGGGAGCCGGCTCCAGGTCGGCGATCGCCTGCAGCGCAGTCGACTTCGGGGCACCGGACACCGACCCGGGCGGGAAGGCCGCCGCCAGCAGGTCGACCCAGCCGGCACCGGGGCGCAGCGTTCCGCGCACCGTCGAGACCAGGTGCACCAGGCCGGGGTGCTCCTGGACCTCCAGCAGGTGCGGCACCGCGATCGTGCCTGGCTCGCAGACCCGCGACAGGTCGTTGCGCACCAGGTCGACGATCATGACGTTCTCGTCGACGTCCTTGGGCAGCAGCCGGTCCGCCGTCGACGCCGTCCCCTTGATCGGGCCGGACTCCACGACCGCCCCCTCCCGCCGCAGGAACAGCTCGGGCGAGGCCGTCACGACGTCCAGGTCACGGCTCGGGACCCGCACCACCCCGGCGTACGGCGCGGGGTTGCCCGCCGCGAGCAGGCCGGCCAGCGCCAGGCTGTCGGCCTCGGCCGGCAGGTCGTGCTCGACGACCCGGCAGACGTTGACCTGGTAGACCGTGCCGCGAGCGATCCGCTCCCGGACCTCACGGCAGGCCGACACGTACGCTGGGCGGTCCATCGACGTCCGCCACGGGCCGTCGAGGGCGGTCCAGGGCCGCGCGACCGCGGGCAGAGGCGCCGGGCGGACGTCGGCGAAGCGCGCGCAGGTGAGCCGCCCCTCGAACGTCGCCACGACGGCCCAGAAGCCGTCACCGTCGAGGGCGGCCGGGTCGTCGGTGAGGTCGATGCAGGACGTCGCGAGGCGCCCGCCGAGCCACGCGAACGCCTCGGGGTCGACGTCGGCCACGAGCAGACGGTAGCGACCTAGACTCCGCCCGTGCGATCGAGACGGGGGGTGCGGCGGGTGCGGCGGGTACGGCGGCTCCGACCGGTCGCCCTCGCCGTCACGATCGCTGGCCTCTGCGCCATGGCGGCCTGCTCCGAGAGCAGCCCCGGCCCCGCCGCCGCCACCGGCCGGCCGTCGTCACCCCCCGCCGGCACCTCCAGCGGTCCGGCGAGCAGCCCGGCCTCCGGCCCGTCGCCGGCCGCGCCCGGCGTCCGGCCGGTGACGCTGTCCTTCGCCGGCGACGTGCACTTCGCCACCAAGCTGGCGCCCCTGCTCGACGACCCGGCCACGGCCCTGACCTCGCTGCGGCCCTACCTCTCCCCCGCCGACTTCTCGATGGTCAACCTCGAGACCTCGATCACGACGCGTGGCACGGCCCAGCCCAAGCAGTTTCACTTCCGGGCCCCGGCGACCGCCCTGGACGCCGTCCGGTCGGCGGGCGTCGACGCCATCACCATGGCCAACAACCACGCGGCCGACTACGGGCCGGTCGGGCTGTCCGACACGCTGAAGGCGTTGCAGCACAGCCCGATTCCCGTTGTCGGCATCGGCGCCGATGCCGAGGCGGCGTTCGCCCCGCTCGTCGTCGACCTCCGCGGGACCAGGGTCGCCGTGCTCGCCGCGCTCCAGGTCCCGGACTGGACCGCCGGGCACTTCGCGGCCGGCGCCCACACGCCGGGCGTCGCCACCGCGCTCGACCCGGCCCGTCTGGTCGCCTCCGTCCGCGCGGCGAAGCGGAAGGCCGACGTCGTCGTGGTCTTCATGCACTGGGGTACCGAGTACACGTCCTGCCCGAGCTCGCTGCAGCGCTCGACGGCCACGGCCCTCGCCTCGGCGGGGGCCTCGGTCATCGTCGGGTCACACGTGCACGAGCAGCAGGGCGCCGGCTGGCTCGGCTCCACCTACGTCGACTACGGCCTGGGCAACTTCGTGTGGTGGCGGCGGCAGAGCGTCGTGCAGACCTACAGCGGCGTCCTGACTCTCACCCTCGCCGGTCACCGGGTCGCGTCGGCCCGGTGGCTGCCGATGCTCGTGGGCGCGAGCGGGCTGCCCGCCGTACCCGCACCGGCCGAGCAGGCCCGGCTCGCGGCGTACCGCAATGGGTTGCGGTCCTGCGCCGGGCTCACCGCACGCCCGGCCTGAGGTCAGCGGCCGGTCACGCCGTCCAGCGCCTCGCGCAGCAGGTCGGCGTGACCGTTGTGCCGGGAGTACTCGGCGATCATGTGCACGTAGACCATCCGCAGGGAGAACGCCTCCCCGTGATGGTCGAGCTCGTGCTCGAACGGCAGGTCGGCGACCGCCAGGTCGGCCAGCCGCCACTCCTCCTGGAGCCGCTCCACCGCAGCTTCAGCCTCGGCCGGGTCCAGCGCGTCGAAGTCGTGGTCCTTGCCCAGCGCCGGGTCGTACAGCGGCTCGACGTCCTGGCCCGCGGCCTGCCGCCGGAACCAGCCCCGCTCGACCTTGGCCAGGTGCCGGACCAGCCCGAGCAGCGAGAGGTTGGACGACCCGAGCGGCCGTGCGGCCAGCTGCTCGCCGGTGAGCCCGGCGCAGATGTTGAGCAGGGTCGCCCGCTCCCAGGCGAGGTATCCCTCCAGCATCGGCCGGTCCGGCCCGGTGAGCGGGCCGTCGACCGGGGCGGGTGTGGGTGCGGTCCAGCTGCTCATGCCTACGTCGCCTCTCGCATCTGCAGGTCCGGCACGAGCCGGCCGTCGGCGTCCTCTGGGTCCCCGGCGGGCCTGCGACGCCGGCGCTCGGTCATCGCGCGCCACAGCCTGCGGACGCCGTACACGCTCCAGGCGGCGACGCAGAGGATCGCGATGGCGACGATGCCGTCCAGCCACCAGTGGTTGCCTGTCACCACCACGAACAGGATCGTGAGTACGGCGTGCAGGGGCCCGATGTAGCGCCAGCGGCTCGGGCTGATCCGCCAGGTGTAGTAGCCGACGAGGACCGCCCAGCCGACGTGCAGGGACGGCATCGCCGAGAGCTGGTCGATCGGCAGCCCGTTGCTGTAGACCGACTGGCCGTAGAGCAGCGCGGTGTCGACGATCCCCGGCAGCATCCGCGGTGGCGCCACCGGCAGGAGCTGCACCAGCAGGCAGCCGAGCGTGGTCCAGGCCAGCACCTGGCGGACCGGGCGGTACTCGTCCCGGTGCCGGGCGAAGAGCCAGAACAGGAAGACGAACATCATCGACAGGTGCATCGAGGCGTAGTAGAGGTTGGCCAGGTTGACCAGCGCGTGGTGACCGAGGAACAGGTGCTGGACGCCGTGCTCGGACGGCAGATGGACGGCGCGCTCGAACCGCTCTATCCAGCGGGCCCGGCCGAAGGCGCCCTGCCAGCCGGTCACCGAGATCTCGCCGGCGAGCTGCCACAGCCCGTAGAGCGCGCCGATGACCGCCGCCTCGCGGACGAAGGCCCCCGCAGCGCGGATCCGCCGGTCCTTGGCCGTGGCCATCGCAGCCCCGACGACGGCCAGGACGGCTCCGGCCTCGAAGGCGTGGCGCCAGGTCAGGCCGACGGTGTGCACGACGCAACTATGCCAAGGCTGAGGTCCGGCGCGGTACGAGGGAGCCGGGGACAGCTCCCCCGGCGCGAACGGGATCGGGACGTCGGTCCGAGCGCCCGGCATTGACAAGGGGAAGGGCCCGGATGACAGTCACTCCTACAGGCCCTCCGCGTGCTCTCCGACCCCTGGGAGAAGTCATGGCCACCACGGGCACGAGAGCGACGCCGCCGCGGGCGAGGAAGCGAGCGGCCGCCCCGAAGGGCGGCGCGCGCACCGAGCTGCGGCTCGCGGTGGTCTGCTACGGCGGGGTCTCCCTCGCCGTCTACATGCATGGGATCACCAAGGAGCTGCACAAGGTCGTCGCCGCCTCTCGCCGCTTCGACGAGGCCGGCGACGACGTCAACCCGTACGACGCCGGCAAGGAGACCGAGCACGCCTACTTCGAGGCCTTGCGAGTCCTCGCCGATGCCGGCCGTCCCCTGACCACGACGATCGATGTCATCTCCGGCACGTCGGCCGGCGGCATCAACGGCGTCTGCCTGGCAAAGGTGTTGGCCCGCAACGGATCTCAGGACGCACTCAAGCGGCTGTGGATCAACGAGGGCGACCTGAGGACGCTCCTCCGCTCGCCGCCGATCCTGGGCTGGCGCACGCGCGCCGCCATCACGGCGGCCCGGACCCTGCGGCACCTGTCGGGCCACTGGTCCCCCTTGCGCGGCGAGCGGATGTCCGGCCTGCTCTACGACGCGATCAGCGAGATGGAGCCGGCCCGGCCGGCCACTCCCCCGACCCTGATCCGCCCGGGCGGGAGCCTCGACCTCTTCGTCACCATGACCGACCTGGCCGGCTTCTCGCTGCTGGTCCCGACCGGCTCCGGTGGCGTGAGCCAGCGCGAGACCGAGCATGCGCAGGTCCTGACCTTCACGGGCCACCCCGGGGATGAGACCTTCGGGCCGGACAGCCTGGGGGCCTTGGCGTTCGGGGCCCGCGCGACGGCGAGCTTCCCCGGCGCGTTCGCCCCGGTCAGCCTGCCCAGCTTCGCCACCGAGCTCGGTGACCGCGCCTTCGACCCCGCGTCGGTGTCGCCGCACTTCGCCTACTCCTACGAGGCGATGGACCGCGACCCGCGGCTGGCGTGGTTCGTCGACGGCGGGGTGCTGGACAATGCGCCGTTCGACCTGGTCATCGACGCGATCGCCCGGAAGCGGGCCGACTCCGAGGTGCAGCGGCGGCTGGTCTACCTCCAGCCCGACCCGGGCCTGCCGCCCGGCGCGATCGCCCCGCCGCCGGTCGGTGACGGCAAGGAGCGCGGCTACCTGTCCTCGGCGGTCCAGGCCGTCGTGAAGGTCAAGGGCGGCCACACGATCATGCGTGAGCTGCTCGCGCTGCGGGACATGAACGTCCGGATCGCCGAGATCGGCACCATCGCGGCCATCCAGATGGACCAGGTCAACGCCGCGATCGAGGACGCCTGGCACGCGACCGCGAAGGGTTCCGCCGACACCGGGGCGCAGGCGAGCGGGCCGTGGGACATCACCAGCCTGGCCGACGTCACCGCGATCGCGAAGCAGTTCTACGACGGGGCGCCCGGCTTCGTCGGGGCCGGGTACACGGCGTACGCGCGGCTCAAGCTCGACGCGACGCTCGGCCGGCTGGCCGACCGGGCCGCCGCGCGGCTGGGCTACCCCGACGACTCCGACGAGCGCTCCCTGCTGCGTGCGGCACTGACCTGTTGGGGTCGCGGCCAGGTGCGCTGGAACCCGCTCGACCCGGACGGGCTGAAGCAGATGCTCGGCACCGCGGACGTCCCCTACCGCGAGCGGCGGCTGCTCTTCATCCTCGCCGGGGTCAGCGCGCTCTACGCCGAAGCCGGCCGCCGCCCGCATCCCACCCGGGCCAGCCTCGACGGCCTGAAGTCCGAGGCCTGGACCCTCCTGGAGCAGCTGCGGGCGGCGACCGAGCGGGCGCTGGAGGTCGACGACGACCACCCCGACCTGGTGCCGGAGATCGGCGAGCTCGGCCGGCTGATCTCCTCCGACCCGTCCGCAGACCCGCAGAAGATCGCCGTCGACTTCGGGCCGGACCTGCGCCGCCTGTTCGACCACTACCGGACCCGGCTCGCCGCGATCCTCGGGGACAGCAGCAGCCCGCTCTGGCAGGAGTTCGCCACCAAGACCGCGTCCTGGGGTGTGACCTTCCGGCGCCGGCTGCTGTCGCGGTTCATCGGATTCCCGCTCTGGGACGCCCTGATCTTCCCCACGATCGCGGAGTCGCGCCTGCCGCAGTTCACGCCGATCAGCGTCAGCCAGTTCAGCCCGCTGGCCGCCCACGCCCTGGCCGCGCCCGGGGGGACGAAGCTGAAGGGCATCAGCATGAAGCACTTCGGCGGCTTCGCCGACGCGGCCTGGCGGGAGAACGACTACCTGTGGGGCCGGCTCGACGCCGTCGAGCTGATCCTGGACGTGATCGCCAGCGCCGCCCCGCCCGGTTCACCGCTGGTGGGCCACATCCAGCAGCTCATCCGGCCGGGACTGCGACAGGTGCTGGGCTCGGAGACGGACCTGGCCCGCGTTGCGGACCTGCGCAAGGCGCTCGAGGAGCAGCTGCCGCCATCGGCACCCCTGCCGACTCGCGCCGGCTGAGCCGCGTCTACCTGGTGGGCGATACTGGGATCGAACCAGTGACCTCTTCCGTGTCAGGGAAGCGCGCTACCGCTGCGCCAATCGCCCAGTGCTGCCGCGCGCACCAGGCGCCCGGGCCGTGCTGGTCTTCCGAGGTGGAGACGGGATTTGAACCCGTGTACACGGCTTTGCAGGCCGTTGCCTCGCCTCTCGGCCACTCCACCGTGAGGCTCTGCGCCCCCGAGCGGACGACGGGATTCGAACCCGCGACCCTCACCTTGGCAAGGTGATGCTCTACCAACTGAGCCACGTCCGCACGCCGCCGACCCTTCGGGCTGACCCTCGGCCCGGCGCGCTGCATGAGGTTATCCGATCGCCGCGCGGCGGGTCCAACCCGACGCCGGCGCCCGGCGCGCCGGTCGGCGCGGCGTCCCGATCCGGTCGAGCGTCAGGGCCGGATCCGGCCGGACCGGACCGCCTTGTGGATGACCTTCCACTCCTGCTGGCGGGCCTTGCGCAGCCGGGCGTCGGTCCGCGAGGCGACCCACAGCGCCTCCCGCTGGAGTTTGCGCCACCGCTCCAGTCGGTCCTCCGGCAGCTCGCCCGCCTCGACGGCGGCCAGCACCGCGCAGCCCGGCTCGCCCTCGTGGCCGCAGTCCGCGAACCGGCACTGGGTCGCCAGCTCCTCGACCTCGGGGAAGACCGCAGCCAGGCCGCCGGTGTCCAGCAGCCCGACTCCCCGCAGGCCCGGGGTGTCGATGACGGCGCCGCCGGAGGCGCTGCGATGCATCTCCCGGGTCACGGTCGTGTGCCGCCCCTTGCCCACGGCCGCAAGGGTCTTCGTCGCCATCACCTCGGCGCCCACGAGCGCGTTGAGCAGCGTCGACTTGCCGGCGCCCGAGCCGCCGAGCAGGGCCAGCGTCCGCCCCTCGGCGCACAGCTCGGCGAGGGGCTCGATCCCGAGTCCGGCCGGCGCCGAGACCACGTGCACGGTGACGCCGGGCGCGACATCGGCGGCGAGCTCGGCCGCGACCGCGTCGCCGTCGTCGCACAGGTCGGCCTTGGTCAGGACCAGGTGGGGCGTCGCACCGCTGTCCCAGGCCAGGGCGAGCAGCCGCTCGACCCGGGCGACGTGCGGCTCGGGCAGCAGCGCCTCGACGACCGCCACGGCGTCGATGTTGGCGGCGAGGACCTGGCCCTGGGACCGTCCCGAGGCGCTGGCCCGGACGATCGCCGTACGCCGCGTGAGCAGGGACTCCGCGGTGACCCGGCCGTCGCCCCAGTGCTGGACCCGCACGAAGTCCCCGGTCGTGGGCGCGCTCTCGGGGTCAGTGGCCAGCCGCGCCACCAGGTCGGCGCCCCAGGTGACCCGGGCGGGGCCGCCGGACGTCAGGACCTCGGCCCCCGAGCGGTCGGTGCGGGTGACCCGCCCCGGCTCGGCGGGGCCGCCGGCGAGCTCGCCCAGGCACCGGGCCTCGGGGCTCGAGCCCGACTCGGCGTACGCCGCTGTCCAGCCCTCGTCCCAGCCGAGCCAGCCCGGCAGCGGCCCGGGTCGCCCCTGCGTCACCACGTGTTCACCGTCACGGCGTGACCGTACGCAGGCGCAGGACCGCAGCAAGTCACCTGGATTTCGGCACCGCCGGGACCGGCGGCACGGCTGGGGCCGCCGGTGGGTCGGCCGCCGGCCCGTCCAGCACCGCCTCCGGCAGCGGCGTCAGCGGCCGCGGCGGCAGGGGCGCCGAGGGGTCCGGGGTCGGCTCGGAGCGCCGGGCCGGGCGGCCGGCCATGCCGCCGCCGGTGCGGAAGTGTCGCCGCGGCCGGTCGACGGTGGGCCACAGGACCCGGGTGGCGGCGTTCAGGGCCGCGCCGATCAGCACCGCGATGGCCAGGAAGTAGAGCCAGATCAGCACCACGATGGGAGCCGCCAGCGGGCCGTAGATCGAGGTCGACCGCGGCCCGACCGACTCGCCGAGGAACCACCGAAGGACGACGCTCGCACCGACCCAGATGACCAGCGTCAGCACGGCGCCGGGAGCGTTGCGCCACCAGGCCGAGCGCCGCGGGGTGGCGATCCAGTAGAGCGTGGACAGGCTGGCGACGGTCAGCACCGTCATCACCGGCCAGTAGAGCCAGAGCAGGAAGGTCGCGTGCCCGGCCAGGATCTCCCGGAGCAGCTCGGGCCCGAGGATGACGAGCGGGAAGATCACCACGCCGACCAGCAGCGACGCGACGTACAGGCTGAAGGACAGCACCCGGGTGCGGACGATCCCGCGGACCCCGCTCTGCCCGTACATGATCGAGATGGTGTCGACGATGACGTTCAGGACCCGCGACCCGGACCACAGCGAGAGCAGGAAGCCGATCGAGATCAGGTCGGCCCGGCCGTTCTTGAAGACGTCGTTCAGGGTCGGCGTGATGGTGTTGGTGACCGTGTCGGTGGTGAGGATCTTCGAGGCCAGGTCGATGATCTTCTCCTGCAGGGCGTGGACGTTGTCCCGTCCCATGGCCTTGCCGAAGTAGCCCACCCCGCCGAACAGCCCCAGGATCAGCGGCGGGAGGGACAGCAACGCGAAGAAGCCGGCCTCCGAGGCCAGGCCGGTGACCCGGTAGCGCATGCAGATGGCCACCGTCTCGCGGGTCAGCCGCCACAGCCGGCCCAGGGTACGGATCCGCGCGAGGGCAGCCCGGATTTCGGCCGGTTTGGACGCCCTCCCCTCATTCACCCCCTCACGGTAGTCGCGGGCCTGCCCCGCTACCCCTTCGACACGAGCGTCCGACCCGGTCCGCCGAGCGAGCCGACGGGCGGGGCGCCGGGCGGGCTGACGGCCGAGCGGGCCGAGGTGTCGCCCGGCAGCGCGAGCGCGCCCGGCCTCCCCTACGGTGTGCCCTGATGAGCACCTCGACCAGCCAACCCAATGCCACCGCCGAGCTGCGACTGTGGCCCGGCCGTCCCTACCCGCTCGGCGCGACCTACGACGGGACGGGCGTCAACTTCGCGCTCTTCTCCAACGTGGCGGAGCAGGTCGAGCTCGTGCTCGTCGACGACCAGGGCCGCAGCCACGCCGTCGAGCTGACCGAGGTCGACGCGTTCGTCTGGCACGGCTACATCCCGGGCCTGCAGCCGGGTCAGCGCTACGGCTTCCGCGTGCACGGCCCCTACGACCCCGGCGCGGGGCAGCGCTGCAACCCGAGCAAGCTGCTCCTCGACCCCTACGCCAAGGCGATCGACGGTCAGATCGACGGGGACCCCTCGCTCTTCTCCTACGACTTCAAGAACCCCAAGAAGGTCAACACCGACGACAGCTCCGGCCACACGATGCTCTCCGTCGTGGTGAACCCCTTCTTCGACTGGGGCAACGACCGCGCGCCGGGCCACGAGTACCACGAGAGCGTCATCTACGAGGCGCACGTCAAGGGCCTCACCAAGCTGCACCCGGGCATCCCGAACGAGATCCGGGGCACGTACGCAGCGGTCGGGCACCCGGTGATGGTCGAGCACCTGCGCCGGCTCGGCGTCACGGCGATCGAGCTGATGCCGGTCCACCAGTTCGTCCAGGACCCGCACCTGATCAGTCGGGGCCTGTCCAACTACTGGGGCTACAACACCATCGGCTTCATGGCGCCGCACAACGGGTACGCCGCGTACGGCACCCGCGGGCAGCAGGTCCAGGAGTTCAAGGGGATGGTCAAGTCCCTCCACGAGGCCGACATCGAGGTCATCCTCGACGTCGTCTACAACCACACGGCCGAGGGCAACGAGAACGGGCCGACGCTGTGCTTCCGGGGGATCGACAACGCGTCGTACTACCGGCTGGTGGACGAGGCGCCGGAGCACTACTACGACACGACCGGCACGGGCAACAGCCTGCTGATGCGGCATCCGCACGTGCTGCAGCTGATCATGGACTCGCTGCGCTACTGGGTCACCGAGATGCACGTTGACGGCTTCCGGTTCGACCTGGCCGCGACGCTCGCCCGGCAGTTCCACGAGGTCGACCGGCTCTCGGCGTTCTTCGACCTCGTGCAGCAGGACCCGATCGTCAGCCAGGTCAAGCTGATCGCCGAGCCCTGGGACGTCGGCGACGGCGGCTACCAGGTGGGCAACTTCCCGCCGCTGTGGACCGAGTGGAACGGCAAGTACCGCGACACCGTCCGGGACTTCTGGCGGGGCGAGCCCTCCACGCTCGGCGAGTTCGCCTCCCGGTTGACCGGGTCCTCGGACCTCTACGAGCACTCCGGCCGGCGACCGGTCGCGAGCATCAACTTCGTGACCGCGCACGACGGCTTCACGATGCGGGACCTGGTGTCCTACAACGAGAAGCACAACGAGGCCAACGGCGAGGGCAACAACGACGGCGAGAGCTTCAACCGGTCCTGGAACTGCGGGGCCGAGGGCGAGACGACCGACGAGGCGATCCGTGACCTCCGAGCCCGCCAGCACCGCAACTTCATGACCACGCTGCTGCTGTCCCAGGGCGTGCCGATGATCGCCCACGGCGACGAGCTCGCCCGGACCCAGTTCGGCAACAACAACGTCTACTGCCAGGACAACGAGACGGCCTGGGTCGACTGGGACATGGACGACGAGCGGCGCGTCCTGCTCGAGTACACCCGGCGGCTGATGCAGCTCCGCGCCGGCCACCCGGTGTTCCGTCGCCGCCGCTTCTTCGCCGGCGGCGCCAGCCACGGCGGCGAGAGCGAGCTGGGCGACATCGCCTGGTTCCAGCCGGACGGCGCGCACATGGACGAGGCCACCTGGCGGGACGGCTCGACCCAGCAGCTGATGGTCTTCCTCAACGGCGGGGCGATCCCCGAGCCCGACCGCCGGGGTGAGCCGCAGGTGGACGACTCGTTCCTGCTGCTGCTGAACGCCAGCGGGGAGGACTGCGAGTTCACCCTGCCGGGCCAGGCGTACGGCGAGCACTGGCTGGTCGAGGTCGACTCGGCCGACCCCAGCGCCGACAACGACTCGCCGCAGCTCGCCTCGGGCGCGAGCGTCGAGGTCGTCGTCCCGCTCCGTCCTGGTGCTGCGCGCTCCCCGGAGCGGGACGAGGCCTAGCCGCCGTGGACCCGAGCGCGCCGCCGGCCGAGCCGGCCCGGGCCGGCTCGACCTACCGGCTGCAGGTGCATGGCGGCTTCGGCTTCGACCGATGCGGCCGAGGCCGGCCGTACCTGCACGACCTCGGGGTCTCGCACGCCTACCTGTCGCCGGTGCTGATGGCCGACGCCGGGTCGATGCACGGCTACGACGTCGTCGACCACGGCCAGATCTCAGCCGGAGCCGGGTGGCCGCGACGGCTTCGAGCGGCTGGTCGACAGCGCTGCACGCGGCACGGCCTGGGCGCGGTCGTGGACGTCGTCCCCAACCACATGGCGGTGCCGACCCCGGCCTGCCTGAACGCGGCCGCTCTGGTCGGTGCTGCGCGACGGGCCGGGCTCGCCGTACGCCGCGTGGTTCGACGTGGACTGGTCGGTGGACCGGGGCGCGCTGCTGATGCCGGTGCTGGGCTAGCGGATCGGCCAGGTGCTGGACGCGGGCGAGCTGCGGCTCGACCCGGCGGGCGGCCCGGACGGCGACGAGCTGGTGCTGCGCTACTTCGACCACCAGTTCCCGCTGCGGCCCGGCACCGAGGACCTGCCGCTGGCCGAGCTGGTCGACCGGCAGTGGTACCGGCTGGCGCACTGGCGGGTCGCCGACGAGGAGCTGAACTACCGGCGGTTCTTCGACGTCGACACGCTGGCCGCGGTCCGGGTGGAGGGCCCGAGGTCTTCGGGCCGACCCACCGGCTGCTGCTCGACCTGGTCGCCGCGGCGCGGTCGACGGGCTGCGGATCGACCACCCGGACGGCCTCGCCGACCCTCGGGGCTACCTGGCCCAGCTGGCCGAGCGACCGGCGACGCCTGGGTCGTGGTCGAGAAGATCCTGGAGGGCGACGAGCGGCTGCGCCGGGACTGGCGGTGCGCCGGGCACCACCGGGTACGACGTGCTGCGGCGGGTCGGCGGGGTCTTCGTCGACGGCGCGGGCGCCGCGGCCCTGTCAGCGCTGGCCGACGAGCTCGCCGGCGAGAGCAGGACTGGCCGACGTGCGTCGAGCCGGCCAAGCGCGAGGTCGTCGAGGGCGGCTCGTACGCCGAGGTGCACCGGCTGGTCGACCTGCTGGCCGGGATCTGCCACGACGACCCGGCCTGCGCGACCACACCCGGCGCGGCCTGCACGACAGCGTCACCGAGCTGCTGGTCGCCATGGACCGGTACCGCGCCTACGTCGTCCCCGGCGAGCCGGCGCGCCGCCGCCGAGCGGTGGGGCCGTGCGAGGCGCGGCCGACCGGGCGCGCGCCCACCTGCCGGAGCACGAGCACGACACGCTCGACGCTGGTGCGCGACCTCGTGCTCGGCGCGGTCGGCGACCCGGGCCGCTGACGCCGGCCGCGACCCGCGGCGGGCCGAGCTCGTCGTCCGGTTCCAGCAGACCTGCGGGCCGGTGATGGCCAAGGGCATCGAGGACACCGCCGTTCTACCGCTGGTTCCGGCTCGTCGGCCTCAACGAGGTCGGCGGCGACCCCGAGCACTTCGGCGTGGCGCCCGAGGAGCTGCACGCCTTCCTGGGCGCGGCTGCAGCGCACCTGGCCGCGGCCATGACGACGCTGTCGACCCACGACACCAAGCGGTCCGAGGACGTGCGGGCCCGGCTGGCGGTGCTGTCCGAGCGGCCGGCGGAGTGGGCCGAGCACCGTGCGCGACCCTGCACGAGGCGTCGCGCCGCGCACCGCAGGCCCCGCTGGACGCCGCGACCGAGTACCTGCGTCTGGCAGACCCTCGTCGGCACCTGGTCGCCGTGGCCCGATCAGCGCCGACCGCGTCTGCACGGCCTACGTCGAGAAGGCGGTGCGCGAGGCCAAGACGCACACCAGCTGGACCTCGCCGGACGAGGCCTACGAGGCGGCGCTGCACGAGCTTCGTGGACGGCGTGCTGGGCGACCCGGCGGTGCTCGACGCTCGCTGGCCGCGTGGGCCGCACCGACCGCACGACGCGTTCCGCGCCGGACTGCTGGGGCAGAAGCTGCTGCAGCTGCTCGCGCCGGGCGTGCCGGACGTCTACCAGGGCACCGAGCTGGTCGACCTGTCCCTGGTGGACCCGGACAACCGCCGTCCGGTCGACTACGCGGCGGCGGGCCGCCGGCTGCCGGGCCTGGACGGCGGCGCCGGCGCCGGCGGGCGGACCTGGACGACGAGAAGCTGCTGGTGACCTCGCGGGCCCTGCGGCTGCGCCGCGACGCACCCGGAGTGGTTCGTCGGGCCGGAGGCCACCTACGCCCCGCTGGCGCACGAGCTCGGGCAACGCGCTCGCGTTCGGTCGCGGTGACGGCGAGGACCGTGCAGGTCGGTCGCGGTCGCGACCCGGCTGGCGGACTCGCTCGCGCGGTACGGCGGCTGGCGGGCGCACACCGTGAGCGCTGCCGGACGGCCGGCGGGGACGTGCTCACCGGCCGGGAGGTCGACGGGGGCGCCGTCCCGCTCGCCGAGCTGCTCGGCGCGACCTGCCCGTGGCGCCTGCTCGTCCGCGCGTCGGGCTAGCACCGAGGCCGCCGGCCGCGTCAGGCTGCGGCCAGCCGGGCCTTCTCGACGGCGACGTCGAAGTCCGCCGGCGGCCACTGCGGGTCGAGCCCGCTCCAGGTGCTCGATCAGCAGCTGCTGCACGGCCCAGCGGGCGTACCACTTGCGGTCGGCCGGGACGACGAACCACGGCGCCGCCTCGGTGGAGCACGGGTCAGCGCGACCTGGTAGGCCTCCTGGTAGTCGTTCCACCGCAGGCGCTCGTCGATGTCGCCCGGGTTGTACTTCCAGTACTTGTCCGGGCGCTCCAGCCGTTCGGGCAGCCGCGCCTTCTGCTCTCGGGCGAGATGTGCAGCATCACCTTGACGATGGTCGTGCCGCGGTCGGCCAGCCGCGCCTCGAAGTCGTTGATGGTCGCGTAGCGCTTGGACCAGGTCGCCTGCGGCACGAGGCCGTGCACCCGCGCGATCAGCACGTCCTCGTAGTGCGACCGGTCGAAGACCCCGATCTCGCCGGCCTGCGGCAGCGCCTGCCGGATCCGCCAGAGGAAGCCCTTCGCCCGCTCCTCGTTCGTCGGCGCCTTGAAGGCGGTGTGCCGGATGCCCTGCGGGTCGCCCGCGCCGACGACGTGCCGCACGATGCCACCTTTGCCGGAGGTGTCCATGCCCTGGACGACAGCAGCAGCGAGCGCGTCGGCGCCGCCCTTGGTCTCGGCGTACAGCCGCTCCTGCAGCTCGGACAGGTGTCGACGCCGGCGGCCAGGGCGCGCCCGCCCTGGCCTTGCCGCCGGCGAAGCCAGGCGTGCGCGCGGGTCGGCGTCCGAGAGGTCGAAGCCCGCGCCGACCCGCAGCAGCCTGCAGGTCACCGGACACGCCGCCGCGACGCGTCGGCTCCGCGGGGTGCGACCTGCAGTGCGACCGACTCTTCTCCTGACTTCTGGCGTCGCTCGGCCGCGCCGGCCTGCGCCGCCGGTCGCTGGCCGACCGTCGAGCGCTGAGCCTTCGCGTCCTTGAGCCCCGCGCCTGCGAGCCCGGCTCGTCCTTCGTCCGGGGCGTGACCCCTCGTCCTCCGCGCTCGCGCATCGGCCGATCATGGCAGGGCCCTACCCCGTCCAGGTGGGCGGTGCTGTGTAGGCTGGCCCCATGCACCGCTTCCGCCGTCTGGGCGCCCGCATGCCGGACGGGTCGACCTGGTCCTGCCCGCCGGCGCCATCGAGGCCGATGCGGCGGGTGCCGCGGCCGACACGGCTCCGGTGACACCGACGGCTCCCGCTGCGTCCGGGGTGGTGGAGCGCGACGGTCCCTGGGGCGGGCACGGCACGGACTACGGGTTCAGCGTGGACGGCGGCGACCGCTGACCCCGACCCGCGCAGCGCGTGGCAGCCGGACGGCGTGCACGGGCCCAGCCGGGTCTTCGACCCGGAGCACCACACCTGGCACGACGACGGCTGGCGCGGGCCGCGCTGCGGCAAGGGCGTCCTCGGCGCGGTCTTCTACGAGCTGCACGTCGGCACCTTCACCGTACGAGGGCACGCTGGACGCCGCGGTCGGAGCACCTGGACCACCTGGCCGGGCTCGGCGTGGACGTCGTCGAGCTGATGCCGGTCGCCGCGTTCGACGGGCCGTGGGGCTGGGGCTACGACGGCGTGCACCCGTACGCGGTGCACGAGGCCGTACGGCGGGCCGGAGGCGCTGCAGCGCTTCGTCGACGCCTGCCACGCCCGCGGCCTGGCGGTCGGCCTGGACGTCGTCTACAACCACCTCGGCCCGAGCGGCAACTACCTGTCCGGGTTCGGCCCGTACTTCACCGACGACCACCACACGCCGTGGGGCCAGCGGTCAACCTGGACGGCCAGGGCAACATGGCGGTGCGCCGCTGGCTGATCGACAACGCGCTGCGCTGGTTCCGGGACTTCCACGTCGACGTGCTGCGCCTGGACGCCGTCCACGAGCTGCGCGACGACTCCCCCCGGCCACTGCTCGCCCAGCTCTCCGACGAGACCGCGGTCCTGCGCCACGCGCTGGGGCGCCCGCTGGAGCTGGTCGCGGAGAGCGACCTGAACGACCCGCGCACGGTCGCGCCGACCGCCGCCGGCGGGCTCGGGATGGACGCGCAGTGGAGCGACGACCTGCACCACGCGCTGCACGCGGCGCTGACCGGCGAGCGGCAGGGGTACTACGCCGACTTCGGCTCGCTGCCGGTGCTGGCCACTGCCTGACCCGGGTGTTCCGGCACGACGGCGGGTGGTCGTCCTTCCGCGGGCAGGACTGGGGGCACCCGGTGGACCCCGAGCGCACGACGGACGGCGGTTCCTGGGCTACCTGCAGACCCACGACCAGATCGGCAACCGCGCGGTCGGCGACCGGGTCGGCGCGCTGCTCACGCCCGGGCAGCAGGCCATCGGTGCCGCGCTGGTGATGACGTCGGCGTTCACGCCCATGCTGTTCATGGGTGAGGAGTGGGCCGCGTCCACGCCGTGGCAGTACTTCACGGACTTCGACGAGCCGGAGCTGGCCGCGGCCGTCCGCGACGGCCGGCGCGCGAGTTCGCCGAGCACGGCTGGGCCGCCGAGCAGGTGCCGGACCCGCAGGACCGGCGCACCCGGGACGGCTCGGTGCTGCGCTGGGACGAGATGCGGCACGGCGACCACGCCCGGATGCTCGACTGGTACCAGGCCTGATCTCGTTGCGCCGCAGCACGCCTGACCTGCGCGCCGACGACCTGCGCGCAGGTGCAGTGGAGTACGACGAGGACGCCCGGTGGTTCAGCTTCACGCGGGCGGCGCACCTGGTGGTGGTCGAACCTGGCCGACGCCGACCAGGACGTGCCTGTGCGCGGCGGGGCCGATGCGGGTCCTGCTCGCGTGGGAGAGGTGCGCGGTCGGCACCGGCAGCGTGCGACTGGCGGCGCAGTCGGTTGCGTCGTGCGTGGGGCCCGCCTGACAGGCTCGGCCGATGCGACTCCTGCTCCCCACCGCCGCGGACCCGCCCGAGTCCGCCGAGGTCGACGACCGGCGGGTGAGCGAGCTACTCACTCCCGTCCGCAGCCGTGCGGGGCGAGAGCTGGGTGCGGGCGAACTTCGTCAGCACCCTGGACGGCGCCGCGACGGGCGCCGGACGGCCTGTCCGACTCGATCAGCTCGGTAGCGCGACCGCGGGTGTTCGGACATCCTGCGCGCGCTCGCCGACGTCGTGCTGGTCGGCGCGGGGACTGTTGCCGGCTGAGGAGATCGGCCGGACTCGGATGAGCGCGGCCCAGCGCCCGGTCCGCGCCTCCGTCGACCTGACCGCTCCCCCCGCGCTGGCCGTCGGGAGCCGGACCCTGGAGCTGCCGGAGCGGGTCCCAGCCGGCCGAGGGCACCGGCCCCCTGCTCGTGGTGTGCCCGAGGGGTTGCGACCCGACTCGCCTCGGCGCGGTCCGGGAGCGGCTCGGCCCGGACCGGTCATCGAGGCCGGCGAGGGCCGGGTCGACCCGGCCATCGGCGGTGGCGGCGCTGGCCGACCGCGGCCTGCGGCAGGTCCTGTGCGAGGGCGGCCCGTCACTGATGTCGATGCTGGTCGCCAGCGGCTCGGCTGGACGAGCTGTGCCTGACCTGGTCGCCCGCTGGTGGTCGGCGGCAGCGGCCCGCGCATCCTCGACGGCGCGCGCCGGCCGAGGGACGCGTGGCGGCTGGCCCACCTGCTCGAGCAGGGCGGCACGCTGATCGGCCGCTGGCTCCGGTCGAGCCCGACGACCCGCCAGGCCGCCGTCAGGCCTCGGTTGCGGGTCCGGGCTGGGCGGCGGCGCTCAGGCCGGCTCGATCACCTTGGTCAGGATCCAGGCGTGCTTGCCGACCTGCCGGACCCGGGTGAACCCGTACTCCTCGAACAGCTCGACGGTGGCGCTGAACAGGAACCGGCCCGGCGCCTGACGGCCGGCGGTCACCTCGGGGATGGCCTCGACCAGGCCGCCGCCCGGCGCCGGCGATCTGGTCCAGCGCGCCCTCCAGCGCCGGCCCGGGCGACGCCCTGACCGCGATGCCTCTTGTCGACGAAGAAGCAGGTGATCCGCCAGTCCGGGCGGGGCGGCGGCGTCCTTGTCGTACTCGCGCCGGTGCTTGATGCCGGGCAGCTCCTCGGGGCTGCCGTACTGGCACCAGCCCTGGGCCAGGCCCGTCGTCGTCGAAGACCAGCGCGGCGTGCGCGCGGCCGGTCCGGACCCGGTCCTCCTTGACCGTCGCGGTAGTCGATCCCGCGCTCGGCCGGACTCCGGGTGGAAGCCGATGCACCAGCACCCGCCGAAGACGCCGTTGTTGCGCTCGACCAGCTCGGCGAAGGCGTCCCAGGTGGAGGCGTCGAGCGGTCGGACCGTGTGCTGGGTGACGTCGGTCATCGGTCGCTCACCCCAGCACGCGCTTCAGGAACGAGCCGACCAGGCTGTCCCACAGCTCGGGATCCACGTTCCACTCCTTGGTGTGCCGAGCCGTCGTCCATGGCGCGAACGTCACGACGTCCGGCCGCGCCGCCGCCAGCGCCCGCGACGGCCCGACCGGGACCACGTCGTCGTCCTCGCTGTGGATCAGCAGCACTGGCACCGACAGCTCCTGGGCCCGCCGGACCCAGTTCAGCGTCCGCAGGTCCACCGGCTCCCCGAGCCCGACCACCCGGCGCAGCAGGGAGTGCCGGACCATCCCCTGCCCGATCCGGCCGACCGGCGGGGGCAGGCCGTTGACCCGCGCCGTGTGGTCGAGCACATCACCCCAGTCGACCACTGGCGCGTCCAGCACGACGGCGTCGACCTTGCTGGCCACCCAGGAGCGCGAAATCACCTGCAGCGCAATGGCTCCGCCCATCGACCAGCCCATCAGGACCACCCGCGTCGCGCCCTGCGACAGGGCCCAGATCACGGTCGCCTCGATATCCCTCCACTCGGTCCCCCCGAAGTGGTAGTGCCCGACGGCGTCACCGGGGGCGTCCCGGTCGTTGCGGTACGACGGCACCAGCGTGGTGATCCCCATGCGCTGCAGCACCGGCACGCCCCGCAGGCACTCCTCGCGGGTCGCCCCGCGCCCGTGCACGAGCACCGCCCACACCCCCGCCGTCCCGGGATCGGCAGCCGCGCCCGACACCGGCTCGGCCGGGGGGACGAGCCAGCACGGCAGCTCCCCCACCTCGGACTCGATGCCGACGTCCTGCGACGGCAGGCCCCACGCCGTCGTCGGGTCCCCGGCCACGTAGTACTGGTTGAAGCGCGCCGGTCCCGGCCGCAGGTCGCCGCCGTCGACGGCCTCCAGCACGCGGGTCACTGTCGCGTCGTCCCGATCCAGGATCTGGCCGATCCGCGCGTGGCCCGCTCCGCCGTCGAGCCAGAGGCCGTACCGACCGGGGACCACCGTGTCCGGCGTGGCGCTCAGCACGACGCGGTCGTCGAGGACGGCCAGGACCTCCAGGTCGTCCGGCTTGACCACGAGCGGTGTGACGACCCGGCGGGTGAAGTAGGCGGCCAGCCCGGCGGCGGAGGCCGCGCCCAGACCCAGGACGCCACCGGCCGCGATCCCGCCGTACGACGCGAGCCGCCGGCTCCGCGACGGCGCTCGAGCTCATCGCGACCCCGCTTCACGGGCCAGCCGCAGGGCCCACGCCACCAGCGGGGCCTGCAGCGGCAACCGGGCCAGGGTGCCGGCGCGATAGCCCGTCGACGCCCGGCTCGACCGCACGGCGCTCACGGCCTGCTGGACGTTGCCGGGGAACACCACGAGCAGGAGGCCGGCCGAGACGAGCGCGGCCCGGCGGCGGGAGCGCGGCATCGAAAGGCCTGCGGCACAGGCCAGCTCGGCGACTCCGGAGCCGTAGACCCACGCCCGGGCATCACCGAGAGGGCGAGGGACGAGCGGCTCGTAGATCTCCGGACGCACCAGATGAAGGACCCCGGAGCCGCCGAGCAGGAGGGCGAGGGGGCGCCAGCCGGGTGCACGCATGGACTGATCGTTTCACGACCCGAGTCCAGGCACGATGTCGTCCAGCTCGAAGGTCACGGGTCGCTCGAGCTGGTCGAACGTGCATGACTCGGGAGTACGGTCCGGGCGCCAGCGGTTGAACTGCGCCGTGTGTCGGAACCGAGCACCCTCCATCTGGTCGTAGCGCACCTCGACCACCAGCTCCGGTCGCAGCGGCACGAACGACAGGTCCTTGCCGGCGTTCCAGCGCGACGTCTCGGAGGCTCGCGGGTTGCGGGCCGCGTCCGGATCCTGTTGCGCCGCAGCCCAGTTCCACGGATGACCGTCGAACGTCGTCACCAGGTCCTGCATCTCGGTGAACAGCTCCCGTCGGCGGGCCATGGGGAAGGCGCCGATCACGCCGACCGAGGCCAGCGAGCCGTCGTCGGTGTAGAGGCCGAGCATCAGCGAGCCGACCAGCTCCGGACCGCTCTTGTGCACCCGGTAGCCCGCGACGACGCAGTCCGCCGTCCGCGCATGCTTGATCTTGAACATCACCCGCTTGTCCGGCTGGTAGGTGACGGCCAACGGCTTGGCCACGACGCCGTCCAGTCCGGCCCCCTCGAACTCCTCGAACCACCGCTCGGCCTGACCACGATCGGTCGTCGCCGGCGTCACGTGCACCCGGTTCTTGACACCGGCGAGTGCTTCCACCAGCCGGGCTCGTCGCTCCTCGAACGGCCGCCCGGTCAGGTCCTCGTCACCCAGCGCCAGCAGGTCGAACGCGACGTAGGACGCGGGAGTCTCGGCCGCGAGCCGCCGCACCCGGGAGTCGGCCGGATGGATCCGCTGCTGGAGGACCTCGAACTCCAGCCGCCCGTCGACCGCCACCACGATCTCGCCGTCGACCACGCAGCGCTCGGGCAGCTCGGCCTTGAAGGCCTCCACCAGCTCGGGGAAGTAGCGCGTCATCGGGCGCTCGTTCCGGCTGCCGATCTCGACCTCGTCACGGTCCCGGAAGACGACCGACCGGAAGCCGTCCCACTTCGGCTCGTAGGACGCCCCGTCCGGGATCTCGGGCACCGCCTTGGCCAGCATCGGAGCGACCGGGGGCATCACGGGCAGCTGCATGCCCCCCATCATGCCGGTCGTCGTCCCCCTGGGAACTTGGTGAAACCTTGACCCACTATTGGCCTGCGCTTGGTAGTTCGGCTGCAACGTTCGAGGGGCACTGTTCGACGAAATGTGCAACGACCCGTTCGACAACCGACGGCCGCCCAACGACCACGAGTCCAGGCCGTCAACGACGAGAGGACACTCATGCGCCCACCGAGAGCGCTTGCCGTGACAGCCGCCGTGGCCACGAGCCTGGCCGGCCTGGCCTGGGCCGGAGGGACCGCCCAGGCCACCACCACCACTGCTGCGACCGTCCCGGCAGCCACCGCTGCGGGCGGATCGACTGCCAAC
Source organism: uncultured Actinomycetota bacterium (assembly GCA_963795385.1). GTDB lineage: Bacteria > Actinomycetota > Actinomycetes > Actinomycetales > CAVURS01 > CAVURS01. The sequence continues at coordinate 479,004 of CAWCHK010000003.1, forward strand.
ACGAGGCACTCCTGCGCCAGTCCGAAGGCGGGCTACGAGGCCTGCCTGTCCATCGTGCGGACCGATCGCCAGATGTCCAGGGCCGCCGCCGCGCGGCCAGACGTGACGCCCGCCGGCTACGGGCCGACCTCGATCCAGTCGGCGTACAAGCTGAGCGGGCTGTCCGCCGCCGGCCGGACCGTCGCGATCGTCGACGCGTACAACGACCCGACGGCTGAGGCCGACCTCGGGGTCTACCGCTCGCAGTTCGGGCTCTCGGCCTGCACGACGGCGAACGGCTGCTTCAAGAAGGTCAGCCAGACGGGGAGCACGACGAGCCTGCCGGCCACCAACGCCAGCTGGGCCCAGGAGATCAGCCTGGACCTCGACATGGTCTCCGCCGCGTGCCCGACGTGCCACATCCTGCTCGTCGAGGCCAAGACCGCGTCGACCGCCAACCTCGGCACCGCCGTCAACCGGGCGGCGGCGACGTCGGGCGTGGTCGCCATCTCGAACAGCTACGGCGGCGGGGACGCCCCGGACTCGAGCTACGGGCACTACTACAACCACCCGGGGATCGCCGTGACGGCGTCGACGGGTGACAGCGGCTACCAGGGCGGGTCCTTCCCCGCCGACTCGGCCTACGTCACGGCCGTCGGGGGCACCTCGCTGCGCACCGCATCCGGGACGCGCGGCTGGAGCGAGACCGTGTGGAGCGGTGCGGGATCGGGCTGCTCGGCCTACAACGCGGCGGTCGCGCCGTCGTCGTTCTCGACCGGCTGCGGCACCAGGCGGGCCATGGCCGACGTCTCCGCGGTCGCCGACCCGCAGACCGGTGTCGCGGTCTACGACTCGACGGCCTACCAGGGCCAGTCGGGCTGGCTGGTCTTCGGCGGCACCAGCGCGTCGTCGCCGATCGTCGCCTCGGTCTACGCGTTGTCCGGCAACACCTCGGGCTACCCGAACGCCCTTGCGTACCAGCACGCCGGATCGCTGTTCGACGTGACCAGCGGGTCGAACGGCTCCTGCTCGCCGACCCAGCTGTGCCACGCCCGCAGCGGGTGGGACGGGCCCACCGGCCTGGGCACACCCAACGGCACCGGCGCGTTCTGACCGGCCCGGGCGGCATTCCTCGGGCCCGAGCGACCTGAGGGGCCGGGGTCGCGACGCCATACAGTGGGCGTCGCGACCTCGGCCGGCCCGGGGCGTCGACCGCTACCGGCCCGCCACAGGGAGATCGACCACGTGACCGACACGATCGTGCTGCTGACCGAGCAGGCTTTGGACGGAGGCGACGCGGGGCGCATCGCTGCCCTGCATGCGGGCGAGACGCTGGCCTACCGCGTGCTCGTGCCGGCCGACACCGAGCGCAACCTGCTCGCGGACGTCGTCGACCACCTCAGCCTCGGGGAGCTGCGCCAGGCCCTGGACGCGATCCGCGGCCGCGAGCCGAAGGCCGACCAGGCCCGGGCCGGAGCCGCGGACGCGCTGACGGCGTCGGTGACCGCCCTGAGGGGCATCGGTGCCGAGGCCGAGGGCGAGGTCACCGTGGACGACCCGCTGCCGGCCCTGGCGACCGCGGTGACGGCGTACGGCGCGCGCGAGGTCGTGATCGTGACCCGCCCGCACGCGGTGGAGGACACGTTCCACCGCGACTGGGCCAGCCGAGCGCGCGAGCGTCTCGGGGTGCCCGTCCTGCACATCTACGCCGGGACGACGTTCCTCGGCTGACGCCTGCCGCGCCCGAGCACGCTGGATCAGGGAGCGGCTCTCGCTGATCCAGCATTCAACGACACCCCTGGTTCACGCAGTCGTCAATCACTAGACGCCGCACCGGGTTTCGCAATCATCTCGTACCTGGTAGGAACGAGGGACCCCCACAAGGAGCCCTCATCATGAGCCTGCGCCACCGCGTGCCCAGCCGCCGTACCGTCCCTCGCGCACTCCGCCTGCTGCTGGCCACCGTCAGCTCGCTCGCGCTCGTCGCCGCCGCCGCAGTTGGCCTGTCCGCGCCAGCGCACGCCGTCTCGTCGGACGTCGTCATAGCGCAGGTGTACGGCGGCGGTGGCAACTCCGGCGCACAGTTCAAGAACGACTTCGTCCAGCTGTTCAACGGCTCGGCAGCTCGCCCGTCGACCTGTCCGGCTGGACGGTCACGCTACTTCTCCGCCAGCGGCACCGGCCGACGAGCCCGACGACCCTCACCGGCACGCATCGCGGCCCGCCACGCCTACCTGGTGCAGGTGGCGGCCGGGACGACGCCGAGCGGTGACCTGCCCACCCCGGACGCCGTCGGCGTCGACCGCGATGTCCGCGGCACTGCGGGCCGGATCGACCTCGACCACCGCGTCGGCGACGCTCGTCGACCGCGTGGGCTACGGCGCACGGCCACCACCTTCGAGGGCAGCGGCCGCGGCGCCCGGCGCCGTCGAACACCACTGCCGACGTGCGCATCGCGCCCTGCACCGACACCGACCAGAACGCCGCCGACTTCGCCACCGCGCGCGCCGGCGCCGGAGAACTCGGCGACCGCGGCCCCGGCCTGCGCGCTGCCACCGCCGGTCACCGGCAGACCCGCGACGATCGAGCAGATCCAGGGCGCGGCGCACATCTCGCCGCTCAAGGGTCACAGCTGGTCGACGTCGCCGGCGTGGTGACCGCCAAGGGCCGCAGCGGCTTCTGGATCCAGTCGACCGACCCCGGACGACGACGACGCGACCAGCGAGGGCTTGTACGTCTTCACCTCGTCGGCCCCGACCGTCGCCGTCGGTGACGCGGTCAGCGTCGACGGCACCGTCTCGGAGTTCCTCCCGGCGGCGCCCGGCCGGCCTGAGCACCACCGAGCTGGCCGGCCCCACGGTCACGCGTGGTCGTCCAGCGGCAACCCGCTGCCGGCGCCGGTCGTCCTCGGTGTCGACCGGACGCGCCGGCCCAGACGGTCAAGACCGGCGACCCGGGTGACGTGGAGGCGCGCCGGCGTGCCGTTCTCGACCCGCCACGCGACGCCATGGACTTCGACGAGTCGCTCGAGGGCATGCGGGTCGCCGTGCGCACACGCCGCGCGCGGTCGGGCCCACGAACACCGCGCTTCGGCGAGACGCCGGTCGTCCCCGGCAACAGCCCCGACGTCGTCAACAGCCCGCGCGGCGGCGTCGTCTACTCCGGCTACGACCACCCCAACGCCGCCCGGCTGATCATGGACGACGAGCTGCTGCCGGCCGGGTACCGGGCCGTCGCCGAACGTGGGCGACAAGATCAAGGCCGGCAGGCGGTCGGCGTCCTGGACTACGACTTCTCCGAACTTCCACCTCGATGCTGACCGCAGGCGCCGACGGTGGAGCGCGCACGGCCTGCAGCGCGAGGTCACCGCACGCGCCGTCCGCGGACCAGCTGGCGGTCGCCACGTTCAACGTCGAGAACCTCGCGCCGGCCGACCCGCAGACCAAGTTCGACCGGCTGGCCGGGCAGATCGTCCACAACCTGCGGTCGCCCGACCTCGTCGCGGTCGAGGAGATCCAGGACAACAGCGGTGCGACCAACGACGGCACCGTGGCCAGCGACCTGACCGTCGGCAAGCTGGTCGCCGCCATCCGGCGCGCCGGCGGCCCGGCGTACCAGTCGCAGGAGATCGACCCGGTCGACGGCGCGGACGGCGGCCAGCCGGGCGGCAACATCCGGCAGGTCTTCCTGTTCCGCACCGACCGCGGGCTCGGCTTCGTCGACCGGGCGCCGGCGCCGGGCACCGACCTCCACGACGCCGGTCGACGGTGCAGGGCGTCGGCGGCAAGCCGCAGCTGTCCGTCAGCCCGGGCCGCATCGACCCGGCGCAACGCCGCCTGGAACGCGAGCCGCAAGCCGCTGGTCGGGCAGTTCAAGTGGCACGGGCCAGCCGCTCTTCGTCATCGCCAACCACTTCAACTCCAAGGGCGGCGACAACGCCGATCTTCGGCCGGTTCCAGCCGCCGGTGCGCTCGAGCGAGATCCAGCGCCACCAGCAGGCCACCGAGGTCCGCGCCGTTCGTCGACCAGATCCAGGCCGTCGACCGCGACGGCGCGGGTCATCGTGCTGGGCGACCTGAACGACTTCGAGTTCTCCCAGACGGCGGACATCCTGGTCGGTGCCACGGTCGGACGCGCTGGTCGACCTGCCGCGGACGCTGCCGGCGAACGAGCGGTACACCTACGTCTTCGACGGCAACAGCCAGGTGCTCGACCACATCCTGATCAGCGGCTCGCTGGCCATGGACGGCAGCACGAGCTGTACGAGTACGACGTCGTGCACACCAACTCCGAGTTCTTCGACCAGGACAGCGACCACGACCCGCAGGTCGTCCGGCTGCGCGCTGAGCTCGACCCGGCCGGGCGCCGGGAACGCCCGCCGCCGCTCCGCTGGTTGACCCAGGTGTCCCCCGACAGAATCGGGAGCACACCCCATGTGGCGATCCGAAGGACGTGCGATGCAGCCCACCGGCCGCACGTACGCCGTCACAGGACGACGAGGACTGGCGCGAGCAGCTCAGCCCGGAGGAGTACCACGTGCTGCGCGAGGCCGGCACCGAGGCGCCGTTCGTCGGCGAGTACACCGACACCACGACCGAGGGCGTCTACGCCTGCCGGGCCTGCGGCGCGGAGCTGTTCCGCAGCGACCACAAGTTCGAGTCGCACTGCGGCTGGCCGTCGTTCTACAGCCCGCTGGCCGAGGACCGCGTCGAGTACATCGAGGACGTCTCGATGGGCATGAAGCGGGTCGAGGTCCGCTGCGCCAACTGCGGCTCGCACCTCGGGCACGTCTTCGAGGGCGAGGGCTACGACACCCCGACCGACCAGCGGTACTGCATCAACTCGATCAGCCTGACCCTGCAGCCCAAGGCCAGCTGACCGCCCGAGCTCGCTCAGGCCCGGCGGGTGGTACCCCACCCGCCGGGCCTGACAACCGTCAGGGCAGGCGGCTGACCAGGTCGGCCAGCGCAAGCCGCGCGGCCGGTGTAGAACGGCACCTCCTCGCGCACGTGCCGGCGGGCGTCGGTGGCCCGCAGGTCGCGCATCAGGTCGACGATCCGGTGCAGCTCGTCGGCCTCGAAGGCCAGGATCCACTCGTAGTCGCCGAGCGCGAAGGACGACACCGTGTTGGCCCGCACGTCCGGGTAGGTCCGGGCCGCCATGCCGTGCTCGACCAGCATCCGGCGGCGCTCGTCGTCCGGCAGCAGGTACCACTCGTACGAGCGCACGAACGGGTAGACGCAGATGTAGCCGCGGGGCTGCTCGCCGGCCATGAACGCCGGGACGTGGCTCTTGTTGAACTCCGCAGGCCGGTGCAGCGGCCACGATCGACCAGACCGGCTCGCAGCGTGCGCCCCAGGGCCGTACGCCGCAGGCGCGGTAGGCCGGCCTGCACGGTCTCGACGTCGGGCGCGTGCCACCAGACCATCAGGTCGGCGTCGGCCCGCAGCCCGCCGACGTCGTACCAGCCCCTGATGGTCAAACCCTTGTCGGACAGGCGATCCAGCTCGGTCTGAGCCTGCTCGGCGAGGGTCCCCCGATCCTCCCCGATACGGTCCGTGACTCGGAAGACCGACCACATCGCGTAGACGATCGTGTCGTTGATCTCGCGGGCGCTCGGCGGCTTGTCGGGGGCTGGCTCTGCTCACTCATCCGCCCATTGTCCGCCCCGGGCCGGTGGAGCGTCCCGGCAGGTCGGCCATCACCTCGGCCGCAGCCCGCCGGGCCGCGGCGATGCACGCGGGCACCCCGAGGCCGTCGAGGTAGGCACCGCACAGTGACAGGCCGGGCACCGACGACAGCGCGGACCGCAGCGACTCGACCATCGACACGTGCCCGACGGCGTACTGCGGCAGGCCCCCGCCCCAGCGCACGACCGTTGTCTCCGTCGGCGTCGGCAGGGGGGCGCCGAGCGCCTCGGTCAGCTCGCTGATCGCCATCCCGGCCAGCTCGTCGTCCGGACGCTGCAGCATCGTCTCGTCGCCCTGCCGCCCGACCGAGAGCCGGACCACGAGGTCGGGACCGGCCTGGTCGGCGAGCCATCGCCACTTGGCACTGGAGTAGGTCACGGCCTTGACCAGCCGCTCCTCGACCGGCGGCACCAGGAAGCCGGAGCCGGCGTCCGACACGAGGCTCCGCGCCCCCGGGAGGATCGCCACGACCAGGGCCATGCTCGCCGCCTCGACCCCACCCAGCAGGGCGGCCGCCGGACCGCTCACGCCGGCCAGCAGCCGGCCGGCCGGCCGGGCCGGCACCGCGAGCACCACGGCGTCGACCTCGAGCAGCTGCTCGTCGGCGCGCGAGCCGAGGACGAGCTGCCACCGGGCGGGCGCCGCCTCGCCCGCGCCCGCGCCGGGGCCCGACCGCGGCGCGGCGCCGGGGTCGCCGCCGGCGGGCAGCCGGCGCAGCTCGCGGACGGTGACGCCGGTCCGCACCCGCACGCCCGCCCGGGTCAGCGCGGCCCCGACCTCCAGCGGCAGCCGGCCAACCCCGCCGGCGAGGCCCGCGAAGACGGGCGCCGGGACCGTGCCTTCGCTCGCGGCCGGCCCGACCTGGGCCCGCGCTGCCGCCACGAGGCTGGTCCCTGAATGGGCCGCCGCCCAGACGGCCGGCACGGTCGCGCGGAGCGAGAGCCGGTCGGCATGCCCGGCATAGACGCCGCCGAGCAGCGGCTCGACCAGCCGGTCGACGACTGCCGGCCCGACCCGCCCGGCGACGTACGAGGCGACGTCGATGTCGTCCTCGACCGGCGCGGCCGGCTCGCTCGGCTCGGCATCCACCCGGGCCGCCTCGGCCTCGGTCAGCACACCGACGGCGTCCGACCCGAAGGCCGGGATGCCCATGACGGTGCGGCGCGGCAGGGGCCGGACCTGACCCCGCGTCCACACCCCGGCCGACGTCGTCTCGGGCGTGACCAGGTCGGGCTGGAGGCCGACCTGCCGGGCCAGGTCGAGCGCCTCCGGCCGGCGGGCGAGGAGCGCCTCGGCGCCGCCGTCGAGGGTCAGCCCTCCGACCTCGATGAGCGACAGCTTGCCGCCGACCCGGGGCGCACCCTCGAGGACGACGACGCGGACGTCCGGTCGCAGGCGGTTGATCTCCCAGGCCGCGGTCAGGCCGGAGATCCCCCCGCCGACGACCGCGACGGTCGGAGGCGTCGGATCGGTCGGCCCGGGCATGCAGCCAAGGTTCGCAGACCGTGACCGGCTCGAGATCCCCTGGACGGAACCGCCGGTGCCCGCCGCCGCGTCGCAGGAGTGAACGACCCCCGGCCGAGACTCATCCGCCGGCGGTTTCGAGCAGCTTCGGCCGCGCATCGGGAGGGCAACACCATGTCGCTGATAACGCGGGACACGCAGGCATCTCAGGCAGCTCAGGCAGCTCCGGCAGCTCAGGCATCGCAGGACACGCAGGACAGGCAGGACACGCAGCTACGGCGCGGAGCTGGCCCCTCCCCGGCCGGACGCCGCCGGCGTACGGCGGTCAGCATGGCCTCGGCCGTCCTGGCCGCCGCGGTCCTGACCGGCGCGGTGGCCGGCTGTGGCGGGTCGAGCGGCACCGGTGGGAGTGCCTCCTCGGCCAAGGGGGCCGCGGACTCGGGGGGCTCCGTCTCCTCGGGTGGCGCCTCCAGCGGCCTGGCCAAGGCGCCGGGCGTGGCGCCCGCCCCAGGTGGAGCCTCGGCCGCACAGCCGGGCGGCGGAGACACCACGGAGGCCGGCTCGGCCGACCTGGTCCAGGGCCGGCGGCTGGTCCGGTCGAGCAGCCTCGAGCTCACCGTCGGCGACATCTTCCGGACCGCCGCCCGGATCCGGGCGGTGGCCAGCAGCGCCGGCGGTTACGTCGGCGACGAGAAGACCCAGGCCGCGGGCCCCGGCCAGCCGGCCCAGTCCAGCCTGACCCTGCGCGTGCCGCAGGCCCGGCTGGGCTCGGTGACCGACCAGGTCGCCGGCCTCGGCACGGTGGCCGCCCGCAGCCAGAGCAGCGACGACGTGACTCAGCAGAGTGTCGACGTCACCAGCCGCCTCGCCACCGAGAAGGCGAGTGTCGCGAGGGTTCGCGTCCTGCTGGCCCGGGCGACCCGGATCGCCGACATCGTCCAGATCGAGGGCGAGCTGTCCCAGCGGGAGTCGAACCTGGAGTCGCTGGAGGCCCAGCTGAAGAGCCTGGACGACTCGGTCGACCTGGCCACCTTGTCGGTCACGCTCTCCCCTCCCGGGGTGGCCAAGAAGCCGGTCAAGGCCGGCACGGGCTTCGGGGCCGGGCTGCACCGCGGCTGGGATGCCTTCACCGGAGCGCTCGTGGTCGCGCTCACCGTCGTCGGCGCGCTGCTGCCCTTCGCCCTGCTGCTGGTCCTGGTGGGTCTGCCGGCCCTGGTCCTCTGGCGCCGGCGGCGTACCTCCGGACCGGCGTCCGGCCGGACCGGCCCGCCGGCCACTCCGGGCTCCCTGGCCACCCCTTCAGCGGAGATCTGACCCGTCCGCCGGAGTTGTCAGCCCCTGCGGGTGGCCTGCCGCCCGGAGGGGCTGACACATGGGACGGCGCGGGTCAGGAGGTCTGCTCGTGCACGAGGTCGACGATCCGGGCCAGGACGTCCGGATCGGTGTCGGCCAGGACCCCGTGCCCGAGGTTGAACACGTGGCCCGGCAGGCCCTGCGCGTCAGCCAGCACGTCGAGGACCCGCTCGCGCACCGCGGCCCAGGGCGCGAAAACCGTTGCAGGGTCGAGGTTTCCCTGCACCGCGCGCTCCGGTCCGACCCGGCGCGACCCCTCGGCCAGCGGGACCCGGAAGTCGATGCCGACGACCTCTGCGCCGGCCTCGCCCATGGCCTCCAGCAGCTCACCGGTCCCGACGCCGAAGTGGATCCGGGGGACGCCGAGCCCGGCGACGGCCGCCAGCGCGGTCGCCGAGTGCGGCTGCACGTGCCGCCGGTAGTCCGTCAGCGGCAGGGCGCCGACCCACGAGTCGAACAGCTGGACCGCGCTGGCACCGGCCTCGACCTGCACCCGCAGGAACGCGCCCGCGATCAGCGCCAGCCGGGCCAGCAGCTCGCGGAAGAGTCCCGGGTCGCCGTACATCAGGGCCTTAGTGTGCTCGTGCCCGCGTGAGGGCCCACCCTCGATCAGGTACGACGCGAGCGTGAACGGCGCACCGGAGAAGCCGATCAGCGGCGTCCCGCCCAGCTCGGCCACCAGCGACCGAACGGCCTCGGTGACGTACGGCACGTGCTCGGGCGTCAGCGCGGGCAGCCGGTCGAGGTCGGCGGCGGTCCGGAACGGTTGAGCCACAACGGGTCCCACCCCCGGGACGATGTCGAGGTCCACGCCGATGGCCTTGAGCGGCACCACGATGTCGCTGAACAGGATGGCCGCATCGACGCCGTACCGCCGGACCGGCTGGAGGGTGATCTCGGTGACCAGGTCCGGCCGCGCGCACGCCTCGAGCATGGCGATGCCGGCCCGCAGCGCGCGGTACTCCGGCAGGGACCGCCCGGCCTGCCGCATGAACCACACCGGCGTGTGCGGCACCGGCTCCCGGCGGCAGGCCCGCAGCAGCGGGCTGTCGAGCACGGACGGCAGAGTCTCAGGCACCCCGGGATCGTGTCATGACGACTGCACCCTCACCCGATCGACAGCAGTGCGACCCCGCCGAGCGCGAGTCCGACCCCGGTCCACTGGACCGGCCGGAGCCGCTCCTGCAGCACCCAGCGGGCCAGCATGACGGTGATGACGGGATAGAACGACGTCAGCGCGGAGGCGATGCTCAGCAGGCCGCGCTGGGTGGCGACGGCGAAGAGCAGGTTGGCGACGACGTCACCGATCCCCACGACCGCCAGCGGCCCGAGGTCCCGCGGTCGGATCCCCCCCGTCGTGCGCAGCGCCAGGGCCGCGAGCAGGAACAGCGAGACCGTCGACGCGCGCATCCCGACGAGCGTCATCACCGCGTTGTGGTCGGCCCCCCGCCCGATGAAGTAGAGCGCGGCGCCGAAGCTGGCCCCCGCCAGGGCGGCCAGCAGCACCGGCCGCCGGCCGCTCCCGCCGGTCAGCTCCGGCCCGCTGGCCCCGGCCACGCCGACCAGCGCCAGCAGGATGCCGAGCACCTGCAGCCAGGACGGGTGCTCCCCGCCGATGACCCCGAGCACGACCGGTACGACGGCCCCCATGGAGGCGATCGGCGCGACGACGCCCATGGTGCCGGAGGACAGTGCGGCGTAGTACGCCACGAGACCGACCCCGCCGCACAGGCCGGCCCCGACCGCCCACGGCAGGTAGCCGAGCGAGGCGTGCCACTCGCCGGTGACCAGGGCGACGGCCGCGATCGTCACCAGGCCGAACGCCTGGGAGCCGGCGACGACGGCGTACGCCGAGCGGCTCCGGGTCAGCAGCCCACCCAGGAAGTCCGAGCTGCCCCAGAGTGCGCTGGACAGCAGCGCGAGAACGGCAGCCACCCGTGAACCCTAGGGCCCGGCCGTCGGCGCGCCGGGCGGCGCGACATCGGCGCCCCGGCTTACCCTGCGGACGTGGCCCAGCGACAAGCACCCGGTGATGCGCCCGAGGAGTTCCTCCGCGCGATGGACCAGGTGCACGCCGCCCGGATCCGGCCCGAGATCGTCCTGACCGAGGTCGCTCCCCCGGCCCGCATCGCGCCGTACGCCGTGGCCCTGACCGCCGACGTGCTCGGCGGTCCGGACCACGACGACGAGGAGCTCGCGAGCGGGCGCTTCGTGCTGCTGCACGACCCGACGGTGCCCGAGCCGTGGCAGGGCACGTTCCGCGCGGTGACGTTCGCGCGGGCCGAGCTGGAGCCCGAGATGGGCGCCGACCCGATGCTGGGCGCGGTCGGCTGGACCTGGCTGGTCGACGCCCTCGAGGCGCACGGCGCGGAGCACACCGCGGCGGGCGGCACGGTGACCCGGGTCGTCTCGGAGAGCTTCGCCGCCCTCGCGGACCGCCCGGCCAGCGTCGAGATGGAGGTCCGCGCGTCCTGGACCCCGCTCGGGCCGGACATGACCTGCCACCTCGAGGCCTGGGCCGACCTGCTCTGCACCGTGGCGGGTCTCCCGCCCCTGCCCGAAGGCGTCACGCCCCTGCCGCACCGCCGCCGCTAGCCCCACGAGGGACGGCGGCTCCGGGCCTGCGGCCTAGGGCCCCAGCCGTCAAGTGGTGGACGGAACGTGCCGATGGAGAGCACAGGTGAGCCATCGACGGGATGGCCGCGCCGGTGCTGAGCCGGCGAACCACCGCGGACGCAGGAGGCAGTTGTGGCGGTCGTCGTAGAGCGCACGGGGGCATCGAGCCTTCCCCGGCCGGGCCGGTTCTCCGCCCTCGTCGTGGCCGGGCACTCGGTGGCTCGCGAGTCCGTCTCGCGCACCCTGCGCGGCCTCGGGGCCCGTGAGGTCGTCGTCGCGGCCGGTGCCCTCGAGGGACGTCTGCGCGCCCGGGCGATGGGCCCGCGCGAGCTGTGCGTCGCCGAGGTCGGCCTCCCGGACGGCTCCGGCATCGGCCTCCTGCACGACCTGAAGACCCAGGGCTGGGCCCGCACGGTCGTCATCTCGGCCACCGCGGACCCGTACACCGTGCGGGCCGCGCTCGCCGCCGGCGTCCGCGCCCTCGTCGTCGCCGGCCGCGCACCCGTCGCCCCGGTGTCCCGCCCGAGCGGCTCCGAGGGGCTGTCGGCCCGCGAGATCGAGGTCCTCCAGCTGGTCGCCGACGGCCAGTCCAACAAGGAGATCGGTACGGCGCTCGGCCTGTCCGCCCTCACGGTCAAGAGCCACCTGGCCCGGATCGCCCGCAAGCTGGGCACCGGTGACCGGGCCGAGCTCGTCATGATCTCGCTGCGCAGCGGCCTGATCAGCTGACCCGGCCGGCCCGCCCAGGGCTCCGCCACACCCGAGGGTCCGGCACACATGGCGGCAGATGTGAACATCTGTCGACATGACGTCGTACGGTGAGGGCCGTGAGTGATGCCGTGAGCAGCGACAACCACGTCGCCGAGGGCTCGGAAGACGACATTGCGGCCGGATCCGACGGCCCAGTCATCACCCGCCTGGACTTCCCCGCCGACGGCGTGCCCGACGTGGTCGCCGACGAGGCGTCCTACCTCAGGGCCGTGCAGGCCCTGGCCGCCGGGACCGGTCCGGTCGCCGTCGACGCCGAGCGGGCCTCCGGCTACCGCTACGGGCAGCGGGCCTACCTGGTCCAGCTGCGCCGGGCCGGTTCCGGCAGCTGGCTGATCGACCCGGTCGGCTGCCCGGACCTGCACGAGCTGTCCGACGCGATCGCGGACGCCGAGTGGGTCCTCCACGCGGCCAGCCAGGACCTGCCATGTCTGGCCGAGATCGGCATGCACCCGCGCACCCTGTTCGACACCGAGCTGGGCGCCCGGCTCGCCGGCCTGGCCAAGGTCGGGCTCGCCTCCGTCGTCGAGGACCTGCTGGGTCTGAGCCTGGCCAAGGAGCACTCGGCGGTGGACTGGTCCACCCGCCCGCTGCCCGAGCCCTGGCTGCGCTACGCCGCCCTCGACGTCGAGGTCCTGGTCGACCTGCGGGACGCCATCCATTCCCTGCTCCTGGAGCAGGGAAAGCTCGCGTGGGCCGAGCAGGAGTTCGCGGCCCTGGCCGACTACCGCCCGGCGCCCCCTCGCATCGACCCGTGGCGCCGGACGTCGGGCATGCACCGGGTCCGCAGCCGCCGCCAGCTCGCCGTCGTACGCGAGCTCTGGCAGGCCCGCGAGCAGCTCGCCCAGCGGCGGGACGTCTCGCCGGGCCGGATCCTGCCCGACGCGGCCATCGTCGCCGCGTCGGTCGGGCCCGTCGCCTCGCTCGACGCACTGCTGGCGCTTCCCGGCTTCCGCGGTGGGCCGGCCCGCCGGGCCGCGCGCACGTGGTGGCAGGCGCTGGAGACCGCGGGCCGCCTGCCGGACAGCGCCTTGCCGGCGCAGTCGCTCCCCTCGGACGCGCCGCCACCCGCCCGGGCCTGGGCCGACCGCGACCCCCTGGCGGCCGCTCGGCTGGCCGCGGCCCGGGCCGAGCTCGCCGACCTCTCCGAGAGCGTGCACATGCCGGTCGAGAACATCGTGTCGCCGGACAGCGTGCGCCGCGTCCTGTGGGACCCACCGGGCGAGGACCAGGACCGCCTCGCGGCGGCCCTGCAGGCGCTCGGGGCGCGTCCCTGGCAGGTCGAGCTCACCGCGCCCATCCTGGCCCGGAGCATGCACGCCGAGGTGGCGCCGAAGGCCCAGACCGCGGCCGTTGTTACTGGCGAGTAGCATGGGGCTCTGAGGGCCTGACGCCCGGACGGCCCCAACGCTCGCCACCTCCGAGGAGGACCTGTGCCCCGCACCGTCCACGATGTCGTGTTCGTCGACGGGGTTCGCACCCCGTTCGGCAAGGCCGGCGAGAAGGGGATGTACGCCGAGACCCGCGCCGACGACCTGGTGATCAAGTGCATCCGCGAGCTGCTCCGGCGACACCCGGAGCTGCCGCCCGAGCGCGTGGACGACGTCGCCATCGCGGCCACGACCCAGACCGGGGACCAGGGGCTGACCATCGGCCGCACCGCGGCGCTGCTCGCCGGACTGCCGAAGTCGGTCCCCGGCTTCGCCATCGACCGGATGTGTGCCGGCGCCATGACCGCGGTCACGACCACCGCGTCCGGCATCGCCTTCGGCGCGTACGACGTCGTCATCGCCGGCGGCGTCGAGCACATGGGCCATCACCCGATGGGCGACGGCGTCGACCCGAACCCGCGGATCCTGGCCGAGAAGCTGGTCGACCCGTCCGCCCTGGTGATGGGCTCCACGGCCGAGAACCTGCACGACCGCTACCCCGGCCTGACCAAGGAGCGGGCTGACGCCTTCGCGGTCGCGAGCCAGGCCAAGCTCGCCCGGGCCTACGCCCACGGCAAGATCCAGCCCGACCTCGTGCCTGTCGCCACGCGCAGCCAGGCCGCAGGGTGGGGCCTGGCCGAGGCCGACGAGCCGCCGCGACCGGGCACGACCGTCGACGACCTCGCGACCCTGAAGACTCCGTTCCGCCCGCACGGCCGGGTGACCGCCGGCAACAGCGCCGGCCTCAACGACGGGGCCACCGCGTGCCTGCTGGCCTCGGCCGAGGCCGCCGCGGAGCTCGGGCTGCCGGCCCGGATGCGGCTCGTCGGCTATGCCTTCGCCGGCGTCGAGCCCGAGGTCATGGGCGTGGGACCGGTGCCCGCCACAGAGCGGGCCCTGGCTCGCTCGGGCCTGTCGATCGACGACATCGGGCTGTTCGAGATCAACGAGGCGTTCGCGGTGCAGGTGCTGGCCTTCCTCGAGCACTTCGCCATCGCGGACGACGACCCGAGGGTCAACGAGTACGGCGGTGCCATCGCCGTCGGTCACCCGCTGGCCTCGTCCGGGGTGCGCCTGATGACGCAGCTGGCCCGACAGTTCGAGGAGCACCCTGAGGTCCGCTACGGCCTCACCGCGATGTGCGTGGGGATCGGCATGGGGGGCGCGGTCATCTGGGAGAACCCGCACCACGCCGACTACGGCAGGTCCGCCGACGACTCGGTCGTGGCCGCGTGAGCACCGACACGACCCGGCCGGACACAACGGCGGTCTCGCTGGAGGATCTGGCGGCGGCGACGACCGACGAGCGGGTCACGGCCTTCCACGTCCGCGACGTCGCGCTCCCGCTGGGCGCGGGCACCCTCGCGCTGATCACGATGGACAACGGGTTCGACCACACCAAGCCCACGACGTTCGGCCCCCGCGGCCTGCTCAACCTGCGCGCCGCGCTGGACGCGGTGGAAGCGCGAGCAGCCGCCGGTGAGGTGGCCGCCGTCGGTGTGACGGGCAAGCCGTTCATCTTCGCCGTCGGTGCCGACCTGAACGACGTCGGCGCGCTCTCCTCGCGCGACCAGGCGCTGGCGGTCGCGCGCGCCGGCCACGACCAGCTGCGCCGGTTCGGCGAGTGGGACGTCCCGTCGTTCGCGTTCGTCAACGGCGCCGCGATGGGGGGTGGGGTCGAGCTGGCCCTGCACTGCACCTACCGCACCCTGTCCTCCGGCGCGGCCGCTGTCGCCCTCCCGGAGTGCTTCCTGGGGCTGGCGCCGGGCTGGGGGGGCGCCTACCTCCTGCCGCACCTCGTCGGCGTCCCGAAGGCCCTCGAGGTGATCATCACCAACCCGCTGAACCAGAACCGCACGCTCAAGGGTCCCCAGGCGTTCCGGCTCGGTCTGGCCGACGCGATGTTCGAGCCGGCGGACTTCCTCGAAGAATCGCTCCTGTGGGCCGCGAGGGTCCTCACCGGCGAGGTGACGGTCGAGCGCCCGGACCTGGACCGCTCGGCCGAGGCCTGGGAGGGCGCCGTCCAGGCCGTCCGGGCCCAGGTGGACGCACGGCTGCACGGCGCCGCGCCGGCGGCGTACCGGGCTCTGGACCTGGTCTCCGGTGCGCGGACGGCGACCCGCGACGAGGGCTTCGCGGCCGAGGACGAGGCGCTGGCCGACCTGATCTGCAGCGAGGAGTTCCGCAGCGGCGTGTATGCCTTCGACCTGGTGCAGCGTCGAGCCAAGCGGCCGGCCGGCGCGCCGGACCGCTCGCTCGCCCGCCCCGTGACCACGGTCGGCGTCGTCGGGGCCGGCCTGATGGCGTCGCAGCTCGCCTTCCTGTTCGTCCAGCGGCTCGAGGTGCCCCTGGTCATGACCGACCTCGACCAGGCCCGGGTCGACGCCGGGGTCAGTCGGGTCCACGGCGAGATCGACGCCCTGCTGGCGAAGGGCCGGATCAACCAGGACCGAGCCAACCGGCTGAAGGCGCTGGTCACCGGGTCCACGTCGACCGAGTCGTTCGCCGACGCGGACTTCGTCATCGAGGCGGTCTTCGAGGAGCTGTCGGTCAAGCAACAGGTCTTCGCCGAGGTCGAGAAGGTCGTGTCCGCGGAGTGCGTCCTGGCCACGAACACCTCGTCGCTCTCGGTGTCGGCGATGGCGCAGGGGCTGGAGCACCCCGAACGGGTGGTCGGCTTCCACTTCTTCAACCCGGTCTCGCTGATGCCGCTGCTCGAGATCGCTCGGGCCGACACGACCGACGATGCCACTCTCGCAACGGCTTTCGCCGTCGGTGCGACGTTGCGCAAGTCCTGCGTCCTGGTCAAGGACGCACCGGCGTTCGTGGTCAACCGGCTGCTGACCCGCTTTCTCGGCGAGATCATGGCCTCGGTCGACGAGGGCACGCCGCACGAGGTGGCGGAGGCCGCCGTCGCGCCGCTGGGCCTGCCGATCAGCCCGTTCGTGCTGCTGCAGCTGGTCGGTCCGGCTGTCGCCCACCACGTCGCCGAGACGATGCACGCGGCGTATCCGGACCGGTTCGGGGTGTCCGGCAACCTGGGCCGGATCGTCGAGGCGGGCAAGCCCGGCGTCTACTCCTGGGACGAGCGGGGCCGGCCGTTCATCGACGACGAGACCCGCGCCCTGTTCCAGCAGGGGGACGCGCCGCAGAGCGCCGACGAGCTGCGCGAGCGGGCCCTGACCGCGCTCGCGCAGGAGGTCCGGCTGATGCTCGACGAGGAGGTCGTGGCCGAGGTGCAGGACATCGACCTCTGCCTGCTGCTCGGTGCCGGCTGGCCGTTCCACCTCGGCGGCATCACGCCGTACCTCGACCGCACGGGGACGTCAGAGCGGGTCACCGGGCAGCGCTTCCTGCCCCCCGGAGTCGCCTCGATGCCGGCGACCGGCTGAAGGCCGTCAGTGCTTGATCCGGAACTGCCGCAGCCATGACGACACCCCGCTCTCCAGCTGGGACTGGCTGACCCCGAAGGTCTGGTGCAGCGCGGACCTGAGGACCGACTTCTCCTTGCTCGACGTCGTCGCCGCGCCCATCCGCCGGGCGAACGCCTTCAGCTTCGTTTCGCCGTAGCGGTGCTGGACGTAGGCGCAGACCAGGAAGCCCTCGGTGTAGCGCTGCGAGATGGTGGCCGAGCTGCCCGAGTAGAACCCGGCCGACGCCGGCAGGTGCAGGTGGAAGGTGCGCGCGTTGATCGCCTTCGCCGTGCGGCGGTCCACGCCGCGGACGAAGAAGGTGCGCGACGGGTCGCTCTGGCGCCAGCCGACGTACTCGGCCAGTCCCTCGACCAGCCACGTCGGCGTGCCGTCGGCCGTGATGGGCTCGGCCGCGACGTGCGAGACCTCGTGCCGCAGGGTGACCGCGAAGAACGACGTGCCCGGCTTGAAGTACCTCGGGTTGATGATGATCCGGGAGCCGTTGATCTTGCCGTAGGCCCGTCCGCCGGACTGGAAGTCGACGTTGTCGTAGACCGGGATGGCCACTGCCACAACGCCGTCCGCGGTCTGCTGGGTGCCGGTGAAGAGGCTGGTGAACTCCCGCTGCGCCTGCGGCACGTAGACCACGACCCGGCCGTCCCACCGTTGACGCCCGTCGCCGACCGGCCAGAACCGGCGGTCGTCGTCGACGGCCCGGTCGACGGCCGCCGCGACCTTGGTGAGCGTCGACTGCTGGCTCGCCGGCCCGATCACGAGGGAGCGCCGGCCCTTGGCGAGGCCGACCTCGCCGTCGTCCCAGGGCTCGGCATGGCCGGCCGCCGGGAGCTGGCTGTCGTCGTCGCGGTCGGACGCGAACCACCACCTGCCGTTGCGGAATGCGAAGGTCACGGCCTGGGCCTCGACGACCGGGCCGCTGTCGTAGCCGGCCAGCTGGTGTGTGGCGACGACCCCTGCGACGTGCACGGGGACGGTGTACTTCGACCCGCCGGGGGCGGGGTAGCTGCGGCCCTGCGTGCGGTAGCGGAACTGGCTGAACCGCACCTTGGCCAGGCCCCGGAAGATCGCGCTCTGCTGTGCGCGCAGGGCCGGGTCGGCCGGGTCGAGGTCGGCGAGGAACGCGTCCTCGTCGTGGGCCTGCACGGCGTCGCCCCGCCGGGCCAGGATCGCGCTCTCGTCCGCGTCCCTCGTTGCCAGCGACGCCGCTCCGGACGTCCGACCCGAGCCGGCCGGTGGGGCTGATGGGACGCGGGCCGCCGCCTGGGCCGGGGTGCTCGGTAGCCGCCAGACCGCGACGGTGGTCAGGCTGCTGACGACGACCGCCACCACCGAGACCGCGGCCACCACCGGGGCCGCCCAGCGGGGCGCGGCCGGCGCGGCGTACGGCGGCCGTGGTTCGAGCGACACACGCGGGACGGTACCTACCTTCGGGCCGCGATGGTGACGAAGTGCTCCAAGTTGTTACTCCGCGACACCCGTTCAGCCAGACGCATGACATCGAGGGGTTGCTGCGGGTCCGGAGCCGCGCCAACCCGCTCACGGGCCGCTACGGTCGGGCTATGGGAGAGTCGGCGGACTCCGTCGGGCTGCGCCGCGGCGTGCTGGCCGTGAGCGTGCTCGACGACGTCTTGCTGGTCCCCGACCCGGCCGGGGTCTGGCTGGGCGCCTCCAGCGCGGACCCGGATCGCCCCGAAGGGCCGACCTCCCCCCACCCCGCGCACCCACCGCACCCGAAGCACGCGATGCCGACCGTGACCTGGGACGAGCTGCGCAGCGCGGTCGGGCCGGTCGACCCCGAGTCGGAGGTCGGCCGCTACCGGTTGCGGGACTGGCTCCGGCTGCGGGCGCTGTTCGCCGAGCTCGGGCCGATGGCCGCGTGGCGGGCCGAGCAGGCCGCCGTCCCGGTCGGCCTGCCGGTCGACCATCCCCTCCACCCCGGTCGGGGCTGGGCCCGCGAGCGGATCCTCGGCGGTGCGATCGACCTCGGTGTCGGCATCCGCGGCCTCGTCGGCGACGACCCCGACCACGTGGCGCTGGTCCCCGACCGGCTGGCCCGCGAGCTCGGCCTGGAGACGACCGGCTGGTGGCCGGCCCTGCGCACCCGGCTCGAGGACATGGGTGAGCTCACGGTGGCCCGGCTGCGCCGCGACGGCGTCGGGGTGATCACCCCCATGGGCGGCTGCGACGTCGTCACCCTGATGGGCGCCCGCAGCCTGCGGGCGTACTTGGCCCTCAGTGACGGGACCGGCATGCGCGCGGTCGCCGTGCCGATGCGCACGCGGGGCTGGTTCGACCTGGCCCGGATCGACCCGGCGTTCGTCGTGGCCGCCGCCGCGGCCACCGACGAGGTTGACCGCGGCTTCTGGCGGCCCTTGCTGGTCACCTGCGACGAGGTCGGCCTGGCCGCTCCCGGCGGCGACCTCACCACGATCGTGCTGCGCGACCCGGCGGCCCATGCGACGGCCTGGCCCAGCTGACGGCGTGGCCAGTAGCCCGGCCGCCGGACCCGCTGTCGCCGCCGGCGTCATCCGGACCGACCGGCTGGACCTGCTGCCGCTGCGGGTCAGCCACGCCGAGGAGATGGCCGTCGTGCTCTGCGACCCGGGCCTGCACGCCTTCACCGGCGGCCAGCCGCAGGCTCCCGACGCGCTGCGCGAGCGGTACGCCCGCCTCGTCGCCGGGCCGCCCGACCCCTCGACCTCCTGGTTGAACTGGGTGATCCGGGTCCGGGCCGAGGACCGCCTCGCGGGCACGGTGCAGGCCACGCTCACCCGGACGTCCGGCGCCAGCGGGCGTTCGCTCGCCGAGATCGCCTGGGTCGTCGGCACTGGCTGGCAGGGACGCGGGATCGCCACGGAGGCGGCCCGGGGCCTGGTCGGCTGGCTGGCGGCGCGGCCCGTCGACGTGGTCCTGGCGCATGTCCACCCGCACCACGCGGCCTCCGCCGCCGTCGCGGCTGCGGCCGGCCTCCGCCCCACGACCGACCGGCTGGACGGCGAGGTTCGTTGGGAGCGTGCGCTCGGGCGGGACGCCGGGCGCTAGCGCCGGTCGGTGGCTCGGGGCGTGTCCTCGAGGACGGGCTCGCGCTGCGCGACGGCCTCGACCACCTGACGGGCCAGGGCCTGGCCGGTCAGACCGAGCTCATTGAGCAGCTGGCCCCGCGAGGCGTGGTCGAGGAACTCGCGCGGGATGCCGAGCTCGAGGACCGGGGTGTCCACGCCCTCGTCGCGCAGGAGCTGGGCGATGGCCGCTCCGACCCCCGCGGTCCGGACGTTGTCCTCCACGACGGCCACCAGGCGCCGTCCGCGGGCCAGCTCGGCGATGCCGGGCGGAGCCGGGATGACCCAGCCCGGGTCGACGACGACCGCCGAGACGCCGTGGTCGGCCAGCCGGGCGGCTGCCTCCACGCAGGCGTGGGCCATCGACCCGACGGAGACGATGAGCACGTCGCCGTCGGTGCCGGCCAGGACGTCCAGGCCGGCCGCCTGCCCGGTCGCGGGGAGGTCCGAGGGGACAGCGCCCTTGGGGTAGCGCAGCACCGTCGGCGCGTCGTCGACCTGCACCGCCGCGCGGAGCTGCTCGCGCAGCCGGGTCCCGTCCCGAGGCGCTGCGAGCCGCAGGCCGGGCACGACCTGGAGCATCGACATGTCCCACATGCCGTTGTGGCTCGGGCCGTCGTTGCCGGTGACGCCCGCCCGGTCGAGGACGAAGGTCACTCCGGCCCGGTGCAGGGCGACGTCCATCAGGACCTGGTCGAACGCGCGGTTGAGGAAGGTCGCGTAGACGGCCACCACCGGGTGCAGGCCGGCGTACGCCATCCCGGCCGCGCTGGTCGTGGCGTGCTGCTCGGCGATGCCGACGTCGAAGACCCGGTCGGGGTACCGCGCGGCGAACCGGTCCAGACCCACCGGGATGAGCATCGCGGCCGTGATGCCGACCAGGTCGGGACGCTCCCCCGCGATGGCCAGCACCTCGTCCGCGAAGACCGAGGTCCAGTCGGCGCCCGAGGGCGACAGCGGGCGGCCGGTCTCGGCGTCGATGACCCCGACGGCATGGAACCGGTCGGCCTCGTCCCGCAGCGCCGGCTCGTAGCCGCGACCCTTCTGGGTGATCGCATGCACGATGACGGGACTGCCGTAGGCCCGAGCCCTGCGCAGCGCGTGCTCGAGGGCCTCGATGTCGTGCCCGTCCACCGGTCCGACGTACTTCAGGCCCAGGTCCTCGAACATCCCCTGTGGGGCGACGATGTCCTTCAGGCCCTTCTTCACGCCGTGCAGGGCGTCGTAGACGGCCCCGCCCACGACGGGCGTGCGGTTCAGGGTCTGCTTGCCCCAGGCCAGGAAGCGCTCGTAGCCACGGGTGGTCCGCAGCGTGGCCAGGTGCTCGGCCAGGCCGCCCTTGGTCTCGCCGTACGACCGCTCGTTGTCGTTGACGACGATGACCAGCGGGAGGTCCTTGTCGGCGGCGATCGTGTTCAGCGCCTCCCAGGCCATCCCGCCGGTGAGGGCGCCGTCCCCGATCACGGCCACCGTGTGCCGGTCCCGCTCGCCGGCGAGCCTGCGGGCCTTGGCGATGCCGTCGGCCCAGGACAGCGAGGTCGAGGCGTGGGAGTTCTCGACGACGTCGTGCCGGCTCTCGGCCCGGCTGGGGTAGCCGGAGAGGCCACCGCTCGTCTTGAGGCCGGTGAAGTCCTGCCGGCCGGTGACCAGCTTGTGCACGTACGACTGGTGCCCGGTGTCGAACACGACCGTGTCGCGCGGGGAGTCGAAGACCCGGTGGATGGCCAGGGTCAGCTCGACCACGCCGAGGTTGGGCCCGAGGTGACCACCGGTGCGGGACACCTCGGCGATCAGGAAGCCGCGGATCTCCTGCGCCAGCTCAGCCAGCTGGGTCGGGGTCAGCGAGCGCAGGTCGCTCGGAGCCTGGATCGTCTCCAACAGGCCCATCGCGCGGCGTCGCCTCCTCGGTCGATTCGGTGCTGCGGTGTGAGCGCCGGTGACGCCGCCTGCGAGTCTAGGCGGGGCTCGTCACAGCCGCGGCGCGAAACGACGGCCCCGGAGCGCTTCTTCCACAAGACCCACACCTCGCTCGGCCGACGCCAGGCGGGCCTCCTCCCGGGCCAGCACGTCCATCAGTGCCGCCAGCGCCTGGGGCGGGATGGCGTCGGCCAGCTCGCGCCGCGCGCCGGCCACGGCTGACCGGGCCCCGGCTCGCTGCGCGCCGACGTGATGTCCTACGACCCGGGCCAGCGCCACCGGGTGGCCGGTGAGGACGGCGTACCCGCGGTAGTCGGCCGGCGCCAGGTCGAGCAGCCAGGCCACCGCGGAGCGCTCCCAGCCGGGTACTCCGGGCGGCCGCACCTCGACCGGCCAGCCGGCCGGGACGACGCCGTCGCGCTGACCCGGCCCCTGCCCGGCCCGGCTCCCCCCGCTCATCGGTGCAGCGTCCTCAGACGCCGGCGAGGCTGCGCAGGACGTACGGCAGGATCCCGCCGTTGCGGAAGTAGTCCGCCTCGCCGGGGGTGTCGATCCGGACCCGGGCCTCGAACTCCACCGGCGAGCCGCCCTCGCGCTGCGCGGTCACCTTCACGGTGCGCGGGGTGTCGCCGCTGGAGATCGACGCGATGCCCGCGATGTCGAACCTCTCGGTGCCGTCCAGGCCCAGGCTGGCGGCCGACTCACCGTCGGGGTACTGCAGCGGCAGGACCCCCATGCCGATCAGGTTCGACCGGTGGATCCGCTCATAGCTCTCGGCGATGACGGCCTTGACGCCGAGCAGCGCGGTGCCCTTGGCGGCCCAGTCCCGGGAGGAGCCGGAGCCGTACTCCTTGCCGGACAGGACGACCAGGGGGGTGCCCTGCTCGGCGTAGGTCTGCGCGGCGTCGTAGATGGTGTCCTGCCCGCCGCTGACGAAGTTCATCGTGAACCCGCCCTGGACGTCGTCCAGCAGCTGGTTGCGCAGCCGGATGTTCGCGAACGTGCCGCGGATCATGACCTCGTGGTTGCCCCGCCGCGAGCCGTAGGAGTTGAAGTCCTTGCGGTCGACACCGTGATCCGAGAGGTACTTGCCCGCGGGGCTGTCGGCCTTGATCGAGCCGGCCGGGCTGATGTGGTCGGTCGTCACCGAGTCGCCGACCATCACCAGCACGCGTGCACCCTCGATGTCGGTGATCTCGGCCGGCTCGGCCCTCATGCCCTCGAAGTACGGCGGCTTGCGGACGTACGTCGAGTCGGCATCCCACTCGAACGTGTCACCCGACGGCGTCGACAGCTCCCGCCAGCGGTCGTCGCCGGCGAAGACGTCCGAGTAGTCATCCGTGAACATCTTCTGCGAAACCGACTCGGCCACAACGCGATCCACGTCGGCAGCCTTCGGCCAGATGTCCTTGAGGAAGACGTCGTTGCCGTCGCCGTCCTGGCCCAGCGGGTCGCTCTCGAAGTCGTGGTCCATCGAGCCGGCCAGCGCGTAGGCCACCACGAGCGGGGGCGAGGCCAGGTAGTTCATCTTCACGTCGGGGTTGATCCGGCCCTCGAAGTTGCGGTTGCCGGACAGCACCGACACGACGGCGAGGTCCTGATCGTTGACCACTGCCGACACCTCCTCCGGCAGGGGGCCCGAGTTGCCGATGCAGGTCGTGCAGCCATAGCCGACCAGGTTGAACCCGAGCTGGTCGAGGTAGGGCACCAGGTCGGCCTTCTCGTAGTAGTCCATGACCACCTTGCTGCCAGGGGCCAGGGACGTCTTGACCCACGGCTTGCTCGAGAGTCCGTGCTGCACGGCGTTCTTGGCCAGCAGTGCGGCTGCGACCATCACCGACGGGTTGGACGTGTTGGTGCACGACGTGATGGAGGCGATGGCGACGGCGCCGTGGTCGAGCTCGGTCTCGGTCCCGTCGGCCAGCGTGACCGGCACCCTGCGGCTGGGGCGCTCCCCGTCACCGCCGGACTCGCGCGGCGAATCCCCTTGCGGCTGAGCCGAGTCCGCGGTCGGCGGGTCACTCGCGGGGAAGCTGTCCCCCAGGGTCTCGTCCCCCTCGTGGTGGTTGACGTACTCCGGCAGCACCGATCGGAACGCCGACTTGGCGTCGGTCAGGGCGATCCGGTCCTGCGGGCGCTTCGGCCCGGCGATGCTCGGCACGACGGTCGTGAGGTCCAGCTCGAGCGTCTGCGAGTACTTCGCCTCGCGGCTCGGGTCGTGCCAGAGTCCCTGCTCCTTGGCGTAGCTCTCCACCAGGGCGACCTGCTCGGCCGGCCGGCCGGTCAGGGTGAGGTAGTCGAGGGTCACCTGGTCGATGGGGAAGATCGCGCACGTCGACCCGAACTCCGGGCTCATGTTGCCGATCGTCGCGCGGTTGGCGAGCGGGACGGCCGTGACGCCCTCGCCGTAGAACTCGACGAACTTGCCGACGACGCCGAGCTTGCGGAGCATCTGCGTGATGGTGAGGACGACGTCGGTCGCCGTTGCGCCAGCAGGGATCTCACCGCTCAGCTTGAAGCCGACGACCTGCGGGATCAGCATCGATACCGGCTGCCCGAGCATGGCGGCCTCCGCCTCGATCCCTCCGACGCCCCACCCCAGCACGCCGAGCCCGTTGACCATCGTCGTGTGCGAGTCGGTGCCGACCAGGGTGTCCGGGTAGGCCTGCAGGACGCCGTCGACCTCGCGGGTCATGACCACCCGGGCGAGGTACTCGATGTTGACCTGGTGCACGATCCCGGTCCCGGGCGGAACCACCTTGAAGTCGTCGAACGCGCCCTGGCCCCAGCGCAGGAACTGGTAGCGCTCGCGGTTGCGCTGGTACTCGAACTCGACGTTGCGCTCGAAGGCGTCCGGCCGGCCGAAGACGTCGGCGATGACCGAGTGGTCGATCACCAGCTCGGCCGGGGCGAGCGGGTTGACCCGGGCCGCGTCGCCGCCGAGGTCGACGATGGCCTCGCGCATCGTCGCCAGGTCGACGATGCAGGGCACGCCGGTGAAGTCCTGCATGATCACCCGGGCCGGGGTGAACTGGATCTCGGTGTCGGGCTCGGCCTCGGGGTCCCAGCCGGCGAGGGCCCGGATGTGGCCTTCCGTGATGTTGGTGGCGTCCTCGGCGCGGAGCAGGTTCTCCAGCAGGATCTTCAGGCTGTACGGCAGCGCGTCCGCGCCGTCGACGGCCGAGATCCGGAACACCTCGTGGCTGGCGCCACCGGCGTCCAGCGTGCCCCGTGCGCCGAAGGTGTCCTTGGCGGTGTGGTTGCTCACGACATGCTCCCTCGTGGCCGATCCAGATTTATCTTGATGTCGAGATATCTACCATACCCGGAGGGCCGTGTCATCACCGGCGATGCGAGCGACGCAGCGGGACCGGCGGTGGCTCCGGGACGAAACCGGCATCGGCCTCAGGTGTCGGCTGCTCAGCGGGCGCTGGTCGCGCTGGTCGCGCTGGTCGCGCTGGTCGCGCTGGTCACCGGCTGTGCGCCTCCCCCGGTGCGGGACCGCCTGCGCCGCGGCCCATCGAGCCCGCTGCCGCCGACGGGCCCGGACGTCCAGTCCGATCATCACCAGGGACATCGCCCCCGCCACCAGCGCGATGACCGGCCAGACACCGCCCCGGCCCTGCGTGAGCAGGATGACCGACCAGGTCATCGCGGCCAGCACGACGAGGGCGAGGAAGCCGCGCAGGGCCAGCCACAGGGCCCACGGCTGGGCGGCGTCACGGCGCTGGGCCCGGCTGCGGCGCTGTCCGCTCGCCTGGCGCGCGTGCGTCCTGCGTTCCGGGGCGGGGACGCCGTGCCGACCTGCCATCGCGCCAGCATGCCTCACCCTCCGGGCCGGTCCGAGCCGGGCCGGTCCAGCTGGGGACAACCGCTAGGCCGTCGGGGTGAGCAGGGCCACGCACTCGACGTGGTGAGTCATCGGGAAGGCGTCGAAGGCTCGCAACGCCGTCAGCCGGTAGCCCGCCGTCCCGGCGATCTCGACGTCCCGGGCGAGCGCTGCCGGGTCACAGGCCACGTAGCAGATGGCCCGTGGGGCGGCCGAGCAGAGGGCCTCGACCACGGCCCGACCCGCACCGGCCCGAGGTGGGTCCAGGACGACGATGTCGGCCGCACCGTCACGGAGCGCGGCCAAGGAGTCGGCCAGCACCCGGGCCACGCTGCCCTGCACGAGCGTGACCCAGGGCAGGTCGTGCAGGTTCCGGCGAGCGTCCGCGACGGCCCTCGGGTCGCCCTCGACGGCCACCACCTCGCCGATCGCCCCGACCCGGTCGGCGAGGGCCCCGGCGAACAGGCCGACCCCGCAGTAGAGATCCAGCGCCCGCTCGCCCGGGCGGGGGTCGAGCTGGTCCAGCACAGCGCCCACGAGCGTGCCGGCGGCCGCCGGGTGCACCTGCCAGAAGCCGGCCCCGGTGACCCGGAAGTCCCGGCTCCAGCCGTCGACGGCCACGTGCTCACCGAGCCAGGTCCGCCCGCGGACGCGGGTCAGGCCGGCCGGGTCGCCCGTCGGTGCCGCGAGGGCGACGGAGGCGTCGACGTCCGGCATCGACGTACGCCGGCTCCGGCGCGACGAAGGGGCCGCGTCCGGGGTCACGACGACCAGGCGCTGGCCCGTGCCGACGGTGGCGGCCACGTCCACCTCGGAGCAGCCGGACCACTGCTGGTGGAGGTGCCCGGCGGCGGCGACGTCGGGGTGGGTGATGGGGCAGGCCTCGACCGCCAGCACGTCGTGCGAGCGATGCCGGTGGTAGCCGAGCCGTCCCTGCGCGTCGACGCCGTGCTGGACCCGGGTGCGCCAGCCGAGGCCGTCGTCGCGTCCCGGCAGGGCCTCGACGACGACATCGACCTCGAGCCCGGCCAGGCGCTGCAGCTGCTCGCGGACGACGACGGCCTTGAGCTCGCGCTGGGCGGCCGGCGTCGCGTGCTGCCAGTCGCAGCCGCCGCACTTCCCGGGCCCGGAGGCAGGACAGGGGGCCGGGACCCGGTCCGGTGCGGCCCGCAGCACCTCCACCGCGTCACCGCGCAGGTAGCGGGCCGTCTCGCCGCCCTCGGTGATGCGCACCCGCACCACCTCGCCGGGCAGCGCGTGCCGGACGAAGACGACGCGCCCCTCCAGGCGGGCCACGCAGTGGCCGCCGTGCGCCACCGGCCCGATCTCGAGCTCGACGACCGTCCCGACGAGCGGCCCGGCCTGGGGCGGCGGGCCGGCCGGCGCGGACCTCCGCGAGGAGGTCAGCTCGGGGTCCGTGACGCCGGGTCGGTCGGGACCTCCGGCGCGGTCGGGTGCTCGCCCTCGGTCATCGAGCCGACCCCCGGCGCGCCGCGCCGCGTCGTACCGGACCGGACCGCGATGGACTGCTGCTTGAGGTGCTCGGTCGAGCTCAGCTGCCACGGCACGCTGGCCACCATCACCCCGGGGGTGAACAGGAGCCGCCCCTTCAGCCGCAGGGCGCTCTGGTTGTGCAGCAGCTGCTCCCACCAGTGACCGACGATGTACTCCGGGATGTAGACCATGACGACGTCGCGGGGATTGCCGCGGCGGATCGACTTCACGTACTCCAGGATCGGCCGGGTCACCTCGCGGTACGGCGAGTCGAGGATCTTCAACGGGATCGGGAGGTCCCGGCGGCTCCACTCCGCCTGCAGCGCCTGGGTGGCGTCCGGCTCCACGTTGACCGTCACCGCCTCCAGGATCGAGGGCCGGGTCGCGCGCGCGTAGACCAGCGCGCGCAGGGTCGGCTTGTGGATCTTGGACACCAGGACTATGGCGTGGACCCGGCTGGGCAGGATGCTCTCGTCGACCGTCTCGTCCGGCTCGAGCTCCCTCTGCACCCGGGCGTAGTGCTTGCGGATCCCGCGCATCATGACGAAAAGGACTGCCATTGCTGCGATCGCGATCCAGGCACCCTTGGCGAACTTCGTGATCAGGACGACCACCAGGACCGTGCCGGACATGACGGCGCCGAGAGCGTTGATGGCCCGGCTACGCATCATCCGGCCCCGGGCCCGGCGGTCGGCCTCGGACTTCAGGTGCCGGTTCCAGTGCCGGATCATGCCGATCTGGCTCGTGGTGAACGACACGAAGACACCCACGATGTAGAGCTGGATCAGCCGGGTCGGCTGCGCGTTGAAGGCGACGATGAGGACGATGGCCGCGCCGGCCAGGATGACGATGCCGTTGCTGAACGCGAGCCGGTCTCCGCGGGTGTGCAGCTGCCGGGGCAGGAAGCCGTCGCGGGCGAGGATCGAGGCGAGGACGGGGAAGCCGTTGAACGCCGTGTTGGCCGCGAGGATCAGGATGATGCCGGTGGCGGCGATGGTGAAGTAGAAGGCCGGCGAGAAGTTCGAGAAGACCGAGTGGGACAGCTGGCCGATCACCGTCTGCTGGTCGTAGGTCCCTCCGTTGGGCAGCCGGGCCTGCCCGGACCCGGTCTGGACCAGGGCCTTGCCACCGACGCTCAGCCGCTTCATGTCGGTGTCCGGGTCGACGTAGCGCAGGTGCGCCAGGTTGGCCAGGGTGATGATGCCGATCAGCATCGTGACCGAGAGCGACCCCATCAGGAGCAGCGTCGTCGCGGCGTTCTTGCTCTTGGGCTTGCGGAAGGCGGGGACGCCGTTGCTGATCGCCTCGACACCGGTCAGGGCCGCGCAGCCCGAGGAGAAGGTCCGCAGGATGAGGAACGCGCCGAGGGCACTGCCCAGGCCGTGGGCGAAGTTGTGGTCGGTCGCGATCGAGAACTTCGCGCTGTCGACCGGCGGCAGATGGCCGAACGCCTCCCGGGCCAGCCCCCACGCGACCATCCCGATGATCGACACCATGAAGCAGTACGTCGGCACCGCGAAGGTGCTGCCGGACTCGCGGATCCCGCGGAGGTTGACGGCCATCAGCACGACGACCAGAGCCGTTGCCACGACTGACTCGTGGCCGTTGATGACGGGTAGCGCCGAGGTGGCGTTCTGGACGCCGGAGGACACCGAGACCGCGACGGTGAGGACGTAGTCGACGAGCAGCGCGCTGGCCACGGTCAGGCCGGCGAACGACCCGATGTTCGTCGTCGCGACCTCGTAGTCACCGCCGCCCGAGGGATACGCGTGGACGTTCTGCCGGTACGACGCGACGATCGTCAACATGACGACGGCGACGGCTATCCCGACCTTCCACGAGAAGGCGTAGGCCGACAGGCCGGCCACCGAGAGGGTGATGAAGATCTCGTCGGGTGCGTAGGCCACGGACGAGAGGGCGTCGCTCGCGAATACCGGCAGGGCGATGCGTTTGGGCAGGAGGGTGTCGCCGAGCTTGTCGTTGGTGAACGGCTGCCCGACGAGCAGGCGCTTCAGGACACGTCCAGCGGTCGACACGAACAGCCATGCTAGGGGTCCGCGAGGCCTATGTTGGTCCGGTGTAGCGTCTGCGCCTGCACCGGGGACCGCCTCCGGTGCGGCGGACAACCTCGTGGAGCGGAAGGCCGGCTGTGCACTTCGTGATCATGGGCTGCGGTCGAGTCGGTTCGAGCCTGGCGATCAGCCTCGAGGGCCGCGGCCACGAGGTCGCCGTCATCGACCAGGACGGCGCGGCGTTCCGGCGGCTGAGGTCCACCTTCGAGGGCCGCACGGTCCAGGGGGTCGGCTTCGACCGCGACACCCTCCGTGAGGCCGGCATCGAGCGGGCGTACGCGTTCGCCGCGGTCAGCAGCGGCGACAACTCCAACATCCTGGCCGCCCGGGTGGCCCGCGAGACGTTCGGGGTCGAGAACGTCGTGGCCCGGATCTACGACCCGGGGCGGGCCGAGGTCTACCAGCGGCTGGGCATCCCCACCGTCGCAACGGTGCGCTGGACCTCCGACCAGATGATCCGCCGGCTGCTCCCGAGCGGCGCCACGCCGGACCACCAGGACCCCAGCGGCCGCGTCGTGGTCGCGGAGGTCCAGGTCAGCGAGGCCTGGGTCGGCGAGCGGATCAGCCGTCTCGAGGGCGACTCCGGCGCCCGTGTCGCCTACCTGACCCGGCTCGGGGAAGGCCTGCTGCCGGTGGCCGAGACGGTCTACCAGGACGGCGACCTCGTGCACGTCCTGAGCTACGGCGACGACCTCGACCGGGTGAGCCAGGTCCTCGGCGCACCTCCGTCGGCGCACTGAGCCGGCCGACCCAACCCGACCAGCCCAGGACATCAGATGACTGTTGCACCCACCGCCGTGCGAAGGAGCGACCCCATGCGGGTCGTCATCACGGGCGCCGGGAGCGTGGGCCGCTCGATCGCCCGTGAGCTGATCGAGAACGGCCACACCGTCCTCCTCGTCGACCGCGCCCCCGAGGTCGTGCAGCGCTCGAACGTCGACGGGGCGCAATGGCTTCTGGCCGACGCCTGTGAGATCGCCGCCCTGCACGAGGCCGGGCTCGAGCACGCCGACGTCGTGGTCGCCGCGACCGGTGACGACAAGGCCAACCTGGTCGTGTCGTTGCTGGCCAAGACCGAGTTCGGTGTACCCAGGACGGTCGCCCGGGTCAACAACCCGAAGAACGAGTGGATGTTCGACGAGGCCTGGGGCGTCGACGTCGCGGTTTCCACCCCCCGACTGATGACGGCGCTGATCGAGGAGGCCGTCTCGGTCGGCGATCTGGTGCGCATCTTCCAGTTCCAGCAGGGCCACGCGACCATGGTCGGCCTGACCCTGCCGGACGCCTCGCCCTACGTCGGCCGCCGGGTCGGGGACGTCGCCTGGCCGGCAGACACGGTGCTGGTCAGCATCATCCGCGAGGACCGGCCGATCGCACCGAGCCCCGACGACGCCCTCGAGGCGCACGACGAGCTGCTGATCCTGACCGTGCCCGAGTCCGAGGACTCGCTGGAGGAGCTGCTCGCGCCGAACGAGCACGGCAGCGGCGCCGGCGCCTGAGGGCGGCGCTCACGTCTCCGCGAGGGGCGCCTGGTCCGGGGCGTCCTCCTGCGCCGGCGGACGGGCCGACGGCTGCAGCGGCGTGTGGCCGCGGACCAGGATCAGGCCCATCACCCCCACCCCGGCCAGGTAGAGCGGCCAGGACAGCACGATCTTGGCCACGCCCAGCGCCGCGACCTGGTCAGCCCAGTAGAGCGGGAGCATGATCGCGACCCGGATGACGTAGAGACCGACCAGGACCAGCGTCAGGCGCTGGCAGAGCCGGACGATGCCGCGGTCCCGGTGCCAGGCCAGCGGGTCCTCCGGGTCCTCGGCCGCGCCGACGACGAAGCCGAGCAACGGCCAGCGCAGCAGCACCGAGAGCAGCGTCAGCGTTCCGGCGCCGGCGCTGTAGAGGATCCCGGGCAGGAACGCGTCCTGCGCGCGACCGCTGCGATGCACGAAGTACGCCGCGATGGCGACCGCCAGGATGCTGCTGAGCACGAAGCGCACGGTCTGCCGTTGGGCCAGTCGCAGGGCCAGGAGCACGGCAACCGAGGCGACGGTGACCCAGACGGCGGTGCGGAAGTCGTGGCCGACGGTCCAGGCGATGACGAAGACGACGGTCGGCGCGGCGGCCTCGAGCGAGCCCCGGGGGCCGCCCAGCTGCTGGGAGAGCCGGCTGCGGACCAGCTCCTCGACGGTGACCGGCGGACCGGCCTCACTCACCGGCTGCGGCGGGCAACAGCTCGTACGACGGGTTGAAGACCACCGGCTTGCCGTCCCTGCGGGCGACCCGGCCGGTGATCCGCAGCCGTCGGCCGGGCTCGATGCCCGGGATCTGCCGGCGGCCCAGCCACACGACCGTCAGGATGCCGCTGCCGTCGTACAGCTCGCCCACCAGGGCCGGGACGTTGGCCCGGGGCCGAAGGGTGACCGTCCGTAGGGTGCCGCAGACCACGGCGGCCCGGCGCTCGGGCAGCTCCTTGACCGGGCAGCCACCCATCTTGCCGCTGACGACCTGCAGGTCCTCGGCCTCCAGCTCGGCTTCACTGCTGACCAGGCCCTTGAGCTTGCGCCGTAGGTAGCCCGGCTCTCCGTCCGTCATCACACCAGGGTAAAGGCCAACGGCCTCCCCGCTATGCCCTCAGCGGATCTCGGTGATCTCGGGTCCGCGCTCGAACGGGTTGAGGTCGCCGGACGAGGGCGCGGCGGGCGTCCCGTCCGCGTCCGCGCCCGCCGGGGCACCGTCGCCCACCTCGACCCCCTCGGGGAGCTCGGGCAGCTTCAGCGGCAGGAGCTCGCGCGGAGCCATCGCGTCCCCGCCGCGCACGACGACCAGGGAGCGGACGAGGGCCTCGATCGGACCGGCGTGCTCCGGATCGACCGCCGCACCCGTGAAGACGGCGCGCAGGAACCACCGCGGGCCGTCCACGCCGACGAACCGGGCCGGCTGGAAGCCCGGCCGGCCGTCCGGCCCCTGGCCGGGCACGCGGGCCAGCAGCTCGCGGCCGAACGACCCCTCGACCTGGTCGGCCGTGCCGCCCTGCTGGGTGATCCCCGCGGCGATCTCGGCCCGGACCTCGTCCCAGATGCCCTCCCTGCGGGGGGCGGCGAACGCCTGGACCTGCACCGCGGACTCCCCGATCAGGACCGTCACGCCGACGACCTGCTGGCCGTCCTCCTCGTTGAGCTCCAGCCGCAGCTCCATGTCGTCCACCGGAGCGACCAGCAGGGCCCCGAGGTCGAGCATCGCGGAGGTGTCACCGACCTCGCTGTCGTCGAACGGTCCGCCGGCGCGGGCCTGGGCCGCCGCCTGCGCAGCTGCCCGGCGCTCGCCCAGTGCGGGTCGGGCGGCGACCGCCTCGCTCTCGCTGTCCTCGCCGCCCTCGCTGTCCTGGCCGCGGGGCGACTCGCCGGCCAGCTCGGCGCTCTCGTCGGCACCGTCGTCCGCGCCGGCGTTGGCACCACGTCGTTTGAACAAGCTCACTGCCCGCCTCCTGCGGTCGAGATCTGGTCCGAAGCCTGGTCCGGGCTTCTGCTGCCGGCTGCCGGCCCGGCGAAGCCACCGGTCGAGCCGTGCCCGCCGGCCCCGCGATCGGAGCCGGGGAGGTGCTCGACCTCCACGAAGTCTGCGCGCTCGACCCGCTGGATCACGAGCTGGGCGATCCGGTCACCGCGCCGGACGAGCATCTGCTCGGTCGCATCGGTGTTGATCAGCGTCACCTTGACCTCCCCGCGGTACCCGGCATCGACCGTTCCCGGGCCGTTCAGCGTCGTGACGCCGTGCCGAGCGGCCAACCCCGAACGCGGGTGCACGAAGGCGGCGTACCCGTCGGGCAGCGCGATCGCGATCCCGGTCGGCACGCTGGCCCTGGCACCCGGCGCGAGCAGGACGTCCTCCCTCGCCACCAGGTCCGCGCCCGCGTCACCGGGATGCGCGTAGACCGGCAAGGGGAGATCCGGGTCGAGACGTTGCACGAGCAGCGGGATGGTCCCGTCGATGGTCACGACTGGCGACCCTACTCGCCCGCCCATGCCAGGATTCGGACATGCCGACCACTCCGACGACGCCGGGCCGGCCGGCGGGGACCGCCTACCGCGAACGACTGACGCCGAGCCAGTTCTGGTGGTTCGCGGCCATCGCCATCGGGGCTTCGCTGGGGCTGGTGGCGCTGCCTCTGGCCGGCCAGCCCGGGCTCGTCTTCGGAGCCATGCTGGGGGCCGCCCTCGGCATCGCCGTCCTGGTCGTCACGTCGGCGCGGGTCGAGGTCGGGGACGGGACCCTGCGAGCCGGCCGGGCCGCCATGGAGCTGGCCCACGTCGGGACGGTGGAGCTGCTGGACGCCGAGCGGATGGCCGACCTGCGCGGGCGCGGTATCGACCCTCGGGCCTACCACTGCCAGCGGGCCTGGATGCCGGCCGGGGTCAAGGTCCAGGTCGTCGACCCGGCGGACCCCACGCCGTACTGGCTGATCTCCTCGCGCCAGCCGGCCGCCCTCGCCGACGCACTCAAGCCCGGCCGTACGACGCACTGAGCCGTACGACGCACTGAGCCGCTCGCCCGGTGGGACCGGTCGAGCGGCTCAGAGTGACGAGCTGGGCCAGAGGGCGCGGTCAGGCCGCGCACTCCCGGCAGACCATCTGGCCGTTCTTCTCGGACGCCAGCTGGCTGCGGTGGTGGACCAGGAAGCAGCGCGAGCAGGTGAACTCGTCCGCCTGCCGTGGGAGCACCCGGACCGAGAGCTCCTCGTTGGAGAGGTCGGCACCGGGGAGCTCGAAGCCCTCGGCCTGCTCGGTCTCGTCGACATCGACGCTCGAGGCGCTCTTGTCGACCCGGCGAGCCTTGAGCTCCTCGAGGCTGTCCTCGGTCAGGTCGTCATCTGTCTTGCGTGGCGCGTCGTAGTCGGTCGCCATGGTTACTTCTTCCTCCCGACTGTCATGTCATCTGTTGCGGCGTTGTAACGCAGCAGGGCCCCGGTTTGTGCCCACGTCGAGCCCCGGATTGTGCACCATGCGTGACGCGTTGTCAGCCGCGGGGTCATGCGACACCCCGCGCGATGGCCGAACCGTGCTCAGGACTGCCCGTCGGCCGGTGGTCCGGTCGGCTCGTCACCCGGCTCGGCCAACTCGGAGAAGAGCGTCAGCTGCAGGCCCGCCGGCCCCTCGAGGCGGGCGTTCAGCGAGGCCCACGGGGTCTGCGCCGGTTCGGCCACGACCTCGGCGCCGGCACCGCGAAGTCGTTCCAGCGCGACCCGGCTGTCGGGAACGCCGAACGCCACCCGGAGGGGGCCGGCCACCCGGCGTCCGACCTCCACGTCGTCGATGTACGCGGCGTGGACCGGGTCCGTGATCTCCAGCGTCGCCCGTCCGGCGTCCAGGATGGTGACGTGGCCCCCGGCCGCCTCGTAGGCCGCGAGCTGCGGCAGGCCCAGCGCGTCTCGGTAGAACGCCAGGGCCGCGTCGTAGTCCTCGGCGGTCACCACGAGGCGCATCTCCTGTACGTACTCAGGCTCCGCGGCCCCCTCGAACTCGGGCATCAGCCGTCCCGGTCCGGGCCGAGCGGGCGAAGCAGGTCCTGCAGGGCCTCGAACAGCCCCGGGCCGGCGGCGATCACGAGCTCCGAGCCGGGCGGCTGACCGTCCAGGCCGCTGACCACCGCGCCGGCCTCACGCGCGATCAGCCCCGCGGCGGCCAGGTCCCAGGCCCCCAGACCGCGCTCGTAGTAGGCGTCCAGCCGCCCGGTCGCCACGGCCGCAAGGTCGAGGGCCGCGCTGCCGATCCGGCGGATGTCGCGGACCCGCGGCAGCACCTCGGCGGCGATCCGGGCCGCGTGCCGTCGCCGCTCCGCGTCGTAGCCGAAGCCGGTCCCGACCAGCGCCCGGTCCAGGGGCACGCCGGAGTTGACCCGGACCGGCCCCCCGTCCAGGAACGCTCCGCCGCCCAGCGTCGCCACCCAGGTCTCGCCGGACAGGGGGTGGTGGACGCAGCCGGCGATCACCTGGTGGTCGGCCGGGTCGAGCGGGTTGCCCGTCGCCACCGCGACGCTGATGGCGTACGCCGGGAGGCCGTAGAGGTAGTTCACGGTCCCGTCGATGGGGTCGACGACCCAGGTCAGCCCGCTCGGCCCGCGGACCAGGCCGCCCTCCTCGCCGAGGATGCCGTCATCCGGTCGGGCCTCGTGGATCGCCTTGCGCAGCAACGCTTCTGACGCCGTATCCATGGCCGTCACGATGTCGGTCGGCGACGTCTTGGTGGACGCGACGTCGACCCGGGCCGGGCGGCCGTCGCGGACCAGGTCGCCGGCCTGGCGTGCGACCCTCTCGGCGAGCATCACCAGGGCCTGGAGGTCGGGGTCGCTCACCGGGCCACCTCAGCCAGGGCCGGCGCGACGGAGTCGACGCCACAGGCAGCGGGAAGCTCGGCGCGCGGGTTCGGGCAGCAGCCCGCGACGCAGCGGCTCGGCCACGGCCCGAGACGGCCGATCACCGGCTGGACGGGATCCGCTCCCCGGGCCAGGGCGGCGCGCTCCTCCAGGAGGTCGACCAGCCCGGCGACGAACGCCGGGTCCGCGCCCACTGTCGCCGCGCGCGCTACCGGCAGCCCGATCCCGGCGGCCGTCATCACCGCCTCGGTGTCCAGGTCGTGCACGACCTCCATGTGGTCGGACACGAAGCCGATCGGCGCGACGACGACGGCCGGGACGCCCTGGGCCTTGAGCGCCCGCAGGTGGTCGTTGACGTCCGGCTCCAGCCAGGCCTGCTGCGGCGGCCCGGAGCGGGAGCAGAAGGCCAGGTCCGCCTCGAGCGGAGAGCCGATCTGGTCAGCCACCCTCGCGGTGATCTCTGCGGCCAGCTCGCGATGCTGCGCTGCGTAGGCGCCGCCTCCGGGGCCGGACGTCCGGTCCATGGCCTCGGGGATCGAGTGGGTCACGAAGACCAGGCGGGCACCCGCCCGGACTGCCGCCGGCAGCGCGGCAAGGGCAGCGGCCACTGCGGCGACGTTCGGCTCGACGAAGCCAGGATGGTCGTAGTAGGCCCGGACCCGGTCGAGCGCCAGTGCCCGGCCCTCGCCGGCCAGCGTCGCCTGCGCGGCGGCGAGGTCCTCGCGGTACTGGCGGCAGGAGGAGTACGACGAGTACGCACTCGTCGTCACCACCGCCACCCTCCGGGCCCCGGCCTGGTGCAGCTCGCGCAAGGCGTCGACGACGTACGGCTCCCAGTTGCGGTTGCCCCACGCGACCGGCAGTGCCAGGCCGCGCCGGCCCAGCTCCGCGCGCAGGGCGGCGAGCAGGACCCGGTTCTGGCCGTTGATCGGGCTCCGCCCACCGACGGCGTCGTAGTGACTGGCGACGTCGCGCAGCCGCTCCGGCGGGATCCCCCGCCCGCGCGTGACGTTCTCCAGGAACGGCAGCACGTCCTCGGGTCCTTCGGGGCCGCCGAAGCTCAGCAGCAGGACCGCGTCGTACGGGTCGAGGCTTGGCACCGGACGATCGTCGCATCACCGGCTCGCGGCTGCGCAGCGACCCTGGCGCGCCTTCGCCATCGACGCGGACATCGATGGCACAGTCGGACCAGGCCGGCGTGGCTCTCAGGCGGACGCCGCCCGCGCCCGAGCGGAGGAGCACAGAGCATGCATGACCTGCGGCTGGTCGGCGTCCACGAGGACGGGGAGCACCTGCTGCTGTCCGCACCGGACGGCGAGCAGTACCTGCTGACGGTCGACGAGTCCCTGCGGGCTGCCGTCCGCCGTGACCGAGCGCACCTCGGACAGCTGCAGATCCAGATGTCCGGCGAGCTGCGCCCGCGCGAGGTCCAGGCCCAGATCCGGGCCGGCGCGACGGCCGAGGAGGTCTCGGCGGGGACCGGCTGGCCGCTGGACCGGGTACGTCGCTACGAGGGTGCGGTCCTGGCCGAGCGCGCCCACATCACCGACCTGGCCCGGGCCGTGACGTTGCGCCGTCGCGGCTCCGACGCCGCACCGCCCACCCTGAGTGCCCGGGTCGACCAGCGGTTGGCCGCCCGCGACGTGGACGTCCGGCAGAACGTCTGGGACAGCTGGCGGGCCGAGGACGGCCCCTGGATGCTGACCCTGCGATTCGCGGCCGGTGGTCGCGAGCGCGAGGCCCGATGGATGTTCGACCCCAGCGCCCGCACCGTGACGGCTCAGGACGACGAGGCCCTCTGGCTCTCCGAGGACGAGAAGCCTCCGGCGGCTCCGGCGCCGGCACCACACCTGTCCGCCGTACCGACCGTGACCGCCATGCCGAGCGGGCCGAGTAGCCCGAGCGGTCCGGTTGCGCCGATGCGGTCGGCGGTCGGCAGGGGCGACCGGATCTACGACGTCGACGCCGAGGGCGGGCTCGACGCCGCGGAGCCGGTGAGTCTGGAGTCGCCGTCCGCGGTGGACCTGGTCGGCGCGATGCGGCAGCGCCGGCACGGCAAGCGCCGTCAGCCGCTGCCGATCGAGCTGCCCGAGGGCCGAACCCGGCGCGGCCGTGGCCCGGCTGACCGGCCCCGCTCCCCTGGTGAGGCCGACCCGATCGAGCTCGAGCCCCTGACCTTCGACCCCTCGCTGCTCGGCGACCCGGCCCCCGCGCATCCCTTCCCGTTCCCGGAGCGGCTGCGCAGCCCCGAGCCGGTCGAGCCGGAGGGCTCCGACGTCGAGGACGCCCGCGAATCGCCCACCCTTGGCGACCCGGGCGAGACGATCGACCCTGCCGGCCGGGCCGATCAGGCCGATCAGGCCGATCAGGCCGATCGGACGGTCTCCGACCGCGGGACCGCACCGGGCCCGACGCCAGGGGAGGTCCCGGACCCCCGCTCGGCCACAGCGCCGGAACCCGTTGCGGCTCCCCAGCGGCCGCGCAACTTCGGGCCGCCGCCGCCCACGTCGTCGCCGCCCACGTCGCTGGATCTCCACGTCGTCGGATCCCAGGTCGTCGGATCCCAGGTCGCGGAATTCCAGGTCGCCGGCCCGCCCGGCCCGGCAGTCGGTGCCGTCCGCGGGCCCGGCCCGGTCAGCGAGCGGTCACGCCGGCCCCTCGGAGCCGCCCGCCCATCGCCGGGCCCGCCGGGCCAGCGTCCCCAGCTGGGACGAGATCATGTTCGGCAAGCGCGACTAGCAGCGCGACTAGCAGCGCGACCAGCCCCGCCCGCGCGCCCCCCGCGCGACTTGTCAGCACCTCGTGCCCCTATACCCGCGCGGAGCGCTGACACACCACCCTGAGCTCGCGACTTGTCAGCACCTCGTGCCCCTATACCCGCGCGAGGTGCTGACCAGGCTCTAGTCGGGCTGCGGGCTGGGGATCACCGAGGCCTGTGGTGGGACCGGGCAGACGTCGAGGTCCAGCGGCAGAACATCCGGTGAGAGAGCCGCAGCATGGGCCGCCGCGGCGGTCATCCGGCGCAGGTGGTGCCGGCGGCACAGCACCTCGTACCCCACCTCGGGCCGGGCGTCGGAGCCGGCCTGTGAGCCGGTGTCGCCCACGACCACCTGCTCGCCCTCGACCACCATCACCCCGCCCACCGTCCGGGCGTTGTGGGTCCCACGCGCCCCGCACCAGCACAGCGCCTCGACCTGCAACAGCTCCACCCGGTCGGCCAGCTCGACCAGGCGTTGGGAGCCCGGGAACAGCCGGGTCCGGAAGTCCGCCGTGATCCCGAACGCGTAGACGTCGACCGACATCTCGTCGACCAGCCGGGCCAGCTGCTCGACCTGCTCGGGTGAGTAGAACTGCGCTTCGTCGCAGATCGCGTAGTCGACCGGCTCGCCCGACGTACGGCGGCGCACGACGACGTCCCAGAGGTCCAGGTCGTCGTCGACCTCGATGGCGTCGACCGACAGGCCGAGCCGGCTGGAGAGCACCGACTCCCCGGCCCGGTCCAGCTTGGTGAAGATCAGCCCCCGCCGGCCGCGGGCCGCGTGGTTGTGGTCCGTCTGCAACGCCAGGGTCGACTTGCCGCAGTCCATGGTTCCGCAGAAGAAGACGAGCTCCGCCACGTCAGCCGACCTTGCTCCCGAGCACGGACAGCAAGGGTACGGCGGTCTCGTCGGACGTCAGGGAGCCGTGCAGGCCGATCAGGGCGAGCAGCTGCGGCCGTTGGTGGCGGGAGTCGACGACCGCGATGTCGCCTGCGGTCGCCACGACCACGTCACCGATCCGCGGCAGCACCTGGCCCGAGACGGTGCCGAACCAGCCGGCCGCGACCGCCTCGGCGCGGGTCCGCACCCAGGCGTCACCGTCCAGCCGCTCGCGCCAGGCCGTCACGACGTCGGTGCTCGCGCCCGGCTCGCAGTAGAGATGCAGCGCCCGTGGCTCACCGCCGCTGTGCCGCACCCCGCGCGACAGGTCGGGCTCGTGCGCGAGGTCCAGCCGCCGGTCCATCGCCACGTCGACCATGCCGTGGTCCGCGGTGATGTGCAGGACGGCGTCGGACGGCAGGCCCTCGACGAGCCGGCGTACGGCGTCGTCGACGCGGGTCAGCTCCTCGCCCCACTCCCAGGAGCGGCAGCCGCTGACGTGGCCGACCTTGTCGATGTCGCCCCAGTAGACGTAGACGAGGGCCCGAGGCGTCGCGTTCACTGCCGCCACGGCGGCGTCCACCCGCTCGGTCAGGGTGCCGGCGCCCACGAACGCCCCGCCGCGCAGCGCCGACTCGGTCAGCCCGGAACCGTCGAAGAACGCGGGCCCGATCCGGGTGACTGGCACGCCGCCCGCGTCCAGCCGCTCGAACACCGTGGGGTTGGGCTGCCAGACGTGCGGGTCGACGTGTGGCTCCCAAGACAGCTCGTTCAGCAGGACGTCGCGCTCCGGGTCCAGCACCTCGTAGCCGACCAGCCCGTGACCGCCCGGCGGCAGGCCGGTGCCGAACGAGCCCATGCTGGTCGCGGTCGTCGAGGGGAACCCCGAGCTGAGCCGGCGGCCGTCCGCCAGCAGCGAGCGCAGGAATGGCGCGTGCCCGCTGCGGGCCCGCAGCAGCACGTCGCCGAGCCCGTCGACGAGCAGGACGACGGCCCTCGGCGCCGGCGCGAGCACCAGGCGCCCGGAGTCGGCGGCCACGGGTGCGCCGAGCGCCGTCGCGACGGCCGGCATCAGCTCGGCCAGCGTGCCCTCGCCGTAGGGCGGGGCAACCGGTTCGATCAACGCGTCACCGCCGCGCGGGACGGGTTGGGTCTGGTCCGAGGGTCACCGCAGGGCAACCGGGCTGCCGCCACCCGCCGCGGCTGTGGCGGCGGACAGCATGCGGGTGAAGACCAGGGCCTCGCGCAGGGCGTCCTCGCCGTCGGCGTCGGCACTGACCCGTAGGGAGATGTCGTCGGCCGTGGCCGTACCGGTGTAACCGTGGTCGGCCTCGCAGTCGGGGTCGCCACAGGTCGCCGGCTCGAGGTCGAGCCGGCTGACCGCACCCCAGCCGAGCGTGACCGTCAGCTCGCGGCCCAGCCGGCCGGGCTCGTAGGCGTCGGGCCGCTCGACCACGTGGTTGACGACGACCGAGTGCACCGCCGACAGCGGCACCGACTCGGTCGCCGCGGTCGCGAACGCGCCGGCGGTCGTCGCCGGGACGTCACCGGTGGCCGCCGGCTCCGGCGAGTGGTCGTCGGCATGCGCGACGATCAGCCGCGCGGGCGTGAGCACCAGCACGGTCGCGTGCCGCCGGACGGCGTCGGCGTCGAAGGTCGTCTCCTGGTGGACCAGATGGGACAGCACGGCCTCGCCGCCGAGCGCCACGTCGACGACGTCCGCGACCAGCTCGGGGTAGTAGCCGGCACGGTCGATCGCCGTACGAAGATCGGTGGGCAAGGTCGAGGCGTCCCGCATGGGCTCATCCTGTCACCCGGTACCGACCCGCAGGACGGCTCGTCCACCGGTCCCCCCGGTCAGAGCAGACGGCGTCGGTCCGCGTCGGACCTCGCCGCGACACTCAGCTCGACGGAGACGTCGAGCACCGCCAGCCCGAACTCCCCCACCAGCACCGGGGTGATGTCGAGATCGGCCACCTCGGGCAGGTCGTCGGCGAGCTGGGCGATCCGGGCGATCAGGTCCTGCAGTGCGTCGACGTCGAGCGGCTCGGCGCCGCGGTGGCCGTAGAGTAGCGGCGCGGCGCGGATCGACGTGACGAGGTCGGCGACGTCCTGGTCGGTCAGCGGCGGGATCCGGTGGGCCACGTCGTCGAGCAGCTCGGTGGCGGCGCCCGCGACGCCGAACGACACGACCGGGCCGAACAGCGGGTCCTCGGTGGTCCGCAGCATGCAGCCGATGCCAGGGGCGGCCATCGGCTGGAGCAGCAGCCGGGCGTCCGGCGCGCCGTAGGTCGCCAGCTCCTCCGACAGGGTCTCGAACGCCTGCCGCAGCTCGCTCGGCGACTCGATCGTCAGCCGGCGAGCGACGATGTCGGCCCGCTGCCGCAGCGCTGGGTCACCGGCCTTCAGGGCCACGGGGTAGTCGAACCGCTCGGCGGCGGCGATCGCCTCGTCGACGTCCGCGACCTCCTCGGTCGGCCAGAGCCGCACGCCGTACGCCGCGAGCAGGCGGGCGCCCTGCCCACGGGTCAGTCGCACGCGGCGGGCACC
This sequence comes from uncultured Actinomycetota bacterium, assembly GCA_963795385.1. Classification (GTDB taxonomy): domain Bacteria; phylum Actinomycetota; class Actinomycetes; order Actinomycetales; family CAVURS01; genus CAVURS01. The sequence goes on from CAWCHK010000003.1 coordinate 520,657, forward strand.
CGGCTCGTCCACCGGGTTGCTGCCGGCGTTCAGGACGCCCTGCACGAGCAGCCGGGCCGCCTCGACGTCGACGTCCGGCAGGTGCAGGGGCTGACCCGGACCGCGCCGGCGCCACTCGGCGTACCGCGACACCGACGCGAGGGCGCGGACGGCGTCCTCCGGCGTCGAGTAGGTCGGGATGCCGCCGGTCGACGTGGACCCGGGCGCCACGCCGCGCATGTCCAAGAACGTTGCGACGCAAGTCTTTCCGGCGATGGCTGCCGCGTCGGCGACAGCCCCGACGATGGTCTCGTCGGAGGTGATGAGCGGGCGCATGAACGACGCCACGACCGACTCGACCGACGGGTCGGCGAAGACGGCAGCGAGCGCTTCGATGAAGTCCTCCGGGGAGGCCTGGGGTGAGAGGGTCACGGGGCCGTTGACCAGGTCGAGGCCCCAGCTCAGGCAGGCCTCGGCGGCGAGCGTGTTGAGCGAGTCCGAGTTGCCGACGATCCCGACGCGCTGGCCCTCGGGCAGCGGCTGGCTCAGGACGAGCTGGGCCACATCGAACATCTGGTGCACGTTCTGGACCCGGATCACACCGACCTGGCGCAGCATCGCGTCGAAGGCCCCGCGCGGGACGTGGGTCGCGCGGACCTCGTGGCCGGGTGGGACGCCGTACGACGTGACGCCGGACTTCACCACGATGACGGGCTTGCGGCGGGACAGGCGCCGCGCCACCCGGGAGAACTTGCGCGGGTTGCCCACGCTCTCCAGGTAGAGGCCCACGGCCTGGGTCCGCGCGTCATCCAGCCAGTACTGCATGAGGTCGTTGCCCGACACGTCGGCCCGGTTGCCCGCATTGACGAAGGTCGAGACGCCGATGCTGCGCCGGGCCGCGTAGGCGAGCACCTGGACCCCCAGCGCACCGGACTGGCTGAACAGCGCGAGGCCACCCGGGGCCGGCATCGTGGGCGCGAGGGAGGCGTTCAGCCGGATGTCGTCGTCGGTGTTGATGACGCCGAAGGAGTTGGGCCCGATCACGCGCATGCCCTCGGCCCGGGCTCGTCGGACGAGGGCCCGCTGGCGGAGAACCCCGCGCGCGCCGGTCTCGGCGAAGCCGTCCGAGATGACGAGCAGCACCCGGGCACCGGCCTGGGCGCACTCGCGGACGACCTCCTCGACGATCTGGGCCCGGACGGCGACGATCGCCATGTCCACGACCCCCGGCACGTCGGTGACGTGGGCGTGGCTGGTCAGTCCGTGGACCTCGGAGGCGCGTGGGTTCACGACGTGCAGCGCCCCCCGGAAGCCGCCGTCCAGGAGGTGTTGCAGCACCTGGTGGCCCCCGCCGTCGGGCTTCCGGCTGGCGCCGATCACGGCCACCGACCGGGGATGCAGCACCGCTCTCACGCTCAGCGCCTCGGCTGCATGCTCCCGGGCCTCGCGGACCTCCTCGGACAGAGCGGTCGGCCGGATGTCGAAGCCGACGCTGATCACGCCGTCGTCGTACCGGTGGGTGATCTCGTAGCCGGCCTCGTCGAAGACACCCAGCATCCGCCGGTTCTGCGGGAGCACGTCGGCGACGAACCGCCCGATGCCCCGCTCACGCGCCGCGGCGGCCAGATGCTCCAGCAGCACCGACCCCAGGCCGCGCCCCTGGTCGGTGTCGGCGATGTTGAAGGCCACGTCGGCGATACCGGTCTCGGTGCGGTTGTACTCCGCGATGCCGACGATCCGGTCGCCCAGCGTGGCGATCAGGGCCACCCGGTCGTCGTGGTCCACGTCGATGAACCGCTTGAGGTCCCGCTCCGGCAGCTCCTGGATGGGCGCGAAGAAGCGCAGGTAGATCGACTCGGCGGACTGCGCGGCGTGGAAGCGCTGGACGGCCTCGGCGTCCTGCGGCCGGATCGGCCGCACGTGCGCGACGCCGCCGTCGCGCAGCACGACGTCGGCTTCCCATCCCCCGGGGTAGGGCACGCCAGACCCGCTCGAACCCACGGGATGACCCTATCGGCGGAGCCGCCCGCCCTCGGGGACCTGGGCCGGGCTGGCCATAGGGTCTGCGGGTGGATCCACGGAGTGCTCTGGTCCTGCTGCCCGAGGTCGCGGAGGCCCTGGCCGCCGGCCGGGCCGTCGTCGCGCTGGAGTCGACGATCATCAGCCACGGGCTGCCGCGCCCGGACAACCTGCGGATCGCGCGGGAGATCGAGCAGGCCGTCCGCGACGCCGGCGCCGTCCCCGCGACCGTCGCCGTCGTCCGCGGCCGGGCCCGGATCGGGCTGGACGACGACGCGCTGGCCGCCATCGCGGGCCGCGACGACGTCGTCAAGGTCAGCCCGCGGGACCTGGGCGTCCTCGCGGCCAGAGACGGCTACGGCGCGACGACCGTGGCGTCCACGGCGCACCTGGCTGCGCTGGCCGGTATCGCGGTGTTCGCGACGGGCGGCCTCGGCGGCGTGCACCGCGGCGCGGCCACGACGTACGACGAGTCGGCGGACCTGTTCACGCTCGCCCGGGTGCCGACCACGGTCGTCTGCGCCGGGGTGAAGTCCATCCTCGACGTTCCGGCGACCCTGGAGCGGCTGGAGAGCTACGGCATCGGGCTGGTCGGCTACGGCACCTCGCAGTTCCCGGGGTTCTACCTGACCGACTCCGGCCACCCGGTCGAGCATCGGGTCGAGACCCCCGAGGAGGTCGCGGCCGTCATCGTGGCCCGCGAGCGCCTCGGCACGGACAGCAGTGCCCTGGTGGTGGCCAACCCGGTGCCACCGGACGAGCAGCTGGACCCCGCGCTGCACGACCGGGTGCTCCGCGGTGCCCTGTCCGGCGCCGAGGCCGACGGCGTGCACGGCAAGGACGTCACGCCCTACCTCCTGGCCCGCTTCCACCACGACACGGCTGGGGCGTCGTTGCGGGTCAACACCACCATCGTCCTCCGCAATGCCGCGCTGGCTGCACGGATCGCGTTGGCGCGCAGCGCTTTCGGTCGATGACCGCGTCAGTGCTGGTCGTCGGCGACGTCATGACCGACGTGGTGGCTCGGGTCGATGACCCACTGGCCCTGGGCTCGGACACGGCGGCGCACGTGCGGACCGGCCAGGGTGGCGCCGGGCCCAACGTGGCGTGCTGGCTGGCCGCGCACGGCCTGCCGGTCGTCTTCGTGGGCGTCGCAGGCTCGGACCCGTTCGGGGTCGAGGCGGTGGCCGCACTGACGGCGGCGGGGGTCCAGGCCCGCGTCCGGCTGACCTCTGCCGCGAGCACCGGCACCTGCGTCGTCCTGGTCGGTCCCGACGGCGAGCGGACGATGCTGCCCGACGCCGGCGCGAACAGCCTGCTGGCACCGGCGGACCTCCCGCACGGGCTCGTCACTGCGGCGGGCCACCTCCACCTGTCCGGCTACTCGCTGCTCAATCCCGGGTCGCGTGCGGCGGCGGTCTCGGCGCTGCGGCTGGCTCAGGAGGCCGGCGTGCCCACGTCGGTCGACCCGGCCAGCGCCGCACCGCTGGAGGCCGTGGGCGGCCAGGCCTTCCGCGACCTGACCGCCGATGTCAGCCTGGTCCTGGTCACGCTGGACGAGGCCGAGGTGCTGTGCGACTCGCGCGACCCGGCCGTCATCGGGGCGCGCCTCACCGCGTCGTACGACGAGGTGGTCGTCAAGTGCGGGCCGCTGGGTGCCCGGTGGTGCAGCCGCGAGGATCCTGTGGGCGTAGCGGTCCCGGCGGCCGAACCGGCCGGTCCGGTCGTCGACAGCACCGGCGCGGGCGACGCGTTCGCGGCCGCCTGGCTGGCCGCGCGGCTCGGCGGTGCCGCTCCGGTCGAGGGTCTCCGCGCCGCCACCCGGGCCGCCGCGGCCGTGGTCACCCGGGTCGGCGCCCGTCCCTAGCCGGCTGAACGCCCGCCCCGGGGCCGGCGTAACGCTGGACGTGGACCCGAACGACCGCATCGACGAACGGCCGGGACGCCCGGACCATGTGAGGATCGGCGGGTGAGCCGGATCCTCGCGGTCGCGCCCGTGGTGGCCCCGCACCGCTACCAGCAGGCCGACCTCACGTCGATGTTCGCCGACCTCGTCGGCCTCGCCCCCGAGCGGCGCGAGCTCCTGGACCGGCTGCACCTCTCGTGCGGCGTCGCCTACCGGCACCTGGCCCTCCCCCTGGAGGACTACAAGGGGCTGGACGGGTTCGGCGACTCCAACGACGCCTTCATCTCGGTCGGGCTGGAGCTCGGCGAGCAGGCCGTCCGGGCGGCACTGGACCAGGCCGGGTTGGTCCCGGAGGACATCGACCTGGTCCTGGTGACCTCGGTGACGGGCATCGCCGCCCCGTCCCTGGACGCCCGGCTGGTGCAGCGGCTGGGCCTTCGCCCCGACGTGAAGCGGATCCCGGTGTTCGGGCTCGGGTGCGTCGCCGGCGCGGCCGGCATCTCGCGCCTGCACGACTATCTGGTCGGGCACCCGCACGGCGTGGCGGTGCTGCTGTCGGTCGAGCTCTGCTCGCTCACCGTCCAGCGCGACGACGACTCGATGGCCAACCTGGTCGGCAGCGGCCTGTTCGGCGACGGGGCGGCTGCAGTCGTGATGGTGGGTGAGGACGTGGCTCCGGCCACGATCGCGGCTGCCCGGGCGCCCCAGGTCGTGGCGACCAGGAGCCGGTTCTTCGACGACACCGAGCGGATCATGGGGTGGGACGTCGGCGGGTCCGGCTTCCGCATCGTCCTGTCGCCGGGGGTGGCCGACCTGGTCCGCGACCACCTGCCGGCCGAGCTGGACGGCTTCCTCGAGGCGCAGGGACTCTCCCGCGCCGACGTCGGTCGCTGGGTGGCGCACCCGGGGGGGCCGCGGGTGCTCGAGGCCCTGCAGGAGTCCTTGGACCTGGCGCCAGGTGCGCTGGCGCACTCCTGGCAGTCACTGCACGACGTGGGCAACCTCTCGTCCTCGTCCGTCCTGCACGTCCTGGCCGCGACCCTGCGGACGGAGGCATCGACGCCGAGAACCGTTGACACCCAAGGGATTCTGATGGCCATGGGGCCTGGCTTCTGCGCCGAGCTTGTGCACCTGCGCTGGCCCGTCTCCGGCCGCGACCCCGATCCCGACCCGCACCGCAAACGGATGAGCAGCGCCGCCTGGTTCACCCTGCTGGTCGCCCTCGTGGCAGCCGAGCGGATCGTGGAGCTGGTCGTCTCCGCCCGACACTTGCGCTGGGCCCGGGAGCGCGGCGGGGTCGAGTCCGGCGCCGGGCACTACCCGTTGATGGCAGCGGTGCACACTCTGCTGCTGATCTCCTGCGTGGCCGAGGTGTATGCCGCGGACCGGCCCTTCGTGCCGGCTCTGGGCTGGCCGATGCTCGCGGTGGTCGCGGCGACGCAGGGCCTGCGCTGGTGGTGCGTCCGCACTCTCGGGCCCCAGTGGAACACCCGGATCGTGGTCGTCCCCGGCCTGCCTCTGGTCGCTCGTGGCCCCTACCGCTGGCTGCGGCATCCGAACTACGCCGCCGTCGTGCTGGAGGTGGCCGCCCTGCCACTGGTCCACACGGCGTGGGTGACCGCGATCGTGTTCAGCGCCGCGAACGTCGTCGTCCTCTCGGTGCGCATCCCGGCCGAGCAGCGGGCCCTCGCTGCGGCCGGGTGAGCGGCTACGACGTCATCGTCGCGGGCGCCGGGCCGGTCGGCCTGGCGTGCGCGATCGAGGCGGCCCTTCGTGGGCTGTCGGTCGTGATCGTCGAACCCCGTGCGGGAGTGGTCGACAAGGCCTGCGGTGAGGGACTGATGCCCGGGGCAGTTGCGGCGCTGCACCGCTTGGGCGTCCGGCCGGACGGAGCGCCCCTGGCTGGGCATCTCCTACGTGGACCGGAATCGCCTGGCACCACACGCGTTCCGGTCCGGACCGGGGCTCGGCGTGCGCCGGACCACGTTGCAAGCCTCCCTGGTCCAGCGGGCCGAGGAGCTGGGGATCGAGCGGATCGAGGGCCGGGTCGATCAGGTCGAGCAGCTGGGCGCGAGCGTGCGGGCCGCCGGCCTCAGCGGCCGCTGGCTGCTGGCGTGCGACGGGCTGCACTCCCCGGTACGTCGCGGGCTGGGGCTCGATCCCCGGCCCTCCCGGTCACGGCATCGCCGCTTCGGCCAGCGTCGGCACCTCGCCGTCGCCCCCTGGAGCGAGTACGTCGAGGTGCACTGGAGCCCGCGGGCGGAGGCGTACGTCACCCCGGTGGCCGGGGACCTGGTCGGGATCGCCGTCCTCGGCGAGCAGGGGGCGTCGTACGAGGAGCTGCTGGCCCAGGTGCCGAGCCTGCGGGAGCGGGTCGCCGGCGCCCGGTGGGCGACCCCCGTCCGCGGGGCCGGTCCGCTCCGCCAGGCGGTCCGACGACGGGCGGCCGGCCGGGTGCTGCTCGTCGGCGACGCAGCGGGGTACGTCGACGCGCTGACCGGTGAGGGCATCCGCACCGGACTGGCCTGCGCACAGGCCGCCGTCGCGGCCGTCGTCGCCGCCGATCCCGCGGCGTACGAACGGGACTGGCGCCGCCTGACCCGCAGCTACCGGACCCTGACGTCGGGCCTGCTGGTGGCCACCCGTCCCCAGGTCGTCCGGCGGCACATCGTCGCCGCGGCCGCCCGCCTCCCGTCGGTGTACGCCGCCGCCGTCGAGGCCCTGGCCGAGGGTTAGGGGCCGGCGAGGTCCACGGTGCGGAGGGTAGAGCGGTCGCCCTCACCGGCTCGTGGCCGCCGCCACCGCGTCCCACGAGTCGCCCAGCACCGTCGTCCCCGCCGTCCCGACCGACAGGGCGACCATGTGGTCCAGCGTGACGGTGAGGTCCTTGCCCTCGGGCTCCGGCGTCAGGGCCCGCCAGTCGCTCCGCAGCGTCACCAACCGCCCGGGCCTCGCCACCAGGCGATAGCGGCAGACGAGCGAGGACAGGACGACCTGGCCTCCGGTGGTGCGGAGGGCGAAGCGATCCGACGCGGGCGCCGGGGCACACGAGACCCGCGCAGAAGCGTTGCCCTTCAAGACCTTCCGGTCCGCGGCGACCATCGTCGTGAAGGCCTTCGCGCCGGTGACCCCGAGCTGCAGGGTCGGTGGCACCCGCCCGGAGGCCAGCGCGGCGGCCAGGCCCCGCAACGCCGCGTCGGCGCGTCGGGTCTCGGCCGTGCTGGGCGGCTGCGCGGCGCCTGCGGCGAGGGGCACCGAGCCGATCGCCTGCCGGCCGATCCCGACCGACAGGGCCTTCAGCCACGGGGCGGTCGGCTCGTCACGCACGAACACCGACAGGTCGGTGGCATCGGCCCGCCCCGCGACCTGGCTGACTGACAGGAACCACACCCGCGGCCCCGTGAAGCGCATCGCGTACGTCCGGACCCGTTGGTAGTCGAAGGGTTTGGAGGGCGGGCGTTTGAGCGCCTTGTCCACGAGGTAGCCGGCGAGGGACATCTCGCGCAACGGGTTGGCCTCGATCGCGCCGACGGCCCGGGCGTCCCTCTGCGCATTCGCCGCGTTGTTCTTGGCCGAGTACGCCGTCGCGACGGTGCCACCCTCCGCTGCCGAGGCCGCCGGTGGCGGCGGCTGCGACCCCGATCGCGAGCAGGCCGCGGCGAGCATGGCGGCGGACAGCGTGGCGGCGGACAGCGACAGCCCGAGCAGCAGTTGTTGCCTGGTCTTCATGGTGACCCCCTGCGGTCGGCCCTCGCGGGCCGGTCACCGGCACTCGCCGGGACCGCCGGCCACGGTACGGCGGGCGCCCCTGGGCGCGTTCGCGTTGTCCACAGCCCCCTGGACCTGGGCCCGGATCTCGCGTTGACCGGCCGCGCGACCGGTGCCAGGGTCCGGAGCATGACGACAACCGGGGCCTCCGCCGCGACCGAGGAGTTCCGCGCGGCCCGTGACCTGCTGCTCGAGCTCAGGTCCGACTACGCCGCCGCGCGCGAGCGGTTCGTGCCGCCGCGCCCGGAGGAGTTCAACTGGGCGCTGGACTGGTTCGACCAGGTCGCCGCCGTCGAACCCACCCGCAGCCGGGTGGCCGTACGCGTCGTCGAGGCCGACGGCAGTGAGAGGCTCGCTGACCTACGGCCAGCTCTCGGACCGCTCGGGCCAGCTCGCCGCCTGGCTCCAGGCCGAGGGCGCCGACCGCGGCGACCGCCTGCTCCTCATGCTGGGCAACCAGATCGAGCTCTGGGAGACCCTGCTCGCCTGTATCAAGCTCGGCGTCGTCCTCATCCCGGCATCGACCCTGCTGTCCACCGCCGACCTGCGCGACCGCATCGACAGGGGTCACGTCCGGCACGTCGTCGCCCGCTCCGAGGATGCACCCAAGTTCGCCGGCGTCGGTGGGAGCTGGACCCGCATCGCGGTCGGTGAGGACGTCGACGGCTGGCTCGCCTACGGCGCCTCCCTCGAGCACCTGGAGTCGTTCACCCCGGAGGTCGCCACCCGGGCCGACGAGACGATGCTGCTCTACTTCACCTCCGGCACGACGGCCCAGCCCAAGCTGGTCGAGCACACCCACGCGTCGTACCCGATCGGGCACCTGTCGACGATGTACTGGATCGGCCTGCAGCCCGGCGACGTGCACCTCAACATCTCCTCGCCCGGGTGGGCCAAGCACGCCTGGAGCAACGTCTTCGCCCCGCTGAACGCAGAGGCCACCATCCTCATCGTCAACCAGGCGCGCTTCGACCCCGTCGCGATGATGGAGGCGATGGAACGTTGCGGCGCAACGACGTTCTGCGCGCCGCCGACCGTCTGGCGGATGCTCGTGCAGGCCGACCTCGGTGCGTTCCGCGGCCGGATCCCGCTGCGCGAGGTCGTCGGCGCCGGCGAGCCGCTGAACCCGGAGGTCATCGAGCAGGTCGAGCGGGCGTGGGGCCTCACCGTGCGGGACGGCTTCGGCCAGACCGAGACGACGCTGCAGGTGGGCAACTCGCCCGGACAACCGCTCAAGCCGGGGTCGATGGGCCGGCCGATGCCCGGCTACGACGTCGTCCTGCTCGACCCGCTCACCGGCGAGGAGCGCACCGAGGGAGAGATCTGCCTGCGTCTCGACGGTGTCCGCGGCCGGCCGGTCGGGCTGATGGTGGGCTACCGCGACGACGACGAGCGGACCGCCGAGGTGATGCGCGGGAACGCCTACCACACCGGCGATGTCGCGTCCGTCGACGACGACGGCTACATCACGTACGTCGGCCGGACCGACGACGTCTTCAAGGCCTCGGACTACCGGATCAGCCCGTTCGAGCTGGAGAGCGTCCTGATCGAGCACCCGGCCGTGGCCGAGGCCGCCGTCGTCCCGTCGCCGGACCCGACCCGGCTCGCCGTCCCCAAGGCGTACGTCGTGCTGGCCGCCGGCCACGAGCCGAGCGCCGAGACGGCCGCCTCGATCCTGTCCCACTGCCGCGAGCACCTGGCGCCGTACCAGCGGATCCGCCGGATCGAGTTCGCCGAGCTGCCCAAGACGATCTCCGGCAAGATCCGCCGGGTCGAGCTGCGCGGCCGCGAGCAGGCCGAGCACGGCGACGGGTCGGACACCAGCGTCCGGATCACGGCCGCGGAGTTCTGGGAGGACGACCTACCCGGCTGAGGCCGGGCGGCCGGCGTCCTGCGGCCCGGCGAAGGCCTGGGCGATGTCCAGCCAGCGGTCCGCGCCGGCGCCGTCGGCGCGCAGCGCGGTGTCGCCCCGGTCGACCCGCTGGGTCACCAGCAGCGCGAAGTCGTGGGCCGGACCGCGGACCCGCTCGCCGGAGCCCTCCGGACCCCACGTCCATAGGTCACCGCCCGGGCCGGCGAGCTCGACCCGGAAGTCCTCCCGGGGCGGCGCCAGGCCGTGGACGGCGAACGAGTAGTCCCGCATGCGTACCCCCAGGTGCGCGACGTGCCGGACCCGGTCGGTCGGTGCCCGGGTGAAGCCGAGCGCGTCCGCGACGTCCTGACCGTGCGCCCAGGTCTCCATCAGCCGGGCCGTGACAGCGAGGCCGCCGACATCGGGGGGCCGTACCAGGGGATCCGTTCCCCCTCGGGCAGCTCCTCGATCGCGGCGGCCAGCTCGGCCCGGCCCCTGCGCCAGCGCCGGAGCAGCTCGGCCGGCGGCGCGGCGGCCCCCACCTGCGCGCCCGCGTCGACCACGTCCACGGCCTGGGAGGCCGCCTTGCGCAGCGTGCCCCGAACTCGTCCGGCGCCCGCACCGCCAGGATCGCCTGGTCGTCGGTCCAGGCCAGGTGAGCGACCTGGTGTGCCACCGTCCAGCCCTCGGCCGGCGTCGGTGTCCCCCAGCCCTCGTCGTCCAGGCCGGCCACGAGGTCGTCCAGCGACCCGCCCTCCTCAGCCAGGTCGGCCAGGAGAGCGGCCAGCAGCCCGACGCTCGTGGTCACCCGGGGAGCCTACGGTGGCGCCATGGAGCTCAACGAGGCGATCCGTCGCCGGCGCATGGTCCGGGCCTACGACGCGAGCCGGCCGGTGCCGGACGAGGCGGTCGACGCCTTGCTGCACAACGCTATTCGCGCGCCCAGCGCCGGCTTCAGCCAGGGCTGGGACTTCCTCGTCCTGCGCACCCCCGAGGATCGCGAGCGCTTCTGGGCGGCGTCCCGGGAGCCCGGCGAGCCGGACAGCTGGCTGCGCGGCATGCAGGACGCGCCGCTGCTGATCGTGTGTCTCAGCGACAAGCAGACCTATCTCGACCGGTACGCCGAGCCGGACAAGGGCTGGGCCGACCGCGACGAGAGCCGGTGGCCGGTCCCCTACTGGGACGTCGACACCGGCATGGCCGCGATGCTGATGCTGCTGACGGCGGTGGACTCCGGCCTGGGCTCGTGCTTCTTCGGCGTCCCGCCGGAGCGTCACGACGAGCTCCGGGAGGCCTTCGACATCCCGGCCGACCGCACCCCCGTGGGTGTCGTCGGCGTCGGGTACGCCAGGCCCGACCGGCCCTCGCCCAGCCTCAAGCGGGGCCGGCGCGGGTTGGACCAGGTCGCCCACGAGGGCCGGTTCGGCACGCCGTACGGAGCGTGAGCGAGCGGCCTGCCCGGAAGTCGCGGCCCGCTCGGCGATGATGGGGCCATGGCACGCCGCACTCCACCCCCGCCCTCCGAGGACTTCACCGAGCGCATCGTCGACATCGACGTCGAGCAGGAGATGCAGGGGGCGTTCCTGGAGTACGCGTACTCCGTCATCTATTCGCGGGCCCTGCCGGATGCGCGGGACGGGCTGAAGCCGGTCCAGCGACGGATCCTCTACGCGATGTCGGAGATGGGCCTGCGACCGGACCGCGCTCACGTGAAGAGCTCGCGCGTGGTCGGCGAGGTCATGGGCAAGTTCCACCCGCACGGCGACGCCGCCATCTACGACGCGCTGGTGCGGATGGCCCAGCCGTTCTCGCTGCGGCTGCCGCTCGTCGACGGTCACGGCAACTTCGGGTCACTGGACGACGGCCCGGCCGCGCCGCGCTACACCGAAGCCCGGCCGGCGGCCGCGGCCCTGCTGATGACGACCGGCCTGGACGAGGCGACCGTCGACTTCGTCCCGACGTACGACGACGCCCACCAGCAGCCCGAGGTGCTGCCCTCGGCCCTGCCCAACCTCCTGGTCAACGGCGCCAGCGGCATCGCGGTCGGCATGGCCACCAACATGGCACCGCACAACCTGGTCGAGGTGATCGGCGCCGCGCGACACCTGATCGCCCACCCGGACGCGACGCTCGACGACCTGATGCGGTTCGTCCCGGGCCCGGACCTGCCGACGGGCGGTCGCATCGTCGGGCTCGAGGGCATCCGGGAGGCCTACGCCACCGGACGGGGCACGTTCCGCACCCGCGCGACGACCCGGGTCGAGTCGGTCTCGGCCCGCCGCCAGGGCATCGTCGTCACCGAGCTCCCGTACACCGTGGGCCCGGAGAAGGTCATGGAGAAGATCAAGGACCTGGTGCAGTCGAAGAAGCTCCAGGGCATCGCCGACCTCAAGGACCTGACCGACCGCTCGCACGGGCTGCGGCTCGTCGTCGAGATCAAGAACGGCTTCAACCCCGACGCCGTCCTGGAGCAGCTCTACCGCCTCACGCCCATGGAGGACTCCTTCGGCATCAACAACGTGGCCCTGGTCGAGGGCCAGCCCCGGACGCTGGGCCTGCGTGAGCTGCTGCGAGGTCTACGTCGACTTCCGGATCGACGTCGTACGCCGGCGCAGCCAGGACCGGCTGACCCGGCGGCAGAGCCGGCTCGAGCTGGTCGAGGGCCTGCTGATCGCCATCGTCGACATCGACGAGGTGATCCAGGTCATCCGGAGCAGCGACGACGCCGCCGCCGCGAGGGAGCGGCTGATGGCGGTCTTCGGCCTCAGCGAGCCCCAGGCCAACTACATCCTGGACCTGCAGCTGCGCCGGCTGACCCGGTTCTCCCTGGTGGAGCTGGAGACCGAGAAGGCCCAGCTGCTGGCCGAGATCGAGGAGCTCGAGGCCATCCTCGGCCAGGAGCCGCTGCTGCGGGAGCTGGTCTCGAGCGAGCTCGCCGACGTGGCCAAGGCCCACGGCACCCCGCGTCGTACCGTCCTGCTCGAGTCGGCCGGTGCGCCCGCGACGGCGGCGGCCCCGCTCGAGGTGGCCGACGACCCGTGCTGGGTGCTGCTGTCCTCGACCGGGCTCCTGGCCCGCACCAGCTCGGCCGAGCCGATCGCTAGCGGGGGCGAGCGGCAGTCCCACGACGCCGTCACGTCGGTGGTCCGCGGCCACGGCCCGCGGGGACGTCGGCCTGGTCACCTCGCGGGGCCGGCTGATCCGGCTCTCGGTCCTCGAGCTCCCGGCCCTCCCGCCGACCAGCGGCCCACCCAGCCTGTCCGGCGGCGCGCCGCTCGGTGCGTTCGTGGACCTGCCGCCGGGCGAGTCGGTGCTGTGCCTCACGACGCTGGCTGCCGAGTCGGCCGGTCTCGCCCTCGGCACGGCCCAGGGGGTGGTCAAGCGCGTCCTCCCCGACCACCCGAGCAACCGGGACGACTGGGAGGTCATCGGTCTCAAGGACGGCGACGCGGTCGTCGGGGCCGTCGAGCTGGCCACCGGCGAGGAGGACCTGGTCCTGATCGCGTCGGACGGGCAGCTGCTGCACTTCTCGGCCGCCTCCGTCCGCCCGCAGGGCCGGCCGGCCGGCGGCATGGCGGGCATCAAACTGGGCGCCGGACAGCGGGTGGTCGCGTTCACCGCCCTCGACCCGGCCCTGGAGAGCGTGGTCGTCACGGTCGTCCGGCTCGTCCGCCTCCCTGCCCGGCACGGAGCCCGGGTCGGTCAAGGTCACCGCCTACTCCGAGTACCCCGCCAAGGGCCGGGCGACGGGTGGCGTGCGCTGCCACCGCTTCCTCAAGGGTGAGGACGAGCTGATCCTCGCCTGGGCCGGGCCGGCTCCGGCCCGGGCGGCCAGCGGCAGCGGCGTGCCCGTCGACCTGCCGGCGGCCACCGGCCGGCGGGACGGGTCGGGCACACCCGGCAGCACGCCGATCGCCGCGGTGGCGGCCCCCGCCTCGGCGGCGCTGAGCGCCGCACCTCGCGCCACGTGAGCGGTCTGCCGGCCTCGGCCTGCTCGTTGTCGACCGCGGCAGCCGGTGAACCGGCGTACGGCTCAGCCGCGCCGGCCGGGGCCTGGGTGGTGCTCGAGCAGCCCGGTCCCTGGGGTCACGACGCCATCGCCGAGAGCCATCTCGACCCGCACCTCGGCCGCCGGCTGCGGGCGCGGGTCGGCGGTGCCGGCGGCCGGCTGGCGCTGGTCCGCGCGGCCCGTCGTCACCCGGACCGGCGGCCGCGCTCGGAGCCGTTCGTGGCGGTCGGGTGCGCCGTCGAGGGTGCCTCGTGGCTGCTCACCGGTCATCTCGACGGCCCGGAAGCGTTGCAATCCATCGACTTCGGGGCGCTGGCGGCCGGTGACGTCGACGGTGTGCGACGCAGCCTGCCCGACCTGAGTCCGAGCGACCGGCCGCTCCTGCTGGTCTGCACCAACGGCCGTCGGGACGTCTGCTGCGCGGTCTTCGGGCGGCCGCTGGCCCACGATGCCGGGACGCAACGGCCGGGACAGGTCTGGGAGACCTCGCACACCGGCGGCCACCGGTTCTCCCCCACCGCCGTCCTGCTGCCGTGGGGCGTGACCCTGGCCCGGCTCGACTCACGGCTCGCGGTCGCGACGCTCGACGAGGCGGCCGCCGGGCGCCTCCCCCGCGACCTGCTCGGCCCCCAGCACGACCGCGGTCGCTCCAGCCTGCCGCCACCGGCGCAGGCGGCCGAGTCGGCGCGTGCGGAGCTGGGTCGGTGAGACCGCGATCGAGGCGCTCTCGACGACCCTCACGCAGCACACGCCGACGACCTGGACGGCGACGGTGCGCCACGAGGACGGCCGGCACTGGTCGGCCGCGGTCACCCGCAGCGAGCCGCACGGGCTGCGGGCTCCGTCCTGCGGCAAGGCGCCGGAGCCGTACTCGACGTACGAGGTCGAGATCCTCGCCCAGCCGGCGTCCGAGGACGCGCCGGGGGCAGCCCGGTGACCGCCGGTCGGCGCCCGGTCGTGCTGGTCACCGGCGCCAGCCGCGGGATCGGGCGAGCCACGGCGGAGCTGGCCGCGGGCAAGGGGTGGGATGTCGCCGTCGGCTGCCGGGCCGACGTCAACGCCGCGCGCGAGGTCGTGCACACGTGCATGGCCGCGGGCGCCCAGGCGGTGGCGGTGCCCGGCGACGTGAGCACCACCGAAGGGGTAGCGGCGGTCTTCGACGCCACCGAGGCGGCCTTCGGCCGGCTCGACGCGGTCGTCACGAACGCCGGGGTCGTGTCACCACCGGCCCGGGTCGAGGACATGACGGCCGACCGGATCGCGGAGGTATTGAGGGTCAACGTCATCGGCACCCTGTTGTGCGCTGGCGCCGCCGTACGCCGGATGTCGTTGCGCCACGGCGGTTCTGGCGGCGTCATCGTCACGGTGTCGTCGCGCGCCGCGGTGCGAGGCGGGAGCGGCGAGTACGTCGACTACGCCGCCAGCAAGGCCGCCGTCGACGCGATCACCGTCGGGCTCGCGGCCGAGGTCGTCGACGAGGGCATCCGGGTGGTCGGTGTCCGCCCCGGCCTGATCGCGACCGACATCCACGCCCCGGGCCGGCTGGAGCGGGTGGCACCCAGCCTCCCGATGAAGCGCCCCGGCACCGCGCAGGAGGTGGCCGCAGCCATCGTCTGGCTGATGTCGGAGGAGGCGTCCTACGTCACCGGGACCCTGCTGGACGTCGGCGGCGGACGCTGAGCACCCGCCGCAGTGGGTTGGGCTTATCCGACTGCGGGACTGCCGGTTGGCTCGACCGGAACGTCGTATAGCGCGACCCTGTGCTGATGGTCGGAGCGCCGACGTGCGGATGCCGCGTCGGGTTTCGTCGCGTCGGGTTTCGTCCTGCAGGTGGACGCCGAGAATGCGGGCCGGGGCACTGCAACTCACGGTGGAGTCGGTCGAACTGATCGAGCTCGACCCCGCCTGGTTCGAGTACGACGGCCCGGTCTCGGCGTGACCTGGCCCGTGGTCCCAGGAGCTGTAGGTCGAGCTGCCCCGGCCCCCGGCTGAGCCCTGAGCCTCGTGGTTGGCGCGGCGGGCCGAGGGTGGCCAGGTGCATGATGTCGGTGTGCCGGTAGAGCGCCCGTGGGACGAGGAGGCCGTCGGCATGCCCGATCCCTGGGGGGACCTGCGGTCCCGTGGGTTCAGCCCGTACGGCCCCGAGGGCGAGATCTTCCAGATGAACGGCTTCGCCAACGGCGTGCGACGGGCCTCCGGCTGGCGGCGGGTGGTCGGCGTGGGCATCGCCGGCCTGATCCTGGCATCGTTCCTCGGCTCGGCCCTGGTCAGCATCGTGCAGCTGGCCGGCGGCGGGCACAGCCAGGTGCAGACCTCCGTAGGTGCGCACCTGCCCTGAGCGACTGGAAGCGGGATCGCTAGGCGTCGATCCGGTCGCGGTCGAGGCCGCCGGCGCCGGCCACCAGGAAGTCCTTGCGGGGGGCGACGTCGCTGCCCATCAGCAGGTCGAACACGCGCTCGGCCGCCTCGGCGTCGCCGGGCCGTGACTCGCCGCAGCGTGCGGCGCCGGGGGTCCATGGTCGTCTCGGCCAGCTGGTCGGCGTCCATCTCCCCCAGGCCCTTGTAGCGCTGCAGCGGCTCCTTCCAGCGCTGGCCCTTGCGGTCCAGGTCGGTCTGGACCCGGCGCAGCTCGGGCTCGGAGTAGGTGTAGACGTAGCGGTCCTGGCCCTTCTTGGGGCTGGCCACCTCGAGCCGATGCAACGGCGGCACCGCGGCGTAGACCCGACCTGCGTCGACCAGCGGACGCATGTAGCGGAAGAACAGCGTGAGCAGCAGCGTCCGGATGTGCGCGCCGTCGACGTCGGCGTCGGTCATCAGGATGACCTTGCCGTAGCGCGCGGACTCCAGGTCGAAGGTGCGGCCGGACCCGGCTCCGATCACCTGGATGATCGAGGCGCACTCCGCGTTGCGCAGCATGTCGGCGATCGAGGCCTTCTGGACGTTCAGGATCTTGCCCCGGATCGGCAGCAGCGCCTGGTTCTCCGAGCTGCGGGCCAGCTTGGCCGTGCCCAGCGCGCTGTCACCCTCGACGATGAACAGCTCGCTGCGCTCGACGTCGTCCGTGCGGCAGTCGGCGAGCTTGGCCGGCAGGGAGGAGGACTCGAGGGCGTTCTTGCGCCGCTGGGTCTCCTTGTGCTGGCGGGCGCTGACCCGCGACTTCATCTCCGCGACGACCTTCTCCAGCAGCAGGGCCGCCTGCTGCTTCTCGCCGCGCTTGGTCGAGGTCAGCAGCTTGGTCAGCTCGCGCTCGACCACCTTGGCCACGATGCCGCGGACGGCGTTCGTGCCGAGCACCTCCTTGGTCTGGCCCTCGAACTGCGGCTCGGCCAGCCGGACGGTCACGATGCCGGTGAGGCCGGCCAGGACGTCCTCCTTGTCCAGCCGGTCGTCCTTGCCGTTGGCCTTCAGCCGCCGCGCGTTCAGCTCCACCTGCCGCTTGAACGTCTTGAGCAGCGCGGCCTCGAAGCCCGGCGACGTGGGTGCCGCCCTTGGGCGTGGCGATGATGTTGACGAACGAGCGCACCTTGGTGTCGTAGCCGCCGTCCCACCGGACGGCGATGTCGACCACGCACTCCCGCTCGACCTCGGTCGGCGACATGTGGCCCTGGGCGTCGAGGACCGGCACGGTCTCGTGGAAGTGACCGGAGCCGGCGAGCCGCCAGACGTCGGTCACGGCCTCGCCGGTGCCGAGGTAGTCGACGTACTCGACGATCCCGCCGCGGTGGCAGAACGTCTCCTCGTGCGGCCCCTCGGCCCCGGGCGTGTCGGGCAGCCCGCGCTCGTCGCGGATCACGAGGGTCAGGCCGGGCACGAGGTACGACGTCTGCCGGGCCCGCTGGACCAGCTCGTCGTAGGCGAAGCCGGCCTCCTTGATGAAGATCTGCCGGTCGGCCCAGTAGCGGACCCGGGTGCCGGTGACCCCTCGCTTGGTCCGGCCGGCGACCCGCAGCTCCGAGCGGTCCAGGAACGGCGTGAACGGCGCGTCCGGGTCCGGGCCGCTCCTCGGGTCCTCGAAGATCCCCGGCTCGCCGCGCCGGAAGCTCATCGCGTGGACCTTGCCGCCGCGGTCGACCTCGACGTCCAGCCGGGCCGACAGCGCGTTGACGACGCTGGCGCCGACGCCGTGCAGCCCACCGGACGCGGTGTAGGACCCGCCGCCGAACTTGCCTCCGGCGTGCAGCTTGGTGAAGACGACCTCGACCCCGGAGAGCCCGGTCTTGGGCTCCTCGTCGACCGGGATGCCGCGGCCGTCGTCCCGCACCTCGACCGACCCGTCGGCCAGCAGGACCACGTCGATCCGGTCGCCGTGCCCGGCGAGGGCCTCGTCGACCGAGTTGTCGATGATCTCCCACAGGCAGTGCATGAGGCCGCGCGAGTCGGTCGAGCCGACGTACATTCCCGGGCGCTTGCGGACCGCCTCGAGCCCCTCGAGCACCGAGAGGTGGCGGGCGGTGTAGTCGCCGGGTGCGGCCTTGCGCCGGCGGGTCGGGCGGGCGAGGTGCTTCGGTCGGCTGGGCAGCCACGGACAGAGTTCTCCAGATCGGGGTCGAATCGGCCGATGGGGTGAGCAGCGGGCGGCATCGTCGTTCCTCGTCAGGCTATCGCCGGGCGGTGACGATCGAGGTCTGACGACGGCCGTCGCACCAGGCGTGTCGAAGCGCCGATCGACGGTCGCACGGTCAGCCGGTCAGCCGGACAGCGCTGACAAGCCGGACGGATGACGGCAACGATGCAGGCGGTCGCCCGGACCGGAGACAGTGAGATCAGGGCATGAATGCGGTGTCCGCGTTGAGCGAACACCTGGTCAGGTCCGACGCGGGAACGCGTCGGGATGATTGACTGTTGTGACAGGCGCAGGAGATGTCGCTCCCCCCGGACGACATCCGACATGGAGGAAGGTTTCGTGACAGCTGCTCTCGCCAGTTCGCTCACCGCAGCCGACCGCTGCGACCGATGCGGCGCGCAGGCTTATGTCCGCGTGACCTTGCCGGTGGCGCCGAGCTGCTGTTCTGCGCCCACCACGGCCGCGTCCACGCGGACGCGTTGCGCCGAGTCGCTACGGACGTCCAGGACGAGTCGGACCGACTCACCGAGACGCCAGGGAGCACGCCGCTCGACGAGCGCTGACTCTCACCAGGTCAAGACGATCGAGGGTCCCGGCTGCGGCCGGGGCCCTCGTCGTCGTCCTGGCCTGGTCGCCGGGCCGAGGCTCGTCTGCCAAGGTCGTGCCGTGAGCGGTGGCGGCGAGGTGCCTGGTCGGGCTGGTCATCGCCGTCGGGCCTGGTGGGGGTCCTGGTGCCGGTGCTGCCGGGCCTGCTGCTGGTGCTCGGCGCGATCGCTGGTCTGGGCGCTCGAGGTCGGCACGACGGACGCGCTGGGTGGTCTCGCGCGTCGTCGCGGCGCTGTTCGCGGTCGGCACGGTGGTGAAGTACGTCGTGCCCGGCCGCCGGCTGCGGCAGGCCGGTGTGCCTGGTCGAGTACGGCGCGTCGGCGGCGCTGCTGGGCTTGGTCGGCTTCTTCGTGATCCCCGTGCTGGGGCTGCTGATCGGCTTCGTCCTGGGCGTCTACCTGGCCGAGCGGCCCGGCTGCACAGCCACGACGCCGGCCTGGCGGTCCACCCGGCACGCAGTGGCCGCGGCTGGGTGGAGCATGCTGATCGAGCTGGGCGCCGGGGTGGCGATGGCGATGAGCTGGCTGGCCGGCGTCCTGCTGGTCTGAGCGCTGCTGGTCTGCGTCCTGTGTGTGACCTGCTGTCAGGGTCAGTCAGGTGGCGCTGGATCGAGGCTAGGCGTCCCAGCCGCCGCCGCGGCGACGCTCCCAGCGCTGCTCGATCCGGTGCATGAAGCTGCCCGAGCCCCGGCCGGCGCGCTTGCGACCGCCGGACTCTTCGGCCGCGGCGCCCTTGCCGGCCGCTGGCGCGGGTCGCGGCTGGGTGGTGCCGTCCGCGGCGACCGCGCCGACCGGGCCCTTGCGCCGGGCCGGGGTGACGGCCAGCCAGGCGCCGGCCACCATCACGGCGAACCCGGCGATGCCGACGAGGACGACTGCCCTGCGCGACGCCGAGCAGCGACCAGGCCCAGGCCCGACGAGCACCCCGAGCGCGCCCGAGGATGATCCGTCGTCGGGCCTTGACCCGCGCCGCCGAGCCGCGCATGGCGGAGGCGAACTTGGGGTCCTCGACGGACAGCTGCTGCTCCATCTGCTCCAGCAGCCGCTGCTCGTGCTCAGAGAGCGGCACGATGACCTCCCGCGACGACACGTGGCGACAGACGACTCCGTCGAAGAGTTCTTCGGCGTGATGTGTCCCTGGCCTAAGGATAGGTCGCCGTTCGCCAGTTCGATAGCCGGACTCCCAGTCTGTGCGTTGCGGTTCAATGCCGCCTCAGCATCGCGGACGGTACGTCAGGTGGCGTCCCGGGCTCGCCGGCCGGGCGGTCCGGTGGCTGCCTGATCGGGCACCAGGCTGGCCGGCCGGACCGACCCGGCGCCGAACCGGGCGCTCGCCGCGTCGACGGCCCGGTCGGCCTCCCGCCAGCCCAGCGGCCGCTCGTCCAGCGCCAGCTGCCGGGTGCGCCTGGTCGGCGTCGGCCAGGCCCTCGAGCCGGACCCCGACCAGGCGGAGCCGGGCCCGCTGCAGCCCGAGCGCGTCGTACAGCGCCCTTGGCGGTGGCGTAGACCTCGCGGCCGACGTCGGTCGGCGTCCTTCAGCGTCCGGGCCCGGGTGATCGTCGTGAAGTCGGCGAACCGGATCTTGATCGAGACGGTGCGCGCGACCTGGCCGGTCGAGCGCAGCCGGGCCGCGGTGCGCTCGGCGAGCTTGAGCAGGGTCCGGGGGACGACCTCGGGGTCGTCGACGTCGCGGGAGAACGTCTCCTCGTGGCCGATGCTGCGGTCCTCGACGGTGGGCTCGACCGGGCGCGGGTCACGGCCCCAGGCCAGCTCGTGCAGGTGCGCCCCCGAGGCCTGGCCCAGGGCGCGGAGCAGGGTGTCGCGCGGGACGTGGGCGATGTCGCCGACGGTGCGCAGGCCCGAGCCGGTGCAGGGTCTCCTCGGTCTTGTCCCCCACGCCCCACAGCGCGCCGACCGGCAGCGGGTGCAGGAAGGACACGACGGCGTCGGGCGGCACGACGATCAGGCCGTCCGGCTTGGCCATCGAGGAGGCGAGCTTGGCGACGAACTTGCTGGCCGCGACGCCGACCGAGCAGGTGATGCCCTGCTCGTCGGCCACCCGGTCGCGGATCAGCTCGCCGATCCGGCCGGGCGGCCCGAGCCGGCGGACCGCGCCGGACACGTCGAGGAACGCCTCGTCGAGGGACAGCGGCTCGACCAGCGGCGTGACGTCGGCGAACACGGCCATCACGCCCGCGGAGGCCGCCTGGTAGGCCTCGAAGTCCGGCGGCAGGACGTCGCGTCGCGGGCACAGCCGGCGGGCCCGGCTCATCGGCATGGCCGCGTGCACGCCGTACGTCCGGGCTTCGTACGTCGCGGACAGGACGACGCCGCGGCTGCCGCTGCCGCCGACGATGACCGGCCGGCCGCGCAGCTCGGGATGCTCGAGCAGCGACACCGAGGCGTAGAACGCGTCCATGTCGACGTGCAGGACGGTGCAGCCGGCGTCGTCGGCGCCGCTGTCGTCGAAGGCCTCCGGACGCTGGACCTGTCGCCGGCTCACGGTCGCGGCTCCGATCGGCGCGCTCAGGCGGGACGCTCGCGGCCAGCACGGTGGGCAGCGAGGCAGCGCCGGACAGCCCGGCGTAGTCCGGCCTGGCCGGCCAGCCGGCTGGTCGAGCGTCGAGCAGCCGCGCGGGCGCCGACGGGTCGGCCTCGAGCAGCTGGCCCGGGACCAGGTCGCCCAGCGCCCGCAGGCCGTGGACCTCGTCGACCTCGAGCCCGGCGGCCGTCGACCAGGTCGAGCGACCGGGCCCGGTCGAACCGGCGGGTGAGCGGGTCGTGCTCGCCCCAGCGACCGGCCGGGTCGTCGAGCAGGCCCTGCGCGCGGGCCAGGTGACCGGAGAGGGCGGCGGCGACGACGGCCGCGCTGCGCTGGGCGACGAGCAGGCTGAGCCGGCCGCCGGGCCGAGCGCCCGGGCGAGGCCGGCGAGGGCGCCGGCCGGGTCGTCGACGTGTTCGAGGACGCCGTGGCACAGCACCAGGTCGAACGCCGCGGCGTCGACCTGGAGGTCGTCGGCGTCGCCCTGCAGGGCCACGAGCTGGTCCTCGACGCCGGACTCGCCGGCCCGGCGGGCCAGGGCGGCCAGGGCGTCGGGGCTCGAGTCGACGACGGTGACCCGATGGCCGAGCGCCGCGAGCGGCACCGCGAGGCCACCGGTGCCGCCGCCGAGGTCGAGGACGTCGAGCGCCCCGGGTCGTCCGGGAGCAGGCCGCGGACGGCGTCCCACAGCACGGAGTCGGGCACCTGGCTGCTCCCCTTGGCTCGGTCGGCTGTCTGAGGTGCGCCCACCTTAGGGCCGGTCGGGGTCGGCCTCAGCCATCGAGCAGCTCGAGCAGCTTCGGGTGGTCCGCCAGTTCCGGGCGGTCCCGACCAGGTCCTTCTGCCCAGCGACCCGGTCCCACTTCACGGGCGCCGAGCTTGCTCGTGCCCATGCCGCCCGGCAGCCACAGGAAGATCTCGCGCCCACCCGGGCCGAGGGCGAACTCCTCGGGCTCGTACGCCGCCGGGTCGACGTTCTTCAGGTCGGCGGCGGTGAGGCGGCTCGGACAGGAAGATGCAGAACAGCTTGGCCGGGTCGCGGTCCGCCGGTGGCGAACGGGTTGGCCTTGATCACCCTGGCCAGCTCGGCCCGGCTGCGGACGACGACCGGCACGTCCAGGCCCAGGTCCTCGGCGATGGCTCGCTCGACGTCGGCCGCGATGGCCGCCGCGGCCTTGGCGCTGGCCGGGCCGTCGGCGGTGAACACGGCCTGGCCGCTGCGCAGGTAGGTCTTGACATCGGCGTAGCCCAGGCCCTCGAGCATGGCCTTCAGGTCGGCCATCGCCAGCTGCTTGGCCGTGCCGACGTTGATGCCGCGCAGCAGCGCGACGTACCGGTCGCTCGCCGTGGGCTCATGGGCCCACCCTGCCAGCGAGGACCGTCAACAGGGCGGGTTGCCGCTCGAGACTGGACCCGCATCGGCCGAGAGCCGCGGGCCGGAGATCGAGGACGCGGGTCAGTGACCGGAGCTGCCGGGGCTGGCGTGCCAGAGCTTGCGCGGGGCCTTGGGGTCACGCAGCTCGTCCTTGCCCGGCGGCTTGCCCGGTGCGCGCTGGCCAGCTTGCGGCCGTCCTTGACGTCCTCGCCGGGCGGCTTCACGTCGGCGTACGGCGACTGCTTGAACCCGCTGGCGTGCACCAGCACCCGGCGGTGGCGCTCGCCGCCGCCCATGCCGCCGGCGGCCGGCCCGTCCTCGTCCGGGCCCGGGCGGCGCACCGGCCATGACCGGCCGGGAGGACCGGCTGGCCGCGGCACCGGCGATCGCCGAGTCGGAGTACGCCGCGTGCTGCCGGTCGACCGCGGACCAGCGTCGGCCCGCGCCTCGGCGTCGTCGAGGACGGCGTGCACCGCGGTCAGCCCACCGTCGCACCAGGCCTCCCACAGCGCGGACAGCTCCCAGGCGCCGGTGGCCCGCAGCGAGACCCCGCGCGGCCCGGTCCGCCGCAGGATGCCGCGCACCAGCAGCAGCCAGGAGTGGAAGACCGTTGCGGCATAAGGGCCCTGGACGTCCTCGAAGAACGTCGCGTCGACCGGGCCGGTCGCGTCGTCCAGGGTCAGGAAGACGACCCGCCGACCGGACCGGACCGGCGGGGTCTGGGTGGCGACCTTGACCCCGGCGACCAGCAGCTCGGCCCGGCTGCGCTGGGCCAGGATGTCCTGGGACCGGGTGATGCCGAGGGCCTGCAGCAGCGGCTCGTAGAACTCCAGCACGTGCGCGCTGGCGTCCAGGCCCAGCACCTCCAGCTCGGCCTTGACCCGCTCGGCGCCGGACATCTCCGGCAGCCCGGTGGGCCGGGTCTCGTCCGGTGCGTCGCCCAGGTCCAGGGCCAGCTGGACGGCCTGCTCGGCGGCCGGGACGGCCGCCCGCGGGGCCTGCGACTGGGCCGCCGCCATCAGCCGGACGTCCCGCGGCGTCGGGCGTCGTCCGGGCGATGACCGCCGACCCAGCCGGGCGTTCCGGCACCGCCCCCGGCCGGGTACCGACCGCGCTGGTGCTGACAGGTCGGGCGGCACGTGCTTGGCCTGCACCGCGGCCGGCCGCGCGCCCGACCCGGCCGGCCGAGCGGGCGGTGGCCCGGCTCCAGCTGTCCAGCTCGACCACCTGGAGCAGCAGGTCGCGGCGGGTGACCCGGCCGCGCCGGCGCAGCGGCAGCCGGGCGGCCAGCCCGCCCAGGCCGTAGAGGCTGTCGAACCCCCCGGCGACCACCAGCCGCTCGACCACCGGGCGGGAGACCTGCGCCCGGTGCCAGAAGTCGGCCAGCGAGTGGTACGGCCGGCCGGCGACGATCCGCTGCACCTCGGCCGCGCTGATCCCCTTGACGTCGGCGAGCGACAGCCGGATGCCGTAGGCCCGCCCGTCCGGCAGGTCCGGCGGCGGTGCCGGGCGCGGGCCCGCGTCCGGGAGCCAGCGGGCCGGCCTCCAGCTGCTCCAGGATCGCCGGCGGCGGCTCGTCCCACGAGGCGACCTTCTCGACCCGGTAGGTGTCGTCGGAGGCGTTGACGTCGAGCCCGAGGACGGCGATGCCCAGGCTGCGGGCGTCGTCGAGGATCAGCCGCTTGGGGTACATCCCCGGGTCGTGGGTGAGCACCCCGGCCAGGAACGCCGCCGGGTGGTGGGCCTTGAGCCAGGCCGACTGGTAGGTCGGCAGGGCGAACGCCGCCGCGTGGGCCTTGCAGAAGCCGAACGAGGCGAAAGCCTTGAGCACCAACCAGATCCGCTCGACGTCGTCGAGGCGTGTAGCCCCGGGACCGGGCCAGCGGGCGCCACCAGGCCTCGACCTCGCGCTGCCCTGCCGGGTGACCCGAGCGCGCGGCGTACCTCGTCGGCCTCGGCCAGGCTCACCCCGGTCGTGACCGCGACGATCTGCAGCACCTGCTCGTGGAAGACCACGACGCCGTGGGTCTCGCGCAGCGCGGGCTCCAGGCTGGGATGGAGGTACTCGCTCTCCCGCCAGCCCTGCCGGGCGAACAGGAACGGCGTGACCATGTCGGACTTCACCGGACCGGGCCGGAACAGCGAGATGTCGATGATCAGGTCGCCGAAGGTCTCCGGCCCGAACTTGCCGACCAGCTCGCGCTGGCCCGGCGACTCGATCTGGAAGCAGCCCAGGGTGTGGGTCGAGCGGATCAGCCGGAAGGTCGCCTCGTCGTCGAGCGCGAGGCAGGACCGGTCGTCGAGGTCGACCTGGACGCCGTCGACCCGGGCGACCTCCTGCACGGCGTGGGCCATCGCCGACTGCATCCGGATGCCGAGCACGTCGAGCTTGAGCAGGCCCATCGTCTCGACGTCGTCCTTGTCGAACTGGCTCATCGGGAAGCCGATCCAGCTCGCCTCGACCGGGGTGCGGTCCAGCAGCGAGCCGTCGGAGAGCACGACGCCGCAGGGGTGCAGGGCGACGTGGCGGGGCAGGCCGTCGAGCCGCTCGACCAGCTCGAAGAGCAGGTCCAGCCGCGGCGCGGACAGGCCGCTGGCCCGCAGCTCGGGCAGCTCGGCGATCGCGCTGCGGGCGTCGCGGGCCCGGATGTGCGGGAAGGCCTTGGCGATCGCGTCGATCTCGACCGGCGGCAGGCCGAGCGCGGCGCCGACGTCGCGGATCGCGTGCCGCACCCGGTAGGTGTCCATCATCGACACGCAGGTCACCCGGTCACCGCCGAACCGGGCCAGGATCTGCTCGTAGACCTCGGTCCGCCGGGCCGACTCCACGTCGACGTCGATGTCCGGCAGCTGGGCCCGCAGCGGCGAGCAGAACCGCTCCATCAGCAGGTCGTGCTCCATCGGGTCGACCCCGGAGATGCCGAGCAGGTAGTTGACCAGGCTCCCGGCGCCCGAGCCGCGGGCGGCGACCCGGACCCCCAGGTCGCGGATCAGGTCGCACACCGCGGCCACCGTCAGGAAGTACGTCGGGTAGCCGAGCCGGGCGACGACGTCGAGCTCGTCGTCCAGCCGGGCACTGCACCCGCGCAGCTCACGCTCGCCGCGGCCGGGGTAGCGGGTGGCGACCGCTCCCTCGCAGCGGGCCCGCAGCACCGCGCCGGCGTCGTCGCCCGGCGTCAGGCCGAGCACCTCGGGCTCCGGCAGGTGGACCGACCCGATGCCCAGGTCGGCGTCGCGGGTCCAGCACGCACCGCTCGGCCAGGCCGCAGGGTCTCGGCCAGCAGCCGGCGGACCTCGCTCGCGGTCGCCGCACCCGCCGCGGCCACCGACCTCCTCGGCGACCCGGGCCATCTCGGCTCCGGAGCGCAGGTGGCCCGCGGTCGTCACCCGGTCCAGGTGCCGGGTGTCGAGGGCGACCAGCCGGCGGGCCGCGTCGAGCACGTCGACGGTGGCGGCGCCGCCCGGGTCGGCGTGCCGGACCGCGTTGGTCAGGACGGCCGGCAGGCCGGCCCGCCGGGCCAGGGCCAGCAGCCGGGCGGCGTGCCCGGCGCTGGCCGCGCTGCCCGGCGGCCCGCCGTGGCAGACCACCTCGACCGCGAGCGAGCCGGGTGGCAGCGCGGCCTGCCAGCGCCGCAGGTGGGCCCGGGCCTGGTCGGGCCGTCCGGCCAGGAGGGCCGGCCCGACGGCGGACGCCGGGCCGAGCAGCACGACCAGGGCCGGCTGCGCCGGTGAGCGGGTCGAGCGCGTGCTCGGCGACCAGGTCGAGGTCGGCGACCGGCGTGCCCCGCTCGCCGCTCAGGTGGGTCGCCGAGACCAGCCGGCACAGCCGGGCCCAGCCCCGGGCCGGGGGCAGGTCCGAGGTGAAGGTCGAAGCCGAGGCCGGGATCGAGCCGGTGCCCAGCGCGAGCACGGTGACCCGCGGGTGCCGGGGGTCGACCTCGGCACCGCCCGGCGCACCGGCACCCGGCCGAGCGGCTGCCGGACGCGCAGGCCCGGACGGCGGACGGCGAGGTCGACGCCCAGGATCGGCGCCACCCCGCTGCGCTGGCAGGCCCGGACGAACCGGACCGCGCCGTACAGGCCGTCGCGGTCGGTCAGCGCGAGCGCCGGCTGGCCCAGCTCGGCGGCCCGCTCGACCAGCGCCTGGGGCGTGGAGGCGCCGTGCCGCAGGGAGTAGCCGGAGGCGACGTGAAGGTGGGCGAACTGGTTCATCGAGAGAGCGTTCATCGAGAGAGCGTTCATCGAGGGATCGCCTGAGCGTCTAGTGGCGTCTGGGGACGACTGGTGGCGACTAGTGCAGGGCCGGGCGCAGGCCCGGGACCGTCAGCGGGAGACGGCTGGGCTGGTCCAGCCCGAGCCCGGCCTCCACCAGCTGCACGAAGGTCTCGGCGGCCCGGAGCTGGTCGTCGGCCTCGCGCACCGGGATCGTCTCCAGCCGGCCGGCCTCCAGCGCCGCCCGTCGGTCCGCACCGGCGGCGAAGAAGGCCGCCCACTCGGTCAGCTCGGGGGCGACCCGGGGCAGCACCTCCCAGACGCTGCGCGGTCCCGACCCGCGCCCGCTCGGCCGGCCTCTCGTGGCCAGCACCGCGGCCGCGGCTCGCAGCGCGGCCAGGTGGGCGTCGACGTACCGCTCCCCTGCGTGCACCGACATCGCTGCCTCGAACAGTCCCGCCCGGGACCGGTCCAGCAGCTCGACCGCTGCCTCGGACCTCGGCGCTGCAACCACTGTCATCGCGTTCCCCTCATCCAGCTCGCTCGTTCATTCGGTTCGAACCCGCAGGCTCGGTCGGTGACCTCAGTCGGTGATCTGGAGCAGCCGCCAGGACGCACCTGGGGAAGGGCCGTCCCCACCTGCCCCGCCGCCGACGACGTCGCGGCCGAGGTCGTAGACCCCCAGCGCCGCGCTGCGGCCCGCGCCGGCCTCGACCCGCCAGATCTCCCGCTCGAGGGCATCGGCCACCGCCGACGAGC
Organism: uncultured Actinomycetota bacterium; assembly: GCA_963795385.1. GTDB lineage: Bacteria > Actinomycetota > Actinomycetes > Actinomycetales > CAVURS01 > CAVURS01. Next base: position 548,247 of record CAWCHK010000003.1, read on the forward strand.
CGGCGCCCGCCGCCGAGCCAGCCGGCTCGTCGTGGTCCTCGCCCAGCCCGAGCAGCCGGGCGGTGGCTCCCTCCAGCCACCAGGCCCGGCGCTCGCGCCAGTGGCCGAGGATCGACCGGACCGCATAGATCCGGCCACGCCAGAGGAAGACCGCCGGCCCGCTGGTGGAGGCCTCTCGTACCTCGATGACCTCGTCGTAGCGCCGGACCATCAGCCACCCCTTCGCGCGTTACCCTCGACACCTGCGTCGTACTCGTTCTTCCTGCTGATCGAACAACTGTTCGAATGCTTCGACTGTACACCGCGGTCCCGACCGGTCGTCAACCGCTAATCTCCGCGACATGACCGACTCCCCTGCGGCCGCCCCGGAGGACTTCTCGCCGGGCGCCTCGGCGCCCTCCGCCGGAGCCCCGCCCGAGCCGTTGCTCTCCCATCCAGGCGTCGTCCGGGTCGCGGAGGCGCTGCGGGCCGCGGGGTCCAGCGACCGGGTGCGGATCCTCGACGTCACCGCTCGCACCGCCAAGGACGCTGCCGACGCGCTCGGCGTCGAGGTGGCGCAGATCGTGAAGTCGCTCGTCTTCACCACCCCGGGCGAGCACGGTCCGGAGCCGTTGCTCGTCCTCACCTCGGGCATCCACCAGGTCGACGTGCACAAGGTCGCCGACCTGCTGGGCCTGGCCGGCCTGGGCCGCGCCGACGCGGACTTCGTGCGCGAGCACACCGGCTTCGCCATCGGCGGTGTCGCGCCGGTCGGCACGACCACACCCCTGCGGACCCTCATCGACGTCGACCTCTCCCGCTACGACGTCGTCTGGGCGGCCGCCGGCCACCCCCACGCCGTCTTCCCCACGACGTACGAAGAGCTGCTGCGGCTGACCGCGGGCCAGCCCACCGAAGTGGCCTGAGGCCGGCCGGTGGTCGCGTCCCCACCCGTCCCCGACGTGGTCACCGTCCACGTCTTCGGCGTCCCGGGCCGGCGCGTGGCCCACGCCCTGTGGCGGATGGGCCGTGACTCCTCGACCCTGCGCAAGGTCCCCGGTCTCACCTTCAGCCGCCTGCTCGGCACCGGCGACGGGTCGTCGTTCACGTTGCGCGGCAGCGACTTCCGGCACTGGGCCATCGTCGGCGCCTGGTCAACCGAGGACGCCGCCCATGCCTTCGAGGACTCACCGGTCGTCCACTCCTGGACCGGCATCGCGCACGAGCGGCTCCGCGTGCGGATGCGCCCGCTCGCCGCCCGGGGTCGATGGAGCGGTCACCTGCCGTTCGGCGTCCCGGCGCCGCGCCGGACCTCCGGAGCGGTGGCCAGCATCACCCGGGCCCGGATCGCGCCGCGCAAGAGCCTGACCTTCTGGCGGGCCGTGCCGCCGGTGGCCGCCGACCTCGGACAGGTCGACGGCGTCCGGCTCGCCATCGGGATCGGCGAGGCGCCGGTCGGCTTCCAGGGGACGTTCTCCCTCTGGGAGTCGGCGGACGCGGTCACCGAGTTCGCCCATCGCCGACCCGCTCACCAGCTCGCCGTCCGGCGCACCGCCGAGGAGCGCTGGTACGCCGAGGAGCTGTTCGCCCGGTTCGAGGTCCTGGACGTGGACGGCACCTACCGCGGCCGGACGCCGTAGCGCATGGGCACCGAGCTGCTGCCCTGGGTCTTCACCACCGGGTGGGCCAGCGGGATCAACGGCTACGCGACGGTGCTCGTGCTGGGCCTGCTGGGCCGCTTCGCCGACGTCCACCAGGTGCCCGACGCGCTGACCCGCACCGACGTCCTCGTCGTCGCCGCGGTGCTGTTCACCGTCGAGTTCGTCGCCGACAAGATCCCGTACGTCGACTCGCTGTGGGACGCGGTCCACACGGTCATCCGGCCCAGCATCGGCGCCGTCGTGGCCGCGCTGCTCGCCGGTCACGACACCAACCTGCAGCAGGTCCTGGCCGGCACGTCCGGCGGTCTGATCGCCCTGGCCAGCCACCTGACCAAGGCGGGGCTGCGGGCCGCCGTCAACACCTCGCCCGAGCCGGCCAGCAACGTGATCGTCAGCTCCGGCGAGGACATCAGCGTCGCCGGGCTCCTCGCCCTGGCCAGCACCCACCCGTGGCTCTCCGCCGCCCTGGCCGCCGCGCTGCTCGCCGCGGGGGTGGCGCTCGTGCTGCTGCTGTGGCGCCGGGTCAGGGACTTCCGGCAGCGATGGCGGGGGCGGTGGGCGTGACCTGGCGCCGCCAGGTCGTCCCCCTCGCCCTCACCGCGGCCACCGTGCTGGCCCAGATCGCCTATCCCCTGGCTCCGGACCGCTGGCTCGGGCGGCTCAGCGTCCTCACGGTGCTGGCCTTCGCGGCCGCCTCGGTCTGCCACGCGGTCCTGACCCGGGGCGGGCCGTGGGCCGCGCGTCTCGTCCTGGTGGTCATAGTGGGCGCCTACGCGGTGGAGCTGGTCGGCGTGCACTCCGGCGTGCCGTTCGGCGACTACTCCTACGCGCACAGGCTCGGACCCCTGTTGGGCGGCGTGCCGGTCCTGGTGCCGCTCGCCTGGCTGATGATGGCCTACCCGTGCCTGCTGATGGCCCGCCTGCTCGCCGGCAGGATCGCCGAGTCCCGTTCTGTGACAGGGGCTCTGGCCGTCGGCTGCCTCGCCGGCGGGGCGCTCGCGGCGTGGGACGTCTTCCTCGACCCGCAGATGGTGGCTGCGGGTCACTGGACCTGGGCGCATCCCTCACCCGGCCTGCCCGGGGTGGCGCAGGTGCCGCTCACCAACCTGGCCGGCTGGCTGGTCGCGGCCATCGTGCTGATGACGCTCACCGACCTGGCCCTCCCGCACGCTGGCGACGACCGGTCGGGCCGGCCGCCCGCCGTCCTGGCACCGGCCCTCCTGCTCGGCTGGACCTGGCTGGGCTCCGTGGTGGGCAACGCGGCGTTCTTCCACCGTCCGGCGGTCGCGCTGTGGGGTGGGCTCCTGCTCGGTGCCTTCGTCGCGCCGTACCTTGTGACCGTGCGGGAGCGATGGAGCGGCTGAGCCGGCCCACGGAGGCGCTGACGCTGGCCGGCAGCCTGATCGCCGCGGCCCTGACCGCGCACACCGCGGTGAACCTGCGTCGGCTGCGCCGGCCCGACCTGGCGGCCGCCCCCACCGGCGAGCCGGTCTCCGTGCTGCTCCCCGTCCGGGACGAGGCCGACCAGGTCGAGGCCTGTCTCCGGTCGGCCCTCGCCGCGCTGGACCGGTGCGCGGCTGCGGCCGAGCTGGTGGTCCTCGACGACGGATCGACGGACGGGACGGCCGACGTCGTACGCCGCGTCGCGGGATCCGACGCCCGGGTCCGGCTCGTCGGCGGCCGGCCGCTGCCGCGGGGCTGGCTGGGCAAGCCCCATGCCTGTCACCAGCTGGCCGAGGTTGCGGCCCCGGAGAGCAGCGTCCTCGTCTTCGTCGACGCCGACGTGCGGCTCGCGCCCATGGCCGTCGCGGCTGCGGTGGACCTGCTGCGGCGCAACGGCTTGGACGTCGTCTGCCCCTACCCACGCCAGCTGGCCGGGTCCGCCGCCGAGCGCTTGGTGCAGCCCCTCCTGCAGTGGTCCTGGCTGACGACCCTGCCGTTGCGCGTCGCCGAGCGGTCACCGCGCCGATCCTTGTCGGCGGGCAATGGTCAGTTCCTCGTCGTCGACCGGGAGGCCTACCATCGCGCCGGTGGGCATGCCGGTGTGCGCCAGGACGTGCTCGAGGACATCGCCCTCGTGCACGCCGTCAAGGCCAGCGGAGGCCGGGGTGGGATGGCCGACGGCACCGATCTCGCGACCTGCCGGATGTACGACGGCTGGGCCGAGCTGCGGGACGGCTACGCCAAGTCGCTGTGGTCGGCCTTCGGCTCCCCCGCCGGCTCGGTCGGCGGCGGCGCCGTGCTCGGGCTGGCGTACGTCGTCCCTGCGCTGGCGGCTGCGCTGCGCCGCTCGCCGGTCGGGCTGGCCGGGTACGCCGCCGCCGTCGCGGGCCGGGCACTGGTCGCGCGGCGTACCCGCTCCCGGGTCTGGCCGGACTCCCTCGCGCACCCGGCCTCCGTCCTGGTGCTGATCGGGCTGACCGGGCGCTCGTGGCGCGAGCACCGCCGGGGTGCTCTGACCTGGAAGGGGCGGCCCCTGCCCTGACCGGCCCGCCGGCCGGCCGCCTAGACTCCCGGCCCGTGGCCGAGGTCGTCGTCATCGGGGCCGGCATGGGCGGTCTCGCCGCCGCGGCCCGGCTGGCGACGCTCGGGCACCGGGTGACCGTCTGCGAGCAGTCGGGCCAGGTCGGCGGCAAGCTCGGCTGGTTCGAGCGGGACGGCTTCGGGTTCGACACCGGACCGTCGTTGCTCACCCTCCCCGCGGTCTACCGCGACCTGTTCATCAAGACCGGTGCCCCGCTCGAGGGTGAGGTCGACCTCGTCGCCGTCGACCCGGTCTGCCACTACCGGTTCGCCGACGGCTTGGAGCTGGACCTGCCCAACGCCTCTCGCGCCGGGGTGACCGCCGCCCTGGACGCGGCGTTCGGCCCGGGCACCGGCGCGGACTGGGCCCGCTTCATGGACCGCGCCGGGCGGATCTGGGACGCCACCCGCGGCCCGTTCCTGGAGTCGCCGCTCGACGGTGTCCGCGGCCTGCTGCGCGAGTCCCGCAAGGTCTCCGACCTGCGCACCGTCGCTCCCTGGCGCTCGCTGCGCGGACTCGGCCGGCACTACCTGCGGGATCCCCACCTGCGGACGCTGCTGGACCGCTATGCGACCTACACCGGCTCGGACCCGCGGCGCGCTCCGGCCGCTCTCGCGACCGTGCCCTATGTCGAGCAGACCTTCGGGGCCTGGCACGTCCGGGGCGGCCTGCACCGGCTCGGCCTGGCTCTGCACCAACGAGTGGTGGACCGCCGCGTGGTCGTGCGCACGGGCACGACGGTCATCCGGGTCGAGACCGCCGCCGGCCGGGTCAGCGGCGTGCGGCTGGCCGACGGCCGCCGGTTGCCGGCCGACGTCGTCGTGTCCGACGTGGATGCCCGGGCGCTCTACACCGATCTGCTGGCGCCGCAACGACTCCCGCCGCTCGCCGCCCTGAACCGGGTGCAGCCGTCGCTGTCCGGCTTCGTGCTGCTGCTGGCCCTCAGGGGCCGCACCCCGGGGCTGGCGCATCACAGCGTCCTCTTCCCCTCGGAGTACGACGACGAGTTCGACTCGGTCTTCGGCACCGGCCCCCGTCGCGGGACGCCGCGCGCCGTTCCGGACCCGGCGATCTACATCTCGGCTCCGGACGACCCGGCGATGCGACCGGACGGCGACCACGAGTCGTGGTTCGTGCTGGTCAACGCGCCGCGGCACACGCCGAACGACCCCAGCGCCGGCATCGACTGGGACGCGGCCGGCGTGGCTGGCACGTACGCCGCCCAGGTCCTCGATGTCATGGCGAATCGCGGGTACGACGTGCGGGATCGGTTGCTGTGGAAGGAGATTCGCACTCCCGCCGACCTCGAACGCGACACTGGCAGTGTCGGCGGCTCGATCTACGGCTCCTCCAGCAACGGCGCGCGCGCAGCGTTCCTGCGCCCGGCCAACCGCTCCCCCGTCCCCGGCCTGTTCCTGGTCGGCGGATCCGCGCATCCCGGTGGCGGGCTGCCCCTCGTCGGCCTGTCAGCGGCGATCGTCGCCGATCTGGTCGGCCGGGCCTGACCAGCCGCTGCTGCCCGGCCCCTCAGCCGAGCCGGCGGCGCAGCGCGGCGGCGAGCTGGGCGAGCCCCACGAGCGCCGTCCCGGCTCCGGCCGCGGCGCCGACGGTCGCCAGGTCAGCCGCCCGCCCCGTGAGGACCCCGCAGGCCTCGAGCGCGAATGCCGACACGACGATCCGGGTCGGCCGCTCCCCCACCGTGACCACGTCCACCGGGCCGCCCAGCAGCACCTGCCCCCGAGCCCGGGCGTACTCGGCCAGGAAGCCCAGGCCCACCCACGACAGGGCGAGCCACCCGGGAGCGCCGAGCGCCCACAGCGCCACCCCGTACGCCGCGTCAGCGACCCGGTCACAGACGGCGTCGAGCAGGGCGCCCGTCCGGGTGACCCGGTCGGACAGGACGGCCACAGCCCCGTCCAGGTTGTCGACGAGCCCGGACAGGACGACCAGAACCGTTGCCAGCAATGGCCATCGGGCGCCCTGGCCGGCAGTGACCGGGACGGCCACGGCCAGCAGCAGGCCGAGCAGGGTGATGGCTCCCGGGGCGATGCCGGCCGCGGCCAGCGGCCGGCCCAGGGCGTACGACACGGCCAGCCACCCGCGCACGAACGGCACCGCGGCCGGGTCGATGCCCTCGTGCAGCTCGGACCAGCGGCGCAGGTACTCCTCGCGGGTCATGGCGACCACCGGGGACTCGTCACGAGCCGGAACGCACGCCGGCCAGCCCGAGCCGCTCGAAGATCTCCAACGACGACGTCGAGCGGTTCAGCGTGATGAAGTGCAGCCCGGGCACCCCCTCGTCGAGCAGGCGCCGGCAGAGCGCGGTCGCCGCCTCGACGCCGATCGCGCGCACCGCGTCGGGGTCGTCCTGCACCGCGTGCAGCCGGTCGGCCAGGTCCGACGGGAAGGTCGCATTGGACAGCACCGCGAACCGCTCGATCTGCCCGACGTTCGTGACCGGCATGATCCCCGGGATGATCGGCACGTCGCAGCCCGCGGCCACGACCCGGTCGCGCAGCCGGAGGTAGTCCTCGGCCTGGAAGAACATCTGGGTGATGGCGAAGTCCGCTCCCGCGCGGATCTTGCGGACGAAGTGGTCGATCTCGCTGTCCCAGTCCGGCGAGCGCGGGTGACGCTCCGGGAAGGCCGCGACCCCCACGCAGAAGTCGCCCGCGGCCTTGATCAGCGCGACCAGCTCCTCGGCGTACTCCAGCCCCTCGGGGTGGCGCACCCAGTCCGCCTGCGGGTCACCGGGGGGATCGCCCCGCAGCGCGAGGACGTTGCGGACGCCGGCAGCGGCGAACCCGCCCACGATCCGGCGCAGCTCCTGGACCGAGTGGTCGACGGCCGTCAGGTGCCCGACCGGGGTCAGGGTGGTGTCCGTGGCCATCCGCTCCACCACGCCGAGCGTGCGCTCGCGGGTCGACCCACCGGCCCCGTACGTGACGGACACGAAGGTCGGCCGCAGGGGCTCCAGCCGCCGGATCGCCTCCCACAGGGTGCGCTCGCCGGCGTCGGTCTTGGGCGGGAAGAACTCGAACGAGTACGACGGCACGCCGGCCGCGATCAGCTCGCCGAGGCTCTCGCGGACGGTCTGGACGGGATCCCCGAGGCCTTGCACGGACCCCCGCGTGCGCACCATCCGACCAGGGTAGGGGCGGCGTGAACCGATCTGCCGTGCTCGCTCACCCCTCGAACATCCCGAGCACTTACGCTCGACCTGTGGAAACCGTGCCGGTGTCGCCGCTCGCGCAGCGACGTGCGTCCGCGCCCGGCGACCCCCTCGACGTCGAGGACCTGCGGGCCCGGGTCCAGAAGTCGCTCGACGACCACCTCACCCGCCAGGCGCAGCGGCTGGAGGAGGTGGGGCCGGACCTGAGCCTGCTGCTCGACGGCATCCGCGATCTGCTCTCCGGCGGCAAGCGGCTCCGGGCGGCCTTCTGCTACTGGGCCTGGCGGGGCGCCGGGGGCGAGGACTGCGACCAGATCGTCACGGCGGCCAGCGGTCTCGAGTGCTTCCAGGCCGCGGCGCTCCTGCACGACGACGTGATGGACGGCAGCGACACCCGGCGCGGCCGGCCGGCCCTCCATCGCCGGATCGCCACCCTGCACACCGAGCTGGGCTGGACCGGGGACAGCGAGCGGTTCGGGGAGTCGGCGGCCATCCTGGCCGGCGATCTGTGCCTGTCATGGAGCGACGAGCTGCTGTCCACCAGCGGGCTCAGCCCCGCGGCGGTGGCCGCCGGCCGGCCGGTCTTCGACACCATGCGCACCCAGCTGATGGGCGGTCAGTACCTGGACGTCCTCGAGCAGGCCATCGCCGACCAGCACGGCGGCGCCGACGTCGACCGCGCCCTCCAGGTGCTGCGCTACAAGTCGGCGAAGTACACCGTCGAGCACCCGCTGCTGCTCGGCGCGGCCATGGCTGGCGCCCGGCCGGACCTGCTCGCCGGTCTCTCGGCATACGGGCTCCCTCTCGGGGAGGCGTTCCAGCTCCGTGACGACGTCCTCGGCGTCTTCGGCGACCCGGACGTCACCGGCAAGCCGGCGGGTGACGACGTCCGGGAGGGCAAGCGGACCGTGCTGGTCGCGCAGGTGGGCCGCCTCGGCTCGGCCGACCAGCAGGAGGAGGTACGCCGGCGCCTCGGCGACCCGGCCCTCGACGACGACGGCGTCGCCTCGGTCCGGGAGGCCATCGTGGCCAGCGGCGCCCTGGCCGCCGTCGAGGCGATGATCGACTCCAGGGCCCGCGAGTCCGCCCGCGCCCTGGCCGGCAGCCCGATCAGCCAGCCGGCCCGGGACGTGCTCGCGGCACTGATCGACACGGCCACCTCGCGGCAGGCCTGATGTCCGCTCGCCTGCGCCGCGGCCGGCGGGTCAGCGGCCCCACCGACCGCGTCGTCGTGGTGGGCGCGGGCCTGGCCGGGCTGTCGGCCGCGATGCGACTGGCCGCGGCCGGCCGGCAGGTGACGGTGCTCGAGGCCGCCTCGGTCCCAGGCGGCCGGGCCGGGCTGCTGGAGCTGGCCGCGCCGGACGGGGCGGGCACCTACCGGGTCGACCCGGGCCCGACCGTCCTGACCATGCCCGGCCTGATCCAGGACTGCTTCGACGGGCTCGGCGAGCGGATGGAGGACTGGCTCGAGCTGCGCCGCGTGGAGCCTGCCTACCGGGCCCACTTCGCGGACGGCACCCGGCTCGACCTGCACACCGACGTCGACGCGATGGCCACCGAGATCGCCGCCGTCTGCGGCGGCGACAACGCCGCGGGCTTCCGGCGCTACGTCGACTTCGTCACCCGGCTCTACCGCTGGGAGATGCGCAGCTTCATCGACCGCAACATCGACTCGCCCCTCGACCTCGTGCGGCCGGACCTGGCCCGCCTGGCGGCGGCCGGTGGCTTCCGCCGCCTCGCACCGGTGCTCGCGTCGTACCTGCCGGACGAGCGTCTGCAGCGGGTGTTCGGCTTCCAGGCGATGTACGCCGGGCTGTCGCCGTACGAGGCCTTGGCGATCTACGCGGTGATCTCCTACATGGATTCCGTTGCGGGAGTGTGGTTCCCGCGGGGCGGCATGCACGCGGTGCCGGAGGCGATGGCGGCGGCCGCAGCTGCTCACGGTGTGAAGATCAGCTACGACACGACGGTCGCCGAGGTCGAGCGACGGGGCGACCGCGCGGTCGCCGTCCGGACGACGGACGGCGAGCGGGTGCCGGCCGACGCGGTCGTGCTGACCGCCGACCTGCCGGTCGCCTACCGCGAACTCCTCGGCCACACCCCGAGCCGGGTCCGCCGGCAGCGCTACTCGCCCTCCTGCTGGCTGCTGCTGGCCGGGTCGCGCCGGCACTACGCGGGTGCCGCGCACCACGAGATCCACTTCGGCTCGGCGTGGAGGCGCACCTTCGAGGAGATCCTCGGGGGCCGGCTGCAGACAGACCCGTCGCTGCTCGTGAGCACCCCGACGATCACCGACCCCGACCTCGCGCCGGAGGGCCGAGCGGTCTACTACGTCCTCGTGCCGACGCCGAACCTCGACTCCCCCGTGGACTGGCATCGGGTCGGTCCGGCCTACCGGGAGCACGTGCTGGAGCAGCTGGCGAGCCGCGGCTACGACGGCTTCGCCGAGGGGATCGAGGTCGAGGCGGTGCGCACGCCGCTGGACTGGGCCGCCCAAGGCCTGGAGCGCGGCACGCCGTTCGCGGCCGCGCACACCTTCGGCCAGACCGGGCCGTTCCGGCCGGCCAACCTGGTCGGCGCCAACATCGCCTTCGCCGGTTCGGGGACCGTGCCCGGGGTCGGCGTGCCGATGGTGCTGGTCAGCGGGCGGCTCGCGGCCGAGCGGATCGTCGGCCCCGACCCGTCGTACCGCTCCCGCGCCTGGCTCTGACCCGCCGCCGGCTCGACCGCTTCGACGGCTTCGACGGCTTCGACGACCCGGAACCGCGCCGGGGAGGCAACCGGACGCCGGCGGGCCGGAGAATGGCTCACGTGAGAGCCCCCGCGCACGGCCACGCCCTGGATGCCGCCGGCATCCACGAGCCAGGCCTGCGCGCGGCCTACGAGTTCTGCCGCCAGGTGGCCGCCGAGCACGGCAAGACCTACTACCTGGCGACCTGGCTGCTCCCGCCCGCCAAGCGCCCGCACGTCTGGGCGCTGTACGGCTTCGCCCGCTGGGCCGACGAGTTCGTCGACTCGGTCTCCCACCCCGACCCCGAGGGCCTGCTGACCTGGGGCAAGCAGGCCGTCTACGACCTGGCCCGCGGTACGTCCGACGACCCGGTCATCGCCGCCGCTGCGCACACCGTGCACCTCCTCGACATCGACCTCGCACTGTTCGAGGCGTTCCTGGCCTCGATGCGGATGGACATCACGGTGACCGGGTACGAGACCTACGCCGACCTGCAGGGCTACACCCGTGGCTCAGCCATGGTGATCGGCCTGATGATGCTGCCGGTCCTGGGTCCGCTGGGGCCCGAGGCCGCGGCACCCGCGGAGGCGCTGGGCGAGGCCTTCCAGCTGACCAACTTCATCCGGGACGTCGGCGAGGACCTGGCCCGCGGCCGGATCTACCTGCCGCAGGAGGACCTCGACGCGTTCGGCGTCACGCGGACCGACCTCGCTGCCGGCGTCGTCACCGGCCCGATCCGCGCTCTGCTCGGCTTCGAGATCGCCCGCACCCGAATGCTGTACGAAGCGGCCCGGCCCGGCGTCGCCCTGGTGCATCCCACCAGCCGGCCCTGCCTGCGCACGGCGATCGAGCTCTACGGCGGCATCCTCGACGAGGTCGAGCGGGGCGACTACCAGGTCCTGAGCCGCCGGGTGAGCGTGCCGAAGCGCCGCCGCCTCGGCGTCGCCGCGCCGGCGTACCTCAGCGCGCTCGGCGCCCGTCGCGAGGTCGCGCGCTGGCGGCACGCCTGACCTCGCGCCTGGCCTCCCGATCGGCCCCCCGATCCGCCTCGCGCTGGACGCCGCGCCGGCCCCAGAACACCCACCAGGCCAGGGTCTGCAGCACCAGGCAGAAGCCGAAGCCGAGGTCCTCCACCGGCGCGTAGAGCAGACGTCCGGAGCCGAAGGCCACCGCTGTGGACCCGCCGACGACCGCGCCGCCGTCGTACCGGACGATCCCGCGTCCGGTCAGCCATCCGTTGGTCAGCAGCTGGAAGGCCAGCACGATCGCGTACGCCACCCAGAACGCCCGCCGGGTCAGCAGCCGGGTCCGCAGCACGGCCAGGTCCAGCACCAGGGACACCGCGATGCCCGACCACCACCAGCGCGGTGTAGCTCACGGGACCGGCTCCTCGTCACCCACGGGCCAGCCGCGCACGGCGCGGACCGCCTCGAGGGTCAGGACGGCGGCGACCGGGACGACGAGGAAGAACGCGACCTCCTCCAGGGGGAGGCCGCCAGGCAGGCGGACCGCAAGCGTCTGGGCCGGGTCGAACGTCCACTGGTGGCGCCCGACGGCGTAGAGGTCCCAGGTCACGAACACCACCAGCACCGGCACCACGGTCAGGACCAGGCGGCGCCACCGGCGGTAGACGCCGACCTGCAGGACCAGCTCCAGCGGCGCGGTCCCGACCAGGCAGAAGGCGAGCATCCCCAGGTAGCCCAGATGCCGCATCAGGCCCCGTCGCCTAGAACGCGAGCGCCTGCGCGCGGCGCCGGATCTCGGCCTTCCGCCCGGCCCGCATCGCCTCGACCGGCGACCCCGGCAGGGTCGGGTCGACGGTGAACAGCCAGTGCAGCGTCTCCTCGTCCGTGTAGCCCGCATCGGTCAACAGGGTCACGGTCCCGGCGAGCTCGGGCAGCGGCGATCCGTCGGTGATCAGCAGGGCCGGGATGCAGGTCTCCACGCCGGCCCCGGGTCGCGGAGAGCGGCGTACGGCGACGAGCTGGCGCTCCTGCAGGAGCCGGCGGACCCGGCGGACCTCGACCCCCATGGCCGCGGCCGCCGCGTCCAGCGTGAGCCATTCGTCGACGAGGTCGTCCAAGGGGTCACCGGGCACGCGGCAAGCCTGCCACGGACGCGCCGGCCCGGTCCGGCAGGCCCGCTCACCGAACCGCCACGGGACCCACTCATCGGACCCGGGACAGCACGCCACAACGGCGACACTCCGGTCCCCGAGGTTGCGCCGCGGCGAACGTAGACTCCTGGAGTGGATACGACCGTCGCCGACCCCCTCGTGGGCCGCGTTCTCGAAGGTCGGTACGCCGTGCAGTCCCGGATCGCCCGCGGTGGGATGGCCACCGTCTACCTGGCGGTCGACCAGCGCCTGGACCGGGACGTCGCGATCAAGGTCATGCACTCCGACCTGGCCCAGGACGAGGACTTCCTGCGCCGGTTCATCCGCGAGGCCCGGTCGGCCGCCCGGCTCTCCCACCCCGGCGTCGTCGCGGTCTACGACCAGGGCCAGGACGCCGGCTCGTGGTTCCTGGTCATGGAGTACGTCCCGGGCCGCACCCTGCGCGACCTGCTCAACGAGCGCGGCCGGCTCACGCCGCGCGAGGCGCTCACCCTGCTCGACCCGGTCCTGGACGCCCTGGCCGCGGCGCACTGGAACGGCATCATCCACCGCGACATCAAGCCGGAGAACGTGCTGCTGGCCGACGACGGCCGGGTCAAGGTCGCGGACTTCGGGCTGGCCCGGGCCGTGTCCACCACCACGACGAACGTCGACTCCAAGGTCCTGCTCGGCACCGTGGCCTACCTGGCGCCCGAGCAGGTGGAGCGCAGCGTGGCCGACGCCCGCAGCGACGTCTACGCCGTCGGCATCGTGCTGTTCGAGATGCTGACCGGCCGCAAGCCGTTCGTGGGCGAGACCCCCATCCAGGTCGCCTACCAGCACGTGCACTCCGATGTCCCGGCTCCCTCGACGCTCCTGCGCGGGCTCGCGCCGGCCCTGGACCTCCTGGTCACCCAGGCGGCGGCCCGCGACCCGGACGCCCGGCCCGCCGACGCGGGCGAGCTGCTGGTCAACGCCCGCCGGACCCGGGCCGGCCTGACGCCCGACGAGCTGGACGGGCTGGTGCCGATCAGCGAGCCCACCGTCGCCGTCCCGCTCCCGGGGGCGTTCGCCGTCCCGGGCGGCCCGGCGATGTCGGCCCAGCCGAGCCCGCAGCCCGGGGTGCACCCGAGCTCTCCGACGGGCGTCCTCGACCTCCCGCCCCCGGCCTCCTCCGGCGCTCGGCGCAAGCGCCACACGGGCCGTACGGCGGCGATCGTCATCGTCCTGCTCGCGCTGGTCCTCGGAGTCGCCGGCTGGTACGTCGGCGCCGGGCCGGGCTCGAAGGTCCCCGTGCCGAGCGTGGTCGGCCAGACCCAGGCCCAGGCCGAGCGGACGCTGCAGGCCCAGGGCCTGGACAGCTCGGTCACCAAGGTCTTCAGCGAGACCGTCCCGGTCGGCTCCGTCGCGGCGACAGACCCGCGCGCGGGCGTCTCGGTCGGCAAGCACAGCAGGGTCCGGCTCGATGTCTCCAAGGGCCCGGAACGGCACCCGGTGCCCAGCCTGGTCGGGAAGTCGACGTCCAGCGCCGAGGCCGCGATCGCGGGAGCCAGCCTGAGCCTCGGGCAGGTGACACCGGCGTACAGCGACACGGTGGCGAAGGGCAAGGTCATCTCGACGGACCCCGTCGCTGCCACCCAGCTCGCACCGGGCAAGCCGGTCGACCTGGTCGTCAGCCAGGGCCCCGCCCCGGTCACCCTCGGCGACTGGACCGGCAAGCCGGCCGACCAGGCCACCTCGACCCTGCAGGCCGCAGGCCTGAAGGTCACGACCACGCAGGCCTACAGCGACACCGTGCCCCAGGGCCAGGTCGTCTCGCAGCGGCCGAGACCGGGCCAGGTGCACCGCGGCGACACCGTCCGGCTGGTGGTCTCCAAGGGCCCGCCGCTCGTCCTCGTCCCGGACGTCACCGGCAGGTCGGTCGACGAGGCGCGCCAGACCCTGCGGACGGCGGGCTTCAAGGTCCAGGTCACCCACGTCTTCCCGTGGATCCTCGGGAGCAAGGTGGTCGCCCAGACACCGAACGGCACGTCCAAGGCGCCGAAGGGCAGCACGGTCACCATCGCGGTGCGCTGAGCGGATCACCCGTTCGGCCGGATTCACCCGCTTTGGGTCGCCCCATGTGACCGCTCTGCCATGCTTTGGCCATGACGGCCTGGGGGGACCGGCGGCCTCCGTCGCTGCGCAGCGAGCATCTGGCCACCCTGGCCCTCGTGCTCGTCACGACGATGTGGGGCTCGACGTTCGTCCTGATCAAGGACGTCGTGGCCACGATGCCCGTCCTGGACTTCCTCGCCGTCCGCTTCGTCGCGGCCGGTCTGATCCTCGTGGTCGTGTTCCACCGGCAGGTCCGGCGGCTCCCCCAGGCCGTGGCCCTGCGCGGTCTCGGTCTCGGTCTCGTCTACGGCGTGGCCCAGATCCTGCAGACCGAGGGGCTCGCCCACACGCCGGCCTCGGTCAGCGGCTTCGCGACCGGGACCTATGTCGTCCTGACCCCGGTCCTTGGGCTGGTCCTGTTGCGGCACAAGGCAAAGCCGATGACGTGGGCGGCCGTCGCACTGTCCTCGGTCGGTCTCGGCGTCCTCTCGTTGCACGGGGCGGCCGTGGGCAGCGGCGTCCTGCTCATCCTGGCGTCGGCCGTGCTCTACGCCCTGCACATCCTCGGGCTCGGCCTGTGGTCGACGACGAAGGACGCCCTCGGGCTGGCCGCAGTGCAGATGCTGGCCATCGCCGCGGTCTGCACCGTCGGCGCCGCCCCCCACGGCATCGTCCTGCCGCCGGGCGGCAATGCTTGGGCCGGCACGCTCTACACCGCGCTCGGGGCCGGCGCCTTGGCGATGTTCTTGCAGACGTGGGCCCAGGCGCATCTGTCGGCGACCCGCGCGGCGGTCGTCATGACGATGGAGCCCGTGGCGGCTGCGGGGTTCGCGGTGGCGTTCGGCGAGCCGCTCACCGCGCGGATGGTCGTCGGGGGGCTGCTCGTCCTCACGGCGATGTACGTCGTCGAGCTGGTCCCGCGGCGGACCGGGTCGGCGGCCGAGTCACCGCCGGCGGAGCTCCTGCACCACGAGATCTAGCCGAGCAGGCGCCGGAGCACGTCGGCCGCACCGGCCGCACCGGCGGCATCGACGTCCAGGTGCGTCACCAGTCGAGCGGCGCGCGGCCCGAGCACGGACAGCCGCACGCCCTCCTCCGCCGCCGCCGCCGACAGAGCTGCAGCGTCGAGCCGATGACCCGTCAAATCGAGGGCGACGATGTTGGTCGGTGCGTTCGCCGGGTCCACCACCGTCGGGGCCGCCTCGTGGACCGCGGTCGCCAGCACCTGGGCGTTCTCGTGGTCCTCGGCCAACCGCTCGATGTTGTGCTCGATGGCGAAGAGCCCTGCAGCAGCGAGGATTCCGGCCTGGCGCATGCCGGCGCCGTACCGCTTGCGCCAGACCCGGGCCTCCGCGATCCGCTCCGCGCTGGAGACCAGGACCGAGCCGACCGGGGCGCCCAGCCCCTTCGACAGGCACACCGAGACCGTGTCGAAGTGCTCGCCGTACGCCGCCAGCGACACCCCGCTGGCGATGTGGGCGTTCCACAGGCGTGCGCCGTCCAGGTGCATCGCCACCCCGACCGCCCGGGTGCCGGCGCGCAGCGCGGCGATCTGCTCCAGAGGCTGCACCGTGCCGCCGCCGAAGTTGTGGGTGTTCTCGACCGCGACGGCCGCCGTCGACACCAGGTAGGGACCGGCCGAGGGTGCCATCAGGGCGAGCGGCACGTCCGCGTCGAGCCGGCCGCGCACCGCCGGCCAGGAACGGCTGGTGATGCCCGAGAACGCCGCCGTCGCACCGAGCTCGGCCCGCAGGACGTGGGCGAGGGAGTCGGCCAGGATCTCCTCGCCCGGACGCACCAGGACGCGCATGCCGAGCTGGTTGGCCAGCGACCCGGACGGCGTGAACAAGCCGGCCTCGTGGCCGAGCAGTCCGGCGACGGTCTCCTCGAGCCGGGCGATCGTCGGGTCCTCGCCGTAGACGTCGTCGCCGACCTCGGCCGACGCCATCGCGCGCCGCATGTCATCGGAGGGGCGGGTCACCGTGTCGCTGCGCAGGTCGACGACCCGCGCGAGTGACGGGCTTCGGGCGTCCGCTCGTCCGGCCGCCACCGTCACGAAGGGGGCCCGAGCATCTCGGCCACGAGGAAGGCCAGCTCGAGGCTCTGCTGGTGGTTCAGCCGCGGGTCGCACACCGACTCGTAGCGCGTGGCCAGGGCGGCGTCGTCGATCATCTCGGCTCCGCCCAGGCACTCGGTGACGTCGTCGCCGGTGAGCTCGATGTGCAGGCCGCCGGGCACGGTGCCCAGGCCGTGGTGCACCTCGAAGAACCCGCGCACCTCATCGATCACGTCGTCGAAGCGGCGGGTCTTGTAGCCGCTCGGGGACTCGAACGTGTTGCCGTGCATGGGATCGCAGATCCACGTCACCTGTGCACCGCTGGCCGTGACCTTCTGCACCAGTGGCGGCAGTGCGTCGCGGACCGCGCCGGCGCCCATCCGCGTGATGAAGGTCAGCCGCCCGGGCGTCCGGTCAGGATCGAGCTTGTCGATCAGCGCGAGCGCGTCGTCCGGGCTGGTCCGGCCGCTGAGCTTCACCCCGATCGGGTTGTGCACCCGGGAGGCGAAGTCGATGTGCGCGCCATCGAGCTTGCGCGTGCGCTCACCGACCCAGACGAAGTGGGCCGACACGTCGTACGGCCGGCCCGTGCGGGAGTCGATCCGGGTCAGCGCGCGCTCGTAGTCGAGCAGCAGGGCCTCGTGGCTGGAGTAGAAGTCCACTGCCTTCAGCGCGTCGAAGTCGGCGCCGCAGGCGGCCATGAACCGCATGGCCCGGTCGATCTGGCCGGCCAGCGCCTCGTAGCGCGCGTTGGCGGCGTTCGTGACGAAGCCGCGGTTCCACTCGTGCACGTGCCGCAGGTCGGCGAACCCGCCCTGCGTGAACGCCCGGATGAGGTTCAGCGTCGACGCGGACGTGTGGTAGGCCCGGACCAGCCGGTGCGGGTCGGGTCGCCGGGCCTGAGGTGTGAACGCGAAGTCGTTGACGGCGTCGCCGCGGTACGCCGGCAGCGTGACGCCCGCCCGGACCTCGTCGTCGCTGCTGCGCGGCTTCGCGAACTGCCCGGCCATCCGGCCGAGCTTGACGACCGGCAGGCTCCCGCCGTACGTCAGGACGGCGGCCATCTGCAGGACCGTCTTGATCCGGTTCCTGATCTTGTCGGCCGTGGCGTCGACGAACGTCTCGGCGCAGTCACCGCCCTGAAGGACGAACGCCTCACCCCGTGCGGCCGCCGCCAGCCGGTCCCGGAGGTTGTCGCACTCCCCCGCGAACACCAGGGGCGGGAAGGTCGCGAGCTCCGCGACCGCGGCGTCCAGGGCGGCCCGGTCCGGCCACTGCGGCTGCTGCTCCGCCTCGAGGTCGCGCCAGGCGTCCAGGCCCTCGACCGTCAGCGGGTCGACGGGGTGCATGGAGGCGAGGTCGACGTTCACCGCACCAGCGTAGGAGCCGTCTCGAAATGAGAGCAAAGATTCCGCCATCCGGACAGGCTGGGGTTGCCTCGCGGCGCGGTGGGCCGGCGTCAGCCGAAGAAGACCTCGGCCTCCTCGTAGCGCTCGGCCGGGACGGTCTTGAGCTCGGCCGTCGCCTCGGACAGCGGGACCCGCACGATCTCGGTGCCGCGCAGGGCCACCATGACCCCGAAGTCCTTGTCGTTGACCGCGTCGATGGCCTGCAGCCCGAACCGGGTCGAGAGCACCCGGTCGTACGCCGTGGGGGTCCCTCCGCGCTGGACGTGGCCCAGCACGACCGCACGGGACTCGTGACCGGTGCGCTTCTCCAGCTCCTCGGCCAGCCAGGTGCCGATGCCGCCGAGCCGCACGTGCCCGAAGGCGTCCTTCTCGCCGGCGACGAGCGACTCGCCTCCACCGGCCGGCAGGGCGCCCTCCGCCACCACGATGATCGGCGCGTACTGGCGCTGGAACCGGTGCTGCACCCAGGCGGCCACCTGATCGACGTCGAACGGCCGCTCGGGGACCAGGATCACGTTGGCCCCGCCGGCCAGGCCGGAGTGCAGGGCGATCCACCCGGCGTGCCGCCCCATGACCTCGACGACCAGGGTGCGGTGGTGCGACTCGGCCGTCGTGCGCAGCCGGTCGATGGCCTCGGTGGCGATCCCCACTGCCGTGTCGAAGCCGAACGTGTAGTCGGTGGCACCCAGGTCGTTGTCGATCGTCTTCGGGACCCCGACGACACCGATGCCGTCGTCGGTCAGCCGCTTGGCCACCCCGAGCGTGTCCTCGCCACCGATCGCGACCAGGGCATCGACTCCGGCCGCCTGCAGCGTGTCCCGGATCCGGTCGACGCCGCCGTCGATCTTGTACGGGTTGGTCCGCGAGGAGCCGAGGATGGTCCCGCCGCGGGACAGGATGTCCTCGACGTCGTCCAGGCCGAGGGGCCTGGTGTGTCCCTCGACCGGTCCCTTCCACCCGTCCCGGAACCCCACGAACTCGTGGCCGTAGGCGTTGATGCCCTTGGTGACCACGGCCCGGATGACTGCGTTGAGGCCGGGGCAGTCGCCGCCACCGGTCAGCACTCCGATTCTCATGAGGGCCACGCTAGTGGCGGTCCGGGCCTGCGGTCCCCGCCTGCCCGCAGGCTGAGAAAAGGTGCGGGCCCAGCCCCGCCGAGTAGGGTCGCCGCCTATGACGTTCTCCGTCGTCGGACGGGGCAGCAGTGGCGTCGACGCCCACCAGAACACGGCGTACGGCGTCGCCGTCGCCAGCAAGTTCCTGGCCGTCGGGTCGGCCGTCCCGGCCGCCTGGGCCGGGCCGGGCGCGATAGCCACGCAAGCCTGGGCCAATCTCGCCTATCGCCCGCAGGCCGGCCGACTGCTCTCGGCCGGACGCTCCGCCGCAGACACGCTCGCCGCCCTGGTCGAAGGCGACCCGGACGCCCGGCTGCGCCAGGCCGGCGTCGTGTCGCGGACGGATGCGGCGACGTACACGGGGGCTGACTGCACCGACTGGGCCGGCGGCATCGCCGAGGACGACGTGGCGATCCAGGGCAACATCCTCGCCGGGCCGGAGGTGGTCGCGGCGATGCACGGGGCCTGGCGCGCGTACGCCGGCGAGCGGCTGCCCGAGCGGCTGCTGGCCGTCCTGGCGGCGGGTGACGCCGCTGGTGGCGACCGGCGGGGGCGGCAGTCCGCCGCTCTCTACGTCGCGTCGGCCGGTGCCGGCTACGGTGGCGACGACATCGAGGTCGACCTCCGGGTCGACGACCACATGTCCCCCGTAGCCGAGCTGGACCGCCTGCTGCGGCTGCACCGCCTCTACTTCGACGCCCCGGACGAGGCGTCGATGCTCCCCCTGGAGGGTCCCCTCGCGGCGGAGGTCGGCGCGCTGCTCGACCGGGCCGGCCATCACGGCGACACCCTCGCCGCGGCCCTCGACTCGTGGGCCGGCGTGGAGAACTTCGAGGAGCGGATGCGTCCGGGCCTCATCGATCCGCTTGTCCTGCAACAGCTTCGGGACGCTGCGCGGTGACGCGACGCTGGCGAGGCTGGGCGCTGGCCGGTGTCGCCACCGCCCTGCTGCTGGCGCTGCTCGCCGCCTGCTCCTCGGCATCGCACCCGACGACCGCCGCCATCGCGGCAACGGCGACGACGCCTCCGACGACCGCGTCGGCCACAGCCCCGACCACGACGCCGTCGGCACCCGCGGCGGTGGCCGCGCCCCAGCCGGCCGTGGAGGCGCCGGCCAGCACCCTGCCGGTCGTGCCGCTGGCCCACGCCGAGCCGACGGCGCGCTTCCCCGCCGCCCCGGCCGCGGTCGGCCCGGGCGCGAATGCCGCCGTCACGACCGTGCCGGGCTCGGAGTGGTCGCGGATGGTCGGCTACTCCTGGACGCCCGGGTGCCCCGTGGGCCGCAGCGGCCTGCGGATGGTGCGGGTGAACTACTGGGGCTTCGACGGCGTCCGTCATCGCGGCAGCCTGGTGGTCGCCTCCTCGATCGCGAGCCGGACGGCGAGCGCGTTCACCCGGCTCTACGACCTGCGCTTCCGGATCCGGGTCATCCGACCGATGGACTCCGGATGGGGGCACAACCCGAAGGGCCCCGGCGCCGACGACTACGCCGCGATGCGGGCCGACAACACCTCGGCGTTCAACTGCCGCTACGTCGGCGGCGAGGAGTCGCGCAAGGTCTGGTCCAACCACGCGTACGGCCGGGCCATCGACGTCAACGACTTCGAGAACCCGTACGTCGCGTCCAACGGCACGGTCTACCCGTCGCCGTACTTCCTGCACCGTCGCCACGGGGACGGCGTCCTGAGCTCCTCCCGCAGCTCCGCGGTCCGGGCCTTCACCCGGCTCGGCTTCCGCTGGGGCGGTCTCTGGAGCGACCCGGACCTGCAGCACCTGGAGATCTCGTGAGGCCGGCCGGCTGCCGCGCGGCCGGCGTCAGGCGGGGTCGGGTGACCCGGGCCGGCGTCGCCATCGCCGCCGCCGTGTGCCTGTGCGGCTGCGGCTCGGCGGGGCGCACCGAGGCCCGGCTGGACCTCCGGCCGGGCCCGACCCCGACCCCGACCCGGCCGGCGGCGACCGCGAGCTCGACGGTGACGGCGGCACCGACGCCCGGCCGGCCGCGGACGCGCTTCCCGCAGCCGGCCAGCCGCAGCGTCACGAGCCGCAGCACCCCGCCGGTGCCGGGGGCCGTCGAGCCGACCGCCAAGACGTGCAGCGTCCCGGGCGGCGTCCGCGCCTCCCAGGTCGTCCTGGTCCGCTCCAGCGGGTCGTCGGCCACCGTCCGCGCCTGCCGGCGCAGCGGGTCGCACTACCTGCTCACGCTTGGGCCGTACGCCGGGCACGTGGGCCTGCACGGGGTCTCCTCGGCCAAGCGCGAGGGCGACCTGCGCACGCCCGCGGGCGTCTTCAGCCTCCTCGGCGGCTTCGGCGTGCGCGGCAACCCGGGCCTGGACCGCAGCTGGTTCCGGGTGGACTCCCGCGACGTCTGGGTGGACGACCCGGCGTCCTCGCTCTACAACACGCACCAGCGCTCGCCGGCCGGCGGGCGCTGGACCTCGGCCGAGCCGCTGGACGTCTCCCCGGCCTACGACTACGCGCAGGTGATCGGCTACAACGATGCCCGCACGCCGGGCCGGGGCTCCGCCATCTTTCTCCACGTCGACCACGGCGGCGGGACGGCCGGCTGCGTGTCGGTGCCGGTGTCGGGCCTGCTCTCGATCCTGCGCTGGGAGCGGTCCGGCACGGTGATCGCGATCAGCTAGCAGCCTGCTGCCGTGACTGGTCGTCCTCGCCGTCCTCCGGGCGCTCGGTCGGCGGCGCGGGTTGCTGCGCCCGCTGACCGGGCGCCTGGCCGCGGACGGTGGTCGGCTCGGGCGCCTTGCCCTTCTTCGCCGCTGCCAGCCGCTCCTTCATGGTCGCGGCATAGATGTCGACGTACTCCTGGCCGGAGAGCTCCATCAGCCGGTACATGATCTCGTCGGTGATGGACCGCAGGATGAACCGGTCGTCCTCCATGCCCTCGTAGCGGCTGAAGTCCAGCGGCTCGCCGATCGTGATGCCGATCCGGACGATCTTGGGGATCCGCCGCCCGATCGGCTGGGCCTTGTCGGTGCCGTGCATCGCGACGGGGAGCACCGGCACCAGCCCCTCGAGGGCCATCCGGGCCACGCCCGTCTTGCCGCGGTAGAGCCGGCCGTCCGGCGACCGGGTGCCCTCCGGGTAGATGCCGAGCAGGTCGCCGCGGTTGAGCACCCGCATCCCGGTCCGCAGCGCGGCGTCGCCGGCGCGGCCGCCGGAGCGGTCGATCGGCAGCTGGTCGGCGAGCTTGAAGAACAGCGCCGTCAGCTTGCCCTTGGCTCCGGGCGTCGTGAAGTAGTCGGCCTTGGCGAGGAACACGACCTTCCGGTCCAGGACGAGCGGCAGGAAGATCGAGTCGGAGAACGACAGGTGGTTGCTGGCCAGGATCGCGCCGCCGGACTCGGGGATGTTCTCGGCACCCTCGACCGTCGGGCGGTAGAGCAGCCGGAGCACCGGGCCGAGCACGACGGTCTTCATCAGCCAGTAGAACAAGCCGGGCACCTCCCCTCGTGAGCAGCCGCGGACATCCCTGTCGCCGAGAACTGTAGGCGGTCCGCTGCGTCCTGCACGTTCGTCACCCGGTCCGACTCTCGACCAGTCCCGTGCAGGCGTGGGACGATGCAGCTGTCCGTGCGTCCTCTGCGCCGCGAGCGGGCTCCCCCGGAGCCGTCGCGGCGGGTCTCACCTGGAGGTGGTGTGCCCGTCCTGCCTGGCGCCGAGCCCTTCAGCCACGATGGCGACGAGCACCACGGCGACATCGGCGTCCTGATCAGCCACGGTTTCACCGGTACGCCGCAGAGCATGCGCCCGTGGGCGGAGCACCTGGCCGGCGAGGGTTTCACCGTCCGCCTGCCGCGGCTGCCGGGGCACGGGACCACCTGGCAGGAGCTCAACCGGACCCGCTTCGAGGACTGGTACGCCGCGGTCGAGACGGCCTTCGACGAGCTCAGCTCGAGGTGCTCCAAGGTCGTCGTCGGCGGCCTGTCGATGGGCGGCACGCTCGTGACCCGGCTGGCCGAGCAGCGCGGCACCGAGGTCGCCGGCCTGATGCTGGTCAACCCGGCGTACCGGACGGAGGACCGGCGGCTCGTCGCCCTGCCCCTGCTCAAGCACCTCCTTCCCTCGGTCCCCGCGATCGGCAACGACATCCGCAAGGAGGGCGTCACCGAGCTGGCCTACCCGAAGACGCCGCTGAAGGCGTTGCACTCGTTGGTCCACGCCTGGGACGCGGTCGTCCACGACTTCCCCCAGGTGACCCAGCCGCTGCTGCTCATGCGCTCCGCCGAGGATCACGTCGTCCCCGCGAGCAGCTCGGCGCTGCTCCTGTCGAGGATCTCCAGCAAGGACGTGACCGAGGTCGTCCTCGAGAACAGTTTCCACGTAGCAACGCTGGACAACGACGCCCCGCAGATCTTCGACCTGTCGTCCGAGTTCGTCCGACGGGTCACCGGGTGAGTGACATGAGCCACGACGAGCGTGACCCCGACAGCACCGACAGCACCGAGCCCGGCGGGCGGCTGGACGTCGAGGCGGCCTTCGCCGACATCGTGGCCCACTGGGACGACGCGAGCCGGACACCCGTCGGCACCTGGCCGGCGCAGGAGGACGCGGACCCGCTCGAGGTGGTCGACACCACGCCGGAGCCGGGCGACGAGACGCCCACCATGTCCTTCTCCGCGTACGACGGCCCGACCGTGCCGCTCGCGCCCGCCGGGTGGTCGCCGCGCGAGGAGCTGACCTCGGCCGAGCCCGAGGGCTACGTACCCCCCGAGCCTCCGCCGCTCCCCCGCGGCGACCCCATCGGGTGGCTGGCCTGGTGCGCCGTCCTCGGCGGCCCGGTCTTCCTGCTGATGGCCTCGCTCTGGTGGACCGACATCGGGCGGTTCTGGATCATGATCGCGGTCCTCGCCTTCATCGCCGGCTTCGCGGCCATCGTGGCCCGGCTGCCGAACCATCGCTCCGACGACGACCCCGACGACGGCGCAGTCGTCTAGTCCGCCGCCGTACTCCCGTGCGGGTCTGAGAGTCTGGGGCCGTGCAGCACTCCGAGACCGTTGAGATCCGTGGCCACCTGCTCGACACCGGCGTCCTGTCCCGGTGCGTCGACGACGTCAGGAGCCTGGGCGGCGAGTACGTCATCGAGAAGTTCGACGTCGGCCGCGACCACGAGGACGAGTCCTACGCGCGGATCCGCGTCGAGACCGACGACGGAGCACTGCTCGACTCGATCCTGATGCGGCTCAACGCCCACGGGGTCAACCTCACCGACCCGGGCGAGGCGCGCGAACGCGAGGTCGACCAGGACGGCGTCTTCCCCGACGACTTCTACTCGACCACCAACCTGGAGACCCAGGTGCGGCTCGGCGGGCACTGGCTGGACGTCGAGGATCCCGAGATGGACTGCGGCCTGCTCGTCACCGGCGCGGGGGCGACCGCCCGGGTGCGCACCGTCCCGGTCAGCGAGGTCCAGGTCGGGGACCGGATCGTCTGTGGCGCCGCCGGGGTCCGGGTCGTCCTGCCGGCCGCAGCGAGCATCGAGGACGCGGACAACGTCTTCGAGTTCATGAACTCCGAGGTCTCCAGCGAGAAGCCGCAGGCGTTGCTGGTCCGCCAGATCGCCGAGGAGATGCGGGCGACCAGAGCCGCCGGCAAGCGGATCCTCTGGGTCGCCGGCCCGGCGGTCGTCCACACCGGCGCGGCTCCCGCGATGGTCGCCCTGGTCGAAGCGGGCTTCGTCGACGTGCTGTTCGGCGGCAACGCGATCGCCACCCACGACATCGAGTCCTCGCTCTACGGCACGTCGCTCGGCGTCGACCTGTCCAAGGGCCGCGGCGTCGAGCACGGTCACGAGCACCACATCCGGGCCATCAACCAGATCCGCCGGGCCGGCTCGATCCGCGAAGCCGTCACCACCGGCGTCCTGACGGGCGGGGTCATGCACGCGCTCGTCCGGCACGACAAGCCGTTCGTCCTGGTGGGGTCGGTGCGCGACGACGGGCCACTGCCGGACGTGGTCACCGACGTGATCGCGGGTCAGCGGGCCATGCGGGCGGAGCTGCACGACGTCGGATTCGCCATCATGGTCGCGACGATGCTGCACTCGGTGGCGACCGGCAACCTGCTGCCCGCGTCCATCCCGCTGGTCTGCGTCGACATCAACCCGGCGACCGTCACCAAGCTGGCCGACCGCGGCTCCTCGCAGGCCCGGGGCGTGGTCACAGACATCGGGCTCTTCCTGGAGCAGCTGGCCGGTGAGCTCGCGCCCGGCTGGCGCGCCGGCGCCTAGGCCCCCTCGACGATCCGCAGGTCGGCCACGACCGGGAGGTGGTCGGACGCCCGGCCGAGATCGCCCGGCAGCACGCCGTCGTCGGACCCGGCGACACGGACCGACTGCACTGCAACGCCTTTCGAGACCAGGACCGCGTCTATCCGGCGTCGGGGACCACGCGCCGGGTACGTCGGCTGCTCCGTCCCGGCGCCGTCGCCGGTGGCCAGGGCGTCGGTGACGACGGCGCCGAGGGCCAGCCACGCCGGGCCGCCCGGAGCCTCGTTGAGGTCGCCGGCGACGACGTACGGCGCTGGCCCGAGCTCCTGGATCTGATCGAGCACCATCCGCGCGTGCCGCAGCCGCTCGTCGGCGACCAGCCCGAGGTGCAGGCTGGCCACCGTCACGACCGGGCCTCCAGGCACGGCGACGACAGCGGCGGCGTAGCCCCGGCTCCGGCTGAGCCGGCCCCGGACCGGCAGGCGCGCGGCATGCGCGCTGCGCTGGTCCACCCGCAGGGACGTCAGTACCGCGGTGCCGCCGCTGCGCACCCCACCGCCGGACCAGACCATTCCGCACTCGTCGGCCAGGGCACCGATCCGGTGACCCGCGAACGGATGCCGCGGGACCTCCTGCAGGCAGGCGACGTCCGCCCGCAGGGCCCGCAGGACCCGGGCGACGGCTGCGACGTCGTCCTTGAGGTCGCGCAGGTTGTAGGTGACCACACGGACGAGACGCGGGTCGGCTGCAGCGGCAGGCACGCCCGTCACCAGGCCCGGCGCGACCGGCGGGAGTGGCTGCGCGACTTGCGCCGACGGAAGAGCCGGGTGTGCTCGCGGGCCAGGTCCGCCGCTCCGATCAGGCCGGCCTCGTTGCCCAGCTGCGCCCGCAGGATCCGCGCCTCGGGGCGGAAGCCGCGGCCGGTCAGCTGGCGGCGATAGGCGTCCCGGGCCGGGCCGATCAGCACGTCGCCGGCCTCGGACACGCCGCCGCCGATGATGAAGCCGCCGGGGTCGAACGCCGCCGCCAGATTGGCCAGGCCGATGCCCAGCCAGCGTCCGACGTCGTCGAACAGCTCGATCGCCGCAGGGTCACCGGCCATGGCGGCCTCGGCCACGATCGGCCCGGTCAGCCGCGAGGGGTCGCGGTCGACCCGGTCGAGCAGGCTCTGCGCGACGGGCGAGTCGGCCATCGCCAGCTCGCGGGCCTCCCGGACCAGGGCGTTGCCACTGGCGTACTGCTCCCAGCAACCGCGGTTGCCGCACTCGCAGCGGTGCCCTCCCGGGACGACCTGCATGTGGCCGAACTCGCCTGCGACGCCGTACTTCCCGCGTTGTAGCTCGCCGCCGACCATGATGCTGCCGCCGATGCCGGTGCCGAGGTTGACGCAGATCAGGTTGTCCTCGCCCTGGCCGGCGCCGAACCGCCACTCGGCCCACAGCGCGGAGTTGGCGTCGTTCTCGACCACGACCGGCAGCCGCAGCCGCTGGTGGATCGCGTCCCGCAGCGGCTCGTTGCGCCAGGACAGGTGCGGCGCGAAGAGCACCGAGGACCGCGCGGCGTCGACGAACCCGGCCGCCCCGATGCCCACGGCGGCGATGTCGTGCTGGCTCGCCAGCTCGGTGACCAGGTCGGTGATCGTGTCCTCGACTACCTGCGGGCTCTTGCTGCGGTGCGGCGTCTCGCGGCGCCCGCGCTGCAGGATCTTCCCGTCGACGTCGACCACGCCCCCGGCCACCTTCGTCCCGCCGATGTCGATGCCGATGGTCGGTCGCTGCAGGACGTAGGAGAGGGGTCGCAGCGGCTCGGCGTACCGCTCGGAGCGGCGCTCGGCCCGGCGCCGTTCCCGCGCCTCCGCCCAGCGCTCCAGCGGCCGCTCGTCACCGCGGGGCCGGCCGCCGTCGGACATCAGGCCCCCGCGCCCGTCTGCTCGTCGCCGGTGACGTCGATGTGCTGGACCCTCTCGGCGGCCCGGCGCTCCGAAGCCGGTGGCTCAGTGGGGAGCAGGGCCGCGACGGCAGCGGCGAGCGACGTCATGGCCTCGGCCAGGTGATCCATGACCTCGGGTCTCGCGCCGCGCAGCAGCGAGAGCCCTTGGCAGATCGGACAGAGGGCGCAGTCGGGGCCGTGCCGGTCGCTCGAGCCGGCGGGCTCCGCATCGGCGCCGTCGGCTCCCGCACCGGCCGGACGCGGCCGGGCCGAGCTGGCCGCCCACTCCTGGAAGGCCGCCAGCAGGCGCGCGGACTCCTCGGCGAAGCCGCCGCTCGAGGTCACAGTGGCCGCCACAGATCGGGGTCCGGCTCGAACCGCACCCGCAGGCCCCCGGCGCGGACCGCCGCACCCACCACGACGCACCGCCGGAGGGCGCTCGGTAGCGCGATGACGCGCCGGTGGCCGCCGACCGTCACCCACAGCTCGTCGCCGCGGCGCTCGAGGTCGACCTCGCTGGCCCGGGCCAAGGGCAGGTCCAGCACCAGGACGAACTCGTCACCGGACCGCTCGACCCGCATCGGTGCGGGGCGCTCGCTCGGGTCCCACGGCTGACCGGGACCGGCGTAGAGCTGCTGGGCGAGGTCGGCGAGCGCGTCCGGCCCCACCGGCTCGACCGCCTGGTACGCCGCGTGCCGGACCGGGACCGGCGCGAACGACGCTTCCACCTCGGCCAGCAGCGTCGCCTGCCGCTGGGCCCAGGCCGAACGCCAGGGGTCACCCCCCGCCGGGAACACCCGGTTGGCCACCACGCCGTCGACCCGGTAGCCGTAGAGGGACAGCGAGGTCAGCGTGCGGCGGGCCTCGGCGACGACGATCGCCTCCGGCGTCAGGACCAGCCGGACGGAGGTCTCCGGGCGCGCGAGCACCTCCTGGACGCCGCCCAGCTCGCCGTGGAGCCGCTGGATCGAGGCGAAGACCTCGTCCCGCGGCAGCGGCACGCCGGCGGCGCGGCTGAGCAGCGGTCGGGCGGTGCGCACGAGCAGCCGGCCGGCAGGGAAGATCCGCTCCATGGCCCAGCGCAGCGCGTCGGGCAGCGCCAGCAGCCGCAACGTCTCCGCCGTGGGCGCGCAGTCGACCACGACGAGGTCCCAGGGCCCCTCCCGGACCTGGTCGCGCAGCTCGAGCAGGGCCAGCACCTCCTCGGCACCGGGCAGCAGGGTGAGCTCCTCGGCGGCGACCGGGTCGACGCCGACGGTCTCGAGCACGTCCAGCAGGTAGCTCTGCACCGCGCCCCACGAGCGCCGTGCGCGGGTCCTGGTGTCGACCTGCTGCCCGAACAGGCCCGGCTCGACCTCGACCGGCTCGGCCGAGGAGTGCAGCGGTGCGCCGAGCGCATCCCCCAGCGAGTGAGCCAGGTCGGTCGACATCACGAGGGTCTTGAGTCCATGTCGGGCCGCGCGGACCGCGGTGGCCGCGGCGGTGGTCGTCTTGCCGACCCCGCCCTTGCCGGTGAACAGCAGTACGCGCACCGGACTCAGCCCTCGACGCGCTTCTTGAGCTCGTTCAGCGCCGTGTCGATGATGACCTTCTCGGCCTTGCGCCGCAGCATCCCGAGGATCGGGATCTTGAGGTCGACCATGAGCCGGTACGTCACGTCCGTGGCGGCGCCGGTCGAGGCGAGGACGTAGGAGCCCTCCATGGCCTTCAGGACCTGGCCCTCGACCAGGTGCCAGGAGACGGTGCCGGAGCCATCCGTCTCGACGTCCCAGTCGTAGCCGAGGACGTAGGTGTCCTTGATGGCACCGGCATCCAGCGTGAAGCGGACCTGCTCGGCCCATCCGTCGGCGTCGGTGGCGATGGTCTCGGTGCGCTTCACCGCGCCCGTCCACTCCGGGTAGGCGTCGAAGTCGGCGATCACGTCCAGCACGGCGGCGGCCGGGGCCTCGATCGAGATCTGCGACTCGGTGCGGTCGGCCATCCAGGCCCTCCCCGGGCGTTCGGCTGCGCGCGCCGTTCGGCGTGCCGCCCGAAGGCTACCGGCCGGGTCAGCGCAGGAGCGCCCCGAGGACGGTCATGACGCCGAGGGTGACGCCCACGAGCAGCACCATCGCGATGGCGACGGCGACGGCGACCCGGCCCTTGGAGGCCAGCAGCTCGGGGACCTGGAGGCCCTGCTTGCGGGTGTCGATGGCCAGCTGGGCCAGCAGGGCGTCGGCCGCGGCCGCCACCTCGGGAGTCAGGGCCATGGTCGGGAGGGCTGGCTCCCCCGGCGCACCGGCGTCCCGGGCCTCGTCGACCGGGACGGTCGTTGCGGGCGGTGCCGCGGCCCTGAGGGACGCGGCCGGCTGGGGCTGAGGCTGCGGGCTCGGGCTGAGGCTGAGGCTCCGGCTCCGGTGCGCGCAGGACGTGCAGGCAGAGGGTGCACCACTCCTGCGCGGGGCGGACCGCCGCACCGCACTGCGGGCAGGCGGTCGCGACGGCCGCGTCGTCCTCGGCGAAGGCGCCCCGCACCGCCGACGCGGTCAGCGGGGCCGGGACGCGGCGATTTCCGGTGTAGTCGGCCACTCGCCCCTATCGACCGATCGGGCTACCCGCTTGAGCCGATGGGGGCCGCGCCAGCCGGCCGGCCCGCCTCCAGCTCGTCCTTGAGGGCATGCACGGACCGCTTCCAGGCGACCGTCCGGGCGGCCCTGACGCTGTCGCTCAGCCCGGCCCGAAGGTAGAAGTGCAGGAGCGTCCCCTCCCGCCACGGCTCCAGCCAGACCTCGGCCGTGCCGGTCAACGCCCCACCCACGGCCCATTTGAGCCCGCGCGAGCCGCGGTCCTGCACGACCAGGACCGTGAGATCCGGCCACCAGGCCGTCCAGCGGCGGTGGTCGGACACCACGGCGGCCAGCACGCGAGGGGGAAGGGCGAAGTACGTGTCGTCGGCCAGATCCTCCCCGTCCACCCGAGGCATCGTCGCCCAGCGGGCACCGCCGGTAAAGTCCTGTGATCGAGACGTCGCCGTCTCCGTCTGTCCACCCTGAGGGAGTTCGAGTGCACGAGTTCACCGCCCCTCTGCTGGCGGCGCCCGCCACGACGGAGACGATCGGCGACTACGCAGTCGTCAACGCCCAGGTCGACCCGGAGGGCATCGCGTTCCGGCGCCGCGTCTCCGGTCGCTGGCAGGACGTCACGCACGCGCGGTTCAAGGACGAGGTGCTGGCCCTGGCCCGGGGGCTGGTGGCGGCCGGCATCGGCCCGGGTGACCGGGTCGCCCTCATGTCGCGGACCCGCTACGAGTGGACCCTCGCGGACTTCGCCATCTGGGTGTCCGGCGGCGTCACGGTCCCGATCTACGAGACGTCCTCGGCCGAGCAGGTGCAGTGGATCCTCAGTGACTCGGGCTCGGTCGCGGTCGTGGTCGAGACTCCGGCGCACGCCAACACGGTGGGCGAGGTGCGGGCGGACCTGCACGATCTGCGTGACGTCTGGCAGATCGAGTCCGGCGCGCTCGACGACCTCGTCTCGGCCGGGGCGGACACCGAGGAGCAGGCGGTGCTCGACCGGCTGGCCGCGATGGGGCCCGACGACGTCGCGACGATCATCTACACCTCCGGCACGACGGGGCGGCCGAAGGGCTGCGAGCTGACCCACCGCAACTTCGTGGACCTGATCAGCAACGCGAACGCGATCTTCGGCGACGTCCTGCGCCCCGGGGCCTCCACGCTGCTCTTCCTCCCGCTCGCGCACGTCTTCGCCCGGTTCATCGAGGTGCTCTGCGTCGGCACCCGCGTGCGGATGGGGCACACCGCGGACATCAAGGTCCTCGTCGAGGACCTCGGGGAGTTCAAGCCGACGTTCATCCTGTCGGTCCCCCGCGTCTTCGAGAAGGTCTACAACTCGGCCGAGCAGCGCGCCGAGGCCGACGGCAAGGGCAAGATCTTCCGCGCCGCGGCCGCCACGGCGATCGCCTGGAGCCAGGCTCAGGACGGCGGGCACCCCGGGCCGTTGCTGCGCCTGAAGCACGGCGTGTTCGACCGGCTGGTCTACGGCAAGCTGCGGGCCGCGCTCGGCGGCGAGGTCGAGTACGCCGTCTCCGGAGGCGCGCCGCTCGGCCCCAGGCTGGGCCACTTCTTCCGCGGCATCGGCGTCGTCGTGCTGGAGGGGTACGGCCTGACGGAGACCACGGCTCCCTCGACCGTCAACCGCCCCGACGCGATCAGGATCGGAAGTGTCGGCCTCCCCCTCCCGGGGCTCTCGGTGCGGATCGCCGACGACGGGGAGGTCCTGGTCAAGGGCTACCACGTCTTCGCGTCGTACTGGAAGAACGCCGCCGCGACCGAGGAGGCCAAGGTCGACGGGTGGTTCCACACCGGCGACGTCGGTGAGCTCGACGATGACGGCTTCCTGCGAATCACGGGGCGCAAGAAGGAGATCCTGGTGACGGCCGGCGGCAAGAACGTCGCCCCGGCCGTGCTGGAGGACCGGCTGCGGGCCCATCCCCTGGTGTCACAGTGCATCGTCGTCGGCGACCAGAAGCCGTTCATCGCCGTCCTCGTGACCCTCGACGCGGAGATGCTGCCGACCTGGCTGTCCAACAACGGCAAGGCCGCGATGGACGTCGCTGCGGCCGCGCAGGACCCGGACGTGCGGGCGGCGGTGCAGGCCGCCGTCGACGACGCGAACCGCGCCGTCAGCAAGGCCGAGGCGATCCGGAAGTTCGAGATCCTCGACGACGACTTCACCGAGGCCAACGGCTACCTCACGCCCTCCCTGAAGCTCAAGCGCAACCTCGTGATGAAGGACTACGCGACGCAGGTCGAGGCCCTCTACTCCTGACCGCGACCGTGCGGCCGGCCGCGTTGACAAAGGCCCCGTAAGCCCTCAAGGTGTGCACGTGGATCCCCTGCCACGCTGAGGCAGGGGGCTGTCCGGTTGACGCTCGCCGACCGGCTGGAGCGCGCCGACCCACCGAGCGCGCGCACCACCGGACCGCTCGCCGGTCCAGGGATCGTCTTCGTCCTCGCCGCCCTGGTGTTCACCCGGGACCTGGCCCGGCCCAGTGCCTGGCGCGACGAGGCAGCGACGGTCGCGGTCGCCCGCCGTAGCATCCCCGGCATCTTCGAGGTCACCCGGCACACCGACCTGGTCCACCGCGGCTACTACGTCCTGGCCCACCTCAGCGGCCTCAGCCTGCAGCCGTTCGGCGTCGGCTGGCTCACCGCCGC
Organism: uncultured Actinomycetota bacterium; assembly: GCA_963795385.1. Classification (GTDB taxonomy): domain Bacteria; phylum Actinomycetota; class Actinomycetes; order Actinomycetales; family CAVURS01; genus CAVURS01. Next base: position 580,454 of record CAWCHK010000003.1, read on the forward strand.
CCGGTGCGTCGACGCCCTGGCGATGGCGCTGGCCGCGGCGGCTCTGGTCCGGCTCGGGCGGGCCCTGGCCGCGACCGAGGTCGGTGTCGTCGCGGCCCTGCTGCTGGTCGCGAGCCCGGTCGCCTCGCGGTACGCCCAGGAGGCGCGCCCCTACGCCGTGGTCACCCTGACGGCGACGCTGACCTCATGCGCGCTGGTGTCCGCGCTGCAGCGTCCCGGGAGTCACCGCCACTGGGTCGTCTACGCCGGTGGCCTGGTCGTCACCGGCGCCCTGAGCGTGATCGCCCTCCTCCTCGTGGGCGCTCACGCGGCGTACCTGGTGCTGCGGGGGCGCCGGCAGCTCGGCCGCTGGCTGATCGCGGTCGGCTCGGCCCTCGTCCTGCTCGGACCGTTCCTCGTGGCGGCATCCCGCCAGCGGGCGCAGGTCGCCTGGCTCAGGACGCCGCACTGGCGCGACCTGCGGTCCTTCTATGCCGACCAGGTCGACCATTCCTGGCTGGTCCCGCTGACCCTGCTCCTCGTCCTCGCCGTGTTGCACGCAGCGCCCGCCGCCCCTGGGCGCCGCTCGACGGTGAGCGGCGACGGGCTCGCGTTCGGGGTGTGCTGGGGGGTCGTGCCGCCCGTCCTGCTCTGGTGCGGGTCACAGGCCCACCCGCTGTGGGACGGGCGGTACGTCGTGTTCACCGTGCCGGGCCTGGCCCTGGCGGCCGCCAGCGTCATCGCGCCGGCCTCCGCCGGCCGACTCGTGGGCAGCGAGGATGGGCCGCGGCCACCCGCCCGGGTGCATCGCCTCGCGCTGCTCACGGTGGTCGCGGTGACCGCGGCCTCGGGTTGGCCTCAGCAGCAAGCGATCCGGCGTCCCGCCGGTCACGGCGAGGACCTTCGTGGCGCCGCTCGACTGCTCGCCGGACGGGCGCATCCCGGAGACGCGGTGCTCTACCTGCCGGGCGTCCTGCGGATCGTGGCCGAGACCTACCCGCGCGACTTCGGCGGCCTCGACGACATCGCCCTGGCCGGCCGCCCGGGGGCCACGTCCACGCTGGCGGGCCTTGACGTGTCGCCGTCGGCCCTGAGCCATCGGCTCGAGGGCCGGCCGCGGGTGTGGGTCCTCGGCAGCCGGCGCGGTCTGGACGCAGCCATCACGCCCCTGGATCAGGCGAAGGCGATGGCTCTGCGCGACCGCTTCCACGTCGAGTCAACGACGATGTTCCGGTGGGCTACCGTGACGCTCTACCAGGCCGACTGACGCCGACCGAGACCGACTGGGGTGGCTCCTGACCCGCACCACCGGCCGCGCCGCTCGCCGCCTGTCCGGCGTCCTCCTGCTCGTGCTCGGCGCCGGTGCCGCGACCAGAAGCGTGCCGAACTACCGCGGGTGGATCGTCGCGACCTATGCCGCGCTCGTCGTGGTCCTGGGCGTTGCCCTGGTCCGGCGCCGGATCGGACGGCCGAGCCACCCGTCGGTCTGCGCGGCCGCCCTCGCCCTGGCGGGGGTTCTCACCTGGTGGGTGCCCGGCTTCACCTACCTCTCCCCCTCCTCGGCCGACCGCCTGCGGCTGGGGATCGCGCTGTGGTCGCTCGTCCTGGCCGCCGCCCTCGGGTTCGGCCAGCGGGTCGAGCCGCGGCTCGTCCTGGCCCTGGCGCTCGCGGGCTACGTCGCGGCCGCAGCCGTCGTGATCCATCTCGACCCGGCTCCGGACATCGACGTCTGGTACACCCTGCAGGGCGCCACCGACGGACTCCGGCACGGCCAGGACATGTACACGTCGGTCTGGTTCGGTCCGCGCGGCCCGATGTCGAGCTTCACCTATCTGCCCTGGACCGCGGTCCTGCTCGCGCCGCTGCGCTGGCTCACCGGGGACGTGCGCTGGAGCCTGGTCGTGGCGACGGTCGTGGGAGTCCTCGTCCTGCAGGCCCTTTCGGCTCATCCTGCTGACCAACAAGACCAACAAGACCGACGGGACCGACGGGACCGACGAGACCGACGGGACCGCCGCCTGGTCGCGGGCCTGGGCGCACTGGTCCTGCTGCTGCCGGGTACGGCGACCCAGGTCGAGCAGGCCTGGACCGAGCCGCTGCTGTTCTGTCTCGTGGCCCTGGTCGCGCTGGCCTGGACCCGGGAGCGGTGGTGGCTCTCGGTGGTCGTCCTGGCCCTGGCCCTGGCCAGCAAGCAACACCTCGCGCTGATGCTTCCGCTGCTGGCCGTCTGGCCGCGGTTCGGCTGGCGCCGGGCCGTGGCCACGGCGGGCCTGACCGGGGTGCTCGTGCTGCCCTGGTTCCTCGCCGACCCGGCGGCCATGTGGCACGACACCGTCTCGCTGCTCGTGCACTTCTGGCCGATCCGGTTCTCCGACACGCTCTACCTCGCCGCGATGCACGAGCTGGGCTGGACCCCGCCGTTCTGGGTGACGGGGGTCGTCGTCCTCGCGGTGCTGGCCCTGTGCCTGTGGTTCGTCCGCAGCCGCGACCCCTCACCGGCGGAGTTCCTCGCGTGGTGGGCCCTCTTGCTGTTCGCGGCCAACCTGGTCAACAAGCAGGCGTTCTACAACCAGTTCTGGCTGGTCGCCGCGACCCTGCTGATCGCGTGGTCCTGCCCGGCCGGCAGCCGGTCGGCGGACGCCGCCGAGGACTCACTCGTGGGCCAGGGTGCTGAGGTAGGCCAGCCAGGTCCGGGTGAAGGCCGCCTCGCTGACGCCGAGGACCGCGCGGAACGCGGCACTGGTCGCGGCGTCGGGTGAGTCCGCCGCGCCGATCCCCTTGACGGGTGTCGCTCCGGCCGCGGCCCGGTAGAACGCCAGCAGCTGCGCGCTCCCGTACCGGTCCGCGATCACCTTGCAGGCCAGCCAGGCAGCGGAGTACGACGGGCCGATGGTCGACTGGGTGGCGTCGAAGTCCTCCGTGTCCGGCAGGTGCTTCGGGCCGATGCCGCGGCGGACCAGCCCGAGGACGTCGGAGGCGACCTCGGTGCGGGGCAGCCCGAGCCCGGAGTAGCCGACGTAGTCCGCGAAGCCCTCCGACAGCCAGATCGAGACCTGTCGCGGCGTGCTGGCCCGGACGGCGACGTGGGTCGCCTCGTGGGTGATCACGACCCGCCGGCCGAGCGCGCCGAGCTTGGCGAAGCCGGCCGGGTTGACGATGATCTGGTCCGCGCCGCCGGAGGGCGTCCCGGCTGCGGCGGTGAGCTCGCCGGTGGTCACCGCGGCGATCTGGGTGAGGCTGGACGAGCTGCGCCCGAGCAGGCGCCCCATCTGGGTCTGGGTCTTGGGCACCAGGACCACCAGCCTGCGGGGCCATCGCGTCCCCCAGATCGCCGAGACCCGCCCGACGGCCGAGTTGGCCTGCGAGACAAAGGGTTCCAGCGACTGGGTCGAGCCGAGGCCGATCACGACGGCGTGGGCACCCTTGATCACGGTCAGCGGGCCGAGGTCCCAGATCTCGACGCCGGTGTCACCGTCCTGGTCGCCCGCGACGAGCCAGGTGCCGTCGTGGTCGATCAGGGTGAGGAACTGCGTGCTGTGCACGTCGGTGCGGTCGGCCGAGCCGAACCGGTAGCCGAGGGTCACCTCGGCCACCCAGGCGTCCGGTCCGAGCGTGGCGAGCCGCTGCTGCGACAGGTCCTTGGCCGGCCCGACGACGGTGTAGGCCCAGCGGGTCAGTGGCAGCTTGGCCAGGTTGGCGAACACGGCCACCTGCCGGCTCCGGTATGCCGCCTGCCCTGGGTCGACGGTGGCCAGCCAGGCCGCGCTGTCGTGCTGCCGCACTGCGGTGGCCCGGGCTGCGAGCAGGCCGTCCAGCGCCTCCCGCCGTACCGCCTCCGGGTCCGTGGACGTGGGGCTGGCGGTGGGGGTCGCGGTCGCGGATGCCGTCGCACTGGGCGTGATGGCGGGAGAGCCGGAGCCGCTCGGGGAACCGTGCCGGCGCACGCTCAGAGCGACCCCGACGACGGCGAGAGCCAGGATCGCGAGGGCGAGGACGGCCGCCGTCCAGCCGGCGACCCGGGCGAGCGGCGTGAGCGGGCGCCGCGACGGCGCGAGCCCGGGCCCAGCGAGGGCCCCGGGCTCGATCACCCGGTCATGGTAGGCGGCACACCCCGGTCGGCCCCTGAGGCCGGCTCGTCCGGCCGACCGTCGTCGGCCGTGGTCACCAGGCGCAGCGGGGGCACCAGGCCGGACCCGGCCAGCACCCCGATCGCGACTCGCTCGTCGTCATCGAGGCGCACACCGCTCGGCGGCCTGGACAGCAGCACCGTCACCACGCAGTCGCCACAGGCGAGTCCGCGAACCGTGCATCGGTCACAGTCGATCAGCACGAGTCACCTCCGTCCCACCGGCGACGCCGTGCCGCTTCGGTGAGAACGACGCTAGACGGGCCCACCGACAGCGCCCGTTCCCCGCCTCCGAGGCCGACCGCCTCGGTTACCGAGCCGGGTCGGCGTCCTTGCGCGCGACCAGGTCGACCGTGTCCACCGCGTCGCACCAACGGCAGCGCACCTTCTCGATCACGTCCGTGATCACCTCGCGCTCCTCGACCGACGGCTCACCGGCGAGGTCGAAGTGCACGAACTCGACCACGCGCGAGGCGCGGGTGACGTCGAAGCGGGTCAGGTTGCCGCACTGGCGGCAGCGCCAGCGCGTGGTGTCGGTCGGCTGCGTCGGCGCGATACCCATGCGCCGCAGCCTATTGGCCGCCGCGCGGCGGCTTGCCGCGCGCCTGCCCGGCACTGTCGGCCCCGGCGCCTACCGTCGGCGACATGGTGACCGCCGTCCAGGGCACGCTCGACGACCTGGGCACCCCGCTGGCCGGGGTGACCTTCGTCGTCGTCGACCTGGAGACCACGGGCGGCTCCCCGGCCGACGCCGAGATCACCGAGGTCGGCGCGGTCAAGGTGCGCGCCGGCGAGGTGCTCGGCGAGTTCCAGACGCTCGTCAACCCTGGCGGCCCGATCCCGGCGTTCATCTCGGTCCTGACCGGCATCACCGACGGGATGGTGGCCGGATCCCCGCGGATGACAACGGTCCTGCCGGCGTTCCTCGAGTTCGCCCGGGGCAGCGTCCTGGTCGCGCACAACGCCGGCTTCGACATCTCCTTCCTGCGGGCCGCGGCCGCCGCCACCGGTCATCCCTGGCCCGCGTTCCGGGTTCTGGACACGGTCCACCTGGCCCGTCAGGTGGTCACGCGCGACGAGGCGCGCAACCACAAGCTGGCCACCCTCGCGCACCTGTTCCACTCCCCCGTGGCCCCGGACCACCGGGCCTTGACCGATGCCCGCGCCACGGTCCACGTCCTGCACGCCCTGCTGGAGCGGGTCGGCTCGCTGGGCGTCACGACCGTCGAGGAGCTCGCCAGCTTCACCTCGCGGGTCACACCGCAGCAGCGCCGCAAGCGCTACCTCGCCGACGGTCTGCCAGCCGGCCCCGGCGTCTACGTCTTCCGCGACTCCCGCGGCCGCGCCCTCTACGTCGGCACCTCGCGCGACGTCCGGTCCCGGGTGCGCACCTACTTCACGGCGTCGGAGCAGCGGACCCGGATGGCCGAGATGGTCGGCATCGCCGAGCGGGTCGACGCCGTCCCGTGCGCGACGACGCTGGAGGCCGAGGTGCGCGAGCTGCGGCTGATCGCAGAGCACAAGCCGCGCTACAACCGGCGCTCACGATTCCCCGAGCGCTCGGCCTGGGTCAAGCTCACCGTCGAGCCCTTCCCCCGGCTGTCCATCGTCCGCAAGGTCGGAGACGACGGAGCGACCTACCTGGGGCCGTTCGGCAGCCGTCGCAGCGCCGAGCAGGCCGTCCTCGCGCTGCACGACGCCGTGCCCCTGCGCCAGTGCACCCGCCGGCTGTCCCGTCGCGGCGGTGGCTCGGCCTGCGCCCTCGCCGAGATGGGCCGGTGCGGCGCGCCGTGCACGGGCGAGCAGGCCGTCGACGAGTACGCCGGCGTCGTCAACCAGGCGCTGGCCGCGATGACCGGCGACGCGCGCTCGGTCGTCGCCACGCTGCGGTCCCGGATCCGGCGGCTCTCCGAGGGCGAGCGGTTCGAGGAGGCGGCGGTCGCGCGCGACCGGATGCTGGCGCTGCTGCGGGCCGCGGCCCGGACCCAGCGGCTCGCGCCCCTGTCAGCCGCACCCGAGCTGGTCGCCGCCAAGCGGTGGCCGGCCGGCGGTTGGGAGATCGTCCTGGTCCGGCACGGTCGCCTGGCCGGCACGTGCGTCAGCCCCCCCGGTGCCGACCCGATGCCGTACGTCGGGGCGCTGCGCGACACCGGCGAGGTGGTCGATCGCCCGCGCGGCCCGTCCCCCGCGGCCAGCGCCGAGGAGGCGGAGAAGGTTCTGCGCTGGCTCGAGGCGGACGGCGTACGTCTGGTCAGTCTCTCCGGCGAGTGGACGTGCCCCGTACACGGCGCGGGCGGGCAGCGGTGGGAGCTCGAACCGCTCGCGGCCCGGGCGGGACAGGTCTCGCCGTTCGACGAGCCCCGCGCGTCCCGGCCCCTGCACCGGCCGCCAGGAGCGGTGCCGTCGGGTGCGCCCGCCGGCGACGGCTCCGACGTCCGCGCGCGACCGCTGCGCCCGGCGGCCGCGGGCTAGGCTCGGCCGGTGATCACCGCCATCGTCCTGATCCAGGCAGAGGTCGACCGCATCCCCGAGGTGGCCGAGGCCCTCGCCGAGCTCGACGGCGTGAGCGAGGTGTACTCCGTCACCGGCGATGTCGACCTGATCGCGATCGTGCGGGTACGCCGGCACGAGGAGCTGGCCGACGTCATCGCCGACCGGGTCGGCAAGGTCAAGGGCGTTCGGCACAGCGACACCCACATCGCCTTCCGCACCTACTCCCAGCACGACCTCGAGGCGGCCTTCGCGCTGGGTCTGGACGAGGTCTGACCGGCACCTGATCGGTCCAGGCGGCTCAGCGGCGCTCAGCGACCAGCTGGTCGAGCTCGCGCTGGACGTGCCGGCGAGCCGGGTTGTCCGCGCTCGCCCGTCGCCACAGGGCGCTGACCTCGCGGCGCGGGGCCGGGTCGGTGACGGGGACCGCACGCACGCCGTCCGGCAGGCGCTCCCTGCCCAGCCGAGGCACCAGCGCGACCGCGACCCCGTGCTGGACCAGGGCCACGTGGGTGCTGAACGACCCGTCGTAGTAGCGGATGTCCGGCCGCTCTCCGTGCAGGCCGAACATCTGGTGCAGCCACTCGTGGCAGATGCTGCCGACCGGGGTGCTGACCCAGCGCTCGCCCGCCAGCTCGATCGCGCGCACGGTGTCGGCCCCGGCCAGCGGGTGCCCCGAGGACAGGAGGACGTCGGCGGCATCGGTCAGGAGGTGGTGCCGGACCAGCGAGGACGGGACGTCGAGCGGGAGCGAGGTCCAGTCGTGCACCACGCCGAAGTCCGCGCTCCCCCGCTCCACCAGGCCGACGATGTCCCGGGGGTCGTGCTCGGTCAGCGTCAGGTGCAGGCCGGGCGTCGTCCGGGCCAGCCGGGCCAGCAGGGGTGCGACGAGGCCGCGACCCGCGGTGGAGAACGACGCGATGCGCATCGTGCCGGCCAGCTCGCGCGCGTCGTCCAGGGCGAGGTTCTCGACCTCCTCCAGGTCCGCGAGGAGCCGCACCGCTCGCTCCGCGAGCAGCCGTCCCTTCTCGGTGAGGATCACCCCGCGCCCGACCCGCTCGAGCATCGGCGCCCGGCTCTGCTGCTCCAGGCGCTTGATCTGCTGCGACACCGCGGACGGCGTGTACCCGAGGGCCGACGCGGCCCCGACCACGCTGCCGAGGTCACGGACCGCGATCAGGGAGCGCAACGCGGCCAGATCGATCATGTAGGGATGCTACCGAGAAGCGTCCAGAAAGCATCGCTGGTTCTTCATCGATCCAAGGGGCAGGCTGGTGCGATGCAAGCGAAGCACAGCGTCCTCGCCGTCCTGGTGGCGGTCGTCTGGGGGGTCAACTTCGTGGTGATCGAGGAGGGCCTGGCGGGCGTCCCTCCTCTGCTGCTCGTCAGCATGCGGTTCGCACTGGTGGCCGTGCCCCTGGTCTTCTTCGTCCCGCGCCCGCAGGCGAGCTGGCGCACGGTGGTCGCGGTCGGTGCGTTCATGAGCCTCGGCCAGTTCAGCCTGCTCTACCTCTCGCTCCACCTCGGGATGCCGTCCGGACTGGCGTCGCTGGTCCTGCAGGCGCAGGTCGTGCTGACGATGGTGCTGGCCCGGGTGGCGCTCGGTGAGCGGTCTACCCGGCGGCAGATCGCGGGTGCCCTGGTCGGCACCACCGGCCTCGTGATCGTGGCGGTCGCGCACGGCACCTCGGCGCCGGTGCTACCGCTGCTGGTCACCGTGGGTGCCGGCCTGTCCTGGGCCATCGGCAACGTCGTCAGCCGGGCGGCCCGGGTGTCGTCGGGCCTCTCGCTCGTCGTGTGGTCGGCCCTGGTCGTGCCGGTGCCGGCCTTCGCGCTCGCCGTCGCCCTGGACGGCCGGCAGAAGGTGTTCCACACCCTCGCGCACCCGCCGCCGGCGGCGCTCCTGAGCACGCTCTACACCGTGCTCGGCGCTTCCCTGCTCGGCTACGTCGTCTGGAACGGCCTGCTGGCGCGATATCCGGCCGGCGCCGTGGTGCCGTACGTCCTGATCGTCCCGCCGGTCGGCATCCTGGCCGCCTGGCTGGTGGAGCACGAGGTCCCCAGCGTGCTCGAGCTGGCCGGCGGCGCGGTCATGCTCGCCGGAGTCGCGGCCGCCACCATCACCCGCCGGCCGCGACCGAGACCGCGGCCGGACGCCTCAGCCCCGGGAGGAGGCGGCGACCCAGCGGTCCAGGACGCCGGCCGCCGCACCGTCGTCGACGCTGCGGGCGGCCAGGACGTGCGCCGTACGCATCCGTTCCTCGAGCCGGCCACCCGGCTCGCCGACACCGGCCGCGACCAGCGCCGCCGCGGCGTTGAGCAGCACGGCGTCGCGCACCGGCCCCTCCTGGCCGGCCAGGACGGCCCGGGCCACTGAGGCGTTGTACGCCGCGTCGGCCCCACGGAGGGTGTCGATGCCGGACCGGGCGACCCCGATGTCGGCCGGGTCGAACAGCTGCTCCCGAACCTCGCCGCCCGAGACCTCCCAGACCCTGGACGGACCGGCGACGGTCAGCTCGTCCAGGCCGTCCTCGCCGCGGAAGACCAGCGCGGAGCGGCCCCGGGCGGCCAGGACACCGGCGACCAGCGGGGCCATCCGGCGGTCTGCCACGCCCACGGCCGATGCACGGGGCTGCGCCGGGTTGGTGAGCGGGCCGAGGAAGTTGAACGCCGTCGGGACCCCCAGGCCACTGCGCGCAGCGGCTGCGTGCCGCATCGCGGGGTGGAAGGCCTGGGCGAAGCAGAAGGTGATGCCGACCTCGACCGCCATCGCGGCCACCTGCTCGGGCCGCAGGTCCAGCCGGACGCCGAGCGCCTCGAGGACGTCGGCCGCGCCGCACGCGGACGACGCCGCCCGGTTGCCGTGCTTGACCACCCGGTGGCCGGCGCCGGCGACCACGAGGGAGGCCATCGTGGAGATGTTCACCGTGTGGGCGCGGTCGCCGCCCGTCCCCACGACGTCGACGCAGTGGCCGGGCACCTCGATCCGGACGGCGTGGTCCAGCATGGCTGCGGCGAGGCCGCCCAGCTCCTCGACCGTCTCGCCCTTGGCTCGCAGGGCGACCAGGAAGCCCGCCACCTGGATCGGGGCGGCCTCCCCCTGCATGATCTGGCCCATCGCCCAGGCCGCCTGGTCACCGGTGAGATCCGTCCGACCGATCAGGGCGGTCAGGACGTGCGGCCAGCTGGCCTCCGGCGTGGTGACCGCGGCCGGGCCGGGCGAGCTCACCCGGCTCAGCCGAGTCTGCGACGGGCCAGCTCGGCGACGGCCGCAGCGACGGCAGCCGGGTCGAGCGGGTGCGGGACGGCCAGGTCGGCCTGGGACCAGGAGGCCAGCCAGGCGTCCTCGCGGCGCCCGGTCAGGACGAGGATCGGAGGGCAGCGGTAGATCTCGTTCTTCAGCTGGCGGCAGATGCCGAGCCCGCCGTAGGGAGCGGCCTCGCCGTCCAGCACCAGGACGTCGGCGCGGCCCGCGTCGGCGGCGGCGACGACGGCCGGCTCGGTCGCGCACTCGATCCACTCGACGGCCGGCAGATCGGCGGCCGGGCGGCGTCCCACGGCGAGGCGGACCTTCTCGCGGGTGCTCGAGTCGTCGCTGTAGAGGAGCACCGTCAGCGTCTTCGCCGGTGCGGCCGAACTGGTCGGGAGGTTGGTCGGCCGGCCCGGCTGCTGGGCCGTCCCATGCGTCGTCGCCATGGTCAGGGATGCTATCGGCAGCCCGTCGGGGGGTCGCAGCACCACCTCGGGACCGATAGGGCAATAATGACCGCCGTGGCGACAGCATCGGCTCTAGACGCACCGGCCCACGCCCCGGTCAACCGGCCGAACATGACCTCGGTCGGCACCATCGTGTGGCTGGCCAGCGAGCTGATGTTCTTCGCCGGGCTCTTCGCGATGTACTTCACGATCCGCTCGGTCGTCCCCTCCCTCTGGGTGAGCCAGCCGGCCAAGCTCAACGTGCCGTTCGCGACCTGCAACACCCTGGTCCTGGTGATCAGCTCGGTGTGGTGCCAGATGGGCGTGTGGAAGGCCGAGCGCTTCCAGGCCGGGCGCACCGGGCGGCTGTGGCAGATCGGCACCTGGGGGATGCGCGAGTGGTACGTCGTGACGTACATCTTCGGCGCCATGTTCATCGCCGGGCAGGTCTATGAGTACGCCAGCCTGACGAGCGACAACCTGACGATCCCGGAGAACGCGTACGGCTCGATCTTCTACCTGGCCACCGGCTTCCACGGCCTGCACGTGACCGGCGGCCTGATCGCCTTCCTGCTCATCATCGGGCGCAGCTTCGCGGCCAAGCGCTTCGGCCATCACGAGGCAACCAGCGCGATCGTGACGTCGTACTACTGGCATTTCGTCGACGTCGTCTGGATCGGTCTGTTCGCCACCATCTACCTGTTGAAGTAGTCCTGCAGCACCCACCCATCCAGCCCGAGATGTTCGAGACGAGGAAGTGGTCGTGAGCGCACTTGCCGCCCGCAGGCGTCATCCGATGATGCTTGTGCTGTTGCTGCTCGCGGGGCTGCTGGTCACCGGATTCGCTTATGCCGCAGCGAATCCCAAGTCTGCGAACGCCGACACGTCGGCGACCGGGTCGATCGACAACGGCAAGAAGCTGTTCCTCGCCAACTGCGCCACCTGCCACGGGCTGCACGCCCAGGGCACCGAGGTGGCGCCGACCCTGATCGGCGTCGGCGCCGCTGCGGTCGACTTCCAGGTGGGCACCGGCCGGATGCCCGCGGCGGGTCCCGGTGTGCAGGTCGAGGCCCGGCACAACGACTTCAGCCAGGCTGAGATCTCGGACCTGGCGGCGTACGTCGCCTCGCTGGCCCCCGGCCCGGCGATCCCGGACGGGCAGTACACCTCGGCATCCGGCGGTGACATCGCCAAGGGCGGCGAGCTGTTCCGCGTCAACTGCGCGATGTGCCACAACTTCGCCGGCTCCGGCGGCGCGCTCACCCGCGGCAAGTTCGCCCCGAGCCTGATGGGCGTGACGGGCAAGCACGTCTACGAGGCGATGGTGACCGGCCCGCAGTCCATGCCCGTCTTCAGCGACACGAACCTCTCGCCCCAGGACAAGCAGAACATCATCGCCTACCTCGACTCGGTGCACACCTCTGCCAGCCCCGGCGGCCTGAACCTCGGCAACCTCGGCACCATCCCCGAGGGCCTGGTGGTCTGGGTGTTCGGCCTGACCGCACTCATCGGCTGTGCGGTGTGGCTCGGATCGAAGTCGGCATGAGCACCGCGACGAACGGATGTGCGTGGTGCCCCCGGCAGCACGCACCCCGCGGATACCTAGGACAACGGACGGACGGCACGCGATGAGCGACCAGCACGAGCCCGGCCAGGACGTGGCCGTCGCGGCGGCGCAGGAGGGCTCGCTGCCGGCGCGGTTCGAGAACCCCGGCCTGCCGGCCCACCACCACCGGATGGGCGACACCGACCCGCTCGCCGCCCGCCGCGCCGAGCGCCAGGTCGCGACGCTGTTCCTGATCTCGATGGTCGCCACGATCGGCTTCATCGTCACCTACTTCGCGGTCGGCGACGGCGAGTACCTCGAGATCCCGGGACAGGGCAGGATCGGGGCGCAGAACCTGCTCTTCGGCGTCACTCTCGGGCTCAGCCTGTTCTGCATCGGTGCCGGCGCCATCCACTGGGCCAAGACCCTGATGCCGGACGAGGAGGTGGTCGAGTACCGCCACCTGATGCGCAGCAGCGACGAGGACCGCAGCGGCGCCGTCAGCACTCTCCAGGAGGGCGGCGCCGGGTCCGGCATCGCTCGCCGCCCGATCATCAAGTACACGCTGGGCGGTGCGCTCGGGCTCTTCGCCCTGCCGCTCGGCCTGCAGCTGGTCGGAGGCCTGGGGCCGCTGCCGGGCAAGGAGCTGTCCACCACGATGTGGAAGAAGGGCCTGCGCCTGGTGCGCGACCCCGAGCTCACGCCGATCAAGGCCTCGGACGTGACCATCGGCGCTGTCTTCCACGTGATGCCCGAGGGCATCGACAAGGTCAGCGACGAGCTGGAGCAGAAGGCCAAGGCCGCCGTGCTCCTGATGCGGCTCAACCCCTCGGACATCAAGGTCGCGAAGGAGCGCAACGCCGGCTACCAGGGCATCGTGGCGTACTCCAAGATCTGCACCCACGTGGGCTGCCCGGTGGGCTTGTACGAGCAGCAGACCCACCACCTCCTGTGCCCCTGCCACCAGTCGACGTTCGACGTGACCGAGGACTGCAAGGTCATCTTCGGGCCCGCGCACAGACCGCTTCCGCAACTCGCGATCACGGTGGACACCGAGGGATACTTGGTAGCGCAGCGGGGATTCGACGAAGCAGTTGGCCCGAGCTTCTGGGAGCGTGGATGAGTACCAGCGGCAGCAGCCAGAGTCCCGGCGCCAAGGTCGCCGGCGGCTTGGGCAACTGGGCCGACGAGCGGCTCGGCATCGCCAAGCCGGCCAAGACGTTCATGCGCAAGGTCTTCCCGGACCACTGGTCGTTCATGCTCGGCGAGATCGCGATGTACAGCCTGATCATCCTGCTGCTCACCGGGACCTTCCTGACCTTCTGGTTCGTCCCGTCGGCCGGCGAGGTCGTCTACAACGGCTCGTACGTCCCGCTCAAGGGCGTCCAGATGTCCGAGGCGTTCAAGTCGACGGTGGACATCTCCTTCGACGTCCGGGGCGGCCTGATCATCCGGCAGATCCACCACTGGGCCGCGCTGATCTTCGTCGCGGCGATCACGGTGCACATGTTCCGGGTGTTCTTCACCGGTGCGTTCCGCAAGCCGCGTGAGCTGAACTGGGTCATCGGCGTCGTCCTGCTGCTGCTCTCGATGCTCGAGGGCTTCGCTGGCTACTCGATCCCGGACGACCTGCTCTCGGGCACCGGGCTGCGGATCGCCTCCGGGTTCATGGAGTCGATCCCGGTGATCGGCAGCTACCTGACGTTCTTCCTCTTCGACGGCCCGTTCCCCGGCTCGGCGATCATCCCGCGGCTCTACACGATCCACGTGCTGCTGTTGCCCGCGATCATCGTGGGGCTGTTCACGGCCCACATCCTGATGGTGACGCTGCAGAAGCACACGCAGTACCCCGGGCCGGGCCGGACGAACGACAACGTCGTCGGCTACCCCTTCATGCCGGTCTACCTGGCCAAGGCCGGCGGGTTCTTCTTCATCGTCTTCGGGGTCACCTCGCTGCTGGCCGCGGTCGCCACGATCAACCCGATCTGGGCGTACGGGCCCTACGACCCCTCACCGGTCACGGCTGGGGCCCAGCCGGACTGGTACATGGGCTTCACCGAGGGCGCCCTGCGACTGATGCCTGGCTTCCCGGAGTTCCATATCTGGGGCTTCACGCTGAGCCTCAACGTCTTCATCCCAGGGGTGATCCTGCTCGGTGCGCTCTTCACCGTGGCCGGCGCGTATCCGTTCATCGAGGCCTGGGTCACCAAGGACAAGAGCGAGCATCACATCCTGGACCGGCCGCGCAACGCCCCGACCCGGACCGCTCTGGGCGCGATGGCGATCACGTTCTACCTCGTGCTGTTCCTGGCCGGTGGCAACGACCTGATCGCGACTCACTTCCACCTGTCGATCAACGACATCACGAACACCTTCCAGGCCTTGCTGATCCTGGCGCCGCCGGTGGCCTTCTGGGTGACCAAGCGGGTCTGCCTCGGCCTGCAGCGACGGGACCGCGACCTGATCCTGCACGGCCGCGAGACCGGCCGGATCGTGCGCCTCCCCCACGGTGAGTTCATCGAGGTGCACGAGCCGCTCGAGGAGCACGTCGCCTGGACACTGGTCGCGCAGGAGCCCCGACCCGCCCTCGAGCTGCCGCCCCTGGAGGACGAGAACGGCGTACGCCGCAAGGGTTCGGCCAAGGACCGGGTGTGGGCGAAGGTGTCCCGGTTCTACTTCGACGACCGGATCGAGCCGGTGACGCCGGCGGAGCTGGCCGCCGCTCACGACCATGGCCACGGACCGGCCGAGGTCACCGCCGGGGACTCCACCGACGCCCCCCAGGCGATCAAGAGCCACTGACCCCCAGCCGGCCCCGCTGACATGTCAGCCCCTCCGGGGGCCAGAGCACCCGCACGAGCTGACACCTCGCGGCACGTGGCCGGGCCCGCTGACGTGTCAGCCGCTCCGGGGGCCAGAGCACCCGCACGAGCTGACACCCAGCCGGGCCTGCTGACGTGTCAGCCGCTCCGGGGCAGGCACCGCACGAGCTGACACCGCCGGCCCCGCTGACGTGTCAGCCCCTCCGGGGGCCAGAGCACCCGCACGAGCTGACACCTCGGCCGGGCCCGCTGACGTGTCAGCCGCTCCGGGGGGCAGGGCACCCGCACGAGCTGACACCCGGCATGGGTGGACGGGGACGGGTGGCCGCGGGTCAGGCGAGCGCGGAGCGCTTCTCCCAGCTGGTCCAGGTGTAGTTCCACAGGGTGTAGCCGTTGCCGGGCTCCAGCGAGCGGTGCCCGCCGACGTACTTGACGACGTCACCGATGTGCGACTCGTTGAAGAGCCACAGCGCGCCCGAGGGGCTGAGGTTCGTGCAGCCGTGACTGACGTTGGCGCTGCCCTGCGAGCCCACCGACCACGGTGCGGAGTGCAGGAACTCACCGCTCCAGGTCAGGCGCATCGCCCACTGGGCCGTGATGTGGTAGTACCCGGGCTGGCCCTTGGCGATCCCGATCGACGCGGAGTCCATGACGTGCACGGGCTCCTTCGTGATGATGACCTTGATGCCGTTACGGGTCTCGGTCTTGGGGCCGGGCCGGCCCGTGCTGACCTTCAGCGTCTTGATCAGCTTGCCGTTGCGGGTGATCTTCATGACGTGGGTCGACATGTTGACCGTGCTGATCATCGCCGCACCGATGGTGAACGACGACGACGCGTCCGAGCCGACGTACTTGCCGGAACCGGTCCGGACACCGGTGAGGCTCGCCTTCAGCGAGACCTTGGTGCCGGTCTTCCAGTAGTGCGCCGGGCGGTACATCACCTGGGTGTCGGTCAGCCAGCCCCACGAGCCACTCACGGCCGGGGTGGTCTTGACGGCGAGGTGCTTCTCCACCTCGGCCTTGCCCGAGTCCGCGACGGGAGAGTCGAACTGGACGATCACCGGCATGCCCACGCCGACGACCGAGCCGCTGGACGGCAGCAGGTGGTACGTCGCGGTGACCTTGGCCGCCATCGTGGTGAAGCTGCTCTTCGACTTCACGCCAGAGGCCGAGGTGGCCTGCACGGTGTAGTCGGTGGAGGACCGCAGGTACTTCGAGGCCGTCCAGCTCAGGCCGTCGGCCGAGAGAGTGCCGGCGATCGAGCGGTTCTTGGCGTCCGTGACGCTGACGCTGGCGAGCGGGCCGCCCGTGGCCGTGACCTTCACGGTGGTGTTCGGCGCGACCGAGGCGGCGCCGTTGGCCGGCGAGATCCGCAGGGAGACCGGGCCGGTGCTGGTGGGCGACTCGCCCGGGCTCGACGACGGGCTCGACCCGCCGGCGGCACCAGCCGGTGCAGCCGAGGGAGACGCACTCTGGCAGCCGCTCGCGAGGAGCACGGCCGCAGCGGCGAAAGCCGCCGCCAGCCCGGCTCGCCCGCGTCGGGTCTTGAGGATGTAACCAGCCACGAATGCTCCTTCGGGCCAGTTCTCCGACCGGCCTCTGCTCCCTAAGACGCGCGTCAGCCCTGTCGGGTTGCGCGCGCGTGCCTCTAGCGTAACCGCATGCACGCGCTGCGCCGTACACCTAGACCATCTGGGGCGACGGCGAGCCGCTGAGCGGCCGGCCGCGGTTCACGGGCCCGTGTCCCGACCAGAATTGGCGACCAGCACGGGTCAGTGGGCAAATGCCCCACGGGAGAACTCGTAGACCCAGCCAACGATGGCAATCGTGCCGAACCCGACACCGATGATGACGAGCCACCAGCCCACGGCCAGCCCCAGGAAGATGGTCGCGCCCGACGCGCCCAGCGCCAGCGGCCACCAGCTGTGCGGCGCGAAGAAGCCGTAGTCGCCGGCGGCGGCCTCGATCGGCGCGGCCCAGTCGTCCTCCGGCCGCGGGTCGATCCGGCGTCCAGTGATGAACAGGTAGATCCCGATCAGGATCGACAGCCCCGCCGTGAGCAGCAGCGCCACCGGCCCGACCGGCTCGTCCCAGCTGGTCAGGATGCCGTAGACGACGCCGATGGGTGCGAAGAAGAGCGACCCCGCGCCGAACAGCCAGGTCTCGACCTTCATCAGCGCCCGCCTCCCTCGCGGTCGGCAGCGTCGACCTCGGCGCCACCGAGCAAGGTGTCGAGGGGTCCGCGGTTCAGCGGGACCTCCGCAGCGGCGATCTCCGGGTGGTGCAGGTCGAACGCGGGGCGCTCGGACCGGATCCGCGGGATCGAGGTGAAGTTGTGCCGCGGCGGCGGACAGGACGTGGCCCACTCCAGGGACGCGCCGTAGCCCCAGGGGTCGTCCGTCTCGACCAGGGGCGCCGTCCGCCAGGTGTGCCAGACGTTGTACAGGAAGGGCAGCGTCGAGGCGCCGAGGAGGAAGGCGCCGGCGGTGGAGACCTGGTTGGCCCAGGTGAACCCCTCACCGGGCAGGTAGTCGGCGTACCGGCGGGGCATGCCGATCACGCCCAGCCAGTGCTGGATCAGGAACGTCGTGTGGAAGCCGATGAACAGCATCCAGAAGTGCACCTTGCCCAGTCGCTCGTCCAGCATCCGGCCGGTCAGCTTCGGCCACCAGAAGTAGAACCCGCCGAACATCGCGAAGACCACGGTGCCGAACACGACGTAGTGGAAGTGGGCCACCACGAAGTAGGAGTCGGAGAGGTGGAAGTCCAGGGCCGGGCTGGACAGGATGATCCCGGTCAGGCCGCCGAACAGGAACGTGATGAGGAAGCCGATCGCCCACAGCATCGGCGTCTCGAAGGTCAGCGACCCGCGCCACATCGTGCCGATCCAGTTGAAGAACTTCACGCCGGTCGGGATCGCGATCAACATCGTCATGAACGCGAAGAACGGCAGCAGCACCTGACCCGTGGCGTACATGTGGTGCGCCCACACCGTCACCGACAGCGCGGCGATGCCGATGGTCGCGAAGACCAGGGTCTTGTAGCCGAACAGCGGCTTCCGCGAGAACACCGGCAGGATCTCGCTGATGATGCCGAAGAACGGCAACGCGATGATGTACACCTCGGGATGGCCGAAGAACCAGAACAGGTGCTGCCACAGCATCGCCCCGCCGTTCTCCGGGTCGAAGATGTGCGCACCGATCCGCCGGTCGGCGCCCAGGGCCAGCAGCGCCGACGCGAGCACCGGGAAGGCCATCAGCACCAGCACGCTGGTGACCAGGACGGTCCAGGTGAACATCGGCATCCGGAACATCGTCATGCCCGGCGCGCGCATGCAGATGATGGTGGTGATGAAGTTGACCGCACCGAGGATGGTGCCGAAGCCGGCGAGCGCCAGGCCGAAGACCCACAAGTCCCCGCCAAGGCCGGGCGAGTACACCTGGTTCGACAGCGGCGCGTACGCGAACCAGCCGAACGCCGCCGCACCCCCGGGGGTCAGGAACCCGGCCGTCACGATGATCCCGCCGAAGAGGTACAGCCAGTAGGCGAGCATGTTCAGCCGCGGGAACGCCACGTCCGGCGAGCCGATCTGCAGCGGCATCAACGCATTCGCGAAGCCGGCGAACAGTGGCGTCGCGAACAGCAGCAGCATGATCGTGCCGTGCATCGTGAACAGCTGGTTGTACTGCTCCGGGTCCTTCACGATCTGCAGTCCGGGCTCGAACAGCTCGGCCCGGATCAGCAGGGCCATCAGGCCGCCGATCAGGAAGAAGATGAACGACGTGATGAAGTAGAGGTTGCCGATCACCTTGTGGTCGGTCGTCGTCGCCCAGCGGACCACCGTGCGGCCCAGGCTGTGCGGTCGCGCCGGCGCGACGCTCCACTCCGCCTCGCGGTAGGTCGTCATGAGCCGCTCCCTGCGCCGTCGATGAGCGCCTGTTGGCCGGGCTCGAGCGGCGAGCGTCCGAGCGAGTTCGGCAGCTGGCCGGTCTGGCCGGCGTCCTTGAGGGCCTGGATGTGCGCGTCGAAGTCGGCCTGCGAGACGACCTTCACCTCGAACAGCATCTGTGAGTGGTAGGCCCCGCACAACTCCGCGCACTTTCCCGCGAACGTCCCGGTCGTGGTGGGCACGACCTGGAAGCGGTTGACCTTGCCGGGGATCATGTCGAGCTTCTGCAGGAACGCGGGCACCCAGAACGAGTGGATGACGTCACGCGAGGTCAGGACGAACTCGGTCCGCTTGCCCACCGGGAGGTAGAGCGTCGGCAGCGAGTTCTCGGCGAGCGGCTTGCCGCTCAGCTCGGCCTGCGTGCCGGCCTCGTAGACCTGCTGCGTCTGGTAGTTGAAGTCCCAGCTCCATTGCTTCCCAACGACATTCACGACCATGTCGGGCTTCACATTGGTCGAGAGGAGGGCCTGCTCGTCCCTCGCGGTGAAGTAGAAGAGGACGCCGATCATGAAGAGCGGCACGACGGTGTAGAGGATCTCGATCGGCACGTTGTAGCGCAGCTGCTCGGGGAACTCGGGGTCGTCCTGCTTGCGCCGGTACGCCGCGACGCACCACAGGATCAGGCCCCACACCAGGACGCCGACGCCCAATGCTGCCGCCCACGAGCCGTCCCAGAGATCCGTGACCCGCTTGCTGTTCTCGGTGACGCCCTTCGGGAGGAGCCCGCGCGACATCGCGTTGTCACACCCGGTGAGGAGGAAGACGCAGCCTGCGGCCACCCCGGTGAAACCGACAAAGCGGCGCCGGTTCGACGAGCCTGCGCGCACGGATGGCACCTTCCCTGACGACGGCCTGGCAACGGCGGCAACCCTACTCCAGACCACTCGGATCGGACCGGCAGGGTGCGTCCTCACGGCGGCCCGGCGTGCCGCCCTCCGGCGGCCCCGGCGAACGCGGGCGGCAGTGGCAGCGCCAGGGCGACCTCGAGCCGGCGCAGATACTCGGTGCGAGCGACCTCGCGCACGCCCAGGGTGGCCAGGTGATCGGTTCGCCACTGCACGTCGAGCAGTCGCTCGGCGGGATGACGTTCCCCGCCCCGGAGCAGCTTCACGAGCGCGACGAGGGCGACCTTCGAGGCGTCGCGCCGGGCGTAGAACATCGACTCCCCCGCAAACAGGCCACCGATGGCGACGCCGTAGAGGCCTCCGGCCAGCTCCTCGCCGGCCCAGCACTCCACCGAGTGGGCCCAGCCGAGGCGGTGCAGCTCGGCGTAGGCCCGGGCCATCGCCGGTGTGATCCAGCGGCCCGGGCGGCCCGGCGCACCGCACCGCGCCACCACGTGGTCGAAGGCGGCGTCGACGCTCACCCGGTAGCGGGCCGTCGAGCGCCGCAGGGACCGCGAGACCCGCAGCTCGTCCAGGGGCAGGACACCGCGCGGGTCCGGCGACCACCAGCCGATCGGCCGGGCTCCGCGGCGACCCAGGCCCATCGGGAACAGGCCGCTGCGGTAGGCCAGCAGGAGGGTGCCGGGCTCCAGGTCGGCCCCCACGCCGACCAGGTCCTCGCCGGGCTGTGCGCCCTCGAGGCCGAGCGCCCAGGTTGACGGCGGCGGCTCGGTCGGGCCGATCAGGGACGCAGACACCGAACGTTCGGGGCGACGTCGGCGGCCGGCCCGGACCCGTACGCCTGCTCGAACCGCTCCATGAAGCCACCGCGACCCAGCTCGTACTCCTGGGTGCCCACGGTCTCGATGACGTAGGTCGCGAGCATCGAGCCGATCTCGGCGCAGCGCTGGTGACCGAGACCCCAGGCCAGGCCGGCCAGGAACCCGGCCCGGAAGGCATCCCCGACCCCGGTGGGGTCGACCTTGCGCAGCTCGCGGGCCACCGGGACGACGACCGACTCCTCGCCCTTGACGTCGATCCGGGATCCCTGGGCCCCGAGCGTGGTCACCCGCACGCCCACCCGCTCGAGGATCTCGTCGGCGCTCCAGCCGGTCTTCTGCTCGGTCAGGGCGGCCTCGTACTCGTTGCTGAAGAGGTACGCGGCTCCGTCGACCAGCGCCCGGATGGTCCCGCCGTCGGCGAAGGCGAGCTGCTGCGAGGGGTCTGCGGCGAAGGCGTAGCCGCGGGTCCGGCACTCCTCGGTGTGCCGGAGCATCGCCTCCGGGTCGTTGGCGCTGATCACGACCAGGTCGACCCCGCCGTTGCGGGCCACCAGCGGGCCGAGCTCGATGTTGCGAGCCTCGCTCATCGCGCCGGAGTAGAACGTCGCGATCTGGGCGTGGTCGGAGTCCGTGGTGCACACGAAGCGGGCCGTGTGCTTCAGCTCTGAGACCCGCACGCCGCCGGTCGCCACGCCGTGCCGCTCCAGCCAGGACCGGTAGTCCTCGAAGTCGGCCCCGGCCCCGCCGATGAGCAGTGGCCGCAGCCCGAGGTTGCCCATGCCGAAGCAGATGTTGGGCGCCACCCCCCCGCGCCGGATCTCCAGGTCCTCGACCAGGAAGGAGAGCGAGATCTTGTCCAGCTGTTCGACGACCATGGAGTCGGCGAACCGGCCCTGGTAGGTCATCAGGTGGTCGGTCGCGATGGACCCCGTGACAGCGATACGCACGGCGGGAAGGCTAGCCCGCCGCGCGTATCGATGCTGCGCAGGACCGCTCGCGCGGTCCGGAGTGCTCGGTCAGTGGAAGCTGTCACCGCACGCGCAGCTGCCGCCGGCGTTCGGGTTGTCGATCGTGAAGCCCTGCTTCTCGATCGTGTCGGCGAAGTCGATCGAGGCGCCGGACAGGTACGGCGCCGACATCCGGTCCACGACAACCTCGACGCCGTCGAAGTCCCGGACCAGGTCACCGTCGAGGGTCCGCTCGTCGAAGTACAGCTGGTAGACGAGGCCCGAGCAGCCGCCGGGCTGCACGCCGATCCGCAGCCGCAGGTCGTCCCGGCCCTCCTGCTCCAGCAGGCTCTTGACCTTGGTCGCGGCGACGGCCGTCAGCTCGACGCCATGGGTCTCGGTGCCGGTCACCTCAGCCACGTCGGTGGCCGCGTCGGCCGCGGAGGTCTGGCCGGTCTCGGTCTGAGTGCTCATCGGTGGGAGTCCCCGTCCTTCGGTGCGTCGGGTGGTGCTCGGTGGCGCAGCGGGCTGCGCAGTTCCTACGTCAAGCCCGGCAACGGTGCCGGTCGGCCAGATGTTCCCCTCCAGCGTACGTCCTCCGGCCGTGCTCCGACGCTCAGGCCGGTCAGCACGTCGCGGCGGGCCGGGCTAGGCGTGCCTCAGCGGGACCAGGTGCGGGCGACCCGGGCGGCGCGGCCGGAGATGGCGGCCACCGGATCGGCCATCGCCGCGGCCAGGTCCTCGGACCGTTCGGCGATCGGGTAGGTCCCGGCGAGGCCCAGCGTCATCGACTCCCGCCGCCCGACCAGGACCTGCCCGGCCAGCACGACGGACGGCACACCGGTGGCCAGACCCAGGGCCGCGACCTCGGCCACCACGCCCCCGCGCAGCGACTCCCAGTCGAAGGTCGCCTCGCCCGTCACGACGAGATCGCTGCCGCCGACCTGCGCGGGCAGCCCGACCGCCTCGCTGACCGCGCGGACCCCGCTGACGAACCGGGCCCCCAGCAGCAGCAGGGCGAAGCCGATGCCCCCGCCGGCACCCGATCCCGCCTCGGCGGCCGGACCCCGCCCCAGGAGCGGCCGCCCGGCCCCGAGGGCCCGCGTGGCGAGATCGGCGTAGTGGCCGAGCGCGGCCTCCAGCTGCTGGGCCTGCTCCGCGGACGCACCCTTGCCGGCGGCGTACGTCGCGCTCGTGCCGTGGAACCCGAGCAGCGCAACGTCCGTGGCGCCCGCGATGACGAGCTCGACGCCCTCGAGCCGGCGGCGGGCCTCGGCGAGCCCGGCGAGAGCGCTCGCGCCGATGTCCCGAAGGGCCAGCCCGCCCGCGGCCAGCGCCTCCCTCGGCCCGGCACCGACCGCGGCCAGGAGCCCGGCCCCCCCGTCGTTCGTGGCCGTGCCGCCGACGCCCACCACCACCCGCCGCGCGCCGGAGCGAGCGGCCACCTGCACCAGCTCACCGACGCCGTACGACGTCGCCGTGCCCGGGTCACGCGCGTCCGGGCCGACCAGGTGCAGCCCGCAGGCCTCGGCCGCCTCGACATAGGCGACCTCGCCGGCCAGCAGCACGGTCGCGGGCACCGAGCCGCCGTGCGGCCCCCGCACCGTCACGGGGACCAGCTCTCCTGCCAGCCTCGCTGCCAGCACGTCGACGAAGCCGCTCCCACCGTCGCTGAGGGGCACGGCGACGACCTCGTCCACCGGCGCGCCGCGAGCCCAGCCCTCCGACATGGCCCCCGCGACCTGGACGGCGCTCAACCTGCCCGCGAACGCCTCCGGCGCGATGACGACCCGCACGCAGCGCATCCTGTCAGCCGGGCGGTGATGCGATCCGTCGCCCGCGTACACCGTGCGCCGATCACCACCATCGACATCGACATCGGCATCTGCATCGAGCTCGATCGCGCAAACTTCCACTATGCGGAAACTGTTTTCCGTACTCCTCTAGCGCGAAGGCCCCTGCGCCCGTTAATGTCACGAGATCTCCGGTGGCTCGTCGGCTCTCCGCCCGCCACCCGCTCGATCGATCGCCCGGGGCGCTGAAATCGTGGATAGGGAGTGTTCTGTGGAGCCTCAAGTGGTGGTCAACGGCGTGTCGCGCCCGCTGGTTGACGTCGGCGGACACGTCACGTTGCTGGAGTGGCTGCGCTTCGCCGGGTACACCGGGAGCAAGGAGGGCTGCGCCGAGGGCGAGTGCGGGGCCTGTGCGGTTCTGGTCGCCAAGCCGGACGGCGAGGAGAGCACGCGCTGGACCGCGATCAACGCCTGCCTGGTGCCCGCGGCCGGGCTCGACGGCCAGGAGGTCCTCACGGCCGAAGGCCTCGGCCAGCCCGGCGACCTGCACATCGTCCAGCAGGAGATGGCGGTCCGCGGCGGCTCCCAGTGCGGCTACTGCACGCCGGGCTTCGTCTGCTCGATGGCCGGCGAGTACTACCGCGCCGACCGCACGCCGACCGCCTCCGGCGAGTCCGAGACCGCCGCCGAGACCGAGCCGGCCACCGGCAGCGAGGCCGCGGAGCGCACGGCCCAGAACGGCGCCGACCCCACCGCCCCGGGTCACGCGCCTGACCACGAGCACGGGCCGAACGGCTTCGACCTGCACTCGCTCAGCGGCAACCTGTGCCGCTGCACGGGCTACCGGCCGATCCGGGACGCGGCGTACGCGCTCGGCCGGCCGGACAAGACCGACCCGCTCTTCGCCCGGCTGGACCAGCCCGCTCCCCCGCCGGTCGCGACGCGGGCGGAGAGCGACCAGGGCACGTTCCTGCGGCCGGCCGACCTGGCGGAGACCCTGTCCCTGCTGGCCGAGCACCCGGACGCGGTGCTCGTCGCCGGCTCGACCGACTGGGGCGTGGAGCTCAACATCCGGCACTCGCGGACGGCGCTGACCCTCGGGATCGACCGGCTCGCGGAGCTGCGCGAGCTCACCGTCACCGACGACGCCATCACGATCGGGGCCGCGCTGACCCTGTCCGAGATCGAGCGTGACCTGGACGGCAGGGTCCCGCTGCTGGCGGAGCTCTTCCCGCAGTTCGCCTCGCGGCTGATCCGCAACGGCGCGACGCTCGGCGGCAACCTGGGCACCGGCTCGCCGATCGGCGACACCCCGCCGGGACTGCTGGCCCTGGGCTGCTCGCTGGTCCTCGCCTCCAGTGCGGGGAGCGCGAGGTCGAGCTGGCCGAGTACTTCACGGGCTACCGGCAGACCGTCAAGCGCCCGGGCGAGCTGATCAAGTCGGTCCGGATCCCCACTCCCGTAGCGCCGTTCACGGCCTTCCACAAGATCGCCAAGCGCCGGTTCGACGACATCTCCAGCGTCGCCGTGGCGTTCGCGCTGCGGCTGGCCGGGCCCGACGGGTCCGACAGCTCCAGCGGGTCCGACAGCTCCGCGCCCCGACCGTCGCGGACATCAAGATCGGCCTGGGCGGGGTCGCGGCGACGCCGTTGCGCGCCACCGAGGCCGAGGCGGCGCTGACCGGCCGGCCGTGGACCGAGGCCGTCGTCGCCGAGGCCGCCGAGGTGCTCGGACGAGCCGGGACGCCGATGAGCGACCACCGGGCCAGCTCGGACTACCGCACGGCGATGCTCCGAACGTCGTTGCTGAAGTTCTACGCCCAGAACCCC
Organism: uncultured Actinomycetota bacterium; assembly: GCA_963795385.1. GTDB lineage: Bacteria > Actinomycetota > Actinomycetes > Actinomycetales > CAVURS01 > CAVURS01. Next base: position 605,297 of record CAWCHK010000003.1, read on the forward strand.
GCACCGCAGCTCCAGGAGGCCTGACAGATGAGCCAGCAGCACGGTCCCCTGGCGGATCGGCCGAACAACCCCGTCGTCGGAGTCGAGATCCCGCACGAGAGCGCGGACCTGCACGTCACCGGCAACGCGCTCTACACGCAGGACCTGGTCAACCGCACCAAGGATGCCTGCACGCCTGGCCGGTGCAGGCGCCGCACGCCCACGCCCTGGTCACCCGGCTCAACGTCGCCCCGGCGTACGACGTGCCGGGCGTGGTGAAGGTGCTCACGGCCGAGGACGTGCCCGGGGTCAACGACGCCGGCGAGAAGCACGACGAGCCGCTCTTCCCCAGCGAGGTGATGTTCTACGGTCACGCGGTCGTCTGGGTGCTCGGCGAGACCCTCGAGCAGGCCCGGCAGGGCGCGGACGCGATCGAGGTCGACTACGAGCCACTGCCCTCCTTGGTCTCGGTCCGGGACGCGATCGCGGCCGAGAGCTATCAGGGCCACCAGCGCACGGTCAGCCGTGGCGACGCCGACGAGGCCCTCAAGGGCGCGGCGTACCGGTTCGAGGGCGAGCTGGAGTTCGGCGGCCAGGAGCACTTCTACCTGGAGACCAACGCCGCGCTCGCGCTGGTCGACGAGAACGGCCAGATCTTCGTGCAGTCCAGCACCCAGCACCCGTCGGAGACGCAGGACATCGTCGCCCACGTGATGGGCCTGCCGGCCCACGCCGTCACCGTGCAGTGCCTGCGGATGGGCGGCGGCTTCGGCGGCAAGGAGTTCCAGCCGCACGGCCTGGCGGCCATCGCCTCGCTGGGCGCGACCATCACCGGACGGCCGGTCAGCCTGCGGCTGAACCGGACCCAGGACATCACGATGACCGGCAAGCGGCACCCGTTCCTGGCCACGTGGGAGGCCGGGTTCGACGAGGACAAGAAGATCGTCGCCCTGCGCGCCACCTTGACCAGCAACGGCGGCTGGAGCATCGACCTCTCCGAGCCGGTGCTGGCCCGGGCGCTGTGCCACATCGACAACGCCTACTGGGTCCCGAACATCCACGTGCACGGGCGGATCGCCAAGACCAACCGGCAGTCCAACACGGCGTTCCGCGGGTTCGGGGGTCCGCAGGGCATGATCGTGATCGAGGACATCCTCGGCCGGTGCGCCCCGCAGCTCGGGATGGAGCCGGAGGACCTCCGGCGGCACAACTTCTACTCGCCGGGCCAGACGACGCCGTACGGCCAGCCGGTCCGGCACGCCGAGCGGCTGGAGGCGATCTGGTCGATCCTCAACGACCGCAGCGACTTCCAGCGCCGCAAGGCCGAGATCGCGGCGTTCAACGGGAGCATCGGGACACCAAGCGCGCGCTCGGCATGACGCCGGTCAAGTTCGGCATCTCCTTCAACCTGACGTCGTACAACCAGGCCGGCGCGCTCGTCCACGTCTACAAGGACGGCTCCGTCCTGATCAACCACGGTGGCGCCGAGATGGGCCAGGGCCTGCACACGAAGATGCTCCAGGTCGCGGCCACCGCACTGGGCGTCCCGCTGACCTCGGTCCGGCTCGCTCCGACCCGGACCGACAAGGTGCCGAACACGTCGGCCACGGCCGCCAGCTCGGGCGCCGACATCAACGGCGGCGCGATCAAGAACGCGTGCGACCAGATCCGCGAGCGGCTCTCGGTCGTCGCTGCCGGCAAGCTCGGCATCCACCCCGAGGACGTGCGGTTCGTCAACGGCATGGTGACGGGGATCGGCTTCAGCGACCAGCAGCTGCCGTGGGCCCAGCTGGTCCACGACGCGTACATGCAACGGGTGCAGCTGTGGGCGGCCGGCTTCTATCGCACCGCCGGGCTGCACTGGAACGCCGACCTGATGCAGGGCGAGCCGTTCAAGTACTTCGCGTACGGCGCGTCCTTGTGCGAGGTCGAGGTCGACGGGTTCACCGGCGCCTACCGCCTCCGCAGAGCCGACATCGTGCACGACGTCGGCGACAGCCTCTCTCCGCTCATCGACGTCGGGCAGATCGAGGGCGGCTTCGTCCAGGGCGTGGGTTGGCTGACGCTGGAGGAGCTGCGCTGGGACGAGAGCGACGGTCCCCACCGGGGCCGGCTCGCGACCCAGGCGGCCAGCACCTACAAGATCCCGAGCTTCTCCGAGATGCCGGAGGAGTTCAACGTCCACCTCTTCGAGCGGGCCACCGAGTCCGGCGTCGTCTACGGCTCCAAGGCCGTCGGTGAGCCACCCCTGATGCAGGCGTTCAGCATGCGGGAGGCCCTGCGGCAGGCCGTGGGTGCCTTCGGCCCGGCCGGCTGGGGAGTCGACCTGGGCTGCCCGTCGACGCCCGAGGCCGTGTTCTGGGCGATCCAGGAGGCCAAGGCGGCCGCCTGCGAGGCATCCTCCTCACCCACTGTCGACTCCCCGGTCCTCGCGGGGGTCTGAGTGGACTGGCTCAGCGCCGTCCAGCAGCTGCGCAGCGACGGGCTGCCCGGCGTGCTGGTCACGGTGCTGGAGGTGCGTGGCCACGCCCCCAGAGACGCCGGCGCCAAGATGGTCGTCGGCGCCGACCACACGTGGGGCAGCGTCGGCGGCGGCAACCTCGAGGAGGCCGCGATCCGGCGGGCCCGCGAGCTGATCGCCGGCGGCGCCAGCGAGCCGGAGGTCCAGGAGTCGGCGCTGTCCGAGCACGCCCACAACCAGCACGGGCGCCAGTGCTGCGGCGGCGTGGTGCGCCTGCTGCTGGAGCCCCTCCCCGCCCGACCGGTCATCGCGATCTTCGGCCTGGGGCACGTCGGCTACGAGCTGGCCCGGATCCTGTCCCGCCTGGAGGTCCGGCTGCACCTGGTCGACTCCCGGCCCGCGCAGCTCGACCAGCTCCGGCTGGCCGACGTCACGGACGGGCCGGCCGATGTGCAGGCCCACCGGGCCGTGGTCGGAGAGTCGGTGCTCACCGCCCTCCCCCCCGGGGCGCACGTCCTGATCATGACCCACGACCACGCCGAGGACCTGGCCCTGTGCGACGCGGCGCTGCGCAGCCCGGGCCTGGGCAGCATCGGCCTGATCGGCTCGAGCGCCAAGTGGGCGCGGTTCCAGGTCCAGCTGCGGGCCGAGGACCACAGCGCGGAGGCGATCGCACGGATCACCTGCCCCATCGGCCTCCCGGAGATCGTCGGCAAGGAGCCGGCCGCCATCGCGGTGGGCGTGGCTGCGGCTCTGCTGCTGACCCTGCAACGGCAGGGCGCCGTCGTCGCCTGACCGGTTCAGCCGCCGGCGAGGCGTTCGAGCAGGACGGCCTCGGCCAGGCAGACCCGCTCGAACTCGCCCAGGTGAAGGCTCTCGTCGATCCCGTGGGCCCGCGTGTCCGGGTCCTCGACGCCCGTGACCAGGATGGCCGCGTCCGGGAAGTGCTCGGCGAACTGGGCGATGAAGGGGATCGAGCCGCCGATCCCCATGTCGACCGGCTGGACGCCCCACGCGTCGGCGAACGCGCCCCGCGCGGCGTCGTAGGCCGGACCCCGTGCATCGGCGGCGAACGCCTCGCCGGTCTCCTTCAGGGTCACGTCGACGTGGGCGCCCCAGGCCGGCTGGGCCAGCAGGTGCGTCCGCAGGGCCGTGAAGACCTCGGCCGCGTCCTGCCCGGGCGCGACCCGGGCCGAGAGCTTGGCCCGGGCATGGGCCTGCAGGGTGTTGGACGCCTGGCCCGTCGACGGGACGTCGATCCCGGTGACCGTGACGGTCGGCCGGGTCCACAGCCGCGCGGTGATCGAGCCGGAGCCGATCAGCTGTACGCCGTCCAGTGCCCCGGCATCGGCGCGCAGCTGGGCCTCGGGGTAGTCCAGGTCCATCGGCTCGGCCGACCGGATCCCCCCGACGGCGACGTCGCCCACGTCGTCGTGCAGGGAGGTCAGCAGCCGGACCAGCACCATCAGCGCGTCGGGCAGCACGCCGCCGTACATGCCGGAGTGGACCGGGTGGTCGAGGGTGGAGACATCGACGAAGCACTCGACCAGCCCGCGCAGGCTGGTCGTCAGCGCGGGTTGCCCGACCGCCCAGTTGGTCGAGTCGGCGAGCACCAGCACGTCACCCGCGAGGCGGTCGTGGTGGCGCTCCAAGATCGTTGACAGCGAAGGGGATCCGTCCTCCTCCTCGCCCTCGACGAAGATGGTCACGGACACCGGCGGGCGGCCGTCGTGAGCCCGGATCGCCGCGAGGTGGGCAACCACCCCGGCCTTGTCGTCGGCCGCCCCCCGGGCGTAGAGGCGCCCGTCGCGCTCGACCGGCTCGAAGGGCTCCGAGGTCCACGCCGTCCGGTCCCCTGTCGGCTGGACGTCGTGGTGGGCGTAGAGCACGACGTGCGGCGACCCGGTCGGCCCGGGCAGGTGACCGATGACGGCCGGCCGGCCGCCCTCGACGACGACGTCGGTCTCCAGGCCGGCCTCGCGCAGCAGGGTCGCCACCGCCTCCGCGCTCTGGTCGACGAAGGACTGGTCGGCCTCACCGACGCTCACGCTCGGGATGCGGACCAGGGCCTCGAGATCGCTCCGCAGGCCCGGGAGGTCCCTGCGGACAGCCCCGCGCAGGGCGGACAGGCGCTCGGGAGCCAGCGGAGCCGGTGTAGGTGCGGGTGCAGGGTCGCTCATGGCTCCCGAGGCTAACGTCCGTCGTCGCTAACGTCCGTCGTCGCTCAGGTCCGTCGTCCGGGGTGGTGGCCGCAGCGAAGTAGGCTGCCCGGATGTTCGGACGGCGCAAGAGCGAGGGCGCGGCCCAGACGACCGCCCCGGAGCGGCCGGGTGCGAAGAACCGCCCGACGCCCAAGCGCAGTGTCGCGGAGGCCGCGAACAAGCGCCCGCTCGTGCCGAGCACGCGCAAGGCTGGTGGCCGCGGCGGGACCAAGGCGTCCAAGGAGCAGGTCCGCGAGCAGCGGATGAAGGCCCGTCAGGGGATGCTCAGCGGCGACGACCGCTACCTCCCCGCCCGCGACGCCGGACCGGAGCGGCGCTACGTCCGTGACTTCGTGGACGCCCGCTACTCCGTCGGGGAGTTCCTGCTCCCCCTCGTCGGCATCGTCTTCGTCGCGACGCTCGCGCGGCAGCCGTGGCTCGCCTTCCCGGCGATCATCCTCACCTACGCCATGGTCCTGGCCGTGTTCGGCGACGCGCTCTACCTGCGGCTGCGGCTGCGCAAGCTGCTCGCGGCGAAGTTCGGCACGGTCGGCAAGGGGCTGGTCTTCTACGGCGTCACCCGGACCCTGCAGTTCCGCCGGTGGCGCATGCCGCGGCCGAAGGTCAACCGCGGCGAATACCCGTCCTGACCGCCGCCACCACCCCCACCATGCCCGCCGCCCTCCCCCAACGGCCGCATGACTGACGGCGCTTCGTTCGGGACGGGCCGCAGCGCGTGGCTGGACCGGCTCGGCAACCTGCGCAACGTCACCCGCCAGGAACTCGTCACCCGCCAGCTGGCGCCGTGGCTGCCCCCCGCGCCCGCATCCGTGGTGGACCTCGGTGCCGGACAGGGCACCCAGGCCCTGCGGCTGGCCCGCCTCGGCCTCGACGTCGACGCCGTCGAGCCCGACCCGGAGATGCGCGACCGGCTGACGGCGGCCGTCGCCGAGGAACAGGCCGAGACTGCGGCCCGGGTCCGGGTCATCGCCGGCGGGCTCGGCTCGCTGCCGGAGCGGGTCGCCGGGGCGGCGTACGACGTCGTGCTCTGCCAGGGCGTCCTGATGTACCTGGACGATCCGGCCCCGGCACTGGCCGAGCTGGCTGCGCTCGTCCGGACCGGCGGGCTGCTGTCCCTGGTGTTCCGGAACGCGGAGGGCATCGCCCTGCGGCCGGCCCTACGGCGGGACTGGGCCGAGATGCGCGACCTGATCGAGCAGGCGTCGACGCCGAACCCGAAGTATCGCAACGAGATCGGCGTCGACGCCCGGGCCGATCGCAGGTCCGACATCGAGGCCGAGCTCGCCCGGCACGGCCTCGAGACGCTGACCTGGCACGGCGTCCGGATCGCCACGGACGGCGTCGACGCCGGCGAGCAGGTGCCCGACGACCCGGCCGAGCTCGAGGCGATCCTGGAGGCCGAGGAGCTGCTGGGCCGGACCGACCCCTACCGGCACGTGGCGACCCTGTTGCACCTGCTGAGCCGGCGACCGTCCGGGTCGCGGGATGCGTGATCGCCCGGCCTGCATAGGGTTGAAGCCATGCGCTTCCGATACCTGGGCAACAGCGGTCTGAAGATCTCCGAGATCACCTATGGCAACTGGCTGACGCACGGCTCGCAGGTCGAGAACGACGTCGCGACCCGATGCGTGCGCGCGGCCCTCGACGCCGGCATCACGACGTTCGACACCGCGGACGTCTACGCGAACACCAAGGCCGAGACGGTCCTCGGCGCCGCCCTGAAGGACGAGCGCCGGGAGTCCCTGGAGATCTTCACCAAGGTCTACTGGCCGACCGGCCCCGGCGGGCCGAACGACACCGGCCTGTCCCGCAAGCACATCCTGGAGTCGATCAACGGCTCGCTGCGCCGGCTCGGGACCGACTACGTCGACCTCTACCAGGCCCACCGCTACGACACCGAGACGCCGCTCGAGGAGACGATGCAGGCCTTCGCCGACGTCGTCCGGCAGGGCAAGGCGCTCTACATCGGGGTCAGCGAGTGGACGGCGGACCAGATCCGCGACGGCCACCGGCTGGCCAGCGACCTCGGGATCCAGCTGATCAGCAGCCAGCCGCAGTACTCGATGCTCTGGCGGGTCATCGAGGACGAGGTCGTCCCGACCTGCCGCGAGCTGGGCATCAGCCAGATCGTCTGGAGCCCGATCGCCCAGGGCGTCCTGACCGGCAAGTACCAGCCCGGGCAGGCTCCCCCGGAGGGATCGCGCGCGACGGACGACAAGGGCGGCGCCGACATGATCAGCCGGTTCATGCGCGACGACGTCCTGGGTGCGGTGCAGCGACTGGTCCCCATCGCGGCCGAGCTCGACATCACCCCCGCGCAGCTCGCCATCGCGTGGGTGCTCGCCAACGACAACGTCGCGGCCGCCCTCGTCGGGGCGTCCCGGCCGGAGCAGGTCGCGGAGAACGTCAAGGCGAGCGGTGTGGAGATCCCGGCCGAGCTGATGGCCCGCATCGACGAGGCGCTCGGCGACGTCGTCGAGCGCGACCCCGGCCTGACCAAGAAGTCCGCGCCGCAGGAGCGGGTCGCCTAGCATTGGGCTGCGCCGGCGGGGGCGGCGTGAGCCACATGCCCTCGCTGGACCGTCGCGCTCCGGTCACGGAGCCGCACCAACCGGGGCGGATCGGAGGCCGTCGTGGCGTGGGCGGATGCACTGCCCCCTCAGCGGGCCCAGTCGCGTGACCCGGAGCTCGGACCGGCGGAGCTGGTGCTCGCGACCGCGGTCTCCCGGCGCTTCTACCTGGACGGCCGCTCGAAGGTCGAGATCGCCGACGAGTTCGGGCTGAGCCGGTTCAAGGTCGCCCGGATGCTGGAGCGGGCCGTGTCGACCGGCCTGGTCCGGATCGAGATCGGGATGCCGTCGACCGTCGACGTCGAGCTCTCGGAGGCTGTGCGCGCGGCGTACGGCCTGCGCCGAGCCCTGGTCGCGAGGACGACGACGCCCGACGAGCAGACCCAGCGCGAGCACGTCGGCGCCCTGGCCGCGCAGCTCCTGCGCGAGGTCGTGGTCGAGGACGAGACCCTCGGCGTCGCGTGGGGACGCTCGCTGCACGCCATGACCGGGCACCTCCACGGCCTGCCGCGCTGCCGCGTCGTCCAGCTGTGCGGCGCACTGCCGCGGCCGGACATCGACGCCGGCAGCGTCGAGCTGACCCGGCACGCGGCGCTCGCCTCGGGCGGGGTCGCCGTGACGTTCTACGCGCCACTGGTCATGGCTGACGCCGTCGCGACCCGGGCCCTGCGCCGCGAGCCCTCGATCGCCGCGGCCCTGCGCGCCTGCGACCAGCTCGACACGGCGGTCATCGCGTTCGGCGCATGGGCGCCCAACGGCTCGACGTTGTACGACGCGGTCGGGCGCGCCGACCAGCAGCGGCTGGCCAAGCGGGGCGCCGTCGCCGAGTCCTGCGGCATCGTCTTCGACGGCGCGGGCCGGGCCATCTCACCCGGCCTGAGCGAGCGGGTGATCGGGGTGACGGACCGGCAGCTGCGCCGGGCGGGCGAGGTCGTGGCGCTGGCGTACGGCGAGCAGAAGGCACCGGCCGTCCGGGCCATGCTGCGGGGCGGCCTGGCCTCCACCCTGGTGACTCACGCCCGGCTGGCCGAAGCCCTGCTGAGCGGACCGGACTGACCGGGAGCCCAGCCCGGGCCGGCCGCGCGACCGCATCGGTCCGGTCCGGCCCGGTCCCGCCCGCGCGACGCCCACGACGGCTGGGTAGCGTGCGCAAGTGACCTCGATCAACGGCCCGCTCGTCGCCGGCATCGACTCCTCGACCCAGTCCTGCAAGGTGCTCGTCGTCGACGCCGGCACCGGGGCGGTGGTGAGGCAGGCCGGCGCGCCACACCCCGACGGCACCGAGGTCGATCCGCAGGCCTGGTGGGACGCCCTCGGCACGGCGTCGGCCGATGCCGATCTGTCCGGCGTGCAGGCGCTGTCGGTCGGGGCCCAGCAGCACGGCATGGTCGCGCTGGACTCGGGCGGCGACGTGGTGCGGCCCGCCTTGCTGTGGAACGACATCCGCAGCGCGCCGCAGGCCCGCGACCTGGTCGAGCGCGTCGGTGCGCAGGCGTGGGCCGACGCGGTCGGGAGCGTCCCGTTGCCGGCGTTCACGGTCACCAAGCTGGCCTGGCTGGCCGAGCACGAGCCGGACAACGCAGCAGCCGTGGCCTCGGTCCTGCTCCCCCACGACTGGCTGACCTGGCGGCTGCTGGGCACGGCGAGCGAGCCGACGACCGACCGCAGCGATGCGTCCGGTACGGGCTACTGGTCCTCGACCGACGGCTACCGGACGGACCTGCTCGAGCAGGCGCTCGGGCACGGGGCGGCCCTGCCCCGAGTCCTGGGCCCGGCCGAGCAGGCCGGTCACACGAGCGGCGGCCTGGTGGTCGGACCGGGCGCCGGTGACAACGCGGCCGCCGCCCTCGGGCTGGGCCTCGTCCCGGGTGAGGTGGCGGTCTCCCTCGGCACCAGCGGTGCGATCTTCGCGGCCACGGACGTCGCGACCCACGACGGCACGGGGATCGTCGCCGGCTTCGCCGACGCCACCGGACGACAGTTGCCCCTGTGCTGCACCTTGAACGCGGCCCGGGTGCTGACGGCGACCGCGGCGATGCTCGGGACGGACCTCGCTGGTCTGGATCGGCTTGCCGCCGAGGGCGATCCGGCGGCCGGCGGGCTCACCCTGCTGCCGTACCTCGACGGCGAGCGCACCCCGGACCTGCCTGAGGCGGCCGGCAGCCTGCACGGCATGCGCCGGGCCAACATGACCCCGGCCAACCTCGCCCGGTCGGCCGTCCTTGGCATGCTCTGCGGGCTCGCCGACGCGCTGGATGCGATGCGCGGCAACGGAGTCCCGGCCGAGCGCGTGGTGCTGATCGGTGGAGCATCGAAGTCGCACGCGGTCCGCGCGGCGGCGCCGGACATCTTCGGCGTCCCAGCGGTCGTCCCGGCCGAGGGCGAGTACGTCGCCCTCGGAGCGGCCCGCCAGGCGGCGTGGGTGCACAGCGGCGACGAGGCCCCGCCGGTCTGGAAGCGGGAGGTCCTGGCCGAGACCGAGCCCTCCGGCAGCGACTGGGGTCACCAGGTCCGGGAACGCTACGACGAAGCTCGCCGTTCGGCGTACGGCATCTGACGTCGGACGAGGAGGCATCACATGCTGGGTGACCTGACGGCGTGGACCTTGCCGATCGAGAGCGCGGACGGCGACGAGATCGAGGCCTACGCGGCCGCGCCGTCGAACGAGGGCCCACGAGGGGGCGTGGTGGTCATCCACCACATGCCCGGCTACGACCGGGCGACCAAGGAGATGACCCGCCGCCTCGCCGAGCTGGGCTTCGACGCCGTCTGCCCGAACCTCTACTCGCGGCAGGCTCCCGGGGCCGACCCGGACGACGCGTCCGCCGCCGTTCGAGCCGTGGGCGGTGTCGCCGACGAGCAGCTGGTCAACGACGTCGGCGGCGCCGCGGCGTACCTGCGCGCCCTGCCCTCCAGCAACGGCAAGGTCGGCGTGATCGGGCACTGTTCCGGCGGCCGGCAGAGCGTCCTGGCCGCCTGCCGGCTCGATCTCGACGCGGCCGTCGACTGCTACGGCGCCTACGTCGTCGGGACACCGCCGGCGGACTGGCCGCTCAAGGTGACGCCGCTCTACGACGACCTGCCGAACCTCGGCAGCCCGCTGCTCGGCCTGTTCGGCAACGACGACTCCTTCCCCAGCCCGGACCAGGTGCGCGAGCTGGACCAGCTGATGCGCGAGCACGGCAAGGACTTCGAGCACACGTCGTACGACGGCGCCGGGCACGGCTTCTTCGCCACCGACCGCCCGGCGTACCGGCCGGAGGCTGCCGTCGACGGCTGGCGACGCATCGCCGGATTCTTCGGCCGGCACCTGTCCTGACGGCAACGACCGCGACCACGACTCCGGAGGACGAGCCATGTGCACCTACCTGACCGAGCGGATCGACCTCACCGGCAGCGCCAAGGGCGCGACCGGGTGGTTCGCCGCGACGACGGCGAGCGTCTACTACGACCATCCTGTCCACGCGCCGGCCGGCCACACGCTGAACATCGACGTGCTCGCCCCCGAGCTGGGCCCGTCGGCGCGAGTCGCGCTCGAGCTCACCGCCGACTCGGCCCGGGCCCTGGCGGCCGCCATCGAGACGGCTCTCGCAGCCGTCCCGGTGGAGCTGCTCGAATGATCGGCACCGAGCTGGCCCGGGCCCTGCGCACGGCCGGCCTGACCTGGACCCCGGTCTCCGGCGACCGGTTCGTCATCGACATGCCGGACCTGGTCGAGCAGACCTTCGTCCTGAGCGACCTGACCGTGGACGTGCACAACATCCAGGGCGAGAAGGTCCTGGGCTTCAACGGGACGGTCGAGTGGGCCCTGGATTCGGTCACCGTGGACCAGGCGCTGTGGCTGCCTCACGAGCACCAGCTCCGGGACGCCCTCGGCGCGGCCTTCAACCGGCTCGAGGTGCTCGACGACGGTCAGCTGCGGGTGGTGACGGTGGTGGAGGGTGCCGCCCTGGAGTTCGACGACGCGGACGCGAGCGCGGCGTACGGCCGGGCCCTGCTGAACGTCCTGACCCGCTGACGGCTCTGAGCCCTCCTGGCCGGCTGGGCTACTCGGCCGGCCGCAGGCTCATCGGCCCGTAGACGGGCTGCCCGTCCTCGAGCAGGTGGACCGCGTCGACGCCGGACTCCATCAGCTCCCGCCACTCCTCGCCGAGCCACGACTCGGCATCGGACTGGGACGGGAACTGTTGCGGCGCGGGGTCGCTCACCGGCCGGCCGTCGGAGTCCTCGTAGCGCCAGGTCCATCCGCTCATGGGTTCACCGTAACGTCGTGCGCCGCGCCCGGCTCGGACACCAGCTCGGTGTGGACCAGACCGGCGACGTCGCCGATGACGATGACGGCCGGGGCCCGGAGCCCGGCCGCCCGCGCTGCACCGCCTGCTTCCTCGAGGGTCGAGGCCAGGACCCGTTGGGACGCGAGGCCTCCGTCCTGCACGCACACCACGGGTGTGTGCCCCGCGAGACCACCCGAGACGAGCGCCGCGGCGATGGCCGGCAGCGTCTCGACGGCCATCAACAGGACCAGCGTGGTGCCGGCCCGGGCCAGCGCGGCCCAGTCCAGCTGGCTGCCGGGGTCGCCCGGCGCGGCGTGCCCGGAGACGACCGTGAAGCCCTGCGAGAGGCCGCGATGGGTCGCCGGGACGCCGACGAGACCGGGTACGGCGACGGCGCTGGTCACCCCGGGGACGACCTCGACCGGCACGCCGGCGGCGACGCAGGCGTCGACCTCCTCGCGGCCGCGGCCGAAGACGAACGGGTCACCGCCCTTGAGCCGGACGACGGTCCGCCCCGCCCGGGCATGGTGGACCAGCAGGTCGTTGATGGTCTCCTGCGGGGTGAAGCGACCGCGCGGGATCTTGCCCACGTCGACCACCACGACGTCCGGCCGCAGGCCGTCCAGGGCGGCCAACGGCGCCAGCCGGTCGACGACGACGACATCGGCCTCGGCCAGCCGCTCGATGCCCCGCAGCGTGATCAGGCCCGGGTCGCCCGGCCCTCCGCCCACCAGGACCACCCGGCCGGGCGGCCGGCCGGCGGGACGGCTGCGCGGCGCCTCGCCCGCGCGGAGCGCGTCCGCGACCGCGTCGACGGCGACGTCGCGCAGCGTGGCGGCCTGGCGGGGATCTCGATCGGCATGCACCGCAACGGTTGCCGGGCCGGAGCGTCCCGTAGCCGGCATCCAGGCACTGGCCGAGCTGGCGTCATCGGCGCGCAGGCACCAGGTCAGGGTCTCGTCCGCCTCGGCCAGGACGGCGGCGTTGACGTCGGCGTCGGCCGTGCAGGCGACGGCCAGCCACGCGCCGCCCAGGTCGCCGCGCGCGTAGGGACGCTGGCGCCAGTCGACCCGGCCGCGGGCCGCGAGGTCGGCCAGAGCCGTCTCGACCTCGGGCGACACCAGGGTCACCAGGGCGCCGGCCTCGAGCAGGGCCGTGACCCGGCGCAGGCCGACCGGTCCCCCACCCACGACGACGACCCGGCGGCCGGCGACCCGCAGGCCGAGCGGCAGCACCGGCCCGTCGCCGCTCACAGCCACCTGCCCGGTCGGCTGGGTCGAGCGTGGGGAGTCGGCCTGGGCATGCGGCTACGGTAATCACCGGACGTGCGGCTGCGGCACGAGCGCGACGGCTCGACGACCGGAAGCTGCCCCGGAAGCGGGAAGAGAGCCCAGTGAGCGAGCCGGTGGACGAGCCGACCGTCGAGCCCGCTCCCGGTCCGGCCGCCGGGCTCGACGTCCCTGCCGAACCTGACGGATCCGACCCCGAGGGCGCGACGGAGCCGGAGCCGCCCGACCCGGCCCGGCCCCTGAGGGACGTCCTCGAAGCAGCCGGCCAGGGGGTGGAGCGCCGCGACGTCGACGCGGAGAACGCCGCCCGTGCCCTGGTCGGCTCGGGTACCGCAGCGGGTGACCGGCTCGGCCGGCTGGCCGACTGGGGCATCTGGCTGGCCGGGATCCAGTCGACGTACCCGCCGCGCCCGCTGGACCGGGTGCGGATCCTCGTCGTCGGGCCCCTGCCGGGGTCGGACCACGAGGTGCACCGGCTGGCCGCTCAGACGTCCGCCACCCTTGAACCCGTTGCCCTGCAAGCCGACTCGAGCCCGGCGGACGCCGCGCGTGCGGGCGTCGCGGCCGTCGACGCGGCCGTCGATGCCGGTTGTGACCTGCTGGTGATGACGGCCCTCGTCGCCGGCGACGTCAGCGCGACCCTGGTCGCCTTGCTGCTGCGGCTGTCGGCGACCGAGGTGGTCGGCGACTCGCCCCACCTGGACGACGTCGCCTGGGCCGACCTGGTGGCCGCGATCCGCGACCGGACGCACTTCTCCCGCTCGTTCGAGGACGACCCGGTCGCCCTGCTGCAGTCATTGGGATCGGCCGAGCTGGCCGCCCTGGCCGCGATGTACCTGCGGGCGGCCGCGCGGCGCACCCCTGTCCTGCTCGACGGCGCCGCCGACGGCGCGGCGGCCCTGGCCGCCTCCCGCGGGTCGATCCTCGCCTCGTGGTGGTGGTTCGCGGCCGTCGGCTCCGGCGACCCCGCGACCCGGCGGGCGGTGGAGGCACTCGGGCTGGAGCCGCTGGTGCAGCTGGACTCGATGCTCGACGGCGGAGCCGGGGCGCTCACCGCACTGCCGCTGCTGCGTGCCGCCGGCAGGATCCTCGCGACCGGGTAGCGGAGCGGGTGCAGAATCACGGGATGGAGAAGCCGGAGATCGTCTCGCCCGAGGAGTGGGAGCGCGAACGCGCCGACCTGCTCGTGGCCGAGAAGGAGCTGACCCGAGCCCAGGACGCGCTCGCCGCGCGACGGCGCCGCCTGCCGATGGTCCGGTTCGGCAACGACTACCTGTTCGACACACCCGACGGCGGCAGGTCCCTGCTGGATCTGTTCGACGGCCGGCAGCAGCTCGTCGTCTACCAGTTCATGGACAACGGCCCGGACGACTACTGCCCGGGCTGCACGTGGTTCACCAACAGCGTCCCGGTCACCGGGCTGGAGGGGTTGGCGGACAGCGGGGTCACCTGGGTGACGGTGTCCAACATGCCGCTCGCGCAGATCGAGGCCTACAAGGCGCGCAAGGGCTGGACGCTGCCCTTCGTCTCCTCCCGAGGTACGACGTTCGCCGACGACTGCGGCGCAGGGGGCGGCTTCATGCTGAGCGCGTTCCTGCGCGACGGCGACGACATCTACCGGACCTACGGCACGACGTCGCGCGGCGTGGACCGGCTGGTGTTCGTCAACAGCATCCTGGACCTGACGGTGTACGGCCGGCAGCAGGACTGGGAGGACTCCCCGCCGGGCTGGCCGCAACAGCCGACCTACGGCTGAGCCGGCAGCCGGCCACCGGCCACTGGAGCGCCGACCCGGCCGACTGGCCCAAACATCCCGCGGAGGGGGCACCGCCCCGGCCGAGCGGCCGGTTGCGCCAGTCCGTCGGGTCAGGCCTTCGTCGAGACCTGGACGAACGGCGGCTTGACCACGCGGACCGCCAGGGCGCGTCCGCGCACGTCCACGACGAGCTCGTCACCCTCGGCCACGCTGCGGTCCAGCAGGGCCAGGGCGATCCCCTGCTTCAGGGTCGGGCTGAACGTGCCCGACGTCGTGACACCGACCTCCAGCCCCTCGCTCCCCTCCGCGCCACGTCAGCGCCAGCGGAGCCAGCGGAACCAGCGGCGGCGCGGGCTGAGCGCACCGAGCAGCCACCGCGCGGGATGCCGCGACCGGTCGCCAGCAGCCCCCAGGCCACCCGGCCCGCGCCCGCCCTCGCCGCCTCGCGCTCCGCCAGCAGCGGCTCCCGTCCCCAGAACCGCGGCTTGGACCAGCCGACCGCCCAGCCCACGCGCGCCTGGACCGGTGTGATGTCCAGCGAGAGGTCCTGACCGTGCAGCGGGTAGCCCATCTCGGTCCGCAACGTGTCGCGGGCGCCCAGGCCACACGGGAGGCCCCCGTGCCCGGCCGCAGCCGGCAGCAACGCATCCCACAGCTCGCCGGCGTCGTCCCACAGCGGCAGCAGCTCATAGCCGCGCTCGCCGGTGTACCCCGTCCGGCAGACCACGACCGGCCGGCCCCGCCACTGGCGCGTCGACGAACCGCATGTAGTCGTGGCCGTTCGGCAGCCCGACCTCCTGCAGCACCTCGTCGCTGCGCGGGCCCTGGACGGCGATGACGGCGTAGGTCTCGTGCTCGTCGCTCACCCGCACTCCGGCGGGCGCGTCGGCCGACAGGCGGCGGACGACCTCGGCGGTGTTGGCGGCGTTCGGGACGAGCAGGACCTCCTCGGGCGAGCGCAGGTAGGCGATCAGGTCGTCCACCACGCCGCCCGTGGAGTCCTCGCAGCACAGGGTGTACTGCGCCTGCCCGGCGTCGATCCGGCCCAGGTCGTTGGTGAGCGTCTCGTTGACGTACGCCGCCGCTCCCGGTCCGCGGACCAGCGCCTTCCCCAGGTGGCTGACGTCGAACACTCCGACCCGCTCGCGGACGGCGGTGTGCTCCCGGACCACCCCGCCGCCGGGGTACTCGATCGGCATCTCCCACCCGCCGAAGTCGGCCAGCTTGGCGCCCAGGCCGACGTGGCGCGAGTGCAGGGGCGAGTGCCGCGGCCCGGTCATGCGATGCAACGTACCGAACGGCGCGGTCATAGCATCGCCGTCGTGACCTCTTTGCGAATCAGCGACAAGTCCCCCGCAGACATCAAGGCCGACGCGCTCGTCATCGGTGTCAGCGCCGGCCCGGACGGCCCGCTGCTGGCCACCGGCAAGGGAGCGCCCGAGCTCCCCCGGGCGCTGCGCAGCTCACTGTCCGGCCAGCTCGGAGCTCTCGGCGTGACCGGCAAGGCGGACCAGGTCGTCCGCCTCCCCTCCGCCGGCGCGGTGACGGCCCCGGTACTCGTCCTCACCGGCCTCGGCCCGGCTCCGGCCGGACGCGCCGCGGCGTACGACGGCGAGGTCCTGCGGCGCGCGGCCGGTGCGGCGACGCGCAGCCTCGCCGGCGTCGGCTCGGTGGCCATCGCCCTCCCCGCGGCGGACCTGGCGGCGGTCGGCGCGGTCGCGGAGGGAGCACTGCTCGGTGCCTACTCCTTCAGCCGGCACCGTGGCCGTACCGCCAAGGACACCAAGGCCCAGGTCGCCGCCGTGACCGTACTCGGCGCCAACCCCCGCGAGAAGGCCGTCCGCGAGGTGGCCGCGCGGGCCGAGGCGATCGGCGAGGGCGTCCGCTCCACTCGCGACCTGGTCAACACCGCACCGGGGGACCTGCCCCCGGCGGCCTTCGCCGACGCGGTCGTCGCCAACGTCAAGGGCACGAGCGTCAAGGCGACCGTGCTGGACGAGAAGGCCCTGGCCAAGGGCGGGTACGGCGGCATCCTCGGCGTGGGCAAGGGTTCGAGCCGGCCGCCCCGCCTGGTCCGGCTCGACTACCGCCCGGCCAAGGCCACGAAGCACCTGGCCCTGGTCGGCAAGGGCATCACCTTCGACTCGGGCGGCCTGTCCCTCAAGCCGCCGGCGGGCATGGAGGAGATGAAGTCGGACATGGCCGGGGCAGCCGCTGTCGCCGCCGCCATCAAGGCGATCGCCGCCCTCGGGCTGCCGATCAGGGTGACCGGCTGGCTGGCGATGGCCGAGAACATGCCGTCCGGCGCGGCCCAGCGACCATCGGACGTGATGACGACGTACGGCGGCCGCACGGTCGAGGTGATGAACACCGATGCCGAGGGCCGGCTGGTCATGGCCGACGCGATCGTGGCCGCTGCGGAGGAGGACCCGGACCTGATCATCGACGTCGCCACCCTGACCGGCGCGCAGGTGGTGGCGCTCGGCCTCCGCGTCTCGGCGATCATGAGCAACGACGACGGTCTGCGCGACCAGATCCGGGCCGCGGCCGACCGGTCCGGCGAGCAGTTCTGGCCGATGCCGCTCCCGGCGGAGCTGCGGCCGAGCCTGGACTCGCAGGTCGCGGACATCTCCAACATGGGTGAGCGGATGGGCGGCATGCTCGTGGCCGGGCTCTTCCTGAAGGAGTTCGTGCCGAACGCCAAAGGCACCGACCAGCAGATCCCCTGGGCTCACCTGGACATCGCCGGGCCGTCGTTCCACAACCAGGCGCCGACCGGCTACCTGCACAAGGGCGGCACCGGCGTCGCCGTCCGGACCCTGGTGTCGCTGGCCGAGGACCTCACGGCCTGAGGTCGCGTCCGTCCGGGACTGCGTCGGGCCCCGGCCTCGGTCGGGGCCCGACGGCGCCTCGGTCGGGCGTCGGTCGGGGCTCAGTCGGGGGCGGACTCGCCGGTGCCCTTGCGGGCGTTCCACTCGCGCATCCGGGCCGGGTAGCCGGTGAGCTGTACGTCGTACACGGGGACCCCGAGCTCCTTGGCCAGGCCGGCGGCAGCCCGCTCGTCGGCCACCCGGCGCCGGGTCCATTCCCCGGAGGTCGCGATCAGGACGATGGTCGTCGGGGTCACCGTGGTCCGCGGCTCGACGTACATCTCGACGCCCGCCCGGGTCGCCACGAAGTCCTTCAGGTGGGCCATCGCGGCCTTCACCTGCTCGCTCGTGGGCCGTCCGGCGGGATCCGAGGGACCCCCTGCCTTACGCCGTCGGCGCAACAACGCCACGACGTCCACCTCCTCGCCTCGGGGCGCGCGGGCCGTGCTCCCGCCTGGGTGACAGGATGGACCAGCAATCCAGGCGATCATCCCGCGGCCCGTGGCCGGCGTGGTCGTCCGACATGCAGATCGACGCGCAAAGGAGCGTTCCGTGGCCGACCACGACCAGCAGGAGCAGCCGGACCGGACCAACCGGACCAGGCGGACCGAGAGTTCGACGTCGTGATCCTGGGCGGGGGCAGCGGCGGCTACGCCTGCGCGTTCCGGGCGGCTGAGCTGGGCCTGTCGGTCGCGCTCGTGGAGTCGGACAAGGTGGGCGGGACCTGCCTGCACTACGGCTGCATCCCGACCAAGGCCCTCCTGCACGCGGCCGAGGTCGCCGACAACGCCCGTGAGGGCGCCAGCTTCGGCGTCCGCTCCTCACTCGAGGGCATCGACATGGCGGGGGTCAACGCCTACAAGGACGGCGTCGTCGACCGGCTCTACAAGGGGCTGCAGGGCCTGGTGAAGGCCCACAAGGTCGAGCTGTTCGAGGGCCAGGGGCGGCTCGCGGACAAGAACACCGTCCAGGTCGGCGACCGCCGGGTCCGCGGCCGCAACGTCGTCCTGGCCACCGGCTCGTACGCGCGCACCCTGCCCGGGCTGACCATCGAGGGCCGGGTCATCACCAGCGACCAGGCGCTGCGGCTGGAGTGGGTCCCGCAGCGTGTCGTCATCATCGGCGGCAGCGTCATCGGCGTGGAGTTCGCCAGCGTCTGGAAGTCCTTCGGTGCCGACGTCCACATCGTCGAGGCGCTCCCCCGGCTCGTGCCGCTGGAGGACGAGTCGCTCTCCAAGCAGCTCGAGCGCGCCTTCCGCCGGCGCAAGATCAACTTCACGACCGGCGTGAAGTTCTCCGGCGTCACCCAGGACGACTCCGGCGTCAAGGTCTCGCTGGAGAACGGCAAGACCATCGACGCCGACCTCGTGCTCGTGGCCGTCGGCCGCGGCCCGCGTTCGGCCGGCCTCGGCTACGAGGAGGCCGGCGTCACCGTCGACCGCGGCTGGGTCATCGCCGACGAGCGGCTGCACACCGGCGTCGAGGGCGTGTACGCCGTGGGAGACCTCGTGCCCGGTCTGCAGCTGGCCCACCGCGGGTTCGCCCACGGGATCTTCGTCGCCGAGGAGATCGCCGGACTCAAGCCGGTCCCCATCGTCGACTCCGGCATCCCTCGCGTCACCTACTGCGACCCCGAGATCGCGTCGGTCGGGATCACCGAGGCCCAGGCCAAGACGCAGTACGGCGACGACAACGTCGAGGCGTACGAGTACAACCTCGGGGGCAACGGCAAGAGCCAGATCCTGAAGACCGCGGGCATCGTCAAGGTGGTCCGGCAGAAGGCCGGCCCGGTCGTGGGGGTGCACATGGTCGGCGCCCGCATGGGTGAGCAGGTCGGCGAGGCCTCGTTGATCGTCAACTGGGAGGCCTTCCCCGAGGAGGTCGCACAGTTCATCCACGCCCACCCGACCCAGAACGAGTCCCTCGGCGAGGCGCACCTCGCGCTGGCCGGCAAGCCGCTGCACACGCACGACTGAGCGCGCGACCGCCGACCGGCGAGGGCCTAGGCTCGCGCAGGCAGGCCGACCACGCCGGGCAGACCGAGCACCGAGCACCGAGCACGAGCACCGAGCAGCACCGAGTACGACCGTCCGATGACCCAGGGAGCACGACGCCGGCGCAGCCGGGACCGGAAGGAGACCCCAGACCATGTCTGAGCGGGTGACCATGCCAGCACTCGGCGAGTCCGTCACCGAGGGCACCGTGACCCGGTGGCTCAAGCAGGTCGGCGACGAGATCGCCGTCGACGAGCCGCTGCTCGAGGTCTCGACCGACAAGGTCGACACCGAGATCCCCTCCCCGGTCGCGGGCACCGTGCAGGAGATCCTCGTCGGCGAGGACGAGACGGTCCCGGTCGGCGCGGACCTGGCCGTCATCGGTGACGGCGCTGCCCCCTCCGGCGGGTCCGGCTCCGGCGACGGCGCCGCTCAGCCCGCCGACCAGCAGGAGGCGAGCGAGCAGCCCGACCAGTCCGAGCCGGCGCCCGATCAGTCCGAGGTCCAGTCCAGGGAGTCCGAGCAGTCCGGCGAGGCGTCGGACGACGGCCACGGCGAGCAGCCGGCCGAGGTCGCGGAGCAGAACACCCAGCCGGAGCCCGAGCAGCAGCCGGCGCAGGAGGCTCCGCCGGCAGCAGAGGGGGGCCAAGGCAGCGGCGGGGGCAGCGGTACGACGGTCACCATGCCCGCCCTGGGCGAGTCGGTCACCGAGGGCACCGTCACCCGCTGGCTGAAGGCCGAGGGCGACACGGTCGAGGTGGACGAGCCGTTGCTCGAGGTCTCGACCGACAAGGTCGACACCGAGGTCCCGTCGCCGGTCGCCGGGACGGTCCAGAAGATCCTGGTCGGCGAGGACGAGACGGTGCCGGTCGGCGCCGACCTCGTCCGCATCGGCGACGGCAGCGGCGACAGCGGCGACAGCGGCGGCAGCGGCGAGCGCGGCGACAGCGCGCCCACCGAGCCGGAGGCCGCGCCGACCCCGGCCGAGCCGTCGACCGAGGCGCCCCCGAGCGAGGAGACCTCGGGGCAGCAGGCGGCCGCGCCGGCCGCCGACCCCGAGGAGTCCGCCTTGCAAGCCGCCGGCCCGACACCGGAGGCACCGGAGGCACCGGAGGCGCAGGCGGCACCGGAGGCGCAGGAGGCGCCGGCTCCGTCCGCGCCTTCTCCGTCCGCACCTTTTCCGTCCGCACCGGCTCCGTCCGCACCGGCCCCAGCCGCGCCACCACAGCCGTCCGGCGACCCTCTGGGTGCCGACGCGGCGACCTACGTCACCCCACTGGTCCGCAAGCTCGCCTCCGAGCACGAGGTCGACCTGACCTCGGTGACCGGCACGGGAGTCGGTGGCCGGATCCGCAAGCAGGACGTCCTCGACGCCGCCAAGGCCCAGCAGGCCGCCGCCGAGGCAGCCCGCCAGCCCGAACCGGCCGCATCCGCGCCTGCGGCACCTGACGCCTCCACGGCCTCCGCGCCCGCCCGCGCGGCCGCCCCCGAGGTGGCGGCCAAGCGCGGCACGACGGAGAAGATGACGCGGCTGCGCAAGGTCATCGCTCAGCGCATGGTCGAGTCCCTCCAGGTGTCGGCCCAGCTGACCAGCGTGGTCGAGGTCGACGTCACGAAGATCTCGCGGCTGCGCGACCGGGCCAAGCGCGACTTCCAGGCCCGTGAGGGCGTCAAGCTGTCGTTCCTGCCGTTCTTCGCCCAGGCGGTCGTCGAGGCGCTCAAGATCCACCCGACCGTGAACGCGAGCATCGACGGCGACCAGATCATCTACCACGGCCAGGAGAACCTCGGGGTCGCCGTCGACACCGAGCGCGGACTGCTCGTGCCGGTGATCAAGGACGCCGGCGACCTGAACATCGCGGGACTGGCCCGCAAGATCGCCGACCTCGCGGAACGCACGCGTACCAACAAGATCGGCCCGGACGAGCTGGGTGGCGGGACCTTCACGCTGACCAACACCGGCAGCCGCGGCGCGCTCTTCGACACCCCCATCATCAACCAGCCGCAGGTCGCGATCCTCGGGACCGGCGCCGTCGTCCGCAAGCCGGTCGTGGTCGCCGACCACGACGGTGGCGAGACGATCGCGATCCGGTCGATGGTCTACCTGGCGCTCTCCTACGACCATCGGCTGGTGGACGGCGCGGACGCCGCGCGCTTCCTGACGACGATCAAGGAGCGGCTCGAGGACGGGGCGTTCGAGTCCGACCTCGGCCTCTGACCGGCCGGACGGTCGCGCCGGGGCGGCCGCTCGGCCTTCGCGCCAGCCGGCGGCCAGGACGCGGCGTAGCCCCGCTCGCGACAGGATGACGCCATGGACGTCGCGGTCACAGGTGCCACGGGCCTGATCGGTACGGCGCTGGTCGAGCGGCTGCGCTCGCAAGGGCACCGGGTCCGCCGGCTGGTCCGCGGCGACACCTCACCGGGTCCGGACGACGTGCGATGGGACCCCGCGGCCGGAGAGGTCGACCTCGCGGGGCTGGCCGGCGTCCATGGCGTCGTCCATCTGGGCGCGGCCGGGGTCGGCGACCACCGCTGGAGCGAGAGCTACCGCCGGACGATCCTGCAGACCCGCATCGACGGCACCCGGACCATCGTCCGGGCGATGGCCGAGCTCGATCCGCGGCCCGAGGTCCTGGTGAGTGCCTCGGCGGTCGGGTGGTACGGCGACCGGGACGACGAGCTGCTCACGGAGTCCTCCGAGGGCGGCACCGGCTTCCTGGCCGAGGTGGCGCAGGCCTGGGAGCAGGAGGCGCTGGCGTTGCAGGACAAGGGAGTCCGGGTCGCGGTGATCCGCTCGGGCATCGTCCTGACCCGCCGCGGTGGGGCCCTCGGCCCGCTCCTCCCCCTCATCCGGCTCGGCGCCAGCGGTCCTCTCGGCTCCGGGCGCCAGTGGTGGAGCTGGATCAGCCTCGAGGACGAGGTGCGGGCGATCGAGCTGCTGCTGACCGAGCCGGTGTCGGGGCCGGTCAACCTGACCGCTCCCCAGCCGGCTCGCCAGCGCGAGCTGATCCAGGCACTGGCGCGGGCGGCCCATCGACCCAGCGTCCTGCCGGCCCCCGGCTTCGCCCTGCGGCTGGCCCTGGGGCAGATGGCCGACGAGATGGTCCTGGCCAGTCAGCGCGCACTCCCGGCGAAGCTCGACCAGGCGGGCTTCGAGTTCGTCCACGACGACATCGACGCCGCAGCCGCATGGGTCATGCGTCGCGGCTAGGCCACCGCCGCGGACCGGCTCACCCGCCAGCCGCTGCCGGTCAGCGCCAGCTCGAGGGTCACCCGCTGGGCCGGCGCGGCCGCGCGATGAGCCCAGATCGCGCCCGACGCTGCGACGACGTCGTACGCCGAGGTGTGCTGGGTCACTTGGACGACCGCCGCCCGTGGGCTGCGTCTGAGCACGTGGGGATGGCTCACCAGCAGGCGCAGACCGCGGTAGCGCAGGCCCTGCCCGTGCAGCTGCCGCAGCGACTGCTCGTCGGCCTGCCAGGCCGGGGACCCGGGCAGGTCGAACCCGCCAGGGTCGGCCACCGCGGCCAGCGCGAAGGCGTCGGACCGCGCGTCCGTGAGCGCCGCCACCTGCTCGACGAGCGAGAGCGGCTGCGCGGCGGGCGGGTGGCGACCGCTGGCGGCGATCGGGACCAGGCCCGCGAGGGCCGCAACGGCAGCCAGCAGCAGGGCGCCGCGGCCCATCCACGGGTCCGGCGGCCGGGCCGTCGGCACCGCGCGCACGTCCTGGGCGGCCAGCTCCCGGATCCGGTGGGTCAGCGCCCCCGCAGGGTCGTGGCCCGGGGCGAGGCGGATCGGCTCGGCCGGTGCCGACGCGTACGCCGCGCGAGCCAGCGCCGCCGGGTCCGGTCGCCGGGCCGGATCCGCGTCCAGCGCGGCCTCGAGCGCCAGCGCCAGGTCGGCTGGCACGCCGGGGCAGGCAGCGATCAGCGAGGGCCGGGTCATGGCCGGCCCGGGAGGCGTCCCGGTCAGGCCGGTCCAGGCCACGGCACCCAGGGCGTAGACGTCCGCCGCCGGTGCGGGGGCGCCACCCGCGAGCACCGCCGGGTCGACGAAGCCGGACGTGCCTGCGGGACTGCCGACCGCGAGACCGGCCACGGTCGCGAGACCGAGGTCGGACAGCATCGGGCGGCCGTCCGGACGGAACAGCACGTTGGCCGGTGACAGGTCACCGTGGGTCAGCCCGCGCCGGTGGAGGTCGGAGAGCGTCGTCCCCAGCGCCGTCACCAGCGTGACGGTCTCGCCCGTCGTGAGGTGGCCTCGGGCCCGCAGCACGCGGGCCAGGCTCCCGCCGGCAGCCAGCTCGAGGACGAGGGCCAGCCGGCCGTCCGGCAGCTCCCGGTCCTCGACGAGCCGCACGACATGCGGGTGGGCGAGGCTGCGCAGCACGGCCAGCTCGGACCGGTCCACCCCGTCGGGGCGGCAACCGGGCGATCCAAAAGCACGCGCCACGACCTTGACGGCGTACCGCCGGCCGTCGGCGTCCCGCCGCGCCGCCCAGACCACGCCAGAGCTGCCCGCGCCGAGCGGCTGCTCGACCCGGTAGCCCGCCAGGGCGGGGCGGTCCCGAGCGGGTGGCGACGCCAGCCCCGCGGCTCCGAAGGGTGGCTTCGACGCCGGACCGGGTTCTCGCACCCGGCGAGCCTGCCGCAGGTGAGCCAGCGTGCGCGCGCGTTGTCCACAGGCCTGGCGGCTAGGGTCTGAACGTGCCGGCCGACTCCCCCACCATCGTCGCGACGTCGGGCGGCTACCGGATGGGCACCCGTAGCCGGCTGCGCCTCGCCGGCCTCGTGCATCACGCTCTGGACCTCTCCGGCGTCGACGGGCGGGCACCCCGGATGGGCCACGTCGGCACCGCGTTGGGCGACCAGCGCTGGTTCAACGCCGAGATCGCCGAGGCGGCCCAGCTGGACGGCGTCGAGCTCACCCATCTCAACCTCTTCCCGATGCCGAGCGCGGACGACGTCGAGGCCTACCTCCTGGACCAGGACGTCGTGTGGGTCAACGGCGGCTCGGTCGTCAACCTGCTCGCGGTCTGGCGAGCGCACGGGCTGGACCGGATCCTGCCGCGGGTGTGGCAGGCGGGCGTCGTCCTGGCCGGCGTGAGTGCGGGCTCGATCTGCTGGTTCAAGGGTGGGACGACGGACTCGTTCCGGCCGGAGCTGGATGCGGTGACCAACGGACTCGGTCTGTTGCCTTATGACAACGGTGTGCACTACGACTCGGAGGCCCGCCGCCGGCCGCTGGTCCACGAGCTGGTCGCTGCAGGCACGCTGGGCGAGACCCACTGCACGGACGACGGGGTGGGGCTGGTCTACCGCGGGACCGAGCTGGTCGAAGCCGTGGCCGAGCAACCGGGCAAGGGCGCCTACATCGTCCGCCGCCAGGGCGACAGCGCCGTCGAGGAGCGGATCGAGCCCCGCCGGCTCCCGGACCGCTAGCTCGCAGTGGCCAACCCTCGGACGGCCAACCCCTTCAGCCGGTCCCCTCAGACCTGCAGGCCCGGCCGAGCCGGGCCCGGCTGCTCGGCGGTGGCCAGCTTGCTCGGCCACCAGATCCGCCGGCCGATGTCGTAGGACAGCGCCGGCACCAGCAGGGACCGGACGATGAACGTGTCCATCAGCACGCCGAAGGCGACCGCGAATCCGATCTCGGCCAGGAAGACGATCGGCAGCACGC
This sequence comes from uncultured Actinomycetota bacterium, assembly GCA_963795385.1. GTDB lineage: Bacteria > Actinomycetota > Actinomycetes > Actinomycetales > CAVURS01 > CAVURS01. The sequence goes on from CAWCHK010000003.1 coordinate 630,391, forward strand.
CCAGGACGGCGAACGTCGATGCCAGGACCATGCCGGCCGAGGTGATGACGCCACCGGTGACCGAAAGGCCCCGCAGCACACCGGATCTGGTGCCGAACTGCAGCGTCTCCTCCCGGACCCGGGTCATCAGGAAGATGTTGTAGTCGATCCCCAGTGCGACCAGGAAGATGAACGCGAAGAGCGGGAACGACGGGTCGGCGCCGGCGAAGTCGAAGATGTGGTTGAAGAAGACCGAGCAGATGCCCAATGTCGCCGTGAAGGACAGGACGACGGTCGCGATCAGCAGCAGCGGAGCCAGGATCGCCCGGAGCAAGATCATCAGCACGATCAGGATGACCACGAGGACCAGAGGGATGATCACCCGGCTGTCCCGGGCCGAGGCGTCGAGGGTGTCCAGCTGGATCGCGGCCTGACCACCGACCTGCGCCCCGGCACCGGGGACCGCATGCACGGCCTGGCGGAGCGCCTTGATCGCGTCGTACGCCGGCTGGCTGTCGTACGACGCAGTGAGCTGGGCGTTGATGACGGTCCGGCCACCGATCGGCGAGACGCTCAGAGCCGTGGGCAGGCATCCACCCCCGCGGGCGAGCTGCGCTCCACCGGCCTTGACCGCCGCCGCCAGCTTCGCGTAGTCCGGCTGCAGGCACACGGACCCCGGCGTGGTCGCGACCCCCTTCACCTTCGAGGCGGCGTCGATGACGGCCGCCGCCTGGCCGGCGTTGGCGGTGATCACCGCCGGCGTACCGGCGCCCTGGTCGAACTTCGCGTCGTAGATGTGCTGTCCCACCACGGCATCCGGCGTGTTGGTGAAGCCGTCGGTGATCTGCAGCCCGTTGGTTCGCAGGCCGGGGACCAGCGCCACCGCTCCGAACAGGACGACCGCCGCGACGGCCCAGACCCGGCGGGGATGGCGGCCGACCCCGGCCGCGACCTTGCCCCAGACGCCGTGGGTGGCGATGTCCACCGCGTGGTCGACCCTGGGCAGCCGGGGCCAGAAGATCCACCGCCCGAAGATCACGAGGGCGACCGGCAGGAAGAACAGCATCACGAAGAGGGTCGAGGCGATGCCGATCGCGCAGACCGGGCCGAGGCCGCGGTTGGAGTTCAGCTCGCTGACGAGCAGGCAGAGCAGGCCGATGACGACCGTGCAGGCCGAGGCGAAGATCGCCGGGGCGGCGCCGCGCCAGGCCCGGATCATCGCGTCGACGCGGGAGTCGTAGTCGTGCAGCTCCTCGCGATATCGGCTGATCAACAGCAGGGCATAGTCCGTGCCCGCGCCGATGACCAGGACCGACAGGATGCCCTGGCTCTGGCCGTTCAGCGTGATGATGTCGTTCTTGGCCAGCAGGTAGATGACGAACGACGAGAGCCCCAGCGCCATCACCGCGCTGAACAGCGGGAAGATCCACAGGATCGGGCTCCGGTAGACCAGCAGCAGCAGGACGATGACCACGATGCCGGCGATGCCGAGCAGCTTGCCGTCGATCCCCTCGAAGGAGTCGATGAACGCCACCAGGAGGCCCCCGGCGCCGGCGCTGTGAGCGGCCAGCCCCGGTGGGTTGCCGGTCTGGGCGATCTTGATGATGGTCTTCTCACCGTCGCTCAGCTCGGGCCCGGTGAGGTCCGTGCCCCCGCGCGAGGCCACCAGCGGCACGGACAACGAACCGGTGGTGCCGTCCTGGGAGTACGCCGGCAGGCCGAGCTGGTCCGCGTCGACGGCCGGCAGGGCGGCGACCTTCGCCCGGTCGGCGGCGATCTTGGCCTTGTCAGCGTCGGTCAGGCCGCCCGCCCGCTGGTAGACCAGGAAGCCCGGGATGTTCTTCACGGTGATGAACTTGTCCGACTCGTTCGCGACCTTGGTCGACTCCGCGGACGCCGGCAGGAACGCGGAGTTGTCGTTCTTCTGGACGTCGGCGAGCTTGCCCTGGTAGCTGCCACCGAAACCGCCGCCGAGGAAGGCCACGACCGCGAGCACGCCGAAGACGAACAGCCAGCGCGGGCGGGTGGGCCGGGCTCGGAGGCCCCGAAGGGGCCGGCGATGCGGCGAACGGCTGCGTTTCGGTCGTCATTCGAGTACTCCCCTGGCCGGTCAAGGCGCGTAGCCATTCGTCCAGCGGCCAGCATGCCAAACACCGGTGACAGCGCGGCGAGGGGGCGGCGTACGCTCGAACCGTGCTGGAGATCCGCGAGCTCGGTGTGGTCGACTACCTCGAGGCCTGGGACCTGCAGCGCAGCGTCCACGCCGACGTCGTCTCCGGTGAGCGGCCGGACACGCTGATCCTGCTGCAGCACCTGCCCGTCTACACCGCGGGCAAGCGCACCGAGCCCCACGAACGCCCCTTCGACGGCACCCCGGTCGTCGACGTCGACCGCGGCGGCAAGATCACCTGGCACGGTCCGGGCCAGATCACCGGCTACCCGATCGTGCGCCTGCCCGAGCCGGTCGACGTCGTCAGCCACGTACGGCGGCTGGAGACCGCGATGATCGCGGTCTGCGCGGATCTGGGCGTTGAGGCCGGGCGGGTCGAGGGTCGCAGCGGCACCTGGGTGCTGGCCGACGACCGAGGCCCGGACCGCAAGATCGGGGCCATCGGCATCCGGGTCGCGCAGGGAGTGACCATGCACGGCTTCGCACTCAACTGCGACTGCGACCTGCGGGCCTTCGAGACGTTCGTGCCCTGCGGCATCACGGATGCCGGCGTCACATCACTGAGCGCGGAGCTGGGCCGGGACGTCACGGTGGACGAGGTGCTGCCGCTCGTCGTGCGGCGGATGACCGAGGTGCTGGAGGATGCCGGGCTCAGCCCGCGTCGTGCTCCCGCGCCTGCGTAGCCAGGCCGAGCACCAGACCGGCGACGAGACCGATCAGCGAGGACATCGCCGTGGCGCGCATGACCGGGTGCGGGCTCGCTACTGCGCTCGAACCCGTCGTCAGGTGAAGGATGCTCATCGGGCGCCTCCCTTTGCGGCCCGGCGGACGGTAAGCCCGCGACCTCACGGGTATCGGCAGGTTGGCCCCGAATCCTGAGCCGGAAGGGCGCCACCCCCCTGACTAGCGGGTCAAGGTCACCTTGGAGAGGCCCGCGGGACGGTCGGGGTCCCCGCCGCGATCCAGCGCCAGGCGCCAGGCCAGCTGCTGCAACGGCAGGATCTCCAGGATCGGCTGGACCAGCTCCGGCAGCTCGCCGGTCCCCGACCCGGAAGAGCCGGCGGAGCCGGACGTCGGCAGGTCGGCCGCGGGACCGCCGACCGTGACGATGTCGCTGCCACGCTCGCGCAGCGCGCGGACCACGTCGGCCATCGCGGCGCTGGCCGCGCCCGGTGTGACGATCGCCAGGCTCGGGGTGCGCCGCGAGACCATCGCCATCGGGCCGTGCAGGATGTCGGCGCCCGAGTAGGCCTGGGCGCCGAGGTAGCTGGTCTCGATCAGCTTCAGCGCCGCCTCCCGCGCCGTGGGATAGGACAGCCCGCGCGCCACGACGAGCATCTGCTCGGCGTACCGGTAGCGAGCGGCTACTTCGCTCACGGCCTCCGGCCGCCCCAGCGTCGCGCGGGCCGCGTCCGCAAGCGGCGCGAGCGTATCCCCCACTGTCGCAAGGGATTCCGCACCGAATAGGAGGTAGAGCGCGAGCAGCTCGGCGGTGTAGGACTTGGTCGCCGCCACCGCCCGCTCGGCCCCGGCGTGGACGTCGATCGAGAGCTCGGCGGAGCGGTCCAGGTCCGACCCGGGAGCGTTCGTCACCGCGACCGTGAGCGCACCCGCGGAGCGGGCGGCCGCCATCGACTCGACCAGGTCGGGCGAGGAGCCGGACTGGCTCACCGCGACGAACAGGACGTCCCGCAGGTCCGGCCTGGCGTGATACAGCGTGGTCGTCGACGGCGAGATGAGGCCCGCCGCGACACCGAGCCGGATCTCCACCAGGTACTTGCCGTAGAGCGCCGCGTTGTCACTGGTCCCCCGCGCGGCGAAGAGCACGAACCGGGGCCGCGCCTCCTTGATCCGGGCCGCGACGGCGGCGATCTCGGGCAGGTGGTCGCGGAGCAGCCCGGCCAGGACCGCCGGCTGCTCGGCGATCTCGCGGGCCATCGCCCGGCCCGCGCCGATGTCCGCGGCCGAGACCGCGGCCGGGTCCTCGGCCGCGCCCGGCTGCTGCTGGTCCTCCATGCGATTGCTCCTCGCTCGAGCGGACGGCGCCGGGCCGACGCCGGCGAGCCCGACAACTTTCCCAGGTCGGGACTCTTGCCTGTCGCGTGGTCCACCCGATATAACGTTACGACGTTACTACAAGTAGAACTCAGGGAAGGAAGCCGGATGACCCAGCGTCTCCACCGCCGTCGGGGGTTCCTCGTCGGCGCGGCGTGCCTGCTCGCCGCCAGCACCGCACTCAGCGGGTGCGGCAAGGGCAGCAGCAGCACGAGCTCCGACAGCAAGAAGCAGAACATCTCCTTCCTCACCCACTACGGTCCCGACCAGGTGAAGCTGCTGAACGCAGCAGCCGCCGCGTTCCACGCGCAGAACCCCTCGATCACCGTCACCATCAGGGCCGTGCCGTTCGGCAACCTGCTCAGCACTCTGCGGACGCAGGCGAACTCCCCGAGCGGGCCGACCATCGCCGGCATCTACGACCTCTGGCTGCCCGAGCTGGTCAAGTCCGGCGTCGCGGCCAAGGCACCGGCGGACGTCGAGAGCGACGTGAAGACCAACTGGCCGGCCAACCTCGCCGGCGACGTCACCAAGGACGGCGCGGTCCGCGGCTACCCCAACGAGGTTGACCTCTACGCCCTCAACTACAACAAGAAGCTGTTCGCCGCAGCCGGGATCACCAAGCCGCCGGCCACGTGGGACGAGCTGCTCGCCGACGCCCGCAAGCTGCCGCACGGCAAGGGCCAGCAGAGCTTCGGTGTGATCACCAGCTGGGCGGCGGGGGTCGTGCACCCGTGGCTGTCGATGGTCAACTCCGACGGCGGCGCACTGCTCGACAGCAGCGGCAAGCCGGCGATCACCGGCCCGGCCGCGCAGGCGACGACGCAGCTCTACAAGACGATGGTCTCCGAGGGCCTGACCAAACCGTCGATGAGCTCGGCCAACGCCAACACGACCGGCCCCTACCTGGACAACTTCACCAACGAGAAGACCGCGATGCTCGTCATGGCGAACTGGTGGCAGGCGTCCCTGAAGCAGGCGATGGGCCCGAAGTTCGACGACATCGCCACCGCCCCGATCCCGACCGGTCCCGACGGCCAGAAGTCCTCCAGCGTGTCCTACTCCTGGCTCACCATGGTCAACGGCAAGGCATCGGCAGTGAACCAGCAGGCGGCCTGGAAGTTCCTCACCTGGCTCAACGGCACGTCGAGCGGCAAGAACGGCTCGTCCGACATGGCCGACATCCTGCTGTCGATGGGCATCCTGCCCAGCCGGACGAGCGACATCGCGGCTCACAAGAGCGAGCTGTCCACCCCGTTCCTGCAGACCTACGTCGACCAGCTCCCGAACTCGACACCGTTCCCCACCGTCCTGGGCGGCGAGCAGATGACCGAGGCCGTCCAGACCGAGATCGAGAAGGTCGTCTTCGGCAAGGAGTCGCCGGCCGACGCGCTCACCAAGGCGCAGGCCGCGGCCGCCTCCGCCCTCCAGGGCGCGGGCGGCTGACCGTCGTGACCGTTCTCGAGCAGAGCGGCTCCGCCGTCGTACCGGTGCAGGGGCCGGTACGACGGCGGGGCGGGCGGGCCCAGCGCCGGGAGAACCAGTGGGCGGCGGTCATGCTCTCCCCCGCCATGTTCATCATCGTGGCGTTCATCTTCGTGCCGTTGCTGCTGTCGGTCTGGATCAGCTTCCACAGCTGGAACATGCTGACCCCGATCTCGCAGATGCAGTGGAAGGGCCTGGACAACTACTCCGGGCTGCTGCACGACCTGACGTTCCGCACCGCGCTGAAGAACACCGCGGTGTACGTCGTCCTGGCGGTGGTCATCGAGATCCCGCTCGCGGTGCTGCTGGCGATGCTGCTGTTCCTGCCGAAGATCCGCGGCAAGGCGCTCGTGCGCACGATCCTGTTCGGGACGTACGTCGTGCCGACCGTGGCGGTCTCGATCGTCTGGGGCCAGCTCTACGCGCCGAACTACGGGCCGCTCTCGCGGATGTTCTCCGCGATCGGGCTGGGCGACCTGACGTTCCTCAGCTCACCCTCCACCGCCCTGCTGTCCCTGGTGGTCTTCCACATCTGGCAGATGCTCGGGTACTACGTCGTCCTCGTCATCGCCGGTCTCACCCAGATCCCGCAGGAGCTCTACGAGGCGGCGGGCATGGACGGCGCCGGCCCGATCCGGCAGACCTTCAGCGTCACGCTCCCCCTGCTGCGCCCGACCCTCGCGTTCGTGATGGTCATCGCGGTCGTCAACTCGATCCAGATCTTCGACCCGGCCTACATCCTCACCCAGGGCGGGCCGGCGAACAGCACCGACGTGATCTCGCTCGAGATCCAGCGCGCGGCGTTCCAGAACGGTCTCGCCGGGCAGGCCAGCGCCATGGCCGTCTCGCTGCTCGTCGTCCTCGTCGCCATCGGCGGCGCCCTCGCCGCAGTCATCCGGAGGCGCTCATGACCATCCTCCAGTCGGCGGAAGAATCGCTGGAACCCGTGACACCGCAGACCATTCACAAGCCACGACGGCGCGGGCTCGCCGGCCGGACCGCCATCCGCCTCGGGCTGCTCCTCGTCTCCGTCGTCACGGTCTTCCCGCTCTACTGGATGATCTCCTCCAGCGTGAAGCCGGCCTCGGAGCTGCAGGAGGTGCCGCAGTCCCTGATCCCGAAGCACCCGACGACCAGCGGCTACCGCACCGTCTTCGACGTGGTGCCGTTCGCCCACGACTTCCTGAACAGCATGTTCATCTCGTCGGTCGCCACGGCGTCGGTGCTGCTGACCAGCCTGCTGGCCGGGTACGTCTTCGCGAAGTACCGCTTCCGAGGTCGGGACCTGATGTTCTGGACCGTCGTCTCGACGATGTTCATGCCGCCGATCGTGACCCTGGTCCCGCTCTACTGGATGGTCTCCTCGCTGGGGCTGTCGGACACCTACCTCGGGGTCCTCCTGCCGTGGCTGGCCAACGCGTTCGGCATCTTCCTGATGCGGCAGTTCATCGTCGACGTGCCGAACGAGCTCATCGAGGCGGCGCGGGTCGACGGCGCGAGCGAGCTGCGGATCGTCCTCCAGATCGTCGCGCCGATGGTCCGACCGGGCCTGGTGACGCTCGCGGTCTTCGCGTTCGTCTACTACTGGAACAACTTCCTGTGGCCGCTGAGCATCCTGCAGTCCACCGAGAAGTTCCCGGTCGTCCTGGGCCTGAGCCAGCTGCTGTCGTACAACACGAGCGTGCAGTACCAGAACGTCGTGATGGCGGGCACGCTCATCGCCAGCCTGCCGACCCTGGTCATCTTCGTGCTGGCGCAGCGGACCTTCATCCCCGGCATCGCGAGCTCGGGGGTCAAGGGGTGATGCAGGCTCCGGGGCGCTTCATCGGCATCGACATCGGCGGCTCGTCCGTGCGCCTGCGCAGCGAGACCGTCGAGGGCCGTCGGTCCGTCGTGACGCAGTTCGCCGTGCCGCAGTCGTACGCCGCGCTGCTCGACCAGATCGTCCACGCGGCAACCGAGCTCGCCGGTGCGGAGGCCATCGCCGCAGTGGGGTGCGGCATCCCTGGCACGGTCGACCACGGCACACCGCGGTTCGTCCCCGCCCTGCCGTGGCTGGAGCGCGAGCCCCTGGGCCATGACCTCTCGCGCCGGCTGGACGCCCCTGTCGAGGTGGGACTGGACGGCCACCTCACCCTGCTCGCCGAGGCCCGCGAGGGCGCGGCCAAGGACTGCCGCTCGGCCGTGCTGGTCGCGGTCGGCACGGGGATCGGCGGCGGGCTGATGGTCGACGGCCGGATCTGGACCGGAGCCCGCGGCAGTGCCGGCTCCTGGGGCTGGCTCCCCGCCAGTGAGCCGGCCGACGAGCGGCACGGCGGCTTCGAGCGGGGGGCGTCCGGCGCGCGGCTCGAGCAGCTGGCCGGCGAGTGGCGACCCGGCGCCGGCGCCGCCGACCTGCTGGCCGAGGCGGCGGCCGGGGCGTCCGGAGCCGGCGCCGTCGTCGCCTCCTGGGCGGCCACCCTCGGGCTCGGACTCGCGGCCCTGGCCAGCATCCTCGACCCCGAGGTCGTGGTCCTCGCGGGCGGGCTCAGCCGGGCGTTCGACGTCATCGCGCCGGTCCTGGAGCGCACGCTGTCGGCGTCCGCGTCGCGGGACGGCCGGCGGGTGCCTGTCCGCCCGGCCATCCTCGGCGACCGCGCCGGTGTCGTGGGGGCACTGCACGCGGCGCGCGATGGCGCCAGGGTGTGGGCATGACCAGCATCTCGCCGCGCACCGCCATCGACGTCGCCTCGGGCGTGCCGATGTACCGCCAGGTCGAGCGCAGCCTCACGGCCCGGATCGAGGCCGGCGAGTGGCAGCCGGGCGACCGCCTGCCCAGCGAGGAGGAGCTCGGCAACGAGTACGACGTCAGCCGGGTCACCATCCGGCAGGCCCTGGCCCGGATCGTCGACCGCGGCCTGGTCAGCCGGGAGCAGGGGCGCGGGACCTTCGTCAAGGACATGAACCTCATCGCCGGCGCCCGCGGTGTCACGTCGTTCACCAACGAGATCGCAGCGCTCGGTCTGGTCGCAGGGTCCCGGGTGCTGTCCTCGACGGTCGGCGATGCCGGTGACGAGGCCATCGGGGCCGCCCTCGGGCTCGCGCCGGCCGACCCCGTCCTGGTGCTGAAGCGGCTGAGGACCGGCAGTGACCTCCCGATCGGCGTGCAGACGAGCTACCTGCCCCTGACCCGCTTCCCGGGGCTGGAGGACGTCGACATGAACGGCCAGTCGCTCTACGGCGTCCTGCGCGAGCGGTACGGCGTCGTCGCGACGCAGACCGCGGAGACCTTCCGCGTCGGCGGCGTGCCGGCCGACCTGGCCTCGGTCCTCGACGTACCGGCCGACACCCACGCCTTCCTCGTAGAGCGGGTCTCGTTCGACGTCCACGGTCCGTTCGAGCTGGTCCACAGCGTGATGCGGGGTGATCACTACCAGGTCCGCCTCGTCATGAACGACACCCACCCGGCGTAGGAGCCGGCGTCGACCGCCCCAGCGCGGCACCGCAGTCACGACCGAACCACCCGAAGGAGACGGAACACCTTGACCACCTCGGCCCAGTACACCCGCGGCCTGATCCAGCTGCTCGAGACGCTTGAAGGCACGCAGGGCGAGGCGCTCGACGCCGTCGCCGTCCAGTGCGCCACCAGCGTGCGCGCCGGGAACCTGGTCCATCTGTTCGGCAGCGGTCACTCGGTGATCCCGACGATGGACGCCTTCCCCCGCTACGGCAGCTGGGCCGGGCTGCACCCGCTGACCGACCCGCGACTGATGTGGCACAACGTCCTCGGCCCCGGCGGGGTGCGCGAGCTGCTCTGGCTGGAGCGCACCGAGAACTACATCGACAAGTTCCTCGACCACGAGCCGATCAACGCCGGCGACACATTGGTCGTCTACTCGCACAGCGGCCGGAACGCCGCGGGCATCGACGCCGCTCTCTGGGCGGGGGCGCGCGGTGTCACCACCGTTGCGGTCACGTCCCTGAAGTGCCGCGACAGCATGCAGCCGGCCCACTCGAGCGGCAAGTTCCTCTCCGACGTCTGCGACCTCGTGGTCGACACGGGCGTGCCGGTCGAGGACGCGATCGTCGCGGTCGACGGCTGGGACCGGCCGGTCGGCGGCTCCTCGACCGTGGTGGCCTGCGTCGTCAGCCACGAGATCATCACGCGCACCGCCCAGGTCCTCGGCCGGGACGGGATCGTGCTCCCGACCTTCGTCTCGCCCACGGTCGCCGGGGCGACGCTGTCCTCAAACGACGAGGTCTTCGACCGCCACCGCCGGTTGATGAGCGACGCCGAGGCCAAGGCGACCGGCTGATCGCCGGGCCTGCGCGGGCGACCGGCCGGCGCAGGCTTACCCTGGAGAGGTGACCGTCGCCCCCGAAGGCCGCAGGATGCTGCGGGTCGAAGCCCGCAACGCCGAGACCCCGATCGAGCGCAAGCCGTCGTGGATCAAGACCAAGGCGACGATGGGCCCGGACTACACGGAGCTGCACGCCCTGGTGAAGCGCGAGGGGCTGCACACGGTGTGCCAGGAGGCTGGCTGCCCCAACATCTTCGAGTGCTGGGAGGACCGCGAGGCGACCTTCCTCATCGGCGGCGAGCAGTGCACCCGGCGCTGTGACTTCTGCCAGATCGACACGGGCAAGCCCTCGCCGCTGGACCGCGACGAGCCGCGCCGGGTGGCCACGAGCGTCCAGGCGATGGGCCTGCGCTACGCCACGATCACCGGTGTCGCCCGCGACGACCTCGAGGACGAGGGGGCCTGGCTCTACGCCGAGACGATCCGGCAGGTCCACGCCCTCAACCCCGGCACCGGCGTGGAGATCCTGGTGCCGGACTTCTCGGGGAAGCCCGAGCTGCTCCAGCAGGTCTTCGACGCGGCGCCGGAGGTGTTCGCGCACAACGTCGAGACCGTGCCGCGGATCTTCAAGCGGATCCGGCCGGCATTCCGCTACGACCGGTCCCTCGACGTCATCAGCCAGGGCCGCGCCGCCGGCCTGGTCACCAAGTCGAACCTGATCCTCGGCATGGGCGAGACCCGCGAGGAGGTCAGTGCCGCGTTGCGTGACTTGTACGCCGCGGGCACCGACCTGCTGACCATCACGCAGTACCTGCGGCCCAGCCCCCGCCACCACCCCGTGGACCGGTGGGTGAAGCCCGAGGAGTTCGTCGAGCTCTCCGACGAGGCCGAGGCCCTGGGCTTCGCCGGCGTCATGGCCGGGCCGCTCGTGCGCTCGTCGTACCGCGCGGGGCGGCTGTGGGCCCAGGCCATGCAGCGTCGCGGCGCCCCGATCCCCGACGCGCTCGCGCACCTGACCGGCCAGGGCAGCGCCCGCCAGGAGGCCTCCAGCCTGCTCGCCCAGATCGCGCAGGCCTGAACCAGCACGTCGGCTCCGGCCCGTATCCTGAGCGGCATGGCGCGCAAGAAGAAGGACTCCGGCAGCGACGCAGGCCCCCCGGTCGAGAAGAAGAAGGGCCGGTTCGCCCAGGTCTGGCAGGTCTACCGGGCGGCGGCCGGGATCGACAAGAAGATCACCTGGTGGATGCTCGGCGTCGCGGTGGTGGTCATCGGGTTCTTCACCGGGATCGGCTTCCTCCTCGGACACTGGACCTACTTCTTCATCCTCAGCATCCCGATGGCGCTGCTGGGGGCGCTGATCGTGATGGGACGCCGGGCCGAGCGGGCGGCGTACCGCCAGCTGCAGGGTCAGGCCGGTGCCTCCGGCGCCGCGCTCTCGGCGCTCCGCCGCGGCTGGTACTACGACAAGGAGCCGGTCGCGGCCGAGGCCAACCGGCCCGGTGACCTGCAGAACGTCGCCCTCGTCTTCCGGGCCATCGGGCGCCCCGGTGTCGTGCTGGTCAGCGAGGGGCCGATCGCGCGGGCCAGCCGGCTGGTGGACTCCGAGCGCAAGCGGGTCAACCGGGTGGCGCCGAACGTGCCGGTCCACATCCTGCGCATCGGCGAGGGCGCCGACGAGGTACCTGTGGCCAAGCTGGCCAAGAAGATCGGCCGGATGCGGCCCGAGCTCAGCAAGGGCGAGGTGGACGCGGTCAACAAGCGGCTCAAGGCCCTCGGCGGGGTGCGGATGCCGGTGCCCAAGGGCCTGGACCCGACCAAGACCCGGCCGGACCGCAAGGCCATGCGCGGCCGCTGAGCCGGCACCGAACTCGCACCCGATCTTTGCCCCGCGGTCATCGCGGGGAAACATCGACGGCGTTCAGTGGTGGTCATGCGCACCAGCAGCCACCTTCGCCTCGTCACCTCGCTCGGCCGCCGGCTGGACGGCGTCGTCTGCGCAGGGGCGGTCGCCAACGCCGCCCGGTCGGTCCTGCAGGACCAGGAGCGGGCCGAGCAGCGTCGGGATGCCCGAGCCGCGGTCGCCGAGCTCGAGCGGCTGACCCGGTCGACCGGCCCGGGCGTCGGCGTCCGGCGTACGGGCTGAGGCGCTGCCGTCAGACCCGCAGGAGCACGGTGCCGTTGACCCGGTCGTGCACGCCACGCTGGTCGCGGTCCCAGATCAGGGCCGGCACCACGAGGCACAGCAGCAGGCTCCGCACCAGTGCGAGCAGGGGTCCGGGCAGCTCGCCGGACAGCCGCTGGACCCGCAGGCCGAGCAGCCGGTGACCGACCGTGGAGCCCACGGTGCCCACGAGCAGGACGTTCTCGACGAAGAAGACCAGGAGCGGGAGGAACGCCGTCGGTCCGGCCCGGCCGAGCCGGAAGCCGAAGAGCGAGGCGATCAGCTCGCACAGGAGGTAGTCGACGACGATGGCCAGGGCGCGGCGGCCGAAGCGGGCCACCGAGCCGGGCCCGTCCGCGGGGAGCCCCAGCCGGACCCCGGGCCGCTGGGCGTCGGGGTTCAGGCTGCCGGGGCCCTGGAGCCAGGACCCGATGTCCCTGCGGTCGACCATGGCGCCAGGCTACTTGGCCGTCACCGGGCCCCCGGCCTGGTAACACTGGTGAAACATCCGGGACACTGACGCGTCACCCCGGTTGCCTAGCGTTCCGTGAGCGAGCGGCAGCGGGCCCTTGCCTGGAGGAGGTTGGATGTTCACCCACGCCGATGAGGTCCTGAAGTTCATCAAGGACCAGGACGTCAAGTTCGTCGACGTCCGCTTCTGCGACCTGCCGGGAGTGATGCAGCACTTCAACGTCCCGGCCGCCTCGATCGCAGAGGAGTTCTTCACCGAGGGCCAGATGTTCGACGGGTCCTCGATCCGCGGCTTCCAGGCGATCCACGAGTCGGACATGAAGCTCATCCCCGACCTGACCACCGCCTACCTGGACCCGTTCCGGGCCGAGACGACGCTGAACATCAACATGGGCATCGTCGACCCGTACACCGACGAGCCGTACAGCCGGGACCCGCGCCAGGTGGCCGCGAAGGCCGAGACCTACTTGAAGTCGACCGGCATCGCGGACACCGCGTTCTTCGCGCCCGAGGCCGAGTTCTACATCTTCGACGACGTGCGCTTCGAGACCAAGCAGAACGCCGGCTACTACTACATCGACTCGATCGAGGCAGCCTGGAACACCGGCCGGGTCGAGGAGGGTGGCAACCTCGGCCACAAGACGCCGTACAAGGGTGGCTACTTCCCCGTCCCGCCGGTGGACCACTACGCGGACCTGCGCGACCAGATCGTCCTGGAGCTCGAGGCCCTGGGGCTGCAGGTGGAGCGCTCCCACCACGAGGTCGGCACCGCTGGTCAGGCGGAGATCAACTACCGCTTCGACACCCTCGCGAAGTCGGCCGACAAGGTCATGCTGTTCAAGTACGTCGTGAAGTCGGTGGCGCACGCTCACGGCAAGACGGCGACGTTCATGCCGAAACCCTTGTTTGGTGACAACGGTTCTGGCATGCACTGCCACCAGTCCCTGTGGAAGGACGGCGAGCCGCTGTTCTTCGACGAGGCCGGCTACGGCGGGCTCTCGGACCTGGCCCGCTGGTACATCGGTGGCCTGCTCAAGCACGCGCCGTCCCTGCTGGCCTTCACCAACCCGACGGTCAACTCCTACCACCGGCTCGTGCCGGGCTACGAGGCGCCGGTCAACCTGGTCTACTCGGCCCGCAACCGCTCGGCCTGCGTCCGCATCCCGGTGACGGGGTCGAACCCCAAGGCCAAGCGGATCGAGTTCCGCGTGCCCGACCCGTCGTCGAACCCGTACCTGGCGTTCTCGGCGATGCTGATGGCCGGCCTGGACGGCATCAAGAACCGGATCGAGCCGCCGGACCCGATCGACAAGGACCTCTACGAGCTGCCGCCGGAGGAGCACGCCTCGATCCAGCAGGTGCCCGGCACGCTGGCCGAGGTGCTGGACGCGCTCGAGGTCGATCACGACTACCTGACCGAGGGCAATGTCTTCGCCCCCGACCTGATCGAGACCTGGATCGACTACAAGCGCACCCAGGAGATCGACCCCGTCCGGCTGCGCCCCCACCCCCACGAGTTCGAGCTCTACTACGACATCTAGACCGTCGTAGGCCCCTGACCTGCAGTTTCGGGCTCAGCCTCCTCTCACTGTCAGGGAAATACCCGTACGAGGGCCCGTCGTGATACTTCACGACGGGCCTTCGTCGTCGGTGGGGCCGCAGGTCGTGGAACCGGAAGCCGTCCGGCAGGCCGACCGAGGCGCGCGCCGCGCTGACACTGATCACTGTGCAGGTGCAGCTCGTGACATCGGTGATCCGCACGCTCTGGCCGACCTTCGGCGGGATCATCCTGGTGGTCACGAAGGTCGTGTTCCCGGCCGGGGTCCGGGGCGGCAGCCCGCATGGGATGAAAGGGCCGACGCCACCCAGCCGGGTGACCAGACCATGATGCGCCACCGCCAGTGGCGGATCAGCCCAGGGCCAGGACGGCATACATGGTCGCGAGGGCGACCGCGAGGCCGCCCAGCAGAAGGCGCAGCGCCCGTTCCGGCACGTGGTGCTGCCACCGGGCGCCGAGGTACCCGCCGACGAGGCCACCGAGGCCGCAGGCGAGCCCGACGTCCCATCGCGGCGCGACTGAGCCCGCCGCGTCGAAAGACAGCAGACCGTAGGTGGTGGCCCCGATCACCGAGGTGACGAACGTAGCCGTCAGGGCGGCCGGCGCCACCACGCTGACCGCGAGTCCGGAGCCGACCAGGATCGGCCCGAGGATCGACCCGCCGCCGATCCCGTAGATGCCGCCGATCACACCGACGGCGAGGGCCAGGCCGGTGACTGTAGACGGGCTCAGGGTGCGGCCATGGTGAGGGCGCCAGGACCGGGCGATCAGCCACAGGCCCAGCGGGAGCAGGACGGCGGCCACGACCAGCCGGAACGCCCGCGGTCCAGGGAGCACGTACACGCGGATCAGCGCGCCCACGATCACGCCCGGCAGGGTGCCGGTCAGCAGCTTCCGGGTGAGTGGGCCGCCAAGCTGTCCGCCACGCCAGTACCCTCCGCCAGCCGCGCCCAGGACACGCGCGGACCCTACCGGGGCTCCGTCAGCTGTAGACGAACCGCTCGACTGGCATGTCGCCGCGACGCTGCTGGCCTGGCGTCTCGAGGACCGGTGGGCGACCGGGGCCTGGCCGACCCGCACGGACTGAGCGCTGCGCGGTCGCCCGGCTGGGAGAGGCTTGCCGCCCCGGGTGGAGGGACCGCGCGGGCGGCCGCGGCATCCTGGTGTCCTCGGGGTCGCGGAGGGGTCCAGACACGAGTGCGGCCCGCCCACCTCACCAGGTGGACGGGCCGCCGTCGTACGCCGGGGTTCAGGCGCGCCGCAGGATCCGGCCCAGGTGCCGCAGCCGGCGCGGGTGGGCGATGAACGTCACGTCTGGTCGCCCGACTCCGGGTCGGCCGACTCCTGCTCCGCGTCGGCGATGTGCCGCTCGACCTCGGATCGGGGCTGGCGGACGTGGACCGCGAGCAGATAGATACCCGCGCAGAACGCCAGGTTGATGAGGAACACCCAGTTGAAGGCCGCGGGGTGCTCAGTCGGGTCCGCGAGCCAGCTGACCAGCGTCATTCCGGCGAACCAGGGCAGCACCCAGAAGCCCGAGCGCAGCGCGAGCGGGGCCTTGGCCGCCCGGTCCCCGACGAGGTGGAACGCGGCCAGGACGACGTAGCCGATCAGTACGGTGACGAACAGCTTCTTGTTGGTGTCCCAGCCGCCCCAGTAGACGATCATGTTGGCGGCGTAGAAGCCGAGGAACGGCAGGACGTCGCCGCCCGGCAGCCGGTACGGCCGGACGGCATCCGGCAGGTCGCGGCGCAGTGCCGCCACCACGAGGGGCCCGGAGCCGAACGAGATGACGGTCGCGCTGGTGATGAAGCCGACGAGCTGCTGCCAGCTCGGGAACGGCAGGAACAGGATCAGGCCGACGACGAAGGTCAGCGCCAGACCGTAGACCGGGACGCCGGTGCGGCTGACCCGTGCCAGCGCCGCCGGGGCGTTGCGGTTGCGGCCCATCGCGTACGACACGCGCGCGGAGGCGGTCGTGTAGATGAAGCCGGTGTCGGAGGGGGAGATGATCGCGTCCGCGTAGAGCAGGTAGGCCAGCCAGGTCGCGCCGGCCAGGGTGGAGATGGCGGCCAGCGGGCCGAAGTCGTTGGTGAAGGCCAGGGAGCTCCAACCGTGGGACTTGTCGAGGGCGGACGCCGGGACGCCCAGCGTGAAGGCGACCTGCAGCAGCACGTAGATGACTGCCGTGATCAGCACGGATCCGATGACTGCGAGGGGGACGTCTCGCTTGGGGTTGCTGCTCTCCCCCGCCAGTTCGATGCCTTGGCGGAACCCGAGGAAGGAGAACGTGATTCCCGCGGTCGAGATGGCCAGGAAGACGCCATGAGTGCCGTCCGGGGCGAACCCGTGGGAGTTGTAGTTGGCGGTCCCACCCATGGAGTTCCCGGCGAACGCGAGGACCAGGAACGTGACGATCACCAGCAGGATGATCGCGAGCTTCCACCAGACCAGTGCGTTGTTGATCTGGGCGAACAGGCGCACCCCGTAGTAGTTGACGACGACGAAGACGGCAAGGAGCACGATGGCGGTGACCAGGCCGAGTCCCGTGAGCGTGTACGTCGGCTCACCATTGACCTTGTGCTTGGTGGTGAAGTCGGCGTACTTGGTTGCGTACTGCAGGGCACCCTCGACCTCGATGGCGGGAACGGCGGCGGTGGAGATCCAGGTGATCCACCCGAGCGAGTAGCTCGCGAAGGATCCCCACACCAGCTGCGGGTAGCGCACGACACCACCCGAGATCGGGAACATCGGCCCGAGCTCCGCGTAGGCGAGGGCGATCAGCAGGATCATCACCCCGGCGATGGCCCAGGAGAAGACCGCCGCCGGTCCAGCCGTCACCGAGGCGTTGAAGGCCCCGAACAGCCACCCGGAGCCGATGATCGACCCGATGCCCGCGAAGAGCAGACCGACCGGACCGACATGGCGGTTCAGCCGTCCCTGGTCACTCTGTGTCTGTGTGCTCGTCCCAGTCATCCTTCGACGCTAGGACCGCACCCGGCCTGCGGCGACTCGAGACCGCCTAGCCTTCGGTGCCAACGGATTCGTCGATCGCTGGACGCGCTGGACGCGCTCTCCCACGATGGCTGCGGATACGGTGGGCAGGCTCGATCGTGCCGGTCCAGCCCGCGGGAGGTCGCCAGCGTGTGCACGGAGCAACGTGAGGCCGCCGCGGCGATGAGGCTGCGCGGCAGTGGTCGACGGGCGCGGCCGTGATCCGCATCGGGGTGATCACGCCGCACACGACTCCCGGCCCGGAGGTGGAGTTCGCCTCGATGGCTGGGTCGCGGGTGACCACCCGCATCGCCCGCGTGACCGGCTGCGTCGAAGCCACCCACGACGACCCGACCGCCCCGCCCGCCCTGCGCGAGCTGACCCGGCCCCGCTACCTCGACCGCGCGGCCGAGACCCTGCAGGGCCCCCCGATGGATGTCGTCGCCTATGCATCCACCACCTCGGCGTACGCGGTCGGCGCGGTGGCCGAGCGGGCGGCTGTGTCACGCTTGGCGGACCTCACCGGCCTTCCGGTGGGCAGCACCGGCTCCGCGTCGCTGCACGCGCTCGAGGTCCTCGGGGTGGAGCGGGTCGCGCTCGTCGGCGCTCCGTGGTTCTCCGCCGAGTTCAACGAGCTCGGCGCCGCCTACTACGCCGGCCAGGGATTCGATGTCGTCTCCTCGGAGTCGGCGCATCTCCCGCGGGACCCGGATCTCATCGAAGCCGCCGCCGTCGTCGACTGGGTCACGCGCCAGGTCGGGGACGCCGCGGAGGCGGTCGTCTTCGGCGGCAACGGCTTTCGCACCGCCTCGGCGATCGCGCAGCTCGAAGCCGCGATCGACCGTCCGGTACTGACGGCGAACCAGGTCCTGCTCTGGGAGATCCTGTCCCTCGCACGGAGCGGCCTCGACATCGACGGCTACGGCCGCCTGTTCGCGCGCAGACCGTGAGCGTCCCTGCTGCACTGTCCCCGGAGCATGTCGGAGATGTCGGAGCATGTCGGAGCAACGGAGAGGACGAACGAATGACTGGAGTGCTCGCGACCAGGTCGATGACGCGATCACGATGAGGACCCTGCACCTCGGTCTCCGGGTCACCGACGCCGAGCGGTCGATCGCGTTCTACACCGCCCTCGGGTACGAGGTGCTCGGCCAGGTGGCCGGCACCGAGCTGGGCGACCTGACCATGCTCAAGCTCCCGGACGACGAGTTCGTCGCGCTCGAGCTCGCCCACGACCCGAGCCGCGGACGGGTGGACCCGAGCGGCCTCAGTGCCCTCGTCGTCAACGTCGCGGGCGTCCATGGCGCGGTCGCCGGGCTCGCGAAGCGTGGCATCACCGCGGACCCTCCGCACTCCCCCAACGGCTCCGATGACTTCTGGACCGCCTGGCTCACCGACCCCGACGGCTACCGCATCGAGCTGGTCCAGTGGCCGGCCGGTCATCCGGCCGGCATGACCCGCGCCGATCTGAGCGGTCCGGGTGGAGACGGCCATGAGTGAGAGCGCCAAGGACGTGGTCGCGGAGATGTTCCGCCGACAGCAAGCCGGCGACGTCACCGTGCTGGATGACCTGATCGCTCAGGACCTGGTCAATCACGCGGCCGGACCGCAGGGCCGTGAGGGTCTGAAGCAGATCTTGCAGACCATCGACGGCGACCTGGGGCCGACCACGATGGAGCAACATCACCTGATCGGGGACGGTGCCCTCGTCGCGCAGCACGTGACCCTGCACGGCATCCATCGGGGGTCCACGATGCCCTTGCTGGCGGATCTGCCGGTGAGTGGTCGACCGGCCGCGTGGAGGTTCATCCACATCTGGCGCGTCGCCGACGGGATGATCGTCGAGCACTGGGCCAGCAGGGACGACATGGGCCTGCTCGAGCAGCTGACAACGTTGAAGCAGGACTCCCAGGACTGACGGAGGGCAACCCGTGCGCGGCGCAATCATCTACGGCACCAGGGACATCCGCTTCGAGGAGCGACCGGACCCGACCCTCCTCGATCCCACAGACGCGATCGTGCGTACCGTCGCGGCCTGCGTCTGCGGGTCCGACCTGTGGCGCTACCGCGGCGTCCAGGAGGTCAGCGAACCGACCCCGATCGGCCACGAGTACGTCGGCATCGTCGAGGCCGTGGGCGGCGAGGTCTCCTCGGTGCGGGCGGGGCAGTTCGTCGTCGGCGGGTTCCTCACCAGCGACAACACCTGCCCCGTCTGCCAGGCGGGAATGCACTCCAACTGCCTGAACGTCACCGGCTACGACGGCTGCCAGGCCGAGCTCATCCGGGTCCAGAACGCCGACGGAACGCTCCTGTCGACCCCGGAGCAGCCGGACGACGCGATGGTTCCGAGCATCCTGGCCCTGTCCGACGTCATGTGCACCGGCTGGCACGCCGCCGTCAGCGCCGACGTCCGGCCCGGGAGCACCGTCGTGGTCGTCGGCGACGGCGCGGTCGGCCTCTCCGGGGTCCTCGCCGCCGCCCAGCTGGGCGCCGAGCGGGTCATCGCGATGAGCCGGCACGCCGACCGGCAGGCGGTGGCCAAGGACTTCGGCGCCACGCACGTCATCTCCGCCCGCGGTGACGAAGGGGTCGAGGCCGTCAAGGAGCTGACCAAGGGCATCGGTGCCGACGCGGTGCTGGAGTGCGTGGGCACCGACGAGTCCGTCGACCAGGCGCTGAGGTCGGCTCGGCCCGGCGCCATGGTCGGCTGGGTCGGGATACCCCACTTCGAGGAGATCCCCCAGTCGCACATGTTCTGGAAGAACGTCGGCCTCCGCGGCGGGCCCGCGCCGGCCCGCGCCTACTTGCCGGACCTCCTGGAGCGCGTCCTGTCGGGCCGGATCGAGCCCGGCAAGGTCTTCGACCTCACCCTGCCGCTCGACCAGGTCGCCGAGGGATACGCCGCGATGGACGAACGCCGCGCCATCAAGACGCTGCTTGCCACCTGACAACCGAACCCGACGCAGAAGGAGCCCCGCATGGGCTCGCCCCCGTCAACGACACCGCCAAAGCCCCGGCCGAGCGGTTCACCGGCGACGTCTACCTCACACCGATCAAGCAGGCTCAGCCGCCGTCACGTCTCATCGCGGCCCTGGTCAGGTTCACCCCCGGCGCTCGGACCAACTGGCACTCTCACCCCGTCGGTCAGACCCTGCACGTCACCGAGGGATCCGGGCTGGTCGGGGTCCGCGACGGCACCGTCGTCCGGATGCGCGCCGGCGACACCGTCTGGACGCCGCCGGGCGAGGAGCACTGGCACGGCGGCACCGACACCACAGTGATGTGCCACATCGCCATGCTCGAGACCACGGATGACGGGGACTCCACCACCTGGCTCGAAGCCGTCACCGACGAGCAGTACGCCGCCGCCCACCGCGACTGAGTCGCCACCCCCTCGGCGGCCGAGGGTCGAGAACTCTCCCCACTCTCAGTTATAGCAGAGTTCCGGCGGCCTCATGAGCACCATTTTTGGGATCTAAGGTGACGGACTTTAGATCGGAGATGATGCCGTGAACCCCTTGACTACCAACGCGTTCGCCCTTCCCGACCACCTCGCACACAAGGCCGACCCGGCGCTGGTCGCCGGCGACGAGCAGCACTTCGAGGCCATCGCGGAATGCCTCGAGCGCTCGATCGCCGAGCTGTCCGACCGGCTGGACATGGCACGCAAAGCGCCCGGTGGCACCGGCCAGGAGGCGATGGACCGCGACCTGGAGATCCACCGGCTGACCGGTCGCCTGCGGGCCCTGCGGCGGTTCGGCCTGGACCTGTGCCTCGGGCACATCGTGAGCCAGGACGACTCCGAGCCCGTCTACATCGGACGGCTCGGCCTCACCGACAGCGCAGGGCGCCGGCTGCTGCTCGACTGGCGCTCGCCGGCGGCCGAGCCGTTCTTCGCAGCGACCCACGCGAACCCGATGGGCCTGTCCAGCCGTCGCCGCTACCGCTGGACCCTCGGCCGGATCAGCGACTACTGGGACGAGGTCTTCACCCCCGACGGGCTCGCGGGGCACGCCGCGTCGCTCGACGATCAGTCGGCCTTCATCGCCAGCCTGGGCAGCAACCGGTCGGCCCGGATGCGCGACGTCCTCGGCACCATCCAGGCCGATCAGGACGCGATCGTCCGCGCGGGGTCCGAGGGCGCCCTGGTCGTCGACGGCGGTCCGGGCACCGGCAAGACCGTCGTCGCACTGCACCGCACGGCGTACCTGCTCTACTCCGACCCTCGCCTGGGTCACCGCCGCGGCGGCGTCCTGTTCGTCGGCCCGCACCAGCCGTACCTGGCCTACGTCGCCGACGTCCTGCCCAGCCTGGGCGAGGAGGGTGTGCAGACGTGCACCCTGCGGGACCTCGTCCGCGAGGGCGCCGAGGCCCAGGCCGAGACCGACCCGCACGTCGCGCAGCTGAAGGCGTCCGCAGACCTGGTGGCGGCGATCGAGGCGGCCGTCCGGTTCTACGAGGAGCCACCCCGCGAGGGGATGACGGTGACGACCGACTGGTCCGACGTCCGGCTCACTGCCGCGGACTGGGCCGAGGCGTTCGAGGCAGCCGGACCCCGGTACGCCGCACAACGAGGCCCGCGACCAGGTCTGGGATGAGCTGGTCACGATCCTGGTCGACAAGCACGACGACGACGATGCTCCGCCCGACCTGGTCCGGAGGTCATTGCTGCAGGACCGGGACCTGCTCACGGCGTTCAACCGCGCCTGGCCGCTGCTCGAAGCCGCCGACCTCGTCGCCGACCTGTGGTCGGTGCCGGCCTACCTGCGCCAGAGCGCGCCCGCGCTGAGTGCCGGGGAGGTCCGCGCCCTGCAACGCGCGGACGCCCAGGCCTGGACGCTGTCCGACCTCCCGCTGCTGGACGCGGCCCGGCAGCGGCTCGGTGACCCCGAGACGGCTCGGCGCAAGCGCCGGCGCGACGCCTCGCTCGCCGCCGCCCGCGAGCGGATGGCCGATGTCGTGGCCGACCTGATCGCGAGCGACGACTCTGAGATGCACGTGATGTCCATGCTGCGCGGGCAGGATCTGCAGGGCGCGCTCGACGACGAGGCCGCTCTGCCGGCTGCGGACCCGGACCTGCTCGCCGGGCCGTTCGCGCACATCGTGGTGGACGAGGCGCAGGAGCTGACCGACGCGGAGTGGCAGATGCTGCTGCTGCGCTGCCCGTCGCGGAGCTTCACCATCGTCGGCGACCGGGCCCAGGCCCGGCACGGCTTCACCGAGACGTGGCAGGGGCGACTCCAGCGGGTCGGGCTCGATCGGATCGACCTGGCCGCGCTGAGCATCAACTACCGGACGCCGCAGGAGGTCATGGTCGAGGCCGAGCCGGTCATCCGGTCCGTGCTCCCGGACGCGAACGTGCCGACCTCCGTCCGCAGCACCGGCGTCCCCGTCGCCCACGGATCTGCGACCGATCTCGAAACGGTCGTCGATGAGTGGCTGGAGACCCATGTCGACGGAATCGCCTGTGTCATCGGCGATTCCACGTTCCGGCCGAGGGCACGCGTCCAGTCGCTGACCCCGGAGCTGGCGAAGGGCCTGGAGTTCGACCTGGTCGTCCTCGTCGATCCGGAGTCCTTCGGCCCGGGCATCGAGGGCGCCGTGGACCGGTACGTCGCGATGACCCGGGCGACCCAGCAGCTGGTCGTCCTCACGAGCGCCTGAGCCGGGCGCGCTGCGATGCGGGTCAGCATGTCGACCAGTGGTGGCCACCCGGGCCGCCCGAACGAGGACTTCGTGGGCAGTGTCTCCGACGCCGCCGTACTGCTCGACGGCGCCGGGATCCCGGGCAGCGATTCGGTCTGCTCGCATGGCGTCGCCTGGTACACGCATCGACTCGGCGGCGTGCTGTTGGGGCGGCTCTCGCGTGCTGACGGGGCCGACCTCGTGACCGTCCTGGGCAGCGCGATCGAGGAGATCGCCGACGACCATCGCGGTGTCTGCGACATCGCGCACCCGATCAGCCCCTCCGCGACCGTGGCGATCGCTCGGGCCGGCCCGGATCGCCTGGACTACCTCCTGCTGGCGGACTGCCACCTGGTGCTGGACGGCGTCGGTGCCGGTGTGCAGGTCGTCACCGACGAGCGCGAGGTGGCGGTCCGGCGCGCGTGCCTCGCACCGCTCGACGGGGTGGCCGAAGGGACGCCGGCGTACGAGCGGGTTCTTGACGCCTGCGTCCAGGCCTTGCGGGCCCGCAAGAACCAGCCGGGCGGGTTCTGGGTCGCCAAGGATGATCCGCGGGCGGCGGCGGAGGCCGTCACCGGCAGCCACCCGATCCGCGACCTGGAGCGCCTGGCGCTGTTGAGCAACGGCGCCGTGAGCGAGGGATCTCCGGAGACGGCCAGCAGGGTCGACTGCCGGTCCAGATCCAGGAGAGCAGATGCCCGCACTCACCGATACGTTCACGCTCGCGAACGGTCTCCGGATCCGAGGATCGGCTTCGGGACCTGGCAGGTCCCCGACGGCGCCCAGGCCTACGACGCGGTCACGGCCGCGCTGGAGGCCGGCTACCGGCACATCGACACGGCCCGGGACTACGGCAACGAGGCCAGTGTCGGGCGGGCCTGATCCACGCCCGTGGCCGTGGACCGACATCGGCCAGGCCTGCCGCGCGGGCAACATCGAGGTCTGGCGCGCGATGCAGGAGTCGACACCGCGGGCCGGGTCCGCTCGATCGGCGTCTCCAACTTCAACGATGACGACATCGAGTCGCTGGTTTCCGCTACCTGCTCGAACACGACGAGCTGCCCACTGCCCGAGTCGACCACACCGGCACGCATCGCTGAGAACGCGGACGTCGACTTCGCCCTCTCCGCCGATGATCTGGCCTACCTCGACGGCCTGGTCGACACCGCTGACTGACGGCCGACGTGCTCCCGGCCGATCGTTATTCAGAGGTGCCGGGAGGCCCGAATCGCTAACGTAGGCAAGTGATCTCCGCCCTCCGCTCCCGCGACTTCCGGCTGCTCTGGCTGAGCCAGTCGGCCAGCGTGATCGGCGACGGCTTGGTCGTCGTGGCGGTCGGCCTGTTCGTGACCCGGATGACCGGCAACCCGAGCGACGTCGGCCTGGTCCTCACGGCGTACGTCGCGCCGCTCGTCCTGCTGCTGCTCGTCGGCGGCGTGATCGCCGACCGGCTGCCGCGGCAGGCGGTGATGGTGGTCTCCGACTGCGCCCGCTGCGTCCTGCACGGCACGCTGGCCCTCCTGATCGCCTTCGGCGCCGTACGGATCTGGCAGATGGTCGTCATCGGCCTGCTCTACGGGTCGGCCCAGGCGTTCTTCCAGCCGGCGTACACGGGGCTGATCCCGCAGACCGTGCCCGAGGGCGAGATCCAGTCGGCCCAGGCGCTGGGCGGCATCAGCCGGGAGCTGGCGTCCTTCGTCAGCCCGGCGATCGCGACGGCCCTGATATTCGGCGTCGGCGGGGCCGCGGCGTTCGGCCTCGACGCGACGACCTTCGCGATCTCGGCTCTCATGCTGTCGAGGGTGCGGGCGCGCGACCGCGGTGGCGAGCACATCTCGGACACTGTGCTCGCGGAGCTGAAGGAGGGCTGGTCCGCGGTCTCGGCCCGCCCATGGGTCTGGGCGTCGATCTCCGCCTTCTCGGCCGCACTCCTGGTCGCTCTCGCGCCCTTCTTCGTCCTCGGCCCGGCCGTGTCGCGTGAGGTCTACGGCACCGAGGCGGTGTTCGGCATCGCCAGCGCGTTCTGGGGAGCGGGCACGGTCCTGGGTGCGGTCGCCGGCGGTCGCTGGCGTCCCCGGCGCCCCATGCTCACCGCGGTGTTCGTGGCGTTCGCCTGGCCGTCGCAGATCGCGGTGTTCGCCTTCGGGCCGCCGCGCGCAGTGCTCTACGGCGTGACCATGCTGGCCGGGATCGGCCTCGGGCTGCTCGGCGTCTGGTGGGAGACCGCGCTGGCTCAGCGGATCCCGCCGCAGCTGCTGTCCCGGGTGTCGGCCTGGGACTGGATGGGCTCCCTCGCACTGCTGCCGCTGGGCTACCTGCTCGCCGGTCCGGCTGCCCACGCGTTCGGTGCGGTGCGGGTCCTGGAGGTCGGCGGCCTGGTCGGCACCGCCGTGATGACGCTGGCCTTCATCCCGCGCTCGACCCGCACGATGACCCGCTTCGTCGAGCCCGCACCCCTGACGGGAACCCTCGCAGGCGCTCTGACCGCCACGGACTGAAGCAGGACGGGTCGTGACCGGCGCGGTCGTCGGCCGCCCGCCAGGCGGGGGCTGATACTCGTCGTGTGACCACTCCGGACGACGCGACGTCGGCACCTCACAAGGACGACCTGCTCCTGGACGAGCTCTCCGACCGGCTGGACTCGCTGAGGTTCTTCCGTGCACACGACGAGGTCCAGGCGGACCAGATCCTGGAGCAGTTCGGCGCTCAGGGAGTGGTCGAGCACGACATGCTCGACCAGCTGAGCAGCCGGGCTCCGCTGGCCCATCCGGAGCGCTTCCCGGAGGCACACCGCACGGCCGTCCGGGCCATCGAGGTCTTCGACCGCAACGCGGCTCGGCGCCCGAGCAGCCTCCCGGCCGGCCGGCTCGGCGCGCTCGCCAAACCGGTGGTGCAGCTGCTGATCGGCATCATCGTGCACCGTCACGAGAAGCGCGTGGTGAGCCACATCCGCGAGCTCTATGCACTACGCGAGGCCGGCAGCGTGGAGGGTACCGACGAGTTCCATGCGCTGCGGCTGGGTCGCAAGCAGCTGACCCGGCTCTCCCCCGACCTGTCCGACGCCAAGGTGAGCCTGCCGGCCTTCCTGCTCGGTGGCGCGGTGCTGTCATCCGCGACCTCGTTCCTGGAGCGGGCGGTCAGCGACCGGATCCTGTTGCTGTTGTTGTCGATCGTCCTGGCTGCGGTCTTCCTCGGTGCGTTCTGGTGCATCCTGACGGCCGCCGCCATCGCCCGCCGTCGGACCCGGATCGCCCTCGACCGGCCGCTCGCCGCTCTCTGGGAGACGATCGGCGCCGCCGGGCAACCACCGAAGGACAACTCACGGTCCTTCGCGCTGTCGTCGGGGATCCTGCTGGTGACCGCGTGGCTGATCGTCCCGGTCGTCCTCGCCGTGGTCATCACCACGACCTGACGCCCAGGCCAGGTCACCGGACCGAGCGGACGCGCAGGACGGCGGCCCCGCCCAGCAGGGCACAGACCCCGGCCACCGCATAGAGCGCGCCGTAGCTCCCGACGGCCAGGATCGCCGGGGCCAGGGCCGGCGCGATCGAGTACGGCAGGGCGCCGGCGATGTTCGCGACACCGAGGTCCTTGGCCGCGTGGGCATGGTCGGGCAGCACGTCGACCACGAGGGCGAGGTCCACCGCGACGTACGCACCGAGGCCGGCGCCGCTGATCACCATCGCGACCAGGAAGCCGTCGAAGCTGCTGACCATCGCGAGGACGAACATCGCGGCCCCGAAGGTCGTGGCCGCCGCGATCACGAAGACCTTCCGCCGGCCGGTGCGGTCCGAGAGGCGTCCGCCGAGCAGGGATGCGGTCACCACCAGGACCGACTGCACCAGCGTGGCGAGGAACACCCGATGCGGCACGTCGTGCTTGCTGGTGCCCACGCGGTCGAGCAGGAAGAAGACCTGGTAGGTGGTCAGGAAGGCGTACGCCGTGACGAAGAGGAAGCGGCTGACGAAGGCCCAGGCGAAGTCCGGGTTCGCACGCGGCGACACGTAGAACGTCCGGGCGAACTCGGCAAGCGACCACGCTTGCTTGTCGGAGGGCAACTGACACCGGTCGTCCAGCCGAGCGACGAACAGGAGCATGACCACCCCGGCCACGACACAGGGCGCCATGAACATCGCGAGCTGGCTGCCGCTGAACACATTCACCAGATAGGTGCCGCACACCGAGGCGGCCGGCAGGCAGACGCCGAGGACTCCGGAGACGACACCACGCTGCGCGCTGGGCACCTGGTCCGGGAGGACGGCGACCAGCGCTGCGAGCATGGCGTTGAAGAACAGCTGCGCCACGCACCAGCCCGCCACCACCACCGGGATGTTGGGCGCCAGCGCCACGACCAGCACTCCTGCCGAGCCTCCGGCCACCCCGAGGACGAGCCACGGCCTCCGGCGCCCGAACCGAGAGCTGGTCCGGTCGCTCAGCTGCCCGAACAGCGGATTGCCGATCATGGCCACCAGCGCCCCGGACCCCGCCACCAGGGACAGATTGGCGGGCGCCCGCTCGTCGCCCACGAGCGCCACGACCTTCAGGGCCAGCGTGACGAGCAACGGCGAGATGAGCAGCAGGATCGCCGACAGGTACGCCGCGGCGTACCAGGCGACGAAGGCCCAGCCGACGCGCGAGGGGCCCCCCGACCCGGACGTGCCGGGCTGGACCCCGCTCGCCGTTACGGCACCATGGGTCACCTGACTCCTAGGTCTGGAGTGCCGTGGTCGGTCCGCTGCTGGAGAGCAAGTACCGCGTACCGAGCGGTCGGGTCGGGGACGTCGCGCGACCGCGGCTGACCGAGCGCCTCGAAGGGACGTCACGCCATGGCGTGACGTTGGTGTCCGCGCCGGCCGGGTTCGGCAAGACGACCATACTCGCGAGCTGGCTGGCCACGGCCCCCTTCGACGGGGCGCCGGTCGCCTGGGTGTCACTCGACGGGCGGGACAACGACCCGGCGTCGTTCTGGACCTACGTCGTCACCGCCCTGCACACCGCGACGCCCGAGGTCGGCGACGCGGCCCTCGGGATGCTGCGGTCGACGCAGCCCGGGTCCGAGGCAGCGGTCGCGGCCCTCCTGAACGACCTGGAGCGCCTCGAGACCGACGTGCTGCTCGTCCTGGACGACCTCCACCTGATCGAGTCGCCCGAGATCCACGACGGGCTGGCCTTCCTGATCGAGCATCAGCCGCGGCAGCTGCGGCTCGTCCTCGCCAGCCGGGCCGATCCGGCGCTGGCGCTCGCCGGACTGCGCGCCCGCGGCGAGCTGGTCGAGATCCGCGCGGCCGACCTGCGTTTCACCGCGGACGAGGCCGCGGCGTACCTCAACGGGCCGATGGGTCTCACGTTGAGCGACGGCGACATCGCGACCCTCGACCGGCGCACCGAGGGCTGGATAGCGGCGCTGCAGCTGGCCGCGCTCTCCATGCAGGGCCGCGAGGACGCCAGCGCGTTCATCGCCGGCTTCGCGGGGGACGACCGCTACATCGTCGACTACCTCGCCGAGGAGGTGCTCGCCCGCCAGAGCGCGGAGGTCCGGAGCTTCCTGCTCGAGACGTCCATCCTGGACCGCCTGAGCGGCCCGCTCTGCGACGCCGTGACCGCCGGCGCCGGCGCCCGGGCCCGGCTCGTCGCCCTGGAGCGCGCCAACCTGTTCCTCGTCCCCCTCGACGACCGCCGTCAGTGGTGGCGCTACCACCACCTGTTCGCCGACGTGCTGAGGGCCCACCTCTCGGAGGAGCAACCCGAGTCGGCCCCGGAGCTGCACCGGCGGGCCAGCGCCTGGTACGAACGAGAAGGTGACACGACACCGGCCGTCCGGCACGCCATGTCGGCCCGCGACTTCGAGCGCGCGGCCGGTCTGATGGAGCTGGCCATCCCGGCCCTCAGCCGCGAACGGCGGGAGGCCGAGTTCCACGACTGGGTGCAGTCCCTGCCCGACGAGGTGGTCGCCGTCCGGCCGGTGCTCGGGGTCGCCCTGGCCGGTGCGCTGGCCCAGGTGTCGCAGTTCGAGACCGTCGCGCATCGGCTGGACGTGGCCGAGCGCTCGGTGCGCGCGACTCCCGGCGACCCCTGGCCGGAGCAGCCGCCGCCCGGCCTCGTGGTGGTCGATCAGGAGGGGTACCGACGCCTTCCCGGCACCCTGCAGATGTACCGCGCCGCCCTGGCCCTGTGGCGGGGCGACCTGGCCGGCACGGTATCCCACGCTCGCGCGGCGCTGGCCCTGGCCGGTCCGGACGACGACCTGATCCGGGCCGCGGCCGGCGCCCTGGGCGGTCTGGCCGCGTGGACGGAGGGCGACCTGGCAGGTGCCCACGCGGCGTACACCGCGTCCGTGACCGCGCTCCATCAGGCCGGCAACGTCGCCGACGTCCTCGGCTGCAGCATCACCCTCGGGGACATCCGGCTCACCCAGGGCCGGCTGGGTGACGCCCTCCGGACCTACCAGCACGCCCTCGACCTGGCGGCTCCCGGGGCGGGCGCGCAACCGCTGCGCGGGACCGCGGACATGCACGTCGGCGTGGCCGGCGTCCTGCTCGAGCGCGACGACCGGGGGCGGGCGGCCGAGCAGCTGGCCGCGAGCCAGGCCCTGGGCGAGCACCAGGGGCTCCCGCAGAACCCCTACCGCCGGCGGCTCGTCACGGCCCGGCTCCTCGCCGCCGAGGGCGACCTCGACGGCGCCCTCGAGCTGGTGGACGAGGCCGACCGCGTGTACGCCGGTGACTACTCCCCCAACGTCCGGCCCGTGCCGGCGGTGCGGGCCCGGCTGCAGATCCGCGCCGGCGACCTCGGCCCGCCGGCGGCGTGGGCGCGGGAGCGCGGCCTGACCCCGGACGACGGGCTGACCTACCTGCTCGAGTTCGAGCACGTCACCCTGGCCCGCCTCCTGCTGGCCCAGCACGCCGGCCGGGCGGGGGCCCAGCGCGACGACCCGCTGCTCCACGACGCGACCCGGCTGCTCGAGCGGTTGCTCGCGGCCGCCGAGGCGGGCGGACGCGGCGGCAGCGCGCTCGAGCTGCTCGTCCTGCTGTCGCTGGCCCACCACCTGCGTCGCGACCATCCGGCCGCGCTCGGCGCCCTGCGGCAGGCGGTCGCCCGGGCTGAGCCGGAGGGATACGTGCGCGTCTTCGCCGACGAGGGACCGCCTCTGGCCGAGCTGCTGAACGGGCTCGTCCGGGAGGGCGGGGGCACCGCCTACGTCCGCCGCCTCCGGGCAGCGGCGATGGGGACCCAGCAGCGCGCCGGCGCCTCGAAGCCGCTCGTCGCGCCCCTGAGCGAGCGCGAGCTG
Organism: uncultured Actinomycetota bacterium; assembly: GCA_963795385.1. Lineage (GTDB taxonomy): Bacteria > Actinomycetota > Actinomycetes > Actinomycetales > CAVURS01 > CAVURS01. The sequence continues at coordinate 660,517 of CAWCHK010000003.1, forward strand.
GACGTGCTGCGGCTGCTCGGGTCCGACCTCACCGGCCCGCAGATCGCCCGGGAGCTCTCGGTGTCGCTCAACACCCTGCGCACCCACACGAAGAGCATCTTCGCCAAGCTCGGGGTCAACAGCCGTAGAGCGGCGGTCCGGCGGGCCGCGGAGCTCGACGTGCTGTCGGACCGCTCGGGGTCAGCCGCGCTGTGACACGGTCAGCAGGACGGCCGACGTCTCCACGGCCTCCAGGCTGTGCCGGGACAGCGGCACGGTGAGCAGGTCGCCCGGGGAGCCGTTCCAGGAGACGTCGCCTGCCACCAGCCGGACCCGGCCGTGCAGCACGTGCACGGTCGCCTCGCCGGGGCTGTCGTGCTCCGCCATCGAGTGCCCCGCCGTCATGGCGATCAACGTCTGGCGCAGCTGGTGCTCGTGTCCGCCGTACACGGTGTGGGCGCTGCGGCCGCTGGACGCGCGCTCCGCGAGCTCCAGGTGCTGGCGGACGAGCGCCTTGAGTGACTGCTTCTCCATCGGCCCACCGTAGTGCCGGCCGTCCGGTCAGGGGCGCAGCCGGAAGGGCGGGTACTCGTCGGTGACCAGGATGAAGGCGTAGCCGAGGACGCGGTTGTGCCAGCGGATCACGCCCTCGATGTAGGTGAACAAGCCACGCGGGTAGCGGCCGGTGAACAGGATGGCGAACCAGGCGCCGACCGCCGCGAAGAGCACGCCGACGTAGAGCACCACGAGGACGATGTAGTGCGGGATCGCGAGCAGCCACTTCACCAGCGGGAGCCAGCGGTTCAGGCCGTGCTTCGCGTCGGGGTAGGCGACGTCCAGGTGGACCGACTGCTGCTCGTCGGTCGAGGGATAGCGGTCGTCCATCAGGGCGACGTAGGCGCCCACCCGGTTGGTGAACCGCAGCAGCTCGAGGTTCCAGTCGAACCACCAGCGAGGGTACTTCTGCCGGAACAGGATCATCAGCAGCGGAGGCAGGAAGAGCAGCCCGGTGCCACCGATGGCCACGACCGTCGTGCTGTGTCCGGTGGCTGCGTTGCTCCCGCTCTCGAAGCCGCCGATGCTCGCGAGCAGGAGCGCGATGGGGATGACCGTGAAGATCCGGAACGCGCTGGTGGCCCGGTTGAGGATCCGGTCGGGGTAGTCGACGGTGTAGGTGACGGCTTGGTCGTCGTGCATGGGGTGAGTTCCTCTTCTGTTGGTAGGTCAGGGATTCAGCGGGCGCCGACTGGTTGCGGCTCCGGCTCCGGCTCGGACTGGGGCTCGGAAGGCGGCCCGGACAGGGGGCCGGCGTCCACGCGGGGGCGAAGGGGCGACGGCTGGACGAAGAGGGCTCGGGCCAGCCAGGTGGGCAGCCACCAGTTCCAGCGGCCGAAGAGGCTCACGAGCGCCGGCACGAGGAGCGCGCGGACGATGGTGGCGTCGATCAGGATGCCCACTCCCAGCGCAGTCCCGATGATCTTGCCGTCCGTTCCCGGCGAGGAGGCCAGGGCGGAGAAGGCGAAGAAGAGGATCAGCGCGGCCGACGTCACCAGCCGGCCGGTCCGGCCGATCCCGGTGATGACCGCCATGGAGGTGTCTCCGGTGCGGTCGTACTCCTCGCGCATGCGGGACAGGATGAAGACCTCGTAGTCCATCGAGAGCCCGAAGAGGAACGCGAAGATCACCACGGGCAGCCAGTTGTTGATGGTGCCGGTGGCGGGCACGTGGAACACCGCTCCGGAGCCGTGGCCGAGCTGCCAGAAGAACACGACGGACCCGAAGACGGCCGACATCGAGATCAGGTTGAGCAGCACTGCTTTCAACGGCAGCAGGACGGACCGGAAGGTGCGCACCAGCAGGACGAACGTGATCAGCGCGATCAGGGCCAGGACGTAGGGAAGACGGTCGTAGACGGCCCTCATGTAGTCACCGACGCTGGCGCCGACACCCGTGACGCCGACCTCGTCGCCGACGGCGTCGCGCACGGCCGTCCGCACGCGGTCGACCAAGGCCAGGCTGGTGTTGTCGACGGTGGCCTCGGCGGGCAGGACGTCGATGACCGAGCGGTCGCCGACGGTCGTCCCCACGACGGCGAGCTGGACGCCGGCGACGCCTCGAGCCGCCGCGGCTGCCTGGTCGCGCCCGGTCGGCCGGGACGAGCACCTCGATCGGGGTCAGCACACCGGTCCCGACCCCGCCCTGGGTCAGGGTCTGCAGCGCGTCGTACCTGGGGCCGCTGCTCGCCAGGGCCGAGATGCCGGTCTGGCCGATCTTGAGGCTGAACACGGGGATGACGAGGAGCGCGAGGACGATGCCGGCTCCGGCCGTGGCGATGACGCGGTGCTTGACGACCACGCGGGCCCAGCGCCGTCCAGCCGCGGGATGCGTTGCCCTCGTGGCGGATCCGGGGGTAGTCGACCCGCGGACCGATGCTCGACAGCAGCGCGGGCAGCAGGGTCAGCACCGCGGACACGCTGACCAGCGCGATCAGGAGGCCGGCGAGCCCGACGCTGCGCAGCGCGGGCACGGGCACGACGAGCAGGGCGAGCAGGCTGACCGCGACGGTGACGCCGGAGGCGAGGACGGCGTGCCCGGCGGTCTTCATCGCCACGACGACCGCCTCCTCGTTGGTGCGCCCGTGGGCGCGTTCCTCACGCCAGCGCGAGACCAGCAGCAGGGAGTAGTCGATCGCGACTCCGAGGCCGATCAGCGCGATCAGGAACTGGACGATGATGCTCACGTCGGTGAAGGTCGTCAGGGCCAGGACCAGCATGAACGTGGTGAGGATCGACACGCCGGCGATGAGCAGCGGCAGCAGCGCCAGGAACGACGCGAAGACGAACAGGAGCACGAGCAACGCGGCCGCGCCGGCCAGCAGCACCTCGAGCAGGACGCCGGTGCCACCGCTGCCGCCACCCGCGGCGAGCAGCCCGTAGCCGGTCAGTCCGCTGTGGAACCCTTGCGCTGCAGCGGCTTTGGCCAGAGCTGGGTCAAGCTGCGTTTCGATGTACGCCCCCAGCGTCTGCGCGACGGGCGCCTGGATCAGGGCGTACGTCGTGCGTCCGTCAGTGGTGACGAAGCCGCGGTCGCCGGTGCTGGCGAGGTCGACCAGCCTGAGCTTCACGCCCGGCACCGCTGCCGTGGCCGAGGCGAAGACCTGGCTCACCGCGCTGGACTGCGCGGCGACCGTCTGGCCCTCGGGAACGGTGACCAGCGCGACGTACGTGTGCATCGAGCTGACGCCGTAGGTGTCGAGCAGCTGCTGCTCGGCCCGGTCGCCGGGCTGGCCCGGCAGCGAGAAGTCGTAGGCCCACCGGTCGGTCAGGTGGGAGGCGGAGAGCAGGCCGCCGACGAAGAGCGCCAGCCACAGCGCGCTGACGATCCGGCGGTGGTGCATGACCAGCTGGGCGAGACGTTCCATCAGGACTCCTTAGTCGAGCGGTGATGTCGCGGGAGGGTCGACCTGGGCCACCGACAGGAGCGGGACCCCGATGTCGCGCAACGTGCGCAGCAGGCCGTGCAGTGCCGCCTGGTCGACGACCGAGCCCTCGATGAGGGTGGTCCCGTCGGCCTGGGTGGTGAGGGTCATTCCGTCGAACCGGGCCGCCCAGCGGGGCGCGAGGTGCCCGGTGAGACGGATCCGGTACCAACCGGGCTGGTCCGATGGACGGGCTGACGTGGTGCTCATGGCCGCAAGCTAGGAGCCGATGTGGTGACCCGACATCACCACATGTGGTGAGCGCGCGTGATCGCCGTACGGCGCGTGCTCAGGCGCCCGACGTGCGACCGAGGACCTGGCCGCGGAGCCGCTGCAGCTGCGGCATCAGGCCGTAGATGACGACCGGCACCGCGACGGTGGCGAGGACGAACGTGCGCAGGACCGGCGACAGGGTCCGGAGCCAGTCCCCCGCCGCGAGGTTGATGACCGTGAGGGTCGGGAACACGCACAGCCAGATCATCAGCGCGAGCTGGTGCTTGGTCGGGGGCGGTACCCGCCGCCGGGACGGCACGGGCTCGGTGCTGGCGTCGGAAGGGGACATGAGAGCTCCTAGCGTTGGCATTGCTGGGGATGGGCATTGCTGAGGTTGGGCATTGCTGATGGTTGGCATCGCTGCGGTGTCGAGGAGCTGTCGAACGCGGCATCGACGACGGCCGGCCGGGTAGGACGGGTCAGGGCAGCTAGCCCCGGTTGAAGTCGCGGACCGCGTCGCGGACGTCCTCGTCGACCAGGTCCGCGTTGACGGCGATGGCCGCCGAGGATCCTTCGCCGGCTGCGGTGATCAGCTGGGCGCGGACGTTCGCGACGTTGCCCGCCACCCACACGCCCCGGACGCTGGTCCGGCCGTTCGGGCCGGTCACCGGCCACCCGCCGGCATCGGTCTCGATGCCGAGGCCTGTGAGGAGGCCGTTGTTGGGCACGAACGTCGGTGGCACGAACAGTGCGCCGCGGCGGACGGTCCGGCCGTCGTCGAGCTCGACGCCGCAGAGCCGGTCGTCCTCGACCAGGACCTGCACCACCGTTCCCTCGACGATCCCGATCGCCCTCGCGACCAGCTCCGAACGCTCGGCATGCGTCAGGCTGCCGACCGGCGTGAAGAGGACGACGTCGTCGGCCCACTGGCGCACGATCTGGGTGTAGCGGACGGCCTCCGCCGAGCCGCCGAGGACGCCGAGCGGGAGGTCGCGCACCTCGTAGCCGTGGCAGTAGGGGCAGTGCAGCACGTCGCGGGCCCACCGGTCGTGAAGGCCGGGGAGGTCGGGCAGCTCGTCCCGCAGGCCGGTCGCCACCAGCAGGCGGCGCGCGGAGACCCGCTGACCGTCCGCGAGCCGGACCCAGAAGCCGGACTCGCCGCGCGGCAACACCTCCAGGACGGTGCCGTCGAGGACGGTCGCTCCGTAGCCCTTCACCTCGTCGCGGCCGATCGACAGCAGCTCGCTGGGAGCCAGGCCGTCCCGCGACAGGAAGCCGTGCAGGTGCGCGGCCGGCGCGTTGCGCGGCGTGCCCGAGTCGATGACCAGGACCTCGCGCCGGGCGCGGGACAGGACGAGGGCGGCCGACAGGCCGGCCGCACCGCCCCCGATGATGACGACGTCGTAGTGGCTCATGTCGTCAGGGTGAACCCGCGGTTCCCGATCCGACAACAGACGTTGCTGTTTGCGGGAAAGGAGGATGTGATGGCGCAGTGGAGGACAGGAGCTCGCCGATCACGGCCGTGCTGGACCAGGTCGGGCCGAGACTCAAGCGACTGCGCCAGCAGAGGGGCGTGACACTCACCGCCCTGGCCGGGGTGACCGGCGTCTCCAAGAGCACCCTGTCGCGCCTGGAGACCGGTCAGCGACGGGCCAGCCTGGAGCTGCTCCTCCCCCTCGCGCAGGCGTACGGCGTGCCGTTGGACGACCTGGTAGGTGCGCCCGAGGTCGGCGACCCGCGGATCCGGTTGAAGGCCAGCCGGGTCCACGGCCGGACCGTGTTGCCACTGACCCGTCAGCCCGGCGGCGTACAGGCCTGGAAGATCGTGATCCCCGCGAGCAATCACCAGCCGCAGCTGAAGACCCACGAGGGCTACGAGTGGCTGTACGTCCTGTCCGGGCGGATGCGGCTGATCCTCGGTGACCACGACCTGGTGCTCGGACCCGGCGAGGTGGTCGAGTTCGACACCCGGGTGCCGCACTGGTTCGGCAGCACCGGTGAGCAGCCGGCAGAGATCTTGAGCCTGTTCGGGCCCCAGGGCGAGCGGGCCCATGCCCGTGCCCGTGCCCGTTCCAAGAAGTCATCGACCTGACCGGACGAGAGCGAGAGGACCCCACGTGTACTTCATCGTCGTCAAGTTCCAGACGAGGCCCGAGTGGACCGATCGGTGGATGGATCTGGTCGCCGGCTTCACGCAGGCCACCCGGGCCGAGCCCGGCAACCTCTGGTTCGACTGGTCCCGCAGCATCGACGACCCAGCCGAGTTCGTGCTGTGCGAGGCCTTCACCGACGACGGCGCCGGCGCACACGTCGGCAGTGCCCACTTCCAGCGGGCCATCAGCGAGATGCCGCCGGCCCTGCTCCGCACTCCGCAGATCGTCAGCCGGCAGGTCGAGGGCTCGGGCTGGGACCGCATGGGCGAGATGTCGGTCGACGAGCCGAGCCCGGGATAATCGGCCCATGACCAGCTCCCGCACGCTCGCCGACGGCACGACCCTGCCCGCGATCGGGTTCGGCACCTACCCGCTCAGGGGCGAGGAGGGCATCCGGGGCATTCTCAGCGCCCTCGAGGCCGGCTACCGGCTGCTCGACACCGCGGTGAACTACGAGAACGAGGTCGAGGTCGGCGAGGCGATCCGGCGCTCCACCATCCCCCGCGGCGAGCTGCGGGTCGCCAGCAAGATCCCCGGCCGCCACCACGGGTACGACGACGCGATCGCCAGCGTGCACGGCTCGCTCGAGCGGCTCGGCGTCGACTACCTGGACCTGCACCTGATCCACTGGCCGAACCCGAGCGTGGACAAGTACGTCGAGGCCTGGCGGGCACTCGTCGCACTGCAGGACCAAGGCCTGGTCCGGTCGATCGGTGTCTCGAACTTCACGGAGGCGCACCTGACCCGGATCATCGCCGACTCCGGTGTCACGCCCGCGGTCAACCAGATCGAGCTGCACCCCGCCTTCCCCCAGCAGCAGATGCGCGACGTCCACGCGCGCCTCGGGATCCAGACGGAGTCATGGAGCCCGTTGGGCAAGCGCCGCCCCGCCTTCACCGAGCGGCCCGTTGCGGACGCGGCGTCGAGCCACGGTGTCACTGCGGCGCAGGCGATCCTGCGCTGGCAGGTGCAGCTCGGCTCGATACCGATCCCGAAGTCGGCCACCCCGCAGCGCCAGCGCGAGAACCTCGACGTCTTCGGATTCGAGCTCTCCGACGCCGAGATGGCCGCCATCACGGCGCTCGGCCGGCCCGACGCGCGGCTGTTCGGAGGGGACCCGGACCACCACGAGGAGATGTGATCCCTCGGCGCGCGCCGGTTTCGCGCCTCAGCGGCTACCCGGCGGACACTTCGAACGTCGTCGTCAGCTCGGCGGTCGAGTCGCCGCCGACCCAGACGTCGAACGTCGATGCGTCCAGGACCCAGTCGCGGACCGCCGCGTTCCAGTAGCGCCGCTGCGCGCCGCCCAGCTCGAACCGCAGCGTGCGCGACTCCCCCGCATCGAGGCTGACCCGCTCGAAGGCCTTGAGCTCGCGCACCGGCCGTGAGGCCGACCCGTGCCGCTGGTGGAGGTAGACCTGGACCACCTCGTCGGCCTTCCGCTCACCGGCATTGGTCACGTCCACGGACACGGTGACCGTCTCGTCGAGGGAGATCGCCTCCCGGTCGACCGCACAGTTGTCGTAGGTGAAGTGTGAGTAGCTCAGGCCGTGACCGAACGGGAAGAGCGGCGTGCTGGCCTCGTCCCAGTACCTCCGCTCCTGGTTCTCCGGCTCGTGGGACCGGGTGTGGGAGTAGATCATCGGGATCTGACCGACGGTGCGCGGCCAGCTGAACGGCAGCTTCCCCCCTGGCTCAACGTCGCCGAACAACAGGTTCGCGACCGCGGCGCCGCCCTGCGTTCCCGGGTACCAGATGTCCAGGATGGCCGGCACGTGCTCCACGGCCCAGCGCAGGTCGAGCGGCCGCCCATTCATCACGAGCAGGGCCACCGGCGTACCCGTCGCGACGACCGCCTGCAGCAGCTCGAGCTGGCGTCCGGGCAGCTCGAGCGAGGACCGTGAGGCGGCCTCGCCGATCATGTTCTGCCACTCGCCGACGACGACGACGGCGACATCGGCCCCCCGGGCCAGGTCGACCGCGCGGCGCAGCTCGGCCTCGTCGTCGAAGCCCTCGGGCTCGACCGGTGCGTTGCCGCCGAACATGTCGAACATCGACGGGAAGGCGCGCAGGCTCGGCCGCACTCCGGGCGCGTAGTCGACCCCCGCCCCCGCGCCGACCCGCTGCCGGATGCCGGCCAGCACGGTGATCGTCTCGTCGAGGTCGAAGTCGAACACCCACGGCCCCAACGTGTCTCGCGGCGAGTCGGCCAGCGGGCCGATGACGGCGACCGCCCCGACCGTCGACGCGTCGAGTGGCAGCAGGTCCCCCTCGTTGCGCAGCAGGACGGCCGACCGCTCCGCTGCGACCCGCGCCACCTCCCGGTGCACCGGGTCGGCGAGCACCTCCCGCGCGCGGTCCTCGTCGACGTAGGGCGCATCGAACAAGCCCATCCGCAGCTTGGCCGCCAGCACCCGACGTACGCTCGCGTCGAGCGCTTCCTCGGAGGCGTCGCCCTTGTCCACCGCTTCGGGCAGGTGCGCGTACGCCGGGTCGGCGATCGCCATCTCCATGTCGACGCCGACACTGAGCGCCCGGGCCCCGGCGTCGGTCAGGTCGGCGGCGAAGCCGTGCGTCATCAGGTTGCGCACCGCGTTGGCGTCGCTGACCACGAAGCCGTCGAAGCCCCAAGTGCCCCGGAGCACCTCGGCGAACAGCCAGTGATTGCCCGACGCCGGAATGCCGTTCAGGTCCATGTACGCCGTCATGACGTTGCCGGCGCCGGCCTCGAGGGCGGCCTGGAACGGCGGGAAGACGACGTTCCACAGGTCGGCGTCGGAGAGGTTGACCTCGTCGTAGTCACGGCCCCCGAGGGCGGCGCCGTAGCCCGCGAAGTGCTTCGGGCCCGCGATCACATGGTCGGCGGCACCGAGCCGGCCGCCCTGGAAGCCGCGCACCTGCGCCGCGGCCACCGCTGCCCCCAGCACCGGGTCCTCGCCCGCACCTTCGATGATCCGCCCCCACCGTGGGTCGCGAGCGATGTCGACCATCGGCGCGAAGGTCCAGTGGATACCCACGGCCCGCGCCTCACGGGCCGCGACCGACTGGCCCCGCTCGATCGTGGCCGGGTCCCAGGACGCGGCCAGGGCGATCGGCACCGGCAGGATCGTCCGGAGCCCGTGGATCACGTCGAAGCCGAACAGCGCCGGGATGCCGTGCCGGTTCCCCTCCACGGTGAGCCGCTGCAGGCGGTTGGTCTCGGCCGGGTCGGTGACGAAGAGCAGCGAGCCGACCTCTCCGCGACCGAGCGCCGACTCGACCATCGCCGACTGGCTCACCGGCTGCCCGTCCATCGTGGGCTCCGGCCCCACCGTCGGCTCGAAGCCGAAGTAGAAGTACTGCGTGAGCTGGCCGGCCTTCTCAGCCGTTGTCATGGCGGCGAGCAGCTCGTCCACCCGGGACCGGATCACGGCCTCGTCCATCGGTTCCTGCCCCTGGCGCGAGGTCTGCGCGTCGTCCATGATTCTCCTCCGGCCCGCGACCGCAGCTGCCGCCCGGCCCTGTCGGCAGCCTAGGGCGCCGCCGGCGTGCAGCCGCGAGTGACTAGGCCGGCGAGGGCGCCGCGCCCGGCCCGGCGACGAACTCCCGGATCAGGCGGGCCGTCTCCTCCGGCTGCTCCAGCACCGGTGAGTGCCCGCTCCCCGGCAACACCTCGACCCGCAGGCCCGGCACCCGGGCGTAGCGCGCGCGGGCCGGCCCGGCCGGGTAGATCTGGTCCAGCGCACCGAGGATCACCAGCGCCGGCCGCCCCAGGTCACGCAGCCGGTCGTCGAGGCCTCGCCGGGCCAGCAGGGCCGGGCGGTCGACCAGCACGGTCCGGTACATCGCCGGTGCGGTCGCGCGCGCGTCCAGCGCGCGACGGCCGGGGTGGTCGAAGAGCAGGTCGGCTCGGGCACCCGGCGCGAACGCGAACCGCGCCGATCGGTTGATCGCGGCTGCGGGGGCGAGCCGCACCAGCCACCGCGCGACCACCGGACGGCTCACCAGCGCGCTGCCCCGCGGCAGCCGGGCCGAGGCGTAGTCGGGGGCCTGACCGACGACGACCACCCGACCCACCCGACCCACCCGGGCGTCGCGGGCCTGCTCGGCGACGGCGATCGCCACATCGGCGCCGAACGAGTGGCCGACGACCGTGTCCGGCCGCAGACCGAGATCCGCCATTGCCGCTCCGACCATCGCGGCCTGGCTCTCGCTGTCGTAGCTGCTCGCCGCCGGAGAGCAGCCATGGCCGAGGAGGTCGACGCGGACCACGAGATGGTCGGCGGCCAGCAGAGCGGCGAGCCGGTCGAAGGAGTGCATCGACGAGGCGAACCCGTGCAGGAGAAGGACGACGGGGGCGTCCGGAGCTCCGTCCTCACGCACGTGGACCGGCCCCCAGGACGACGCCAGCATCCGCCCGATCGCCGCCCGTGCCCTCATCGGCGACCGGTCAGGGCGAGGGCAGGGTCAGCACGAGGTCGCTCAGAAGCCCGACCCGCCGATGTTGGCGCCGTTCGACGCGACGGCGCGAGCTGTCAGCCGCTCCTCCTCGGACAGCCCGTTGGGGTTGTCCCCGTACGTCTGGCGCACGTCGTCCCAACCGTGGAGCAACGAGAAGAGGGCGCGGACCTTGCGCCACGCCGCTGCCGGGATCCCGAGCACGAGCTTCATGATGACCTCTCACGGTCGTCGGTCTTCCTGAAGTCATCGTAGTCCTGGCGCAACCCTTTCGGTGCGGTATGCGCCCACGCGTTCGGCCCAGCCGCCGGGCCGGCTCAGGCGTAGAAGACGCGCTCCACGACCTGACGGGCCCGGCGGGTCAGCCGGAGGTAGTCGTCCTCGGCCCGCTGGCCCTCACCCGGCCCGTAGCCGACGATCCGCGCAGCACCGTCGAGGTCCTGCAGGTCCACCGGGAGGCCGTCGACCGGACGGCCGCGCCACAGCACGGCGGCGTTGCGCCAGCGCGAGGCCAAGGTCCAGGCCCCGGCCAGGACGGCGCCGTCCGGACGGCCGATCAGGCCGGCCTCGACGGCCGCGGCCAGGGCCGGCAGTGTGCCGGTCGTCCGCAGCGCCGGAACCTCGTGGGCGTGTTGCAGCTGGAGCAGCTGCACGGTCCACTCGACGTCGGCGAGCCCGCCGCGGCCCAGCTTGATGTGCCGGCTCGGCTCGGCCCCCTTGGGCAGCCGCTCGGCCTCGACCCGGGCCTTGATCCGGCGGATTTCGCGCACGTCCGCGAGGGCCAAGCCGTTGCGGGGCCAGCGAACCGGCTCGATCAGCTGCTCGAACTCCTGGGCGAGCCCGGGGTCACCCGCGACCGGCATCGCCCGCAGGAGGGCCTGAGCCTCCCAGACCAGGGACCAGCGCTCGTAGTAGCTGCGGTACGACGCGAGGCTGCGCACGAGCGGGCCGTTCTTGCCCTCGGGGCGGAGACCGACATCCAGCTCGATCGCCGGGTCCGGACCAGGCGCCGACAGCAGCCGCCGCAGCTCCTGGACCACCGCCGCCGCCGCGTCCTGGGCCCGCTGCTCGTCGACGCTCCCGATCGGGTCGTACACGAACATCACGTCGGCGTCGCTGCCGTAGCCCAGCTCGCCGCCACCGAGGCGGCCCATGCCGACGACGAGCAGCCGGACGGGCAGGTCGGTCCCGAGCTTGGCCTCGACGGCCCGGACGGCGACGTCCAGCACGCCACCGACGACGGCCGAGGTGATGTCGGTGAGGGCGGCGCCGACCTGCTCGAGTTCGGCGTGACCCACGAGGTCGGCGACAGCTGTGCGGAAGAGCTCGCGGCGGCGCACGCTACGGGCTCCTTCGAGCGCCTCGACCGGGTCCTCCCGCCGCCGCACCGCGGTCAGCACCTCGGCCTGCAGCGCATCGGCCGCCCGGGCCCGGAGGCCGCTGTCGTCACCCAGGATCCACGCCGCCTCCGGCGCGCGCTGCAGCAGCTCGGCCGTGTAGCGGCTGCGGGAGAGCACGTGGGCCAGCCGCTCCGCCGCAGACCCGCTGTCCCGCAACATCTTCAGGTACCAGTGGGTGCCGCCGAGCTGCTCGCTGACCCGGCGGAAGGCGAGCAGCCCCGCGTCCGGGTCGGCCTCGTCGGCGAACCAGTCGAGCATCACCGGCAGCAGGGTCCGCTGCATGGCCGCCCGCCGGCTGACGCCCTCGGTCAGGGCGGCGATGTGCCGCATCGCACTCGCTGGATCGCGAAAGCCCAGTGCCGACAGGCGCTCTCGCGCTGCCTCCGGAGTGAGCCGAGCCTCGTCCGGGCTCAGCCGGGCCACGGCGGCCAGCAACGGCCGGTAGAAGATGCGCTCGTGCAGCCGCCGCACCTCGCGGGCCTGGCGCTGCCACTGACCTTGCACCGAGTGCGCCGGGTTGGCCCGGTGGCCCATGCTGCGACCCAGCCAGCGCAGGTCCTCCTCGTCGGTCGGCATCAGGTGCGTCCGCCGAAGCCGATGGAGCTGGACCCGGTGCTCCAGGGACCGCAGGACCCGGTACGCCGCGTCGAGGCTCGCCGCGTCGTCACGGGCGACGTACCCGCCGGCAGCGAGAGCCGCCAGCGCGTCCAATGTCGTTCTGCTGCGCAGGGACTCGTCGGTGCGGCCGTGGACGAGCTGCAGGAGCTGCACGCTGAACTCCACGTCGCGCAGACCGCCCTTGCCGAGCTTGAGCTGGCGGTCGGCCTGGCCCGCCGGCACGTTCTCCTCGACCCGCCGGCGCATGGCCTGGACGTCAGCGACGAAGTTCTCCCGCTGCGCGGCGGACCACACCATGGGTGCGAGCGCTTCGACGTAGGCCGCTCCGAGGTCCGTGTCGCCGGCCACCGGCCGCGCCTTGAGGAGGGCCTGGAACTCCCACGTCTTGGCCCAGCGCTCGTAGTACGCGACGTGGCTCGCCAGCGTCCGCACGAGCGGGCCGGCCTTCCCCTCGGGGCGCAGCGCCGCGTCGACCGGCCACAGCGTCCCCTCCGCGGTCGAGGCCGAGCAGGCCCGCATGGTCGCCGTCGCGAGCTGGGTCGCCGCCTCCAGGGCGGCCTGCTCGTCCTGGCCCGCCTCGGGCTCGCCGACGAAGATGACGTCGACGTCGCTGACGTAGTTGAGCTCGCGCCCCCCGGTCTTGCCCATCCCGATGATCGCGAGACGGCACGGCACGGCGCCCGCCGGCTGCTCCGCCCGGGCGATCGCCAGGGCCGCCGCGAGCGCCGCCTGCGCCAGGTCGGCCAGCTCGCGGCCCACCTCCGGGAAGTCGGCGGCCGGGTCCGAGCTGCGCAGGTCGCGGCCGGCGATCGCCAGCAGGCGACGCCGGTAGGCCCGGCGCAGCCGGTCGTACCCGGGCGGCCCCGGCTCCCCCACCGGGCTGGGGTCGGCCGGCTCCGCACCGACGGCGGCGAGCAGCTCGCGCTCCAGCCGGTCGGCATCCCAGGGCTGGTCCGACTCCAGGGCGGTCCAGTCGTCCGGATGCCGGGCCAGGTGGTCGGCGAGCGCCGTGGAGGTCCCCAGCACCGCCATCAGCCGGTCGCGCACCGGCCCGCCCGTCCGGATCACCGCGCGCAGCTGCGCCGGCGCGCCCGGCTGCCGCTCCCGTCCGGGCCGGTTGCCTACGCGGTCGGCCTCGCGGTCGGCCTCTCCGTCGGCCTCTCCGTCGTCCCGCCCCGCGCGGGACAGCGACTCCATCAGCCGGACCAGCCCGAGCAGGGCCTGGTCGGGCTGCGGCACGCTCGACAGTGCCGCCAGGAGCCCGTCGTCGAAGACGTCCTCGAGCGGGTCGAACAGCCCGGCGAGCGCCGGGTCGGCCAGCATCCGCTCGGCCCGGTCCGGGTCGCGGAAGCCCAACCGGGCCAGCTGCGCGGCGACCGACGACGCGCGACTTCCGGGTGTGGTGCTCATCACCGGATCGCCACGCCCCGCCGCTCCCTCACAGGACCGGGAGGTAGCGCTCCAGCTCGAACGGCGTCACCTGCGCGCGGTACTCCAGCCACTCGGCCCGCTTGTTGCGCAGTACGAAGTCGAAGACGTGCTCGCCCAGGGTCTCGGCGACCAGCTCGCTCTCCTCCATCCGGCGGATCGCCTGGGACAGGTTGGTCGGCAGCGGCGCGATCCCCATCGCCCGGCGCTCGCCGTCGGTGAGGTTCCAGACGTCGTCCTCGGCCTCGTCCGGCAGCTCGTACTCCTCCTCGATCCCCTTCAGGCCCGCCGCCAGCATCACGGCGAACGCCAGGTAGGGGTTGCAGGCCGAGTCGACCGACCGGATCTCGGCGCGGGTGGACTGACCCTTGGCCGGCTTGTACATCGGCACCCGCACGAGGGCCGACCGGTTGTTGTGCCCCCAGCAGACGTACGCCGGCGCCTCCCCGCCGCCCCAGAGCCGGGTGTAGGAGTTGACCCACTGGTTGGTGACCGCGGTGAACTCGTTGGCGTGCCGTAGCAGGCCGGCGATGAAGTGCCGTCCGGTCTTGCTCAGCTGGTACGCCGCGCCGTTCTCGTGGAAGACGTTGCGGTCCCCCTCGAACAGGCTCATGTGCGTGTGCATGCCCGAACCAGGGTGGTGCTGGAAGGGTTTCGGCATGAACGTCGCGTAGACACCCTGCTCGAGCGCCACCTCCTTGATGACGGTCCGGAAGGTCATGATGTTGTCGGCCGTGGTCAGCGCGTCGGCGTACCGCAGGTCGATCTCGTTCTGTCCCGGAGCGCCCTCGTGGTGGCTGAACTCCACGGAGATGCCCATCGACTCGAGCATGGTGATGGCGGCCCGGCGGAAGTCGTGGGTCGTGCCGTGCGGCACGTGGTCGAAGTACCCGGCCTGGTCGACCGGCTTCGGCGGCTGGCCCGGCCCGAAGCCCTGCTCCAGGACGAAGAACTCGATCTCGGGATGGGTGTAGAAGGTGTAGCCCAGGTCGGCCGCCTTGGCCAGCGCGCGCTTCAGGACGAACCGCGGGTCGGCGAGGCTGGGACTGCCGTCGGGGAGGTGGATGTCGCAGAACATCCGGGCGGTGCCGGGGTTCTCACCGCGCCATGGCAGGACCTGGAAGGTCGACGGGTCAGGCTTGGCGAGCATGTCGGACTCGAAGACGCGGGCGAAGCCCTCGATCGCGCTGCCGTCGAAGCCGATGCCCTCGGCGAAGGCGCCCTCGAGCTCGGCCGGGGCGACCGCGACGGACTTCAGGGTCCCGAGGACGTCGGTGAACCACAGCCGCACGAAGCGGATGTCGCGCTCCTCGATCGTCCGGAGCACGAACTCCTGCTGCCTGTCCATGCGCCCAGCCTGCCAGTACGCGGGGCCGCGCGGGGGTGCGACCCGGGCGAAGACCCAGGGCGCAGGACCGGCGCCGACGCTGGGAGTTGTCGGGACGGCCTCGTAGACTCCGCGGGCCGGGTCAACACAGGCGTCGGGACCGCCGCCAGTCAGGGGTATCAGATGCACACCGTCGTCCGGGCTCGTCTGCTGGCCACGCTCGCGGCGGCCGTCCTGGCGGTGGGGATGTCCACGCTGGCCGCCTCGCCCAGCCTGGCGGCCACCCACACGACCGCCACCTACACGAACGCCACCCACACGAACGCCTCCCGCAGCCGAACGCCTC
This sequence comes from uncultured Actinomycetota bacterium, assembly GCA_963795385.1. Classification (GTDB taxonomy): domain Bacteria; phylum Actinomycetota; class Actinomycetes; order Actinomycetales; family CAVURS01; genus CAVURS01. The sequence goes on from CAWCHK010000003.1 coordinate 675,896, forward strand.
CCGCACGGTGGCCGCCCTCGATGCGGGCGTCACGATGCCGGGCGGCTTCGTCCCGGCCGGACCCACCCGCATCCTGGACACCCGCAACGGCCACGGCGCCCCCCAGGCCCAGGTGGCCTCGCACCACAGCCTCACCCTCCAGGTCACCGGGGCCGGCGGAGTCCCGTCGGCCGGCGTCGCCTCGGTGGTCCTGAACCTCACCGTGACCGGCACGCACGGCCACGGCTACCTCACCGCCTACCCCGCCGGCAGCGGCCGGCCGACCGCCTCCAACGTGAACTTCGTCGCGCAGCAGACGGTCGCCAACCTCGCCACGGTGCGGCTCGGCACGGGGGGCAAGGTCGTGCTCTACAACGGGTCCACCGGCGCGGCCGACCTGGTCGCCGACGTGGCCGGCTACTACCTGTCGGGCACCGCCATCGACGCCGGCTCCTTCACCACCCTCACTCCGGCGCGCGTCCTCGACACCCGCTACGGCACCGGCGCGGCCCGGGCGCCGGTCAAGGCGCAGAGCGTCCTCACCGTCACCGTCGGCGGGCACGGCGGCGTCCCGTCGACCGGCGTCACTGCCGTCGTCCTCAACGTCACCGCGACGCGAACGCACTCGACCGGCTACGTCACGGCGTACGCCTCCGGCGCCACCCGTCCTTCCACGTCGAACCTGAACTTCACCGCTGGGGCCACCGTGCCCAACCTGGTCACCGCGGGCGTCAGCCCGACCGGCCAGGTCGCGCTCTACAACGGGTCGCACCAGCCGGTGGACCTGCTGGCCGACGTGGCCGGGTACTACCGCTCAGGACCGGCGACCAAGGGCGGTGCCTACGTCGCCATCACGCCGACCCGGTACCTGGACACCCGGAGCCGGCTCGGTGTGCAGTTCGGCCCGCTCTTCAGCCGGGGCACCGTGTCCGTGCAGGTGCTCTACCGCGGCGGCACCGGCACCACGCACGCGAGCGGGGTCCCCGTGGCCAACGTCTCCGCGGTCGTGTCCAACGTCACCGCGACCAACGAGAGGAAGGGCGGGTACGTCAAGGCCTACCCGCTCTCGCCGCACCAGCCGACGGTGTCGAATCTCAGCTTCTCCGCGGCGGCCACCCGGGCCAATGCGGCGATCGTCCCGGCGGGCACCTGCGGCCAGCTGTCCTTCTTCAACGGCGGCTCCGACTCGATCGACCTGCTGGCCGACGCCTCCGGCTACTTCCTGGCCGCTGACGCCGCGGCGCCGGCTACCCCGGTGAAGACCGTCCGGGCCTGGGGCGGCGACGAGTTCGGCGGCCTCGGCAACGGCACGTTCGACGGCAGGGACACGCCGGTCACCGTCCTCGGGGTGTCCGGCGTCGAGTCCGTCTCGGTCTCCCAGCAGGCACTCGCGCTGCGGAGCGACCACACGGTCTCGGCGTGGGGCGTCAACTACTACGGAGAGCTCGGCACCGGTGAGCAGCTGGGCGACGACCAGGGGTACGCCGGGTGCGCGATCCCGGTGACCGTCCCCGGCCTGTCCGGCGTCGCGCAGGTCGCGGCGGGGGCGACGGCCAGCTACGCCCTGAAGTCCGACGGCACCGTCTGGGCGTGGGGAGACAACGAGGACCACCAGCTCGGTGACGGGACGGCAACGTCCCACCTGACGCCACACCAGGTCCCGGGACTCACCGGCGTCTCCGCCATCGCCGCCGGGCCGTTCTTCGCCCTGGCCCTGAAGTCCGACGGCGCGGTGTGGGGCTGGGGCAGCGAGTCGTTCGGCGAGCTCGGCACCGGCGAGGCGGACCACCCCTCGCCGATCCAGATCGCGCCGACCGTCCTCACGGGCATCGCGGCGATCTCAGCGGGCAACGTCGACAGCTACGCCCTCACCGGCGACGGCCACGTCTACGTGTGGGGGGCCAACGACTTCGGTGAGCGCGGCGACGGATCGGCCCCCGACACCGGGCCCCATCCGACCCCCGCCCTCGTGCCCGGCCTGTCGGGCGTCACCCAGATCTCGGGCGGGCTCGGTGAGGCGCCCCTCGCCCTGCTGGCGGACAGGACCGTGCGCTCCTGGGGGATCAACGAGAGCGGCCAGCTCGGCACCGGACAGAGTCCGAGCACGAAGTTCTACAGCAACGTCCCCGTCGCCGTCGCCGCACTGTCGAACGTCACGGCGGTCTCCGGCGGGCCGGAGAGTGCCACCGCCCTGGAGGGCGACGGGTCGGTGTGGACCTGGGGTGCGCCGCACGCCAACGCCACCAGCACCGAGAAGGACACGCCCACGATGGTCCCCGGCCTGACCGGAGTGACGGGCATCGCTCAGGGGGCCGAGACCGGAATCGCGATCGTGCCGTAGCACCGCCCGATGGCGCCGGGCCCCGCCGGCGGAGATACCGTCCAGGCGTGGTCGAGTCCTTCTTCGCGCCGGTCGACGTGGCCTCCGGCGACTGGGAGGCCACGCCTGCCTGCGCGGGCCCGTGGTCGGAGCGGATGCAGCACGGCGGGCCCCCCTCCGCACTGCTGATCTGGCAGGCCGAGCGCCAGGCCCGGGCGACGAGGGACGACCTCGCGGCGTACCGCACGGCCGTGGACTTCCTCGGTCCGGTGCCGGTCGGCCCCGTGGAGGTCCGGGCCCGGGTCGTCCGCAGCGGCCGGTCCGTGGTGCTGGTCGACAGCGAGCTGGGCGTGGGCGGGCGCACCTGCCTGCACTCGCGCACCTGGCTCGTCCGCGCGGAGCCGCCGGCAGCGACGCCCGTCGTGACCGGTGAGGACCCCTCCGTCGCCGCCCCCGGCGACGTCGGCGACCGTCGACACCTGGGACTTTCCCTACGCGCGGCACATCGAGTGGCGGCCGGTGACCGGCGGCGGCTACGACCCCGGGCCGGCGCAGGTCTGGGCCCGGGCCGCGGATGCCGCTGGTGCCGGCCAGAGGTCGGACCCGGCCGCGATGAGCGGCCTGCAGCGGGCGGTGCTGGTCGGCGACTCCGGCAGCGGGGTGTCCTCCGAGCTGGCCTGGGACGACTGGGCGTTCCTGAACATCGACCTCGACGTGCACCTGCTGCGCCAGCCGGACGGCGAGTGGCTGATGCTCGACTCGCGCACCCGGCTCGGGCCGGCCGGCACCGGCCTGGCCAGCACGACGTTCCGCGACGACGGTCGGCGTCGTCGGCACCGGGGCGCAGACGCTGGTCGTCAGCCCGCGCTGCGGGCCTAGGCTGGAGGCATGCCGCAGCTGCGCCTCGCCCTGGCCCAGGTCAACGCCACCGTCGGTGACCTCGCGGGCAACGCCCGGCAGGTCCGCGACTGGGCCGCCCGGGCCTTCGCGCAGGGTGCCCACCTGGTGGCCTTCCCCGAGATGAACCTCACCGGCTACCCCGTCGAGGACCTCGCGCTGCGCAGCTCGTTCGTCGACGCCTCCGTCGCCGCACTCGAGCGGCTGGCCACCGACCTCGCGGCCGACGGCCTCGGCGACCTGCCGGTGGTGGTCGGCTACCTCGACCACGCCCGCGGCCGGGACGTGGAGCTGGCCGAGCTCACCGAGGAGGGCGAGACGCAGCGAGGACGGCAGCACCGGCGTCCCGAAGGGCATGCCGCAGGACTGCGCCGCCGTGCTGCTACCAGGGACGGGTCGCGGCGCGCTACGCCAAGCACCACCTGCCGAACTACGGCGTCTTCGACGAGTTCCGGGTCTTCGTGCCCGGGCACGAGCTCACCGTCGTCCGGGTCCGCGGCGTCGACGTCGCCCTCGCGGTCTGCGAGGACCTCTGGCAGGACGGCGGCCCGGTGGCGAAGACCCGCAGCGCCGGGGCCGAGCTGCTGCTGGTCATCAACGCCTCGCCGTACGAGCGCAACAAGGACGACACCCGGCTCGCCCTCGCCACCCGGCGGGCCCGCGAGGCCGGCTGCTCCCTGGCCTACGTCAACCTGGTCGGCGGCCAGGACGAGCTGGTCTTCGACGGCGACTCCATGGTCGTGAACGTGCGCGGCGACGTGCTGGCCCGCGGGCCGCAGTTCCGCGAGGACCTGCTCGTCGTCGACCTCGACCTCAAGGCCTCGACGGTCGACCCGTGTCGCCTCCGGAGGGCGTGCAGCACGTCGTCATCTCCGAGGCCGAGCTCGGCGCCGTACCCGCCGCTGCCGGCGCCGGAGGCCGACCGGCTGGACGACGTGGCCGAGGTCTACGCGGCGCTCGGACCGGCCTCGGTGACTACGTCCGCAAGAACGGCTTCCGCACCGTCGTCCTGGGCCTGTCCGGCGGCATCGACTCGGCGTTGGTGGCCGCCCTCGCGGCCGACGCGATCGGCGGCCACAACGTCGTCGGCATCTCGATGCCCAGCGACTACTCCAGCGAGCACAGCCGCGACGACGCCGCCGACCTGGCCCGGCGGATCGGCGCCGACTACCGGGTCCAGCCGATCGGGCCGATGGTCGAGGCCTTCCTCGACGAGCTGGGTTTCACCGGCGTCGCGGAGGAGAACCTCCAGGCCCGCGTGCGCGGCGTCGATCCTGATGGGCCTGTCCAACGCCGAGGGCCACCTGGTCCTCGCGACCAGCAACAAGAGCGAGCTCGCCGTGGGCTACTCGACGCTCTACGGCGACAGCGTCGGCGGCTTCGCCCCGCTCAAGGACGTGGAGAAGACGCTCGTGTGGGAGCTCGCCCGGTGGCGCAACGCCGAGGCGTTGCGGCGCGGCGAGGTCGAGCCGATTCCGGAGAGCTCGATCGTGAAGCCACCGTCGGCCGAGCTGCGGCCGGGCCAGACCGACCAGGACTCGCTGCCGCCGTACGACGTGCTCGACCCGGTCCTGGAGGCGTACGTCGAGCGGGCCAAGGGCCGCTCCGAGCTGCTCGCGGCTCGGGCTTCGACGCTGCCGTGGTGGACCAGGTCGTGACCCTCGTCGACCGGGCCGAGTGGAAGCGCCGGCAGTTCGCCCCCGGTACCAAGATCTCGGCCCTGGCCTTCGGCCGCGACCGACGCCTCCCGGTGACCAGCCGGTGGCGCGAGCACGAGTCGTGACGTCATGACCTGGAGGAAGCGATGAGTCCCGAGCCGACGAGTGTCCCGGCGGAGCTGTCCTCGCCGTACGGCGCCGGTCCCCTGGCGGGCGCCGGCGTCGGGCCGCACCCCCGCCGCGTGCGGATCCCCCAGCTGCGCGCGATGAAGGAGCGGGGCGAGCGGTGGGCCATGCTCACCGCGTACGAGCAGTACGCCGCTGAGATCTTCGACGACGCGGGCATCCCCGTGCTGCTGGTCGGCGACTCGGCCGGCAACAACGTCTTCGGCTACGAGACCACGATCCCCGTCACGGTCGACGAGATGCTCGTCCTGGTCGCGGCCGTCTCCCGCAGCGTTCAGCACGCCCTCGTCGTCGGCGACATGCCGTTCGGCAGCTACCAGTCCGGCCCCGAGCAGGCCCTGGCCACGGCGACCCGCTACCTCAAGGAGGGCGGCGCCCACGCGGTCAAGCTCGAGGGGGGCAAGCGCGTGGTGCCGCAGGTGGACGCGCTCGTGCAGGCGGGCATCCCCGTGATGGCGCACGTCGGGTTCACGCCGCAGAGCGAGCACACTCTCGGCGGCTACCGCGTGCAGGGCCGCGGCGACTCGGCCGAGCGGCTGGTCGACGACGCCTGCGCGCTCGAGCGGGCGGGCGCCTTCGCCATCGTCATGGAGATGGTCCCGGCCGACGTCGCCGAACGGGTGACCGAGGTGCTGAAGATCCCGACGATCGGCATCGGCGCCGGGCCGCACTGCGATGCCCAGGTGCTCGTCTGGCAGGACATGGCCGGCCTGCGCGGCGGCAAGATGGCGCGCTTCGTCAAGCAGTACGCCGACCTGCGCGGCACGCTCTCCGACGCCGCCAAGTCCTTCGCTGCGGACGTGGGCGCCGGGACGTTCCCCTCGGCCGAGCAGAGCTTCGACTGATGGCGGACCTGACCGTCGGCTATGCCGCCATGCTCGAGCAGTTCCACCCGACCGAGGTGGTCGAGCTGACCGCGTACGCCGAGCAGCACGGCTTCTCCGGCTGCATGGCCGCGGACCACTTCCAGCCCTGGGTCCCCCGCCAGGGCAACGCGTCGTTCGTCTGGAACGTCCTGACCGCGGTCGGCGAGCGCACGAGCGGGGACATGGGCCCGGGGGTGACCTGCCCGTCGTTCCGGTTCCATCCTGCGATCGTGGCCCAGGCCGCGGCGACGCTCGAGGCGATGTACCCCGGCCGCTCGTGGCTGGGCCTCGGCGCGGGCGAGGCGCTGAACGAGCACGTCATCGCCGGCTACTGGCCGGAGGCCGGCGAGCGGTCGCTGCGGATGTTCGAGGCGGTCGAGCTGATCAAGAAGCTCTACGACGCCTCGCTGGCCGGCAAGGACGTCAAGCACGCCGGCCGGTTCTTCACCATGGAGACCACCCGGCTCTGGACGATGCCCGAGCAGGCACCGCCGATCCTGGTCGCGACGGCCGGGCCGATCAACGCCAAGAAGACCGGCAAGCTCGCCGACGGCATCATCACCGTGGGCGCTCCGGTGGAGAAGATCGGGGGCCTGTTCGAGAAGTTCGCCGAAGGGGCCCGGGAGGCGGGCAAGGACCCGGACTCGATGCCGAAGGTCCTGCAGCTGCATCTGTCCTGGGCGCCGACCGACGAGGAGGCGCTGACCAACGCCCTCACCGAGTGGCCGAACGGCGGCATGAAGTTCCCCAAGGCCGACATCCGCTCGCCGCACGACTTCGCCGCCATGGCCGAGCTGGTCCGGGCCGAGGACTTCGAGGGCCGGATGGTCATCTCCTCCGACCCGGACGAGCACCGCGCGTACATCCAGCGGTTCGTCGACCTGGGCTTCGACCGGGTGTACCTGCACAACGTCGGACGCAACCAGCGGGACTGGATCGACGTGTTCGGCCGGGACGTGCTGCCGAAGCTCTCCCGCTGACCCGACCCGTTCGGCCGAACGGCCGCTGAAGCATCGGGCCGGATTTGCCGATGCTTCCTCCATGGACGGGGAGCTCGTGTGGCGGATGCGCACCGCGCTGCGCCAGAGCGGCTGGTGGTCGAGCGCGCAGACCCTCGGTGAGGTGGTGCGTCGGACCCCGGTCACCGGTGGCCTGCTCATCGTCGGCACCGCGGACGTCGAGCCCTGGCACCTCACCGCCCACCTCGACGACGAGGCCCGGCTGACCGGGCAGCACCAGCTCCGTCCGACCCTCGTGCGCGTGGCGCCGCCCGCGGGCGCGCCCGCTCACCTGGCCGTCGGCCTGCGCCGGCTCGAGCTGGCCACAGCGGGTGAGACGGTGCTGATCGTGGCCCCCGAGGCCGCCAGCGAGCGTGTCCTCGAGCGGGCCGAGCGGGCCCGGCGGGTCGGCGCGACGGTCCTGTCGGTGGACGGCGGCGACCCCGCGCTGGACGACGTCGTGCAGGAGCGGATGTCGATCCGGCCGACCGACCTGCTCGCGCCGCAGGGCCTGGAGTTCTCCTTCGATCTGGCTCAGCACCTGGTCAGCACCGCTGCCGGCGGCCGCAACCCGAACGGTCGCTACAGCGGCCTGCGCGCCGCGCTCAGCCGGGTCTGACGGCTCCGACCCTCGTCAGGCCTTCTCGCCGCGCTTCTCCCACTCGGAGTCCTCGCGGTCCCACTTCTCGGTCCGCTCCCGGGCGATCTCCAGCGCCCGGGACGCTTCCTCCTGGGTCTTGTACGGCCCGAGGATGTCGCGGTTCGGGCCGTGGTCGTCGTCCGGCTCGACCTGCCCTGTCTTGGTGTTGTACCACCACTGGTCCATGCCCCAGTCTCTCCCGCCGCGGGCCCTGTGCACCACCCAAGCCCGCGCCGGCGGCGCCGGGATGAGCCGGGCCGGACACGCGGACGCCCGGCTGCCTAGACTCCGGGGATGCCCTTGACCTTCGGCAGCGTCGCCCCCGGTGTGGTCTCGCCGCGACGCCCGGTCCCGGCGAGCATCGACCGTCCTGAGTACGTCGACCGCCCGGGACCCGCGCCGTACACCGGCCCCGAGGTCAAGGATGCCGACACGATCGAGCGGATGCGGTACGCCGGCCGGATCGCCGCCCAGGCCATGGCGGCGGCGGCCGCGGTCATCGCGCCCGGAGTGACCACCGACGAGCTCGACCGGGTCGGTCACGAGTTCCTGCTCGACCACGGCGCGTACCCCTCGACCCTCGGCTACAAGGGCTTCCCGAAGTCGTTGTGCACCAGCGTCAACGAGGTCGTCTGCCACGGCATCCCCGACGACCGCGAGCTGCGCGACGGTGACATCGTCAACATCGACATCACGGCCTACGTCGGCGGCGTCCACGGCGACACCGACGCGACGTACCTCGTCGGCGACGTCGACGAGGAGTCGAGGCTGCTCGTCGAGCGCACCCACGAGGCGATGATGCGCGCCATCAGGGCCGTGCGGCCCGGCCGCGAGATCAACGTGATCGGCCGGGTGATCGAGTCGTACGCGAAGCGCTTCGGCTACGGCGTGGTGCGTGACTTCACCGGGCCACGGGATCGGCACGGCCTTCCACTCCGGGCTGATCGTGCCCCACTACGACGCGGCACCCGCGCTACAACACCGTCATCGAGGCCGGCATGACCTTCACCATCGAGCCGATGCTCAACCTCGGCACCGAGGCCTGGGACATGTGGGACGACCAGTGGACCGTCGTCACCCAGGACCGGCGCCGTTCGGCGCAGTTCGAGCACACCCTCGTCGTGACCGACGACGGCGCCGAGATCCTCACGCTGCCCTAGTCGCCCCCGCGCACCCCGACCCAGCATCCCGAGAAGCGAAGGACACCATGGACCACGAGACCGGGCTCGGCATCGACATCGGCGGCAGTGGCATCAAGGGTGCGCCGGTCAACCTGCAGACCGGCGAGCTGGTCGCGGACCGCCTGAAGATCGCCACCCCCACGCCCTCCACCCCGGCGGCGGTGACCGAGTGCGTGCTCCAGATCGTCGAGCACTTCAAGGACCACACCAGCTCGGCGGCCGATCGGAGTCACCATGCCGGCCGTCGTGAAGTCCGGCGTGGTCCGCACCGCGGCCAACATCGACCACGAGCTGGATCGGGGCGAACGGCGCAGACCCTGATCGCCGAGAGCGTCGGCCGGCCGGTCCACCTGGTGAACGACGCGGACGCCGCGGGGGTCGCCGAGGCGCGCTACGGCGCGGCCCGCGCCACGAAGGGGCTGGTCTTCATGGCCACCCTGGGGACGGGCATCGGCACCGCGCTGCTGTACGACGGCGTGCTGATCCCCAACGCCGAGCTCGGTCACCTGGAGATCGACGGGCACGATGCCGAGAAGCGGGCCGCCTCCAGCGTCAAGGACAAGGAGCACCTGTCCTACGAGGAGTGGGCCGAGCAGCGGCTGCAGCTCTACTTCAGCCGGGTCGAGGACCTGCTCTGGCCGGACCTGATCGTCGTCGGCGGCGGGGTCAGCAGAAGGCGGAGAAGTTCCTGCCGCTGCTGCACCTGCGCGCGCCGATCGTCGCGGCCCAGCTGCAGAACAGCGCCGGGATCGTCGGAGCGGCCCGGCTGGCCCACGAGCGCCAGGTCTGAGCCGCGGCTACGGGCGCCCGCAGCGGCGCGGAGCAGGAGGTCGGCGACGCAGGCCGTCCAGCCGGTCTGGTGCTCGGCACCCAGACCCGGCGCCGGTGTCCCCGTGGAAGTACTCGTGGAACCACAGCTGGTCGCTCCAGCGCGGGTCCTCGTCCAGCCGGGGCCGGCCGGCGTTGACCGGCCGGTGACCGCTCGGCGCCGCGCCGGAACAGCGCGACCACGTCGCGGCCAGAGCCGTCCACCAGCGCGTGACAGCGGCCGGCGGCCGGGCCGCCGGGCGACGCGACCTCGACGTCGTGGAAGCGCGCGTGCTGGCGCAGGCCGTCGACGAGCAGCAGGTTGGCCGGCATCCAGACCGGGCCCGCGCCAGTTCGAGTTGCCGCCGTAGAGCCGGGTCGAGGACTCCCCTGGTTCGTAGTCGCCACGCGTGCGCGCGCGTCGACGCCGTCCGACGTCGACCCGCACCGGGTCGGCGAAGTGGTGCCTTGGACAGCGAGCGGACGCCGTGCCCCGACCAGAACTCGGCGGGGTCGACCACGCCGGTGCAGGATCCGGGCCAGCCGGTCCTCGTTGACGACCGACAGCAGCCGCTGGCCGCGCGCGTTGACCTGGTCGACGCAGCTGGCTCAGGTCCGGCCGCTTGCGCAGGAACGTCTCCAGCCGGGCCGAGAACGACGGCAGCCGCCGGCACCACGTCCTCGTCGAGCACGGCCGTCGCCACCAGCGGCATCAGCCCGACGAAGGAGCGGGCCCGGATCGGCACCCGCTCACCCTCCGGCGAGAGCAGCTGGTCGTAGTAGAAGCCGTCCTGCTCGTCCCAGAGCCCGTGCCGGTCGAAGGCGTCCGCGATCAGCGCGAAGTGCTCGAAGAACCGGACGCCAGGTCCTCGTACGTCGGGTCGTGACCGGCCAGCTGCACGGCGATGTTCAGCATGCCCAGGCAGTAGAGGCCCATCCACGCCGTCGCGTCGGCCTGGGCCAGCGAGAGCCCCGGCGGCAGGTGCGAGCGGTCGATCGGCCCGATGTTGTCCAGGCCGAGGAAGCCACCGGTGAAGATGTTGTCCCCCAACGCATCCTCGCGGTTCGTCCACCAGGTGAAGTTGATCAGCAGCTTGTGGAACATCCGGGTCAGGAAGTCGAAGTCCTGCCGGCCGTCCAGGCTGAAGACGCGCAGCGCCGCCCAGGCCTGCACCGGCGGGTTCACGTCGTCGAAGGCCCACTCGTACGCCGGCAGCTGGCCGTCGGGATGCTGGTACCACTCCCGCTCGAGCAGCAGCAGCTGCGTCCTTGGCCAGGCTCGGGGTCGACGTGCGCGAGCGCGACCGCGTGGAAGGCCAGGTCCCACGCGGCGAACCACGGGTACTCCCAGGTGTCCGGCATCACGATCACGTCGTGCGCGTCGAGATGCTGCCAGCGGACGTTGCGACCCCACAGCCGCTCGACCGGCGGGCGGGGCTGCGCCGGGTCGCCGTAGCAGCCAGAGCCGCACGTCGTAGTGGTAGAACTGCTGGCTCCACAGCAGCCCGGAGAGCGCCTGCGCGCGATGGCCCGCCCCTCGTCGTCCAGCTGGGCCGCTCCAGAGACGTTGCGCCAGAACGCATCCGCCTCGGTACGCCGCTGCGCGGCCACCCGTCGGAAGCCGGCCCCGAGCTGGTCGGCCTCGCCGCAGATGCCGGCTCCGGCGGCTCCGCCCGCGCGCAGCCGGAGCCGGATCTCGCGGCTCGCGCCCGCAGGGCACGGTCAGCTGGTGCCAGACGGCGGCCTTCGTCCCCGCGGCGGCCGGGTTGACCGTCTGGGCGCCACCGACGACGTGGTCGTTGATCCCGTCCTTGGGGTAGGCCGAGCGGCCGGGCTCGCCGTACAGCCGCTCGGTGTTCGTTTCGTTGTCGCAGAACAAGGGTTGAGCCGAGCCGGGGGCCGCGTCGTAGGTCAGGGTCGACGTCGCCGAGCGCTCGGGTGCCTGCGCGACGAGGCGGCCGGGACCGCCGGCCGCGATGGTCGGGCACGGCCTCGCGGCCTCGGCTCGCCCCAGGCCCAGGTGTTGCGGAACCACAAGTGCGGCAGCACGTGCAGCGTCGACGCCTCGGGCCCGGCGTTGGTGACCAGGATGCTCAGGCAGACGTCGTCGGTGCCGGCCTTGGCGTAGGTCACGTCGACGACCCAGAACCGGTCGTCGTCGAACACGCCGGTGTCGAGCAGCTCGTACTCCGGCTGGTCCTGGCCCCGCCGGCCGTTCTCGGCCACCAGGTCGTCGTAGGGGAAGGCGCGCTGCGGGTAGTGGTAGCGCCACCGCAGCCACGAGTGGGTCGGCGTGGCGTCCAGGTGCCAGTAGCACTCCTTGACGTCCTCGCCGTGGTTGCCCTGCGGACCGGTCAGCCCGAACGGCCGCTCCTTGAGGATCGGGTCGACGCCGTTCCACAGCGCCAGCCCGAGACAGAGCCGCTGGTCCCGGTCGCAGACCGCGGCCAGGCCGTCCTCGTTCCATCGGTAGGCGCGCGACCGGGCCTGGTCGTGCGGGAAGGACGTCCACGCCTCGCCGTCGGCGGAGTAGTCCTCGCGGACCGTGCCCCAGGCGCGGGCGGCGACGAACGGCCCCCACTGCCGCCAGGGCGAGTCGGGACCGTCCGCGGCGGCCAGCCGGGCGCGTTCAGGATCGGGCGCCGTCACGGGGACAGCCTGCCCCGTCAGCGGGCGCGGGCGGCGGCCAGGACCTTCTTCGGCAGCTTCTTGGCCAGCTTCTTGGGGATGGTGTACTCGCGCCGGGACTCGCGCTCGGCGTAGCCCTCGTCCGACAGCCGCTTCAGCACGACGGGGCACCGCCGGCAGCGGGGCGTGTCCTTGCAGCACTTCTTCTTGACGACGACCGTGGGCACCGGGCAACAGTAGGTAAGGCTTACCTCACTGGCAAATCACGCACGGACCCCGGGCCCCGGCGTGCTCGGCCCGGGTCTACTCCTGGGCCCGGACGTGGAACGGCGCCCGCCAGGTCTCCTGGAACTCGCCGTCGATCTCCAGCCGCCAGACGTAGCCGCCCGGTGCGAGCGGCATCCCGGGGGCGATCGCGAAGCTCAGCGCGACGTCGAGCGGCATGCCGCGCGGCACCCCGGCCGGCCGGCCGGTCTCGAAGTCGGCGTGGATCCGACCTGGCCGCCCTCCGGTCCCTCGGGGGAGCACCGCCCGGCCGTCCTCGTCGACCAGGGTCAGCACCGCGTGGTGGTTCTCGTTGGCCTGGTCCCACGGCACCTTGATGAAGACGACCACGGCTTGCGCCGGCAGCGGGGTCGACGGTGACCGTCCACCCCAGCCCCAGGGCGTGGACCTTGCCGTCCGGACTGCGCTGAGCGGCGTCCGCCAGCAGGATGTGTGCCTCCACCCTAGGAGTCTCTCACCGGCCTGCCGCCCGCCGAGCGTGGCCCATTCCGAACCCGCTCCGTGACCGCTCGCTGACCGAGCGTCGACGGCGCGCCGCTCGTCGACACCGTTGTGGCCGTAGGTGATTCACGTCTTTGCAAAACCCCCACATCCGAGCCGCGGGCGAACTTAGAGTGAGCGCGCCCGACCACCATCCGCCCCCTGAGGATGCCCACATGAGACTCAAGAAGGCCTCGCTGATCGCGACGGCTGCCGCCGCCCTCGCCCTCGCCGTCCCCTCGATGCCGGCCGTCGCCGCGAGCCCCGGCCCGGTCAGCCAGACGCCCGCGACGTACACCCCGTTCCTGCAGAAGACCCCCGTCGAGCAGGACGTCTGGGAGCTCGTCCCCTGCGGCAGCCTGATGTACGCCGTCGGGGTGATCAGCAACATCGGGCAGGGTGGTCACACCTACAGCCGCGGCAACGCCTTCAGCTTCTCCCAGACGACCGGTGCGGTGACGTCGTGGGACCCCCAGGTCAACGGCTTGGTGCACTCGATCGCGCTGTCCCCTGACTGCTCGACCGCCTACCTGGGCGGCAACTTCAGCAGCGTCCACGGGACCGCCGCGACCAACATCGTGTCGGTCAGCACCACGACCGGCCTGGTGAACACGGCGTTCAAGCACGCCGCCAGCAACGAGGTCGACACCGTCGACTACACCTCGCACGGCCTGCTCATCGGCGGCCTGTTCGGCACGGTCAACGGCGTGGCCCGGACCCGGTTCGCGAGCCTGGACCCCACCACCGGGACCGTCACGTCGTACGCCAACCTCAACATCACCGGCGCCTACCCCAAGACCGGCACCAAGATCTTCAACTCCCAGCTGAGCCACTCCGGGGACAAGCTGCTCGTCGAGGGCGTCTTCACCTCGATCGGCGGCGTGGCCCGGCGGCAGGTCGCGATCCTGGACCTCGGGGCCAGCTCGGTATCGGTGGACCCGTGGTACTCCACGGAGTTCGACCAGGCCTGCGCCGACGTCGAGTCGTTCTACGTCCGCGGCGCCAACTGGTCCCCGGACGACCAGACGATGTACGTCGCGACGACCGGCTACAAGCCTGCCTCGGGTCCCGGCTCGAGCAACGGCAGCCCCCGCGCCGGCCTGTGCGATGCGGCGGCGGCCTTCCCCACCACGAGCACCTTCGTCAGTCACAAGTGGGTCAACTACACCGGCTGTGACTCCTACTACGCCGTCGCCGCCGACGCCAACGACGTGTACGTCGGTGGCCACGAGCGCTGGGCCAACAACTCCCTCGCGTGCGACGCCAAGGGTCCCGGCGCGGTCGATCGTCCCGGCATCGCGTCGCTGAGCCCCACCAACGGCCAGGCCACCTCGTGGAACCCCACGCGCGCGCTCGGCCACGGCGTCAAGGACCTGGTGATCACCGACGCCGGGCTCTGGGTGGCGAGCGACACCTGGAAGGACGGCAACGCCCAGAAGTGCGGCGGCCAGCCCAACCACGGCGGGATCTGCTTCTTCCCCTACTAGGCCGACCCGCTCGACCCGCATCTCGCACGACCAGCTGGACCGGCCCGGCTCCACCGCACCCGGCGGAGCCGGGCCGTCATCGTCCGACGCCCCGGCGCAGCAGCTCGGTGCGCAGCTGGCGGCGCTCGCGCACGGTCGCCTTGTCCTGCACCGCGCCGGGCCCGGCGTCCAGCTCCTGCAGCCGGGCCTGGATCGCCGCCGTGGACCAGCCCCGGCCGGCGGTCGGGCGCCCCGGCCGCCAGGCCAGCACCAGCGTCAGGACCGCGAGCAGCGGGACCAGGACGATCACCGCGTAGGCCTGCATCGTCATGGCGCGACGGTCGCACGTCGCCGGACGGGGCCGCGACCCGGCCCGGCCGGGGTCCCACGGACGATTGCCAAGAACCAGTAAGTTCGGGATCGCCATGATGATCGCCGTCCAAGACCTGACCAAGCGCTACGGCGACGTCACCGCCCTCGACGGGCTGAGCTTCGACCTCGAGCCCGGCGTCGTGGGCCTGGTGGGCGCCAACGGTGCGGGCAAGTCGACGATGATCAAGATCCTGCTCGGCCTGCTGCCCGCGACGGCCGGCCGGGCACACGTGCTGGATCTCGACGTCGCGACCGAGGGGCCTCGCATCCGGCAGCGGGTCGGCTACATGCCCGAGCACGACTGCCTGCCGCCGGACGTCTCGGCCACCGAGTTCGTCGCTCCACCTGGCCCGGATGTCCGGCCTGCCGATGGCGGCGGCCCGGCAGCGGACCGCCGACACGCTGCGTCACGTGGGCCTCTACGAGGAGCGCTACCGCGGGATGGGGGGCTACTCGACCGGGATGAGGCAGCGGGTGAAGCTGGCGCAGGCGCTGGTGCACGATCCCGGCATGCTGCTGCTGGACGAGCCGACGAACGGCCTGGACCCGGCCGGGCGCGACCAGATGCTCGCCCTGCTGCGGCGGATCGGCACCGACTTCGGCATCCCGATGCTGGTGACCTCGCACCTGCTCGGCGAGCTCGAGCAGATCTGCGACCACGTCGTCGTCATCGACGGCGGCCGCCTCCTCCGGTCATCGGCCACGGCGGACGTCACGTCGGCCAGCCGGATCATCGCGGTCGAGGTGGACGAGCGCAGCGACGAGCTGGCCGAGTCCTTGCGTGCGGCCGGCCTGACCGTGCACGCCATGGCGGCCCAGCTCGAGGTGGAGCTGGTCGACGACACGACGTACGACGTCGTCCGGGACGCCGTGGTCGGCCTCGGCGTCGGTCTTCTGCGGATGGAGCGGCGCCGGCACCGGATGGCCGAGATCTTCCGCGCCGACCCGTCGTTGGACGACGCCGAGAGGGGCTCCGATGTCCCAGCCACCTGAGACCGGAGTCATCCACGACATCGGCTACCGGCACTACGACGGGCCGCGGCTGGGTCGCGGCTACCTCCTGCGCTCGCTCTACGTGGAGAGCCTCAAGGGCGCCTACGGCCTCGGCCGCTCCGGCAAGTCGAAGGTCATGCCGGTCATCCTGCTCGTGGTGTCCACGCTGCCCGCGCTGATCATCGCCCTGGTGGCGGGGCTGACCGTGCCGACAAGCTGCCGCTGGCCTACACCAGCTACAGCATCGACATCAGCACGGCCATCTCGGTCTTCGTGGCCTCCCAGTCCCCCGCCAGCGTCTCGCGCGACCTGCGCTTCCGGGTCATGCCGCTCTACTTCTCGCGACCGCTGGGCCGCAGCGACTACGTCCTGGCCAAGCTGGCCGCGATGGCGACGGCGCTCTTCGTCCTGATGGCCATCCCGCTCACGGTGCTCTACGCCGGCGCGCTGCTGGGCAAGCTGTCGTTCTGGCCGCAGACCCGGGGCTACCTGACCGGCATGGTCGGGAGCCGTGCTGTTCGCCGCCGTACTCGCCGGTCTCGGCCTGCTGATCGCGTCGATCACCCCGCGCCGCGGGTTCGGAGTCGCGGCGATCATCGTCGTCCTGGTCGTCAGCGGGCTCGTGGCGGCGACACTGCAGGGCGTGACGTACGACACCGGACACCACACTCTCGCAGGCTATTTCGGCGCTCTCGGGCCATTCACGCTGGTCGACGGGGTGCAGGTGTGGGCGTTCGGCGCCGACCCGAGCTCCCGCGCCGGACCGCCGGGCACGGTCGGGGGTCTGGTGTTCCTGGCCCTGATGGTCGGGGTGGTCGCCGGCTGCTTCGGGCTGCTGCTCGCGCGCTACCGCAAGGTGTCGGCCTCGTGACCGCCCAGAGTGCCGGCTCGGCCACGCTCCTCCTCGACGGCGTGAGCCGGTGGTACGGCAACGTCGTCGCGGTCAACGACGTGACCATGGAGATCGGTCCAGGCGTGACGGGACTGCTGGGGCCCAACGGCGCCGGCAAGTCGACCCTGATCAACCTGATGAGCGGCTTCCTCGCACCGTCGTCCGGCACGGTCACCCTCGGCGGGGAGCCGACGTGGCACAACGAGCAGATCTACCGCCGGATCGGCCTGGTCCCCGAGCGCGAGGCGATGTACGACGGCGTGAGCGGCTGGGAGTTCGTCCTGGCCAACGGACGGATGCACGGGCTCCCGGACCCCGCGGCCGCGGCGCGCCGGGCCATCGACACCGTCGAGATGGCGCCGGCCGAGGGCCGCGACATCGGGACGTACTCCAAGGGCATGAAGCAGCGGATCAAGATGGCGTCCGCGCTCGTCCACGACCCCGCGGTGCTGCTGCTCGATGAGCCGTTCAACGGCATGGACCCCCGGCAGCGTCTGCAGCTGATGGATCTGATGCGCGAGCTGGGCCGGCAGGGCCGCGTCGTGCTGTTCAGCTCGCACATCCTGGAGGAGGTGGAGCAGATCGCGGGCAGCATCCAGGTGATGGTGGCCGGCCGGCACGCGGCCTCGGGTGACTTCCGGGAGATCCGGCGGCTGATGACCGAGCGGCCGCACCAGTACACGATCCGCTCCAGCGACGACCGTGCCCTCGCCGCCGCCCTGATCTCCGACGGGTCGACCTCCGGCGTGGAGCTGCGGGCCGACCAGCTGCACGTGCAGGCCGTGGACTACGCGCGCTTCGCCCGGCGGCTCCCGGCGTTCGCCCAGGAGCGCGGGGTCCGCCTGTTCGAGGTGTCCCCCGCCGACGAGTCGCTCGAGAGCGTCTTCGCCTACCTGGTGGCCCGATGAGCAGCCCGGGCAGCGCCTCGAGCGCCGTGAACCCGACGGTCGTCCGGCTGACCTGGCACAGCCTCCTGGGACGGCGGCGAGCCATCCTGCTGATGCTGCTGCCCGCGATCCTGGTCGCGCTGTCCGTCGTCGTGCGCCTGGTGCACGGCAGCGATCCGCAGGCGGCGGTCAACCTGCTCGGCAGCTTCGCCCTGGGCTTCCTCGTCCCCCTGCTCTGCCTGATCGCGGGCACCGGGTCGATCGGCCCCGAGATCGACGACGGCTCGATCGTCTACCTGCTGGCCAAGCCGATCAGCCGGCACACGATCGTCCGGAGCAAGCTCGTGGTGGCCCTCGCGGTGGCGACCGGCTTCGGCGCCGTACCCACCCTCGTCGCGGGCCTGGTGATGGCCGGCGGGGCGGCCCACGTGGCGGTCGGCTACGCGCTGGGCGCGCTGGTCGCCGGGGTCGCCTACTGCTCGCTGTTCGTGCTCCTGGCCGTGGTGACCCGCAGCGCGGTCGTGGTGGGCCTGCTCTACGCCCTCGTGTGGGAGACGGTCGTCGGGGGGTACGTGCCGGGTGCGCAGGCGCTGAGCGTGCAGCAGTGGTCCCTCGCCTTCACGAAGAGCATTGTGGGCTCGCCGGCCGGCGACCTCGGGGTGACGTCGGCGGTCGGCCCCCTCGCCGCCGTCATCCTGCTGCTCGCGGTCATCGTCGGCGGCACGGTGTACGCCGGCTACCGCCTGCGCAGCATCCGGTTCACCAGCGAGGAGTGAGGCCGACCCGAAGCCGCGCACCGCGCGAACTGAAGGCCGGAGCCCGAAATGCCGAAGGCTGAGAGAGACAGCCGACGAAGGCATGGGAGAAATGAACCAATCCGGATGCGCGACCGCCGAGGCAGTTGCGGAGACCCTGGGCGTCCCCGACGCGCTGGTCTTCCGTCGCCTCTCGCGCACGGCTTGGGCGCATCTGGGCGGTCTTGGCCGCGGACAGGGGTGGGCCGGCGTCGTCCAGGTGGACGCCGACGACGACCCCGCCGTCGCCCGCTTCCCCGGCGAGCCCGGCGAGGTCGAGGTCGTCCGGTTCGGCCGCTCGGCCCGGTTGATCGGCCCCTACTACTGCCTCGAGGGCGCGCTGGTCCGGCTCAGTCCCGACATGCTGGTCGTCCTCGGCAACCAGAAGCTCCCGATGAGTCCGGTCGTCGACGACGCCGCCCTGCTCGCGCTGGCCGCCCTCGTCGCCGACGGCGTCGAGGAGGCCACCCCGGCCAAGCGGCTGGCCGACGAGCTCGAGGTCCTGCACGCGGTCCGGTCGGTCATCAGCCAACCGGCCATGACGGCGATCGAGGCCCTGGACCATGTCCTGCAGATCGCCCTCGAGGCGCTCTCCTGCGACTCCGGCGTGGTCCGTGACGGCCGCGGACGATGGGCCCGCTCGGAGGCCCTGGCCGGCGCCGACGTGTCGAGCTTCCAGCTCAAGGAGACGTTGGACCGGCTCGAGGAGCTGGCCTCCGACGGGATGATGTGCTTCCAGGACATCTCCACCACGCCGATCGACCTGGCCCCGCTGGGCTTCGACGACGGTGTGCGCTCCCTGCTCGCCGTCCGCATCCCGGACCCGGTCGGCGGGCTGCTCGTGGTGGTCCACACGATCGCGCGGCCCCGGGGCTTCACGACGCTGTGCCGTGAGCTCGGGCGCAACATCGCCGAGGCCGCCGTCGTGGTCGCCCACACCGCCGCGCTCCGCGAGGAGCTCACCGCGACGGCCGACCAGCACGCCCAGCAGGCCCGGATCGACCCGCTGACCGGGATCGGCAACCGGCTGGCCTGGGACGAGGCCCTCACCCGGGCCCAGCTGCATGTGGACGCCGGCGGGTTCGCGACGATCCTGACCCTGGACGTCGACGGGCTGAAGGCGGTCAACGACACCCACGGGCACGCGGCCGGCGACGCGCTGCTGCAGCGCTGCGCCGCGATCCTCAAGGACAGCGTCCGGGCCGGCGACGTCTGCGCGCGGCTCGGTGGCGACGAGTTCGCGGTGCTGATCCCCCACCCCGAGGAGCTGGCCGAGAGCCGGATGCAGGCCCTGCGCGACCAGCTCACGAGCGCCGTCACGTCGACCTCGACCTCCGCGACCGCCGCCAGCATCGGCATGTCCACGGCGCCGCCGCACGGCAGCGTCGCGGACGCGGTGCGCGAGGCCGACCTGGCGATGTACGCCGTCAAGCGCGGGCGTCGCGAGGAGGTCCCGCCGGAGCCGGCCGCACCCGTGGTCGAGCGCGAGCCGGTGCCTGT
The DNA here is from genome assembly GCA_963795385.1 of uncultured Actinomycetota bacterium. Taxonomy (GTDB): domain Bacteria; phylum Actinomycetota; class Actinomycetes; order Actinomycetales; family CAVURS01; genus CAVURS01. Next base: position 695,725 of record CAWCHK010000003.1, read on the forward strand.
GCTCATGTCGGCGTTCGCCGGCGCCCAGCGACGCCGGCGCAGCCCCCGCGCCGTCAGCTAGCAGCCAGTCGGCCCGAGCGCTCAGGCGGCCGGGTCAGGCCAACAGGGCGTCATGCATCGCCCGCACATGCTCAGGGGTCGACCCGCAGCAAGCCCCGATCAGGTCGATTCCCTTGTCGTGCAGGCGGATCGCGTGGTCGGCCAGCTCCTGCGGCGGCGCGTCGTACTCGAAGTGGTCCCCCACCAGCTGAGGCAGGCCGGCGTTGGTCTGCGCGATCAGCAGCAGCCCCTCCGGCCGAGCAGCGACGAGTGCCTCGGCGATCGCCTCCATCTCGACCGGGCCGCGCCCGCAGTTGGCGCCGACGGCATCGACGCCGAGCGCGCCCAGCGTGGTCACGGCCTGGCCGGGCGAGACGCCCATCATCGAGTGCAGGTTCGTGTCGAAGCTCAGGGTCGTGATGATCGGCAGGTCCGGCGCGACGTTGCGGGCCGCGGCGACCGCCGCCTCCACCTCGCTCAGGTCGCTCATCGTCTCGATCAGGACGACGTCGATGTTGCCGTCGACGAGGGCGCGCAGCTGCTCCTCGAAGACCCCTCGCGCCTCGTCGTGGGTCATCGTGCCCATCGGCTCCATCAGCTCACCGGTCGGCCCGAGGTCACCGGCGACCAGCAGGCCGTGCTCGTCGGCGACCTCGCGGGCGATCTGGGCGGCCGCGCGGTTCAGCTCCACGACCCGCTCGCCGGCGTCCTGCAGGTCCAGGCGCGGCCGGGTGCCGCCGAAGGTGTTGGTCGTCAGGAAGGTCGCGCCCGCCGCGGCGTACTGCTCGTGGATGTCGCGGACCGCGGCCGGGTTGTCGACGTTCCAGAGCTCGCCGCAGCCGCCGCCGTCCAGCCCGCTGTCCTGCAGCAGGGTGCCCATCCCGCCGTCGAAGAGGACGAGCTCGCGGCCTTCGAGCAGGCTGGCCAATCGGTTGTCCGTCACCCGGTGATGCTATCCGGGGATCGAGACGGACCGTCTCAGGTGGCGGGCGTCAACTGGCTGCCTTCACGATGACCGGTGCCCAGTTGCTCCAGCCGGCATGGTTGTGGAACGCCACCGAGAAGCGGTAGTTGCGGCCCTTGATCAGGCCGCCGAAGTGCGTCCCCGACTGCGTCACGGGGATGTCGCGCAGGGTGGGGATGCTGTCGTAGGCGTGCAGGCTCGGGTGGTACTCCTCCATCCAGACGCGCACGTTGTCCGTGCCTGCCGGGCGCGCCGACGGCGTCACCAGAATGGTCAGCGAGCTGCTGCGGGTCAGTTTCACCGACGGCGGCGCAGGCGTCTGGTCCCATGTCGGGTGGCACGAGTTCGACAGCGTCGGGGTAGTGATGTCGTTGTAGGGCATCGAGTTCCATGTTGAGTAGCCCAGTGCCTTCGGGTAGCTGAGCGCCGTGTACCCCTTGCAGGCGGTCATGTTCGGAATCGGGTTGCGGGTGCCACCGACCCGGCCCTCGCGCCACTCGATGTCGGTGTAGGCCGTCTGGCAGTTGCTGTTGCCGCTCGCTCCCAGCGTCCCGATGATCGTGTCGGGTGTGACCCTCTGGCCCTCCTTGGCCACGATCGACTTCAGGTGCATGTATCGCGTCACGCCGCCCGCCCCGTGGTCGACATAGACCCAGGTGCCTTGCGTCACGGGGCTCACGGAGCAGCTCGGGGCGATGTCACCGATGTGGAACACGCCGGCGCCGGCTGCGTAGAGCGGGTCACCCATGTGACCGAGGAAGTTGATCGCCCAGTGACCGTGGTAGTTCCCCGGGCAGTTGCTGTAGACGCACGACACCCGCACCGGGTTCCGCAGCGGGAAGTACGCCGGGACCCCATAGATGTGGCTGGAGTTGGCTCCGTCCGAGGCCGCGACCGCCGCAGTCGCGGCCGGTGCTGCTGACGCGACGCTCCGCAGGCCGGCGGCGCTGGCCGAGGCCGGGACGGCCGTGACCACCGCCAGCCCGAGCGCTGCGAGGAGGACGAACAGGACACCGGGGCGGTTGCGAACACACGTCATCTGGCCCCATCGGCAGGACGAGCGCGGTACTTGAGCCATCGGGGCCAACTTTTTCGGAAAACATCCACGGCCGCGCGCCGAGAGTGATAAAAGCGAGGTACGTCCACCTTGCGAGGTTCAGCACCCGAGCGCGGCCTTGGTGCGGATGAGCCGGTCTGTACGCCGGGTCCTGTCCCCGGGAGCAGTTGCCCGCGCCCGGGTGGCGACCATCCATCTCGACGTACCGTTGCCGGCACGTTCCAGCGGCCTACCCGCACGCTCGGGCGGGCCGCCCTCGAACGCGTGCTGTCTGGCCTTGCTCCAGGTGGGGTTTACCTATCCGCGCCGGTCACCCGGCGCGATGGTGGTCTCTTACACCACCGTTTCACCCTTACCGGAGCTCGCTCTTGCGAGCCCCGGCGGTCTGTTCTCTGTGGCACTGTCCCGCGGGTCACCCCGGGTGGGTGTTACCCACCACCTTTGCCCTGTGGAGCCCGGACGTTCCTCGGCAGGACACGTACCGGCTCACACCGTGACGCACCTGACGCGGCCGCCCGACCGACTCATCCGCACCGGACAGGCTAGCGGTCCCCGGGCCACCGCCGGCGGTCGAGCCTGCGCTGCGGCCGTCGACGAAGTCGTCCGCATGGGCTTCGGGCCGATCGGTGCTCAGGCCGGGGCGAACCGGACCGTGCGCGTGGCCAGGTCGGCCTGGACCAGCTTCACCTTCGTCGCTGCCCCGAGGGTGACCGGACCCGAGACCGGCGCCAGCACGGCCGGCTCGGCGATCTGCACGGAGCCACCGCCGTCGTGGTGCACGTCCACCACGACGCCGTCGAAGAGCGCGCCGAGCTGGGGCGCCAGCACCGCCGCCTCTACGGCATCGGTCGAGGCCCGCTCCAGCTCGCCGGCCAGCCGGTCCGACTCGGACATCACGCCGGGCAGGCTGCTCAGGGCGTCGCGCACCCACAACGGCACCTCCGCCCCTCGGCAGAGCGCCTCGCAGACCACCAGACCGAACCGGTCGACCAGGCGGCGCAGCGGGGCCGTGACGTGGGCGTACGGCGCCGCGACTGCGGCGTGCTCGGACGGGACCGGCATCTCACCGTCGAACGGCGTGTAGCCCGCGCCGCGGAAGAGTGCGGCCGCCTCGTGGACGATGGCCAGCTGGCGCGGGTCGCGCCGGTCCAGCGAGCGCAGGAACGCGCCGTACGGCAGCTCGGCGGGCCAGCGCGCGCCGAGGGCGGCGGCCTGTCGGTGGAACCGGGCGAGGGCGTTGCGGTCCGGGCCCGGCATCGTCCGCAGGATGCCCACCTGGCCGCCGAGCATGATGTCGGCCGCGGCCATGCCGGTGAGCAGCGAGATCTGGGCGTTCCAGTCCTCTGCCGCCAGCGCGGGGCGGAACTGCAGGCGGTAGCGGCCGTCCTCGAGCACGACCTCCTGCTGCGGGATCGGCAGGCTGGCGCCGCCGCGGGCCTGCTCCAGGGCCACCCGCCGCTCGCCGACCGCCTTGAGGAGCTCGAACCGCTCGTCCCCGGTGTTGCCGTCGATGCCCGCCTGGACCTGCGCGTAGTCGAGCCGGTCCACGCTCTTGACCATCGCCAGCGAGACGTCCACGTCGACGTCCTCGCCGTCGGCGTCCAGCCGGATGTCCCAGACGTAGGCGGGCCGGACCTGACCGGGCAGGAGGCTGGCCGCCCCCTCGCTCAGCACGGACGGGTGCAGCAGCGCGCGGCGGTCGGGCGCGTAGAGGGTCTGCCCGCGCTTGCGGGTCTCGGCGTCGATGGGCCCGCCAGGTGCCACGAACGCCGGCAGGTCGGCGATGGCGTAGCGGACCCGGTAGCCGCTCCCGGAGCGCTCCAGGTGCATGGCCTGGTCGAGGTCGGTCGACCCGGGTGGGTCGATGGTGAAGAACGGCACGTCGGTCAGGTCGGCGCTGGGCAGCTGAGGCGCGGCCGCCGCCGCCCGCGCGGCCTCCTCGACCTCGGGCGGGAAGGCGTCCGGGATCTTCAGCTGGGCCCGGATGTCGGCGAAGGCCTGGGTGAGTTGGCCGGGATCGACGGTCCCGCCGGCATCGGCCGCGGCGCCGGGGGCAGTGACCGTGATCATCCGGAGCGGCATGGCCCAACCCTACGCAGAACCGCCTTCGCGCGGAGGCGCCCCCGCTGGGCGCGGCCCGGGGGGGCCGCCTAGCCTGCTCGGCGTGCTCCTGCTCCTGCCGCCCTCGGAGGGCAAGGCCACTGCCCCCCGGCGCGGCTCCCGGCTCGATGCGACCCGGCTGTCCTTCCCGGAGCTGAACCCGGCCCGCGAGCAGATGCTCGACCTCCTGGTCCACACCAGTGCCGCACCGGACGCGCTGCGGCGGCTGGGTGCGGGCGCCTCTCTCGCGGCCGAGGTCGCCGGCAACGTGCGGCTCCGGGAGACGCCGGCGATGGCGGTCAGCCGGGTCTACACGGGCGTGCTCTACGACGCCCTGGACCTCCCCGGCCTGGATCCCGCGGCCCGGCGCCGAGCCGCCCGCCAGGTCGTCGTCGCCTCGGCCCTGTGGGGCGCGCTGCGCCCGAGCGACCGGGTGCCGCCATACCGCCTCTCGATCGGCTCCGAGCTGACGGGAGCCGGACCGCTCGCCTCCTGGTGGCGCCGGCATCTCGTCGAGCCGATGACCGCGGCGGCCGGCGCCGGACTGATCGTCGACTGCCGCTCGGCGGGGTACGCGGCGATGTGGACGCCGACCGGTCGACAGGCCGATCGCTGGGTCGCGGTCCGCGTGCTCCGCGAGCTGGCCGGGCGGCGGACCGTCGTCTCGCACCTGGCCAAGCTCACCCGCGGCCAGCTGGCCCGCCACCTGCTGACGACGGGAGCATCGCCCCGAACCCCGGCCCAGCTCGCGGACGTTGCGGCCCAACGCTTCCCGGTCGAGCTGACCGCGCCGGAGCGACCAGGACGACCCTGGACGCTCGACCTCGTCCGGCGCGACGGCTGACCCCATGTGGTGGGTGTCGGTGCTCGCCGCGGGAGCGATGCTGGTCTCCCGCCTGTTGCCGCTGGGCGACGCCGGCTCGGTGCTGCAGCGGATCGCTCCCGTCCTGGTCTTCCTGGTGGCGATCACCGTCGTGGCCCAGCTGGCGCAGAACGCCGGAGTCTTCGACGCCGCCGCGCACGTGGCCGCGCGGATCGGTCGCGGCCGCACCTGGATCCTCTGGCTGTCGATCGTCGTCCTGGCGACGGCATCGACGATCGTGCTGTCGCTGGACACGACGGCCGTGCTGCTCACGCCGGTGGCCCTGGCCCTCGCCGTACAGGTCGGGATCTCACCCGCGCTGTTCGCCATGACAACCGTGTGGCTCGCCGACACGGCATCGCTGCTGCTCCCGGTGTCCAACCTGACGAATCTGCTTGCCCTGCATAGGTTGCAAGCGCTCGACGTCGACATCCGGGACTACCTGGGGATCGTCTGGCTCCCCGCCCTGGTGTCGGTGCTGGTGACCGTGGCGGTCCTCGCGGTGATGTTCCGGCGGGACCTAACCACGCGCTACCGGGTGCCCGAGCAGCCGGTCGTCGAGGACCGGTTGCTCCTCGTCATCTCGGCCCTCGTCTGCATCGCCCTCGCCCCGGCCTTCGCCACGGGAGTGCAGCCGGCCTGGCCGGCCACGCTCGCGGCCCTGGTGCTCGTCGCCGTCTTCGCCGTACGCCGGCCGGCCGACCTGCACGCCTCGCACGTGCCCTGGCGGCTGGTCCTGCTGGTCGTCGGCCTGTTCTTCGTCGTGCAGACCTTGCAGGTGCACGGGCTGCCGCACCTCCTGGCCCACGTGGCCGGGTCGGGCGAGACCTGGCCCGACCACCTGCGGCTCGCGACGACGGGAGCGGTGAGCGCCAACGGTGTCGACAACCTGCCGGCCTACCTGGCCCTCGAGCCGGTCTCGGACTCCTCGGCCGCGCGCCTGGTCAGCCTGCTCCTGGGCGTCAACTGCGGCCCGCTGCTCACCCTGTGGGCCTCGCTGGCCACCCTGCTGTGGCGCGAGCGCTGTCGAGCCGCCGGCGTCGAGGTCTCGGCGCAGCGCTTCCTGCTCCGCGGCCTGATCGTGGTCCCGATCCTGCTGGTCACGACCACCGCCGCCCTCAGCCTCACCACCTGAGGCTGCCGTCCGGTCGGCGGTTGCGGCTCAGACCTTCGCCAGGGCCTGCTCGAGGTCCTCGACCAGGTCGTCCGGGTCCTCCAGGCCGACCGAGATCCGCACGATGCCGTCGGTGATGCCGACGGCCAGCCTCGCCTCCGGGCCGAGCCGGCGGTGCGTGGTCGTCGCGGGGTGGGTGATCAGCGACTTGGAGTCGCCGAGGTTGTTGGAGATGTCCACGATCGAGAGGTTGTCGAGCAGCCGGAACGCCTCGTCCTTGCCACCGTCCAGCTCGAAGGTCACGACCGTGCCGCCCGCCGACATCTGGGCCTGGGCCAGCTCGTGCTGAGGGTGGCTCTCGAGGAAGGGATAGCGGACCTGCCGCACCTTGCCCTGGGCCTCCAGCCACCGGGCGATCCGCAGCGCGGAGTCACTCGCCCGCTCCACGCGCATCGACATCGTCTCCAGGCCCTTGCTCAGCACCCACGCGTTGAACGGGCTCATCGACGGGCCCGTGTGCCGCATCAGGTTCTGGACCGGCTCGTCGATGAACTGCTGTGATCCCAGGATCGCCCCGCCGAGGACCCGGCCCTGCCCGTCGATGTGCTTCGTCGCGGAGTAGACGACGATGTCCGCGCCCAGCTCCATCGGCCGCTGCAGCACCGGGGTCGCGAAGACGTTGTCGACGACGACCTGGGCGCCGGCGGCGTGAGCCAGGTCGCAGACGGCCCGCACGTCGACCAGCTCCTGCATCGGGTTGGAGGGCGACTCGAAGAACACGGCGGTGGTCGGCTCGGACAGGGCCGCCTGCCACTGGTCCAGGTCGGCACCGTCGACGAACACCGACTCGACCCCCCAGCGCGGCAGGATCTCGTCGAGGATCACGAAGCAGGACCCGAACAGGCTCCGGGCCGAGACGACGCGGTCGCCCTTCGCGAGCAGGCCGGCCAGCGCCGTGAAGACCGCCGCCATCCCCGTGGCGGTCGCGAAGCAGGCCGGCGCGCCCTCGATCAGCCGCAGCCGCTCCTCGAAGGTCGTGACGGTGGGGTTGCCGTAGCGCGAGTAGACGTAGCGGTCGATGTCGCCCTTGAACGCCGACTCGGCCTCGGCAGCGCTGCTGTAGACGTAGCCGGACGTGAGGTACATCGCCTCGGCCGTCTCGTCGAAACCGCTGCGGCGCAAGCCTCCTCGCACCGCGAGCGTGTCCGGCCGCCACCCCTCGGAGGGCGTGCTCACTGCTGACGCCAGGGCAGGCCGGCCGCCCGCCACCCGCTCGCGCCGCGCCGGCCACTGGAGTCAACGCCACCCTCGAAGCCCTCGGTCACGTTGTACGCCGGTCCGATCCCGGCGGCGGTCGCAGCCTTGGCGGCGGCAACGCTGCGGACTCCCGACCGGCAGATCATCAGGACCGGGGCACCGCCGGTCACCTGGTCGGCGAGCTGGTCGGTGAAGTCGGGGTTGATCGACCCGTCGGGGTACTGCTGCCACTGGAGCAGCACGACCTCCTTGCCGATCTCGCTGAGGTCCGGGATGCCGATCTGGGCCCACTCCGCGGTGGTCCGCACGTCGACCAGGACCGCGTCGGGATCGTCGCGGACGAGGTCGTAGGCCTCGGCGGGCGAGAGGTCCCCGGCGTACGTCATGCCCCGAACCCCAGCGACCGCGGGTCGATCAGGGCCTGGGCGACGATGACCCTCGTGCCGTCGTGGGCGACTGCCGGGCCGCCGTGCAGCTGGTACCCCTCGGCCAGCGCGTCACTGACCCGCTGGCAGAAGGCGTCGTCGTCGGGGCCGGTCAGCACCCGGTAGGCCAGCCGTCCCTCCGCGATCGGTGCGACGACTGCGGACTCCGGCTCGGGCACCGCTGGCTCAGTCATGGCTCCAGGGTAGGCAGGCCGCCGCGTGGTCCACTCCCTGCCCTTGGCGGCCAGGTCCATCGCCTCGTTGGCCAGCCGGTCGGCGGCGGAGTTCAGCTCGCGGGGGATCCACTGGTAGGTCACCTGCCCACTGGGCAGGATCTGGCGGGCCTGCAGCGCCAGCCGGCGCATCTCCTCGTGCTTGATCTTCCAGCGACCGGACATCTGCTCGACGACCAGCTTGGAGTCCAGCCGGGCCTCGACCATCGCGGCGGGGTCGATCGCCCGGGCCATCGTCAGCGCGGCCACCAGGCCGGAGTACTCCGCCACGTTGTTGGTCGTCTCACCCAGGTACTTCGCGTCCTCGGCCAGGACCTCCCGGGTCTCCGGGTCGCGGACCAGGGCGCCGTACGCCGCGGGCCCGGGGTTGCCGCGCGAGCCGCCGTCCGCCTCGACGAGCAGCCGCCGCGGGCCGGACCGGCCCGGCCGCGCGGTGGCGTCAGCCGGCTCGACCGGCTCGTCGAACGGCAGCGTCACAGGCCGGACTCGGGCACCCGGACGAGGATGCGCCGGCACTCCTCGCAGCGCACGACCTCGTCGGCCGGCGCCGATGCGATCCGCTGGAGATCGGTCGGGTTCAGCTCCATGTGGCAGCCCTCGCACCGGCGCTGGTGCAGCCGGGCCGCGCCGGTGCCGGAGCTGGCGGCCCGGATCTTCTCGTACAGCGTGACCAGGTCCTCCGGGAGCTGACCCGCGAGCGCGTCCCGGCCGGCGCTGGCCTCCTCGTGCTCGGCGTCCAGCGTGACCATCGCCGCCGCGCGCTCGGCCTCGGTGTCGGCCAGGTCGGTCGATAGGCGGTCGCGCTCGTCCCTGAGCTCCCCGGCTCGCGCCGTGACGGTCTCGAGCCGCTCCATGACCTCGAGCTCGACGTCCTCGAGGTCGCTCTGCCGCTTGGCCAGCGAGACCAGCTCGTGCTGGATCGACTCCAGGTCCTTGTGCGAACCCTGTCCGGAGTCCAGCCGGCCCTGGTCGCGCACGACGCGCTGGCGGACCAGCTCGACGTCGCCCTCGGCCTTGACCAGCTCGCGGCCGATGTCGGTCTGCTCGGTCTCGGCGACGACGACCTCGTCGCGCAGCCGTTCGGCCCGCTGCTCGAGCTCGGCGATCCGGGCGTGCTGCGGCAGGGCCGAGCGGCGATGGGCGATCTGGTCGATCCGCGTGTCCAGGGCCTGCAGGTCGAGCAGGCGGCTCTGGTCGCTGGGCGAGGCTTTCAGGCCGGGCCTCCTCGGCTGGGGACGTGCAGGGTCCAAGGGTCTGTCCGCGTCGTCGAGACGCGGGCCTCCACCGTAGTCTGCCCATTCCCCAGTGCGGCCATCACCCGGTCCGCGCAGCCCGCCAGCCACGGCCACTCGCTGGCCCAGTGCGAGACGTCGACCAGCCACGGTGGCCCGTCGGACTCCTCGCGGGCCTCCAGGGCCGGATGGTGTCGCAGGTCGGCAGTGACGTAGGCGTCGGCCCCACTGCGCCGTACGGCGTCGAACAGCGAGTCCCCCGCCCCGCCGCAGACGGCCACCCGGCGGACCCGGCCGACCTCCGGGCCGGCCACCCGCACCCCCTGGACGGTCGAGGGCAGGGCGCCGGCCACGATGAGGGCCAGCTCGTGCAGGGACACGGACGACGGGAGGTTGCCGACCCGCCCGATGCCGGTCGGCCCGGACCACGAGGCCAGCTCGTAGATGTCGAAGACCGGGTCGTTGTAGGGATGGGCACCACGTGCTGCGGCCACCACCGCGTCGCGCCGTCCGCGCGGGGCCTGCATCTCGATCCGGGCCTCTGCGACCTCGGTCAGCCGGCCGTGCTCGCCGATGACCGGCTGGGTGGTCGGCCCGGGGATGAACGAGCCGCTGCCGACCGCGAGCCAGACGCAGCGGGAGTAGTCGCCGATGACGCCCGCCCCTGCTGCCGTCATCGCGTCGATCACCGCTTGAGCGTGGTCCTGCGGCACGAAGGTGACGATCTTGTCGGTGGGATGCATCGGCTCGACGACAAGGGGTGAGAGGTTCTCGAGCCCGATCACCCGGGCCAGCGCGTCGGACACGCCGGGGGCGGCGGCATCGGCGTTGGTGTGGGCGACGTAGAGCGCGGCGCCGGCCCGGACCAGCTCGTGGACGACCCGGCCCTTGGCCGTCGTCACCGGCACGCCGTGCACGCCGCGCAGCAGCAGCGGGTGGTGGGTGACGACCAGGTCCGCGCCGAACTCCTTGGCCTCCTCGACGACGGCGAGGGTCGGGTCGATCGCGAACAGGATCCGGCGCACGGGCGTGGCCGGGTCGCCGCAGACCAGCCCGACGGCGTCCCACTCGGCCGCGCTGGACGGCGGGTAGAGCCGCTCCAGCTCGGTCACCACGGTGCCGACGGTCACGGCCTGCGGATCCGGCTCCGAAGCCGGTGAGCCGCCACCGGGAGTGTCCGGCGACTCGACGTTCTCGACCATGGGCAGGGCGGTTGGGGAGACTCTGGCCGGAGTTGGGTTCTCGTCCATGGTCACGCACCGTAGGCTATCGACTTCAGAACGTCGCGACCGGTTGGGCGCGACACGGCCCCGGATCGGGACCGCACCCACGAGACCTGCCATCTCGCTGCTGGGCTCCGCCGGTCGGGAGCAGGGGACGTGCGACAGCACGTGGCGGAACCGCAGATTTCGCACATTTTGCGGCCGGGGCACGGGTGCCGTCAATGGATGACCACAGTCTCCACCGATCGGGGTGGGCCCGGCCGGGTTCGAACCGACGACACCCGCGGTGTAAACGCGGTGCTCTACCAGCTGAGCTACAGGCCCTGGTCTGGGCTCATGGTCCCAGCAAGGGTCACGCCGACGCGAGCGCCTCGCGGTAGGCGGCCCGGCTGCGCGCGTCGCCCAGGCCGTTGACGACCCGCCACCGGATCACACCGGTCGGGTCGACCAGGAAGGACCCCCGCAGCGCCGCTCCGACCGTCTCGTTCAGGACGCCGTACGACCGCGCCACGGCGCCGTGCGGCCAGAAGTCGGAGAGCAGCGGATAGTCGTAGCTCCCCGCCTCGGCGAAGGCTCGCAGCGACTGCATCGGGTCGCAGGAGACCGCCAGGACCTGCACGCCGTCGTTCTGGAACGTCGTCAGGTCGTCCCGGATCTCGTCGAGCTCGCTGGTGCAGATGCGGGAGAACGCGAAGGGGTAGAACACGATGAGCGCTGATCGCCCGCGCTGCAGTACGCCGGCCAGGTCGACCATCTCGCCGAGATGGCTGCGCAGGACGAAATCCGGTGCGGCATCACCGATCTGGAGCGGTTCGCTCAACGACGGCCGCCCTTTGGTGCCACGAGCCGGGTCGCGATCCAGTCGGCGCCGGCGGACAGGCTGGTCGTCGCATGCAGCCCCGCGGTGAGCGCGGCCTCTTCGACCTCGCTGGCCTGGACGTGGCCGTCGCGGCCGGTCTTCGGGGTGAGCAGCAGCACCATGCCGCGGTCGGCCAGGTTGGTCAGGACGTCGACGAGCGCGTCCACCAGGTCGCCGTCCTCGTCCCGCCACCAGAGCAGTCCGACGTCCGCCACGTCGTCGACGGCGTCCTCGTCGACGAGCTCGCCGCCGACCGACTCCTCGAGCGCCGACCGGAGCTCCTCGTCGACGTCGCTGTCGTAGCCGAACTCCTGCACCAGCTGTCCCTGGCGACACCCGAGCCGGGCGGCCAGCCCGCTGCCCTCGCGAGCGACTGCCGGGCTGGCCTGCGTCGCGCCTATGCCTTGCTCCACCCGGGTAGTCCACTAGAGGCCGGTCACGAAGGCAAGCGGTCAGGCGTCTGATGAGACGGCCGCCTAGTCTTGGCTCATGAGCGAGCGCGGTGGGAAGCGGGGCCGCAGGCCGGGCGACCACACGAAGGCGAAGCCGAAGGAATGGGCCACCGGCCTGCCCGCCATCGTCTCCTCGTTCGAGCACGGCCTGGGCCAGATGGGCGCCGTCCGGACGGCGCGCACCTTCTTGCGGCTGAACCAGGTCCACGGCTTCGACTGCCCCTCCTGCGCCTGGCCCGACCCGGACCCGGCCAACCGTCGCCCGGCCGAGTTCTGCGAGAGCGGCGCGAAGGCCGTGGCCTGGGAGGCGACCGACCGCCGGGTCGACCGGGCGTTCTTCGCCCAGCACTCCGTCGCCGACCTGCACGAGCGCAGCGAGTGGTGGCTGGGTCAGCAGGGCCGGTTGACCGAGCCGATGTACAAGCCGGCCGGAGGCACGCACTACGAGCCGATCGGCTGGGACGCGGCGTACGACGTGGTCGCCCGTCATCTCAGGTCGCTCGCAGACCCCGACGACGCGTTCTTCTACACGTCCGGGCGGACCAGCAACGAGGCGGCGTTCCTCTACCAGCTGATGGTTCGCGCCTACGGGACCAACAACCTCCCCGACTGCTCGAACATGTGCCACGAGTCCTCCGGCACGGCGCTGACCTCGACCATCGGGATCGGCAAGGGGGCGGTCACCCTCGACAGCCTCGAGCACGCCGAGCTCATCATCATCTGCGGCCAGAACACCGGCACCACGGCTCCGCGGATGCTGACCCACCTGGAGGCGGCCAAGAAGAACGGCGCCCGCATCATCGCGGTGAACCCGCTGCCCGAGGCCGGCTTGATGCGGTTCAAGAACCCGCAGTCGATCGACGGTGTCCTGGGATCCGGCACGCCGATCGCCGACATGTACCTGCCGATCCGGCTCTCCGGCGACAAGGCGCTCTTCCAGGCCGTCGGTGCCCGTCTGATCGAGCTGGACGAGATGGAGGGGGCGGAGCCGGGCTCGGTCCTGGACCGGGACTTCATCCACAGCCACACCAGTGGCTTCTTCGACTACGCCGAGCATGTGAGGTCGCTCGACTGGGCCAAGGTCGAGGCGGCCACCGGCCTGCGCCGCGACGAGATCGAGTCGTTCACGCAGGAGATCGCCGCGAGCCGGGCCACGGTCGTCGCATGGACCATGGGCCTGACCCAGCACCGGGACGCCGTCGCGACCATCCGCGAGATCGTGAACGTCCTTCTGCTGCAAGGCAACGTCGGCAAGGAGGGCGCGGGGCCGCTACCCGTCCGCGGTCACTCCAACGTCCAGGGCGACCGGACGATGGGCATCTGGGAGAAGATGCCCGACACCTTCCTGGACGCCCTGGGCAAGGAGTTCGGCTTCGACCCGCCCCGAGAGCATGGTGCCCACGCGGTCGAGACGGTCCAGCGGCTGAGGGACCACGGCGTACGCGTGTTCTTCTCGATGGGCGGCAACTTCGCGACGGCGACGCCCGACACCGACGTGGTCCTCGACGGGCTGGCGGCCTGTGACCTCACCGTCCAGGTCTCCACGAAGCTGAACCGATCGCACACCGCCACCGGCACCGAGGCGCTGATCCTCCCCGTCCGCGGCCGCACGGACAAGGACGAGACGGCCGCGGGCCTGCAGTCGGTGACGGTCGAGGACAGCCAGGGCCAGGTCCACGCCAGCATCGGCCGGCTCGACCCGCCCTCGCTGGAGTGCAAGAGCGAGCCGACGCTCATCGCCGAGCTCGCCGAGCGCCTGCTCGGCGACGTGGGCGACATCCCGTGGCGGGAGTTCGCCGCCGACTACTCCCGGATCCGAGAGAGCGTGGCCCGGGTCGTCCCGGGCTTCGACGACTTCAACGAGAAGATCAAGCGGCCGGGCGGCTTCCTGCTCCCGCACCCGCCGCGCGACGAGCGTGTCTTCAAGACGTCGGACGAGCGGGCCCACTTCACGGTGAGCGAGCTCGAGGTCCTGCCCCTGCCCGAGGGCCGCCTGCTCCTGCAGACCATCCGCAGCCACGACCAGTTCAACACGACGGTGTACGGCCACAACGACCGCTACCGCGGCGTCCACGGCAACCGCCGGGTCGTGCTGGTGAACCCGGACGACCTGCACGGCCTGGGCTTCCACGGCGGAGACGTCGTCGACGTGGTCAGCGAGTGGGAGGACGGCGAGCGCCGGGCCGAGGAGTTCACGTTGATGAGCTACCCGAGCGCGCGCGGCTGCGCGGCGGCGTACTTCCCCGAGACCAACGTCCTGGTGCCCGCGGACTACATGGCGAAGGAGAGCTTCACCCCGGTGAGCAAGAGCATCGTGGTGCGGTTCGAGGCGCGCACGTGACCAGCTCCCGATGACGCGCTGATGGGCCGGGTCACGGCCCGGGCGCCGTCGCTGCGGATCGAGCTCACTCCGGACGGACCGATCACCCAGCGGCGGCCGGACACCCTCACGGTCGAGGAGCCGATGGAGATCCGGGTCCAGGGCCGGCCGCTCTCGGTGACGATGCGCACGCCCGGCGACGACTTCGACCTCGCGATCGGCTTCCTGCTCACGGAGGGCCTGATCGGGTCGGCCTCGGACGTCGCCACCCTGATGCACTGCCAGGACCTCGGTGACGACGGACGCCCGACGTACAACGTGGTGGACGTCGTTCTCGCCGATGGTGTTGCAGCGCCGGATGTCTCGCTGGAGCGCAGCTTCTACACGACCTCCTCCTGCGGCGTCTGCGGCAAGGCCAGCATCGACGCCGTGCGCACCACCTCGCCGTACGACGTGCACGACGCGCTCCCGCGGCTGGACCCCGCGGTGCTGGGCGGGCTGCCGGACGCGCTGCGCGAGCGGCAGAAGGTCTTCGACCGGACCGGAGGGCTGCATGCGGCTGGGCTGTTCACCGCCGACGGCGAGCTGCTGGCCGTCCGGGAGGACGTCGGGCGGCACAACGCGGTCGACAAGCTCGTCGGCTGGGCGGCCCGGGAGGGACGGCTGCCGCTGGACCGCTGCGTCCTGATGCTGAGTGGCCGGGCATCGTTCGAGCTGACCCAGAAGGCCACGATGGCCGGCATCCCGGTCCTCGCCGCCGTGTCCGCGCCGTCCAGCCTGGCGGTCGAGCTCGCCGTGGAGGCGGGCCTGACCCTCGTGGGCTTCCTCCGGCCGCCGCGGATGACCGTCTACGCCGGGTCCGAACGCCTGGTGGCAGGATGAGAGCACCGAGAGCGACCACGACGCACGGCCCCACCCGGGCCGGGGCACCGTGTCTGGTCGCGTGCGCGACGAAGGAGATGGCGCGTGGCCGGACGTGAGGAGCTGGGCCCGATCCTGAACGGGATCCCCAGCCAGCTGCCCGACATCGACCCCGAAGAGACCCAGGAGTGGCTGGAGTCCCTGGACGGCGTCGTCGACGAGCGCGGCCGCACCCGGGCCCGCTACCTGATGCTGAAGCTGAACCAGCGCGCCCGCGAGCGCCAGATCGGCGTCCCGAGCCTCACCGCCACGGACTACATCAACACCATCCCGCCCGAGGACGAGCCGTGGTTCCCCGGCGACGAGGAGGTCGAGCGCCGCTACCGCGCCTGGCTGCGGTGGAACGCCGCGATCATGGTGCACCGCGCGCAGCGGCCGGGCATCGGAGTGGGCGGCCACATCTCGTCCTACGCGTCGTCGGCCACGCTCTACGAGGTCGGCTTCAACCACTTCTTCCGCGGCAAGGACGCCGACGGCGGCGGGGACCAGATCTACATCCAGGGCCACGCCTCCCCCGGCATCTACGCCCGCGCCTACCTCGAGGGGCGGCTGAGCGAGGACCAGCTCGACGGCTTCCGGCAGGAGCTCTCGCACCCAGGCGGCGGCCTGCCGTCCTACCCGCACCCGCGGCTGATGCCGGACTTCTGGGAGTTCCCGACGGTGTCGATGGGCCTCGGCCCGATGAACGCGATCTACCAGGCACAGTTCAACAAGTACCTGCACGGCCGCGGCATCAAGGACACCTCGCAAGCAGCACGTCTGGGCGTTCCTCGGCGACGGCGAGATGGACGAGCCGGAGAGCCGCGGGCTGCTGCACGTCGCGGCGTTCGAGGAGCTCGACAACCTGACCTTCGTCGTCAACTGCAACCTGCAGCGGCTGGACGGTCCGGTCCGCGGCAACGGCAAGATCATCCAGGAGCTGGAGGCGTCCTTCCGCGGCGCGGGCTGGAACGTCATCAAGGTCGTGTGGGGTCGCGAGTGGGACCCGCTGCTGGCCGCGGACCGCGACGGCGCGCTGATCCACCTGATGAACTCCACGCCCGACGGTGACTACCAGACGTTCCGGGCCAACGACGGCGCCTACATCAAGGAGCACTTCTTCGGCCGCGACCCGCGTACGGCCAAGATGGTCGAGAACATGTCCGACCACGACGTCTGGCGACTCAAGCGGGGTGGCCACGACTACCGCAAGATGTACGCCGCGTACAGCTCGGCCATGGAGCACACGGGCCAGCCGACGGTCATCCTGGCGCAGACGATCAAGGGCTACGGCCTCGGGCCGCACTTCGCCGGGCGCAACGCGACGCACCAGATGAAGAAGCTCACCCCGGAGGACCTCAAGCTCCTGCGCGACAGCCTGAAGATCCCGATCAGCGACGAGGACCTCGAGCGCGACCCGTACCAGCCGCCGTACTACCGGCCGGACGACAGCGACGAGACCCTGCGCTACCTGCGCGACCGCCGGGCCCGGCTCGGCGGCGGCATCCCGGCGCGGCACGTCGGCGGCACGTCGCTCAAGCTCCCGGAGGACTCGGCGTACGAGGTGTCCCGCCGGGGCTCGGGCAAGCAGCAGGTCGCGACGACGATGGCGTTCGTCCGGCTGCTGCGAGACCTGATGCGGGACAAGGACTTCGGGCCGCGCATCGTGCCGATCATCCCGGACGAGGCGCGCACGTTCGGCATGGACTCGTTCTTCCCGACCGCCAAGATCTACAACCCGCACGGGCAGCAGTACCTGTCGGTGGACGCGGACCTGATGCTCGCCTACAAGGAGTCGACGTCGGGCCAGATCCTGCACGTCGGCATCAACGAGGGCGGGTCGGTCGCGGCCTTCACCGCGGCGGGGACGTCGTACGCGACGCACGGCGAGCCGATGGTCCCGATCTACACGTTCTACTCGATGTTCGGCTTCCAGCGGACCGCCGACAGCATCTGGGCGGCGTCGGACCAGATGGCCCGCGGCTTCCTCATCGGTGCCACCGCGGGCCGGACGACCCTGACCGGCGAGGGCCTGCAGCACAGCGACGGCCACTCGCCCCTCTACGCCGCGACCAACCCGGCGATCGTCGCCTACGACCCGGCCTACGGCTACGAGATCGGCCACATCGTCCAGGACGGCCTGCGACGGATGTACGGCGAGTCGCCGGAGAACGTCATCTACTACATCACCGTCTACAACGAGCCGATCGTCCAGCCGCCGCAGCCGGACAACGTCGACGTCGAGGGCATCCTGCGCGGGATGTACCTGCTCAAGCACCAGCCGATGGAGGGACCGCGGGTGCAGATCCTCGCCTCCGGTGTCGGCGTCGCCTGGGGGCTGGAGGCGCAGGAGCTGCTGGCCGGCGACTTCGGCGTCGCGGCCGACGTGTGGAGCGTCACGTCGTGGAACGAGCTGCGCCGTGACGGGCTGGAGTGCGACGAGCAGGCCTTCCTCCACCCCCAGGGCGAGCAGCGCACGCCGTACGTCACGCAGCGGCTGGCCGACGCGCCGGGTCCCGTCGTGGCGGTCAGCGACTACATGCGCCAGGTCCCGGACCAGATCCGGCAGTGGGTCCCGGGTGACTACGCGACCTTGGGCGCGGACGGCTTCGGTCTCTCCGACACCAGGCCCGCCACCCGGCGCCACTTCCACATCGACGGGCCGTCCGTGGCGGTCCGGGCGCTGCAGCAGCTGGCCCGGCGCGGGGAGATCGACCCGTCGGCACCGCGGCGGGCGGCCGAGCAGTACCGCCTGCTCGACGTCACCGCCGGTACGAGCGGCAACGCCGGCGGGGACTCCTAGCCGAGGTCAGCGCGAGCTGGCGGTCTTGCTGCTCCGGCCCTTGGAGATCTGCTTCTCCAGGTCGGCGGCCAGCGCGGACGTGCGTCCGGTGTCGGGGTGCGAGAGCAGCGCGGCGCGGTGCCGCTTGGCCTCGCCCAGCCGCCCGGCGGCGAGTGCGGCCAGGACCATCTCCCGCCCGACCTCCGGCTGGTGCTCGGCCGGACGCCAGTGGCCGGTGCCCAGGGACAGGGCGGCGTCGTTGAGCCCGGCCTCGCGCAGGACGAGCAGGCCCTCCAGCAGCGCCTGCCCGGTCGGGTCGCGGTCACTCGCGATGGACAGCCGTCGTACGGCGCCGTCCAGGTCGTCGTTGACGGACAGCCGGGCCAGCTCGACCAGGGGGAACCAGGCTCGCGGGCTGTGCGCCAGCTCCTCGGCGAGCGCCCACACGGCGTCGTCCGCTCCGGCGGCCCGGGACTCGGGGGTGTTCACGGAGGGGGCGCCCGGGCCGTGGCCGGCCGCGGCATGTCGTCGGACGATCTCGGCCAGCTCGGCGAAGGCGAGCGCGTCGTTGGGGTCCTCGGTCAGGCGGTCCCGCAGTGCGCCCTCGGCGCCACTGTCGACCTGGCGGACCCGGGGGCCCGTGCGTTCGGGGAGCGCGGCGCGGGGACGAGTGACGGTCGAGACCCGTCGGCGGAGGCGGTCTAGGAACGACATGGAACCTTTCCCGGCCAGAGCAACAACGGCCCTCGGTTCAGTGGGGGCTGCTACGACCGGCCTCCACCGTAACTCGGGGTGACCGCAATCGCCTCCTACGGTCTCAGCCCGCGGCACTCTGAGTAGCGCGCGGGCGGGCCGCGACCAGCCGATGCGCGGGTGGCGGCGCGGGTGGCAGCGCGGGTGGCGGCGCAGGTCACGGTGCGGCAACGGCGCGGGCCTGCTGTTGTGCCGAGCCGACAACTACGCTGCCCTCGTGAGCGCACAGCCCGAGGGGGCGGAGCGACCCCGACGCCCCAGCGCGGCCACCCGGAGGCGGGTCGAGCAGGGCGTCGGGAGCCTCTCGACCGCGGCCATCGCGCGGATGGAGGAGCGACTCCCCTGGTACCGCGCGATGAGCGCCGAGGACCGGTCCTGGGTCGGCCTGGTCGCCCAGGCCGGGATCGGGGCGTTCGTGGCGTGGTTCCGGGACCCCGACGCCCCGCTGCAGGTGCCTCCGGACGTCTTCGGCACCGCCCCCCGCGAGCTGGTCCGGTCGGTGAGCCTCGGCGCCACCCTGGAGATGGTCCGCACGGTCATCGAGATCGTCGAGGAGCAGGTCACGGCGCTCGCCGCCCCTGGCGACGAGGACGTGCTGCGCGAGGCCGTGCTCCGCTACTCGCGCGAGGTGGCCTTCGCCGCGGCCCACGTCTACGCGGACGCGGCCGAGTCGCGCGGTGCATGGGACGCCCGGCTGGAGTCGCTCGTACTGGACGCCGTCCTGCGCGGCGAGGCGGACGAGTCGCTGCACTCGCGGGCGACCGCGCTGGGGTGGGGCGCCGTGGACCAGGTGGCGGTCGTGGCCGGCCTCACCCCCCCGCTGCCGGTCCAGGAGGCCGTCGACGGGCTGCGCCGGGCCGCCCGTCACCGTGGGGTGGAGCTGCTCGCGGCCGTCCAGGGAGACCGGCTGGTCGCGATCCTCGGCCCGGTGACCGACCCGCTGGCCGACGCGACCGCCCTGGCCGACCGGTTCGGGGACGGTCCGGTCGTGGTCGGGCCCACGGTGCCGCACCTGTACGCCGCCGGGCGCTCGGCCCGGGCCGCGCTGTCGGGCCTGGTGGCCGTCCGGGCCTGGGCCGAGGCGCCCCGGCCGGTCCTGGCCGACGACCTCCTGCCGGAGCGCGTGCTGGCCGGCGACGTACCCGCCCGCCGGGCCCTGGTCGACCGGATCTACCGCCCGCTCGTCGATGCCGGCGGAGCACTGCTGGACACCGCCGCGGCGTACGCGGAGTCCGGTGGGGCGCTGGAGTCGACCGCTCGCACCCTGTTCGTCCACCCCAACACGGTTCGCTACCGGCTGCGCAGGATCACCGACATCACCGGCTACGACCCGACCGACCCTCGTGAGGGATTTGTCCTCCGGACCGCCCTCGCCCTGGGCCGGCTGGCCGCTTCGCCGCCACGCCCGGCCCGACCGGCGCTGTGACGCGGGTTGTAGGAAACCTCTATATCCTCGCTGCAGAGTTCGTCCGCGTCCCCCACCGCTCCCAGCCCGATCGACCGGAAGGCTTGGCACCGTGCTCGTCATCGTCTGCCCCGGCCAGGGCTCCCAGGTCCCCGGCTTCCTCGCTCCCTGGCTCGAGCTCCCCGGCTTCAAGGACCGCCTGGTCTGGCTCTCCGCCGTCGCCGGCATGGACCTGGTCACCCACGGCACGACGTCGGACGCGGACACGATCCGTGACACGGCCGTCGCCCAGCCGCTGATCGTGGCCAGCGGGCTGGTCAGCCTGCTGGCGTTGTTCGAGCACCCGGCCGAGGGCTTCCGCCAGGTGGGCGCCGGCGCGGGCCACTCGGTCGGCGAGATCACCGCCGCGGCCGCGGCTGGAGTCATCAGCGCCGAGCAGGCCATGGTCTTCGTCCGAGAGCGCGGCAAGGCGATGGCCGCAGCGAGTGCCGTCACGCCAACCGGCATGAGCGCGGTCGTGGGCGGTGACGAGGCCGAGGTTGCGGAATCCCTTGCGCGGCAGGGCCTCACGGCCGCGAACGTCAACAGCGCCGGCCAGGTGGTCGCGGCCGGCACCATGGCCCAGCTGGCCGCGCTGGCTGCGGATCCGCCGGCCAAGGCGCGGGTCATCCCGCTGCAGGTCGCCGGCGCCTTCCACACCGATCACATGGCGCCGGCGGTCGAGGTCCTCGGCACCTACGCCCGGGCCATCACCACGCACGACCCTCGCAGTCAGCTGCTGTCCAACGCCGACGGCACGATCGTCCACGACGGCCGCGACGTGCTGCGGCGCCTCGTCCGCCAGGTCAGCAACCCGGTCCGCTGGGATCTCTGCATGCAGACGTTCGCCGACCTCGGCGTGACCGGCCTGATCGAGATCCCCCCGGCCGGCACCCTGGCCAACCTGGCCAAGCGCGCGCTGCCCGACGTCGAGATCCTCGCCGTGAAGACGCCTGATGACATCGCCGCGGCTCGCGCGATGATCAAGACGCACGGCGAGCCGAGCCCCCTCGCGGCCAACCCGACCTGGCGCCTGGTGGTGGCCCCGGCCAAGGGCACGGTGCAGTTCACCGGCTTCGCGGCCGGTAGCCAGGTCGACGCGGGCGCCGAGATCGCCCGGGTGGAGACCCTGCGCGACACCTATCCGGTGGTTGCACCGCACGGCGGTCAGGTGATCGAGTGGCTGGTGGAGGACGGCGATCCCGTGGCTCCCGGTCAACCCCTGCTGAGACTGCATCCCGTGGAGGTGCCGGCATCCTCATGAGCGAGACCATCAGCGAGACCGGCACAGCGCACGCCAGGGAGCCGGCGCCGAAGGCCCGCGCGCAGATCAGCCCGCCGAGCGGCGCGCGCCACGCCCGCATCCTGGGTGTCGGCAGCTACCGGCCCAAGCGGGTAGTGACCAACGATGAGGTCTGCGAGCACATCGACTCCTCGGACCAGTGGATCCGCGAGCGCTCCGGCATCATCACGCGGGGCTGGGCCGGCGACGACGAGTCAGTCATCGAGATGTCCGAGGCGGCGGCCCGCAAGGCGCTGGAACGGGCCGACATCGACCCTTCCCGCCTGGGTGCCGTGCTGGTCGCGACCGTGAGCCACCTCTACCAAACCCCTTCTGCCGCAGCGATCCTGACCGACCGCCTCGGTGCGACGCCGGCGGCCGCCTTGGACATCTCGGCCGCCTGTGCCGGCTTCTGCTACGGCGTCAGTCTGGCCAACGACATGATCCGCGGAGGGAGCGCCGAGTACGTCCTCGTCGTCGGCGTCGAGCGGCTCTCGGACATCACCGACGTCACCGACCGCTCGACGGCGTTCATCTTCGGCGACGGTGCGGGCGCCGTCGTGATCGGCCCGTCCGAGACGCCCGGCATCGGCCCGACCGTCTGGGGCTCCGATGGTGCGCAGTCCGCGGCCATCTCCCAGAAGCACAGCTGGATGGCGCTGAAGGAGCACACGGTCGAGTGGCCGGCGCTGACCATGCAGGGCCAGACCGTCTTCCGTTGGGCCGTGTGGCAGATGGCCCCGATCGCCCAGCAGGCGATGGAGAAGGCCGGCATCAGCGCGGAGGACCTGGACGCCTTCATCCCCCACCAGGCCAACATGCGGATCACGGACTCGATGGTGAAGGCCATGCGCCTGCCGCCCGAGATCCCGGTCGCGCGAGACATCGCCACCACCGGCAACACCAGCGCGGCCTCGATCCCCCTCGCCATGGACCGGATGCTCGAGGAGGGCCTGGCCCCGCACGGCGGCCTGGCCCTGCTGATCGGCTTCGGTGCGGGCCTCGTCTTCGCCTCGCAGGTCGTGACCTTGCCCTAGCCCGCCCGCGGCGGACCGCCAGCGCTGACCGCCAGCCCCCGACGTACGACCCGAAGTACCGACCGCACAGCACGACCCGACGCAACAACCGAACCGAAGCACCAACCGAACCGAAGCGCCAACCGAACCGAAGCGCCAACCGAACCAGGAGCAGCCACAGATGGCCAGCAGCGAGCAGGAGATCCTCAGCGGTCTCGCCGAGATCGTCAACGAAGAGACCGGCCTCCCCGTCGACTCGGTCGAGCCGAGCAAGTCGTTCACCGACGACCTCGACATCGACTCGCTGTCGATGATGACGATCGTCGTGAACGCCGAGGAGAAGTTCAGCGTCCGGATCCCCGACGACGACGTCAAGAACCTCTCCACCGTCGGCGACGCCGTCGCCTACATCCAGCAGGCGCAGGGCTGAGCGGTCGACCCTCGCCGGTCGGAGCGCCCTGACTCCGGCCGGCGCACTGCCGCCAGCCCGTCCCGCAGTCCCACCAGCCCTGAGCAAGGAGCGGACCTCCAGATGGCATCGACCAGCCCGCGCATCGTGGTCACCGGCCTCGGTGCCACCACGCCCCTCGGTGGCGACGTCCCCACGACCTGGGACGCCGCACTCGCCGGCCGTTCCGGCGCCCGGACATTGACCCAGGACTGGGTCGCCGAGCTGGAGATCCCCGTGACCTTCGCCGCCTCGGTGGCAGTGCACCCGTCCGAGCAGCTGGCCCGGGTCGAGACCCGGCGGCTGGACCCGTGCGGCCAGTACGCGCTGGCCGCGTCCCGCGAGGCCTGGGCCGACGCGGGCACCCCCGAGGTCGAGCCCGAGCGCCTGGGCGTCGTCATCGCCACCGGCATCGGCGGCGTCTGGACCCTGCTCGACTCCTACGACACCTTGAAGGAGAAGGGACCGCGGCGGGTCTTCCCCCTCACCGTGCCGATGCTCATGCCCAACGGACCCGCTGCGGCAGTGGGCATCGAGCTCGGAGCCCGGGCCGGCGTGCACACGCCGGTGAGCGCCTGCGCGTCAGGCGCCGAGGCCATCGCGTACGCCGTCGACATGATCCGCAGCGGCCGCGCCGACGTCGTCGTCGCCGGCGGCACGGAGGCCGCGATCCACCCGCTGCCGATCTCGGGCTTCGCGGCCATGCAGGCGCTCTCGATGCGCAACGACACGCCGGAGACCGCGTCGCGCCCGTACGACGTGTCGCGCGACGGCTTCGTCCTCGGCGAGGGCGCCGGGGTCGTGGTGCTGGAGACCGAGGAGCACGCGAAGGCCCGCGGGGCAACGATCTACGCCGAGGTCGCGGGCTCCGGCCTGACCTCGGACGCCCACCACATCGCGGCCCCCGAGCCCGAGGGCGCAGGGGCCGGCCGGGCCATGAAGATGGCCCTGGAGTCGGCCGGCGCCGTGCCCGCGGACGTCGTCCACCTGAACGCGCACGCCACCTCGACCCCGGTCGGGGACACCGCCGAGGCCAAGGCGATCCGGGTCGCGCTGGGCTCGGCCACCGACGACGTGGCTGTCTCCGCGACCAAGTCGATGACCGGTCACCTGCTCGGCGCGGCCGGCGCCCTGGAGTCGATCTTCACGGTGCTCGCGGTCTACCACCGCCTCGCGCCGCCGACCATCAACGTGGAGGACCTCGACCCCGAGATCGACCTGGACGTCGTGCGCAAGGAGCCTCGTGCTCTCGGGCGCGAGGGCCAGCAGCTGGTCGCGCTGAACAACTCGTTCGGCTTCGGCGGCCACAACGTCGCCCTCGTCGTCCGGAGCGCCTGATGACGGCGCCGACGCAGACGGGCGCCGACGTCGCGGTCGAGATCGACCCGCGCGACCCGAACCTGCGCCTCCAGCACTTCTTCGACTCCGGCACGCTCGAGCTGCTCACCGAGCGGGACGACAGCGGCATGCTGGCCGGGCGTGGGCTGGTGGACGGCACGCCGGCGGTGGCCTTCGCATCAGACGCCACCATCCAGGGCGGCGCCATGGGCGAGGCGGGCTGCAAGGTCGTCCTGGTGGCCTACGAGCGCGCGCTCGCCGACGGCTCGCCGGTCATCGGGCTCTGGCACTCCGGCGGGGCCCGGCTGCGCGAGGGTGTCGTCTCGCTGCATGCCGTCGGCCTGGTCTTCGCGATCATGACCCGGGCCTCGGGCAAGATCCCCCAGATCTCGGTCGTCATCGGCCCGGCGGCCGGGGGTGCGGCGTACGGGCCGGCCCTGACGGACATCGTGATCCTCGGCCCCGAGGGCCGGGTCTTCGTCACCGGCCCGGATGTCGTGCGCTCGGTCACCGGCGAGAACGTCGACGCGCTACGGCTCGGCGGCCCGGAGCCGCACGGGCGGCGCTCCGGTGTCGTCCACGTCGTCACTGAGACGACCGAGGACGCCTACGCCAAGGCCCGGCTGCTCACCCACCTCCTCGGCGCCCAGGGCGAGCTGGACGTCGCCGCCGTCGAGGAGCGCGACCTCGCCGCGAGCTTCCCGGAGTCGCCGAAGCGCGCGTACGACGTGCACCCGCTGCTGCAGACGCTGGTCGACGATCCGGCCGAATCCCTTGAGCTGCACCCGAAGTGGGCTCCGAACATCACGACGACCCTGGGCCGGCTGGGTGGACGGACCGTCGGCGTGATCGCGAACAACCCGATGCGTCTCGGCGGCTGCCTGGACTCCTCCTCGGCGGAGAAGGCCGCGCGGTTCGTGCGGATGTGCGACGCGTTCGGCGTGCCGCTCGTCGTGGTCGTCGACGTGCCCGGCTACCTGCCCGGGGTCGGCCAGGAGTGGGACGGCGTGGTCCGCCGTGGGGCGAAGCTGCTGCACGCCTTCGCGGAGTCGGTCGTGCCCCGGGTGACCCTGGTGACCCGCAAGACGTACGGCGGTGCCTACATCGCGATGAACGCCCGATCGCTAGGTGCGACAAGGGTTTTCGCGTGGCCGACGGCTGAGGTCGCGGTCATGGGTGCCATCGCGGCGATCCGGATCCTGC
Organism: uncultured Actinomycetota bacterium; assembly: GCA_963795385.1. GTDB lineage: Bacteria > Actinomycetota > Actinomycetes > Actinomycetales > CAVURS01 > CAVURS01. Next base: position 721,028 of record CAWCHK010000003.1, read on the forward strand.
ACCGGCGCAAGCTGGCCGAGGTGGCTGACGACGCGCGGGCCCAGGTCGAGGCCGAGCTGGCCGTGGAGCACGAGCAGCTCGCCGGTGGCCTGGCTCGAGCCGTGGAGATCGGCGTCGTCGACGAGGTCGTGGAGCCGAAGGTCACCCGCGGCGCCATCGCCCGCGCGATCGCCTCCGCGCCCCAGACCCGCGGCCTGCACGGCAACATCCCCCTCTGACCCCTCTGCACCTCCCAGCACCTCAGCCCTCCGGACCTCTGACCTCCTGACCTCCAGAGAGCTTCTGACCTCCCGAGCTCCTGACCTCCAGAGAGCTTCTGACCTCCAGAGCTTCTGACCTCGAGCTTCTGACCTCCCGAGCTTCTGACCTCCCGAGCTTCTGACCTCCCGAGCTTCTGACCTCCGAGAGCTCCTGAGCTCCTGAGCTCCTGAGCGCCGACCCTGCGGTCGCCGTACTCTCCTGCTCGCGTGCTCCCATCCGGCCGCCGTACTCCCTCCCGGCCAGTGCCGAGCCGTAAATTCGGGTGCGTTCACCGGCCGTACTGGAGCACCCTGGGCCGACGGCGGCTCGCCGGGCAAAGGGGGCTTGAACTTCCGCCGATGCCCCTGTTACTGTCCGGATGGAACGAAACAGTTTCGTTTCATCCAGTCCCCCGCCGGTCCCCTGGACCGGTCATCGGACCGAGTTCCTGCAGCACCGAGGAAGTGTCACCGTGATCCAAGCCGTCCGGGCAATCGCGCGGCCCCGAGTCGAGGGCGAGCGTGAGAACGCCATCTTCGACGCGACCATGCGACTGCTCGCCACGAGCGGCTACGACCGGCTGACGATGGACGCCGTCGCCGCAGAGGCGCGGGCGTCGAAGGCGACGCTCTACCGTCGCTGGCAGACCAAGGCCGACCTCGTGGTCGACGCCCTGGTGTGGCTCAAGAACTGCATGCCGCACGAGGTGCCCGACACCGGCAGCCTGCGCAGCGATCTCCTGTCGGTCGCGTGCAACGAGGGTGGTCTCACCGACGAGATGCCGCGCGCGGTCTTCGGTGCCCTGATCACCGCGATGCAGCGCGACGAGGCCTTGGCCGAGGCCTTCCAGGACCGCTTCCTCGCACCGTTGGAGGAGCGGACCCGGTCGATGTTCGAGCGGGCCCAGGCCCGTGGGGAGATCGCCGACGACGTCGATCTCACGCTGGTCGGGAGCGTGCTGCCCTCGATCGCGATCTTCCGCTCGCTCACCCGCAACGAGCAGGTCGGCGCCGACCTGATCGAGCGGATCGTCGACGAGGTCGTCCTCCCGGCCTGTCGGGGCCGGAGCCGCCCGGACTGATCTCGGCCACCAGAACCCCATCGGGCGCCGTCGTCGCCTGGTCATCGCCGCGGTGACCTGACCGACGACCAGCTCGGCGAAGCCGTCCCGTCAACCTGCCGGACACGCGCTGCTGGCGTGACTGTCACACCCGGCGGCAAGACTCTCAACAGACCTCCGCGGCATGGCAATCAGCACGACTCGGCACAACTGAATCCGTCAAACAACAACCTCACTAAGGACTTGTCATGACTGACAACACCGCGACTGCCGACCCGGCAGTCTCGTCCGGCGAAGCCGGGGCCGACCACGGCCACAGCCATCTCGGGCTGGCGCTGGTGCTCATCACCGCCGCACAGCTGATGGTCGTCCTCGACGCGACCGTCGTGAACATCGCACTTCCCCACATCCAGACGACCCTGAACTTCAGCCAGCAGAACCTCCAGTGGATCGTGACCGGCTACACGCTGGCCTTCGGTGGCCTGATGCTCCTGGGCGGCCGCTCGGGCGACCTGCTCGGCCGGCGCAAGATGTTCATCGTCGGCGTACTGCTGTTCTCCCTGGCCTCCGGGCTGGGCGGGCTGGCCCAGAGCGAGACCTGGCTGATCGCCGCTCGTGTCCTGCAGGGCGTTGGTGCGGCCATCGCATCACCTACGGCACTGTCGCTCATCACCACCACCTTCCCGGCCGGCCCGACGCGCAACCGGGCCATCGCCGTGTACGGCGCGATGTCCGGAGCCGGTGCGGCGATCGGGCTCATCCTGGGTGGCGCTCTGACCCAGATCCACTCCACCAACCACGACTTCGGCTGGCGGCTCACGCTGCTGATCAACGTGCCGATCGGCCTGTTCGTGGCGTTCATGGCTCCCCGGGTCCTGGGCGAGTCCAAGCCGCAGAAGGACATTGCGCTCGACCTGCCGGGCGCCTTGACGGCGACGGCCGGACTGGCCTCCCTCGTCTACGGCCTGACCCACGCCGCCGGCAGCGCGCAGGCGAGCAACTGGGGCAAGACCAGCACCTGGGTCTGGATCATCCTGGGCGTGGTGCTGATCGCCACCTTCCTGGTGACCGAGGGCCGCAGCCGCCAGCCGCTGATGCCGCTGCACGTGCTCAAGCACCGCTCGCGTGGCGTGAGCTACCTGTCGATGCTGATCGTGGGCGCAGCAATCTTCGCGTTCTTCTTCTTCATCAGCCTCTTCGTGCAGCAGGTGCTCGGCTACAGCTCGATCAAGGCGGGCGTCGCCTTCCTGCCGTTCACCGTGGGCATCGGGCTGTCGGCGCAGATCGCCTCGACCCTGATCTCGCGGATCGACCCGCGCTACCTCGCCACGTTCGGTGCGGGCCTGGTGGCGCTCGGCATGATCTCGTTCACCCGCCTGAGCGTGGACTCCGGCTACTGGGGCGGTCTGCTCCCGGGCATCCTGCTGATGTCGCTCGGCATGGGCTTCCTGTTCATCCCGTTCACGCTGACCGCCACGCACGGGGTCAACGAGGACGAGTCCGGGATCGCCTCGGCCGTCCTGAACACCGCCCAGCAGATGGGCGGCGCGGTCGGCCTGGCGGCGCTGAGCACCGTGTCGTTCGGCGTCTTCCGGGACAAGATCAAGCCGGAGATCCTCTCGACCCAGGGACACCCGTCCCAGCACGCGATCGCCGTGGCCTCGACCCACGGGTACACGATCGCCTTCTGGGTCGCGTTCGCGATGATCGTGACGGCCGGGGTCATCACCCTGTTCGGGCTTTCGATCAAGCACGAGGAGCTCGCGACCGACGAGCCCATCGTGGTCGGCGCCTGACCTCAGGAGCCGCCTGACCTCAGGAGCCACCTGACCTCAGGAGCCACCTGGCAGGCGTTGCCGCCGGGACCGTCAGGTCCGGGCCGGCAACGCCGCGGACAGCGAACGGGCCGGATCCCCAACCGGGGGTCCGGCCCTTCGTCATCGCCTGACAGCTTGCCGGCGAGTTGTCAGCCCGTGCGGTAGCCAGAGGGCCCGCAGGGGCTGACAACTGGGTGGGAGCGGTCAGCCGACGCGGTGCAGCCAGCGGACCGGGGCTCCGGCACCGGCGTAGCGGAACGGCTCGAGCTCCTCGTCCCACGCCTTGCCGAGCAGCTTGTCGATCTCCTGGAGCAGCAGCCGTGGGTCACCACCGGACGCCGACACCGCGGAGCGCAGCCGGTCCTCCCCGATCAGGGCGTCGCCGTGCACGCCGATCGGCGTGTGGTGGATGCCCAGGCCCGGCGTATGGCTCCAGCGCGAGCCGTCCGCTCCGGGGCTCGCCTCCTCGGTGACCTCGTAGCGCAGGTGCGACCAGCCGCGCAGGGCCGAGGCCAGCCGCGCGCCCGTGCCCTGAGCCGCCTGCCAGGACAGCTCGGCCCGCACCGAACCGGCCTCGGCGGGCTGAGGGGTCCACTGCAGGGTGGTCCGGACGTCGAGAACCGAGCCGGCGGCCCACTCGACATGCGGGCACAGCGCGGCGGGCGTGGAGTGCACGAAGAGCACACCTCGCGTCGTCGTACCGGACATCTGAACCTCCTGCTGAGACAAGGGACGTCTTCCCCGACGACCTCTTCAGCGGGTCCAGCCCGGCGTACCATGGCGCGTGGCGCCTGTGACCCAGTGTGCCCCACAAGTCACACCAGCACCAGCAAATCACCATGCGTGCCCCGGGCCGTAGCGCAGCCCGCGCACCGCCCGAGGCGCGACCTGCGCCGAGAGGACGACCCGTGGCCGGTCTGTTCCGCTTCCGCCGACGGGCCTCCGGACGCCCCGACGCCGGCCAGGCGACGACCGCCGCCGGTGACATCGTCCCCGCCGCCGGCGGCCGCCACGCGGGCCCGGCGGGCGCACCGGGCCGCGGTGACGCGGGTGTAGCCACCGCCGACGGGCAGGTGCACTGGGTCGGCGTCGACGAGTCGACCGCGGCCGGCGCCACTCCGGTGGCCGTCGCGCCGGCCACCGGGAGCGAGGGGCACGAGCGGTCCGATCCGACCCTGGCCGCCAGCCAGGGCATGTGGGAGGTCATCCGCCCGGCGGCCATCGTCCCCGAGCATGCCGCGCGACGGGTGCTGGTCGAGCTGGCCCGCCGCGACCTGACCAACGGCGGCGACTGGCAGTCCGAGCCCCAGCTCTGGAGCCGGTTCGACGGGCCACTGACCGGAGACGGCTCGACGGCGCCCGAGCTGATGGGCACCATCCACGTGACCTACGGCACGCCGACCAAGTACGAGATCACGCTCTACCGGGTCACGGTCACCGCGGCCGGCGTGGCCGACGGCTGGACCGTGGCCAGCCTGACCGACGAGGCGCTCGGCTTCGGCGGCCTCACCCTGGCCGAGTGCCCCCGGGCGATGGTCAACACCCCGCCCCGCCCGTACACCTTCTAGCCGGCCAGCCCGCACCGCCGTACGCCGCAGATCGCTCCAGTCCTACCTTCCGGACTCTCTCGTCATCCGGCCGATACCCGGACAATGCCACCACGGAGAGTCACCGCGGCCGCAGTTCTCTCACGCTGAGTGCTTGAGGCTTCCGAGCGGGGTGCCGATAACAACCACTGGATGACCCGTCAATGAGTCACCTCACCGGAGGCAGAGGGATGACACCCCAGCGGTACCCGCGTGGCATCGACGTCGCGCTCGACGCGGCGATCGTGCTCGTCGGCGTGGCGATCATCTGTGCCGCGACGCTGCGCTGGTTCTCGGTGGGCCACCCGGTCGACGAGATCGACCTGGTCGTGGTCGGCCTGATCGTGCTGATGGCGCGCTACCCGGTCGTCCTGCCCCAGCACGGCGGGGACGCCGTCATCGGGTTCGAGATCAGCACGCTGGTCTTCCTCACCCTCACCCGCAGCCCGTCCGAGGCCCTGGTCATCTGGGCCGCCGGGCAGATCGTCAGCCAGACCCTGTGCGTCCGGGCCCTGCGCAACCGCCTGTTCAACGTCGGCGTGACCGCGCTCGGCGGGGGCGTGTTCGTCAGCATCGTCGGTCTCGGCGGGCCGACGGCGGGCATGAGCGTGACCGAGCTCGGCCTGGTCAGTCTGGCCTGCGCGACGTACTTCCTGCTGGACCTGGTCATCACGGCCGTGTCTCTGGCGATGGAGTCGCACACCAAGCTGGAGATCCGCTGGCGCTCGGCCATGCTGCCGCTGCTGGTCTTCGTCGCGGTGTCCACCAACGGGTTCCTCGCCGCGCTCCTGCTGCAGGGCACACCACGCTGGACCCTCGTCCTGCTGCTCGTCCCCATCGCCACGATCCTGGTCGCGGTCCGCTCGGTCAGCGAGTCCCGGCTCTCCCAGATGCGGCTCGGCGGCCTGCTGGACGCCGCCACCCGCGCGCCCGACTGGGCCGACCCCGGCTCGATCGAGCGCACCCTGATCGAGCAGGCCGAGCGCGTGCTCCGGCACAGCACCTCGGAGCTGCGCGAGGCACCGCCCGGCAACCGCGAGATCGGCCATCCGCTCGAGGTGCCGGGCCAGCCGGTCCGCTGGCTGGTGGCCCGCTCGGCCGCCTCGTCGGCCACCCTGACCGACCTGGACCGCGATGCGCTGAAGGCACTCGTGGCCCTGGCCACCGCGAACCTCAGCCGCCGTCAGCTCACCGACGAGATGGCCTACCAGGCCCAGCACGACCTGCTGACCGGGCTGCCCAACCGCGCCCTGCTCAGCCAGCGCCTGGAGACGGCGCTCGCGACGGGCGGCAAGACGTCGGTGCTCTACTGCGACCTGGACGGCTTCAAGGCGGTCAACGACCGGTTCGGGCACGACGTCGGCGACGAGCTGCTGGTCGCCGTGGCCGACCGGCTCCGGCAGAGCCTGCGGGCCCGGGACCTGCTGGCGCGGCTCGGGGGCGACGAGTTCGCCGTCGTGGTGTCGCACAACAACATCGTCCAGGCCGAGGAGATCGCCGGCCGGCTGCTGGAGTCGCTGCAGACACCGTTCCTCATCTCCGGCAACGTGACCCGCATCCAGGCCAGCATCGGGATCGCGCACAGCGACGACGAGCTCAACGCCAGCGACCTGATGCGCGAGGCCGACATGGCGATGTACCGGGCCAAGGGCCTGGGCAAGAACCGGATCGTCGTCTTCGAGCCCTCGCTGCGCTCCGAGACGCTGTTCCGCCTGGAGATGGAGGACGAGCTCCGCCAGGCCCTGGCCCAGGGCGACATCCAGCTCGCCTTCCAGCCGCTGGTCGACCTCGTCTCCGGCAAGGTCCTCGGCTTCGAGGCCCTGGCCCGGTGGGAGCACGAGACCATGGGGCACGTCTCCCCCGCGATCTTCATCCCGCTCGCCGAGCAGCAGGGCCTGATGTCGCAGCTGGGCAGCCAGGTGATGGAGCGGCTGCACGCGGCCGCCGAGCATCTAGAGCACGCCAGCGACACGCCGCTCTCCCTGTCGGTCAACGTGTCCCCGCTCGAGGTCTGCGAGCCCCGGCTGCTCTCGCAGGTACGCCGGTTCATCGACGACTATCCCGACATCGACCTGGTGATCGAGCTCACCGAGTCGGTCCTGCTGGGCGACGACATCGCTACGTCATCCGCCCTCGAGGCGATCGCGCAGTCGGGCGCGCGGCTGGCGGTGGACGACTTCGGGGTCGGCTACTCCTCGATCGGCTACCTCCAGCGCTTCCCCGTCCGCCTGGTCAAGATCGACAAGTCGTACGTCCAGACCGTCGAGGACCCCCGCACCCGCAAGCTGGTCCAGGGCGTCGTGGCGATGTGCCACGCGATGGGCCTGACCGTGGTGGCCGAGGGCATCGAGAGTGCCGACAGTGCCGACATGATGCGCGACCTGGGCTGCCGGGTGGGGCAGGGCTTCAGCCTGGCCCGCCCCCTGCCCCTCGCCGAGGCGATCGCCCTGGCCGGCCGCGGCAACGTCGGCGCCGTCGGCGTCACCAGCATCCCTGGTCACTGACCGCTCCCCCGAAGCGCCTGACGGGCCCCGTCGTCGTCGATACTATGTCTCCCTAGTAGGGATTCATGGAATCGACGTAGGGGACGGGGCCGCATGACCAGGGAGTCCGGCTGTAGCAGCGTCGCGATCATCGGCGCCGGAGCCGCAGGAACCCTCACGGCCGCGCAGCTCGCGACCCGGGCCGCCGCCACGAGGACGGCGCTCGACATCGTCCTGATCGACCCGGCCGGGCCGACCGGCGCCGGCGTTGCCTACTCCACCAACGACCCGCGGCACCGCCTCAACGTCTCGGCCGGCCGGATCAGCGCCTGGCCGGACCGCCCGGACCACTTCCTCACCTGGCTGCGCCGCGCCGCTGCCCAGGCACCCGAGCCGATCGAGCCGATCGACGAGGCGACATTCGCACCGCGGATGCTCTACGGGCAGTACCTGCGCGACGTCCTGGCCGAGGCCGTCACGGCCGCCGACGGCCTGGTCAGCCTGGACCGCGTCGCGGACCGGGCCACGGGTCTGGTGCCGCTCGGGCGGCGCTGGCGGGTGCGCGTCGGCCGCGACCAGACCCGGTACGTCGACGCCGTGGTGCTGGCCGTAGGCAGCGGCGCACCCGACGATCGCTGGGCGCCCGGGAGCCTGCGGCGGTCAGCGCGGTTCGTCGCCGACCCGTGGCGTGCAGGCGCGTTGGACACCCTGGCGGAGGTCGAGGGCGACGTCCTGCTGGTCGGGACCGGGCTGACCATGGTCGATGTCGCGATGACCCTCGCCCGGCCCGGGCGCACCGTCCACGCCGTGTCGCGGCACGGCCTGCTGCCGGCCGCGCACCGCGACGAGCTGGTCACCCCCGCGACCCCGCCCGAGCTGCCGGACGGGCCCCTGTCGCTCGATGCCCTGACCGGCGCGGTGCGGGCGCACGTGGTGGCCACCGCGCGGCGTACCGGAGACTGGCGGCCGGCCATCGACGGGTTGCGGCCACTGAACTCCATTCTCTGGCAACGCCTTTCGCTCGCCGACCGGGCCGAGTTCGTCGAGCGCCACGCGCGGTCCTGGGAAGTCCGTCGGCACCGCATGGCGGCACCCGTCGCTCGCGACATCGCCCAGCTGCGACGCAACGGCGCCCTGTCTGTGCGCGCCGCCGGTGTCAGCGCCGTCCGTGACGCGGGTGGCGCCGGCGGCCTGGTCCACGTCACCCTGACCGACGGCACGACGCTGCGGGTGGCGGCCGTCGTCAACTGCACCGGCCCACGCGACCAGGTCCAGCGCCGCGACGGGGCGCTCCTGCTCGACCTCCTGACCGCCGAGCGGGCCCGACCGGGCGTCCTCGGCCTCGGCCTCGACACCGACGACGTCGGGCGGGTCCTGCGCGGCGACGGCGCGGCGCAGGCGGGCCTGTGGACCCTCGGCGCCACCCGTCGCGGCCAGCTCTACGAGTCCACGGCGATCCCCGAGATCCGGGTGCAGGCCGAGGAGATCGCGGCGGCCGTCGTCGCCGAGCTCCCGACCGCGCAGGTGCTGCGCCGGCCGCGGGACCGCTACGGCCTGGCCATGAGCGCCTCCCCCGAGGCCGCGGTCGCCTACGGCACCGCCCTCGACGCTCTGCTGCGCGTGCAGTCCGGCGCCGAGATCTCGCTGCAGCATGCGGCCGCCGTCGACCCGGGCTTCGGGCTCGCCCACGCGGCCCTCGCCCTGCTCGGACACGAGTGGGGCGCCGACGTCGACATCGAGGCCGCTCTGGACACGGCCGTCGCCGCGGTCGGCCGGCGGGGTGACGAGCGGGAGCGCAGCTTCGTCGCCGCGGTCGAGGCCCGGATCCGGCGACCCGGGCCGGCGGCGTCCGCCCAGCTGCTGGCCCACATCAGGCAGTACGCGGAGGACGCCCTGGCCGTCAGCGTCGCCGTACCGACGATCGCCTTCGGCGGCGCCACCGAGATCCCGCAGGAGGCCTGGTCCCTCGTCGAGGGGCTGGCGCCGGCGTACGGCTCGGACTGGTGGTACGCCGGGATGCTCGCCTTCACCCGGCAGGAGCAGGAGCGCTGGGAGGAGGCGGCCGAGCTCAGCGATCGGGCGCTGGCCGAGGTCCCTGCCTCTGGGCACGCGGTCCACGCCCGGGCTCACGTCTACTACGAGACCGGCGACCACGACGGCGGCCTGGACTTCCTCGACCCCTGGATCGACTCGTGCGGGCGGGCCGCCTCGCATCGCGCGCACTTCGCCTGGCACGCGGCCCTGCACGAGCTGGCCATGGGCGACGACGTCGCCGTACGCCGGCGCTACGCCGAGCAGCTCGCACCGCCGGCCGTCGCTGGGATGCGTGCCCTCGTCGACTCGGCCTCGCTCCTGTGGAGGTCCCGGCTGGCCGGCGCCTGGACCGACGAGCAGCCGGTCGAGTCGGTGCTGGCCGCGGTCGACGCCCGGCTGCTGGACCGTCCGCGGACGGCCTTCGCCGCCCTGCACGTCGCCGTGGCCCGCGCGGCCGCCGGCGACATCGCCGGGCTGCACCGGCTGGCCGCCTACGCGGCCGCGACCCTGGACCCGGTCATGGTCGCGGCCGTGGCGCCCGTCGCCCGCGGGCTGGAGCAACTCGTGGCCGGGCGCCCCGGGGCAGCGGCGGACACCCTGGCCGCCGTCCTGCCGGAGCTCTGGCGGGTCGGCGGGAGCGCGGCGCAGCGCGAGGTGGTCGAGGACACCTTGCTCTACGCCCTGATCGAGGCCGGCCGCTGCCAGCCGGCTCGCGAGCTGCTCACCCGTCGCCTGGATCGCCGGCCGTCACCGCGCGAGCGGGCCCGGATTGCCCGGATCGACCGGGTCCCGCGCTGAGACCGGCTGGACAGCACGACCTGGCGACCGCTTCGCTATGCCCGTGATCTCCGTCGTGCCCGAGCTGTCCGAGGCTGAGGCGCTGGCTGCTGCCGTCAAGCTCGCCGACGCCCCGGGGCGCACCCTGCTCGGCATCACCGGAGCCCCGGGTGCGGGCAAGTCGACGTACGCCGAAGAGCTGGTCGCCGCCGTCAACCGGGCCGGCCGGTCGGCGGCGCTCGTGCCCATGGACGGCTTCCACCTGGCCCAGGCGGCGCTGGAGTCGCTCGGGCTGGCCGACGTCAAGGGCGCACCGGCGACGTTCGACGCCGCCGGCTACGTCGAGCTGCTGCGCCGGCTGCGCGAGCCGGCCGACGAGATCGTCTGGGCCCCGAGGTTCGACCGCGCCCGGGAGGACGCCATCGCGGCCAGCCTGCCCATCGGGCCGACCGTGAGCCTGGTCGTGACCGAGGGGAACTACCTGCTGCTGCCCCGCGGCCAGTGGTGGCTGGTCCGCCTGCAGCTCGACGAGTGCTGGTTCGTCGACCTGGACGACGAGGAGCGCCGCCGGCGGCTGCACGCGCGCCACGAGAGCTTCGGCCGGTCGCCCGAGGCGGCCGCCGCTCGGACCCTGGGCAGCGACGAGGCGAACGCCGTCCTGGTCGCCCGCACGCGGGACCAGGCGGACGCCGTCATCCGGCCGGCAGCGCGAGCCCGCTGAGCGCTGCCACCGCGAGCTGCCCGAGCTGGGCCAGGTCGTAGCCGCCCTCCTGCACCGCAACGGTGGGTGCGATCCCCGCGAGGAGCTCACCGGCCCGCCGGTAGCCCTCGACCGACACCTCGAGCGGGCTCTCCGGGTCGGCCTTGGCCGCGTCCAGCCCGAGCGAGACGACCAGTGCGTCGGGCTCGAAATCGTCTACGGCAGAACGGATCTGGCCGACGGCAGCCAGCCAACCCACGTCGCCCGTGCCTGGTGCCAGCGGCCGGTTGAGGTTGGCGCCCAGACCCGCACCGGCGCCGGTCTCGTCGGCGAACCCGGCGACGTGCGGGAACCAGCCGGCGCCCGGGTCGACGTGCACGGAGGCGTAGAGGACGTCGGAGCGGTCGTAGAAGATCGCCTGCGTCCCGTTCCCGTGGTGCGCGTCCAGGTCGACGATCGCGACCCGACCGGCACCCAGCCGGCGCAGCTGCTCGGCGGCGACGGCGGAGTTGTTCAAGTAGCAGGACCCGCCGAAGGCCGAGGGCGTCGCGTGGTGACCGGGAGGGCGGCAGAGGGCGTAGGTCACGCCCCCGTCCGCCCAGGCCCGGTCGGCCGCGGTCGCTGCGACGTCGACGGCCGCCCGGGCCGCCTCCCAGGTGCCGGGCCCGATCAGCGTCATCGTGTCGTAGCAGTAGCGCCCGGCCCGGGCGTGGATGGCCGAGGGCTCGCGCTCCGGCAGCCCGTGCAGCATCGACGGCGTCGCGAACAGGTACGGCACGACGCGGTCCTGGCCCGGGTCGCGCGTGAACCCGGCCTCGACCCAGAGGGACCAGGCCTGCTGGAGCCAACGGGTCATCGCGGGGTCGTGGACCGCATGCAGCAGGTCGTCGTCGTGCGGCTCGGCCGCGACGTCGCGGGCACCCGCCTCGCGCAGGGCCCTGCGCAGCACCACCGCCCGCTCCGGCAGCTCGGTCCCCGGCGTACGGACGCCGACCCAGATCTCGGCGCCCGGCACGTGCTGCAGGACGACCGGCGACCAGACGAGGGTTACGGGAAGGCTCATCTGCGGCATGCTGTCACGATGCCACGCGTTGCTGACTTGGGAATCAGGATCGGCGACCTGCCCGCCGGCCCGACCGACTCCATCCTGGACGTCCCCGAGGCCGGGCTCGGCCACGCGACGGTGTGGCGCGACGAGCCCGAGCCACCCGAGGGCCGGGGCGTGGCCCGCACCGGCGTGACCGTGATCGACCCGGGCGGCAACCCGTTTCGCTTCCCCATCCCCGCCGGCGGCGCGGTCCTCAACGGCGCGGGCGAGTGCACGGGCTTCCTCTCCGCCGCCGAGTGGGGCCTGCTCGAGACGCCGATCTTCCTCACCTCGACGATGCAGCTCGGGCGGGTGTACGACGCGGCGTGCGAGCTGCTGATGGAGGAGGACGACGGCATCGGCAACCCGGACGTCGTGATCCCGGTCGTGGCGGAGTGCGACGACAGCTTCCTGTCCGACCCCCGGCGGATGCAGGTGACCCGGGACGACGTCGCGGCGGCGCTCGTGGCGGCGAGGGAGAGCGAGGGCTCGTTCCTGCCACCGCCCGAGGGCGCGGTCGGCTCGGGGACCGGCATGTCCTGCCTGGGCTTCAAGGGCGGCATCGGCACGTCGTCGCGCCTGGTGCCGGACGGCAGCACGGTGGGAGTGGTCGTCATGACGAACTTCGGGGAGCGCTCGCGGCTCACCGTGGACGGCGTGCCGGTCGGCCGGCTGCTGCCCGATCCGGTTGCGGCCGCTGGGGACTCGGCATCGGCGTCCACGCCGCGGCCGGCATCGGCGCCCCCCGCCGGGTCGTGCATCGTCGTGGTCCTCACCGACGGACCGCTCGACTCGGCCGCGTGCGTGCGGCTGGCCCGCCGGGCGGGGCTGGGACTGGCGCGGACCGGCAGCACCGCCCACCACGGCAGCGGTGAGATCTTCTTCGCTGCCGCAACGGGTCTGCGGGCTCCGCGGGGGCAGGTCAGCACCGAGCGGCCCGTCGCCGGCCCTGCGCTGGACCCCTACTTCGCCGCGGTCGTCGACGCCACCGAGACGGCCGTCCTCAACAGCCTGCTCCAGGCACCCACCGTCGCCGGCCACCAGGGCAACCGGTCGGAGGGCCTTCCCGTCGAGGCGGTGCTGGCCCTGCTGAGGGAGCACGGCCGTGGCTGACGGCACGGCGACGCACCAGTGGGTCGACCTCAGCGACGGCGTCCGGCTGTCGACGACGCTCTACCTCCCGGCCGGTGCCGGCCCGGACCAGCGGGCACCGTGCCTGCTGGAGGCCCTGCCCTACCGCAAGGACGACCTCACGTCGTCCTACCGGCCGGAGTACGACGAGCTCCGCGACACGTATGGGTACGCCGTCTGCCGGGTCGACCTGCGGGGCACCGGGTCGTCCGGGGGCGACGCCACGGACGAGTACCCCGTGCAGGAGCAGTCCGACCTGGCCGAGGTCATCGCCTGGCTGGCCGAACAGCCCTGGTGCTCGGGCTCGGTCGGGATGTTCGGGACGTCGTACAGCGGCTTCAACTCCCTGCAGATGGCGGCGGAGCGGCCCCCGGCACTCAAGGCGGTCTGCGCGATCTACGCGTCCGACGACCGCTACACCGACGACGTCCACTACATGGGCGGCCTGCTCAAGTGGCTGGACCTGATCGACTACTGCCACTACATGACCCCGATGAACGCCCTGCCGCCCACGCCGGCCCTCTGGGGCGACGCGTGGCGCGAGGAGTGGGTCCGCCGGTTCGAGACCTTCGAGCCCTGGCTGCTGACCTGGATGGAGCACCAGCGCTCGGACGCCTACTGGGCCCAGGGGTCGATCCGCCCCGACTACGAGCGGATCCAGTGCCCGACGATGATCGTGGCCGGCTGGGCCGACGGCTACCGCAACAACACCTTCCGCACGATCGAGGCCCTCGAACGGTCGGCCGTGCCGTGGCGGCTGGTCGCCGGTCCATGGGCCCACATGGGCGCGTCGTCGGCCCTGCCCGGGCCGCGGATCGACCTGGTCCGCGAGATGGCCCGGTGGTGGGACCGGCACCTCCGCGGCGTCGAGAACGGGCTCGACGACGAGCCGCCTGCTTCGTGGTTCGTCCGCGAGTCGGCCCGGCCCGAGCCGGACCTGGACGAGCACCCGGGGTACTGGCGCTCCGATCGCTGGCCGGTCAACAGCGCGGTCCCGCAACGGTTCTCGCTGCCCGAGCGAGCGCCGTACGTCGTACGACCCGACATCGGGACGGCGGCCTGGATCTCGTGCGCCGGGCACCTGCCCTACGGCCAGCCCCTCGACCAGCGCAGTGACGACGACCGCTCCGTGACATGGGACGTGGTCACCGCAGGCCCGGACGGCGTCGAGATCGCCGGCCACCCGGTCCTACGGTTGCGGGTCCGCAGCTCCGAGCCGGTGGCCACCCTGGCGGTGCGGCTGTGCGACGTCTTCGCCGACGGCGCCTCCGCGCTGGTCACTCGCGGGACGCTCAACCTGACCCGGCGCGCAGGGTTCCACTCCGCCGAGGCCCTGCTGCCGGGTGAGTGGTACGACGTGGAGGTCGAGCTGGAGGCCACGGCGTGGCGGTGGCTGCCGGGCCAGCGGGTGCGGCTCGCGCTCGCGGGCGCCGACTGGCCGAACACCGTTGCGCCGCCTCGGCCGCTGACCCTCGAGGTGGCCGACGTCTCGCTGGAGCTGCCAGTCCTCACCCGCGAGTCCGACTCTCCTGCAGTCGAGTTCGCACCAGGTGGCCCGGCGCCGGAGGGCGAGGGCGACGGCGTGACGTGGCGACTCGAGGACGACGTCCTGGCCCGGACAACGAGCGCCGTCATCGACCACGGCGGGGAGTACCCCACGCCGTACGGCGGGTTCCGCGAGCACTACTCGGGCCGGGTGGACGTCGATCGGCGGACCTTCCTCCAGCGGGCGAGCGCGCGGGTGAGCTTCGGCCTCGACCTGCCCGAGACGTCGGTCCGTGTCGCGTCCGACCTGGAGGTGGTCGCCGACGAGGAGACCTTCACGGTCCGGATCGAGATGGAGGGCCTGGAGGCCGGGGTCCGGCAGATGCATCGCGCCTGGACGCGGGTGTTCCCGCGCGACCTGGCCTAGGGCGCCGGTAGGGTCGCGCCCGTGAGCAGGCGCAAGGGCGAGGTCCGGCGGGACGAGATCCTGCGCGCCACCGTGCGCGAGCTCGAACGCCGCGGGTTCGCCCACACCCGCGTCGCGGACATCGCGGCCGAGCTGGGGGTCAGCACCGCGCTGGTGTTCTACCACTTCGAGACCAAGGAAGCGCTGTTCGCCGCTGCCTTCGCCGACGCCGCCGAGCGTGACGTACGCCGCCTCGACGAGGCAGTGGGCTCGGCCGGCCCGGCCGCCGACCGGCTGCGGGCGGTGCTCCGGCTCTACGGACCGGTGGGGAGCGCGTCCGGTTGGCCGCTCTGGATCGACGCATGGGCCGCCGCCCTCCGCGAGCCCGCCCTGCGCCGGGTCTCCCGGCGGCTGGACGTGCACTGGAAGAACGCCGTCGCGGCCGTCATCGTCGACGGTGTCGCCAACGGCGAGCTGACCTGTCCCGACCCGCATGCGGCGGCGTGGCGGATCACCGCCATGCTCGACGGTCTGGCGGTGCAGGTGACCGTGCACAAGGGGGTCGTGAGCCGGCGTGAGCTGAACGTGTGGGTGGCGCAGCTGACCGAGCGCGAGCTCGGCCTGCCGGATGGTGCACTGGCGTCGTAGGTTTCGGTTCGCGGACCCGAACAACGAAGAGCGACAAGCAAGAGCGCTGAGGACGGCGGCGGGATTCTAGGCCCGGGATCCGGTCGCGGCCCGCCCGCTGCTCGGGGCCGAAGGTTCATGTCCTGCAACGATATTCGGCCTGTGTAGATCTTGTCCGTTGTGAGTCGACTGTACTATAATCAGTCGTATGTTCGATACTTCCTCGAGTGGCGAGGCCCAGCCTGACGACGCGCGTGCGGACCGGGCCGAGTGCTCGGGCGCCGTGCTGGCCACCGTCGTGGCTGGTGCGCTGGGGCGCCTGCCCGGCCTGCCGGACACGCTCGCCGGCGACGCCGAGGCGGTCGACCTGGCGAGCGCGACCATGCGGGTCGAGGGCTGGGCCCTGGCCGCCCGGGCCAAGGCGATCGCGCAGGTCTACTCGCGCGCCCTCGCCGAGCACCAGCGGTGCGGCACGGCCAGGGCTTCCCACGGCTACGACAACCAGGCCTTCACCCGCTCCGAGATCGCCGTGGAGCTCAGCCTCGAGATGGGGATCTCCCTCCCGGCGGCGGACGCCGAGGTGCGCTTCGCGCTGCTGGTCGCGAAGGTCCACAGTCTCGGCGAAGCTCTGGCCACCGGCCGCGTCCACGCGACCCAGGCTCGCGCCATGGCCACCGAGCTGGCCGCGCTCAAGCACTCGTCGGTGCGCGAGCAGGTGGCCGCGTCGCTGGTCGGCGATCCCGATGATCCCGAGGTGTGGCCACGGCTGGTGTCCGAGCTCCGCCGGCCCGGCGCCCGGGTCTGGACCTTGACGGCCGGCCGGCTCAAGGCGATCATCCGCCGGGAGGCCGCGCGACTCGATCCGGACTCGGTGCGGGAGCGCGCCGCCGAGGCCGCCGGCCGTCGCCACGTCCGCTACTACGGCGGGCCGGACAACACCTCGGAGCTGGTGCTGCACGGGCCGTCGCCGCAGCTGGCCGCAGCCATCGCGCGCCTGACGTCGACCGCGACGGCCGCCCGCGCGGTCGGCGAGCCGGGGACGCTGGACCAGCTCCGCTTCGACCTGGCCACCGCCTGCCTCACCGACGGACTGTTCGGCCTCTCCGTCACCGATCGGCCCCGCCCGCGCGGAGCCATCCTGGTCAACGTCACCGTGCCCGACACGACCATGGCCGGCGGCGATCAGGTCGGCGTGCTGCACGGTCCCGACGGCGACACGCCCCTCCCGCCCGAGCTGGCTCGCGAGCTGGCCTACGACCCCGCGGCGTCGATCTGGCGGCAGATCCGCTGCGACCCGGTGAGCGGCCAGGCCGTCGACGTCTCCCAGCGCTACCGCCCGAGCCAACACCTCACCGACCTGGTCATCTGTCGCGACGGGTACCGGTCGCGCTTCCCAGGCTCCACGGCGCGCCGGGTCGAGCTCGACCACGTCCGCGAGTTCGACCACGCCGACCCGGCTCGCGGTGGACCGACGAACTCGAGCAATGTGGCCAGCGAAGGTCTGCGGGAGCATCGGGTCAAGACCGATCGTGGCTTCTTCATCGAGGGCGACGCGGACGGCTGCCTCACGTACCGGACGCGCACCGGCCGCACGTACGACTCCTGGCCACACCAGCACATGCGACCGTTGACCATCCCCGCCCAACCGTTGCGGGACAACGACACCAGTCGGCTCGCACCGTCCCGACAGGCACCGTCACCACATCCACGGACCACGCCCCAGGATTGGGGCGAGCCACCGTTCTGAGGGCTGCGGTCAGACCAGCCAGCTGGTAGCCGTGACCGGCTCGGTCAGCGCGGCCCGGCCGAGGTCGAACGGCGTCAGATCGGTCGCGGTGCGGCCCTCGACGGCGAGATCGGCGAGCAATCGGCCGAAGGTCGGTGCGAACTTCATGCCATGGGCGGCGCCGAGCCCGACGATCACGCCCTCGTGACCGGGCAGGGGGCCCAGGGCGAAGTCACGGTCCGGCGTGAGCGTGTAAAGGCACGTCTTCGAGCCGGCCACCTGCGAGCCGGCCCCGGGGAGCAGCCGGCCGATGAAGTCGACCAGCCGCCGCTCGGCGACCGGCTCGACGTCGCCGGTCCGCGTCCGGGGATCGACCGGGTGGCCGCCGCAGTCCTCCGCGGACTTGATGGTGGTCGCGCCGTACGTCGGGAAGCCGTAGTAGCTCGGGTCGTCCATCCAGATCCAGACCGGGAAGCGTTCCGGCGCAAAGGCATCCGGGTCCGGCGGCTGGAGGTAGGTGACCTGCTCCTGCAGGACCGTGAGCGGCAGCTCGGCGCCGAGATGACCGAGGACGTCGTTGGTCCACGCGTCGGCGGTGACGACGACCCGCCGGCATCGGTACGTCGCAGCCGCCGTCTCGACCTCGAACGACCCGTCGAGATCGCGCAGGCCGATGACGGGCGAGTCGCCCAGCAGCCGGGCGCCGGCAGCGACGCCGAGTCGTTGCAGGCTGGCCTTGCAGCGGGCGGCGGGGACGATGCCGGTCCGGGGCTGGTAGAGGACCGAGGTCCCGTCCGGCAGCGCGAACTGCGGCCAGCGGTCCGCCGCCTGGGCGACGCTGAGGACGTCGTACCGCACGTCGCAGGCGTCCATGCTGGAGGTGTAGTCGCTCATCGGGATGGCGGCGCCGGGCGGGAAGAGATCGACTCCCCCGGTGATCGTGACGAACCCCTCCCCGGATGCGGACTCCAGGTCAGCCCAGTCGTCGTACGCCGCGAACGTCAGGTCGACGTACGCCGGCGTGTGATAGCTGTGCCGGATGATCCGCGAGGTGTCGTGCGTGGCGCCGCGGGTGTGGTCCAACCCGAACTGCTCCAGGCCCACGACCGAGGCCCCGCGCCGGGCCAGGTGCCACGCGGCGGCGCTGCCGAGGGCGCCGAGCCCGACGACGACGTACTCGGTCTCGACGACCGCGCTCACGACCGCTCCAGCCGTGGGAGCAGCCAGCGCCGGATGTCCAGGCTCGCGTCCTCCATCGGCGCGAACCAGCCCTGGACGTAGCCGCGCGAGGCCATCCCCCGCTGCACCGACTCGCAGATCGCCCAGTCCTGCCGGTTCACCATGTCCCAGAAGTCCACGGCATCGGAGAGGTCGAATCCCTCGCGCTCGCGCTCCTGCGGATCGACCAGGATGTCGCAGACGATCGTGGTGTGGCCGGCCGCGGTGGGGACCAGGGTGAACGCCGCGACGTGGTCGGCCGAGAGGCTGATCATCAGGTTCGGGTAGACCAGCTCGCCCTTGTGCCGCACCTGCTCGTCCGGGTCGAGCCCGGCGAACGGCCGGCGGTCGGTGGTGCCGCTCGCGGTGAAGGTCCACGCACCATCGCGCAGCGGAACACCACCGTCCCAGTCCAGGTCCGCGCCTCCACGGGCGAAGGCCGGAACGAGGCGGACCAGCTCGGGATGCACTCCCGCGCAGTGGTAGCACTCGTTGTAGTTCTCGGCGACGACCTTCCAGTTCGCCCGGACCTGGTAGACGATTCGCTCGCCGACGACCAGCCGGTCCAGGGGGTAGCGGACCAGTCGCTCCGGGACCGCACCGAGGCTGGTCGACAGGTCCGGCTCTCCCTCCGGTGCCAGGTGCACGAACACGAAGCCGCCCCAGGCGCCGACGCCGACCCGCGAGAGCCCGAATCCGGCCGGCTGGAAGTCGTCGACCTCCTCGGTGTGCGGGGCCCGCAGCAGCCGCCCGTCCAGGGCGTACGTCCACGAGTGATAGGGGCAGCGCAGCGACTTGGCGGCACAGGGTGCGGGCAGCTCAGCGTCAGGGTCGACCGGCACCACCTGCGACCCGCGGTGGCGGCAGACGTTGAAGAAGCCGTGCAGGCGGCCCTCGCCGTCCGTCGTGAGGAGCACGCTCTCGCCGGCGGCGTCCACGACCGCGAGGCGGTTGGGCTGGTCCAGGCCGAGCTCGATCGCCCGACCGACGCAGAACCACTCGCGCTGCAGCACGACGTCGCGTTCGCGCCGCCAGTGCTCCTCGTCGATGTAGTGCGGGGCCGGCAGGGCAGCCTGAAGCGCGCTCATCGATCCTCCAGACGCAGGGGTCCCTACTGACTCACGAGTCAGTTAGCAGCACCAGTATGCCGCGTCTGCTGCGCCTCGGGAAGGAAGCAGGCCGCCTGGTGCACCCGGGCCGCCGACAGCAGGTCCAGCGTCGTCGACGTGCAGGCGTGGTCGACGCCTGCCGCGGCGGCCTCCCCGGACGCGAGCGCCGGGCACCGCGGGTTGAACCGGCAGCCTGCGGGGATCCGCGTCGGGTCCGGCGTCTCGCCCTTGAGCACCACGGGCTCCAGCCGCTGAACCTCGGGTACGACGGACAGCAGGGCCCGGGTGTAGGGATGCCGCGGGTCGTCCAGCACCTCCTCGGTGGGACCGATCTCCGCGACCCGGCCGAGGTACATGACCGCCAGCCGGTCGGCGATGTTCCAGGCCAGCCCCAGGTCGTGCGTGACCACGAGGATGGTCAGGCCGAGCTCCTCGCGCAGCCGCAGGAGCAGGGCGAGGATCTCGCCCCGCACGGACGCGTCCAGCGACGACACCGGCTCGTCGGCCACGATCACCGCCGGCTTCAGGACGAGTGCGCCGGCGATGACCACCCGCTGGCGCTGGCCGCCGGACAGCTCGTGCGGATAGCGCAGGAAGTACCGCTCCGGTGGCCTCAGCCCGGCCCGCGACAGGGCCTCGGCGACCAGCTCCTGCTCGTTCCCGGGCACCTTGTGGACCCGCAGGCCCTCCGCCACGGCCTCATAGACGGTGTGCCGCGGGTTCAGCGAGCCGGTGGGGTCCTGCAGGACCAGCTGGACCTCGCGGCGGTAGGCCTTGAGCGAGCGGGCGGCGTAGCCCAGCGGCTGGCCGCGGAAGCGCACCTCCCCGCCGGACGGCCGCTCCAGGCCGAGGATCGTGCGAGCCAGCGTCGTCTTGCCGCAACCGGACTCACCGGCGAGCGCCACGATCTCGCCCGGCGCGATCGCCAGGTTGACCCCGTCCACCGCGCGGGCCTGGCCTCCACCGCGGGTGCGGAAGGTGACCTGCAGGTCACTGACCTCGATGATCGGCGCCGCCGCCGGAGGCTGCGCGGACGGCGTCGCCACCGGCTCGGTCGTCGCCGTCATGCTGCACTCCTCATCAGGGTGCACTCCGATCCGGGGCCGCGCCCACCGTGACGGCCTCCTTGGCCCGCAGGCAGGCGGCATTTCGGCCGGGCGCAACGGTTTCCAGCCGTACGTCGATCCGCTTGCAGTCGTCGATGGCGATCGGGCAGCGCGGGTGGAACGGGCAGCCCGGCGGCAGGTCCGTGGCGAACGGGGGGTCACCCGGCAGCCCGCGCGGTGCGAAGCGGGAGGCCTGGTCACCGATCGTCGGGAAGGCCCCGGACAGCGCGCGCGTGTACGGATGGATCGGGTGCTCGAAGACATCGCGCGCCGGGCCCTCCTCGACGATGCGCCCGGCGTACATGACGGCGACCCGGTTGCACGAGGTGCCCAGGACCGACAGGTCATGGCTGATCATCAGGACGCCGACGCCGAAGCTCGAGACGAGACCGGTCAGCAGCTCCAGGACCTGGGCCTGCACCATGACGTCCAGCGCGGTCGTCGGCTCGTCCGCCACGACGAGCTGCGGGCGACAGGCCAGGGCCATCGCGATCATGATCCGCTGCTTCTGGCCGCCGGACAGCTGGTGCGGGTAGGCCTGCGCCAGCCGTGCGGGCAGGCCGACCTGCTCCAGCAGCTCGTCCACCCGCGCCGACGCCGTCCGCTTCGTCTGCGAACGGTCATGCAGCAGAACCGGTTCGGCGATCTGCCGGCCCACGTTGCGTACCGGGTTGAGCGAGTGCAGCGCGCCCTGGAAGACGATCGACGCCCCCGCCCAGCGCACCGCGCGGAGCTGCCCCCAGCTCATCCGCAGGATGTCCTTGCCGTCGAGCAGGACCTCACCGGTCACCGTTGCCGACGCCGGCGTCAGTCGCAGGACGGTCGAGGCGACCGTCGACTTGCCGCAGCCGGACTCGCCGGCCAGACCCACGGCCGAGCCGGCGTCCACGGTGAGCGAGACGTTGCGAACGGCGGGCACCGGCCCCTCGTGAGTGTGGTAGGTGACCGATAGGTCACGAATCTCCAACAGGCTCAACGGGATCAGGCCTCCGTGGACTGGTGCGGGTCGACGATGGCCTCGAGCGTCCGGCCCACCAGCGTGAATGCCAGCACGACGATCACGACGCACAGCCCTGGCGGCAGGAGGTACCACCACGCGCCCAGGGTGATCGCGCCCGACCCGAAGGCGTTGTCCAGCATGGTGCCCCAGCTGACGTGCAGAGGGTCGCCGAGTCCGAGGAAGGTCAAGGTCGTCTCGGAGAGGATGGCGACCGCCACCGTCAGCGTGGTGTTGGCCAGGACGAGCGGCATGACGTTGGGCAGCACGTGCTTGTTGATCTGGTGCCAGTTGCCGCCTCCGAGAACCCGGGCCCGTTCGAGGTAGGGCCGCGCCTCGACCGACAACGTCTGCGCCCGCACGAGTCGCGCCGTCCCGGGCCACGAGGTCACCCCGATGACGACGATGACGTTGAGCAGCGAGGCGCCCAGGACGGTTGCCAGCACGATGGCGAGCGGCAGGAACGGGATGACCAGGAACCAGTCGGTCAGCCGCTCCAGGAGGGCGCCGAACCAGTTGGTGTAGTGGCCGGAGGCGATACCCACCAGCGTCCCGATCACCATCGAGATGACCGTCGCGGCCACGCCGACGATCAGCGAGATCCGGGTGCCCCACACCAGCAGCGCGAGGACCGATCGGCCGCTCTCGTCGGTGCCGAGGGGGTAGCTGCTGGACGGCTTCTGCAGGACGGCACCGGACGCCTTGGTGACGTCCAGGATGTCGCTGGAGTAGAGCACCGGCGCCAGCAGCGCGACCACGACGAAGATCACCAAGATGGCCAGGCCGGCGACCCCGGAGGGGCGGGAGAAGAAGCTGCGCGCGAACCGTCCCGTCGTGGCCCGGCGCCGGGCCCAGGCGATCGACCGCGGCCTGCCGGGCGCGGCGGAGCTGGCAGCGCTCATGTGCGGATCCTCGGGTCGACCGCCGCCACGACGACGTCGGCGATGGCGTTGAAGACGACGACGGTGATGGAGAAGAGCAGGAAGATGGCCTGCAGCAGGGCGATGTCCGGCCCCCGGATGGCCTCGAAGGACAGCTGCCCGAGCCCGGGCCAGGAGTAGACCGTCTCCACCGTGATCGCACCCGAGACGATGAAGCCGATGTTGAGGAACACCAGGGTGATCGTCGGCAGCAGCGCGTTCGGCACCGCGTGGCGGCGACGGACCATACGGTCCATCAGGCCCTTGGCCCGCGCCGTCTTCAGATAGTCCTGCCCGAGCTCCTCGACCAGGGACGCCCGCATCACCAGGCTGTACTCCGCTAGGTAGATCAGGGTCAGTGTCACCACCGGCAGGGCGAGGTGCCAGGCCACGTTGACGATGCCGGTCAGCGAGGTGCCGTCGACGCCGGGCGAGATCTCGCCGCCACTGGGGAACAGCGCGGGGAACGGCCCGACGCCGGTGGAGAAGACGATCAGCAGGATCATCCCGAGCCAGAACTCCGGCATGGCGTAGAGCGTCAGGGTCACGCCGGTCGACGCCCGGTCGAACCAGCGCCCGCGCCGCCAGCCCCCCTTGATCCCGATCCAGATGCCGATCAGGGTGGACAGGACCGTCGTGATCCCGAGCAGCAGCAGTGTCGGCCACACCCGGCTGCCGATGACGTCCCACACCGGCCGGGAGAACTGCGCGGAGCGGAAGTCGGTCGAGAACGGGTTCTTGACGTAGGTCAGGAACTGGTGCCACTTGTCGGCGTCCAGCGTCTTCTGCAGCCGGCGCCGGGCCGCGGCGTCGACGTTACGGCCGCGGGTGTACAGGGCCGCCGGGTCACCAGGCAGCAGCCGGAAGAGGAAGAAGTTGAAGACCAGGACGAAGACCAGGGTGCCGAGGGCGGTCAGGCCGCGGCGGAGGGCGTAGCGGCCCAGGCCGCCGCCGGTCCGTCCCGAGCTGCCGGGCGCGGTCTCCGCCGCGATCGACGAGGTGTCGATGGGGATGCTCATCTGCTCACTCCACCTCGTCCTGCGGGGGTCGCCGGAGCCGGGTGACGCCGAACCCGAGCGCCCACAGCAACGCGATCCCGCCGACCACCCCACCGGCCTGGGCGACGCTGGGGCCCTCCGGTGTGCTGTCGGCCTTCAACGGCAGGATCGAGCTGTAGCTGTAGGTGCCGTTCTGGAACAGCACGACGCCACCCTTGTCCGACGCCTTGCTCGGGTCCGGGCCCGGCACGGGCTGCTGGCGGAAGTTCGTCCAGCGGTCCGAGCGCCACGCCTGCAGGTCGTCGTAGTTCGCCGTGATCGCGTAGGCACCGGCCTCGTAGACCAGCTGCTGCATCTGCTTGCCGATGGCGATCCGCTTCGCCGGGTCGATCTCCTTGGCTTGGGCGGCGTAGAGATCGTCGTACTGCTTGGTGCAGTAGAACGCGTCGGAGAGCCCGGCGTAGATCGTGCCGCCGTCCTTGTACGACCGGTCCTCGCAGGTCAGCACGTTCAGCTGGTAGTTGGGGTCCGGCGCATCGACCCAGCCCCACTCGAACAGGTCGAACGTCCCCTGGCCGATGAACTCCGTCAGGGCGTCCTCGGACACGATCTTGACGTTGGCCTGGATGCCGATCTGCTTCAGCCAGCCGGCCACGAACGGCACGGTCTTCTGACTGGTCGGAGAGCTGCTGCGCCCGTAGAGCCGGAAGACCAGCGGGTGCGTCCCGTCCGGCATCCGCCGGATGCCGTCGCTGCCCCTCTTGTAGCCGGCCTGGTCCAGCAGCTGGTTGGCCTTCGCGATGTTGAACCCCAGCTCGGCCTTGCCCGGCACCCAGTGCTGGTCGGCGAAGATCGGCGGGATGATGGTGCTGCCGGGGCTGGCGTAGCCGCCGAACACCTTGTCCACCAACGCTTGCCGGTCGATGGCCATGTTGACGGCTTGCCGCACCCGGACGTCCTTGAGGGCCGGGTGCCCGTTGCCGATGGGGGTGTTGTCGGTCAGCGCCGCGCCGGTGTTCATGCCGATCAGGTTGAACCCGGCGTACGCCGCGTCGAGGGTCGTGATGTTGCGCTGCCCCTTCAGCGCGTTGAAGACGCCCGGGTCCAGGTTGTCGGCGAAGTCGATCTCGCCGCGCTTGAGGGCCTGGGCCATCGAGTCCTGGTTGCTGAAGAGACGGAAGACCAGGTGGTCGATGTGCGGCGTCGGGCCCCAGTAGTAGGGGTTGCGGTCCAGACGCACGAACTGGCCCTTGACCACCTGGGTCAGCATGAACGGCCCCGTCCCGACGATCGGGTGGCCTGGGGTCGGCTCGTTGGAGTAGTTCTCGACGGCCTTCTCGCTGATCTTGGACCAGATGTGCTCGGGCAGGATGTAGACGTCGAGGTGGTACATGACCGGCGACGGCGTCTTGATCTTCATGACGACCGTCGTGGCGTCGGTTGCGCTCGCACTGGTGATGTTGCTGGTGTACGTCGAGAAGTTGGTCTGCTCGTAGGTGCCCTTGATGATCCGGTTGAACGTGTACGCCACGTCAGCCGCCGTGAAGGGGACGCCGTCGGACCACTTCAGCCCCGGGCGCAGCTTGTAGGTCCAGGTCAGCCCGTCGGCGGACGGCTTCCACGAGGTCGCCAGCCGGGTCGTCGTCGTGAAGTCCTTCTCCGCGTACGCGGTCAGGAAGTCGTACTGCAGCTGGAACATCTCGTACGCCGCGGCGGTCACGCCGGTGAACGGGTTGGCCGAGTCGACGTCCTGGAGCACCCCGACGGTGAACGTCGTCGCGGTCCGGACGGGTGCGACCTTCTTGGCGGTGGGCGTCGGTGTCGGCGTGGGGGCGGCGCTGGCGGCCGACCCACCGACGTACGCGCTGGTCAGCAGTGCGCACACCAGGCCCAGGGAGGCGACCCCGGCGACCGTCCGGCGTCTACTCATGCCGATACTCGCGCCGATGGCCACGCCGACCTGCGCTACCTTCCGCGAGTGCGTGCCGCCGATGAACCGACCCCACCTGTCGCGGCCTCGAGGCCGGTCGTGTCCGAGCTGCACGGGGTGCGGCGGGTGGACGAGTACGCCTGGATGCGCGAGCCCGACTCGGCCGAAGTTCTTGCCCATCTCGCCGCGGAACGGCACTACTACGACGCTCGTACAGCTCACTCACGGCCGCTCCAGGACAGGCTCTACATCGAGATGTCAGGTCGGACGCTCCCGGCTGACTGGTCAGTCAGTTGGTCGCGTGGTGGCCCTGTCTACTACACGAGGACCGCCGTCGGGAAGGAGTACACCCTGTTCTGCGCCTCGGATTGTGACCTTGGCGCGGAGGGCCCGACCGACCCCTCGCAGGAGCGGGTGCTGCTCGACCTGAACGACGTCGCGGCGGGTCACTCCTACGCCGATCTCGGGGTCTGCGAGCCCAGCCCGGATGGTCACCTTTTGGCCTGGTCCGTGGACACCGAAGGCAACGAGGTCTTCACCCTCCGGATCCGGGACCTGGTCGACGGCACCGACCACGAGGTGGGCGCCACGACCTACTACACCTGCGCGTGGTCGGCGGACTCCCGCTCGCTGCTCTACACCGTGCCGGATCAGCTCAACCGCCCGTACGAGGTCCGCCGCCACACCTGCGGCGACGGCGCCGGGTGCACCGACACCCTCGTGCTGGCCGAGCCGGACGCGCGGTTCGAGCTGACCGTCGCCGGCACGCGCAGCGGCGAGCTGCTCCTCGTCACGGCGGAGAGCCGGGACACGACCGAGGTCGCATGGGTGCCGGCCGCCGACCCGACCCGGCCGCCGCGAGTCATCTGGCCCCGCCGGGCCGGCATCGAGTACGCCGTGGACCACGTCCGGGACAGCCACCGCGGCTACCTCCTCGCCGTCACCAACGACGGGGCGCCGGAGTTCCGCGTCGTGCGGCTGCCACTGGACGGTGGCGACCCGTCGCTGGCCGAGGAGGTGCTGGCCGGGGACCCGCAGACGCGCTGGGAGTCGGTCGACGTCGTCGGCTCGTTCGCGGTGGTCGGCGGCCGGCGCGACGCACTGCCGTTCCTGCACGTGCTGGACCTCGCGACGGGAGCGGGCCGCGAGATCCATGCCGGCATCCCGATCGGCCAGATCGCCCTGGCCCGCAATGAGGACCCGGGCGCGAGCACCGTGCGAGTGCGCACCGAGTCCCTCGTGGAGCCGGCGACCTGGTTCGACATCGATCTCACCACCGGCGCGAGATCCCTGGTCAAGGCGAGCCTCGTGCCGGGCTACGACGCGAACCGCCATGTGACCGAACGGTTCTGGGCCACGGCGTCCGATGGCGAGCAGGTGCCCGTGAGCATCGCCCGGCACATCGACACGCCCTTGGACGGCTCGGCGCCCTGCCTGGTCTGGGCCTACGGCGCCTACGAGTCCACCGACTGGCCGGCGTTCGACCCGTCGCTGGTCAGCCTGCTCGACCGCGGCGTCGTCTACGCGCAGGCGCACGTGCGCGGCGGCGGTGAGTGCGGGCGGCGGTGGTGGGACGCCGGTCACAAGGCGACCAAGCACCACACCTTCAGTGACCTGGTGGCCGTCGCCGACGCTCTCGCCGACGGGGTGGTGGACGGCGGCCGAATCGTGACCCGCGGGCTCTCGGCCGGAGGCCTGCTGCAAGGCGCCGCAATGGGCTTGGCGCCGCAGCGTTGGGCCGCGGTCGTCGCTGAGGTGCCGTTCGTCGACTGCGTCACGTCGATGCTGGACCAGAGCGTGCCACTGACCGTGACCGAGTGGGACGAGTGGGGTGACCCGCGGGTCCCCGAGGAGTTCGCCTGGTTGATGGCCTACTCCCCGTACGAGAACCCCCCGCCCGGCTACCGACCAGCGCTGCTGGTCACCGGCAGCGTGAACGACCCCCGGGTCCTCGTCCACGAGCCGGCCAAGTGGGTGGCCCGGCTGCGGGCGACGGCCGGCCGGGAGGCCACGGCGCCGTTGCTCTTCCGGGTCGAGCTGGGCGCGGGCGCACACACCGGCCCGGCCGGCCGCTACGGCCACCTGCGCTACGAGGCCGAGGTGCAGGCGTTCGTCCTGGAGGCGATGAGCCTGTGAGGCTCAGCCGGTGGGGGGCGGGACCGGGCTGTAGGCGGTGCGGAAGAACCCCCGGACCCGGTGGCCGATGTCGACGTTGCTGGCGAACGTCGTGGCCCGGGTCGGGTCCGAGGTGTCGAAGCCGATCGTGACGCCGTCATCCTGGCCGCTGTTCGGGTCGTAGACCCGCACGCTGACCTCGGTGCCGTCGACGTCGTAGCCGTAGGCCAGCACCTGGTGGTTCTGGCCGAGGTTCGCCGGGTTGCGCGATGCGACCGTGACCAGCCCCAGGGCGCATGGGATCTGGCGGTCGAGATCGGCCTTGATGGCGGGCCACTGCTGGGTGATGGTCCGGCCGGAGATCCCATGCTCGACGACCACGTGATGACCGAACGCCGTGAAGCCCGCGTCCCCGTCCGGGAGGTTCATCCAGGAGAAGTACTGCGTCACACCGACGGGCACGTGCCAGGACTCGACGATCCGCCGGACGAGGAACTTGTAGAGCGGCGTCCCGGCCGCCGGCTGCTCGACCGGTGGTGTGATGCCGGCGTACCAGTAGTCCAGGGCGGCGAACACCATGCCGCCGCAGAGACCGTCGGCGGCGTTCCCGATGTCGATGGTGCCGAAGGCAGTGGCCATCGAGACCGCCGGCTCCTTCGGCCAGGAGTTCTCGAACGCGAACCCGTCGCGCGAGGCCAGGAACGACTCTCGACCGGTCACGGAACCCACCTCTCGCCGTCGTCGACGACACAGGGTCTCACCTGTTGTGCCTCGAAGAGCACGGTCGAACGCGCCGCGATACCTCCGGTCGTTGCGCCTTCCCCCCGGCGGCCGCACGCTGGTGCTGTGCCCCCACCGCTCCGCCGGCCCGCTCTCACCGCAGGCGGAGCGCACGCCCTCGTCGCCGCCGTGGCGACGTACGGCGTCTACCGGCTGATCCGGGGCGATGGCCGCGCCGACGTCATGGGTTCGGCCTCGGCCCTGGTCAGCGCCACCGGTGCCATCGCCCTGCTGTGGTCGTACGCCGGCCTCCTGCTCGGCCTCCTCGTGGGGACGCGGCTCCCGAGAACCGTTGTCCGACAGCGACATCGACTGCTAGCACTGCATCGCCGCCTCAACCTCACCGTCGTCGGCCTCATGGTGGCGCACGTGGCGGCCTTCGCCATCGGGACGCCCGGCGGGTCATGGCTGGTGGCCCTCGTCCCGCAGGCCTCCCCGGTAGCGAGCCTCGGCTACACCGTCGGGGTGCTGTCGCTCTACGGCGCCCTCGTGCTCGGTCCGACGTACTACCTGCGCCGGCGGCTCGGGCCGCACGTCTGGTTGGTGGCGCACCAGTTCGCCGCGCTGGTCTACGCCCTCGCCCTGTGGCACGCCCTGGCCCTCGGGCCGAACGTGCGCGCGGACGGCCCGTGGCGAGTGGCCCTGTGGCTCTGCCAGCTGCCCGTTCTGGTGTTGTTCGCCGTCCGGCTGTGGCAGCCGCGGAGGCCGGCCGACCGGATGGACGCGCGACTGCGGAACCCGCGCTACGGCCGGCGGCGGTTCGTCGTGCTGCGGGTCGCCGCGAGCACGGGTGTCCTGACGTCGGCCCTGGTGGTCCTCTGCGTGGCGCTGGCCGCGATCGGGCCCGGCCTGCACGCAAGCGGTCAATAGCGGTGCGGCGGTCAGCCCAGCCGCTGGTACATCACGTGCAGCCCGACCAGCCCGTGGTCTCGATGATCGAACGCCTCCGGCACCGTCGCGAGGATCTCGAAGCCGAGCGAGTGCCAGAGCCGCACGGCGGCCGTGTTCGTCTCGACCACGGCGTTGAACTGCATGCCGTGGAAGCCCTGGTCGCGGGCCCAGCCGACCGCGTACTCCCCGAGGGCCCGGCCGACGCCGCGACCCCTCGCGCCCGGGTCGACCATGAAGCTGGCGGTCGCGACATGCGCCCCACGGCCGGGGCGGTTGGGGCCCACGGTGGCCGAGCCGAGCACCTGCCCGTCACTGCGGCCGTCAGCCTGACCGGTGCTGACCGCGACCACGCAGTGCGCGGGGGGCCCGCTCATCCAGAGGTCGCGAGCCTGCGCGGACGTCTGGTCGGGCGGGTACGCGTAGGTCTGGCCGGCGGCGACGATGGCCCGGAAGAAGGGCCAGATCTGCTCCCAGTCGTCCGCGACGGCGGTCCGGATCTGCACCCGGCCATTCTGCGCCGGCCCGCTAGGAGAGATGGACCGGCAGCGACTCGACGCCGTAGACCAGCGACAGCTTGCGGAAGTCCAGCCGGTCCGGCGTGGTCGCCAGCCGCAGCCCCGGGAAGCGCCGGAGGAGCGCCGGGAACGCCGCCCGCAGCTCCATCCGGGCCAGCTCGGCGCCCACGCAGCGGTGGAACCCGTGGCCGAACGCGAGGTGCGGCGCATTGGCCCGGCGCGGGTCGAAGGACTCCAGGTCCCCGCCCAGGCCGTCGTCGCGGTTGGCCCCGCTGAGGGAGGCGATCACGACGTCGCCCGCGCTGACGTGGTGGCCGAGGATCTCCATGTCCTGGCGGGCGAACCGGGGGAACGCGACCTGCACGACGGAGAGGTAGCGCAGCAGCTCCTCGACGGCGGCCGCCACCGCCGCATCGCCCTCGTGCATGACGGCCGCACCCTCCGGGCTCTGCAGCAGGACCAGCGTGCCGAGCGCGATCGTGTTGGCCGTGGTCTCGTAGCCGCCCAGCAGGACACCGTCGGCCAGCCCGCTCAGCGTGATGTCGTCGATGTCGTCGCCGAGCTCCTTGATGATCGTGCCCAGCAGACCGTCGCCCGGGCGCTCGCGCTGCTTGCGGGTGGCGGCCAGCAGGAAGTCGCGCGACTCGGACGCCGCACCGAACGCACCGACGCCACCCTTGGAGACGTCGAACCGCGCGACCCCGATCCGCCAGAACTCCTCGCGGTCCTCCGGCGGCAGGCCGAGCAGGTCGCTGATCACCATGAACGGGATGGGGAAGGCGAACATCGACACCAGGTCGACCACGGGGCCGGCCGCCTCGATCAGGTCCAGCTGGTGGTCGATGATCTCGGCGATGCCCGGCTTCAGCCGCTCGAGCCGCCGCATCGTGAACTCCGGCGTGAGGATCTGCCGCAGGCGGGTGTGCTCCGGCGGATCGGTGAAGCCCAGGCCGCCGATGCCGTGCTCGGGGATGGCCGTGCCGGCACCGACGAGCGGCCGGATGTCGTTGCTGAAGCTGGTCGTGTCGGACAGGACGGCCCTGACCTCGTCGTACCCGCTGGCCAGCCAGACCGTGCGACCGAAGAAGTGCGCGAGCGGGGAGAGCGGCTCGCGGCGCCGGAGGTCGCCGAGCCGCGGGTCGGGGTCGACCCCGTGGCGCAGCAACGGCAGGCGCAACGACCGGGGCACGACGCGGATCCGCGACAGGTCGTACTCCGGACCGAGACTGCGCCCCAACGACGCCTGACCCAGCCGGCGCATGACCCCCGTGAAACCGCTCCGCATCCCTCGATCTTCGCTCACCACGGCGAGGAAGTGGGAATCCCTCGCCCGAACCACCGGCGAGTCGAGTCGCCGGACTCCTCAGACTCCCGCGAGATGCAATGGCGGCTTCGTCCCGGAGTCGTCGCCGAAGCCACCCAGCGCGGGTGTCTCGTCGTCCAGCTCCAGGCCCTGCACGTCCGGGCCGGGGTCGGCAGCGGCGGGGTCGGCCGCCGTGACCGACAACGCGTGCCCGGCGTCGAGGTCGTCCATGATGCCGCCCAGCGCATTGCCGGCGTTGTTGCTCGGTGGGGCGACGTAGCCGCCGGCGAACGCGCCGATGACCGTGAACGCCAGCGCCAGGAGCGACGCGATGTACGGCGGCACGGCCTCGAGCGCCTGCTTGGAGTGCGCGGCGTCGCCAGGGGTGTTCCAGACGACGACGCCGAGGAACCACAGCACCGCGTTGCCGACGACGGTGCCGCCCCCAGCACCGACCACCGCTGCCCAGACCTTGGTCTCGACCCTGCTCATGCGATCACCGCCGCGTTGAAGGAGAGGCCGATGATCTGCGCGTCGACCGCACCGCCGGCAGTGTTGGCCTCGAACCGGATTCGTTGCCCTGGTTGGAGGTCCTGGGCGAACGCGTACTGGAAGAATCCCTTGCCGACCGACCCCGCCTGCTCGACGATCGGGCTCGCCACGACCCGCTTCCACCCGCTGGGCTTGGCCGGCTCGACGACGAAGGTCCGCATCGAGATCGAGTCCTGCATCCCGATGCCGGTGGTGTAGACGCTGACGACGCCGGAGGCGTAGCCGGGTCCGGCACACAGCGTGTACGACGTCTTCTTCCCGACGCCGTTGTGACCCGTGCGCAGGTCGCCGGACCACTCGCGGCCCAGATCCTGCACGTCGCCGTACTGCCCGGTGCTCTTCGTGATCTTCAACGTGTCCTCCTCGAGCTGTCCCAGCAGGGTGTGGATCGCGATGTCTGAGGGGTCTCCGTGGACGTTGTCCGGGACGTGCGAGTGACCGCACCAGCCGTGGAAGGTCTTCCAGGTGTGGCCCGACATCCGGACGCCGTTGTGCGTGCCGTACGAGGACGGATAGGCCTTGAAGTCGACGCCGGCCTTGGCCGGGATCTGGTGCTTGGCGCTGATCCACTGCATCAGCCGCTGGACCGGCAGGAGCTGCGCCGGCGTGAGGTCCTCGACAAGGACGCCGCGCTTGCCCCCTTTGCGCCATTGCGCGCGGTCGGAGTAGGCCATGATCTCGATCTGCACCGCGCGGGCGTTGTTGGTCTCGATCGAGGTGTTGTGCTCCAGGGCCCGGGCCGGGCGGGCCGTGTCGAAGTGCTGCCACACGCGGCCGGTCACCGGGTCGACGGTGAAGTGGGGCGCGTTCTGACCGGCCGTCGGGTGATCGGACTTGCGCGACTTGTACGACGGCAGGCTCGGCGTCTCGGTCGAGTGCAGAACGCCGCGCCAGGTGACGCCGCCGATGTAGGACCCCGGGAACTTGTGGTCGTAGCGGTGCGAGTGGTTCGCGCCGGGGTAGTAGAGGCCAGTGGTCGTGTGGCTCATGGGAGCCTCCAGGAGGGGACCGGAAGACCAGAAGGAAGGGCTGGGACCAGTTGCTACGGCTGAGGAGGCGCCGGCGGGCGGCCTGATACGCGGGGGACGGCCGGAAATCGGGACCATCATGGCCCTCGGACGACGATTGCGGAAGATCCTGCGTGCGGGGCACAAGGGACGTTCCACGCTCGGGGAGGCGACGATCCGTCAGGAACGCCTGGCGCGGATGGGGCCGGTGGGGCGGGTGGGGCTCGAACCCACGACCGACGGGTTATGAGCCCGCTGCTCTGACCGGCTGAGCTACCGCCCCTGGTCGCGACGACTCTATTGGTCCGCCGGGGCGGTGTATCAAGCTCCGGCCCGGGGGCTCTTCATCCCGCTACATCAGCTTGCCCGCGGTACCGGAGCCCACCGCGGGCACGCCTGACGCGCAGGCCGCCGGCACTCACACCCGACGGCCTGCGCGTCACTTCGCCATCTTGAGGACGTGTTCAGGCAAGCTCAAGACACGTTCAGGGCGAGCTCAGGGCAGGTAGTACATCGGGTTCGGCATCTTGAACGAGCGGTCCGAGTAGCCGCCCTCGAGGTCGGAGAACTGGTCGCCGACGTTCGCGACGATGTCGTAGCCCTTGGACTCGATGTACTTCCGGGTCAACGACTTGTACTGGATCGTCGTGCAGGTCGGGGTGCACGAGGACAGCCACGGCTTGGTCTGGTCCTTGGTGAACAGGCTGGTGGCCGACGGGAACCCGACGTTCTTCAGGTTGCCCAGGGTCGCGGGCTTCTGCGACGGCGGGCGGCCGGTGACGAAGAACAGCGCGTAGCCGTGCGAGGTGGCCCAGGTGGCGACGTCGTTCATCCCGAAGACCGCCGGGAACTTCTTGCCCAGGACGTACTCCGCGTTGATCGCCGGGTTGTACCCGAAGTCGTTGGCCGCCTCGTAGTTGTAGGTCAGCAGGCTCGTGTCGTCGACGTCCAGGACGAGGGCCTTGGTGGCGCTGCTCGGCGTGGCCGTCGCGGTCGCCAGGTAGGACGAGAGGTCGTGCTCGACGCCGGCCACCTCCGCGGCGTACGGCGAACTGGCCGAGGCCTCGTGCACGCCGTCGACCACGGTGTCGCCGTAGTAGAACTTGATCTGGTTCTTGACCAGGCCCAGGTTGTCGATCTGGCTCGAGCTGGTGGGCGTCGGGTTCGGCGTCGGATCCTGCCGGGTCGCCATGGCGGCGGGCACGCCGACGACGACGGCTGCGGCGGCGATGACGGCGGCCGCGAAGGTGGTGCGGCGTTGGTGCCGGAATCGGCTCATGGGTTCAGACCTCTCCTGTTGGGGTTGGTGTGAGTTGGTGAGGTGGTGCCAGGGTGGTGCTACAGACTTCCGGCGCCAGACAAGCACGCTCGGCGGCCGACCGCCAGCGGCAGGCGTCCGGGCCCGGGCCGCGGTCGGCGTGCGATAACCTGACCACTCGCCATTCCCGCGTAGCTCAGTTGGCAGAGCATCCGACTGTTAATCGGACGGCCGTTGGTTCGAGTCCAACCGCGGGAGCCCTTCAGGCCACTCTCAGTCCCGCATCCCGGTCTGCTCGCGCAGGTCGGCGAGCTCGAGCTCGACCCGCGTCGCCACGTCGGGGTCGGCCAGGTCCACTCCGTGATCGGCGACGACCTGCGTGTGCAGGGGGCTCCCCGGAGCCACCCGGCGGACCGCCACCCGCACCCCGCGCCGGCCCTGGACCGCGAACCGGCGGGCGAGCACCACGCTGGCCTCCACCCGCTCCCGGATCACCTCGGGCAGGAAGCCTGCGTCGCCGGCCAGCTCGAGCAGCAGCTGTCGGCGCTCGTCGACCCAGGTCACCTGCAGCATCGAGGCCGTGTCGGACCAGACCGCAGCGGCCACCCGGTCCCAGCCGTGCCGCTGCTCCCCGTCCTCCGTCGTGACATGCAGAGCCTGCGTCGTGGCCACGACCCACCGCCGGTCGACCAGCCGGCCGGCTGCCAGTACCCGCTCGCCGCGCTCGAGCTGAAGTGCCGCGCGCACCTGCGCGGGCAGGGTGACCTTGCGTCCGATCCGGGCCACGACGCCTCAACCCAGCCGCTCGCGCAGCGCGGTCCGCCGGCGGACGATCGCCTCGGCCTCGACGAACGCCGCCCGGCTGCCCATGGCGTCGCCCGCGGCGTCGAGCCGCTGGATCCGGCTGTGCACCTCGGCGTCCTGGCGGGCCAGGTCGAGCTCGGCCACCCCGACCTGTAGTGACAGGGCGAGCCGGCGCAACCCGTCGTCACCGGAGTACATCAACGGCGCCACGGCGAGCAGGGTCACGACGGGGCGGGCCTGCTCGCTGGCGGCCATCGCGACGCTCTCGACCCAGGCCTCCCCCGGCAGCTGGGCCGCTGCCGCCAGGCCACCCGCCGCCCGGACCGCCTCGTGGGCCACGCGGTAGGCCGGCTCCCCGAACGCCTCGGCGCTCAACGCGTCGAACTCGGCCGCGTCCAGCGACTTCGGGGCCTGGAGGGCGACCTGCAGCAGCTGGCGCTCGCGGGCGACGTTGGGGTCACGCAGGTTGGGCCGGGGCAACGGCGCCGGTCCGGCGCTCTCCTCGGCGCCGGTCTCGGCACCGTCGGCGGCCGGTTGGGCGGCGGGCCCCGGGGCGCTCGCCGTCGGGGCACTCGTCGTACGGCGCGGGTCCGAGCCCCGGGTCGAGTCGCGGCCGGCGCTCACCACCGCCTGGTTCACCGTCTCCACCGGCAGGCCCAGCAGGCCGGCCAGCTGCCGGGCGTACTCCGGCCTGGACGCGCGGTCGCGGATGTCGGCGACGACGGGGGCAGCGGCGCGCAGGGCCTGCATGCGGCCGGACACCGCGTCGAGGTCGAACCGGTTGATCGTGGTGCGGACCGCGAACTCGAACAGCGGCACCCGGCCGGCGATCAGGTCACGGACCGCGGCGTCGCCCCGCTGCTGGCGCAGCTCGCAGGGATCCAGCCCACCAGGCTCGACCGCGACGTAGGTCTGGGAGACGAAGCGCTGGTCCTCGGCGAACGCCCGCATCGCGGCCTTCTGACCGGCGGCGTCGCCGTCGAAGGTGAAGATCACCTCGGCCGGGGTCACCTCGGCCTCGTCGCGCATGATCCGGCGCAACACGGTGATGTGGTCGGACCCGAAGGCGGTGCCGCACGTGGCGATGGCGGTGTCGACGCCGGCCAGGTGGCAGGCCATCACGTCGGTGTAGCCCTCGACGATCACCGCCTGGCGGTCCCGGCCGATCGACTTCTTGGCCAGGTCGAGGCCGTAGAGCACCGTGGCCTTGCGGTAGATCGGGCTCTCAGCGGTGTTGAGGTACTTCGCCTCGATCCGGTCGTCGTCGTAGAGCCGGCGGGCGCCGAATCCGACGACGTCGCCGGTGATGTCGCGGATCGGCCAGACCAGCCGGCCGCGGAACTTGTCGTAGAGCCCCCGGGTGCCCCGACCCGAGAGCCCACCCGCGACCAGCTCGTCGTCGGTGAAGCCGCGACCGCGCAGGTGGTTGGAGAGCGCCTCGCCGGCGCGGGGTGCGTAGCCGACCCCGAACCGGGTCGCGGCTTCGCGGTCGAAGCCGCGCTCGGCCAGGAAGGTACGGGCCGGGCCGGCATCCGGGCCGCCGGCGAGCTGCTCGGCGTAGAACCGGGCCGCGATCCGGTGCGCCTCGATCAGCCGGGTCCGCCGTCCGACGTCCTCGCGCGGGCGGCCGCCGCCGTCCTCGTAGCGCAGCTCCACCCCGGCCTTGGCCGCCAGCCGCTCGATGGCCTCGGTGAAGGTCAGGTGGTCGACCTTCTGCACGAACGAGATGGCGTCCCCGCTCTCGTCGCAGCCGAAGCAGTGGAAGACCCCGAGCAGCGGGCGGACGTGGAAGGACGGCGACTTCTCGTCGTGGAACGGGCAGAGACCCTTGAGGCTGCCCACGCCCGCGGGGCGCAGCGTCACGTGCTCGCGCACGACGTCCTCGATCGACGTCCGCTCCTTGACGAGCGCGACATCCTCGGCCCTGATCCGTCCCGCCACCACAGCTCCCGTCCGCCCCACGTTCGAGGCGCCAGTCTAGGTCGCCGCTCCGACGCCCTCGGCGGGTCAGCCCCTCCGGGTGCTCCAGCCCCCGGAGAGCCTGACAAGTCCGCCTGTCAGTAGTGATAACGCGCCTGCACGATCACGAGATCGTCGCCGTCGACGGTGTAGACCAGCCGATGTTCCTGGTCGATCCGACTCGACCAGAAGCCAGCGAGGTCACCGCTGAGGCGCTCCGGCTTGCCGCGTGAACGCGATCCTCACTCGGTGAGCTCGTGTGCCTCGGTCCGGCCCCGCCTGCTCAGCTCAGGTCGGCCAGGGGCACATCGGTGTCCTGGAAGCGCTCCACATCGAGGCCGACCTTGGCCTGGACGAGGGCCTTCACGGCGTCGGAGTCGTCCCAGCGGTTCACGTGCATGGCCGCGTCGACGCTCCCCTCGGCACTGAGCCACACCGCGACGTACTCCCCGTCGACCGGACGACCACGCAGCACCACCCTGTCCACCCGCGGGTCGGCCCAGCCCCAGTACTCCATGCCCGCGTCGTACTGGTCGGTGAAGAAGTACGGCGGGTCGGCCCACTCCTCGGTCGAGCCGGCCATGCTCCGGCCGGCGAAGGCGCCCTGGTTCTTGGCGTTGGCCCAGTGCTCGACCCGCAACGGCCGGCCGGCCCACGCGTTCTGGGCGAGGGCGATGTCGCCCGCGGCCCAGATGTTCGGGTCCGAGGTGCGCAGCCGCGAGTCCACCGGCACCCCGCCGTCGGCAGCCAGCCCGGCGGCCTGGGCCAGCTCGAGGTTGGGAGCGGCGCCGACACCGACGACCACCAGGTCGGCCGCGAGGACCTGGCCGTTGTCCAGCAGGACGCCGCTGGCCCGGCCCTCGGACTCCTGGATCGCGTTGACCTGCAACCCGGTTCGTACGTCGACGCCGTGACTTCGGTGCAGGTTGGCCCACAGCTCGCCGACCTCGCCGCCCATGACGCCGAACAGCGGGGTCGGCTGCGGCTCGACCACGGTCACGTCGAGGCCCTTCTCCCGAGCGCCGGCGGCGATCTCCAGCCCGATCCACCCGCCGCCGACCACGACCAGCGTCTTGCCCGACCCGAGCGCGTCGACCAGCGCGAGCGAGTCCTCGGCGGTCCGCAGGTAGTGGACGCCCGGGAGGTCGGCCACCGGGCGCGTTGAGCCGCCGGGGCGTGGCACCGGTCGCGAGGAGCAGCCGGTCGTAGCCCCGCTCGCTGCCGTCGGCCAGCGTCACGACCCGGCGCTCCCGGTCCAGCTCCGACACCGGCTGGCCGAGCAGGAGCTCGACGTCGTGCCCGGCGTACCAGTCCTGCGGGTGGACGAAGAGGTCGTCCGGCGACTTCTTGCCCGCGACGACGGCCTTGGACAGGTCCGGCCGCTCGTACGGCCGGCGCCGTTCGGCCCCGATCAGCGTCACCGTGCCGTCGGTGTCCGCCGCGCGGATCGCCTCGACCGCCTTGGCTCCTGCCAGCCCGCCACCGACCACGACGTACGACGTCTGCTCGCTCATGCCCACACCCTGTCACCCCGCCCGCCGGGCGGCACCGGTCAGCCGAGCGGGACGTCGATCCCTCGCGGGAGCCGCGCCGACGGCCAGGCCAGCTCGCGGCGGGCCGTGTCGAAGGCGAAGCGGTCGGTCATGCCCGCGACATAGGCCACCGCCGCCCGCACCGGATCGGGCACCCGCTCCGACGGACGGTGCTCGGCCGGGAGCGCCCCCGGGTGGGCGACGAAGTGCTCGACCAGCGCGCGCAGCACCGCCACGACCGCATCGGACTGCGCGACCGACTCCGGACGCGAGTAGATCCGCTCGTAGTTGAAGGACCGGAGGGCAGCCAGCGCGGCGGCCGGCTCGGCGGGCCATGCCGACCACGCCGTCCTGCACCGCGCAGCGAACCACGGCGTCGATGAAGGTTCCGAGCTGCTCGCGCCGCGAGCGCCCGCACACGTCGGCCACCTCGGCCGGGAGGTCCCCCGGGTCGACGACTCCCGCCGACACGGCGTCCTCGAAGTCGTGGGCGCAGTAGGCGATCCGGTCGGCCCAGCTCACCACCTCGCCCTCTGGCGTCGCGGGGGTCGGCCGGGCCCACGAGTGGTTGCGGATGCCGTCGAGGGTCTGCGCGCAGAGGTTCAGCGGCACCAGCACGACGTCGGCGCCCCAGACCGCGTGGTCGTAACCCTCCGGCAGGAACGCGTCGAACGCCTCCTCGCTGGCGTGGCCGCCCGGGCCGTGCCCGCAGTCGTGCCCGAGCGCGATCGCCTCGGTCAGCGAGGCGTTCAGCCCGGCAGCCCGGGCGATGCCGGCCGCCACCTGCGCGACCTCGAGGGCGTGGGTCAGCCGGGTCCGCTGGTGGTCGGCCGGGAAGACGAAGACCTGGGTCTTGCCGGCCAGCCGCCGGAAGGCCGCCGAGTGCAGGATCCGGTCGCGGTCGCGCTCGAAGCAGGTGCGGTCCGGGTCCGGCGGCTCGGCCTCGGCGCGCTCACCGGCCCCGTGCGCCAGCGTGGCCCCGGGGCGCAGCCAGGCCCGCTCGAGCTCCTCCCGGCGCTGCCGGCCGAACGACCGGGTACGCCGCGAGACGCGCCCCGGCACCGGCGTGGGCCTGCACGATGCCCGCGCCGCCCGGGTGGCCGGCCATCGTCGAGGCCCACGCCTGGGTGCGCTCGCTCGGCCCGGACGGCTCGCCCGTCATCCGCCGGAGACGCTGAGCTCGGCCAGCCGGACGTCGGCCAGCAGCGCGTCGTCGGTCTCCCGGGAGTCCAGCCAGCCGTCGGGCAGGGCGACCCGGTTCTGCGGCGTACCGGCCCGGCCACGCTGACCTTCGGCGGCCTCGCCCGGCCAGGGCTGGGACCGGTCCAGCGTGCCGAGCAGGTCGTCCAGCCGGGCCAGCGAGTCGACCAGGGCGAGCTGGGACCGGACGGCGCTGCCGGCGGCGAAACCCTTGAGGTACCAGGCGATGTGCTTGCGCAGGTCGCGGCAGGCCTTGCCCTCGTCGCCGTAGTGCTCGGTCAGCAGCTCGGCGTGCCGGCGCATCGTCGTCGCGACCTCGCCGAGGCTCGGGACGGACCCGGACCTGCTCGCCGGAGAACGCCGCCGCCAGGTCGGCGAACAGCCAGGGCCGGCCGAGGCAGCCCCGCCCGACGACCACCCCGTCGCAGCCGGTGGCCGCCATCATCGCCAGCGCGTCGTCGGCCGACCAGATGTCGCCGTTGCCGAGCACCGGGATCGAGGTGACGGCCTCCTTCAGCCGGGCGATCGCGCTCCAGTCGGCCTGGCCGGAGTAGTGCTGGGCGGCGGTCCGGGCGTGCAGGGCGACCCAGGCGACGCCCTCGGCCTCGGCGATCCGGCCGGCCTCGAGGTAGGTCACGTGGTCGGCATCGACGCCGACCCGCATCTTGACCGTCACCGGCACGCCCGCGGGCGCGGCGGCGCGGACCGCGGCGGCGACGATGGCCCGGAAGAGCTCGGTCTTCCACGGCAGCGCGGCTCCGCCGCCCTTGCGGGTGACCTTGGGCACCGGGCAGCCGAAGTTCAGGTCGACGTGGTCGGCCCGGTCCTCCTCGACCAGCATCCGTACGGCGGCGCCGACGGTGGCCGGGTCGACGCCGTAGAGCTGGACGCTGCGCGGCGACTCGCCGGGTGCGTGGGCGATCAGCTGCATCGAGACCGGCGTGCGCTCGACCAGGGCGCGCGAGGTGACCATCTCGCTGACCAGCACCCCCGGACCGCCGTACGCCGCGGACGCCTCCCGGCAGAGCGGCGGAACGCCGCGTTGGTGATGCCGGCCATCGGCGCGAGCACGACGGGCGTCGCGATCTCGCGGTCGCCGAGCCGCAGCGAGGTGGACCTCGCCCCGGGAAGGGTCGTCGCGGGCGCCGGGCTCACCGGCCCATTGTGCCGGGTGCGGCCGTCGAACGGCCGCTCAGCCGGCCTCGGCCAGCGCGATGTCGTCGCTGGCGACGGCGCCGGGCCGCCGCTGCCGGCGCCGGCACCGTCGCACCGACCGGGGCCGGCCGGTCTCGGCGGCCGGCGTACGGCGGCTGCGGGAGACCAGCAGGCAGCCGCCGAGGACGAGGGCGAAGCCGACCAGGGTCCACACCGTGACCTGCTCGTGCAGGATCAGCGCCCCGGCGAGGACGGCCACGGCCGGGTTGACGTAGGTGATCGTCGTCGCCCGCACGGAGCCGACCTCGGCGACCAGGGCGAAGAGCAGCAGGAAGGCGATCATCGTGCAGACCACCACCAGCAGCGCCACCGAGAGCAGCACCTTGGCCGAGGGCCAGCGAGTGCGGCAGCTGCGGGATGGCGAACGGCGCGTAGAACGCGGCCGACACGACGAACGACGCGGCGACGACGCCGAGCCCGGGCAGCTGGCCCAGGGAGCGGCCGAGCAGGGTGGCGCCGGTGGCGTAGCCGAGCACGACGCACGGCCATCTCCGCCACCGCGGACAGGGCGGAGCCGTGCACGTCGACGCCGACCAGGAAGGCGACGCCGGCGAACCCGACCAGCAGGCCGAGGACGCCGATGCGGCCGAGGTGCTCGCGCCGGCCGGAGACGAACGCGACGCCCACCGAGGCCAGGGGCACGGCGGCGATCAGCAGACCGGCCAACGAGCTGGACAGCCGCTGCTCGGCGTGGGTGAGGAACAGCCACGGGACGACGATCTCGGCGACCGAGTAGACGACCAGCATCCGCCAGTGCGACAGCACCGGCCGCACCGCACCCTTGGCGAACGCGATCGGCACCAGCAGCACGGCGGCGAGGCTGGTGCGGGCGAAGACCAGGACGATCGGCGACAGCTCGTCGACCGCGACCTTGATCAGCAGGTACGGGATCCCCCAGGCCAGGCCCAGGCCGACGAAGAGCAGCGCGCCGCGACGGGTCATGAGTGAAGCCTGCCGGTCATGTCCGACAGTCTGCTCGCCACGGACCGTGCAGTCCATCTAGTCTTTCTGGATGGAACCCATCAGCCGAGACTTCACGATCGACCTTCGCCGGCTGCGCGTGCTGCGCGAGCTCGAGCAGCGCGGCACGGTGGCGGCGACCGCAGAGGCCCTGCACCTCACACCCTCCGCCGTGTCGCAGCAGCTGGCCGGGCTGGCCCGCGAGGTCGGCGCGCAGCTGCTGGAGAAGAGCGGCCGCGGAGTGCGGCTGACCGGGCAGGCCCGGGTGCTGCTCTCGCACGCGACGGTCGTGCAGGAGCAGCTCGAACGGGCCCGGGCCGACCTGGCGGCGTGGCGGGACGGCGAGATCGGCGAGGTGCGGGTCGCCGCGCTGTCGACCGCCATCTCCGGCGTCGTGGCGCCGGCCATCGCCCACCTGAGACGGGACCGGCCCGGTCTCGACGTCCGCGCGATGGAGGACGAGCCGCCGCAGATCTTCACCCGGCTCGACGACGGCGACGTCGACATCGTGATCGCGGCCGACTTCGGCGGCGCCCCGGGCCGCCACGACCCGCACTACCACCGCGTCGACCTGCTGACCGATCAGATGGATGCCGTTCTGCCGCAAGGGCATCCGCTGGCCGACCCAGCGGGGATACGGCTGTCCGACCTCGCCGCCGAGCCGTGGGTGGCATCGAACGCGCGGGACAGCTGTGCCCAGATCACCCTCGGCTGTCTGCGCCTCCGCCGGCTTCAGCCCCGACATCCGCCACGAGAGCAAGGACTGGGACGCGGTCGGTGCCCTCGTCGCCGCCGGCGCCGGGGTGGCCCTGATCCCGAGGCTGGCCCAGCCGCTCCGGCACGCGGGGCTCGTGGTCTGCCCGGTCCTCGGCGCGGCGGCCTCCCGGCTGATCTTCGCGGTGGTCCGGGCGGGAGCCCAGCACGACGCCACGACGGCCGCCGTCCTGGCCGAGCTGCAGCGGGTCGCCGCGAGCCGTCCCACCGGCGACTGACAGGCTGCCAGCGCCGCTAGCCGCCGAGCAGCCAGCCCCGCTCGTCGGCGATCCGCACCGCCTCGGCCCGGGTGCGAGCCCCGGTCTTGCCGATCGCCGCGGAGAGGTAGTTGCGCACCGTGCCCTCGGACAGGTGCAGCTCGAAGGCCAGGTCGGCGACCGTGCCGCCGTCGCGCGCAGCCCGCAACACGTCGCTCTCCCGGCCGGTCAGCGGGCTGTCGCCGCTGGCCAAGGTCTCCGCCGCGAGGCTCGGATCCACTACGCGCAGACCGGAGTTCACCCGGCGTACGGCGTCGGCGAGCTGGCGTGCGGGTGTGTCCTTGACGACGAAGCCGCTGGCACCGGCCTCCATCGCCCGGCGCAGGTAGCCCGGCCGGCCGAAGGTCGTGACGACCAGCACCTTGCAGCCCGGCATGGCCGCCCGGAGGTCGGTCGTCGCCGAGATGCCGTCCAGGCCCGGCATCTCCACGTCGAGCAGCGCGACGTCGGGCCGGGTCCGCCGGGCCGCCTCGACCACCTCGTCGCCGCGGCCGACCTCCGCGACGACCTCGAGGTCGCTCTCCAGCTCGAGCAACGCGGCGAGCGCACCCCGCACCAAGCGCCTGGTCGTCGGCCAGCAGCAGCTTGATCGTACCTCGGTCATCGAGCCGCGCCGGCGTCGAGGCCGGAGCCGGAAGCCGCGGCCGCCCTCGCCGTGGCCGACGCTCATCGTGGCGCCGGCGGCCTGCGCCCGCTCGCGCAGGCCGGCCAGCCCGTGCCCGGGCGTCGCGCCGGCGGCCGCACCGTCCACGCCGTCATGGGGGCAGTCGCCGGACGCCGCGGCCGTCGTCGACGACCTCGACGTGGTCCCGGCCGACGTGGACGGTGCACCGCGAGGCACCGCTGTGCCGTACGACGTTGGTGACACCCTCGCGGACGGCCCAGCCGAACAGCTCACGCCGCTCACCCGGGACCTCGTCGACGGCGCCGGCCAGGTCGGGCGTGATGCCGGCGGCGGTGAGAGCGGAGCGGGCGTTGGCCAGCTCGCGGGCCAGCGTGACCTCGCGATAGCCGCCGATGGTCGCACGCACGTCGGCCAGCGCCTCGCGCGAAAGTCGTTCCAGGTCAGCGATCTCCGCGCCGCGCGGGTCGGGTCGACCTCGATCAGCCGGCCGGCCAGCTCGGCCTTGACGGTGATGACGGTCAGCGAGTGACCGAGGATGTCGTGCATGTCGCGGGCCATCCGCTCGCGCTCGGCCATCACCGCCAGCCGGGCCACCTCGTCCCGCGCTACCATCAGCTGGGAGTTGCGGTCGAGCGGCCAGCCGCATGCCCGAAGACGGCCAAGCGCGGCCAGCATGACTCCGAGCGCGTCCCCGGAGGCCTCGCTGCGCCAGCCCGTCGAACACGAACGCCGAGCTCATCCACGCCGACCATCAGGACGGCCACGAGGCTCCAGGCCTAGCGCAGCGGCAGCAGCATCATCGCGAG
This sequence comes from uncultured Actinomycetota bacterium, assembly GCA_963795385.1. GTDB lineage: Bacteria > Actinomycetota > Actinomycetes > Actinomycetales > CAVURS01 > CAVURS01. The sequence continues at coordinate 765,018 of CAWCHK010000003.1, forward strand.
TCGCCGAGACGTAGACCATGGTGGCCGGCCGTGCGGGCCGGCCGCCGGCATGGTCAGCAGGCCGAGGCCCAGCAGGGCCGCGACGGCAGTCCAGCGCTGCGCCAGCGGCGCACTGACCCGCCACGCGTGCCGCATCGTCCGGCCCCAGGCGAGGACGCCGACATACACCACGGCGAAGGCCGCGAGCGCGAGGTAGCCGGACATCTGGACGGCGCCCGCCGCATGGTCGTGGATAGCGCCGAGCGGGTCGCCCAGGAAGAACAGCCAGATCAGCGCCGAAGAGCCAGCCCCACGGCTGCGGCCCCGGCTCGTCTCCACGTCGCCCGCGCCGGCGTCCGTCGACCAGGCCGCCCAGGCGGCAGCTCCTCGTCGGCGCGTCGGTCGAGGTCCTCGCGGGACTGCACGACGTCCAGGCTAGTCAGACCCGGGCCGTGTCCTTGCGGAACCGCCAGGCTGCACCGACCCCGAAGATCGCCAGCCAGACCAGGATGTTCACGACCCAGCCGAGCTGCACCGTGTCACCCGTCAGTGGCGCGTGCACCAGCTCGCTCAGGCCGTACATCGGCGTGAACGCGGGCGATCTCGGTGAACGTGTGGTTGTGCAGCTGGCTCGAGCGGCACGAAGACGCCGCCGGCGAAGGCGAGCAGAGCGAGCACCGGCCCGAGGATCTGCATGACGTTCTCACTCGGCAGCAGGTAGCCCATGAAGAGCCCGAAGGCTGCGAACACGACCGACCCGACCCAGGCGATCAGCGCGGTCTCGGGCCACAGGTGGCCGTCCATCTGGGCCCCGGTGACGCTGCCCAGGAGGTAGACGACGACGACCGGGATCAGGCCGAGGACCATCGCGGTGATCAGCTTGATCGCGATGTAGGCCACCGGCGACAGCGGCGTCAGGCGCAGCTGCCGGCTCCAGCCGGCGGCCCGCTCGATGGCGACCATGGCACCGCCGCTCGTCGTGGCCAGCATCGCGCCGTAGATGGCCAGACTGACCATGACGTACGCCGTCACGTTGCCGTTGCCGACGCTCTCGTGCTTGTTGGAGCTGCCGCCGCCGAAGAGCAGGTAGAACACCGGCGGCATGACGAAGGTGAAGATCATGGTCCGGCGGTTGCGCAGCAGCCGGCGGATCTCGATCTGCACGAAGGTGCAGGTTGAAGCCGCCGAGCGGTGGCACCCGCCGGCTCAGCGGGTCGGTCGCCGGGGTGGGGTTGGTGATGGCGCTCATCGCGCGGCTCCGTTCGAGGTGATGTGGTCGGTCACCGTCGCGCTGGTGGGCGCGGCCGGCGGTGTGGTCGGCTGGTGGCGCGTCGTCCCCGGTCAGTGCGATGAACGCGTCCTCCAGGTTGCGCGAGGTGATCTCGAGGTCGCGCGCGGCGGTCGAGGTCAGCAGGTAGCGGGCGACGGCATCGGAGTCGGCGGTGTGCAACCAGCACGCTGTCGCCGCGGACCTCGACCTGCTCGACGCCGGGGATGCCCAGCAGCGCGGCCTGGTCCGGCGTCCGGCGAGGGTCGCCCGGACGGTGCGCCCCGCGGCCATGGCCTTGATCTCGCTCGCCGTGCCGTCGGCGACGATCTGGCCGTGCCGGACCAGGACGATCCGGTCGGCGTAGGCGTCGGCCTCCTCGAGGTAGTGCGTCGCGAAGAGCACCGTGCGGCCCCGCTGCGCGTCCTCCCGGATGGCGCCCCAGAAGTCCCGCCGCCCCTCGACGTCCATGCCGGTCGTCGGCTCGTCGAGGACGAGCAGCTCGGGGTCGGGCAGCAGGGCCATCGCGAACCGCAGCCGCTGCTGCTGGCCGCCGGAGCACTTGCCGACCAGGCGGTCGCCGATGTCACTGATGCCGGCCCGCGCGCAGGACCTCCTCGACCGGGCTGGTCTGGGCGAACAGCGTTGCGGTCAGCCGGACCGTCTCGGCGACGGTCAGGTCCTTGAGCAGGCCGCCGGACTGCATGACGGCGGCGACCAGGCCGCGCGCGATGGCTTGGTGCGGCTCCAGGCCGTAGACCTCGACCTGGCCCCGGGTCGGGCTCGACAGGCCGAGCACCATGTCGATCGTCGTGGTCTTGCCGGCGCCGTTCGGGCCGAGGAAGGCGACGATCTCGCCGGGCTCGATGGCCAGGTCGATGCCGTCGACCGCGCGGACGCTGCCGAAGGTCTTGTGGACGTCCCGCAGCGTGATCGCCGCCGGCCCCTCGGGGGCGGGCCGGTGCCGGGAGGGGCCCTGGGTCAGGGCGGTGCTCTGGTTCATGTCGACCAGGCTGCCGGTCGGCCGTCGACGGCGCCGGAGGGAGCCGTCACCGGCGCGCGGTGACAGATGTCAGGAGCGGGCTCACTCTCCCGGCGTGCGCGGCGTGACCATCAGCGCGGCCCGGCCGCTCTCCAGCCGGGCGACCGGCACCCGGAACGGCGAGCAGGAGACGTAGTCGATCAGGATGGACGCGAAGAAGTGGATCGAGTCCGGATCGCCGCCGTGCTCGCCACAGACGCCGATCTTGAGGGCCGGCTTGCTCTCCTTGCCCTCCCACGCCGCGACCGACACGAGCCGGCCGACGCCGTCGCGGTCGAGGCTCTCGAACGGGCTGACCGCGAAGATGCCCTCCTCGATGTACTGCGAGAAGAAGGCCGCCTCCACGTCGTCGCGGCTGAAGCCCCAGGCCGTCTGGGTCAGGTCGTTGGTACCGAAGGAGAAGAAGTCCGCCGCCTCGGCGATCTGGTGGGCCGTCATGGCCGCCCGCGGCAGCTCGATCATCGTGCCGATGGGCAGGCTGATCTCGATGCCGCGGCTCTCGGCCACGTCGCCGACCGCGTGCTCGGTCCGCTCGCGCAGCAGCTCGAGCTCCTGCACGGCGGCGACCAGGGGGATCATGATCTCCGGGCTGGGGTCCTGACCCCGGTCCTTCAGATCGGCATAGGCCTCCGCGACGGCCCGGACCTGGAGCTCGTAGAGCTCCGGGACGACGATGCCGAGCCGGACGCCGCGCATGCCGAGCATCGGGTTCTGCTCGTGCAGCCGTTGCACCTGCTGCAGCAGCCGGACCTGATCGTCGTCCACCGAGCCGGTCGCCTCCGCCACCGCCACCTCCACCGACAGGGCGGTCAGGTCGGGCAGGAACTCGTGCAGGGGTGGGTCGAGCAGGCGGATGGTGACGGGCAGGCCGTCCATGGCCGAGAGGATGTCGCCGAAGTCCTTGCGCTGCAACGGCAACAGCTTGCGCAGGTGCTCGCGTCGCTCGTCCGGGCCGCGGGCCAGGATGACCTGCTCGACCAGCTTGCGCCGCTCGCCCAGGAACATGTGCTCGGTCCGGCACAGGCCGATCCCCTTCGCGCCGAAGCTGCGCGCGCGGGCTGCGTCGTCCGCCGTGTCGGCGTTGGCCCGCACGCCCAGACCGGCGGTCGAGTCCGCGTGCGTGATCAGCCGGCGTACCGACTCGACCAGGTCGTCGCCCTTCTCGCGGTTGCCGTCGGCGTCCCGGTGGGCGTCGACGGTCAGCGCTGGGTCACGGCGCTGGCGCTCACGCCGACCTCGCCCAGGAAGACCTCGCCGGTGCTCCCGTCGATCGAGATGACGTCACCCTCGGCGAAGCTGCGACCGTCCGGCGTCGTCACGGTCCGCTGGCGCGGGTCGACCCGCAGGGCCTCCACGCCCACCACGCAGGTGCGGCCCATCCCGCGGGCGACGACCGCGGCGTGCGAGGTCTTGCCGCCGCGGGAGGTGAGCACGCCCCGGGCGGCAACCATGCCGCCGAGGTCGTCCGGGTTGGTCTCCCGGCGGACCAGGATGACGTCCTCGCCGTCGTTGGCCCACTTGATGGCCGTCGCCGAGTCGAAGGCCGCCTTGCCCACTGCCGCACCGGGACTCGCGGCCATGCCGGTGGCGATCAGGTCGCGCTTCGCGTCGGCGTCGAACTGCGGGAACATCAGCTGCGCGAGCTGCGCGCCGGTCACGCGCTTGAGCGCCTCATCGAGGTCGATGACGCCCTCGTCCACCAGCTGTACGGCGATCCGGAAGGCCGCGCCCGGAGTCCGCTTGCCGACCCGGGTCTGGAGCATCCACAGCTTGCCGGCCTCGATGGTGAACTCGATGTCGCACAGGTCCTTGTAGTGGCTCTCCAGGGTGGACATGGCCGCCAGCAGCTCCGCGTACGCCGACGGGTCCAGGTCCTCGAGATCCTTGAGCGGCACGGTGTTCCGGATCCCGGCCACGACGTCCTCGCCCTGCGCGTTGGACAGGTAGTCGCCGTAGACGCCCTGCTCGCCGGACGCGGGGTCACGGGTGAAGCAGACGCCCGTGCCGCTGTCCGGCCCGAGGTTGCCGAAGACCATGGCCACGATGTTGACCGCCGTACCCAGGTCGTCGGGGATGCGCTCCTGGCGGCGGTAGATCTTGGCCCGCTCGGTGTTCCAGGAGTTGAACACCGCCTCGACCGCCAGGTCGAGCTGCTCGCGCGGGTCCTGCGGGAAGTCGCGCCCCGCAGCGTCTTTCACGATCTTCTTGAAGGTCTTGACGAGCCCCCGCAGATCGTCGGCCTCGAGCTCGATGTCCGCGCTGACGCCGCGGGACTCCTTCAGGTCGTCCAGTGCCTGCGCGAACTCGCCGGCGTCGATCCCGAGCACGGTCGCACCGAACATCTGCACCAGCCGGCGGTAGCTGTCCCAGGCGAACCGGGGGTTCTGGCTGCGCTCGGCCAGGCCCTCGACCGACTCGTCGCTGAGCCCCACGTTGAGGACCGTCTCCATCATCCCGGGCATCGAGATGGCAGCCCCGGAGCGGACCGAGACCAGCAACGGGTCGCCCGGGTCGCCCAGGGTGCGCCCCATCTCCTTCTCCAGCGCGGCGAGGTGCTCGCTGACCTGGTCGGCCAGGCCCTCGGGCTCGCTCCCGGACGCCAGCCACTCGCGGCAGGCCTCGGTGGTCAGGGTGAAGCCCGGTGGCACCGGCAGGCCGAGCTTGGTCATCTCGGCGAGGTTGGCCCCCTTGCCCCCGAGGAGGTCGGCCTGGTCCTTGTCCCCGTGCGCGAAGTCGTACACATAGGTGGTTGCCACGGGCCCCACTCTGCCCGCCGCGGACGCCCGCGGCTAGGCAGGCCCGGGCGGCCCTGCGTCAGCAGCCGGGGAGTCGCTCCGCGAGGTAGCCACGAACGCGGTCCAGCGACACCCGCTCCTGCTGCATCGAGTCCCGCTCGCGCACGGTCACGGCCTGGTCCTGGAGGGAGTCGAAGTCGACCGTGACGCAGTACGGCGTGCCGATCTCGTCCTGCCGGCGGTAGCGCCGCCCGATCGCACCGGCGTCGTCGAAGTCGACGTTCCAGCTCTCCCGGAGGTCGGCCGCCAGGGACCGCGCCTGCGGGTGAGAGGTCCGCGTGCCGGGAGAGCGGCAGCACCGCCACCTTGACCGGGGCCAGCCGCGGGTCGAAGCGCAGGACCACCCGCTTGTCGACGCCGCCCTTGGTGTTCGGGGCCTCGTCCTCGGCGTACGCGTCGAGCAGGAAGGCCAGCGTCGCCCGGGTCAGGCCGGCGGCGGGCTCGATGACGTACGGCGTCCAGCGATCGCCGGTGGCCTGGTCCTGGTAGCTGAGGTCCGTGCCGGAGTGCTCGGAGTGCGTCTTGAGGTCGAAGTCCGTGCGGTTGGCGATGCCCTCGAGCTCGTCGAAGTCCTTGCCGCCGAAGCCGAACCGGTACTCGATGTCGACCGTGCGGGTCGAGTAGTGCGAGAGCTTCTCCTTCGGGTGCTCGAAGAAGCGCAGGTTGTCGCTGGTCAGGCCCAGCCCGACGTACCAGTCCCACCGCTCCTTGAGCCAGTACTCGTGCCACTGCTCGTCGGTGCCCGGCTCGACGAAGAACTCCATCTCCATCTGCTCGAACTCGCGGGTGCGGAAGATGAAGTTGCCCGGCGTGATCTCGTTGCGGAAGGACTTGCCGGTCTGCGCGATGCCGAACGGCGGCTTCTTGCGCGCGGCGGTCATGACGTTCTTGACGTTGACGAAGATGCCCTGCGCGGTCTCGGGCCGCAGGTAGGCCAGCCCCTCCTCGGACTCCACCGGGCCGAGGTAGGTCTTGAGCAGGCCGCTGAACTGGCGCGGCTCGGTGAACGCGCCCTTGGTGCCGCAGTGCGGGCAGCTGATCTCGGTCAGGCCGGACGGCACGCCGGCCCTTGCGCCGCTCGAAGTCCTCCTCGCAGGTGGTCGGCCCGGAAGCGGTGGTGGCAGCTCTGGCACTCGGTCAGCGGGTCGGTGAAGGTCTCGACGTGCCCCGAGGCCACCCACACCTCGCGCGGCAGGATGACCGAGGAGTCCAGGCCGACGACGTCGTCGCGGCGCTGCACCATGGCCCGCCACCACTGCCGGCGGATGTTCTCCTTCAGCTCCACGCCCAGCGGGCCGTAGTCCCACGCCGACCGGGTGCCGCCGTAGATCTCGCCGCTGGGGAAGACGAAACCCCGTCGCTTGGCCAGGCTGACCACAGCGTCGTTACGGGCTTCGAGCGGGCTGGCCACAGCAGTTCTCCTCAGGTGGGCGGGAGGCCCAAGGCTAGCGGCCTGGCATGATGCGCCGGTGAGTCGAGCACCCGGAGAGCGACCCAGCGGCCTGCGTCCTGCCGTGGACCGGGTCAGCGCACCCGCCCTGCTCCGGCTGAGCCGGGTCCCCCGAGCGGTGCCGTTCGTGGTGATGCTGGCGATCATCGTCGCCGGCCTGTTCGTCAGCGGCCCGGTCGGCTTCGTCCTGATCGCCGTGGGCGTGCTGTTCCTGGTCTGGCTCCTCTACGTCGGCTGGCCGGCCCTGAGCCAGAGCGAGCGGCTGATGCGAGTGGCCGTGATCGCCCTCGGAACGGCCCTGGCCGTCATCCAGCTCTTCCCCCACGGCTGATCCGCTCGGTCCAGCATTTTGGGAATGGTTCTCATTCCCGCTAGGGTCGGGCCATGGCGATCGTGCTGGCGCTCTGCACCGTCCTGTCGACGTCCCTCGGCGGCGTGTTCGCACTGCGCAACAAGGACCGCCTCCACCTCGTCCTCGGCTTCACCGCCGGCGTCCTGCTCGGGCTGGTCGCCTTCGACCTGCTGCCGGAGGTCTTCACGCTCGGCGGCCACCTGACCTTCCTCGGCCTGCCGTCGGTGTCGTTCGGGCTGGCCTTCGGCTTCCTCCTGCTGCACGTCGTCGAGCGAACCCTCGCCCTCCACCACGCCCACGAGGGCGAGTACTCGGCACACAACCACCCCGAGGTGGGCCTGGCCTCGGCCGTCGCCCTGGTCCTGCACTCCTTCCTCGACGGCGTCGGCATCGGGCTGGCCTTCCAGGTGAACAGCACCGTCGGGCTGGCGGTCGCGTTCGCGGTCATCGCCCACGACTTCGCCGACGGGCTGAACACCGTCAGCCTGATGGTGAGCCACGGGAACAGCGACCTGCGGGCCAAGGTGATGCTCGGGCTGGACGCGGCGGCGCCGGCCATCGGCGCGGCCAGCACCCTGCTCTTCTCGCTGCCGGACCGCGTGCTGGCGCTCTACCTCGCGTTCTTCTGCGGCTTCCTGCTCTACCTCGCCACCAACGACATCCTCCCCGAGGCGCACGCCCGCCATCCCTCGCGGCTGACCTTGCTGTGCACGGTCGCCGGCGTGACCTTCATCGCGAGCGTGGTGGCGTTCGCATGACCCGCCGGGAGGATGTGTTGCGCAGCCTCGGCCGCGGGCAGGGCTTCCGCACCGCGCAGGAGCTCTTCGCCCAGATGCGCGGCGGCGGCAGCCGGATCGGCCTGGCCACGATCTACCGCACCATGCAGTCGATGGCCGACGAGGGCGAGGTCGACGTCCTGCGCACCGACGCCGGTGAGGTCGCCTACCGCCGCTGTGCCAGCGACACCCATCACCACCACCTGGTCTGCCGCGAGTGCGGAGCCACCGTCGAGGTGGCTGCGCGGCTCGGTCGAGCAGTGGGCCGTGCGGGTCGCCGCGGAGAACGAGTACGACGAGGTGCAGCACGTCCTCGAGATGTTCGGGCGGTGCCCGGCCTGCCGGCGGGCCGCGGCGGCGGGCGTAGCGGTCAGGAGTCCGACGCGGCGTCGAACGCCCCACCGTAGCGCCGGTCCCGTGCGGGCGTAGGTCTCCACCGCGCGCCAGAGGTCGCGCCGGTCGACGTCCGGCCAGAGCACGTTGTCGAACACCAGCTCGGCGTAGGCCGACTGCCAGAGCTGGAAGTTCGACAGCCGTTGCTCGCCCGAGGAGCGCCAGAACATGTCGACGTCGGGCAGGTCCGGCTCGTCGAGGTGGCGCTGGATCGTCCGCTCGTCGATCCGCGCCGGGTCCAGCCGGCCGGCCGCCACCTGGAGCCCGATCGCCCGCACCGCGTCGGCGATCTCGGCGCGCCCGCCGTAGTTCACGCACATGGTCAGGGTCAGCACGTCGTTGTGCCGGGTCAGCTCCTCGGCGATCTCGAGCTCGCGAATCACGCTGAGCCACAAGCGAGGCCGCCGGCCGGCCCAGCGCACCCGTACGCCCCACTCGTGCATCTGGTCGCGGCGCCGCCGGATCACGTCGCGGTTGAATCCCATCAGGAAGCGCACCTCGTCCGGCGAGCGACGCCAGTTCTCGGTCGAGAACGCGTACGCCGAGATGTGCTTCACCCCGATCTCGATGCCGCCCGCGACCACGTCGAGCAGGGCGGCCTCGCCGCGCTCGTGACCCGCGGTCCGCGGCAGGCCCTTGGTGTTGGCCCAGCGCCCGTTGCCGTCCATGACGACGGCGACGTGGGCGGGCACCAGCTCCGCCGGGATGCTCGGGGGCCTGGCCCCCGAGGGGTGCGCAGGGGGCGGGACCGGCGGGCCGGCCCGGTCGGCTGCGCCCCGGTCCCGGCGGCCGCGCCTCACGCGCGCTCGACCAGGCGCAGCGAGCGCAGCCCGCGCTCCAGGTGCCACTGGAGGAACGCCGCGACGAGCCCGCTGCCCTCGCGCCGGTGCCGGAGCTCGCTCGCGTCCGCGATCTCCCAGTCCCCCGCGAGCAGCGCGGCCAGCAGGATGCTGGTCTCGGGCGCGGGCGCGTTCGACCCGGGCGGCCGGCAGTCCGGGCAGACCGAGCCGCCGGCCTGGACCGAGAAGGCCCGGTGCGGGCCCGGGGGCACCGCACTTCGCGCAGTCGTGGAAGCTCGGCGCCCAGCCGGCGACGGCCAGCGAGCGGAGCAGGAACGCGTCGAGCACCAGGGACGGGTCGTGCGAGCCGTCGGCGAGGGTCCGCAAGCCGCCGACCAGCAGGAGGTACTGCTGCATCGCCGGCTCGCGCTCGACGTCGGTCAGCCGCTCGGCGGTCTCCAGCATGGCCGTGCCCGCGGTGTAGCGCCGATAGTCACCGACGATCGCCGCGGCGTACGGCGCGAGGGTCTCGACCTGCGTGACGACGTCGAGCGAGCGCCCCTCGTGCAGCTGGACGTCCGCGAGCATGAACGGCTCGAGCCGGGAGCCGATCCGGGACGACGTACGCCGCACGCCCTTGGCCACCGCCCGGACCCGGCCGTGGTGGCGGGTCAGCAGGGTGATGATCCGGTCGGCCTCACCGAGCTTGTGCGTGCGCAGCACGACACCTTCGTCTCGGTAAACGGGCATGGGCCAGTGTCCTATGCCGGGTCAGACGGCGACGACTGCCTCGCCGGACCAGACCTGGTCGCGTCCGGAGCGCTTGGCCGCAGCAACGCCTCGTCGGCGGCCGCCAGCGCGCGCTGGGCCTCCTCGGTCGCCAGGCCCACCGAGACCGTCACCTGCAGGCCCGGGGCGATGCTGTGCCAGTCCGAGGTCGAGACCGAGTGATGCACGCGGGAGGCGATCGCCGCTGCCTCCTCGCTGCCGACCCCTGGCAGCAGCAGGACGAACTCGTCCCCGCCGTACCGGACGATCGTGTCGTCGGTCCTGGTCAGCTCCTGCAGGATCCCCGCGACGCGGACGAGGACCTCGTCGCCGACGTCGTGGCCGAAGGTGTCGTTGACCGACTTGAACCGGTCCACGTCGACGAAGACCACGCACAGCTCACCGGAGGCCAGCCGCAGCCGCCGGTCGAGCAGGCGCCGGTTGCCGAGCCCGGTGAGCGGGTCCAGCAGGGCCGCCTGGCCGAGCCGGTTCGCCTCCTCGGTCAGGGCGCGCAGGCTCATCCGGTCGCGCAGCGCGACGAACCGGCTCTCCCGCTCACCCCAGAGGCGCTGGGTCGTCTCCCGGGCGAGGGCCTGCCAGCGGCCGACGGCCGGATGCGGGCCGTACTCCAGGACGTCGACAGTGGCGAGCTGGGCCAGCGCGGTCAGCGACCAGACCCATCGGTCCTTGCTGATGGCCTCGTCGGCGGCCTCCTGGAGGTTCTGCCGGGCCTTGGCGAACTGCTCGTCCCGCGCGTACGCGGCGCCCAGGCCGAGCTTGGCCAGCAGGACCTCGGGCAGCTCGGGCCGCAGGGCGAACCGCGAGGTCGCGGCCCACATCCGCGCCTCGGCCAGGCGGTACTCCCCGAGGCGGCCCAGGACGTAGGCCTCCATGACCTCGGCCCGGGCCAGCATCTCGTCGTCCCGGTCGCTGATCGCGCTCATCATCGCGAGCGCCCGGGTCAGGCAGGTGCGGTAGCACCGCAACGCCTCGACCTCGCGGCCGTCGATCTCGAGCGCCGCGCCCCACGTCGCCTGCAGCAGGGCCGCCTCCTGCAGGACCAGGACCCGGGCCTCCGCCGCCTGCGGCCCGGTCGTCGTGACGTGCGACGTGAGGCAGAGGGTGAAGATGTCGTCGGCGGCCTCGAAGAGCTGCGCGTGCCCCAGGACGATCGCGCACCCCTGGGCGGCGCTCAGCTCGTCGTACGTGCGGGGGACGAAGCCCTCGACCAGGGCGTAGGCCTCGGCCAGGGCGTCGATCGCGGCCGGGGTGTCGCCCTTGCGCACCCACGCGTCGCCGAGGACCGACAGCGCCTTGGCCCGCCAGGCGTGGTTGCTCTCGTCGACCAGGCTGAGCAGCTGGTAGGACTCGTTCGCCGCCTCGTCGTAGAGCCCGAGCTCGAGCATGGCGCAGGCCGACGTGTAGTGCAGGTAGCGCACCGTCGCGATGTCGCCGACCTCCAGCGCGAAGGGCAACGACGCCCGAGCGACCCGGACGGCGACGTCGGCGAAGCCGTCCGTGTAGTGCTCGTGGACCTGCGCGGCGATGTGGTCGTACGGGCCGAAGGGTCCACTACTGACGAGCGCGCTGGAGGGGCCAGCATCGTTCGCCATCGACACCTCCTGCGGGCCGGTCCCGACTCATCGTGGGCGATGCTCGGCGATTGCGACGGTCTTCTGCGTTGTCATTCTGTACTGCGGGCCCTGGCCCGGGTGCGCCATTCGGCCCAACTGCCACCCGGCGGAGCAACCAGCAGATTACTCCCGGTTAGCCCGGTTGAGTCCGGAAATGACCGCCATGAGCGAGGCCGTCACGATGTTGTGATCGATCCCCACGCCCCACAGGACCCGGTCCCCGACGGCGCACTCGAGATAGGCGGCCGCGCGCGCGTCGCCCCCGGAGCCCATCGCGTGCTCCGCGTAGTCCAGGACGCGCACGTCGACACCTACGCCGGACAGGGCCTGGACGAACGCGGCGATCGGGCCGTTGCCGACACCCTGCAGGGTCAGCAGCTGGTCGCCGTCCATCAGGTCGACCGAGAGCTGGTCCTGGCCGTCGACCTGGCTGTCCTGGCGCATCCCGCGCAAGGCGAACCGGCCCCACGGCGCCGCTGGGTCGGGCAGGTACTCGTCCTGGAACGCCGCCCAGATCTGCCCAGCCGTCATCTCGCCGCCGTCGCTGTCGGTCTGCCGCTGGACCACCTGGCTGAACTCGATCTGGAGCCGGCGGGGCAGGTCGAGGTGGTGCTCGGACTTCAGCAGGTAGGCGACGCCGCCCTTGCCGGACTGGCTGTTGACCCGGACGACGGCCTCGTAGCTGCGGCCGACGTCGTGCGGGTCGATCGGCAGGTAGGGCACGGCCCACTGCAGGTCCTCGACCGTGCGGCCGGACTCCACGGCGTCCCTCGACATCGCGTCGAAGCCCTTCTTGATGGCGTCCTGGTGCGAGCCGGAGAACGCCGTGTAGACCAGGTCGCCGCCGTACGGGTGCCGCTCGTGGACCGGCAGCTGGTTGCAGTACTCGACCGTGCGCCGCACGTTGTCCAGGTCGCTGAAGTCGATCTGCGGGTCGATGCCCTGGCTGAACAGGTTCATGCCGAGGGTGACCAGGCAGACGTTGCCGGTGCGCTCGCCGTTGCCGAACAGGCAGCCCTCGATCCGGTCCGCGCCCGCCAGGTAGCCCAGCTCCGCGGCCGCGACGCCCTCGCCGCGGTCGTTGTGCGGGTGCAGTGACAGCACGATGTTCTCGCGGTGGTCCAGGTGGCGGCCCATCCACTCGATGCTGTCCGCGTAGACGTTCGGCGTGGCCATCTCGACCGTGGCCGGCAGGTTCAGGATCACCTTGCGGTCCGGGCTCGGCTCGAAGACCTCGGCCACCTCGTTGCAGATCCGGGCCGCGAACTCCAGCTCGGTCCCGGTGTAGGACTCCGGCGAGTACTCGTAGTAGATCTGCGTGTCGGGGATGGTCTCCTCGAGCTTGCGGCACAGCCGCGCGCCCTGCACCGCGATGTCGACGATGCCGTCCTGGCTGAGACCGAAGACGACCTTGCGCTGCAGGACGGAGGTGGAGTTGTAGAGGTGGACGATGGCCTGCTTCGCGCCCCGCAGCGAGTCGTAGGTGCGCTCGATCAGGTGGTCGCGGGCCTGGGTCAGGACCTGGATGGTGACGTCGTCCGGGATCAGCTCGTCGCGGATCAGCTGGCGGACGAAGTCGTAGTCGGTCTGGCTGGCGGACGGGAAGCCGACCTCGATCTCCTTGTAGCCCATGGCGACCAGGAGGTCGAACATCCGGCGCTTGCGCTCCGGGCTCATCGGGTCGATCAGGGCCTGGTTGCCGTCGCGGAGGTCGACGGCACACCAGCGCGGGGCCTGGGTCATCCGCTTGTCCGGCCAGGTGCGGTCGGGCAGGTCGACGACGATCTGCTGGTCGAACGGGACGTACTTGCCGATCGGCATTCCGGACGGCTGCTGGGGGTAGTGCACGGTGTTCCCTCTCGCGGGTGTGCGGGCGACCGGCAGGCAGCATCCCCGCGGCGAGGGACCGGCCTAGAGGGCCCCGCCGCGGCGACCAAGAAGCAGCGAGACGGCCCTCATGGGCTCGCTCGCGCAGGCGTCCGGTCGCATCGGCACGGAGTTACCGTAGCGCACGCCGGCGCTTGCGCCTTCTGCCCGAAAAGTTCACGGTGGACCCATGAGCATCGAGTGCATCGTCCCGCCGTACCTGCTGGAGCGGCTGCGCGAGTCCCACGTCGAGGCGGTCGCGCGGGCCGCGGTCCAGACCCTCGACCGCGACGTCGCCCACCGCCGCAGCCGGCGCCGGATGGCGGCCCGGCCCAACCCCACCTCGATCGCCCGGGTGGCCGTGCACCGGACGGTCGACAACAGCGACGGCACGACGACGCTGCCGGGCCGGACGGTACGCACCGAAGGCGCTGGGCCAGTAGGCGATCCGGCGACCGACGAGGCCTACGACGCCCTCGGGGCGACCTGGACGCTCTACCACTCGGCGTACAAGCGCAACAGCCTCGACGACATGGGCCTGCCGCTGCTGGCGAGCGTGCACTACGGCCAGAACTACGACAACGCCTTCTGGAACGGCGAGCAGATGGTGTTCGGCGACGGCGACGGGACGTACTTCAACCGGTTCACCATCTCGGTCGACGTGATCGGGCACGAGCTGACCCACGGCGTCACCCAGTTCACCGCCAACCTCACCTACTCGGGGCAGTCCGGGGCGCTGAACGAGAGCATCTCCGACTGCTTCGGCTCCCTGGTCAAGCAGATGGCTCTCGGGCAGACGGCGCAGGCGGCCGACTGGCTGATCGGTCAGGGGCTGTTCACGGCCGCGGTCAAGGGGCAGGCGCTGCGCTCGATGAAGGCACCGGGCACGGCGTACGACGACCCGCACCTCGGCAAGGACCCGCAGCCGGCGACCATGGACGGCTACGTCGACACGACCGACGACGACGGTGGGGTGCACACCAACTCGGGGATCCCCAACCACGCGTTCTACCTGGCGGCGACCGGCATCGGCGGCAATGCGTGGGAGGGGGCCGGGCAGGTCTGGTACGACGTCCTGACCGGCGGCAAGCTGGCCAAGTCCGCAGACTTCCCGGCCTTCGCGGCGGCCACGGTGGCGGCGGCGCAGGCGCGGTTCGGCAGCGGGTCGAGCCAGGCCCGGGCCGTCAGCCAGGCCTGGACCAAGGTGAAGGTGGCGACATCGTGACCGGCCGGCACCGCAGCGAGCCGTCCGGCGCTGCGGCGGGTGAGGGCGCGGCCCCGGCGCCGCAGCCCGCCGCGACGCCGGCGGGCGTGCCCACCGGCGTCGTCCTGGTCACCCGGACGGGCGGCTTCGCCGGGCTGAAGCTCACCGGCCAGGTCGACCTGGACGGGCTCCAGGGCGAGGAGCTCACGGCCTGGCGATCGGCGCTCAGTGAGGGCCTGGCCTCGGTCCAGCCGCAGGGTCCGGCGCCGGACCGGTTCGTCTACCGGGTGAGCAACGAGCCGGCCGGCCTGGACGTGACCGTCGGGGACCACGAGCTCCCCGAACACCTGCGGTCCCTGCTCGACTCGGCCGTCCGGGCGCCGGCCGACCCGCCCGGGACCCCGGACCAGCCCTAGCGGTGCGAGCCGGCGGGCCCGGTCAGAAGCCGAGCTTGGCCAGGGCCTTGGGATCGCGCTGCCAGTCCTTCGCCACCCGGACGTGCAGGTCCAGGTAGACCTGCTGGCCCAGCAGGGCCTCGATGCCGGCCCGGGCCCGGGTGCCGACGTCGCGCAGGCGGGCCCCGCCACGGCCGATGACGATGGCCTTCTGGCTCGGCCGCTCGACGTAGAGCTCGACCCGGATGTCCAGCAGCGGCCGGTCGGCGGGGCGACCCTCGCGCGGCGTCATCTCGTCCACCACGACGGCCAGGCTGTGCGGCAGCTCGTCGCGCACGCCTTCCAGAGCGGCCTCGCGGACCAGCTCCGCGACCAGGACGGCCTCGGGCTCGTCGGTCAGCTCGCCGCCCGGGTACATCACCGGCCCCACGGGCAGATGGGCGACGAACAGGTCCGCGACCAGCCCGGCGTCCGGGTAGGACTGACCGGCCGGCGCGAGCGCCGAGCACGGCACGATGTCGTCCCACTCGCCCAGCCCCTGGATCGCCAGCAGGTGCGTGGCCAGCCGCTCGCGGTCGACCAGGTCGGCCTTGGTCGCGATCGCCACGACCGCCGTGCGATGGCGCCGGTTGCGCAGCTCGGTCAGCTCGGCGGCGATGAACGCGTCGCCGGGCCCGACCTTCTCGTTCGCCGGCAGGCAGAAGCCCACGACGTCGACCTGGGTCAGGGTCTCGCGGACCAGGTCGTTGAGCCGTTGTCCGAGAACGGTTCTGGGCCGGTGCAGCCCCGGCGTGTCGACGAGGACGAGCTGGGCGTCCGGCCGCGTCACGATGCCGCGGATCGTGTGCCGGGTCGTCTGCGGCTTGTTCGAGGTGATGGCGACCTTGCTGCCCACCAGGGCGTTCGTCAGGGTCGACTTGCCGGCGTTCGGGCGGCCCACCAGCGCCGCGAAGCCGGAGCGGTGCTCGCTCATGCGCCCGCCTCGGCGTGCCGGCCCGCGGACTCCGCCTCGCGAGCGTCCTCGGCCGTCGGAACCCGGCGGACGACGACCGCGGCGATCCGGTTGCGACGACCGGCCCGGCCGTCGGCCACCAGCTCCAGGCCGTGCACCTCGGCCCGGGCTCCGGGGATCGGCACCCGGCCGAGCGTCTTGGCCAGCAGGCCGCCGACGGTGTCGACGTCGTCGTCCTCGAGGTCGATGTCGAACAGCTCGCCGAGGTCGTCGAGGTGCAGCATCGCCGGCACCCGCACCGAGCCGTCGTCGAGGTGCTCGACCGTGTCGCCCTCGCGGTCGTACTCGTCGGTGATCTCGCCGACGATCTCTTCGAGGATGTCCTCGATCGTCACCAGGCCCGCGGTGCCGCCGTACTCGTCGACGACGATCGCCAGGTGGGTCTGGTCCCGCTGCATCTCGCGCAGCAGGTCGTCCGCCGGCTTGCTCTCCGGGACGAACACCGCCGGCCGCATGAGCTGCTCCACCAGCACCGCCTGACCGGCGTGCGCGTCGGCGTTGAGCCGCCGCGCGACGTCCTTGAGGTAGAGCAGGCCCAGGACGTCGTCCGGGCCGTCTCCGACCACGGGGACGCGCGAGAAGCCCGAGCGCAGGAAGAGCGAGAACGCCTGGCGCAGCTGCTTCGTGCGCTCGATGACCAGCATGTCCGTGCGGGGCACCATGACCTCGCGGACGACCGTGTCGCCCAGCTCGAAGACCGAGTGGATCATCTGCCGCTCGCTGGCCTCGATCACCGAGTTCTCGCCGGCGAGGTCGACCAGGTCGCGCAGCTCGGACTCGGAGGCGAACGGCCCGTCGCGGTAGCCCCGCCCGGGAGTGACCGCGTTCCCCAGCGCGACCAGGAGGTGGGCGACCGGCCCGAGCAGGCGGGACAGCCACACGAGCAGAGGTGCGGCCACGAGCGAGACCACGACCGCGTGCTGGCGGCCGACGGTCCGCGGGCTCACACCGCCGAGGACGAACGAGACGACCGTCATGACGCCGCCGGCGACCAGGAGCACGGACCACCAGCTGTGCAGCCAGCCCGCGCACACGATGGTGACGATGACCGCCGCGCCGGACTCGCTGATGACGCGCAGGAACGTCGCGACGGACAGGTACGGCGCGCTGTCGGCGACCACGACCGCGAGCGAGCGGGACGCCAGCCGGCCCTCGTCGACCAGCTCCTCGACCCGGCTGCGGGACACCCGGGAGACGGCGGCCTCGGCCGCGGCCAGGAAGCCGCCGACGCCGGTCAGCAGCACCGCGAGGACGACGAGGAGGACACGGGGCCCGGCGTCGACCACGGTCAGTCCTTGCCCCGACCCGCGAGGAACGTCAGCAGCAACCGGCGCTGCAGGTCGAACATCTCACGCTCCTCCTCGGGCTCGGCGTGGTCGTAGCCGAGCAGGTGCAGGATCCCGTGCGTGGTCAGGAGCAGGAGCTCCTCCTCCGTCGCGTGCCCCGCGTCGCGGGCCTGGCGCTCGGCGACGCTCGGGCAGAGCACGATGTCGCCCAGCAGGCCCGGCTCGGGGTCGCGGTCCTCGCTGCCCGGCCGCAGCTCGTCCATGGGGAAGCTCATCACGTCGGTGGGGCCGGGCAGGTCCATCCACTGGACGTGCAGGCGCTCCATCGCGACCTCGTCGACCAGGATCACCGAGAGCTCGGCCTGGGGGTGGACGCGCATCTCGCCGAGCACGTAGCGGGCCAGGTCGACCAGCTCGCGCTCGTCCACGTTGGCATCGGTCTCGTTGTTGACCTCGATGCTCATAGCGGCGTCAACGGCGGTTGTTGCGGCCGCTGCGGGGCCGGCCGCCGGCTTCGCGCTGCGCCGCCATCGGCTGCTGCTCCGCGTCGTACCGGCCGTAGGCGTCGACGATCGCGCTCACCAGGCGATGGCGGACCACGTCGTGGCTCGTGAGCATCGCGAAGTGGACGTCGTCGAGGCCGTCCAGGATCCCCTGCACGATCTTCAGCCCGGACTGGGTGCCCCCGGGCAGGTCGATCTGCGTGACGTCACCGGTGACGACCATCTGCGAGCCGAACCCCAGCCGGGTGAGGAACATCTTCATCTGCTCGGGCGAGGTGTTCTGGGCCTCGTCCAGGATGATGAACGCGTCGTTCAGGGACCGGCCGCGCATGTACGCCAGGGGTGCGACCTCGATGGTGCCGGCGGCCATCAGCCGCGGGATCGACTCCGGGTCGATCATGTCGTGCAGGGCGTCGTAGAGCGGGCGCAGGTAGGGGTCGATCTTCTCGGTCAGGGTGCCGGGCAGGAAGCCGAGGCGCTCACCGGCCTCGACCGCCGGCCGGGTCAGGATGATCCGGTTGACCTGCTTGGCCTGCAGCGCCTGCACGGCCTTGGCCATCGCGAGGTAGGTCTTGCCCGTGCCGGCGGGGCCGATGCCGAAGACGATGGTGTTGGCGTCGATCGCGTCGACGTACCGCTTCTGGTTCAACGTCTTCGGCCGGATCGTGCGGCCGCGGTTGGACAGGATGTTGAGGGTCAGGACGTCGGCGGGGTGCTCGCTGGTCTGCGAGCGCAGCATGCCGATGGACCGCTCCACCGCGTCGGCCGTCAGGTACTGGCCGGCGCCGAGGACGGCGAGCAGCTCGTCGAGCAGGCGCTCCAGCAGGGCGATCTCGCCGCCGGGGCCGACCAGGGTGACCTCGTTGCCGCGGACCCGTACGTCGAGCTGGGGGAACGCGCGCTCGACGGTCCGGAGCAGCTCGTCGCGTGGGCCGAGCAGGTTGACCATCTGCACCGTGGCCGGGATCACGATGGTGTGCGTCGAGGCGTCGGCCGCCGGGTCGGCCACCGAGGCTCTGGGCGAGGGGTCCTGCGGGCCGGGCTCGGGCGGGGGCGGCTGCGTGGTGAGGTCTGCCATGGTCACGTCAAGGGTAACCGGCCGGTCCCCCGGAGGCCCGGGTTTAGCCCGGCGGTCCGGGTTCAGCCTGGCGGCCAGGTCAGCGAGCGGCCCCCGAGCACGTGGGCGTGAGCATGGAAGACCGTCTGGTGCGCGGCCGCTCCGGTGTTGGCGACGAACCGGAACTCCCCGCCGCACTCCTGGTCGGCGACCCGCTGGGCCACCAGGACGAGCTCGACCATCGCCTCCGGCGCGACGCCGGCCAGCTCGCCGATGTCCGGGTGGTGCTCGCGCGGGATGACCAGGACGTGGGTTGGGGCCTCGGGGTTGACGTCCCGGAAGGCCAGCACGTGCTCGCCCTCCATGACGATGTCGGCCGAGAGCTGCCCCGAGACGATCCGGCAGAACAGGCAGTCCGGGTCGGACACGTCGATCTCGCTGATCTCGTGCGGGGACTCGCTCACGGGGCGACCCTATCCGCAGCGTTGGCCCTGGTCACGGGACCGGGACCGGGTGGTCCCTGGGTGGGCGGGCTGCTGGTGTGCGGGTAGCGGGCCCGACAACCGCAACGTCCCGTCGGGCGTCTTCTGGGCGTGAGACCGTACGCCGTGGGCACCATCGACAGCCCGGCCGGGCCGGCCGAGGTCGAGCGTCCCGAGGCCCCTGCGGGCGCGGCCTGGGGCCCGGACCGGGCCGTCACCGAGCTGTACGCCGCGCACTGGCGCGGGCTCGTCCGGCTGGCCTGGCTCCTGGTCCACGACCAGCAGGCGGCCGAGGACGTCGTGCAGGAGGCGTTCGTCGCGACCTACCGGCGGTGGGGGTCCCTGCGCTCCCCCGACGCCGCGCTGGGCTACCTGCGGACCGCCACCGTCAACGGCTCCCGCAGTGCCCTGCGCAAGCGCGGCGTCCGCGAGCGCTACGCCGCAGCGCAGTCGGGGTCGCCGGACCTGACCCGGCACGTCGAGAGCGCCGAGAGCTCGGCCGTCACGTCGGCCCAGCGGGACGAGGTGCTCGCCATCCTCAACGGCCTGCCCACCCGCCAGCGCGAGGTGCTCGTGCTGCGCTACTACCTGGACCTGTCCGAGATCGAGATCGCCGCCGCCTTGAGCATCAGCCGGGGAGCGGTGAAAAGCCATGCGTCACGCGGCATTTCGAGCCTGCGAGCTCGGCTGGCCACCGGCGTACAGCGGGAGGACCTGACATGAACCGACCCGAAGAGCCGAGGAGCGACGAGCCGACCAGCGTCGAGCCGTTGCCCGAGCCGGGCGAGGACGCGCTGGCCACCCTGCTGGCCGAGGTGTTGTCCAGTGAGGCGGGGCGGATCGAGCCGGCCGACCGGCTCGCGGACATCCGCTCGGGCGCTGCCGCCACCCGACGGCGTGGCTGGCTGCCGGTGGCTGCCGGTGCCGCCGCGGTCGTGGTGATCGGCAGCGGTGCATGGGCGGCGGTGACGATCGGGTCCCGCGACGCCAGGCCGCCGGGCGTGGCCGCGAGGTCCGGGCCGTCGGCGAGCGCCTCGCCGTCGGTGGGGCCGTCGGGCGTCCAGCCCTCGCCGTCGCCACGGTCCACACCGGCCGGCCCCGCGGTGACCCTGCCGGTCTACTACGTGGGTCGCGAGGTCAAGGGCCTGTTCCGCGAGTTCCAGGTCACGACGGTCCAAGGCCAGGGGGTCCAGGCGCGGATCCAGACGGCGCTGCGCCTGGCCGCCGACCCGACCGCCGCGCAGCGGGTGGGCGACGTGACGTCCTGGCTCCCGGGCACGAGCGGGCGGCTGACCGCCCGCCTGCTGAAGCCGGGCGAGCTGTCGATCACGCTGCCTGCGACCGAGGCCCAGGCCGTCGGGCGGACGGCGGAGCAGGCCCGGCTAGCGGCCCAGCAGCTGGCCTGGACCGCCACGGCCGCGGCGCAGCAGGCCGACCTGGCCGTGCTGATCGGCTTCGAGGGCGACACCGTCGGGCGGGACCGGCTGTTCGGGTCGCTCTCGGTCGCGGGCGCCTTCCACCGGCCGGGCGTCTCCTTGGCGTACCAGGATCTCTCGGCCATCTGGGTCCTTCAGCCGGACCCGGGCGAGATCGTTCACCCCACCACGGTCGTGTCGGGCCAGGCCTGCACCCTCGAGGCCAACGTGGCCTGGCAGCTGCTGCGCGGCGGGGCGGTCGTCCGGTCCGGGCGGACGACGGCGACCTCCGGCTGCCCGACCCGCGGCACCTGGTCGGTGGCGTTCAAGGCCCTGGCGCCGGGCACGTACGCCTTCCGCGCGTACGAGCCGAGCCCCAAGGGTGACGGGACCCTCGAGGGCCTGGACACCACGACCTTCACCGTCCGCTGACCCCCAGCCCGCCACCCCGCCCAGCACCCCGCCGAGTGTCAGCCCCTCCGGGCACCAGAGCACCCGCCCCGGCTGACAACTCCCCCCGGCGCCCAACACCCCGCCGAGTGTCAGCCCCGCCGGGCACCAGAGCACCCGCCCCGGCTGACAACTCCCCCGGCGCTCAACACCCTGCTGGGGGTCAGCGCCAGCGGCCGGTCGCGCTGAGGACGGCGATCGCGGCCGGGCCGGCGGTGGAGGACCGCAGGACCGTGTCGCCGAGCCGGACGGCGACGGCTCCGGCGGCTGTCAGGGCGGCCAGCTCGGCCGCGCCGATGCCACCCTCGGGCCCGACGACGAGCAGCACATCACCGCGCTCCGGCAGCTGGACGCCGGCAAGAGGCTCGGTCGCGTCCTCGTGCAGGACGAGGGCCAGCGCCGCGTCGGCGACCAGGCCGGCCAGAGCGGTCGAGTCGACGGCCTCGGACACGACCGGGACCCACGAGCGGCGGGCCTGCTTCGCGGCGGACCGAGCCGTTGCGGCCCAACGCAGCTGGGACTTGTGGGCTCGATCCCCGCGCCAGACGACGACCGAGCGCTCGGCCTGCCACGGCACGATCCGGTCGACGCCGAGCTCGGTGGACGCCTCGACCGCCGCGACGTCCCGGTCACCCTTGGCGAGGGCCTGCACCAGCACCAGCCGCAGGCCGGGCTCCGGCAGGTCCGAGCGCGCCACGACCTCCAGGACGAGAACGGCATCGCTCCCCTTGCCCTCGACCCGGCGTACGACGCCCTCGATGCGCGCTCCCCGACCGTCGGCCAGGTCGACCGACTCGCCGACCCCGATCCGGCGGACCTGTACGGCATGCCGGGCCTCGGGCCCCGCCAATCGCACCTCGGCGCCGGCCCGGACCCCCGCCAGCAGCCCCGGCTCGACCAGGAACAGCGGGGACGTCACGGCTCAGCGACCGGAGAACGCGTCCCGCAGCCGGGAGAAGATCCCGGAGTGGGCCGGTGCGAGCCGGGCCTCCGGGCGCTCCTCGCCGCGCAGCGTCGCGAGCTCGCGGAGCAGCCGCTCCTGCTCCTCGTCGAGCCGGGTGGGCGTCTGGACGTCGATGTGCACGATCAGGTCACCGCGCCCGACGCCCCGCAGGTGAGTGACGCCCTTGCCCCGCAGGGTCACGACCTGTCCGGACTGGGTGCCGGGCTGGACGTCAAGGACCTCGTCGCCGTCGAGCGAGGCGAGCGTCATGGTGGTGCCGAGGGCGGCCGCCGTCATCGGCAGCTCCATGCTGCAGTGCAGGTCGTCGCCGCGACGGCTGAGCGTCGGGTGCGGGGTGACGGAGATCTCGACGTACAGGTCGCCCTGCGGGCCTCCGCCCGGCCCGACCTCGCCCTCGGCCCGGAGCTGGATCCGGGTCCCGTTGTCCACGCCGGCGGGGACCTTGAGGGTCAGCGTGCGCCGGGTCCGCACCCGGCCCTCGCCGGAGCACTCGAGGCACGGGTGCGCGATGACCGTGCCGAACCCCTGACAGGTCGCGCAGGGCCGCGAGGTCATGACCTGACCGAGGAACGAGCGCTGGACCTGCTGCACCTCGCCCCGGCCGTGGCAGACCTCGCACTGGCGGGTGCCGGTGCCGGGCTGGGCGCCGCCACCGTCGCAGGTGGGGCACACGACAGCGGTGTCGATGGCCAGCTCGCGCTCCGCCCCGAAGGTCGCCTGGCTCAGGTCGATCTCCAGCCGGATCAGCGCGTCCTGGCCCCGCTGCTGGCGCGGCCTCGGACCGCGGCCGCTCCCCGGAGCCCCGCCGCCGAAGAACGCGTCCATGATGTCGCTGAACGAGAACCCCTGGCCGAACCCGCCTGCGGCCGAGCCGAACTGGCCACCGCCCAGGTCGTACGTCCGGCGCTTCTCAGGGTCGGAGAGCACGTCGTAGGCCTGGCTGACGGTCTTGAACTGCTCACCGGCCTCGGGGCTCGGGTTCACGTCCGGATGCAGCTGTCGCGCCAGCTTGCGATAGGCGCGCTTGATCTCCTCGGGAGACGCGTCGCGCTGGACGCCCAGCACCTCGTAGAAATCGCTCAACACAACCCTCTCGTGGATGCCTGTGCACCCAGTTCATCGGCCGGCGGTCGCCCGCGTTCGCGGCCCTCAGTCGGCCAGGATCCGGGAGACGTACGCCGCGACGGCCCGGACCGCCGCCATCGTCGTCGGGTAGTCCATCCGGGTCGGGCCCAGGACGCCGAGCCCGGCCAGCACCTCGCTGCCGGTGCCGTAGCCGGTCGAGACCACGCTCGCCGCCTGGAGTCCCTCGACCCGGTTCTCGCTGCCGATCCGGACGGCCACGGATCCGGTGTCGTTGCTCATCTCACCGAGCAGCCGGAGCAGTACCACGTGCTCCTCGAGCGCCTCCAGCACCGGGGCGATGGTCTGCGGGAAGTCCTCGCCGAAGCGGGTCAGGTTGGCGGTGCCGGCGAGGACCATCCGCTCCTCGCGCTGCTCGACGAGCGCGTCGCCCAGGCTGGCCACGACCGCCCGCACCGCGTCGCGGTCCTCGACGGGGAAGGCATCCGCCACCTCGCGCATCCGGTCGCCCGCCTCCGTGAAGCGCAGGCCGGTCGCAGCCGTCCCGAGCCGGGCCCGGAGCTCGCCGACGAACAGCTCGGCCGCGGCGCCGGTCAGCTCGCGGCCGGTGTCGATCACTCGCTGCTCGACCCGGCCGGTGTTGGCGATCAGGATCAGCAGCAGCCGCGGGCCACCGATCGGGACCAGCTCGATGTGCCGGACGATGGAGCGGGTCAGGCTCGGGTACTGCACCACCGCGACCTGGTGGGTCAGCGAGGCGAGCAGCCGGACGGTGCGGTCGACGACGTCGTCCAGGTCGACGGCGCCGTCGAGGAGCGAGTGGATCGCCCGGCGCTCCGCGGCGGACATCGGCTTCACGCCGGACAGGCGGTCGACGAAGGTGCGGTAGCCCGCGTCCGTCGGCACCCGGCCGGCGCTGGTGTGCGGCTGGGCGATCAGCCCCTCCTCCTCCAGCGCCGCCATGTCGTTGCGGATCGTGGCCGGGGAGACGCCCAGGTGGTGCCGGTCGACCAGAGCCCGGGAGCCGACCGGCTCACGGGTCTCGACGTAGTCCTGGACGATGGCGCGGAGCACGGCGAGACGGCGTTCCTCACTCATCTGCCGACCTCCTCCCCCGCGCCGCCGGATTGGCACTCGCGCACCAGGAGTGCCAAGTCTACGGCGCGTAGGCGGGTGGCTCCTGCGGGAGCCAGGCCCGAGCCACCCAGGCCGCCACGAAGACGATGATCGACGCGACGATGCCGTCGGTCCAGTAGTGGTTGCCGGTGACGACCACAACCGCCAGGGTCAGGATCGGGTGGAGCACGAAGAGCCAGCGCCAGGGGCTGCGCAGCACGACGACCGCGCCCACCGCGACGACCACGGCCCAGCCGACGTGCAGAGAGGGCATCGCGGCGAACTGGTTGGCCAGCCCGGTGCCCACCGGTCCGAAGACGGCGTGGCCGTAGATCTGGCCGGTGTCGACGACCCCGTCACCGGGCAGCAGCCGGGGCGGAGCCATCGGGTAGAAGATCTGCCCGAGCAGGCCGAGGCCGGTCACCAGGGTCAGGAACCGGCGGTACCAGAGGTAGTGCCGCGGATGCCGTACATAGAGCCAGAGCAGCGAACCGACCAGCGAGGCGACGTACCCCACCTGGTAGTGCAGGTTGGCCAGGTCGACCAGGCGCGGCCAGTCCAGGACCAGCTGCTGGACCGACGCCTCGTTGGGCAGGCCGATCCGGCGCTCGAAGTGCCAGAGGCCGGTCGCGTGCGCGTAAGCCCCGGCCGGCGCAGCGAGGTACCGGCCGACGCTGTACGTCATGTAGAGGGCCGCGACCAGCGTCAGCTCGCGGAACAGGTGAGGGCGCCGGGCCCGGGCCTCGGCCGGCCGCTGGCCGTGCGGTGCGGGGTCGCGTTCGCGGGAGCGAGTGACGGTGCTCATCGCACCCGCCCGCGCGCGACGAAGCTCCCCGGACTCATCGCAGCAGCGTACGGGGAAGGTCCGACAATCCAGCAATGCAATATCGGCCGCGTCACGAATCCGTGAAGTCTCCCGGACCGGGTCGTGTTCCCGGGCCGCCGCGACATCGCCGCACCCAGCCGCACCCAGCCGCACCCAGCCGCTCAGGGCAGCAGGGCGGCGACCACGGTGTCGGCGAGGAGACGCCCGCGCCGGGTGAGCACCAACCGCCCCTCGATCGCCCGGACGCCGTCCACCAGGCCGTTGGCGATCAGCGCCGCGACCCTGGACGGCTCGGGCAGCGCCTCGACCGGCAGCCCCTCCGCCAGGCGGACGCCGAGCAGCACCCGCTCGTCCGCCCGCTGCGTGGGCGTCAGCACCTCCCGGGCCTGCGCCGGGCTGCGTCCGCCCTCGGCGGCGATCCTCGCGGCGTACGCGGTGGGGTGTTTGACGTTCCACCACCGGACTCCGCCGACGTGGCTGTGTGCGCCCGGCCCGATCCCCCACCAGTCGCCGTCCCGCCAGTAGCCCAGGTTGTGCCGGCACGCATCGTCCGGTGTACGGGCCCAGTTGCTGATCTCGTACCAGTCGAGACCGGCCGAGGTGAGGGCGGCATCGGCCAGCTCGTACTTGGTCGCCTCGTCGTCGTCCTGCGGCGGGGGCAGCTCGCCGCGGGCGACCTGGCCCGCCATCCTCGTGCCTGCCTCGACCACGAGCGCGTACGCCGACAGGTGGTCCGGAGCGCAGTCGAGGGCGGCCGCCAGGCTGGTCTCCCAGTCGGCCACCGTCTCGCCCGGCGTGCCGTAGATCAGGTCGAGGCTGACCGCCAGGCCGGCGGCACGGGCCCAGGCGACCGCCTGGGGCACCCGCTCCGGGTCGTGCGTGCGGTCGAGGGTGGCGAGCACCCGCGGCACGGCCGACTGCATGCCGAACGAGACCCGGGTGACGCCTCCGGCGGCGAGCTCGGCCAGCGAGTCCGGGGTCACCGAGTCGGGATTGGCCTCGGTCGTGACCTCGGCGCCCGCGGCCAGGCCGAACCGCTCGCGGATGCCGGACAGGAGCCCGACGAGGTCCGCAGCCGGCAGCAGCGTCGGCGTGCCGCCACCGAAGAACACCGTGTCCACGACCGGCAGCGCCCGCGGCCGGCCCGGCCCGTCACCGCCCGCGGCTGAAAGGACGCCGGCGGCCAGATCCAGCTCGCGGGCAGCGGTCACGGCGTACGACGCCTGGCTGGCTCCGCCGCCCAGCTCGACGGCGGTGTAGGTGTTGAAGTCGCAGTAGCCGCAACGGACCGAGCAGAACGGCACGTGGACGTAGACGCCGAACGGCCGGGTCCCGAGCCCCTCCAAGGCCGCAGGCGGCAGGGAGCCGTCGGGAGGCACCGGCTCGCCGTCCGGCAGGGCACTGGGCATGCCTCGATCCTCGCGCATGCGGCCCCCCGCGACGGATGGTGGACTGGCCCCATGCAGACGACGGAGATGGGCGGCCTCACGGTCTCGGCGATGGGCCTGGGCTGCATGGGGATGAGCGAGTTCTACGGCACCACCGACTGGGACGAGTCGGTGGCGACGATCCACCGGGCGCTCGACCTGGGGGTGACGCTGATCGACACGGCCGACATCTACGGCACGGGGCACAACGAGGTCCTGGTCGGACGGGCGCTGGCCGGGCGCCGGGACGAGGTGCAGCTCGCCACCAAGTTCGGGATCGACCGCTCCGGCGGCGAGGCGAACCGGACCGTCCGCGGCGACGCGGCGTACGTGAAGGCCGCCTGTGACGCCTCGTTGCTGCGGCTCGGCGTCGAGGTCATCGACCTCTACTACCTGCATCGACCGCCCCGGAACGCCGAGATCGAGGAGACGGTCGGTGCGATGGGTGAGCTGGTCCAGGCGGGCAAGGTCCGTCACCTCGGGCTGTCCGAGGTCGACGGGGACCTGCTGCGCCGGGCCCACGGGGTGCACCCGATCACGGCCGTGCAGAGCGAGTACTCCCTCTGGACCCGCGACCCGGAGCGGGAGGTGGTCGACGTCATGCGCGAGCTCGACGTGGGCCTGGTCGCCTACTCACCGCTCGGGCGCGGCTTCCTGACCGGCACCGTTGATCCGAAGTCGTTGGGGGACAACGACTTCAGAGGGCGCAACCCGAGGTTCTCGGGTGAGGCGGGCCACGCCAACCGGGCGATCGCCGACGCCGCCGCCGACGTCGCGGAGCGGCACCAGATGACGCCGGCCCAGGTGGCACTGGCCTGGGTGCTGGGCCAGGGCGCACGTCTGGGCGTGCCCGTCGTCCCGATCCCCGGCACCAAGCGGGTGCGCTGGCTCGAGGAGAACGCCGCGGCGGCCGACATCGAGCTGACTCCCGAGGACCTCCAGGTGCTCGACCCGCTGGCCGAGCAGGTCGTGGGCGCGCGCTACTGACCGCCCACGACCGGTGACGCGCTACTGCGGCTGGAGCCGGGCCGCTGCGCGCTGGGCCACTGCGGCGATGGTCCCCGCGAGCCGCACCTGCCCGGCCCGGGCCGCCTCGAGCAGCGCCTGAGCCTGCTCGGGCTCCGGTGTGGGGAACACATCGGCGATCCTGATCCCGTGGGCAGGCTTGTGCCGCAACGAGATCGGGTCACCCGCCTCGACCCGGCCCTCCTGCAGGACGCGGAGGTAGGCCCCCGGCGCACCGTGGGCCGTGAACCGCTTGACCCAGCGTGGCTCGTCGATCCAGTGGCTGAAGGTCTGGCAGGGGATGCGCGGCGCCGTGACCTCGACCACGACGCCGTCCGCCGTCCCGATGGCCCACTGCTCACCGATGACGGCATTGGTCACGTCGATCCCCGATGTCGTGAAGTTCTCGCCGAACGTCCCGGGCGCGATGACCCGGCCCAGCTCGCCGACCCACCAGTCCAGGTCCTCCTCGGCGTACGCGTAGACGGCCTGCTCCGGGCCACCGTGGTGCAGCGTGTCCAGCTGCGCATCACCCGACAGCCCGCGCACGGCGACGGTCACCGGGCCTGCGTGCGGCCGCTTGTCGATGGCGGTGCGGCCCGGTGTCTGCCCCGGGTCGTCGTGGATCTCGTGGACGACGTTGACGGAGCGCAGGACACCCATCGGGCCATCCTCGCGCATCAGCGGCCCGCTAGCGATGCACCGCCCCGCCGGAGAGTACGACGCCGACCACCACCAGGCCCGCGGCCGCGACCGTCCCCGGGAACGCGAGCCGCCGGCCACCGAGCATGGCAGCGACCGCTGCGACCAGGGAGCTGCCTCCGAAGACCCAGACCGGCCAACGCGCAGGGGTCGCCACCACGACCGCGACCCCTGCGACGGCGATCAACCCGGCGGCCAGCCCCAGCGCCCGCCGCGGCCCGATGCGCTGCGGGAAGCCCTTCACCCCGGTCCGGGCATCCGCGTCGGCGTCCTTCACGGTGTTGGTCAGGTGGGCCGCGACTCCCAGGGCACATCCGGCCAGCACGAGCGCCGCGTGCGGGAGCGGTCGGCCCGGCAGCAGCGTCGTGACGACCGGTGGCATCAGGCCGAACGACACCGCGAACGGGAGCCAGCTCAGGACCGTCCACTTCAGCCGGACGTCGTACGCGTACGCCGAGCCCACGGCCACCAGATGGAGCAGTCCCGGCGCCCACCCCAGGGCCAAAGAGGTGACGACGGACACCGCAGCCGCGACCGTGAGGGCGAGCAGCACGGACCGGTCGTCCAGGTCGCCCCGGACGAGCGGCTTGTCGGCCCGGTGCGCGGCCCGGTCGATGTCGCGGTCGACGTAGTCGTTGAGCCAGCCGACGGAGAGCTGCCCGCTCAGGACGGCCACCAGGAGCACGGCGACCCGCCCGGCCGACACCCCGGCCGACGCCGCGAGCGCGCCGGCGAAGGCCGTGACGGCGAGCGACGGCATGGGGTGGCAGGCCCGCGCCAGGTCGCGCAGGGGCATCCGCATGCCCCCATGGTGACGGGCGGCCCCGGCCCCGCTCAGCATGTGGACAGATCCGCGCGTGAGTGAGCCGATCGGGGGTCGACGCAGCACGAATCACCACGCGATCGGCGGGTCGATGTCACCTTGGGTGAGCAGTCGTAGCGATAATCCGGAAGCGTTGGCTTGCAAGGCCTGGCACTGCATACCCTCGGCCCTGCGAGCGTAAGTTCGACCGGTACCACCCGACGTTGCGAGGGCCTTCATGCACGTGTCCAGAGTTGCGGTTCTGCTGCTCCGCGCCGCCCGGCGGTCCCGCCGTCCGCTCGCGATCGCGGTGGTGAGCCTGATGGTTGCGGGCATCTGCGTCGTCACCGACGTGAGCGGCGCCGCCCTCGCCGCCGAGCAGCCCGGCCAGGCTGCCGACGCCTCCGCCTCCTCGGGCTCCAGCCCGGCCAGTGCCGCCGCCGACGACTCGGCGCCGGCCCCGTCCAGCAGCTCGCAGAGCGGCAGCTCGACCGGCGGCTCGCCCTCGACCCCCGCGACCACGACCTCGAAGACGACGAGCAGCGCGTCCACGACCTCGAAGACGGTGAAGAAGGCCGCCAAGGCACCGGCCAACGCCGCGAAGTCCTCCACCAAGGCGGCGGCCACGACGCGCAGCGCGAACATCGCGACACCGACCCGCTCCAGCCTGGTGGCTGCCGCCAAGGCCGGTCCCGCGCTGACCCTCTCCGGCAGCTCGGCGGTCGCCGACAGCAACCACGACGGGCGGACCAGCGTCGGTGACGTCGTGACCACGACCTGGAAGGTGAAGAACGGCGGCACCGACCCGGCCACCGGCCTGACGGTCACCACCACCCGGGGCTCGGCCACCTGCGCGACCTCGACCGTCCCGAACGGCAGCAGCACCACCTGCACGTCCACCACCAAGGTCACCCAGGCCGACCTGGACGCCGCCAAGATCAGCATCACGGGGACGGCGAAGGCCACCATCCTCGCGGTGCCGACCAGCAGCGCACCGGCCACCGCCGCACTGACCCTGTCGGTGAAGAAGGGCCTGACGATCGGGCAGTCCATCACCCGGGTCAGCGACCGCGACCGCAACGGCCGGACCAGCCAGGGCGACCTGCTCCAGTTCGTCTTCACGGTGCGCAACACCGGGTCGCAGACGCTGCACAACGTCCAGGTCATCGACCAGCGGTTGCGCAGCGCGCACGTCTCGGTCACCTGCAGCAGCACGACGCTGGCTCCGAACAAGAAGACCACCTGCCGCTCGCAGGGCTACCAGGTCACGGCCTTCCAGGCCCGGCAGGGCTTCGTCGTCAACTACGCGCAAGCCCGCGGGACGACACCGTCCGGCGCGCACATCTTCAGCGGCACCAGCAAGGCCAGCACGTCGGTCATGCGCCCACCGCCCCCGCCGCGCCCGCGCCTGTCGCTGGTGATCTCGGTCGCCCACGTGCACGACGCGGACGGCGACGGCAAGGCCGGTGCCGGCGACACGGTGACCTACGCCTTCTCCATCCGCAACGTCGGCAACACCCGGATCAGCAACATCTCGCTGACCGACAAGAAGCTGAGCGGGCTGCACCTCGGCCTGCACTGCGGCGGCTCGGTGCTGCCGGCCGGCACCTCCACCCGGTGCACCGCGGACCCGTTCAAGATCACGGCGTTCAACGTCGGGCAGAAGCAGCTGGTCAACTTCGCGTCGGTGCGCGGGGTGGCCTCCACTGGCCGATCGGTCGGGGCGTTCGACAAGATCACCCTCGGCCTGAGCGGCTCGCTCACGTCGCTGGTCGGCTCGACCGGCCTGTCCGGCCTCCCCCGGACCGGTGGCACGCCGACCACGCCGCTCACCATCGGGTTCTGGATGGTCATCCTCGGCTTCGGCCTGGTCCTGGTCGGCCGCCGCGGCACGCGCCCGGCGACCGCACCGCTGCACGCAGGCCAGCAGCCCTGGCAGCTGAGCAGCCGCCCCCTCCGCTAGCTCCGGCGGCTGGGGCGGGGCGGTACGCGGCCTACCTGCGGCCTACTTGCGGCCCTTGTCGACGGCGACGGCCTCGTTGGAGAGCGCTGCGATGAAGGCCTCCTGCGGGACCTCGACCCGGCCGACCATCTTCATCCGCTTCTTGCCCTCCTTCTGCTTCTCCAGGAGCTTGCGCTTGCGGGTGATGTCACCGCCGTAGCACTTGGCGAGGACGTCCTTGCGGATCGCCCGAATCGTCTCTCTGGCAATGATTCTCGCGCCGATGGCCGCCTGGATCGGCACCTCGAACTGCTGTCGCGGGATCAGCTTGCGGAGCTTGCCCGCCATCTCCACGCCGTACGCGTAGGCCTTGTCCTGGTGCACGATCGCGCTGAACGCGTCGACCTGCTCGCCCTGCAGCAGGATGTCGACCTTGACCAGGTCCCCCACCTGCTCGCCGGCGAGCTCGTAGTCCAGCGACGCGTAGCCGCGGGTCTTGGACTTCAGCAGGTCGAAGAAGTCGAACACGATCTCGGCGAGCGGCAGCGTGTAACGCATCTCGACCCGGTCCTCGGACAGGTAGTCCATGCCGAGCAGCGTCCCGCGCCGGCCCTGGCAGAGCTCCATGATCGTGCCGATGAACTCGCTCGGCGCCAGGATCGTGGCCCGGACGATGGGCTCGCGCACCTCGGCCACCTTGCCGGTCGGGTACTCCGAGGGGTTGGTCACGGTGATCAGGCTGCCGTCGTCCATGGTCACCTCGTAGACGACGTTCGGCGCCGTGGAGATCAGGTCGAGCTCGGACTCCCGCTCGAGCCGCTCGCGGACGATCTCCAGGTGGAGCAGCCCGAGGTAGCCGCAGCGGAAGCCGAAGCCGAGCGCGGCCGAGGTCTCGGGCTCGTAGACCAGCGCGGCGTCGTTGAGCTTCAGCTTGTCCAGGGCGTCGCGCAGGTCCGGGTAGTCCGAGCCGTCGATCGGGTACAGACCGGAGAAGACCATCGGCTTGGGATCGCGATAGCCCGAAAGAGCCTGCGTCGCAGGCTTTCCCGAGTTGGTGACGGTGTCTCCGACGCGGGACTGGCGGACGTCCTTGACGCCGGTGATCAGGTAGCCGACCTCGCCGACGCCCAGGCCCTTGGTCGGCACCGGCTCCGGCGAGATCACCCCGATCTCCAGGAGCTCATGGGTCGCACGTGTCGACATCATCACGATCCGCTCACGCGGCGACAGGTGGCCGTCGATGACCCGGACATAGGTCACCACGCCCCGGTAGGTGTCGTAGACCGAGTCGAAGATCATCGCGCGGGCCGCGGCGTCCGGATCGCCCTGCGGCGCTGGGAACTCCGCGACGATGTGGTCCAGCAGCGGTTCGACCCCGGCGCCGGTCTTGCCCGACGTGAGCAGGACGTCGGCCGGGTCGCAGCCGATCAGCCGGGCCAGCTCGTCGGCGTACTTCTCCGGCTGGGCGGCGGGGAGGTCGATCTTGTTCAGCACCGGGATGACATGGAGGTCGTTCTCCATCGCCAGGTAGAGGTTGGCGAGGGTCTGCGCCTCGATCCCCTGAGCCGCATCGACCAGCAGCACCGCGCCCTCGCAGGCAGCCAGCGACCGCGACACCTCGTAGGTGAAGTCGACGTGACCGGGGGTGTCGATCATGTTCAGCGCGTACGTCGTGCCGTCGAGCTCCCAGGGCATCCGCACGGCCTGGCTCTTGATCGTGATGCCGCGCTCGCGCTCGATGTCCATCCGGTCGAGGTACTGGGCCCGCATGGCGCGGGCGTCCACGACCCCGGTCAGCTGAAGCATCCGGTCGGCGAGGGTCGACTTGCCGTGGTCGATGTGGGCGATGATGCAGAAGTTGCGGATCAGCCCCGGCGGCGTCGCGGCAGGAACCAGCGCCGTACGAGCCATGGGGGACATGGGTTCATCGTCCCATGAGTGCGGCCCGCTTCGAGTCAGGCCGAGTCAGGCCGAGTCAGGCCGAGTCGGGCCGAGTCAGCCCAGACGGCGGATCTGGACCTCGACGAACAGCGTCGACGGCGACGCTCCGGAGTAGATGCCCTTGAGCGGCGTGACGTCGCCGTAGTCCCGGCCCCGGGCGACGACGACGTGCCGGTCGTCCGGAGGCACGGCGTTGGTGGGGTCGTAGGCGGTCCAGTCCCCGGACCACCACTCCACCCAGGCGTGGCTCTGCGCGCTGGCCACCTCTCCCGGAGCGGGGTCGACGCGCGGGTCGAAGTAGCCCGAGACGTAGCGCGCGGGGATGCCGACCTCGCGCAGGGCACCCACCACGAGATGGACGATGTCCTGGCAGACGCCCTTGCGGGCCGACCAGGCCTCGGCCGCGGTGCCGCGCACCTCGCTGCTCCCCGGCACGTAGGCGACCTGGTCGTGGACCAGCTGGCAGATCTGCCGGGCGACGTCGTCAGGGGTCAGGGTTCCGCGCAGACCTGCCACCAGGTCGGCCAGCTCGTCCGGCGGCGCGGTCCGGCTCGTCGGGAGCAGCATCTCGACGTGCTCGTCCAGGACCGCCGGCGCCGACAGGTCGGCCCAGCCGGCGCTTCCGGGACCCGGCCCCAGCAGGAAGGGCCCGGGCGCGGGCCCCAGCGGGTTCACGGTGTCCAGCTCGACCACGCTGCGCGCGGTGACCTCCAGCTGCTCGTGCGGCTGGTGCACCTCGAACGCCGTGACCTGGGTCCCCCAGTAGTCGAGGTAGCTCGTCTCCCAGGAGACGGGCCGCACCTCGACCCGGGCCCGCAGGGTCTGCTGGGCCGGGGTCGTCATCGGGGTCATCCGGGCCTCGTTGTACGACGCCATGACCGGCTCGTCGTAGCGGAAGCCGGTGCGGTGGACGATCTCGACCCGTGCGCTCACAGGCTCTCCCCCACCCAGGACAGCGCCGACGCACCCTGGAAGTAGCGCTTGCCGATGATGTCGCTCGCCGAGGAGCAGGCCCGCTGCACCCCTTCCATCAGCTCGGGCAGCCGCTCGACGACGTCCGGCAGCGGCGTGTACTCCAGCCCGGCCCGGGACGCTCCGAGCACCCGCAGGGCCTCGTCGTGGACGCCGATGCGCTGCTCCAGCCCGGCGATCTGCTCGAGCGAGTCCTCGGCCTGACCGAGGGCGTGCACGATCGACCGCGGGAAGAGCCGGTCGAGCAGGATGAACTCCGCGGCCTCGCGGTCCGCCTCCATGCCGTGATAGGTCCGCAGGAAGACCTCGCGGGCACCGCAGGCCAGCAGGACGGTGGGCCACGCGGCCGTCGGCCCGCGGGAGACGACGGTCGTCGCGACCAGCCGCGCCGTCATGTCGGCCCGCTCCAGGCTGCGCCCCAGCCGCAGGAAGTGCCAGCCCTCGTCGCGGCTCATCGTGCCGTCGGCGACGCCGGCCACCAGCGAGGTCCGCTCGCGCACCCAGCGGAAGAAGATCGCGTCCCGCGAGGCCCGCCATCGCCCGGAGGGCAACGTGTTCCAGGTCGTGTTGAGGACCTCCCAGAGCTCGGTCGACAGCGTCTCGCGAGCCCGGCGGGCGTTCTCCCTGGCCCCGCTGAGGCAGCGGGCGATCGACCACGGCGAGGCCTCGTCGTACGCCAGCAGACGGACGACGGTGGCGCGGTTCGGCTGCTGCTCCTCGCCGCAGCCCATGATGCTGAGCAGCGTCGCGCAGGCGGTGGCCTCCTCGACCCAGGGGTCCTCGACCACCATCTGCAGGTGCACGTCGAGCAGGCGGGCGGTGCCCTCGGCCCGCTCGACGTAGCGGCCGATCCAGAACAGCGACTCGGCGATCCGGCTCAGCATGCCGGCTCCGGTGCCGGGGCAGTCGCTGCTGCTGTTGCTGTTGCTGTTGCTGTTGCTGTTGCTTGCTGGTCGGTCCGCGTGTCGGCGGCTCGCATCCCCCGCGGTACGACGACCGGCGCGGCGGCCAGCGGCGCCGAGCCGTTCGCCGCACCGCCTCCCGGTCGGAGGTCCGCGGCGGGGTAGGCCGGGCCGACCGGGTAGGCCGAGTCCGGCTCGAGCACCCAGGTGTCCTTCGAGCCCCCGCCGCGGCTGCTGTTGACGACGAGCTCGCCCCGGCCGAGGGCGACCCGGGTCAGGCCACCGGGCAGGACGAAGACGTCGGTGCCGTCGTTCACGGCGAAGGGCCGCAGGTCGACGTGCCGCGGCTCGAGCCTCTCCCCGACCAGGGTCGGCACCGTCGAGAGCTGGACCAGGGGCTGGGCGATCCAGCCGCGCGGGTCCTCCAGGAGACGCAGCCGCGCGGCGTCGAGCTCGGCGGCGTCGCTCTGCGGGCCGATCACGATGCCCTTGCCGCCGGACCCGTCGACCGGCTTCACCACCAGCTCGGCCAGCCGGTCCAGCACCTCCTCGAGGGCGTCCGGCTCCTCCAGCCGCCACGTCGTGACGTTGGGCAGGACCGGGTCCTCGCCGAGGTAGTAGCGCGTCAGGTCGGGCATGTAGGTGTAGACCAGCTTGTCGTCGGCGACGCCGTTGCCGACCGCGTTGGCGATGGTCACCCGGCCGGCGCGGGCGGCGTTGATGATGCCGGGGCAGCCCAGCATCGAGTCCTCGCGGAAGTGCACCGGGTCGAGGAACTCGTCGTCCACCCGGCGGTAGACCACGTCGACCGGTTGCAGGCCGGCGGTCGTGCGCATCATGACTCGGCCGCCCCGGCAGACCAGGTCGCTGCCGTCGACGAGCTCGATCCCCATGGTCCGGGCGAGCAGGGCGTGCTCGAAGTACGCGCCGTTGAAGACACCGGGGGTCAGGACGACGACCGTCGGGTCCTGCACCCCGGCCGGTGCGCACGCGCGGAGGGCATCGAGGAGCCGGCGCGGGTACTCGCTCACCGGCGAGATCCGGTGCTGCGCAAAGACTTCCGGCAGGACGGACGACATGGCGCTGCGGTTGGTCATGACGTACGACACGCCACTGGGCACGCGGACGTTGTCCTCGAGCACGCGGAACGTCCCGCCCGGGTCACGGACCAGGTCGATGCCGGACACGTGGACCCGGACCCCACCCGGTGGCTGGATGCCCGCGACGGCGCGGTGGAAATGCGATGACGACAGGATCAGGGCCTTCGGAACGACACCGTCGGCCACGACCTGGGCCGCGTCGTACACGTCGGCCAGGAACGCCTCGAGCACCCGAACCCGTTGTCGCACACCGCGTTCGATGATGTCCCAGTCGGCAGCGTCGACCACGCGGGGCACGATGTCGAGCGGGAACGGTCGCTCCACGCCGCCGACGTCGAAGGTCACGCCCTGGTCGAGGTACGCGCGGGCCAGCGTGTCGGCCCGAGCCTGGAGCTCCCCCGGCGGCGTCTGCGACAGGACGGCGTGCACGTCGACGAGGGCGGGGCGGACGCCACCCTCGGCGTCGAACATCTCGTCCCAGGCGGGCCCCTGCGGATAACCGTCGAAGAGGTCCGCCATGGCGAAAACCTAGACCTCCCCTGTGAATGCCGGGTAACACTGGTGCGCGAGCTTTCAAAGTGATATCACTGTGCTAGGTCGTCCACGCCGTGGACAACGAGAAGGACAGACAGGGGCCCGTCATGAGCCAGCCCGAGAACATCCCGCCGGTCGCCACCCCGTCGAACCCGCAGGCAACGCCCGTCGGCCACGCCGGCGTGCGCGTCGACGTGGCCGAGCGCACCGCCTGGACCGCGCCCGGCGGTGTCGCGCTGCTCGCCGGGCTGGCGCTCGGAGTGGCCGCCGTCCTGTTGCTGAGTGCCGGCGGTGCCCCCGGCGTCCTCGGTGGCTTCCTCGCGCTCTGCGCGCTCCTGCTGCTGTCGGCCCTGGTAGTGGTCTCGCCGGGTGAGACCCGGGTCATGCAGTTCTTCGGGCGGTACGCCGGCACGGTGCGGCGCCAGGGCCTGGCCATGGTGGTGCCGCTGACGACCCGGCAGAAGGTGTCGGTGCGGGTCCACAACTTCGAGACGAACCGGCTCAAGGTCAACGACTTCGACGGCAACCCGGTGGAGATCGCCGCGATCGTGGTCTGGCAGGTCGCGGACACGGCCCGCGCGGTGTTCGCGGTCGAGGACTACCGCGCGTTCATCTCGGTGCAGTCCGAGGCCGCCCTGCGGCACGTGGCAACCACGCGGCCCTACGACAACGAGGCCGACGCAGCAACCTCGTTGCGCGGCAACACCGACGAGGTCGGCGCGGAGCTGGCCCACGAGGTCGCCGCGCGGATCGACATCGCCGGCATCGAGATCCTCGAGGTCCGGATCAGCCACCTCGCCTACGCCCCCGAGATCGCCCAGGTCATGTTGCAGCGTCAGCAGGCGGCCGCAGTCATCGCCGCCCGCAGCCGCATCGTCGACGGAGCCGTCGGGATGGTCGAGATGGCGCTCACCCAGCTCAGCGAGCGCAACGTCGTGGAGCTGGACGAGGAGCGCAAGGCGGCGATGGTCAGCAACCTGCTGGTCATCCTGTGTGGCGACAGCCGGGCCACCCCCATCGTCAACGCCGGCACGCTCTACCAGTGAGCGACCAGCAGGCGCGGGCCCGGCCCGGGCCCGATCGCGAGCGCAAGAGCGCGCTGCTCCGGCTGGACCCGGCGGTGCACGCGGCCCTGGCCCGCTGGGCGGCCGACGACCTGCGCAGCTTCAACGCGCACGTCGAGTGGCTGCTCCGGCGGGCCTTGGCCGACGCCGGCCGCCTCCCCCGGCCCTGACCCGACGGCCATCGGCTGACCGGGTGCTGATGACAGAAGTCACTTGACTGAGTGAGCACTCACTCAGTTAGCCTGGGCGGGTGGTCGACCTGGAGCTCGGACGCCCGCGCCGGGCCGCGCCCCTTCCGCCGGACGAGCGGCGGGCCGCGATCCTGACCGCAGCCATGCCGCTGGTGCGCGAGCACGGGTCGGACGTGACGACCAAGGCCATCGCCGAGGCGGCGGGGGTTGCCGAGGGCACGATCTTCCGGGTCTTCAAGGACAAGGAGGAGCTGCTCGGCGCCGTCGTGGAGCGGGCCTTCGACACCGGAGGCCTCGAGCGGCGGCTGGCGTCGATCGACCTGACCCTCCCGCTGCAGGAGCGCGTCCTGGCCGCGATCCGGCTCCTCCAGCACCGGCTCGAGGGCGTCTGGCAGCTCATGGCCGCCATGCGGATGGGAGCCCCACCCACGCCGCGGCCGGGCTCGGCCGGCCACCCGCACGACCCGAAGGTCCACGCCGAGCGCGACGGCCGGATCCTGTTCCACGTCGCGGCCCTGTTCGAGCCGGACGCCGACTCGCTGACCTGTACGCCGGAGCAGGCCGCCCGGCTCCTGCGGCTGATCACCTTCTCCGGCAGCCATCCCCTCATCTCGCACGGCCACCCACTGACCGCCGAGGAGATCCTGAACCTCCTCCTGCACGGCATCTCGGGAGAGACCTCATGCTGATCCAGCTGTTGCGCACGTCCCTGCGCCCCTACCGACCCTTGCTGGCTGCGGTCGTTGTGCTGCAGACGATCCAGACCATCGCCTCGCTCTACCTGCCGAGCCTGAATGCGGACATCATCGACAAGGGGATTGCCCGCGGCGACACCGGGTACATCACGTCCACGGGGATGATGATGCTGGGGATCACGCTGATCCAGGTCGTCTGCTCGATCGGCGCCGTGTACTTCGGGGCGAAGACGGCCATGAGCTTCGGCCGTGACGTCCGGTCCCGGATCTTCCACCGGGTCGGGGAGTTCTCCAGCCGCGAGGTCGGGAAGTTCGGCGCGCCGTCGCTGATCACGAGGACGACCAACGACGTACAGCAGGTGCAGGTGCTGGTGCTCATGACCTGCACGCTGCTCGTAGCCGCGCCGATCACCGGCGTGGGCGGCATCTTCATGGCCATCCACACGGACGTCGGCCTGTCCTGGCTCGTCGCCGTCGCCGTGCCCGTGCTGGCGCTCGCCATCGGCGCGATCGTGAGCCAGATGGTGCCTCAGTTCCGGCTGATGCAGAAGCGCATCGACACCCTGAACCGCGTTCTGCGCGAACAGATCTCGGGCATCCGCGTGGTGCGCGCCTTCGTGCGCGAGCCGGACGAGGCCCAGCGGTTCGGCGGGGCCAATGCCGACGTGACGGCGACGGCCACGCGGGTCGGCCGGCTGATGGCCTTCATGTTCCCCACCGTCATGCTGGTGCTCAACGTCTCCAGCGTCGCCGTGCTCTGGTTCGGTGGGCACCGGGTCGACGACGGGCGGATGCAGATCGGCGCGCTGACGGCCTTCCTCGCCTACCTGATCCAGATCCTCTTCGCGGTCATGATGGCGACGTTCATGCTCGTCATGGTGCCGCGCGCAGCGGTCTGCGCCGAGCGGATCCAGGAGGTGCTGAACACCACGACCTCGGTGGTGCTCCCGCTCGAGCCTGTCCTCGACGTACCGCGGCTCGGGACGCTCGAGCTGCGCGATGTGGAGTTCAGCTACCCGGGTGCGCAGTCCCCTGTCCTGCAACACATCTCACTCAAGGCCCGCCCGGGCGAGACCACCGCGGTCATCGGCAGCACGGGGGCCGGCAAGACGACGCTCGTCAACCTGATCCCGCGGCTCTTCGACGCCACGGACGGCGCCGTCCTGGTCGACGGGGTCGACGTCCGCGACCTGGAGCCGGAGGTGCTGTGGACCCGGGTCGGGCTGGTCCCGCAGCGGCCGTACCTGTTCACCGGGACCGTTGCGAGCAACCTCCGCTACGGCGACCCCGACGCCTCGGACGAGCAGCTCTGGGCCGCTCTGGAGGTGGCGCAGGCCCGAGACTTCGTCGAGCAGATGCCCGGAGGGCTCGACGCGCCGATCGCGCAGGGCGGGACGAACGTCTCGGGCGGGCAGCGTCAGCGGCTGGCGATCGCGCGGGCCCTGGTGCGGGCACCGGAGATCTACCTGTTCGACGACTCCTTCTCCGCGCTGGACCTCGGCACCGACCGGCGGCTGCGCGCGGCGATGCGGCCGTTGACCCGCGAGGCGACGGTGGTGATCGTGGCCCAACGGGTGTCGACCATCGCCGACGCGGACCAGATCGTGGTGCTGGAGGACGGCGGCGTCGTCGGCACCGGCCGGCACGAGGAATTGCTGGAGACCTGCCCGACGTACGTCGAGATCGTCGAGTCGCAGCTCAGTTCGGAGGACGCGGCATGAGCGCCCCCAACCCTCCCGCCACCTCCCCGGCTGGCGCGCAGCCGGCCGGCGCCCGGCCCACGGTGCCGAACCGCCTGCCCCCGGCCGCGCAGGCGTCGCGTCGCGGCCCCGGCGGCGGCGGCCCCTGGGGCAACGCCGGCATGCCGACGGAGAAGTCGCTCGACTTCGGGCCGTCGGCCCGGCGGCTGATCGGGCGACTGCGCCCCCAGCGGGTGACGGTGATCGGCGTGATCGCCCTGGCCGTGGCGAGCGTCACGATGGCGGTGCTCGGGCCGAAGATCCTGGGTCACGCGACCGACCTGATCTTCGACGGCGTGATCGGCCGGCGCCTGCCGGAGGGCACGACCAAGGCGCAGGCGGTCGCCAACCTCAGGGCCCACGGCCAGGGACAGCTCGCCGACCTGGTCAACGGCACCTCGGTCGTGCCCGGACGGGGCATCGACTTCCACGCGCTCGGGGTGGTGCTGGTCGGCGTGCTGTTCCTCTACGTCGGCGCATCCCTGCTGAGCCTGCTGCAGGGCTACCTGCTCAACGGAGCGGTGCAGCGGACCATCTACGGGCTCCGCTCGGACGTCGAGGACAAGCTGAACCGGCTGCCGCTGCGGTACTTCGATCAGCAACCGCGCGGTGAGGTCCTGAGCCGGGTCACCAACGACATCGACAACATCTCGCAGAGCCTCCAGCAGACGCTGAGCCAGCTCCTGACGTCGCTGCTGACCGTGGTCGGCGTGGTGGCGATGATGTTCGTCGTCTCACCGCTGCTCGCGCTGATCGCCCTCGTGACGGTGCCGGTGTCGATGCTCGTGACCAAGGTGATCGCCAAGCGCTCGCAGCAGCAGTTCATGGCGCAGTGGCGGCACACCGGCGTCCTCAACGGTCACATCGAGGAGACCTTCACCGGTCACGAGCTGGTCAAGGTGTTCGGCCGCCAGCCCGAGGTGCAGGCGGTGTTCGAGCAGAGCAACGGCGACCTCTACGCGGCGAGCTTCAAGGCCCAGTTCATCTCCGGGATCATCATGCCGACGATGATGTTCATCGGGAACCTCAACTACGTCATCATCGCCGTCGTCGGGGGCCTGCGGGTGGCGTCCGGGTCGATGACCCTGGGCGACGTCCAGGCCTTCATCCAGTACTCCCGGCAGTTCACCCAGCCACTGACCCAGGTCGCGTCGATGGCCAACGTCCTGCAGTCCGGAGTCGCCTCTGCCGAAAGGGTCTTCGAGCTGCTCGACGAGCCCGAGCAGATCCCCGATGCCGCACCGCCCGCGGAGCTCGACGACGTCCGCGGCCGGGTGGTGTTCGACCGCGTGTCGTTCCGCTACGAGGCGGACCGCCCGCTCATCGAGGACCTCTCGCTGGTCGCCGAGCCGGGCCGCACGATCGCGATCGTGGGTCAGACCGGCGCCGGCAAGACCACCCTCGTCAACCTGATCATGCGCTTCTACGAGCTGGACTCGGGGCGGATCACGATCGACGGGGTGGACATCGCGCAGATGCGCCGGGCCGAGCTGCGCGACGACATCGGGATGGTCCTGCAGGACACCTGGCTGTTCGGCGGGACCATCCGGCAGAACATCGCGTACGGCGACCCGACCGCGAGCGAGGAGCAGGTCCTCGAGGCGGCCCGGACGAGCTACGTCGACCGCTTCGTCCGGTCCCTGCCGGACGGCTACGACACGGTGATCACCGACGAGGCCAGCAACCTCAGTGCGGGCGAGCGGCAGCTGATCACCATCGCGCGGGCGTTCCTGGCCGACCCGGCGATCCTGATCCTGGACGAGGCGACCAGCTCGGTCGACACCCGCACGGAGGTGCTGGTGCAGCATGCGATGGCCGCTCTGCGCTCGGACCGGACGAGCTTCGTCATCGCGCACCGGCTCTCCACCATCCGCGATGCCGACCTGATCCTGGTGATGGACTCGGGCCGGATCGTCGAGCAGGGCAACCACGCCGAGCTGCTGTCCGCCGGTGGTGTCTACGCGGCGCTCTACGACGCGCAGTTCGCGGCTCCGGTCGAGGATGAGGCCGACGCGCCCGTCGGCTGAGCACCGACGCTGGTTTTGGAGCCCGTCCCTGCTCGCTGGTAACCTTGGCGGCTGCCTGACTCAGCCTCCCGGGCTGGCGTCATCTCAGCTTCACGAGCATCCGAACGACATCATCCCGAAGGACCTGGAGTAGACCCGCTGTGGCCAACATCAAGAGCCAGATCAAGCGCATCGGCACGAACGCGCGCCGGCACGAGCGCAACAAGGCCGTCAAGAGCGAGCTCAAGACGTCGATCCGCGCCGTGCGCGAGGCGACCGCCGCTGGTGACGCCGACGCGGCCGCTGCTGCTCTCCAGGCCGCGTCGCGCAAGCTGGACAAGGCCGTCAGCAAGGGCGTCATCCACAAGAACCAGGCCGCCAACCGCAAGTCGGCGCTGGCCAAGA
This sequence comes from uncultured Actinomycetota bacterium, assembly GCA_963795385.1. Taxonomy (GTDB): domain Bacteria; phylum Actinomycetota; class Actinomycetes; order Actinomycetales; family CAVURS01; genus CAVURS01. Next base: position 807,339 of record CAWCHK010000003.1, read on the forward strand.
AGGCCGCCAGCCTCTGACCGGTCGTATCCCCCGCACGTTGAGCAACGGCGCCGCCCCCTCGGGGGTGGCGCCGTTCTCGTCTGGCTAGCGGCCGCGGGAGCTGGAGACGGTCACGACGGCCCGTTCGACGGCGTACTCGGGGTCGCGTCCCCCGCCCTTGACGGCCGCGTCCGCCTCGGCCACAGCCATGATCGACCGGGCCAGCCCGTCAGGGTCCCAGCCGGACAGCTGCCGCCGAGCCTTGTCGACCTGCCAGGGCGCCAGGCCGAGTGACTTGCCGACGTCCGCCGACCGTCCCGTGCGACCTCCGGCCGCGACCTTGGCCAGGGTGCGCAGGCTGGACGCGAGGACGGCGACGATCGGGACCGGGTCCAGGCCGCTGGCCAGGGCGTGCCGCAACAGCTCGAGGGCCTCGCCGGTCTTGCCGTTGACCGCCGCGTCGGCCACCCGGAAGCCCGTGGCCTCCACCTTGCCCGAGTGGTAGAGCAGGACCGAGTCCACCTCGACCCGGCCGGTGGTGTCGGCGACGAGCTGCGCACAGGCGCTCGCGAGCTCTCGCAGATCACTGCCCACCGCCTCGACCAGGGCCCGCACCGCGTCCGGGGCGACCTGCCGCTTGGCCGCCCGGAACTCCCGGGTGACGAAGTCCGTCTTGTCACGGTCGCTCTTGATCGCGGGGCACTCGATCTCGTGCGCGCCGGTCTTGCGCGCGACGTCCAGGACCTTCCGGGCGCGAGCACCCCCGCGATGGCACAGCACGAGGGTCACGTCCTCGACGGGCTCGGCCAGGTAGTCGAGCAGGTCGGTGACCAGGGCCTCCCCGGCGTCGTCGAGCCCGCGCAGAACGAGGGCCCGCGGCTCCGCGAAGAGCGACGGGCTGGCGTGGACCGCGAGCGCGCCGGACTCGTAGCCGGCGCCCTCCATCTCGACGATCTCGGCGGCCGGGTGGGACGCGCGGACCCCGGCGATGACGGAGGTGACGGCGCGCTCGACGAGCAGGTCCTCCGGCCCGACGACGAGCACGGTCGAAGGCTGGTCCACGGGGTCAGACTGCCACGAGGGTCGGTCAGGGCGGGCGGGACAGCACCGAGAGGCGGCCGCCGGTGGAGATCACGGCGATGTCCCCGTCCTGGTCGGTGCGTTCGACCCGGGCTCCCAGGCCACCGAGGAGGCGCACGGTGGTCGGCGCCGGGTGACCGTACGTGTTGCCGGCGCCGACGCTGATCAGGGCCAGCGGCGCACCGGCGTCCCGCAGCAGGCCGGGGTCCTGCAGCGCGGAGCCGTGATGCGCAACCTTCAGGACGTCGACATGCGGGCCGCCCGGCGCCGCTCGGAGCGCGAGGTCGACCTGACGGGCGGCCGGAGTCTCCACGTCGCCCAGCAGCAGGAGTCGCAGGCCGGCGGCCCGGACCAGCAGCACGACGCTGTCGTTGTTCGGCACCGACCCGTCGTGGATGACGTACCCCGGCCACAGGACTCGCCAGCTCACGCCACCCACGACCCCGGTCTCCCCGACCCGGGCCGCCCGGACCGGGATCCGCGCCGCTCGGGCCCAGCCGGCGACGCGGCGCGCCTGGGCCGGTGGGTCGTCGAGACCGTTCAGCATCAGCTGCCCGACCCGGCGGCCGTGCAGCACTCCCGGAACGCCCTCGACGTGGTCGGCGTGGTCGTGGGTCAGCACCAGCAGGTCCACGACGTGGATCCGCAGCCCGCGCAGGCACCGGTCCATCGGGGTCGGGTCCGGCCCGGTGTCCACCACCATGGCGTGCCCCGGACCGGTGTTCAGCACGAGGCCGTCGCCCTGCCCGACATCGCACATGACGAGGACCCATCCCGGTGGCGGCCAGCCGGATCGGCCCACCGGCCACAGCCCGGCCAGCAGCAAGGGGACGAAGGCCGCTGCGGCCCATGGGTGCCGCAAGCAGGCCCGCGCGACCGGCGCGGCGCCGACCGCGACGGCAGCCGTCACCACGGCCAGGCTGAGCGAGCCGAACGCACCCCCCGGCCACGGCAGTGCCGGGACGCGCGCCGCGAGCCGGGCGACCTGGGCGATGACCTCCGCCGGCAGGACACCGAGCAGTGCCACCAGGTGCGCCCCACCACCCCAGACCACGGACAAGGCGGCCGCGACCACGCCGGCGATGGTGGCCGGTGCGACGAGCGGGGCCGCGGCCAGATTGGCCGGGACGGAGACCAGCGAGACCGACCCCTGCAGCAGGACGATGACCGGGCCGCAGGCCGCCTGCGCCGCGAGCGGCACGGCCACCGCGAAGGCGAGCGGTCGCGGCATTCGGCGGGCCAGCCATTCGCCCCAGGGCCGGGCCAGCAGGAGCAGACCCAAGGTCGCGAGGGTCGAGAGGGCGAAGCCGTAGGACCGCGACAGCCAGGGATCGAGGACGAGCAGCGCCAGCACCGCTGCCGAGAGGGCACCGACCCCCTGCGCCCGCCTCGCCGAGGCCAGGCCGAGCAGGCCGACGCCACCCATCACCGCCGCCCGCAGGACGCTCGGCTCCGGCCGCGCCACCACGACGAATCCGACCAGCGTCAGGGCCGCCAACGGAACTCGGAGCCGGCGTGGCAGCCCACACCGCCCCGCCAGCATCAGAGCGGCGCCGCAGACGATGGCGACGTTGCTCCCGCTGACCGCTACCAGATGAGTCAGACCGGCCGAGCGCATCGCCGCCTCGAGCCCGGGGTCGAGCCGGCTGGTGTCCCCGACCACCAGCCCGGGCAGGAGGCCCGAGCCGTCCCGAGGCCGGTCACCGACGGCCTGGACCAGACCCGTCCGCAGCCGTGCGGCCGCCCGCCGAACCGCGCTCGGCGGTGCCCGCTCACTCGGCTCGCCCTTGCCGGACAGCGTCGCCATCACGTCGTCTCCGGGCCGGGCCGGCGCCAGCCGGCCGCCCACCTCGACCTCCTCGCCCCATCGCAGCCCCACCCAGGACACCGGGGCGAAGGCCAGCACGGGCGTACCGACGACGGAGCGCTCACCGCGCCCGACCACCTCGTGCACCTGCAGCCGGACCATCACCAGCGCCGTACGCCGAGTCCCGGTCGCCCCGAGCAGCTGCGGGTCCGAAGCCACGCGCGCGGAGACCCGCACGCTGGCGCCCTGCTGAGCCAGGTCGGTCACCGTGCCCACCGAACGCAGACCACGCTGCAGCACCAGGGCGGCCAGCACCATCGACGTCGCCGCCAAGGTCAGAGCGACGACCGGCACCCAGGCGCCGCCGCGTCCGGCCGCTCGAGGCCAGACGCTCACGACCGCCGCCGCGAACAGGAACGAGGAGACGAGCAATACCAACGCACGCGGCGCCGACAGCATCAGGGCGCAGACCGCCCAGGCGGAGAGCGCCGGGCCCAGCAGCCGCAGGTCGGCCGGGCCGTGCGACCCGCTCTGGGTCACCGGCCCCTCGGCACCGGCCATCACAGCCGGACGTGTGGACGGATCTGCGCCATCAGCTTGTCGCCGATGCCCGAGACCTCGTCCAGCTCGTCGACCGAGCTGAACCGGCCGTGCGCGGTGCGCCAGTCCAGGATTCGTTGGGCCAGAACCGGACCCACGCCGGGAAGGGAGTCCAGGGCCGCCAGGTCAGCGGAGTTCAGCGCGACCGAGATCGACCCGCCGGCGCCAGTGCCCGTTCCACTGACCCCTCCGCCGGGAGCCGACCCGCCGTTGAGGGCCGACCCGGTCCGGGCCACCACCACCTGCTGGCCGTCGACCAGCGGCTGTGCCAGGTTGAGGCCGACCAGGTCGGAGCCGGGCATGGAGCCGCCGGCCGCGCGCAGGGCGTCCTGCACCCGAGCACCGGCGGGGAGCCGCACGACTCCCGGACGGCGAACCCGTCCGGCGACATCGACGAGCAGCACCGGCGCCGAGGTCGCCGCCGTAGCCGCCGTCGAGCTCGTCGGCGTACTGCCCGCCGGGGTCGCCGTGGCCGGGGGACTCGGCTCCGCGGATCGGGGCGCGACGACCTCGGGTCGGGCCGCGGCAGAAGCCATGGCCAGGCGCGCGCCGAGAACCCCCACGGTGGCGACCACGATGATCAGCAACCCGGCGACGGCACGACGTCCCGAGCCCACGCGGGCAGTACGCACGCTCTCCGGGAGCCGGTCGGCCAGGGCCGCCAGCACGGCCCGCCGCCCCCGACGCACCGGCGTCAGTCCGACCGAGACGAAGGGCTCGGGCTCGACGTCGCCCGCAACGGGGTCGGCGCGATGCCGGCCGCTGTGCACGCGCGGCGGCGGATGTGAACGAGTCGGCAGGAGGTCGGGCATGTCGGCGACGCTAGGTCGCCGTGCCTACGCCACGTACGGACCGGCCACCGCCCTGTGGACAGTGGGACTGATCGCACGGTCTGTGGACAACAGCCGCGCGCCCAGCGGGGTTGCTGCACAAAAAAGGACCGCCGCCAAGCTCCTAGGGGCTTGGCGGCGGTCGACGTGCGACGTGCGATCCAGTCAGCGAATCCGCTCACGGGAGACGGTACGGATGCGCTCGAAACGCTGGCAGTTCGACATGTGTTGAAACCTTCCCTGATGGCGGAGCGCTCACCCGCTCCGAGTCCGCTCAGTGTGTCGTCCGAACGGGTGAGGAGGCAACCCGGATTGACTAGTCATTTCACTCCCTGAGACGACCGCAGACCCTTTTAGCCGGAAATCGTCAGGCCGAATGTGACTGAGCGTGGGATGACTAGTACTAACGGTGGGTGTGACAGATAGGCCCCAGAGTGACTCAGGGGGCCGGAGCGAGCACGGCCGCCAGCATCCCCGGGCCGACGTGGGCACCGACCACGGCACCGACCTCCGAGACCACGAGGGCGCGCACTCCGGGCACTCGTCGCCCCAGCACGTCGGCCAGCGCCACGGCGCGCTGCGCCGAGTCCAGGTGGTGCACCGCGACGTCGACCGCTCGCCCGTGGCCGGCCACCGCCAGCTCCACCGTGATCTCGGCCAACCGAGCGATCGCGCGGCCCGAGGTCCGCACGCTCTCCAGCGGCACGATCCGGCCGTCGTCGAGCCGCAGGAGTGGCTTGATCGCCAGCGCCGACCCCAACAGGGCGCTGGCGGCGCCGATCCGGCCGCCCCGGCGCAGATGCTCCAGGGTGTCGACGTAGAAGCAGACGCTGCTGTTCGCTGCTCGCTCCCCCGCCGCCTTCGCCGCCCCGCCGACACTCGCCCCGCTTGCCAGGGCCTCCGCGGCCGAGACCACGGCGAACCCCAGGCCCATGCCCAGCGATCGCGAGTCGACGACCTCGACCGGAATCGGCGCGTCGTCCGCGGCCAGCCGGGCCGAGGCCCAGGTACCCGACATCTCCGCGGACAGGTGCAAGGACAGGACGGCGTCGAAACCCTGGCCCGCCAGCTCGGCATACGACGGCGGAGAACACCGCGGGTGAAGGCCGCGACGTCGTCACCGGCGTCCGCGCGCGGAGCGCATCGGCGACGCGGGAAGGCTCGATCTCGTTCTCGTCGAAGGCCTTCCCTGCGATCAGCACCTGCAGAGGGATCACCCGCACGCCGTGCCGCTCGACCAGCTCGGCCGGCAGGTACGCCGTCGAGTCGGTGACCAGCGCGGTGCGCACGGCGATCAGACGGGGACGACGTTGACCAGCCGCGGCGCCCGCACGATCACGGTGCGCACGTCCCGCCCGTCGAGGGCCTGCTTGACCTTCTCGCTCGCCAGGGCCTTGTCCCGCAAGGCGTCCTCGCCGATGTCCGGTCGCCACCTCGATGCGGTCGCGCACCTTGCCCGAGACCTGCACGACACAGGTGACCGAGTCCTCGACCAGGAGCGACTCGTCGACCTCGGGCCACCCGGCGCGGGCCACCGACGGCTCGTGACCGAGCCGGGCCCACATGTCCTCGGCGGTGTACGGCGCCACAAGGCTGAGCAGGATCGCGGTGGCCTCGACCGACTCACGCACCGCCGGATCGCCAGCTCCCGCACCGGAGTCCACGACCTTGCGGGTCGCGTTGACCAGCTCCATCAGTCGCGCGACCACGACGTTGAACTTGTGCGACTCGATCAGCTGGACCGCTTCGTGGACGGTGTGATGGGTCTGGCGGCGCAGGCCGCCGTCCCCCGTCGCCGGGTCGACGCCGACCTCGGACGTCACGTCGCCGGCCAGCCGCCAGGCCCGGGCCAGGAACTTGCGCGCGCCGTCCGGCGACACGTCGGCCCAGTCGATGTCGTCCTCCGGCGGGCTCGCGAAGATCATCGTGAGCCGGACCGCGTCCACGCCGTACGCGTCGATCTGCTCGCCCAGGTCGACACCGTTGCCGAGCGTCTTGCTCATCGCCTTGCCGTGGTTGATCACCTGGCCCTGGGTCAGCAGCCGGCTGAACGGCTCGGTGGCCTCGATCAGCCCCAGATCGTGCAGCACCTTGATGAAGAACCGGGCGTAGAGCAGGTGCAGGATCGCGTGCTCGATGCCGCCGATGTACTGGTCGACCGGCATCCAGCGCGCGACCGCCTCCGGGTCGAACGGCCCGTCCTCGTAGTGCGGCGAGCAGTAGCGCAGGAAGTACCACGAGGAGTCGACGAACGTGTCCATCGTGTCGGTGTCGCGCTGGGCCGGCCCACCGCACTTCGGGCAGGTCGTGTTGACCCAGTCCTCAGCGGCCGCCAGCGGGGAGACGCCTCGGGGCTTCAGGTCCTGACCGCGCAGGTCGGGCAGCAGCACCGGCAGCTGGTCGTCCGGGACCGGCACCTCACCGTCGACCGGGCAGTGCACGATCGGGATGGGGCAGCCCCAGAACCGCTGCCGGGACAGCAGCCAGTCGCGCAGCCGGAACGTCGTCGTGGCCGCACCCAGCCCCTTGCCGTCCAGCCAGTCGATGATCAACGACTTCGCCTCGTCGCGGGACACCCCGTCGAGGCTGACCTCGTCGTTGGCGGAGTTGATCGTCGGTCCGTCGCCGGTGTAGGCCTCGCCCTCCCAATCCGCACGGCGGCGCAACGGTTCTCACGATCGGCAGGTCGAACGCCTGGGCGAAGTCCCAGTCCCGCTGGTCCTCCGCCGGCACGCCCATGATCGCGCCGTGGCCGTAGTCGGCCAGTACGTAGTCGGCCGCGTAGACCGGCAGGCGCTCGCCGTTGACCGGGTTCACGGCGTGGCGATGCAGGAAGACGCCGGTCTTGGGCCGGTCGGTCGCCAGCCGCTCGATCTCGCTGGCCCGCGAGACCTCCTCGCGGTACGCCGCGTAGTCCGCCTCTGCGGGCGTGCCCGCCGCCAGCTCCGCGGCCAGCTCGGAGTCGGCGGCGACGACGAAGAAGGTCGCACCGAACAAGGTGTCCGGCCTGGTCGTGTAGACGGTCACGGGCTCCTCGCGGCCCTCGACCGCGAAGTGCACGTCGGCCCCGGTCGACCGGCCGATCCAGTTGCGCTGCATGAGGAGCACACGCTCGGGCCAGCCGCCCTCGAGCAACGACATGTCGTCCAGCAGCCGCTGCGCGTAGTCGGTGATCTTGAAGTACCACTGGGTGAGGTTCTTCTTCACGACCGCTGTGCCGCAGCGCTCGCAGTGTCCGTCGATCACCTGCTCGTTGGCCAGCACCGTCTGGTCCTTGGGGCACCAGTTGACCGGCGACTCCTTGCGGTAGGCCAGCCCCCGCTCGTAGAAGCGGGTGAACAGCCACTGGGTCCAGCGGTAGTACTCGGGGTCGGAGGTGTGCAGGCGCGTCGACCAGTCGAACGAGATCGCGTAGCGGCGGTAGGACTCGGCCTGGGTCTCGATGTTGGCGTAGGTCCAGTCGGCGGGGTGGGCGTCGCGCTTGATCGCGGCGTTCTCGGCCGGGAGCCCGAACGAGTCCCAGCCCACCGGGTGCAGGACGTCGTACCCGCGCTGGAACCAGTAGCGCGCGAAGACGTCGCCGATCGCGTAGGCCTCGGCGTGGCCCATGTGCAGGTCACCCGACGGGTAGGCGAACATGTCGACGATGTAGCGCCGCTCGCGCGAGCCGTCGTCGGAGGCGCGGAACGGCTGCAGCTCGTCCCAGACGGGGCGCCAGCGGTCCTGCAGGGTTCGAGGGTCGTAGGTCTCGCTCATCAGGCCGGAAAGCCTATCGGCCGGACGCAGGCCCGATCCTCACCCTGGCCTCAGCGCGCCACGGCCAGGCGTCCGCGCGGTCTCCGCCCCGGTCACCAGGGCTGGGGCGAGGCTCCGGGCCGGGGCCGTTGGGCCGGCGGCAGCTCGCTGCGGTCGACGCTCGCCGGCCGGTACGGCGCACCCGCAGCCTCCCGGCGCAGGGCCCGGCGCAGGAGCATCTCGCGGTGGGCCCGGTCCAGCAGGCTCTCCAGGGTGTCGTCGTCCCAGGGCTCCTTGACCGCGCGACCGGCGCTGACCCGGCCCGGCCAGACCGACGGCGAAGCCGGAGGTGCCTCGACGAGGCCGGCCCGCACCCGGCGTTCGACCTCGAGCGCCGATGGCCCCGAGCCGGCGCCGATGACGACGAACTCGTCGCCGCCCCAACGGGCCACGACGTCGCCCGACCGGGTGGCCCCGATCAGCGAGTCGGCGACTCCGACCAGGACGTCGTCACCGGCCAGCCGGCCGAGCTCGTTGTTGACGACCCCGAGCCCGTCGACGTCGAGGACCAGGCAGTGGACAGCGTCGCCGTGGCGGCGGGCGGCCTCCAGCACCTGTCCCCCCAGCAGGGTGAGGCCGGACGTGTTGGCCACGCCGGTCAGTGGGTCGCGCACCTCCGCCTCGGCGGCCTGCCGGCGAGCGGCGGCGAGGTCGCCGAGCGACTTCACCCGCCAGTGGTGCAGCAGTGCGGAGACGGCGGTCGCGGCGACAGTGGCCATCGCCAGCTGCGCGTAGACGGAGGTGTTGTTGTGCGTCGAGTCGCCGCGGATCGCCAGGTACGACGCACCGCACCAGGTCACCCACAGCAGCAGGATCGTCGCGAGGTACCAGCGGCGGCCGAGCACCAGCACTCCGGCACCGACCGCGGCCAGCATCAGCCAGGACGTGTACTGCGGCTGTGCGGTCGCGGCGAGGACGGCTCCGCCGTTGAGGCCCACCGACAGGACCACTCCGGCGGTCACCGGCCGGGCGGCGCCGATGCCGATCCACGAGCGTTGGAGGGCGAGGGCCAGCACGGCCAGCAGCACCGCGGTCACGCCGGCAGCGGCGGCGACCAGGGGGCGGGCCCAGCCGGTCAGGGTGATCAGGTCGACGGCCGTCCAGACGGCGTCGAGCAGCGCAACCGATCCACAGACGGTCGTCAGGATCGGCGCGAGAGCATGATCCAGCTCGTCCGGCTCACGGTGCACCCAGTGAGTATCGGCCGACCGGCCCGAGAGTTGAGCAACGCCAGCCAGATGCACCTGGATCGCGGAGCCGCGCCCGGTCCGGGGACCGGCCGCGACCGGCGGTGCGGGTCAAGGGCGCTGGTCGCCGAGGGCCTCGACGTACACGCTGTAGAGCGAGCGGCTGGCGGTGATGAAGAGCCGGTTCTTCTTGACGCCGCCGAAGCAGAGATTCGCCACCGTCTCGGGCAGATGGATCTGACCGAGCAGCACGCCGTCCGGGCTGTAGCAGTGGACGCCGTCGAAGCCGGCACCACCGCCGCCGGCCGATGACCAGACGTTGCCGTCGCGATCGCAGCGGATTCCGTCGGCGAAGCCGGGGCTCATCTGGACGAAGACCCGGCCGTTCACCGGCGTGGCGCCCTCGAGGTCGAAGACCCGGATGTGGTCGACCTCGACCACATAGAGCCGGGACTCGTCGGGTGCGAAGCAGATGCCGTTGGGCCGGTCCATCCCGGTGATCACAGCGCGCGCCTCGCCGGTCGACGGGTCCAGTCGATAGACCTGCCGCGGCAGGTCTTCCGGGGCCTTGTCGCCCTCGTAGTTGCCGAGGATCCCGTAGCCGGGGTCGGTGAACCAGACCGACTCGTCGGAGTGCACGGTCACGTCGTTGGGGGCGTTGAGCCGCTTGCCGTCGTAGCCGTCCATCAAGACCGTGATCCGGCCGTCGTGCTCGGTCCGGGTGACCCGGCGGGTGCGGTGCTCGCAGGTCACGAGCCGACCCTGCCGGTCACGGGTGTTGCCGTTGCTGTTGTCGGACGGCACCCGGTACGCCGTGACGTCACCGGTCACCTCGCTCCAGCAGAGCATCCGGTTGTTGGGGATGTCGGAGAACAGCAGGTAGCGACCGTCGCCGAACCACACCGGACCCTCGAGCCAGCGCCCGCCCGTCCAGAGCCGTTCGACCACCTCGTGCTCCACGATCAGCGGCCGGAACCGTTCGTCCACCACCTCGATCGCCGGGTCGGGGAACCGGACGATGGTGCGGTCGACGTCCCACGCGCGCGCGCCGGGTCGCTCGGCCGCCGCCTCCGCCATGCTTCAGCCCCTCCCGACGTACGGCATCTGGGTGGCCATCACGGTCATGGTGGCGACGTTGCGGTCGAGCGGGAGGCCGGCCATGTACCGGACTGCGCGGCCGACCTCGTCCACGTCCATGACCGCCTCGGGCCGGATCGAGCCGTCGGCCTGCTCCTTGCCCTGGCCGCTGTCCTTCGTCATGTCCGTGGCCGCGTTGCCGATGTCGATCTGGCCGCAGGCGATGTCGTAGGGCCGGCCGTCCAGGGCGGTCGACTTGGTCAGCCCCGTGATCGCGTGCTTGGTGGCCGTGTAGGCGATCGACCGGGGCCGCGGGGTGTGCGCCGAGATGGAGCCGTTGTTGATGATCCGCCCACCGCGCGGGTCCTGCCGGCGCATGACCCGGAACGCCTCGCGGGTGCACAGGAAGGCACCGGTGAGGTTGACGGCGACGACGTGGTTCCAGACGTCGAGGCTGTGCTCGTCGAGGTCGACGGCGGGCGCCCCCGTGCCGGCGTTGTTGAAGAGCAGGTCGACTCGGCCGTACCGCTCGACGGTGTGGTCGAAGAGCTGCCGGACGCTGGCCTCGTCGGTGACGTCGGCCGGGACGGGATCGAGCGAGCCGGACCGACCGCCGGCACCCGCGGCTACGGCCTGCAGGGCCTCCGCGCGACGACCGGCGATCACGACGGTCCAGCCGTCGTCGGCCAGAGCGTGGGCGACGGTGGCTCCGATGCCGCTCCCACCACCGGTGACGACTGCGACGCGTTGCCGGGCTGGAGACATCGGGCCAAACTACCTGCTGCGAGCCGGTGCCGGCCGCAAACCGGGAACCGACCGAATCGGTGGAGCTGAGGGGACTCGAACCCCTGACCCCCTCCATGCCATGGAGGTGCGCTACCAGCTGCGCCACAGCCCCTCGAAGTGCTCGGCGAGTCTAACGGGTGGCCGACGCGGCGGACGAATCCGGCTAGTGCGCCGAGAGGTTCCAGCCGTCCAGGCGCCATCCCGCCGGCTCGCGGCTGACCACCGCCCACGAGCAGTTGTGCAGGCTGCCCAGCACCCGCCAGTGCTCGTAGGGCAGGCCGAGCAGCACGCCCAGCCCGGCCCGGGTGGCCGCGCCGTGGGTCACCGCGACGCCGACCGCCCCCGCGGGCAGCGACTCCGCGAAGGAGCTCAGGGCGGCCGCGACCCGCTCGCCGAGCATCGCCCAGGTCTCACCGTCGCCGCCGCGCGGGATGTCCTCGCCGCGGCGGATCCGCTCGGTCTCGGCCGGGAAGCGCGAGCGCACCTCGCTGCCGGTCAGGCCCTGCCACTGGCCAGCGTTGATCTCGCGCAGCCGCTTGTCCTCGGCCACGGGCAGGCCGGTGGTCCGGGCGATCGCCTCGGCGGTGAGGCGGGCCCGGCTGAGGTCGCTGGAGACGATCGCCACCGGGTCGTAGGAACCGACCGCCGGCGCCATGACCTCCGCCTGGCGGAGCCCCACCTCGTCGAGCGACACGTCCAGCTGACCCTGCCAGCGGTCCTCGTGGTTGTACGCCGTACGGCCGTGCCGGACGACGACGATGCGCGGGCCCGTCATCTCTGGGTCATCTCTGGATCATCACCGGGTCATCGCCGGGTCACGACCCCTCGGCGACCGGCAGCTTCAGCACCGGGCAGTCCCGCCAGAGCCGCTCGAGCGAGTAGTACTCCCGCTCGTCGGAGTGCTGGATGTGCACCACGAGGTCGACGTAGTCCAGCAGGACCCAGCGCCCCTCCCGCGTGCCCTCGCGGCGGACGGGCTTGGCGCCGATCGCGAGCAGCGACTCCTCGACGGCATCGACGATCGCCTTGACCTGGCGGTCGTTCGGGGCGGAGGCGAGCAGGAACACGTCGGTGATGACGAGCTGCTCACTGACATCGAGGGCTACGACGTCGGTCGCGAGCTTGTCCTCGGCCGCCGCGGCAGCAGCCACGGCGAGCTCAACGGCACGGTCGGAAGCAGGCACGACCGTAAGCCTCTCACGGCGTGGTCGACGCCTGGGCGCTCGCAGCCGGGCCGGCCGGCGCTGTGAAGTCGGACCCCAGGATCACCACGACGTCTGCGATCGTGGTCTGGTTGCTGTCCAGCTGCACCGCGGACGCCGGCAGCCCGAGGATCTGCGCGATCGTCGCGCCGAGGGCGCGACTCGCAGCCGTGCTGTCCTGGATCAGGATGACCGACGGGCCGGTGCCGAAGCTGGCGGCGTTGCCGCCGCCGCGGAAGGCGTAGCCGCGGGCGACCAGCTCGGCCCGCGCGATGTCCCCGAGACCGGCAGTGCCGATGCCGTTCTGGACCAGGATGCGCGAGCGGCCACCGGCCGGTGTCGGCAGCTCGGCGCCGGCCAGCCGGCTGGCGACCATGGCCTCGGCGGCGGAGTCGTCGAGCCCGTACGACGGTGTGCCCGAGCCGCTGTCGATGGGGTTGTTCGGGATGACGGTGGAGGCGGCCGAGCCGGCCACGACCGCTGCGCGCATCCGCTCCAGGACGCCCGCCAGGGAGGCAGGGGTGAGACCCCCGTTGACCTGCGCGTGGGCGAGCAGGCCGGCGAGCTGGGCCTGGTCGGTGGGCAGCTTGGTCAGGAGGGCGTCGACCAGGATCTGCTGCCGGGCCAGCCGGCTCGCCTCGGGCTCCTGGGTCCCCTGCGCGACCGCCAGGGTGCTGGCCTGGATGCCGGTGATGTGGGAGGCACCCGCTCCGATGCCGATGTTGCCCGACCCGTCGCTGGGGAGCAGGTCGTCGGTCAGCGTCACGTCGATGCCGCCGACGGCGTCGACGAGGGTGCTCAGCGTGGCCGGGTCGAGGACCCACGTGCCGTCGATGCGCACGTGCAGCGCGTTCTCCACCGCGGCCGCGGCTGCACCGGGGCCAGAGACCGGGGACTGGGCCAGCTGCGCGTTCCCTTGACCCGGTACGTCGACCAGGAGCCGGCTGGGCAGCAGGATCTCCTGGCTCTTGGAACCATTGCTGGCCAACAGGTTTGCGCCGACGAGAGAGCCGTTGGCCTCGATCGCCACGAGCACTGTCGACATCCGCGGCGCGACGGCGGCGGCGTGATGCGTCGGCCCCGAACGGTGCGACAGCAGGAGCGAGCCGCCGCCGACCACGACGCCCACGGCCACGACGGCGGCGACCAGGCGGGTCAGGCGCCGGCCGGCTCCGAACGACGGCCGGGTGGGCAGCACCGCGACCTCGTGGGGATGCATCGCCTTGAGCTCGGCGAGCAGCCGGACCAGGGACTCGTACGTCGCCTCGGGGTTCCAGGGCTCGAGCTCCGGCTCGGCGACCGGTGCCTCGACCAGGCCGATGACCGGTCGCTGCCGGGAGAGCGGGGAGAAGCCGCTCAGGTCGCGGGCCGTCACCTCGACGCCGGCGGTGCTGAGCGCGGTGGCGGCCGGCAGCGGCCGCGGCATCGGTGGCCCCAGTGGCCTCGGAGACATCGGAGACATCGGAGACATCGGAGACATCGGACGCAGGCCGGCTCGGCGTACGCACTGTGGCGTCGTCGGTGGCGCGGGCGGCGACGGCGGCGGCGGCTGCGGCCCGGTCGGCGAGCACCTGGGTGTCGCCGGTCGGCCGGCCACCCGGCCAGATGAGTGAACCCCAGTCCCGGCCGGACGGGGTCGGCTCAGCCTCGGTCCGGCTCACCACGTCCAGTGCTTCCACGTCCCCCCATCGGCAGATCAGGGGCCGCGGTAAAGCCGATGCTTCGCGATGTACTGCACGACGCCGTCCGGCACGAGGTACCAGACCGGCTGGTCGTCGCCCACCCGGCGCCGGCAGTCGGTCGAGGAGATGGCCATGGCGGGGACCTCGAGGAGGCTCACCCGCTCCCCCGGCACGCCGGTGCCGGAGAGCTGGTGGCCGGGCCGGGTGACACCGACGAAGTGGGCGAGCTCCCAGAGCTCGTCGTTGTCCTTCCAGGACAGGATCTGGGCCAGGGCGTCAGCACCGGTGATGAAGTACAGCTCCGCCTCGGGCCGGGCCCGGTGCAGGTCACGGAGGGTGTCGACGGTGTACGTCTCCCCCGGCCGGTCGATGTCGACCCGGCTGACGGTGAAGCGGGGGTTCGACGCGGTCGCGACCACCGTCATCAGGTAGCGGTGCTCGGCCGGCGAGACCTGCCGGTCCTCCTTCTGCCAGGGCTGCCCGGTGGGGACGAAGATGACCTCGTCCAGGTCGAAGACGGTCTGCACCTCGCTGGCCGCGACGAGGTGGCCGTGGTGGATGGGGTCGAACGTGCCACCCATGACCCCCAGCCGGGGGCGCTCGCGGCTCACGGCGTCAGCCGGTGGTCAGTGCTTGGTGCCCGAGCTGCGGAATGCGTACGTGATGCCGAGCAGCACGATGAAGACGACGAGCGCGAGGATCCCGAAGCCGATCGCCGGCATCGGCAGATGGCGCTTGGCTGGCTCGCTGCCCTCGGCGGCCAGGAAGGCCAAGGTCTGGATCATCCGCACAGTCTGGCACGACATGTCCGGAGCCCGGCGCCTCGGTCGTGGTGTCGCCGGCACGAGCCCGCATAGGCTCTGCGAAACCCGACCGAGGAGTGCAGGACCATCGTCACGCTCAGTGCCGTCATCCCGGTGTACGACGAGGCCGAGGTGCTGCCGTTGATGCTCCCCCGGCTGCGCGCCGTGCTCGACGCGCTGGGCGAGACCTACGAGGCGCTGGTCGTCGACGACGGCAGCAGGGACGGCACACCCGTGCTTCTCGAGCGCACCCGGCGGGACTGGCCGCAGCTGCGCGTCCTCCGGCTGCGCGCGAACGCGGGCCACCAGGCGGCGATCTCGGCCGGGCTGTCCCGGGCCCGCGGCGAGTGGGTGGTGACCCTCGACGCCGACCTGCAGGACCCGCCGGAGGTGATCGCGCAGATGCTCGCCGTCGCCCGCTCCGAGACCGTCGACGTCGTGTACGGCGTGCGCACGGACCGCTCCAGCGACTCGGCGTTCAAGCGCGCCGGGGCCCGGGCGTTCTACCGGCTGATGAGCCGCCTGGCCGGCACGAGCGGGCCCAGCGACGCCGGGGACTACCGGCTGATGAGCCGGGCCACCGTCGACGCGGTCAACGCGCTGCCGGACCGGCACCAGGTGCTGCGGCTGGTCGTGCCGGCGCTGGAGTTCCCCAGCGCTCAGGTCGGCTACCCGCGGGCGCCCCGGGCCGGCGGCACCTCGAAGTACTCGCTGCCGCGGATGATGCGGCTCACGGTCGACAGCATGACCGGCTTCTCCACCGCGCCGCTGCGGCTGGCGACCTGGTTCGGCCTCGGCGGCGGCACGGTCGCGATCCTGCTCCTGGTCTACGCACTGATCGCCCAGCTGCGCGACGCCACCGTTGCGGGCTGGACCTCGACCTTCGTCGTGGTGTCGGCCTTCGGCGCGGTCCAGCTGCTGTGTCTCGGCCTGCTGGGCGAGTACGTCGGCCGGCTCTACACCCAGATGCAGGGACGGCCGTCGTACTACGTGGCCAGAGACAGCGGGACAGCGGGGACAGCGGGGACGGTACGGACGCCGCGCCTGAGGGCGACTGACTCACCGAACGCAGCCGGACCGCGGTGTGGCTCAAGGCCTTTCGGGCTTGCGCGCTCGCACCAGCAACGAGACACCGGGCAGCCCGCCGACCGGCAGATAGCGCTCGACCGTGATGATCCCGCGCAGGCCCGCGTTGACGACCGGGTGCAGGTCGTCGAGGTCGCTGCCGGTGCTGGAGCGCCGGCGCAGGGCGACCACGGGGCGCAGCAGGACGTTCCAGCTGCGGACGGAGGCCACCTCGAAGCCGGCCCGCTCCAGGACCTGGACGAGCTGGCGCCGCTCGTAGCGCCGGACGTGCCCCACGGCCTCGTCGTGCGCGGACCACAGGCGCCGGTCGGCGGGCACCGCGACCAGGAACCGGCCGCCGGGCCGCAGCACGCGCAGCACCTCGCGGGCAGCCCCGTCGTCGTCCGGCAGGTGCTCCAGGACGTCGAAGGCCACCACGAGGTCGAGGCTGGCCGCGGCCATCGGCAGGTCCGTGGCGTCGGCCCGCAGGACCGGGATGCCGCGGTCGGCCGCGACCTCGGCCCCCTCGGCGCCGTACTCGAGCGCGACCGCCCGCCAGCCGAGATCACGCAGGACGCGCGTGTTGCCGCCCCCGGCCGCGCCCACGTCCAGGGCCAGCCCCGGCGCGATGCCGCGCAGGGCCGAGCCGAGCAGGTGCCGGCGCTCGCGGTACCACCAGTGCCGGTCCTCGAGCTCGGCCAGCTTGCGGACCTCGGCGTCATGCACGAGCGGCAATCCTGCCAGTCCCGCGCCCCGCCCGCGGTCAGCTGCGGATCTGGCCGTCCCCGGTCACTATCCACTTGGTGGTCGTCAGCTCCGGCAGCCCCATCGGGCCACGGGCGTGCAGCTTCTGGGTCGAGATCCCGATCTCGGCCCCGAAGCCGAACTCACCGCCGTCGGTGAACCGGGTCGAGGCGTTGACCATGACCGCGGCCGCGTCCACCTCGGCCACCCAGCGCCGGGCCGCGGCCTGGCTCTCGGTGACGATCGCCTCGGTGTGGCCACTCGACCAGCGCCGGACGTGCTCCAGGGCCTCGTCGATGTCGTCGACGACCCGCACGGCCAGGTCGAGGGAGAGGTACTCCTTGGCCCAGTCCTCGTCGGTGGCGAGGACGTGGGCGATCCCGGCGGCGTCGGCGTAGGACGCGACCTCCGGGGTCCCGTGGATCGTGACCGTCTCGCGCTCGAGCTCCTCCAGGACCCGCGGGAGGAAGGTCTCGGCGATGTCGCGGTGCACCAGCAGCGTCTCGGCCGAGTTGCACACGCTGACCCGGTGAACCTTCGAGTTCACTGCAATCGCAACGGCTTTCGCGATGTCGGCAGTGGCATCCACGTAGACGTGGCAGTTGCCGATCCCGGTCTCGATGACTGGCACGGTGGAGCCCTCGACGACGGTCCGGATCAGGTCGGCGCCCCCGCGCGGCACCAGCACGTCGACGTAGCCGCGGGCCGTCATGAGGTGCCGGACCGCGTCGCGGCCACCCTCGTCGAGCAGCTCCACGGCATCCATCGGCAGCCCCGCCCCGGCCAGCGCCTCGCGCAGGACCTCGACCAGCGCCCGGTTGGTCCGCACGGCCGCCGAGCCGCCGCGGAGCACGACGGCGTTGCCGCTCTTCAGGGCGAGCCCGGCGGCGTCCACGGTCACGTTGGGGCGGGCCTCGTAGACCATGCCGACCACGCCCATCGGCACCCGGACCTGGCGGATCTCCAGGCCGTTGGCCAGCGTCGACCCGCGGACCACCTCCCCGACCGGGTCGGGCAGCGCCGCCAGGGCGGCCAACGCGTCGGCCACCTGGTCCACGCGGTCGTGGTCGAGCCGCAGCCGGTCGAGCATCGCGTCGGGCAGGCCACCCTGCGCACCAGCGGCGAGGTCGTCGCGGTTGGCCCGCACGATCCGCCCGGCGTGCCTGCGCACCGCGTCCGCGAGCGCGAGCAGCGCCGCGTCCTTCTCGGCCCGGGTCAGCAGAGCCAGGGTGCGCGAGGCGACCCGGGCCCGCGCACAGGTCTCGAGGACGGCGGACCGCACGTCCACGTCGGCCGGCCGCTCGATGCTGGTGCTCACCCGCCCAGGCTACGACGCGGCTCACCGACATGGCCTGCGCCGGGTTCCGGGGGCCCGTTCGACCCGCTGGAGGGGGCGAGGGGGACCCCGCAACCAGCGGGCAGGGCTCAGAGCGGCCGGACGCCGGCCGCGACGAGCGGCGACGTCGTGTGCTCCTCGCCGCGAGCCAGCATGGTCGCGCGGTCGAGCACCTCGAGGCCCACGACCCGCCAGTCGGGCAGGTGCGCGCTGGCCCGGTGATCACCCCACAGTCGCAAGGCCAACGCGGCCGCGTCGTCGATCTCCTCGGCCTCGTCCCAGTAGCGGAGCTCGGCCCGGTCCAGCCCGTAGCGCATGGACACCATGAACGGCCGCTCGGCGGCCAGCTGCTCCAGGGCGTCGCGAAGCTCAGCCGCGTCGACCGGGTCTCCGGCGACGGTCAGCGTCACGTGCCAGAGGGCAGGCTCACCCAGGTCCGGCTGGCTCACGTCCCCCACTCTCTCGTGTCAGCGGCGCAACAGCACCAGGTCGTCACGATGGACGACCTCGCGCTCGTACGCCGACCCCAGCTCTCGCGCCAGATCCCTCGTGGATCTGCCCAACAGGCCGGGGAGTTCCTTCGAGCCATAGTTGACCAGTCCGCGGGCCACTGCGGAGCCGTTTTCATCGCAAAGGTCGACCGGATCTCCAGCAGCGAAATCCCCGTCGACCGTGACGATGCCCGCGGGGAGCAGCGACATCCGGCGTTCGACCACTGCGGACACGGCTCCGCGGTCCAGCCCGAGCCTGCCGCGCGGGTTCGTCGCGTGCGCGAGCCAGAGCAGTCGAGTGCCGCGGCGGGAGCCCGTCGGCGCGAAGAACGTGCCCACGTCCTCGCCCGCCAGGGCCCGGCCGGCCAGTGGCGCGGACGTCAGGATCGTGGCAATCCCCGCAGTCGTCGCGATTGCCGCCGCCTCGATCTTGGTCTGCATGCCGCCCGTGCCGACACCGGCCGAACCGCTCGACCCCACCCGCACCCGGTCCAGGTCGCCCGGGCCGGACACGGCCGGGACACGGGCGGCACCGGGACGGGTCGGCGGACCGTCGTACAGGGCGTCGACGTCCGAGAGCAGGAGCAGGGCGTCCGCATGGACCAGGTGGGCGACCAGCGCTGCGAGGCGGTCGTTGTCGCCGAAGCGGATCTCGTCCGTGGCGACGGTGTCGTTCTCATTGATGACCGGTACGACGCCGAGGCCGAGCAGCCGGTAGAGCGTGCGCTGTGCGTTGGCGTAGTGGGTGCGCCGGATGACGTCCTCGGCGGTGAGCAGCACCTGCCCGACCGTCCGGCCGTGCCGGGCGAACGCCGCGGTATAGCGAGCGACGAGCAGCCCCTGGCCGACGCTGGCCGCAGCCTGCTGGGTCGCCAGGTCGCGCGGGCGACGGCGCAGGGACAGTGGCGCCAGCCCGGCTGCGATCGCACCCGAGGAGACGAGCAGCACCTCGCGGCCGTCGGTCGCGTGCACGGCCAGCGTGTCGACCAGGGCGTCCAGCCGGTCGTGGTCCAGGCCCCCCGCGACATCGGTCAACGAGCTCGATCCCACCTTGACCACGATCCGTTGCGCCGTGGGCAGGGCCGCCCGGCGAAGGACCGACGCCGGGCGCTTGGTCACGCCCCGTCCTCCTCGTCCGGCTCCCCCGGCCGGGCCCAGTGGCCGGCCGCACGCTCGGTCTCGAGCTCGGTCCGGGCGGCCGTGCGCCCGGCCCGGCGGTCGGCGTACTCCTGACGCTTCTCGTCGCGGGTCGGGCGCGGCGCGTCGTCCAGCCGCAGGTCGCTGCCGCGTGGCCCGGCGAGCAGCTCGGCACCCGCGGTGATGGTGGGCTCCCAGTCGAAGACGACCGCCTCGTCGCCCACCCCGATCAGCACCGTGTCGCCGGAGCGAGCGCCGGCCTTGACCAGCTCCTCCTCGACACCGGCCCGGGCCAGCCGGTCGGCGAGGTAGCCGACGGCCTCGTCGTTGGCGAAGTCGGTCTGCCGAACCCAGCGGGTCGGGCGTCCGCCGACGACGCGGAAGCGCACGCCCTCCGACGTCTCCTCCCGCTCGACGGTGAAGCCCTTCTCGTCAACTGCCTTGGGGCGCAACACGACTCGCGGGACCTCGCCGACGGCCAGGTCGGCCCGCGCCTGGGCGACGAGCTGGGCCATCGCGAAGCCCAGCTCGCGCAGTCCCTCGTGCGTCGCGGCCGAGACCGCGAGCACCCGAAGGCCGCGGGCCTCCAGGTCCGGGCGGACCAGCTCGGCCAGCTCGCGGGCGTCCGGGACGTCGATCTTGTTGATCGCCACGAGCCGGGTCCGGTCGGTCAGCGGCCGGCCACCGAGGGCCTCGTCCACGACGTACGCCGCGAGCTCGGCCTCGATCACGTCCAGGTCGGTGAGCGGGTCACGGCCGGGCTCGAGGGTCGCCGCGTCGATGACGTGGACCAGGACCGAGCACCGCTCGACGTGCCGCAGGAACTCCAGGCCCAGCCCGCGGCCCTGACTGGCGCCCGGGATCAGGCCGGGCACGTCGGCCACGGTGAACCGCTCGCTGCCGGCCTCGACGACGCCGAGGTTGGGCACCAGCGTCGTGAAGGGGTAGTCGGCGATCTTGGGGCGGGCCGCGGACATCGCGGCCACCAGGCTGGACTTGCCGGCGCTGGGGAAGCCCACCAGCGCGACGTCGGCCAGGGTCTTGAGCTCGAGCTCGACGTCACCGGCGTCACCGGGCTCGCCGAGCAGGGCGAAGCCGGGTGCCTTGCGGCGGGCGGAGGCCAGCGCCGCGTTGCCCAACCCGCCCCGGCCACCCCTGGCGACGACGAAGGTCGTGCCGGGACCGATCAGGTCGGCGAGCACCTCGCCCTCGGCCGACTTCACGACCGTGCCCTCGGGCACCGGCAGGACCAGGTCGCCGCCCTCGGCGCCGTTGCGGTGCGCGCCCTGGCCGGCCTTGCCGCCGCCGGCGTTGCGGTGCGGGTGGCGGTGGTACTCCAGCAGGGTCGTGGCCTGGGCGTCGACCTGCAGGACGATGTCGCCGCCGCGACCGCCGTTGCCGCCGTCGGGCCCGCCCAGCGGCTTGAACTTCTCCCGGTGCACCGAGGCGCAGCCGTTGCCGCCGTCGCCGGCCGCCAGATGCAGCACGACCCGGTCGACGAACGTCGTCACGGTGCGCTCCTAGCTCCGATGAGGCGGATGGTGTGCGGATGGGGAGAAGGACGGGGGCGAAAAACCGTGAGGGGCCGGGCCGGTCGGCCCAGCCCCTCACGGGACATCGAGTGGAGGGGCGTCAGTCGCCCGAGGGGGTGATGTTGACGGTGCGGCGGCCGCGCTTGGTGCCGAAGAGCACCGCGCCCTTGACCAGCGCGAACAACGTGTCGTCCTTGCCGCGACCCACGCCGTCGCCGGGGTGGAAGTGGGTGCCGCGCTGGCGCACGATGATCTCGCCGGCGTTGACCTCCTGGCCACCGAAGCGCTTGACGCCCAGCCGCTGGCTGTTGGAGTCGCGACCGTTCCGCGAGGACGATGCGCCCTTCTTGTGAGCCATAGCTCGCTCCTACTTCTCGTATCTGTCGCTGGTGTGCGGAGTCTGGTCGGCGGTCAATGGGTCACGCGTTGATCGCGGTGACCTTGACCTTGGTCTGGTGCTGGCGGTGACCCTGGCGCTTGCGGTAGCCGGTCTTGTTCTTGAACTTCATGATCGTGATCTTGGGGCCCTTGTAGGGGCCGACCAGCTCGGCGGTCACGGTCACCTTGGCCAGCGCCTTGGCGTCGCTCGTCACGGTCTGACCGTCCACGAGCAGCAGCGGCACGAGCTCGACGGAGTCACCCGCCTGGCCCTGGACCTTGTCGATCACCAGGATGTCGCCGACGGCGACCTTCTCCTGGCGGCCGCCGGCGCGGACGATCGCGTACACGTGGAGCTCGCTCTCTGACGTCTGTCGATGGTCTGTGCAAAGCCGCTCGGGGGACCATGCCTCGCGGCGCTGGTCGGGCTCTCACGACGATGGCGCGCACTCGGCGCACCGACCGCAAGGGTATTTCGTGGCGGCAGGCCCGGTCAAACCAGCGGTCAGTCGCTGCTCACCGCTCCCGGCGGCGGCCCGGCCGGCGCCGTGGCCCGGCCCCGTCGGCGACGCGGAGCCGGTACGACGGGGGCCTCGGGATCGATCTCGGGATCGACCTCGGCGACCTCGCGAGCTGCGGCTCGCCTCCGGAACGTCGGCGACCTGCGGCTCGACCGGCTCCGGAACGTCGGCGACCTGCGGCTCGGCCAGCTCGTCCAGGACCGTCACCGCGGTGAGCTCGCCCTGCTCCTCCTCAGCGGGCGCGTCGGTCGGGTCGGTCATCTCGATCGACTCGATCTCCTCGCCTTCGGCGACCTTCGCGTTGTGCATCGCGGCGGCGTGGGCCCGGGCGGCGATCTCGGCGGCCGTCGGGCCGGTGCGGACCGGCGCCGGCTCGGCCGCCTTGCGGCCACCGCGACGTCCCGAGCTCTTCGAGCTGGAGCTGCCGCTGGGCTGCTCCGACGGCGACTTCTTCTCCACCGGGTCGGTGTGCACGATGACCCCGCGGCCGTGGCAGACCTCGCAGGTCTCGCTGAAGACCTCGAGCAGGCCCTGCCCGACCCGCTTGCGGGTCATCTGGACCAGCCCGAGCGAGGTGACCTCGGCGACCTGGTGCTTCGTCCGGTCACGGCCGAGGCACTCCAGGAGCCGCCGCAGCACGAGCTCGCGGTTGCTCTCCAGGACCATGTCGATGAAGTCGATGACGATGATCCCGCCGACGTCGCGCAGCCGGAGCTGGCGGACGATCTCCTCGGCCGCCTCGATGTTGTTCTTGGTGACCGTCTCCTCGAGGTTGCCGCCGCTGCCGGTGAACTTGCCGGTGTTGACGTCGACGACCGTCATGGCCTCGGTGCGGTCGATGACCAGCGAGCCGCCGGAGGGCAGCCAGACCTTGCGGTCCAACGCCTTGGCCAGCTGCTCGTCGATGCGGTACCGCGAGAAGATGTCCTCCTCGGCGGTCCACTTCGAGACGCGCTCGGTG